>CAWFZJ010000065.1:0-71479 GCA_963820205.1 uncultured Verrucomicrobiae bacterium
ACGGCCTTGATGTAGGTCGCCCGGTCAAAGTCGTTCTGCAGTTCCTCCAGCGTCTGCTGCAGGGCCGGCAGGTTTTCGTCGTTGTAAATTTCCGCCTCGCACTGGCCGGCGGTCTTTTGCAGGGCGAGGATCTCCGGCGCGTTGCTCTTTTCGGCGCGAAGGTAAAGGGTTTGGTCGGTATTTTGACGGGACGGCCTTCATGTCCTGGTGTTTTTGTTCCAACACCCCGAGGGCTTGGACCACGCCGTCCACAATGGCCTCCGGTCGCGCGGCGCAGCCCGGCACATACACATCCACCGGAATCACACTGTCCACTCCGCCGGAGATGTTGTAGCACTCGCGGAAGATGCCGCCACTGGCAGCGCAGGTGCCCACCGCCACCACCACCTTTGGTTCCGGCATCTGATTGTAGATGTTGCGGATGACGTCCTTGCTCTGTTCGTTGACGGCGCCGGTGACCAGGAAAATGTCGGCATGCTTCGGGTTGCCGGTGTTGACCACGCCCAGGCGCTCGACGTCAAAAATCGGCGTCAGACAGGCCAGCACTTCGATGTCGCAGCCGTTGCAGCTCGAGGCGTCGTAGTGGATGATCCAGGGTGATTTTGAAAAGCCGGACATGATTCAATTCCTCTGGGCAATGGCGTTGGCAGCGTTCTTGGCTGGCGTCAAGGCGGTGGCAGGCACCGTTCTGCTGGCGGCGGGTTGGGTGACGGCCGGAACGACCGGGGCGGCGACTGGGATGGCCGGTTTCGCGGAACAAAGCGAGAGCACCAGGATGTTTCCAAAACCGAACACGGCCGCCACGATCCACGCGCTCCGGATCGCCGTCTGCCACTTGAGCCGGGCGAACACGTTGTCCACCAGAATGACGAAAACAAACACCAGCAGCGACATGGCCACGCCCAAAACCGGCATCGAAGCGAAGAACAGATAGACCCAGCCCAGCAGAAACACGTTTTCGTACCAGTGCGCGATCTCGATCAGGGCCAGCGTGCGTCCGGAAAACTCGGTGGTGATGCCGCGCACCAGTTCCTGATGGGCGTGGTGCGAGCAGGACAGATCGAAGGGTGATTTGCGGAATTTGATTTCGAGCGTGTAGAGGAAGCCGAGGAAAATTCCCGGCAGCGCCAGCACCAGCAGGGCGGGATGATTGGCAATGTCATTTACGGCGAAGCTTTTGGTGACCATGTACATCCCGATGGCCGTCAGCAGCACCATCGGTTCGTAGGCCATCATCTGGATCAACTCGCGTTCCGCGCCAATGAAGCTGTAAGGCGAACTGGCCTTGTACGCGCCGAGCACGAAGAAAATGGCCGCGAGGGTCAGGGCGAAGATGACCAGCAGCAAATCCGACCCGCCAAAAAACAGCGCGCCGGTGAAGATGACCAGCAACAGGAAGAACACGATGTAAAAGTTCTGCGAGCGGCGGACGACGATGTTTTGCTTCGACCACAGTTTCTGCACGTCGTAGAACGGCTGCCGGATGGGCGGACCGCGGCGCGACTGCATGCGCGCCGAAATCCGGCGGTCCCAGCCCGCCAGCAATCCGCCGACGAAGGGCGCCGCCGCCAGATAAATCAAAATTCGAATCCAGGAATTCATAAACAAGCCATCACCAGCATCACCGTCAACATTGCCGAGCAGCCGATCACACCCCAGCGCGAAAGCCAGGCCTCACTGAAAATGTTGCGCAAATAGTAGTTGCCAATCTCCACGTCCTGCACGGTGTTGGCCGTGCTGCGGAAACGCACGCTGCTCTGCACGTTCGCGCCGCCCAGATAAGCGTCCACCACCTTCACGCCGCGGCCATAGTTCATGAAACTGAGCGGGAACAGCATGACCATCCCCATCATGATCGTCATGATGATGACGTTGCCCTCGCCCAGCGAGGCCGACTGGCCATAGACCGTGTAAATGTATGGCTCAATGAAAATGGAGGAAATGCGCGGAAACAACAGACAGGCCAAAGCCGTTGCCGCGGACAAACCGTAGAGCGCAATGGCTTCGCCGAGAACCAGTTCCTTCAGGACCCGATTAGCCGGTCCGACGACTTGCACCAGTTTGCCCATCCATTTGACCCAGAAGAACAACGTGGCGGCGCTGCCAAAGGCGATGAAGACCGACAGCGAGGGATAGGCATCCACAACCGCTTTGAGCACCGCCCATTTGCTGATCAACATGCCGAACGGCGCCAGGAACATGCCGGCCATGCCGATCTGCATCATGATCGCCACCCGCGGCATGCGCATGACCAGCCCGGACATGTCTTCAATGTTCCGGCTGTGCAACTTGTGTTCCACCACGCCCACGCACAGGAACAACAGGCATTTGGCCAACGCGTGGAAAATAATCAACAGGATGCCCGCCCAGACCGCCTCGTAAGTTCCGATGCCGCCGCAGAGGACGATCAAGCCGAGGTTCGCGACGGTGGACCAGGCCAGGACCCGTTTGGCCTCGCTGGTGGTGATGGCGGCCAAAGAGGCGACGACAAAAGTGACCGCGCCGACCAGCGCCACCATCATCCCGACCTTTGTGCCCGCGATCACCGGCGCCATGCGCAACACCAGATAGACGCCCGCTTTCACCATGGTGCTGGAATGCAACAGCGCCGACACCGGGGTGGGCGCCACCATCGCACCCAGCAACCAGCTCGAAAACGGAAGCTGGGCTGATTTCGTGATGCCCGCGAAACACAGCAACGCCGCCGGCAGTAGCACGAGGGATTGCTTGGAGGCAATCAGGGCCTGCAATTCGATGCGGCCGGTCTGCCGGTGCAGCCACACGATGGCCACTGCGAAGGCAAGGCCGCCAGCCAGGTTCATCACCAGCGCCCGCAACGCGTTGCGCTTCGCTTCGTCGGTCCGCGTGTAACCGATCAGCAGGAACGAGCAGAGCGTGGTGATTTCCCAAAAGAGGAACAGCCACACCAGGTTGTTGGAAAATATGAGGCCGAACATCGCGCTCATGAAAATGAACAGCAGCGCGAAGAAAAGCGGACGCCGGTCCGCCACGTCGCGATGCGCGACTTGGTGGTATTCCCGCATGTAACCCAGCGCGTAAAGGCAAATGCCGCCGCCGACCAGGCCGTTGATCAGGGCCATGATCACGGAGAGCTTGTCCACGAACAGTTGTTGCGCCACCTCCAGATGGTCGCCCTGCGTTATCTCGAACCAAACCATCAGACACACTTGGGCCAGCGCCAGCGCCACGATCAACGGGCGTTTCGCGCGCACCCCGACGTAAATGATGTAAATGCTCATCCCGATCTCGACGAACTGCATGACCAGGTTGATCCAATGGGGATTCAGCAAAAACCCGGACAAATTAACCGGGGTTGGCAGAGTGGCCAGGTACACGGTGCCGCAGCAAACGGCCAGCGTCACACCTGACACCAGAATTTTTCGGGGCAGGTCCGGCCTCAAACACAACAGCACCAGGCCGGCGGCCAGCGGTACCAAGATAAGTGCTAGAATGAGTATCACGGCAATTGTTTAGGATAAAGAGCGTTTCTTGCAGCCGGCATATCAGGCATTTGCCACGGCCAGCAAGAGCGTTTTTGTGCAAACATTTTCATCAAATTCCCCAATAGAATAAAGCTTACCGGCCCGGTTCAAATTGGCTGCGCTTGAATTGTCAATTGATGAACATTCTTTGTCAGTGACGCCCTAAAGTCAAGAATCAGCCGGCAAAAAAACGGTTAAGCGCTCAGTGGGTCGCGTGCCTTTATGGATTTGTGCTGCTGGATCAAAAACTCGCACCAGGCGTCCATGCCCTGGCCGGTCTTGGCGGAGAGTTCAAACACCGGTGCTTTCGGTGCCAGGCGGCGGAGATTGGCCAGCGCCGCTTCCCGGTTGTAATCGCACGCCGTTGCGAGGTCCATCTTGCTGACCACCGCCGCGCCCGCCGACTGGAACATGGGCGGATATTTCAACGGCTTGTCCTCGCCCTCGGTGACGGACAACAAAACCACCCGCAAATCTTCGCCCAAATCGTACGAGGCGGGACAGACGAGGTTGCCGACGTTCTCGATGATGAGAAGATCGAGGCCTTTCAAATCCAGTTGCTTCAAGGCGTTCGCCACCATCTCCGCTTCGAGATGGCACACCGAGCCCGTGGTGATTTGCACCACCGGCGCGCCCGATTTGCGGAGACGTTCAGCATCGTTGTCCGTGGCCAGGTCGCCGACGATGACGCCGGTCTTCAGGCGTTTTCCCAGCGAACGGATGGTTTCGCGAATAAACGTGGTTTTGCCCGAACCGGGCGATGAAAGAACATTCAGCACCAGCAGGCCGCGCGCATGGAAAAAACCGCGGTTGCGCTCCGCCAGCCGGTCATTCTTTTCCAGAATCGCCTGGCGCACCTCCAAAACCCGATGCTGGCCTGTCGCGTCTCCGTGCGAATGAGTGTGGGAATGCGGGTGGTCGTGGTCATGGTGATGATCATGGCCATGGCTGTGACCGTGGTCATGGTCATGATCGTGATGATGAGCGCTGATGCCCACCGGATTTTCACCGGGCAATCCGCATCCGCATTCCTGGCACATCAGTCAACCTCCAATGAAGTGAGTTCCATTTCGCGTCCCGCGCGGAGTTCCAAGCTGGGACGATGGCAATCGGGACATTCGGCGAACATCCGTGTTGCCTCAAATTCATGGCTGCACGCGGCGCACCAGAACCGCGCCGGGACATCTTCGATGAGCAGTTGGGCGCCTTGCGCCGGCGTGCCGTCGGCGAGGGCCTCAAAGGCGAATTGCAGCGCGTCGGGCACCACGCCGCTCAGGGCGCCGATGCGCAGGCGGATGGCATGCACCCGGCTGGCCCCGGCTTGCCGGGCCTTTTCGAGTACCTGATCCAAAGCGCTTTGCATGATGGATAATTCGTGCATGGTTTGCCGAAAACAACCAGCCGGCCAGACAGCCTGCCAGGGCCGGGTTCCACACGCTCAAGGTATATCGCCGCTTGCGGACTGACAAATGAATTCCGGGCCGAAGCCGCTTTCTAAACCACGAAATTGGCTTCCCAAAGCGCGTCGCTGTTCGTGCATTGCTGTGGCCGGGGACTCCGATAAATCGCGAGCAGGCGACCACACTCCGCCGTCCATCAAGCCGCCGACAATTCCACGCGTGCCAGGGCGGCTTGGAAGACGCTGAGAAGTTTTTCCTTTTGCCGGACAACCGCGTCTGACGGGGTCAGCTTCTGTTCCAAAGCCAGGCCGGATTGCGGTTCGGTGAGGCGGAGGATGCGCTCGCCGTTCAGCAATTTGATGAGGTCGAACTGGATTTTATCGCGGTCAACCATAACCTTATTGTCTGCGAAAACCGTGAAATTGCAACAGGAGACGGCCGTTCAGCCGATGAGCGGAGTAATAGTTTTACGTCCTCCCTCAACCCGACCTTCTCCCCAAGGAGAAGGAGAATCGTTCTCCGTCCACTTGAAATTCTTGCGACTGAATTTGCCGGACAATCGCCCGTAAAACCAGAGTCGGCCAGCAGCCATTTCCTCTCCTCGGGGAGAGGATAAAAGGTGAGGGCGGGCGTAAAACAAAAATTTCATTTCCCATCATCGCTCCGCGCCTTTGCACCTTGGCGTCTTGGCGGTAAATCCGTTTGTCCCGGTTGCCCGCCGCTTCCGCTTTTAATTCGGAGCCGGTTCAGACAAAATCGCCGCGTGAACCAAGCCGGACCAGCCAGCCAGCGCACGCGCCTGAAACTCACCGTTCGCGGCGCGGTGCAGGGCGTCGGCTTCCGTCCGTTCATCTTCCGCCTCGCCGCGGAACTCGGATTGGCCGGCTGGGTCAACAATTCCCCGCAGGGCGTCTTCATTGAAGTCGAAGGCCCGCGCGCGGAACTGGAAAAATTCCTGCTCCGGCTCGAGACCGAAAAACCGCCGCGCAGTTTCATTCAAAGCCTCGAAGCTTCGTGGCTTGACCCCGTTGGCTGCACGGCATTTGAAATCCGCCCCAGCGAAATTGGCGGCAACAAGACCGCGCTGGTGTTGCCGGACATCGCCACCTGCCCGGATTGCCTGCGCGAAATCTTTGATCCCAAAAATCGCCGCCATCGTTATCCGTTCACCAACTGCACCAACTGCGGCCCGCGCTTCAGCATCATCAAATCGCTGCCCTACGACCGCGCGAACACCTCGATGAAGGCGTTCACGATGTGCCCGGAATGCCGGGCCGAATACGATGACCCGCGCGACCGCCGCTTCCACGCCCAGCCGAATGCGTGCCCCGTTTGCGGCCCGCGGCTCGAATTGTGGGAAAGTGGGACAGGCATCTTGCCTGTCAGTGACAGGCTGGAAGCCTGTTCCACCTTTTCTCCGCCGCGCGATCACGATGCTTTGCTCGCCGCCGCCCGGGCGATTGGCGAAGGAAAAATCGTCGCGGTCAAGGGGCTGGGCGGATTCCATTTGATGGCGGATGCGCGCAACGACAAGGCCGTCCAGCTTTTACGCGAACGAAAACAGCGCGAAGAAAAACCATTCGCTCTCATGTTTCCATCGCTGGAAGGCGTAAAGGCCGAATGTGAAGTTTCGCCACTGGAAGAACGGCTGCTCCGCTCGCCCGAAGCGCCCATTGTTTTGCTGCGGCGACCCTCAACTCTCAACTCTCAACTCTCAACTTCCATTGCCCCCGGCAACCCTTATCTCGGTGCCATGCTGCCCTACACACCGCTGCATCACCTGTTGCTGGCCGAGCTTGGTTTTCCCGTCGTCGCCACGAGCGGCAACCTCAGCGACGAGCCGATTTGCACGGATGAGCGCGAGGCATTGGAACGGCTCGGTGACATCGCCGATGTTTTTCTTGTCCATAACCGCCCCATTGTGCGGCACGTGGATGATTCGATTGTGCGCGTGATGCTGGACCGCGAGCTGGTGCTGCGCCGCGCCCGCGGCTACGCGCCGCTGCCCATCACGCTCAACCTTCAACCTGCAATCCTCAACCCTCAACCGATTCTGGCTGTTGGCGCGCATCTGAAAAACGCCATTGCCCTCTCGATCGGCAATCAGGTTTTCATCAGCCAGCACATCGGCGATTTGGAAACGGAGCAGGCGCACACCGCCTTCCGCCGCGTCATCGCCGATTTTGAAAATCTTTACGAGGCCAAACCGCAAATCATCGCCGCCGACCTGCACCCGGATTATCTCTCGACCCAATTTGCGTTGGAGCGCCGGCCTCCGGCACGGCATGAAGCGAAGCAAAGCGGGCGAACAACAAGCCGTGCCGGAGGCCGGCGCTCCGCAATCATCATCCAGGTCCAGCACCACATCACGCACGTTTTGTCGTGCATGGCGGAAAATGAAATCGCGCCGCCCGCGCTTGGGGTGTCATGGGATGGCACGGGTTACGGAACGGACAGAACGATTTGGGGCGGCGAATTTTTCCTTGTCACGGACGAAAGCATCGAGCGCATCGCCCATTTGCGTCCGTTCCGTTTGCCCGGCGGGGACAAGGCCGTCAAGGAACCCCGCCGCACCGCGCTCGGATTGCTCCATGAAATTTCCGGCGACAAGGTTTTTGAACAAGAAAAACTGGCGACGGTCGCCGCCTTTTCCGCTCCAGAACTCGCCACATTGAAAACCATGCTGGCGAAAAAACTGAATTCGCCGAGGACGACAAGCATGGGCCGGCTGTTTGACGCCGTCGCCTCGCTCGTCAATCTCCGGCAGCAAATCCGGTTTGAAGGCCAGGCCGCAATGGAGCTGGAATTTGCGCTGGAAGGCGCTAAAACCGACGAATATTACGAATTACCGCTCGTCCAGAGCGCAGAGCAAAGTAGGGCGGGCGTCCCGCCTGCCCGGCAAACGCGGCAGCGCGAGCAGACAAAAGAAACGCCTTTCGTCTCGCTGCGCGAGACGGGGGCAGGCGGGACGCCCGCCCTACTTTCGTTCGTCCTCAACTGGTCCCCAATGGTCGAAGCGATCCTGACAGATGTGAAGAACGGCATTCCGATTGGTATCGTTTCCGCCAAATTTCACAACGCGCTGGCGGAAGGCATCGTTGCCGTTGCCAAACGTGCCGGCCAGGACCGCGTGGTGCTTTCCGGCGGCTGTTTTCAGAATCGTTATTTCACCGAGCGCGTGGTGCGGCGTTTGCAGGCGGAGGGTTTTCGACCGTACTGGCATCAGCGCGTGCCGCCGAACGATGGCGGGATTGCGCTGGGACAAGTCGTTGCTGCCTTGCGGCAGAAGGAGTAGAGTGAAAGACCATGTGTTTGGCCATTCCAGGAAAAATTGAGAGCATCAGCGGCGATGACCCGTTGTCGCGGATGGGCAAAATCAATTTCGGCGGCATCCTCAAGGAAGCCTGCCTCGCCTACGTGCCGGAGGCCAAGGTGGGCGATTATGTCATCGTCCACGTCGGCTTCGCCCTCAGCCGGGTGGACGAGGATGAGGCGCACAAGGTCTTCGAGTATTTGAAGGAGATGGAGGAACTCGCCGAGTTGGGAGCAGGTGGCGCGGGTGTCCCGCCGGCACAAACCGGCTGATAATTTGAACCGGTGGGGCGAGCGTCCTCGCGAGCCGGCTCGTCAGCAGCCTCGCCCCACCAAGAAACGATGAAATATCTCGACGAATATCGTGATGGCGAACGCGCGCGGCAACTGGCGCGGGAAATCCACCGCGTCACGACCCGGCCGTGGAACATCATGGAAGTCTGCGGCGGCCAGACGCACGCCATCGTCAAATTCGGCATTGATGAGCTGCTGCCCAAAAAAATCACGCTCATTCACGGGCCGGGCTGTCCGGTCTGCGTGACGCCGCTGGAAATGATAGACAAGGCGATCGAAATCGCGGCGCGTCCCGGCATCATTTTCACTTCGTTCGGCGACATGTTGCGCGTGCCCGGCAGCACCACGGATTTGCTCAGCGTCAAGGCCGGTGGCGGCGACGTGCGCATCGTTTATTCGCCTCTCGATGCCATGAAACTCGCGGAACAAAATCCGGACAAGGAGGTTGTTTTCTTCGGCGTTGGTTTTGAAACCACCGCGCCGGCGACCGCGATGGCCATTTATCAGGCCGCGCACAAGGGATTAAAAAATTTTTCCATGCTCATCTCGCACGTGCTCGTGCCACCGGCCATCGAGGCGTTGATGTCGTCGCCCAATTGCAAGGTGCAAGGTTTTCTCGCGGCCGGCCACGTCTGCGCGGTGATGGGCTATGAGGAATACCCGCCCATCGCGGCGAAATATCACGTGCCGATTGTCGTCACCGGCTTCGAGCCGCTGGACATTTTTCAGGGCGTGCTGATGGTGGTGCAGCAATTGGAATCCGGCCGCGCCGAGGTTGAAAACCAATACGTCCGCGCCGTGCGCCGCGAAGGCAACCAGCCGGCGCAGGAGCTTATCCGCAAGGTTTTCAAGGTCGTGCCGCGCAAATGGCGTGGTGTCGGCGAAATTCCGCAGAGCGGCCTCGGCTTGAACGACGCCTACGCCGCGTTCGACGCCGAAAAGAAATTCGGCCTGGCCGACCATCACGTTGACGAACCCGCCGAATGCCTCAGCGGCCTGGTTTTGCAGGGACAAATCAAACCGCACGAATGCCCGGCCTTCGGCACGCGCTGCACCCCGGAGCATCCGCTCGGCGCGACGATGGTATCAAGTGAAGGAGCGTGCGCGGCGTATTACCGGTATCGCAGGCATAATTGAATCAGCTGTGAAGAAACATCCAACAACCAACATCCAACATCGAACAACCAATGTTTCCGGGAGCGGCAAACGCGGATCATTCGACGTTGGATGTTGGATGTTGGATGTTCGATGTTTTTCCTTCTGAATTTTTATGGAGTTCAACTCAAATTGTCCCATTCCCATCTCGCAATACCCGCACGTGCTGATGGCGCACGGCGGCGGCGGCAAGCTGATGCACCAGCTCATCGGCAAAATGTTTCTGTCGGCCTTCAACAACCCGCTGCTGGAAACGCAGCATGATTCGACGGTGGTTGAATGGACCGGCGGGAAACTTGCGTTCACGACGGATTCCTACGTCGTGCGCCCGATTTTTTTCCCGGGCGGCGACATTGGCTCGATGGCCGTTCACGGCACGGTGAATGACCTCGCGATGAGCGGCGCGCGTCCGCTATACCTCAGCAGCGCGTTCATCATCGAGGAAGGACTGCCGATGGACACGCTCTGGCGGGTCGTCAGCTCCATGAGCGACGCGGCCCGGCGTTGCGGCGTGCAAATCATCACCGGCGACACCAAGGTCGTGGACAAGGGCAAGGGCGACGGCCTGTTCATCAACACCGCCGGCATCGGCGTCATCGAGCATGAACAGAAGATCGCGCCGCAAAATGTGCGGCCCGGCGACGTCGTCCTGGTCAGCGGCGATTTGGGCCGGCACGGCATGGCCATCATGGCCGTGCGCGAAGGGCTGGCGTTTGAGAGCCGGATCGAAAGCGACTCCGCGCCGGTGGCGGAACTGGTTCTGGAACTGCTGCGCGCCGGAATCGAAATTCACTGCCTGCGCGACCTGACGCGCGGCGGCCTGGCCAGCGCGCTCAACGAAATCGCCGAAGCCTCCGCGGTAAAAATTGAAATCGTGGAAAAATCCGTGCCGGTGCGCGAGGACGTTCACGCCGCGTGCGAGATGCTCGGCCTTGACCCGCTGCACGTCGCGTGCGAAGGACGTTTTGCCGCGTTTGTCGCGGCGAAGGACGCGGAGCGCGCCTTGCAAATCATGAGCGGCCACGCCGTCGGGACGGGGTCGGCGGTCATCGGCCAGGTCGCCGAAAGTTCCGCCCCGCTGGTCACGCTGAAAAGCGCGATTGGCGCGAACCGGATTCTCGACATGCCGAGCGGCGAACAGTTGCCGAGGATTTGTTGAACGGCGGCGGCGACGCGCCCGTCACCAGTGTTGCGCCGCGTTGGAGTTCAAGCTTCAGCTTGTTCCCCTCGATGCAAGCTAAAGCTTGAACTCCAGCGGATTGGGCGGCTTCTCAAACACTTCCCTTGTCGTCCGAACACTTTTTGTTACGCTGAGTGGAATGCGAAAATTTCTTTTCGGTTTCTGGCTCGCGCTGGTTTTGTCCGCCGCCGGCGCGGAAATCAAAATTGATTTCAGTGACTTTGCCGCCGGCCAGACGCCAACCAATTTCCACGCTGCGCTGGCGGGTGGAGGCCGGCCCGGCACATGGAAAATCGTCATGGACGAAGTGCCGCCACTGCTTGCGCCGCTCTCACCGCAAGCGCCCGTCCTCAGCCGCCGCGCCGTGGTCGCGCAAACGAGCGCCGACCCGGCGGACGAGCGGTTCCCGATGTTGATTTATGACGGCGAGACGTTCAAGGATTTCAAACTCACGACCCGGTTCAAGATGGTCAGCGGCGCAACGGAACAAATGGCGGGCGTCGTGTTCCGTTTCCAAAACGCATCAAATTTTTACGTCATCCGCGCCAGCGCCTTGGGACACAACCTGCGTTATTACAAGGTGGTGGACGGCATTCGCGCCAGCCCCATCGGCCCGCAAATGAACATTTCCGTTGGCGCCTGGCACGCGCTGGTCGTGCAGTGCCTGGGCAACCAGATTACTTGCTGGCTTGACGGCAATCTGGTTATGCCGCCGCTGAATGACAACACGTTCACCGCCGGCAAAATCGGTTTTTGGACGAAGTCCGACGCCGTGAGTTATTTCGGCGACACAACCATCGTTTACACACCGCGCGTGCCGATGGCGCAGACGCTCGTGCAAAGCGTTCTGAAAAAAGAGCCGCGCATCCTGGGGCTGCGCATTTACACGCTTGACAATAAAGGGTGGCCGCGGATCGCCGGCAGCAAGGATGAAAAGGAAATCGGCCAGCCCGGCACTGACGCCGAAAAAGCGGCCATCACCGACGGCAAGGTTTATTTCGGGCGCGGCAAAGGCACGGTTGCGGTCACGCTGCCGTTGCGCGACCGCAACGGCGACTCGATGGCGGCGGTGCGGGTGCAATTAAAATCAATCCTAAACCTGGATACCCAGGACACCGCCATCACCCGCGCCAGGGTGATTCTCAAAAAAATACAGGAGCAGGTCACCTCGCGGGAGGAATTAATGCAATGATCGGCGCGCTCAAGGCTGCGCGCGAGCGGGGGCCGGCGCTTCGCTGGGCGGTTTCACCATCGGCATGTCGTCCGGTTTTACCCGGCGCACGCCGCCTAAAACCGTGATGTTGCCATCGTCATCGGTGTGTAATCGCGGACGCGCGTTGACGTAATCGTAATTTTCCTGCCGCACAAGGTCGCCGTCGGGATTGACTTCCGAGCAAGTGAAGGTCCGCGCGCCGCTTTGATAAATCACGTGCAAATGGCTGAGGCGATCCAGTTGTGCCTCCGGCTGGCTGAACGAAACCATCGGCCCGATCGCGCGAACCTTGAAAATGTGCGTTTCGGATTCGTCACTCACCTGCACATACATCCGCAATTGCGAACGCAGATAATTCGCCTCCTCCAGGGTGTATTTGCGGACTTCCGGCGGGCGATTCGTCACCCCGGCGGGCACGGGCAGGCCAAACGTTTGCGACCACAATTTCGCGCCGTCAATGACGTCAAAGGACTTGGGCGCACTGGGAATTTCCGCGTCCCAATCCTTGATGCGCACGGTGGCGGTGACGCGATAACCGCCCTGCCGCGTCAGCTCAAAATACGGCGCCAAATCCACGCGCTTGGTGGCCACTTGCGACGAACCCAGATCAAATTCACCCTGCACCGGCACCTCGGCTTTTTTGACGACCGCCGGACCGCCCACGGATTCCACACCAAACGCCAGCCAGTTCGCGTCCGCGCCCAGATGCAGCGGCTGGCCGGAACGATTCGTGATGCGCACCGCCACCGGCAGGGTTTCTCTGGGCAGAAATTGTTCCTGGTCCAACACCACGTCCACGGTCACCTGCGCCGGCGCGCTGAAAAACGTCAGCCATGCCAGCCCGAAAATGGGCAATGAAAATTTCATTTGAACGCTGAACACTCTAAACCGTCCCACCCGTGTGGCAATCTTAAATGGCAACAATGCCCTGCTGTACGCGGAGCCAGGCGGGCAAATCGCGCCGGACTTTTTCCGGAAACTGGCTGGCATGAATGACGACATTGATGGTGGATGACATGGATTTGTTTTCGCTGATTTCGGTTGCCACGACAAGCTTTTGCGGGAGGCGTTGGAGTTCAAGCTTCAGCTTGTTTGGTGGATGGTGGAATGGAAGAACAAGCTGAAGCTTGAACTCCAACTTAGCGCTGCGGGAAAATCTGATAGAGGAGCAAATAAACCGCCACACCGGTCACGGAAACGTACATCCACAGCGGCCACGTCCAGCGGGCGATTTTTTTGTGCGCCTCAAAATTTTGCCGCCGCGCATGGTAAAGCGTCACCAAAATCAGCGGTACGATGACCACGGCCAACAAGGTGTGGCTGAGCAGAATCACCAGGTAAATCGGGCGAAACCAGGCGGGGTTCCGAAAATGTGTGACGGTCTGGACGTTGAGGTGATAGGTCAGGTAGCAGCCCAGAAAAACGATGGAAGTGCAAAACGCCGCCATCATGCAGTTGCGGTGTGCCATCTGGTTTTTTTGCCGGATGAAAATATAACCGGCGGTCAGGAAAACCGCGCTGAGGCCGTTGAGCGAGGCGTTGACGGCCGGCAAATCGTGGACGGTCATGATGTTCTTGCCAGATGGGTCGCAAAGGATTGGAGCGCCGGCCTCCGGTCCGGCTCGATGCTGATGGCTGTCTCCAACACGCCGGGTCGGAGACCGGCGCTCCAGCGCAAATCACGGTTGCACATCGCAATCATTTCTCGCGTTCGAGTTGGCGCACGGTTTCGAGGATGCGCGGCTGGACGCTGGTCCAATCCACGCCGTCGCCCTCGGTTTCAAAAATTCCGCGCAACCGTGCGTGCCGGTCCACGATGACAAAAATCGTGCTGTGAATGAACAAATCGGCCGGATTCTGCCGGTCTTCGGGTTTCACGGGAACAGCGCTGAGTTTCAGGCTGATTCCCGCCAGCCCGGCGATTTCCGATTTCGTGCCGGTGAGAAACGTCCAGCGGCTGGAGTTTGCGCCGTAACGCTCGCCGTATTTTTTCAGGACCGGCGGCGTGTCAAAATCGGGATCGGTCGTCAGCGTCACGAGTCTGGCCCGGCTCGCTGCCGGCAGCGCGTCCTGGAGCGATTCCATTTGTTTGCTCATGATGGGGCACGACCCGGCGCAGCGCGTGAAAATGATGTCGGCAATCCAGACGCGGTTGGTCAAGTCGGCGAGCGTCATAACCTGGCCGTCCTGATTCGTGAGCGTGAAGCCGGCGACCGGGCCGATTACGGGCAACGCCGCCGGGCGATGCGTGTGATTCAATTCCATCAGCGAAAGCGCATACGCCAGGCACAGCACGACGAGGAGCAGGACGATGCCGATCCAAAGTGTTCGGGGCAGTTGTTGAGGAGTGTCAGCCATGCCGGTTGATGAAAGGATACGCTCAAAAAAACGCCGCCGCAAGCCAGGGCCGAGGGCGCGGGCCAGACTTGCCAGTTGCCCGCAAACGAGATACGTTCTCAGCATGAGCACGGTGCAGGAAATTGAATCCGCCATCACGCAGCTTGGACTCAAGGAAGTTCACGCTGTGGCCGACTGGTTGCAGGAATACCGCGAAGAACTTTGGGACAAGCAGATTGAAGCGGACGCCAATGCCGGAAAGCTTGACCCGCTCATCAAAAAAGCCAAAGCCGGTTATCGTGCGGGCAAGGCCACGCCCTTTCCGTGAAATCATCCGCGCTGCCGGAATTTTGGACGTGCTTCGAGCAACTGCCGGCCAAGGTCCAAAAAATCGCGCGCAAGAATTTCGCGCTTTGGCAGAAGGAACCCGGCCTGAAATCCCTCGGCTTCAAGCGCATCAAGCATGACCTCTGGTCGGTGCGGGCGGGTTCGGGTTTTCGCGCGCTGGCAACCTTCGACGATGGCCGTTACCTCTGGTTTTGGATTGGGCCGCACGACGAATACGAAAGACTCCTGCGCAATCTTCGATAAGCAGCGACCGAACGGCGTAGCGGCGGCTCGGCAGAGCGCCGCCATTTGCGATTCAGCCAGCGGCTGTGCTCCCAAAAATCAGTTTGGAATGGATGACCGGGGGAAAAGCGGCGGTGAACGCGCCGCAGCCCGCTCGCGAAGACTTTCGGAGTCCAAACGCTTCGCGCGGGGCGGAGATGCCTGGTGGTCGCGCCAGTCCCGCATTGCGGGGAGAGTGCGGTGGCTTTAGCACCGCTTTCCGGGCGGCCCGCAAGCCGAATTCCGCATTGGCAACGGGCAGACTGGTCGCGTTACGCGAGGCGGGAAAAGACGGACTTGTCACGTCGAAGCGCAGCGAAGACGGAAGAAAACCTATTTCCTGTAATCATTTTGGGATGGACGACCGGGGCAAGGGGCGTTTGAATGTCTCTACTGCGTGAAGGTGAAAATATGAACCAATCAGACGCCCAGCCGTCGGCCAGTTACGTCACCTGCCGCTGCCAGTATTGTGACAAGGGCATTGAGTTTGACGCCAGCACTTTTGAAAAAGGCGAAACGCGCACCGTGCCGTGCCCGCATTGTGGATTGGAAACAATTATCTTTGTGCCAGAGCGAAGAGTGCCGCCAGTCATTCCGGATGAAAGCGTTGAACTCAATCATCCTTCTGAAAAATATTTCGACAATGTCAAATCTGCGGCTGATGCCAAATGGCAATACGATTTAGGATTAATCTCTATTCGGGAAAACGATTACAGCTATGCAGTAAAATGTTTTACAAACGCAGCCGAAAAGGGACATGCCCAGGCTCAAAGCAATTTGGGCATTTGCTACCTGAATGGGCAAGGCGCTGCAAAAGATGAGGCCGAAGGGATAAAGTGGCTAGTTAAAGCTGCCGAACAGGACAATGCCCATGCGGAGTATAGCTTGGGCGGAGTGTATTTTTTAGGGCAAGGTGTTTCAAAAAATATTCCAGAAGCTTTGAAATGGTGGCACAGAGCAGCCGCACATGGCCACGCTAATGCACAATACAATCTTGGTATTTGTTATGAAACCGCCACAAAGGGTGATTGCATAACACAAGATTACGTCGAGGCTTACAAATGGATGAAACTTGCGGCAGCGCAAGGTTATGAAGGAGCGCAGAAAAAATGCGAAGAGATTGTTCTGAAAATGAACGCAGAACAAATCGGAGCAGCAGAGCCTACGGATCAAATGCTCTGGAAACATGAACGCTTGACGCCATCACTGTTTTCCGAATTTATCGGTCAGAACAGGGTCAAAGAAAGACTTGAACTGGCTATCGCAGCGGCAAAACATCGGCGCGAACCGCTTGGCCACGTCCTGCTCATAGGTGCGCCGGGTTCTGGCAAAGCCACACTCGCCAACATTCTGGCGAAGGCGATGGGCGTGAACCTCAAAATCACCAGTGGCACAGCAGTTGAGCGAGAGGGCGATCTCGCTGGCCTGCTCACGAATCTCGAAGAAGGTGACGTGCTGTTCATTGAAGAAATCCATCGCCTGCAAAAAACTATCGCGGAAAATCTCTACCCGGCGATGAAAGTTTTCAAACTCGACATCATCATTGACCAGGGCGAAAACGCCCGCAGCGTCCGGCTGAATCTCCCCCGCTTCACACTCATCAGTTCGACTACAAATAAAGAGCGACTGACGCCCAATTTATTGTCCTGTTTTCAGATCGTTGAAAACATGGACGATTACAGTGTTGACGAACTGACTGCCATTGCCTGCCGCTTCGCCAAGTCAGTTAGAATCAAGATTGATATGGACGCGGCTTCTCGAATCGCCAATTCAGCAGACGGCACGCCGATAGATGTTTTAAATCGTTTGCAGCACGTCCGGGATTTTGCCCATGTCAAAAGTTCTTCTGAAATAATCACAGCGGAAATTACGGCGGAAGCATTGAAAATGCTGCTCCCGACCGATGAAACGAGGGAATCCAATGAGAACCGGACTGCAATTCCGTCAGAAGTACGGCGGGAGGTTTGGCGTAGAGACGGCGGCAAGTGTGTGAAATGCGGCAGCCGGGTAAATTTGGAATACGACCACATCATCCCCGTCTCAAAAGGTGGCAGCAACACCGCTCGCAACATTGAACTTCTTTGTGAGAAACACAACCGCGAGAAACGAGATTCCATTCAATGAGTGCTATACCAGACGTTTCTCGGTTTTCGATTTATCGCAACCCGCTGCCTGTTCCAAAACGGCAAGCGGAGCGACGGGAAGCAGAATCGCGCGATCTCAGGCCATTGTTACGACGCCTCGACGAGTTCATAAAGTTTGCAGACGTGACGTTTGGTCAAGAGCCGCCAGATTTCGTTTTTCATCATCCAGGCGGAACGATTGGAGTAGAACTGACTGACCTAAATCAAAAGGTTTTTGAAAAGCATGGCCATCAGCAAAGGGCTCAATACAAGTCATTCGGGGCAGAGGTGTTGCAAACATCTCCTGCCAACGCAGTATTTGATTGGGGCACTGGCTCCATGCGTGAGTCGCTCGAAGCATTAAATGCACAGTTAGAAAGGAAAATAAAAAAGGCGCAACCGTGGTTTGCCAGTTTTACCGAGCGCTGGCTTTTGATGCACGCCGCCAGCGGCAGTCCGTTTGGCAAAATCCTAAACGGTGAACATGAAACTCCGCCCGGCATGGAGAACGAACTAACCGACTATATTGCCAAGGTGACGCATACCATTTATTTGATTTGTCGAGAGGCTCACCCGTTTGATCACGTTATTTTATTTCGCAAGTCGCAACCTTATGCAGAATTGTTGATGTTTGCATCGGGTCACTCAAATCCTTACAAGCTACCGGTGCCACGAGAAGAATTACTCAGCCGTGGTGCGAAAGTTTCAGACAGTCTTCTTGATCAGAAAAACACTATAAAGACTGTCATTGAGACCAAGTCGTTCAGATGAAATACGCGGTCAAGAGCAGTTTTCTTTTGAGCTTCCTTGAATCCGTTCCCGCCGTTTCCGCCAAACTCAAGGAGCCGGTCACGGCTGACCGGAAGTTTGAGGACGTGGTCAAATCCGCCGAGCAGGCCGCCGTACTCGCCCTCGTTTATTGATGTAGCAGCGGACGTGAGTCCGCTCATTCTCATCCGGTACAAGTTAGAGCCGACTCACGTCGGCTGCTACGATATTAGGGTCGCGCTCCGGCTTATTCAAAGCTCGTGGCGGCGCCGCTCTTGGATTTGATCCATTTGTCGAAGTCGGCCTGGCTTTCGACGGTGAGAAAACCGCCGGACATGGCGGAATGGCCGTTGCCGCAAAGCTGGGCGCAGTTGATCTGGTAGCGGCCAATCTTCGTGGGCGTGAACCAGACCGGCACGCGCAGGCCGGGAATGGCGTCCTGACAGACGCGCATGGCGATGATTTTCAGCGAGTGAACCACGTCCTTCGAGCTGAGGTAAATGAGGACCGGCTTGTTGACAGGCACGTGAATTTCGTTGAGCAGTTGGATGTCGTCCTTGCCGTTCGGGTCGGTTGGGTCAACGCCGAACACATTGTCCGCCGCGACAAACTTCATGTCCTGTTTGCCAAACACGCCGTCGGGGCCGGCGTAGCGGACGTTCCATGCGAACTGCTGCGCGGCGACCTGGATGACGGTGGATTCGCCGGGCGACGGCAACTGGCTCACGTTGCGCGCCCAGATCGGCACGGCCACGAAAATCAACAGCACGGCTTCGACGAGGGCGACGCCGACTTCCAGGTAATTCGAGGTGTGCCCGCGGACGCCGTGGTAATCGGCCTTGGGATGGCGCGAGCTGCGAAACCGGCGGATGGCGTACAGAAAATAAATGGTCCAGCCGATGAACAGCGCCAGCATCAGCCAGTGGACGTAAATAATCAGGTCATCCACGCCGCGTCCGTTCGAGGACGCAAGCTGCGGCAGGCCGAGAATATTTTCGACCAAACCATTCTTTCATGTTTTGGGCGGATTTTCCGGTGGCGTGTCATGGGTCGCTGCTTCCTCTTTGCGAATGACGTGAACGAAGAAAACCAGCACCCCGCTCAACACGGTCAGCACGACGCCGAGCAGCGTGAGGATGCCCCAGTTCATGGCCACCGCCAGCGGCGAATCGGTTCTGCCGGTGCAGGCCGCGCAGGCCCAAAGCGATGTCGGGGAGAAAGCCAGCGCCAAAAGCGAGCCCGTCAGAAGTTTATTAATATTTGCCAGGTTTCATAAATATCCCACGTCCTTGGTTTTCTTCAGAAAATAGCACTCATAGACAATCAATCCGATGCCCGCGCCGAACGAGAGCAGGGCGGAAATCAGGTTCCCGGCGCCGCCGCCGGCGAAAAAGTTTTTTGCCAGCCAGATGCCGAATCCGAACGCCAGCAGAATCGCGGCGGTGATGAAAACCAGATGGAAGGCTTTGAGCGACATAATCAATGCGTGACGGTGGTCGGTGGAAAATCGTGCATCGCGTAAAGGGTCAAAAACATCAGGCTGAGAAAAAAGAACGCCGTGAAGCCCATCACGTTGTAAATCATTTTGCGCTCGGAAATCAGGTGCATGAAATAGCCGGCCACCAGAAACGCCTTCACCCCGGCGATCAACAGCGCCACCGCAATGTTGATTTCAATGCTGCCAAACGGAATGAACGACGCCCAGACGGTCAGCCCGGTTCCCGCCAGCAGCGCAAAATAAACAAACAAATATCCGCGCACGGAATGCGCCGATTCAGGCGAATGGCCATCATTCATTGTCATACTGTTATTCATTACTAAAGCAAATATAGCACGGGGAACAGGAAAATCCACACCAAATCCACAAAATGCCAGAACAGGCCGGAAACCTCGACGCGGTTGGTGAAGCGTTCCGGGTCGGTCTTCCACATCCGGCTGCCCGGGCCCCACAGAAAGCCGATGACGAGCGCGCCGCCGATGACGTGAAGGGCGTGCAGGCCGGTCAGCGTGAAATAAATCGCCGTGTAGGTGTTGTGCCACGGGCCGTAGTTGTCCATTTTCTTGATTTCCGCGGCGGGGATGGTGATTTCCTCACGCTGGATGTGCCGGGCTTCGGGCCGGTGCAAATCCATCAAGTCCGCCTCCTGGTCCACCTCGTAGCCGTGAATGGTCACGCTGCCGGTCTTTTTGGCGAGGTCAAAGTCCTTCGATTTCCCGATCAGATGACCGTCGGCGAATTTGCCGTTGGCCAGCGTGATTTCGTAGTGCATGAACTTGTCGTGATACTCGAAGGATTTGATTCCGAGGAAACACAGCGCGCACGCCAGCGTGATGGCATGAAACAATTTGAAGCGGTTGAACTGGTTGTTTTTCAGGGCTACCCAGGCCAGCACGGTGGTGATGCTGGAGGTGATGAGCACGAACGTGTTGGCGGTGCCCAGGGGGATGTTCAGCCAGCCGTGCGGCCAGGCGTCGGCGCCGACGCGCAGCAGCACGTAGGCGGAAAACAATCCGCCGAACAGCATTACTTCCGACGCGAGAAACAGCCAGATGCCCATCTTGGCGTTGTAAACGCCGGTGTCCGGTCGGGGCTGAACGGTGTAGGGAATGTCCATGAAATATCAGTGTGCAGTTGAAACCTCCGGAGTTGCGACAGAATCCGGCGGTTCGTTTTGCGGGAAAAAATCGGTGGCGTGGCCGGGCACGCTGTATTCGTAGGGACCGCGGTAAATCCGCGGCGCCACGGCGAAATTCCCGTGCGGCGGCGGCGTGGGCGTCTGCCATTCGAGCGTGGTGGACTGCCACGGATTGTCGCTCTTGACCTGCTCGCCGTGCTTGATGCTCCAGAACAAATTGATGATGAACGGAATTTGCGCCAGCCCCAGCGCCATCGCGGCCCAGAGAATCCACGTGTGCAGTTCCATGATGGAGTTCGGCAATGTGTCAATCACCCCGGGCACGCGCGCGGCGGAATAGTTCGCGCCGCCGTCGGCCATGCGCCGCAGCATTCCCTTCATGCCCTGCGCGAACATCGGCAGGAAAACGATGTTCATGAAAACGAACGAACACCAGAAATGCACCCGGCCCCAGAATTCATTCATCTTCCGCCCGGTCATTTTCGGGAACCAATAATATATCCCCGCGAACAGCGCGAAAATCGTTCCCGGCGCGACGACGTAGTGAAAATGCGCGATGACGTAATACGTGTCGTGCAGATGAATGTCGCTCGGCGCCAGTCCCAGCGGCAGGCCGGTCAGGCCGCCCATGCCGAACATCGGCAGAAAGCCCAGCGCGAACAGCATCGGCGTGTTGAACCGGATGGAACCGCCCCACAACGAAATCAACAGGCACGTCAGAATGATCACCGACGGAATGGAAATGATCATCGTCGTCGCCTGGAAGAACGTGGCGATTTTCTGGCCCATGCCGGTGAGATACATGTGGTGCGCCCAGACGAGGAACGACAGGAACCCGACCACCAGCGCCGAATAGACCAGCGATTTGTAGCCCCAGATGGGTTTGCGCGTGTTGTTGGCGATGATTTCGCAGACGATGCCCATCGCCGGCAGAATCAGCACATACACCTCCGGGTGGCCGAGGAACCAGAACAAATGCTGCCAGAGCAGGGGGCTGCCGCCGCCGCTGACGTTCGCCAGTTGCCCGCCAATCGCCAGTCCCGTCGGCAGAAAGAAGCTCGTGTGCGCCACCTTGTCCATCAATTGCATGATGGCCGCGGCTTCCAGCGGCGGAAACGCCAGCAGCAGCAGGAACCCCGTCACGAACTGCGCCCAGACAAAAAACGGCAGCCGCATCCACGTCATGCCCGGCGCGCGCAATTGGATGATGGTGGCGATGAAATTCACCGCGCTGAGCAGCGACGACGTGATGATCAGCGCCATGCCGATGATCCAGAAGGTCTGTCCGTCCGTGGGAATGGACGTGGCCAGCGGCGAATAGGAGGTCCAGCCCGCCTGCGCCGCGCCGCCGGGAATGAAAAAGCTCACCAGCATCACGATGCCGCCGAGCACGTAGCACTGGTAGCTCGCCATGTTCACGCGGGGAAACGCCATGTCCGGCGCGCCGATCATCAGCGGCACGACGTAATTGCCGAACGCCGCGAACGCCAGCGGCACGACCCCCAAAAACACCATGATCGTCCCGTGCATCGCGCCGAAGGAATTGTAAAGGTCGGCGGACAGCGCGCCGCCGGCCGCGACCGGTCCGAGGGTTTTTTCCAGCAACCAGCCGACGACCGGGACCGGCTCGCCCGGATGCGCCATCTGCCAGCGCATCAGCAGCATCAGGAAAAATCCGAACAGCATGAAGGACAGCGCCCCCAGACCGTATTGGATGCCGATGACCTTGTGGTCGGTCGAAAAAATATAGGTGCGCCAGAAGCCGGGCTCGTGATGCGCCTGATCGTCATGGCCATGCCCGGCCTCGTGCCCGTGCTGCGGCGGAAAGGTATGAACCAATTTTTCCATGTTATTTCATCTTGTCCAAAACCATCACCGCCAGCAGCAGCGGCAGATAAATGATGGACGCCAGAAACAATTGCCGGGCGCGCACCAGGGTCAATTCCGCCTGCGCGAAGCGGAGCTGCCGCAAAAACTGGAACGGCGAACCACAAATAACCCGCGCCCAAAACCAGCGCGCCGGCGAGATAAAATTCTCCGGCCATTTTGAAGACGAACGGGCACAGGCTCACGAACAGCAGCGCCAGCGCATGGCTCACGGCCTGTTGCCCCGTGCGGCAGCCGTCCGGGTCAACCACCGGCAGCATTTTGAAGCCGGCCTTTGCGTAGTCGGCGCGGTAAATCCACGCGATGGACATGAAAGTGCGGCATTTGCCAGAGCGCCAAAATGGCAAACAGCGCCCAGCCTTCGCCGCTCAATTCGCCGCGCGCGGCCGTCCAGCCCATCAACGGCGGCAACGCGCCCGGCACCGCGCCGACCGCCGTGTTCAGCCACGTCACACGCTTCAGCGGGGTGTAAATGAACAAATAACTGACCAGCGTGACCGCGCCGATGACGCTCGTGAGCAGGTTCACCGCCAGCGCGAGGTAAAGCAAACCCGCCGTCGCGCACACGCCGCCGAAAAGCATCACCGTCGCCGGTTCCAGATGGCCGGCCGGCAGCGGACGGTTTTGCGTGCGGCGCATTTTGGCGTCGTATTCGCGTTCGAGCAGTTGATTCAACGCCGCCGCGCCCGCCGCGACCAGGGCCGTGCCCGCCAGCGCGTGAAACATCAAGGCGAAATCCATCGGACCGCGTTCGCCCATGAAAAATCCGACGAAGGTGGTCAGCAGCACGAGCGTAGTCAGCCGCGCCTTGACCAGGTCGGCCAGAATCGCCCCGGCTGAACGTGCCGGAGTTGCACTTAAAATTTCCGTTGAAGCTCTCATTTTATTTATTCCCGGGCATGACCGGTTGCGCGCCAATTGTAGCGGCGCTCTGCGAGCGTTGTTGTTCAATGCGGTGGTCAAAGACCGCCGCTGCCGATTCACGAAAAGCAATCGTGCACCAGAGCGCGCCAACCGCCAGCGCCAGCGCCCCGACCAGCACGTGCGCCGTCGCCACGTCGGCAGCCTTGTTCGTCCAAATCGTCACCGCGCCCAGCCCGATCTGAATAACAATCAGCGTCAGCCAGAATCTGGAAAGACGCACGAATACGTACGGTTGGAGTTCAACCTTCAGGTTGTTCCCTCCGTCCAGCACGCTAAAGCGTGAACTCCAACGCTGGGCCAGCCACGCGCAAATGGCCGTCAAAAGCAAAATGGCCAGCGCGACGATGCGATGCGTCATTTGCAATTCGATCTGGAAAGCAGTGATCGGATTTTCGGCATTCATTGAAACGCGCTGGGCGTTGTAGCTCGCGACCGCTTCGGTGCTCGTGTCCGGCCAGAGCCCGCCGTAGGCGAGCGGGAAGTCGGGAATCGCCAGTCCGGCGTGCTGGTGCCGCATGGCCGCGGCAATGATCAACTGGACGAAAATTAAAACGGTGGTGAACAGGACAAGCAACCGCAGTTCGCGTGGTTGGAGTTCAGCCTTTAGGCTGCCTTTGGGTTGGGGTGCATCTTTAAAATGTTGTGAGCTGTCAGACACGCTAAAGCGTGAACTCCAACCTTCATTGTTCATCCACCACCGGCTGGTGAACAGTGCGATGGCGCAGGTCAGCACGAAAAATAGTTGCGCGATGGTCGCGTGATAAATGCCCAGCGAATCCATGTGCATCGTCACGCGCAGCCCGCCAAGCACGCCCTGCGCCACGACGAGCAGAAAC
Organism: uncultured Verrucomicrobiae bacterium; assembly: GCA_963820205.1. GTDB lineage: Bacteria > Verrucomicrobiota > Verrucomicrobiia > Limisphaerales > UBA11358 > UBA11358. The sequence continues at coordinate 24,178 of CAWFZJ010000065.1, forward strand.
GCCGCCACGCCGAGCCAGGACATCCACGGCCGCCGGTCCTTGAGCCAGAGCCAGACGGCGAGGATCGTCGTCATCAGGCCGACGCAGCGAGGCAAGCAGCCGGTGGGAGTGCTCGTAAAAAATACCGCCCAGCCACTTGTTGATCGGGAACAGAAACATGTTGTAGCCGTAGGTCGTCGGCCAGTCGGGCACCGACATGCCGGCCTCGTGGCTGGTCACCAGGCCGCCGATGCCAATCAACGCCAGCGTCGCCAGCGCCGTCAGCACGGCAAACCAGTACAACCAGGGATTCGATTTGGATACAGCGTTTGCCTTCATAGCTATTTGATCTCCTGCGACACGTTGTGCCGGGGCCGCCCAAATTGCAAAACTATTTGACGGCGAAGGTAAAATTCGCGGTCACGTCGCCGTCCTTCACTTCCACGTCCTGCGTCTGGGTGCCGAGCTTGCGGTGCGCGGCTTCCACGGTGTATTTGCCAGGCGGCACGTTTTTGATGACGAATTTGCCGTCCGGACCGCTGACGCAAAACCAGGGGCTGTCGAACACGCTCACCCACGCAAACATCCACGGATGCACGTCGCACTTGAAACGCAGGAACATTTCCGGCTGGGCATACACAAAGTTCAGGTCCGCGCCGCCGGGCCTCTGCACCTGGTTGGATTCGGGATTGCCCGGCGCCGCAGGCGTCGCGTGGACATTGTGAATGCAGGGATCGGAATTTTTGACGATGAGCTTCTGGCCCGTCTGGATGGCCAGGATCTGCGGCGTGTAAAGGCAGCCTTTCTGGTCGAGCACGACGGGCGGCTGGCTGGCGCCGGTGGATTTGCCGGTGACGCCCTTCAACGAAACGACCACGTCGGCCAGTTCGTGATTCGGACCGACCACGTAAAAATGCGTCGTGGGCATGGTGGCATGCATCTTGGCGCAATCCGGATTTTCCATGAGCGGCGTGATTTCCTTTTCCGCCGGCGGCGTGCCGGTGAGCGTGATGACGCCGATGATGTCCGCCGCCGGGGCGTTCAGCCCGGCGGCAGCCAGCGCGGCAATCATAAACAAAACTATCTTTCCCGAAGCGCGACCAGACATCATAAGTAACCTTTCTAAGTTTGAATATAATACCATCGAATTAACCCCGCAAGTGGTTTGTGAAAGTTTATGCCGGGGTCACGGCAGCATTGACGGCTGGCCGGCAATTTCCGCAAACTCCCGGCGCGGCCGGCTTTGGACGAACCAATTCGCCGACCGCGTCCAGAATGGGCAATAATACTGAAATCGTTTTGTTGTCGCGCAATGCGCGGCAGGTGCTCCGCTTTTTGAAGGTGAGTTACGGCATCTACGGCGATGACCCGCATTGGGTGGCTCCGCTGTTGATGGACTTGAAAAAGGTTTTCACCGACGAGAATCCGCTGTTCGAGCACGCGGAAATGGCGTTGTGGGTGGCGGTGCGCGACGGGCGGGACGTGGGGCGCATCGCCGGCATTCTCGACCGGAACCACAACCGGATACAGAAGGACAACGCCGCGTTCTTCGGCTTTTTCGAGTGCGTGAATGACGCGGCGGTCAGCCGGCAGTTGTTCGATGCGATGTTCGCCTGGGCCCGGCAGCAGGGCGCGCGGCGGGTGATGGGGCCGATGAATCCGACGACGAACGACGAGTGCGGCCTGCTGGCGGACGGCTTCGATTCGCCGCCGGTTTTCATGATGCCCTACAATCCGCGTTACTACCTGGACCTGGTGGCGGCGGAAGGGTTTCGCAAGGCCAAGGACCTGCTGGCATTTGACATTGACGTCGCGAAGTGCCCGCTGGACCGGCTGGCGCGCATCGCGGACAAGACCCGGCAGCGGCATCCCGAATTGACGTTCACGCCGGTGCGCAAGGCCACGCTCACGCAGGACCTGGCCAAGGTCAAGGAGGTTTACAATGCCGCGTGGCAGGCCAATTGGGGGTTCGTGCCGATGACGGACGCGGAGATTGATTTCATGGCGGCCCGGTTGAAGCCGCTTCTGATGGAAGGGCTGATATGGGTGGCGGAGACGCCGGCGGAACCGGTCGGGTTCATGCTGGCGATGCCGGATTACAACATCGCGCTCAAGCCATTGTGCGGGCACATGCTCACCCCGAAACTCCTCGGCTTCCTGCCCTACGTGCTGGGCTGGAAATATCCGCCACAGTGCCGGGTCATCACGCTGGGCGTGAAGGAGAAATATCGCAACCGCGGCCTGGAAGCCGTGATGCTCACGGAGGGTTTCAAGGCGGGCATCAAGGTCGGTTTCAAGAAAGCGGAGGCTTCGTGGATTCTTGAAGACAACGTGATGATGTGCCGGTTGATGGAGGTGTTTGGCGGCAACGTTTACAAACGCTACCGGATTTATGAGCGGGAAGTGTAGCGGGAGTCGAAGTGCGAATTCCGGGCTGCCACCGGGCTGGCTTTCGTTCGTCACCCGGAATTCGCCGGCTGGAACTTGAAGAAGAGCCGGTTCCCCAGCGGAATGAGCAACGCCGCCGTCAGCGCGCCGGCCACCACATCCACGACGTAGTGGTAGCGGCCATAGACGGTGGCAACGCAAAGCAGGAGCGCGACCGTCAGGTGCGCCCAGCGAATGGGCCGCAAGTAAAGGAAGGAGAAATATACCGTGCAGATGGCGATGGCGACATGGCTGCTGGGAAAGGCCGCGCCGGGCGTTTCGAAGTGCTCATAAATCCACGCCATGATCCGGAAAAACACACCGGCCCCGACTGATTCCGGTACGACGGGCGGCGTCGCCGGAATCACATCCGGCGGCAATGTCGCGGCGACGACGCCCGGGCACAGAATGCGCGGACCGGCCACCGGCGTGAAAATGTAGATCAGGTAGCAAAAATAAAATACCAGCGAGACGACGGAAATGAAGTGGGCAAACTGCCGCCGGTCGCGGAGCAGCAGAGCCAGGCCGACCCCGCCGATCATCAGATAATAGGAGAAGTAGGAGGCGTAGAGAACTTCGCTCAACAGGCGCGAAGGGAAGCGTTCCATGAGTTCCACGCCCGGCTGCCAGCCGAACAACGATTTTTCCAGACGCAGAAAATGCGGATCGAGGTAGCCGGTGGGGAGCATTTGGCTGAGCAGGCCGGTTTCGCAGTAAAATCCGGCGTAAAGCAGAATCGGGTAGTAATGCCGGAGAAAATCGAGGAGCCAGTTGGCGGGGTGCCGGCTATGGCATTGAATCAGCCAGTGAATCAAAACGAGGCCGATTCCGTGCGCCAGCAGCAGCAACGGCCAAAACGGGACACGCGGGCTGTGAATGAACACGATGATCAGTCCCACCAACGCGATGTAGCCCTGGGTCGCGCAGTCAATCAAGGCGTAGTGCCGGAAAAACGGATGGCGGATGGCGGATGGCGAAGGCGCCAGCCCGGCGGGGCGGGCTTTTCCGGCATTCGGATTTTGAGTTTCCAGTGTCACTTAAAAAACTCCATCCGGCTCACAACCATCCCTGCTGCCGATACCAGGCCAGGGTTTCGGCGATTCCATCCTTGAGCCTGGTGGCGCAGACGAGACCCAGTTCCTGTCGCAACCGCGCGGGATCGCACACCCAGCCCGGCGCGCGCAGTTCGGCATATTTCTGCCGGCTCAACACGGCCGGCCGGCCGGTGAGCCTTGAGATCGCTTCCTGCATTTGACACACGGGCCACAGCGCGGCGGTTGGCAAAGGAATGGTCAGCGTCCACGTTTTCATTTGCGAGGCGATTTCCTCGGCCAGTGCGCGTGCCTGCGTGATTTCGGGCGAGGCGGCGTAGAATGTTTTCCCGCCGGCGGCCGGGTGGGTCAGACAGGCCACGATGGTTTCAGCCAGATCCTTCACGAAAACAAAGCTCAACGGCAGCCGGCCACCGCCGAAACGCGGTGAAATATGCGCCTTGACGGCCTTGAACAACGGCAGGAACGCATCGTCGCGGGGTCCGTAAACGGCGGGTGGCCGAAGAATCACATGTTCCGACCGGCAGTTCCGAACTTCCTGCTCGCCGGCGAGTTTGCTCCGGCCATATTCCGAGACGGGATGCGGGGGATCCTCTTCGCGCGCGGGTTGGTCAGGAACCGCCGGTCCACCGGCCGCCAGGCTGGAAATGTGAACAAGCCGCTGAATCCGCCCGGATTGCTGATTGACCGCCGCGACGACATTCCGCGTGCCGATTTGATTGACCGTGTAAAATTCCGAAACCTGCAACGCCTTGACGCATCCGGCGCAGTGAATGACATGGGTGATGTCCTGCAAAGCGGCGCCGAGGCTTTGCGGGTCGCTGAGGGAGCCGTTGCGCACTTCAAGCTGCGGCAGGTGCGCCTGAATGAAACGCTGGTTGCTGGCGGACCGGAGCAGCACGGCCGCGGGGATGCCCTGCGCGCGAAGGCGGTCCAAAACGTGGCTGCCGACAAATCCGCTCGCGCCTGTAAGAAGAACCTTCATTGACTTGCCGCGGAACAATTCTTCGCGTCGGGCCGGAACCCGGTTCCGGGGAACAGGCCGGCTCCGTTCACACCAGACCCAGCTCCCGGCCAACTTTGCCGAGTTTGTCCAGCGCGAAATCAATCTGCTGGTCCGTATGCGTGGCCATGAGGCTGAGGCGAATCAACTCCTGGCCCGGCAACACCGCCGGCGACACCACCGGGTTGACGAACACGCCTTCCTCCTCCAGCCGTTTGCAGAGCTTGAACGCGACCATCAAATCCCGGCAGTAAACCGGAAGAATCGGCGTCTCGGAAGCGCCCAGGTCGAACCCCAGTGAAATCAGCCCTTGTTTCATGCGCTTGGTGTTTCGCCAGAGCCGTTCGGTGCGTTCGGGTTCCGAGATCATGATTTCAACTGCGGCCCTGGCGGCGGCCGTGTTGGCGGGGCTCATGCTGGCGCTGAAAATCTGCACCCGCGAGGTGTGTTTCAGGAAATCAATGGTTGCCGCGTCGGAGGCGATGAACCCGCCCAGGCTTGCCAGCGACTTGCTGAACGTGCCCATGATGAGCTGCACCTGGTCGGTCAGGCCGAAATGGCTGGCTGTGCCGGACCCATTCCGGCCAATCACACCGATGGCGTGGGCGTCGTCCACCATGACGGCCGCGCCGTACTGGTTGGCGAGACGGCAAACGTCCGGCAGTTGAATGATGTCGCCCTCCATGCTGAACACGCCATCTACGACGATAAGTTTGCCCGCTGCCGGATCAATTTTCTGCAGGCGGTTTTCCAGCGCAGCCATGTCCTTGTGCGTGAACCGGACGAATTCGCCCGGGGAAAGCCGGCACCCCTCGACGATACTGGCGTGATCGCTTTTATCGGCCAGAACATAATCGCCTTTTCCCACCAGCGCGCTGATGACGCCGAGATTGACCTGAAAACCGGTGCTGTAAAGCAACACCGCCTCCTTGTTCACCAGCCGGGCAAGCGCCTGTTCCAGTTCGATGTGAATGTCGAGCGTGCCGTTCAAGAAACGCGAGCCGGCGCAGCCCGTTCCATATTTCTCGACCGCTTTTATGGTGGCTTCCTTGATTTTCGGGTGATTGGTCAGGCCCAAATAACTGTTCGAGCCGAGCATCAGGACTTTTTTGCCGTTAATGATGACTTCGCTGTCCTGCGCCGAGGAAATGGTGCGGAAATAGGGGTACAGCCCCGTGGCGCGAACCTGGGCGGCGCTTTTGTAATTCCTGACCTTGTCGAACAGGGCCAGCGGGAGTGGCTGGCTCCTGGCTTTCAACGGCTTTTTCCGGTTGTTGACGACTTCCGCGCGTGCCGGGCGCGACGCAACGTACGTCAGAAGTTCACTATTCCTTCCGTGTTTGAGCGTTTGCATCTTCTTCTGACAAACCATCCTGCCAAATCTGCATTCTGAATCCAAGTTAAATTGTTGGCCGGCCTTGGGCGGCTTTTACAGCAGCGATTTTGCACAATGTCGCTTGCAAAACGATTTTACAAGGTCACGGTTTGCGAAACACCCGGAAAATCGTGATGCCCAGCAAAAGTCCGGCCTGGCCAAGCAGGCATCCCAGCCAGCCCCAACCCAATACGAACAAGGTCATCACGGAAATCACCACCGACAAACCCGTCCACACCAGACTGGATTCATTTTCGAATTCAGCCGCGCGATGAAAGAAAATCGCACAAGCCACCATCATCAAGATTGATAAATATGGCATAGTTCAACCTTCGGATAGGGGTCCGGCGGACACCGGCTTTTCAGCCGCGCAATTTTTCCATCACGTGCGCCATCGCCATCGCCGTTTGCGCCGCTTCCGCGCCGCGATTGTGGCTGGGATTCAGGCAGCGCGCGCGCGCCTGCCCCTCGTTTTCCAAAAGCAGCACTTCGTGAACGACGGGAATTTCGTACTCCAACTGGATTTGCATCAGCGCGCGGCTGACCGCTTCGCCGATATGCGCGGCGTGAACCGTCTGGCCGCGCAAAATCACACCGAGACAGATGATGGCGGAAAGTGAGGCGTTAGGCGCAAGGCGTGAGACACGGGCCAAGTGTTTGGCCACGACGGGGATTTCATACGCCCCCGGCACGCGTACGATCTGGATGGTTTTCGCTCCGGCCCGTTTGAGCTCGCGCCGGGCGGCGGCCAGCATTGCGTCCACGTAACGCGCGTTGTAGCGCGAGGCAACGATGGCAAATCTGCCACCGGGCGTCCGGACTTTGTTCGGCTGAACCTTGCGAAGCATCGCGGGGGATTAAACCACGAACGGGCGCGGATGAACACGGAAAAAATGGAATCGTAATTCGCCTTGGAATGGTTAATAGTCCGTTATGAAAGTAGCGCTGCGTGAGGGAGGCTCATTATTTTCGATTTACGATATACGATTTACGCGGTGTGCGGCGAAGGCGGAATGACTCGTAAATCGCAAATCGTATATCGTAAATTCAGTCAGAGCCTCGTTATCTCGGCTGCTACGAACGGACACGTTTTTGACACCATCGGCTAAAAACCCAAGTTGTCTCCCTTGGGCTTCAAGCTGAAGAGATAGTCGGCCAGATCGTTGAGTTCGTTGGTGCTGATGACATTGCCCCAGGAAGGCATGAAATGCGGCGGTGGCGGTTTGTCCGGGTGCAGCACGGGAATGGTGCGCTCGCCCCGCATGATGAACGACTTCAATTCATCCTTGGTGTAACCATCGGCCACGTAAATAAGGCTGGGCACTTGTTCCGCCGTTTTGGCGTTGGGATTGGCCACGCCGCCCTTGGCGTTCTGGCCGTGGCATTGGAAGCAGCCGTATTTTTGAAAAACAATGTGGCCGCGTTCGACCGGTGTCATTTTGGCCAGATCCGCTGCCGACGGGGCATTGCCGCTGATGGCCGCCCGCGCGGTTTTCATTTCATCAAGGGAAACCGCGCCGTTTTGGTTGCCCCACGATTCGCGGATGTAAGTCAACACGGCGGAAAGATCGGCATCCGACAACGACGCGCCCATCGGCGCCATGGACAGGTTCCAATCGCGCCCCTGGACCTGAATTGGGCCGTTGAGACCGGCCAGCGGAATGCGCGCGAGCGAAATAATGTCTTTGGCGACCCATTCGGAGCCGGCCAGCGGCGGCGCTTGGGCGGGTTTGCCGAGGCCGTCGCTGCCGTGGCACAGGCCGCAATAAGTTTCATAGACTGCCTTGCCATGCGTCAGCATCGAGCCGGCTCCAGATTTGGGCTGGTACGAGGCCAGTTCGTCGGCGGACGTGTAAGGCGCGTAAACCTGTTTGTCGAACCAGCCGCTATGACGATCGAAATACACCGCGCCGAGAAACAACAGCAGGAGCGTCAGCACGATGATCCAGATGGGCACGGTCGAACGCGACGCCTTCGGCCCGGCATCGGACGGTTGGGAATCGCCAAGTTTCAATTCGTCACGCATTGATAACGATTGTAGCGGCGCTCGTTGAGCGTCGCATTATCAATATTTTCGCAAAAAATGCGGCGGTCACAGACCGCCGCCACAGTGAAACGGGCGTTTTTCAAAGATGTTTATTTGCTGTCGTACTTGGCGTGGACTTCCTTGATCTTGGCCTCGGTCGCCGCCTTGTCGTCAGGGGTCAGCTTGGCGAGCTTGTCATCGAGCATAGCCTTTTTTCGGACGCTGGAATCATAGACCAGGAATTCATAAATCTTCTTGCCATCGGCGCTGTCAATGCCGGAGCCGGGCTTGCGCATCATCCGCTTGACGTAGCGTGACCACTCGTCGGGCAGCGCGTAATCGCAGTTGATGGGCCGGCTCAACTTATGGCATTGCGTGCATTTCTGGCTGAAGGTTTCGTAGTTGTCCTGGATGCCCTGCGGATATTTGGAGACATCAATGGTGGCCGGGCCTTTTTCATATTTATCGATGCGCGCCTTGGTTTCCGCGTCGAGTTGATCTTCGGCGCGCGCCACGCCCGCCCCCAACAGGGCCAGCGTGGTCACGCTCAGAAGGAACACACCAAATTTACTGTTCATTTGCATAAGTGATATTGTATTTCGTTTAGAAGCCATAGGAAAGCTGGACTACAAACCCATTGGACGGCATTGCAGCAGGTCCGCGGCTATGCAGCCATTCATAGTCACCTTCGAACAACAATGCGTTTGTGAGGTAATAAACTATACCGGTCGTGACGCGGTCTGTGGCTGTTCCCTGACCATCGTTCACCCCGTCGTAACGGCTGACCAGTTCCAGATCATTCACGACGGGTGCATCCAAATTCAACCCTGCCAGCTTGTAGGCTCCCTGGATCCACCAGCCGCGCGCCCGGATGGTGCCGGCATCGGTGGTTTGCTGCCAGGTGTTGATATACTCGCCCTTCACCTCGGCATAGGGACCGATGTGCACGGCGGCATCAACGACCGCAGCCGACCAAAGCTCATGGCCACCGCTGTCCCAGGGACCAGCCTGACCGGAAACGCCCAGTTCGACGTCGTAATGGGCCTTCCACGGATAAAACCAGCCAATCCGGCCGCCGCCGCTGGGATTGTCGTTGAGGTTGCCGGAACTGCCGTCGGAATTGACGCCCACATTCCCGTTGAGACTTATATTGGGTATCGTATTGCCGCCGGAATCAACGGTGGTGGCTCTTCCGGAGCCGTCAACCGACGACGGTCCGTTGGCGCCATAAACCGCATAGGTCACCATCTGCCCGAAATTGCCCACGGGCACGGCACCGCGAAGCTGCGCGCCCACCCCGGCGCCGGGCAGGAAATCCACCGCCAACGGATCATCCGGTATCTTGTTGAGCCAGCCCGCCGCCCGCTCGGAATAGGTGCCCAGCGGCAAAATCATGTAACCGGCCACCAGGGTCACGTAATCGTTGTAGAGATAATCCAACTGGGCGAAACTCAGGCTCACCGAAGTTCCGGCGTCGCCATTGCCCGTCTGATTATTCTGCAGGCTCACCGCCGAGTTCTGCAGAGTCACATCGAAGCCCGCCTCGACCAGGATGTTGTCGCTCGCCCGGAATAGGAAAATGGGCGCGAAATCGGCGAACACAAAGCCGCTGTGCGATCCTTGCACCCTGCCGAATTGCACTTCGGCGTCACCCGCCATGGTGAAGTTGTGCAACGCGCTCATGGTGCCGCCGGGGATGGGATTCACCGGTTGGATTTTGGCCGCCGCGTCGGCCTTCTGCTCCGCGTTCGTGGCCAGCGTCTGCGTTTCGCCCAACCGCTGTTGCAATTGCTGGATGGTCTGCTGATCTTGTTGGTGTGTTTGCCGGTCCTGTTCGTGCAGTTTTTCCAACTGGCCAATCCGCTGGTCCTGGTTGGTAACCATGCTTCTCAAGGCATTGAAATCCTCATCGCTGATCATCGCCGCCGCGCGCGGGGTCAGGGCCACGCCCAGCGCGCAACCAGCAATCACTGCGCCTGAAATCAAGGAAGATATTTTCATGGGTGAAATTATTTAAGGATTGATTTAGTTGCCAGCGTCTTCCTGGAGAAATTTGAGGATTAGTTTCGCCTGTGCCGCCGGGAGGTTGGCCCGCACGCGCATGTGGGTCATGATGGTCTTCCACTGGGCCGAGGTGAACTCGGTGGCATACCGCTCCGGATGGCAGCGGTTGCAATTGATGGCGTACAACTCGGCGCCGGTAAGTTTCTTCGGCGCCGGCTTCGGGTCGGTTTTCTTTTCCGGTTCGGCGTGCGCCAGAACCGCGCCGAGGCATAAGCAGACCAGCGCCAGGGCGCCGGCCAGAACAACCCGTCGTTTGTTTATGGATGTTGCGCGCATAACGTTCTCCTTTCTTTGTTGTTTGCCATAATAGTCAACGCACCCCCGAACGCAATCCACATAATTTGTTTTATGACAACGGAACACCGGCCTCACCAATGGTTTCGATTTTGATCTCAGATGGAACAAGCACGATCCGGAGCACGACAGTTTGAAACAGGCCCCGCTCGACCAGCTTGGCCTTGAATTGGCGCCCGGCAGCGAACCCATCGAAATGCTGGCGTTGAAGAAAACACCGGAGCAACGGGGCACAGTTCATGGAGAGCCTCCATGATTTTGCCACCACGCATCCGAACCATGAACTATTGTAGCCGCCAATGTGAATTGGCGGATTCATCCCGCGGCACCCATCTCCGCCGTTTCACAACGGCGGCTACGAACCACAGGCAATTTTCCAAAAAATAATCTGTTACCTTTCCGCGCCGGCGTCCATGTATTAAGTGGATGATGACCGATGACATGGCCTTGGTGCGGGAATATGCCCGCGGCAATTCCGAGGAGGCGTTTGCCGCCCTGGTGTCGCGGCACGTCAATCTTGTCTATTCCGTCGCCCGGCGGCAGGTTCGCGACCCGCATCTGGCCGAGGAAATCACCCAGGCCGCGTTCATCATTCTGGCGCGGAAGGCGGGGTCGCTCGGTCCGAAGACCATTCTCTCCGGCTGGCTTTGCCGCACGGCGCGCTACGTTTCCGCCGACGCGCTGAAGAATCAACGCCGCCGCGAACGCCGCGAACAGGAGGCCTATATGCAATCCCTTTTGAACGAAACTGAATCATTCAATGCCTGGCTGCAAATCGCGCCGTTGCTGGACACGGCTATGGCGCAGCTTGGCGAAAAGGACCACAACGCCGTGGTGCTCCGGTTTTTTGAAGGCCGGAATTTCAAGGACGTGAGCGCGGCCCTGGGCACCAGCGAGGACGGCGCCAAGATGCGCGTGAATCGCGCGCTGGAAAAGTTGCGGAAGTTTTTCACGAAACGCGGTGTCACGCTTTCTGCGGCGTTGATTGCCGGGGCGGTCTCGGCGCATTCCGTTCAAGCCGCGCCCGTTGGACTGGCAATCACCGTAACTGCGACCGCCGCAAAAGGGCCGGCGGTCGCAGCTTCAACCCTGACCCTGGTAAAAGGAGCACTGAAACTTATGGCCTGGTCAAAAACGAAAACTGCGGTCGTTGCCGGCGCGGTCATACTTCTGACCGCCGGCACCGGCATCGTTGCGGTCAAAACCGTTCCTGCGGTGTGGTCGGCGGGTGTGCCGGACATCCAAGGCGCTTGGGCGGGAAATTTCGACTTCGCCGGAACCAAGATGCCTTTGATGTACAAAATCACCCGCGAGAACGGCTCGTATCACGCAGTCCTGGTGGATATTTACCAGGGAGTCAGGGAAGTTCCCGTCAGCAAACTGGTTTACAATTATCCTTCGATCCGCATCGAACAACAGGCCTTCGGCTGCACTTATGAAGCGACGGTGAACCGGAAGACGATGGAAATGTCCGGCACTTGGAAACAGCGCGGTGTCTCCATACCGTTCACCATGAAGCTGAACGCCCTTCCGGAGGCGTTTCCCGAACCCATGGCCGAAAGTGATTATGCGCCGCGGAAAGATTCGGACCTGCAGGGCTATTGGAAAGGAACATCGAAGGCCGGTAATACACCGCTGCGGGTGGCCGTCAGAATCGCTGAACGGGCGGATGGCACCTTCCGGGCGGTGGCGGACATACCGGACGAGGGCCATTTCGGCCATATCAACGTCGAGGCCACGTCCGTTACTTGCCAGCCGCCGACGGTGAAGATGGAATTTAGCGGAATTGGCACTGTGTTCGAAGGCACCGTGGACGGCGCGCACCGGGTCATCACCGGAAACTTGAGCTTGGGAGGCAAACCAACGCCGTTGACCATGGAGCGCGCCAAGCCTGAAATCGCACTGGCATCCGACGACCCGGCCATCGAGGTGCAAAAAGACTATTCTCATGCCAGCCCGAATGACTTGCCGGGACACTGGAAAGGGATTTTGAATGTCAACCGGTCAAAACTCCGACTGGCTTTCGATGTTGCCAAACTGCCGGACGGGACATTTTCCTGTTCGATGATCAATTTCGACCGGGAAGGAACCGAAATTCCGGCCAGCGCCATTCAGTATGCCCCGCCCAATGTGCGGCTGGAATGGAACGCCATCGGTGCTTCCTTCAACGGGAAACTTGAAAACGGCAAACTCACCGGCGCTTGGCGGCAGGGTGGCGAGGCGGTCCCGTTGGTAATGGAAAGAAACGGGACAAAATAATTGAAAATAAATGGAATGGCTTTTACGGCCGCACGCACCAGATTCGGATTCGCTTGCGTTACGCCGGATTCCCCGTCGTCGGCGACGGACTTTACGGCGGCAAACCGCTCTGGCTTTCGCGCCTCAAACCAAACTACCGGCTCAAGCCCGGACATGAGGAACGTCCGCTGCTTTCACGCGCCACGCTGTATGCGGAAGAATTGAGCCTGCCCGCATCCCGTCACCGGCAAAGTTTTGACCATCACCGCCCCGTGGCCAAAGGAATTGAACGTTGCGTTGAAATATCTGCGCCAGTTTGCTGTGTAGCGGCGTCTCGGCAGAGCGCCGTGAAGGCGCGACGGCGGTTGATTTATTGCCAAAAGTTGACTCGCTCCCGTTCCCTGTGTAACTTTCATACATGAGCAGCGTCGCTGAAATTGAAGCCGCCATTGAACAATTGCCGCCGGACGACAAGCTGCAATTGCGTGACTGGCTCGTGCGGCAATGTCCCGAGCCGGACGACGATATTGTAGTTCCCCGCAGCTATCAGCAAAAGGTTCTTGATGTCCTCGACGAGCCCTAAACCCGGCCAGATTTGGAAAGTTGATCTGGGTTACGAGGGCAAAGTCCGGTGGTTCATCATTGTTTCCCGTTTTGATGAAGACGCGCCGCGCGCTTTGTCGCTGGGCGTGCCGGTGACGACAAAATACCGCGACAGTTCTTACGAAGTGCGCTTGGGCAAACTGCCGTGCTTCCGCGAAGAATCTTACGCCAACGTGCAAGGTCTCACGGCGCTGCGCTGGAACGATTTTCAAACTCAAGGCGGGCAAGTGCCGTCGGCTCTTTTGGAAAAAATCAGAAAAGCCCTGCGGTTCACGCTGGAATTGTAAATGCGCAACGTGGTGGACACCGCCGCCAGCCACGCCAGCCCGATCCCGCCGACGCCGCCCGCGCCATTGGCGAAAACACAAACGCAAACGACGCCGGTCATATAAATCAAATTCAACCCACGCAAGCGGTATTCGGAAACGAGGGCTGCTTTTTTTAGGATTGGCAAGGCGGGCAGCCTGCTCGCGATCCATCGGAGTTCCAAGGGAGAAATCGCGTCGTTGTCCGGTGGGGCGGATGATGCGCGGTATTTCCAGATCAGCGTGATCCTTGCGGATGACCACCATGCAGCCGGGCCGGAGGCTGGCGTTCCGCAGTTCAACTCACCGCCCAATTCATAATCGCCTTCTGCACGTGCAGCCGGTTTTCGGCCTGCCTCGAAAATCGTTTCCGCGTTGGCCTCGAGCGTTTCCTCGTCAATTTCCTTGCCGCGATACGCCGGCAGGCAGTGCATCACCAGCGCGTCCGGTTTGGCGAGTTTCACCAGCGATTGATTGATCTGGTAGCCCGTCAAAATCTTGATGCGTTCCTTCGCTTCGGCTTCCTTGCCCATCGAAATCCACACGTCGGTGTAAAGCAGGTCCGCGCCTTTCGCCGTTGCCTTGATATCGGTTGAAACGGATATTTTTCCGCCGGCGCGTTTCAGCAAAGCGGCGGACGGCTGGAATTTTTTCGGCGCGGCAATGCGCAGTTCAAATCCGAATTTTGCCGCCGTCCAAATCCACGAGTTCGCCACGTTGCACGCGCCGTCGCCAATGAACGCGACGGTTTTGCCCGCAATCGGCCCCCGTTTTTCCTGGAACGTGAAAATGTCCGCGAGAATCTGGCACGGATGCTCGTCGTCCGTCAGCGCGTTGACGGTCGGGACGCCGGAAAATGCGGCGAACTCCTCGACGTCGGCCTGCGCGAAGGTGCGGATGACGGCGCCGTGAATCATCCGGCCCAGCACCCGCGCGGTGTCCTTGATCGGCTCGCCGCGGCCGAGCTGAATGTCATTGGCATTGAGAAACATCGGTCGCCCGCCGAGTTCGTGGATGCCGACCTCAAACGAAACCCGTGTGCGCGTGGACGATTTGGAAAACATCAACGCCCAGGTTTGACCCGCCAGCGGCTGGGTATTGTGATGACCTCGCTCGCGCTTGAACACAGCGGCGGCGTGCAGAATTTTGTCAAAATCCGCCCGCGCCAGTTTTTCCAATGACAATAGATGCTTCATTTTTTCAAGGTTTTCGGGAATTCGCCCAAAGGAAATTTTATAACCCAATCACGGAACGGCGTCACCTCTTTTTATGCGCGCATCAGCCGACGTAGGACAGGCATCTGCCTGTCTCTATCTGAAATATGGGACAGGCTGGCCGCCGTCGCGCCGGAGCGGCGCTTTGGCGCGCCGCGAAGGCGGAAAGCCCGATCCTACTTCTTCGCCGCATCCGCCGCCCGCCAGAGATACCACGCGGCGGTGGTGCGGTGCGGACGCCAGCGTTCGCCGAATGCGAGCAGTTCCTTCACCGCCGGCAAATCGCGTTTTTTATAGGCGCGGCGAAAGCCGTTGCGCACGCCGAAATCGTCGGCAGGCAAAACATCGGGACGGCCCAGTTGAAAGATCAAGAGCATTTCAACCGTCCAGCGGCCCACCCCGCGAACCTCCGTGAGCCGCTCTATGATTTCGTCGTCGGACAGCTTCACGATCTGCCGCGACGCCGGCACGACGCCGGACAGGGTTTTCGCCGCGATGTCGCGGATCGAGGCGATTTTTGCGAAGGAAAATCCGCAGGCACGAATCTGTTCATCGGCCACATCCGCCAAATTTTCCGGCCGGGGAAACCTTCGCCCCGGAAACAGTTTTTTGAAACGGGAGAGAATTGAGCCTGCCGCCTTGCCATTGAGTTGCTGGTGCGCGACGGCCAGCACGAGTGACTGGAATGGTGGCCGCCGGGTTTCCGGCGCCAGCCCGCACGCCCCGAACTCGCGAATGAGCCGCCGCATCACGGGATCACTCGCGGACAGATGCTTGAGCGCAGCGGGGGTCATGATCTCTCAATTAATTTGCCGAATTAAACCGACGCGCCCTTCGCCCCGTCCCTCTCCCCGCCGGGCGGGGAGAGGGTGGCCGCAGGCTGGGAGAGGGGTTCGATTCCGCATCTTAACAGTTCTCTTCGGCGGTCATGCAAATCAATCACGCCACCGATTTGATGACTTCCTCGATTTTGCTGATGCCCTCGCCGGCTTCCTGCGGCTTGAGATTCAGCGGCGGCAGCAAACGCACGATTTGCGTGCCCGCCGGAATCGTGAGCACACCGGCTTCATGCAGGCGATTCACAAATTGCAGCGCCGCCGATTTATCGCTTTTGGCAAACGCCGGGATTTTCTCTTTTTCAACCAGTTCCAGACCCAGGATGAACCCCAGGCCGCGCCCGCGCTTGACGACCTGCGGATACTTTGTCGCGAGCCGTTCCAATTCTTCCTTGAACCATTTGCCGAGTTTGCGGGCTTGTTCGTCCAGCCGTTCGCGTTCGATGACTTCGAGCACCTTGAGCGCGACCGCGCAGGCCAGCGGCGTGCCGCCAAACGTCGAGGCATGCGTGCCCGGCCCCAGCAAATCGGCATACGGCGCCCGCACCCAGAACGCGCCGATGGGGAATCCGCCGCCGAGCGATTTGGCCATCGAAACACCGTCGGGCAGGAATTTCTCGCCGCCGGGAACGTTTTCCAAAATCCGCTGCCAGCTTTGGAACCGTCCGGTGCGATAATGTCCGCACTGGACGCCGTCCAGGAACAGCAGCAGTTTTTTCTCGTCGCACAACGCGCGCAGGCCGAGCAGATATTCGGGCGTGGCCGGCGTGACGCCGCCTTCGCCCTGCACGCCTTCCATCAGGATGGCAACGGTCGCGGGCGAAATTGCGTTGCGCGCGGCGGCCAGATCATTGAACGGAATGTGCCGGAAACCGGGCATCGCCGGCTCGAAACCCTTTTTGACCTTGTCCTGGCCGGTCGCGGCAATGCCCGCCAGCGTCCGTCCGTGAAAGGAATTAGTCGCCGTCAGGATTTCAAATCGGCCTTCATCGTGGCCGAATTTGCGGGCGAGCTTGAACAAGCCTTCGTTGGCCTCCGCTCCGCTGTTGGAAAAAAAGCATTTGCCCGCGCCGATGCGCTTGACGAGTTCGGCGGCGAGCCGGCCCTGCGGCTCGGTGAAATACAGGTTCGAGACGTGGATGAGTTTTTTGGATTGCTCGACGAGCGCCTCGGTGATGGCCGGGTGCGCGTGGCCTAGGCAGCACACGGCGATACCCGCGCCCAGGTCGAGATAACGCTTGCCCGCGACATCAAACAGGTAGCTGCCCGCACCATGGCTGAACACGAGGTCGAAGCGGCCATAGCTGGGCACGACATTTTTACTGAACAATTCCCGCACCGACTCGAACTGGTTGTGAACGAGCGGCGGCGGTGATGGCGGTACAATTTCTTTCATCACGGATTGTTTTAATCGCAAAGAGACAAAAAGAACACAAAGAAATTTCGGCTCGTCAACATTTTCAGTGAAATTGGATTCACGTCCGCCCTCCGCATGAACCTCTTGGGAGCGCCGGCGTCCCGCCGGCCAGTCGGGAAATGAAAACCGGAACTCGCCGGCGAGACGCCAGCGCTCCCAGGGGCTGCGCCCCTGAACCCGCTTGTCGAGGTAGGGCGCGTCACTCCGTGCGCGCCGTTTGCCTGGATGCCGCCGAAGCCCGGCGCGCACGGAGTGACGCGCCCTACCAGGAGGTTCATGGGGAGGGCGGACGTAAACACCAACTCCACTGCAATTGTCGAGGAACCAAGAAATTTTTATTTCTCGGACTGCAGGGCGTCCCAAGTTTCGGTGTAAAGCACGCGGACAACCGGATTCACGGCGAGATCGCGGGGAAGTTTGCGGCGCAAGATGAGTTCATTCACGTCCGCTTTATCCTTGAGCCGTCGGGCCGGACTGCCGGCCCAACTGTCGAGCTTGAGCGCGATGAGTTCCTCCAGTTTCACGAATTGAAGTTGTTCGCTGACCTTGCCCAATTGCGGAAACGGCACTTTGCAGCCGCGTTTCAAAACCTTCCCCGCCGGCAGCAAATCAATCAGCACGCCATTCCGCCGGTCTTCCACGCGATCATCAACCTCCGGGACACGATAAAACGGCCCGGTGAGGCTGGCGGTGAGAAATTCCACCGCCTCCAGCACATCGGGCACCACGATGTCCACGTCAATGGTCACCCGTGGGTAGCCATGCTCCTGCACCGCCAAGCCACCGACAATCAGATGCGGAATGCCATGTTCCGCCAGCAGCGCCACCGCTGCGCGAGCAGACTCCACAATCCCGGAAGTTCCGGTATTCTCGCGTAAAATGTAAGCGGCTTGGTTGGTCACATTGACAAGTTCGCATTTCCCGGCCACTTCATCAATTCGGTTTTTAGGCTTGGGATACGACCACGAGAACACAAAGCAACACACGGGTTGTTTTCATACTATTAGTGGCTGATGATGAAACGCATTTTTCGCCTGAAATTATCCCAGAGTTCAGAGTCCCACTCGGCGGCCCATAATTCACGTTTGTAACGTGCTAGTGATTTCTCTAGGGCTTTCATGAAAGCTTGGGCGTTGATCTTCTTTTTTGCATCGATGAGAGGCCCTTCCCTCTGAATAGTAAACCCGCCGGTTACTTCTCCTTGGTGCAAGAGGCCGCAACGCACATTGTTATAAAATCGTGTTCCCCTAAATTGCCTGAAGGCATTCTCACGTTTAAAAAAATTCTCGAATACCTTGTCGCCACCAACGTCATGCGGTGTTTTCTCCCAACCATTTCGGAAAGATTCTAAAGTTTCGATGAGCAAGCACGAAGACGCCATCATTGCAAACCCATGTTTGTAATGCTTACGGTAGCGGTCGTCGGGAAATAGAAAGGGCTTAATGTATCGTCCGTAAAAACGGTGATAAATCATTTCAGTGATGTCCTGTTTGTTCTGTGGTTTTGCGACGAGCATTTTTTTGTAGTCGCCAACCGTGATATTACGAGCATGTATGTTATCGGACACAGTTGCCAGGATCACCGAGTCATTCATGGGGAGAGGTTAGTTCCGAAGCGTCAGGCGTCAATCCTCAAACGGGTCGCCCTAATGGGTGACCTGTTTTCGTTTTTCATTTTCCGCTTAATTGGGCCAAACGACTGTATAATGCCTCAATAGAATTGAATCGGAAGCCTGATGGTAAAAGGGAAAGATCCGCTTTCTCTAAGTTTGGGATATGTTTTGAGGTGTGAAATATTTTAAGCCTTGGCAAAAGCGCATCGGCTTCATCTGGAAATGCGATAATATAATCTAAATTGGACATGTCAGCTGGTGCTGCTCGACAGACCAGGAAAACAGTCCACCCTTTACGGGCACGCTGATTTCGCTGGCTAGGCAAGAGATTGGCAGGACTTTCATTGCTGAACATTATTGTCCTATACAGGATGTATGGATCTTTTAAACCAGCACGTGAAAATCCTTCTTTTATTGCCCCGACAAGCGCTGGACAAAGTTTGCAGGCACCTTTTAGCCTAGGCGTGTGAGCGTATCCATAATATCCCGATTTCCATTTTTCGAAGAGTGGAAGTAACTCTGCCCAGTTCAAATTCTTTAAAATTTTTCCCTCTCTCGAAACAAGCGCTCCGGAAATGTGAAATTCGACCGCAACATAATCGGTATCTGCCACTCGATATTTGGTTCTTAAAACAGGTTGTCTAAGCGCACGGTTTATCAGCCTTCTCGACGTTTTTACGTCAATCCTTTTTCCGTCAACTAAGAAATCGGCGCGGCCTACATGAAGCGGGGATATCTTCCTTTTATCTTGCATGCATAATTCCTGATAGATTCCTTCGCCGAAGCTGCCAAGTTGACACATGTTTGCCCGGACAATAAAGCTGCGAACTAGATTTTGGGACGCCATATCGAGGTCATTTGTATTTTGACATGGGCGAGAAAACGGAAATGGGTCGGGAACCGGGTCGGTTCTTGATATTGACAGCTTCATCAATTCAGTTTCTTACAAAACGATTTCCGTGCCGACGCCTTCGTCGGTGAAAATTTCCAGCAGGACGGCGTGCGGCACGCGGCCGTCCACGAACGAAACCTTTTCAACGCCGGATTTGATGGCGGCCACGGCGCTGTCCGCCTTCGGAATCATGCCCTTGTCAATCACGCCGGATTTTTTGAGACTATCCACCTCAGTGGTTTGCAGGTGCGGAATGATTGAGTCGGGTTTTTTGGGATCGCGCAGCAAACCCGGCACGTCGCTCATGAACACGAGCCGCCGGGCCTTGAGCGCAATGGCGGCCTGCGCGGCGGCGACGTCGGCGTTGCAATTGTAAATCTTCCCATCCTCGCCGCGCGCGGTCGGGCTGATGACCGGCGTGAAGCCGCACCAAATGGATTCCTTCAACGGCGCGACGTTGACTTCCACGACTTCGCCGACGTAGCCGATGTCAATTTTCTGGCCCGGGTTCTCCTGGTCGTCGAGCCAGAGCTTGCGGCACTTGAAAATGTCCGGCCCGGCAAAGCCAATGGCCTTGCCGCCGAGGGCGTTGATGGTTTTGACGATTTCCGGATTGATTTCGCGCGACAGCACGTCGTCCACGATTTTCACCGTGGCCTCGTCGGTGACGCGCTGGCCCTGGATGAAATTCGCCTTCAGCCCGGCTTTTTCCATCGCGCGAGTGATGGCTTTGCCGCCGCCGTGAACGACGACGGGATTGATTTCGACCGCTTCCAGAAAAACGATGTCGCGGGCGACTCCGGTGCGCACGTTCTCGTCCGGCGAGTCCATGAAACTGCCGCCGTATTTGACGATGAAGGTGGCGCCGTTGAATTTCTGGATGTACGGCAACGCTTCCAGGAGCGTCTCGGCTTTGGCGATGAGGTCTTGCACGGCCTGTTCATAGCAAGAATGGGGCGGTCAATGGAAGCGTGTTTATGACTACATTTTTGCTTTCGCTGGCGCGGGACTTTCCTTAAATTGCCGCTGTCATGCCTGAGATTGCGAATTTTGTGAACAACGCCGCCGCGAGCATCACGCCGGCCGTAGCGGAAAAAGTCCTGCGCCAGTTGCCGCAGTGGAAGCTGGAATTTACCCAGATCAACGCGCCGAAATATCCGCATCTCGTGGATCAACTGGAATTTCTGGCCGATGCCGTCGAGGACGCAATCGAAGGGGCTTACAAGGATTTGCCGTACGCCACGATCGCGCAGGCGGTGTTCGCGCTCCTCTACACGCACAAGAAAATGGGCCTCATCCCGGACAACATTCTTGAATTGGGCCGCGCGGATGATTCGAGCGTGGTGCGCGCCGTGCTGATTCGAAATGAAAAGGCCTTCTCCGCTTATGCCACGGTCCAGGGCGTCAACTGGCAGAAAATCACCAACCAGCCTTGAGGTTCAGCCGCCAACGCCGGCGTATTCCTCATTCGTCTTTAGGTCCATGCCCATGAGCACGTAATCGTGCATGACGGCCTTCATGTCGAGGACGTAATCCTCCAGTTCCATCAGGTGCTGAAATCCGATCTGCTCCAGCGCGCGGATGGCGACTTTGCGTTCGCCGTTCAATTCCGCCTCCAGCCGCCGCAGACCCAGCGTGCGCGCAATTTCCACCTGCTCGGCCACGAGAATTTTGGCCACGTCACGCCCGCGATATTGCGGATGCGTCAGCACGGAGATGAGGCCGATGTGTCGTTTCCATCCGCCGAAACGCTGGTGCAACGTCGCCTCGCCGATGATTTTCTGCCCGTGCAACATCAACAGCGGCAGGTTCCGCTCGAAATCCGCGTTCCGGCACCATTCCTTGAACATCTCGCGGTCGAAAACCGGCTGCTTGATGAACAGCCGCTCCTCCTCCGGCACCACGAGAAAAAATTTGTGCAGGCGGGTTTCATCCCGTTTGCCCAGCGGGCGCACGACACATTCCGTGCCATCACGCAGTTTCATTGAGATCGGAAATTTTTCCAGCGCGTATTCGAGCATCATATGGAGCCTTTCATTTCCTGATTTTTTAACACAAGCCGGCCCGGCTGTCGAATGACTATTTCCCAAACACCATGTGAAATGACTGATTCCTAAACCATAATGACGAAGGAATGACGAAACACGAATGGGCAACCAATTCTGCGCATTTGTTCATTTGAGTATTCATTAGTCATTCGGATTTAGGAATTAGGATTTCGGTCTTTTGTCTTCGTCCACCCGGCCACGGTTGACTCAAACTGCATCCTGGCGTGGAGAATCACTTGCGCCCGGTGCGGCAAAGGTTTAACTAGACTTCATGCAAGTTCCCTTGGTGATGACAATCATCGGCCCGGACCGCACCGGCCTGGTCGAATCCGTCGCGCGGGTGGTGGCCGATCACGGCGGCAACTGGCTGGAAAGCCGCATGTGCCGCCTCGGCGGCGAGTTCGCCGGCATTCTGCGCATCGAGCTGCCGGTCGAAAAACGCCAGACGCTGCTCGGTGCCCTGCAAACGCTCCAGAGCAGCGGCCTGACCGTCGTCGTCCGCCCCGACGAAGCCACAACCGCCGCGACCAAAGGCCGGCAGACCAGACTCGAAATCGTCGGTCACGACCGCCCGGGCATCGTCCGCGAAATCACCAGCGCCCTGGCGCGCGCGAACGTGAACGTCGAGGAATTTTCCAGCGAATGTGTCAGCGCGCCCATGTCCGGCGAAACGCTGTTCAAGGCCGCCGCCCGGTTGCAACTGCCTGAACGCTGCGACCTCGCCGCGCTGAAAACGGATTTGGAAAAAATCGCCGCCGATCTGCTGGTGGACATTTCGTTTGCGGAAGTTTCCGCGTAGGACAGGCGTCGCGCCTGGCTCCATTTTGATTGCTCTTTCAAATTAAGAGACAGGCGCGACGCCTGTCCTACGATTTGAATAATTTTCACCTCCACACGCGCAATTTTTGATTTACTCTTTGCGCGATGTTTTAATCGCAACCCATGCGCAACCTCGCCCAACCACGGGTCTTGAAACTGGCGGGCATCGCTGCGCTGGCCACGACGCTGGCTTGTTATCCCCGCCTGTCCTTTTGGCTGAGCCGTTCCCTTCCCATCTGGTATTTGGAGGCGATTATGTTTTTTTGCTCCATCATCCTTTGGAGCTTTGTCTTTGCGTGGCACACCCGATACGCCCATCGGCCGGTCTTTATCCTCAAAATCGAACCCCGGCTTTTCGCCATCGTGACCGTGGCTGGAATCGTCGTTGCCACGGGATTTCACCTGTTCCTTGATCCATCACTCCGGCCCAAATTACCGGAAGATTATCCGGCAAGTCCTGAGCAGTGGTTTGCGTTGGTGCTCTTTTCCCTGGCTTTCAACCAGTTGTTCCTCGTCTTCGCCCCTTTTGCCTGGCTTATCCGGCTGTTTCAAAACCGATGGGCGGCAACCTGCCTGACCGTTTTGTTGAGCGTCATCGTCATGGCCATCAAAATCCATTCCACCCCGGCGCCGTTTCCACCTCCGCTGTTCGCAACGCTTCTGGCCGGCCGGGTCGTCATGAGCTTTCTGGCGGTCTCGTTCTATTTGCGCGGCGGAGTGCTCCTGAGCTGGTGGTGGACCTTGCTCATCGAAGCGAGACATCTGGTACTTATCGGGGGAAGCTGAAATTTTTCCCTTTGCGGCTTTGCGACTTTGCGACTTTGCGTTAAAACCTCTGCACGATGTTTGAACTGCTCAAAACGGATTCGCATACCAAGGCGCGGTTGGGCCGGCTCACCACCGCGCACGGCGTCGTGGATACGCCGGTATTCATGCCCGTCGGCACCCAGGCCAGCGTGAAGGCGCTCGACCCGCGCGAACTCCGCGAGATGGGCACGCAAATCATCCTCGGCAACACCTATCACCTCAACATCCGGCCCGGACTCGACATCATCCGCGCTGCGGGCGGGCTGCACCGGTTCATGAACTGGGAACTGCCGATTCTCACCGACAGCGGCGGATTCCAGGTTTTCAGCCTCGCCAAAATCCGGAAAATCAAGCCGCACGGCGTCGAATTCCGGTCGCACCTCGACGGCTCGCCGCTGTTCCTCGGCCCGAAGGAGGCGATGGAAATCCAGCGCGTGCTCGGCTCGGACATCGCGATGGTGTTTGACGAATGCCCGCCGCACGATGCGCCGGCCAGGGAACAACGGCTGGCAGTCGAACGCACCATCCGCTGGGCGCGGGAATGCCGCGAGCAGCCGCGCACGCCGGGGCAACTGGTTTTCGGCATCGTGCAGGGCGGCAGCAACGCCGCGCTGCGCGAGGAATGCGCCAGGGAACTGGTCGCGATGGAATTTGACGGTTACGCCATCGGCGGCGTGAGCGTGGGCGAGCCGGAGCCGGAGATGATGAAGGCGATTGAATTCACCGAGCCTTTTTTGCCCGCGACCAAGGCGCGTTACGCGATGGGTCTCGGCACGCCCGCGCAGATGCTCGAATTGATTGCGCGCGGCGTGGACATGTTCGACTGCGTGCTGCCGACGCGCATCGCGCGCACCGGCACGGCGTTCACGCGGCGAGGCGCGTTCGGCATCAAGGGCGGCAGCTACAAGGCGGATTTCCGCCCCATCGAGGAGGGCTGCGACTGTTTTGCCTGCAAAAATTTCACGCGCGCCTATCTGCGGCATTTGCTGAACGTGAACGAAATTCTCGGCCTGCGCATGGTGAGCGTCCACAACTCGCACCTGTTTTTGAGAGTAATGGCGGACACTCGTGCGCACATCGCCGCCGGCACCTTCGTGGAGTTCTACCGCGAGTTCATCGCGAATTACACACCGTCGCAAAAAGTCCTCGCCGCGCGGAAAACGGAAACGGAGAGATGATTGTTGACACGGATTTCACGGATTTATGTCAATTGGCATAGCTGAATTCCTAAACAATCCGTCACGCGGCTGGGTGCGAATCCGGCCTGCAACCGAAGATGCTATCCAAACCATTCAAAAGAATTCGGGATTATGCACTTTACAAGTTTTGGCCTGAAACGGCCTGAATTGACCGTCCGGCGCGAAAATTATTTCTTCCGCTTGGAGGATTTCTTCGGTGGCTTGACCCGCAGTATCCGCCGCATGGCTTCATCAAAATCCATGTCCAGCTTCAAGCCGCCAGTCTGTTTCTGTGGTTTCGTTTTCAACATAGATATCATATCGGAAATTCAGTTTCGGTTCAAGTGTGGCGATGTCTCAATTTAATCTTGCGCGTTTTGATGCTGTTAACTCTTTTGGCCAGTTGGAAATAATCCACCTTGCCGCCGCTCAAATCTTCAAGACTTTTGAGAGTGATTGAATGTTGGCTCCGCTTGCGTTTATCCAAAGCCGTTGTCGGCAGGACGTAGAAATCCCATTGCTTGACGTTCAGCGGATCAACTGTCGGCTTGAAGAGGCGACCCAATCAATCAATGGGGAATTTGAAAAAGATCATTTTCCGGGTTTGGTTTTCTTTGGTGGAAATGGCGGGCTTGAACGAATTGCCCTCGATTATCGTTCCGGTTTGCCACCATCAGTGGTCATGGTTGATCCAATTGCAGGCATTGAAAGCGCCCAACTGATATCCGAGTGAATGATGAATGAAAACCTAATGACGAAAGAATTTCCCAATGCCCGAATGACCAATTCGGGCTTGGTCATTCGGCATTCTTTAGTCATTCGGATTTAGGCCGTGCGGCCCGTGTTGGAGTTCACGCTTCAGCGTGTTCCCCCGCCGCACCGACAAGCTAAAGCTTGAACTCCAACGACTAAACCTTCACTTCGCGGTTAGCGCCGGGAATCCAGATTTGTTCCGGACGCGGTTCGCCGGCGGCTTCCCAATCCATGGCGCGCTCCACGATGTCGCGCATTTGGGCAAACCACCAGCTTGCCCGGGCGATGCGCCCCTCGCGCCGCGCCGCGTTCGGTCGTGGTTGAATGCCGTCGAAACCGAGTTCCAGTTGATTGTCTGTCGCATTTGTCATAATGAACCTTTCTTTGCGCGACATTCTGGCAGCGGGGGTTGGACATTTGCTGTCCAAGGCAAAAGATTTCCGGGATGTGTATACTTCACAAACCCACAACCCATAGGGGTAAACGGAGTGGGTCAGGAAAAAGCTGATTGCCGCCGCGCGACGGGCATAAAAAATGCTTGGAATCGAGATTTATTGGGGAATTGGCTTGGGTTTGTGAAAGATACAATCCCGAAGGTTTCGGGAGCATATATTATTAATGCAAATTAACTATTTCTAAATATGAATAAGTCAATACGGAATTGACGCAATTCCGGCTTTTGCCCATTATTTTAATTGTATGGCCATGTCAGCAATCAAGCGATGCTTCTCTTACTGGTGGGATCCCGCCACAAGAACAAAGGAGGTTTTCGAGATGATTATCGCATGGGTTTTAACCATCCTCGCCTGGCTGGCGTTCCTGGTAAGCGAATGGGCCGGGGTTTCGGCTGCACAATGGCCAGTCGTTTCAAATCCCATTTTTGAAAAGGTGGCTTTCGGAGTTGCGATTATCCTGACCCTTCGCGCTATTTTTTGGCTGCCGTTCCGCAGGCATGAAAAATTGGCCGCCGAACTTGAAGCTGTAAAACCGCAACCGCCCAAAATCAAAACCCTTGTGCCGGAGCAAACGACCGGAAACAAACCAACAACCGGGAACAAATTTGAGCGTTTGAATGAGGTTGAAAACGCAGGCAAAGGCAAAACCCTGGTCGCTGAACCTGAAGCCATAAAACAATCCCAACCGCCCAAAATCAACGCCCTTCCCCTGGAGCAAACACCCGGAAACAAATTTGAGCGTTTGAATGAGGTTGAAAACGCAGGCAAAGGTAAAACCCTGGTCGCTGAACCTGAAGCCATAAAACAATCCCAACCGCCCAAAATCAAGGCTCCGGCCCCGGAGCAAACACCCGGAAACAAATTTGAGCGTTTGAATGAGGTTGAAAACGCAGGCAAAGGCAAAACCCTGGTCGCTGAACTTGAAGCCATAAAACAATCCCAACCGCCCAAAATCAAGGCCCCGGCCCCGGAGCAAACACCCGGAAACAAATTTGAGCGTTTGAATGAGATTGAAGCCGTTAAACAACCGCAACCGCCCAAAATCGAAGCCTTTCCCCCGAAGCAAACAAGAGGAAACATATTTGAGCGTTTGCTCGAGATTGAAAACGAAAGGAAACCGGCAGAGAACGTGGAAGAGGAGCTTGGGAAAATAGAACTACCCCCTCCATACGGCTCAAGCAAAACTGATTTGCCTTTTCCAATTTTGCCACAGGCAAAATCCCAAAAACCATTGGTCGCTGAACTTGAAGCTGCAAACAAACCGCAAACGCTCAAAATCAAAGCCCTGCCCCCGGAGCAGACCATAGGAAACAAATTTGAGTGTTTGATTGAGGTTGAAAACGAAAGCGAAAGCCAAACGGCGGAGAACGTGGAAGTGAAACTTTGGGAAATAAACCCCATCCCCAAATACGCCTCAAGCAAAACTGTTTTGCCCCTGCATTTTCCAATTTTGCCGCAGCCAAAATCCAAAACCCCGGGCGTGATCAACCAAAAAGATTCCGCGCGTTTTGTTCTTTTTAACGTCACCCAAACATTATCAGAAGTGGCTTTTGAAATTGTCGGGGTGAGTCACAATTTAAAAACGTTTTCCCATGGTTTTTGGGAGTGGCCGCCAAATTATCCGTTTCCCAAAGGCAAGCCGCCAGAGGTGTTGGAATACCGAATCACCATTTCCGCGTCCTCAAATCGCCATGCGCTCGTCAAGGAAACATTCAAACTTGAATGTCCTTCGCGGTGGATACATGAAAAGCCCTTCACGCTGACAAAAATTTAACCGATCAACTACTCCCGAATGGCAATCGTATCGCCCGGCTCCAGCGGCACCACGTGGCCGTTGAGCAGATCCTTCGGATTGATGCTGGCCTGTTCGCCCTGGCGGGTAAGGGTGATGGTCTTCGGATTGTGGCGACCGATGTAATTGGCCGTCGCGATGGCTTGGGACAGGGTCAATCCTTCGACCCACGGGACGTTGGGATGTTCCACCGGTCCAATGATGACGATGCCCTGCCCCTGGCCGGCCATTTTGGCCAGCGCGTCCTGTTGGCCGGCCAGATAAGCCGCCTGCGCCTGGGCACGGGCCTGCGACTTGGTGACGCAGCCACAAAATGACGTTGCGATCAGAAGCGACGAAATCCCGCCGGCCAAAAATATTTTCAGGAACCCATTCGTTTTATTACAGTCGCTTGAAAAGCTTTCCAAACTCGCCTCCGGTGGAATGGGTTCGCCGGAAAACTGCAAGTCGCCGCGCACCCGCACTGCCGCCGATTCAATCAATGATTCCAGTTCCATTTGCCTATCTTAATGAACAATTCAACCGGTGAAAAGTTTTTGTGTAGCAGCCGAGGTAACGAGGCTCCGACTGAATTTACGATATGCGATTTGCGATTGACGAGTCATTCCGCCATCACCGCAACCGCGTAAATCGCATATCGTAAATCGAAAATAATGAGCCTCCTCACGTCGGCTGCTACGATTCCAAACGACATCTCACGTCATGGCGATGGAATTCTTCCATTCCGCCACCGCCATTTTGATTTCCGCCGCGCAAGCCGCCCGTTGCTTTACGAATCGCGGGGTGAACCACGGAAACAGCCCCACCAAATCCAGCGTCACCAAAATTTGTCCGTCGCAATCGTCGCCACTGCCGATGCCGATGGTGGGAATGGGTATGCGCTGCGAAATGTCCTTCGCAACCGGCGGTGTCACGAGTTCGAGCACAATCGCAAACGCGCCGGCATCGGCCAGCGCTTGGGCGTCGGCCAGCAGCGCCTGATGTTCCTCATCGTTTTTGCCTTTGACGTGGTAGCCGCCTTCTTCCAGCACGTGTTGCGGCAACATGCCCAGATGCCCGCAAAATGGTATCCCGGCAGCCACAATCGCGCGAACCGATTCAATGATTTCGCGTCCGCCTTCGGCCTTCACGAATTCCGCGCCAGCGGCGGCCAGACGTTTCGCGTTTTCAACCGCGTTCGCAACGGTCTCGTAACTGTGGAACGGCAGGTCCGCGCCGAGCAACGCGCGCGGTTGGGCGCGGGCGGCGGCGCGGACATGATGCTCCATTTCGGCCATCGTCACGTGCGTCGTGTCAGGATAACCCAACACGACCATGCCCAGCGAATCACCGACGAGAAGGAGCGGAATGCCCGCCTCGTCGAGCAGCTTCGTCATCGGAAAATCGTAGGCCGTGAGCGCGGCGATTTTTTCCCCGCGCGCTTTCATGGCGCGAATCGCATCGGCGGTGATTTTGGTGGAATTCATTTTAATGCCACGAATGATGCCGCAGCGTTGGAGCGCCGGCTTCCGGCACGGCAAGCCGGAGTTCAGGCTTCAGCCTGTTTCCCGAACAAGCTGAAGCTTGAACTCCAACCTTAACTTTACGCCGGGCTGGAGACTGGCGTTCCATTCGCATTCCGTGCTTCATCGGCGGCCAAAACTTTTCAGCAATTCTTCGGGCGTGGTTACGGCGGTGCCGATTTTGCCGACGACGATGCCGGCGGCATGATTCGACAACATCGCCGCTTCAATCGGCGACGCGCCCGCCGCGATGGCCAGGGTGAACGCCGCAACCACCGTGTCGCCCGCGCCGGAAACATCGAAGACCTCCTGCGCGACGGTGGGAATGTGAAACGGCTTTTGCCCGCGCTGGCAGAGCAATATGCCGAGTTCGCCCAGCGTGATCAGCAGCACCGCCGGGCGCAGCTCGTTCAGCAAACGGTCCGCAACCAGCATGAGATTTTTGTCCGCCAGCGGATTGGGATTTCGCGTTTCGTCCGGCAGATTCGCCAGATCGAAGGCTTCCTTGCGATTCGGGGTGATAAGCGAGAGGCCGCTCAAATTCAAATGATGTGCCGGCTTGGGGTCGAGACTGAGCCAGACGCCACGCGCGCGGCAGAGCGTTTTGATTTCGTTGAGCAGCGGCTGCGTGACAACCCCCTTGTTGTAATCGCCGACGATGACGGCATCGGCTTTCGGGAGTTTGGATTTCAATTCGGCGAGCAGTTGGCTGGTCAGGTGTCCGTCCAGATTGTCACGCGTTTCGCGGTCAATGCGCACCATCTGCTGTTTGTGCGCCACGACGCGGGTTTTGACGCTGGTATGCCGCGCGTTGTGCGTCACCAGTCCGGCGCAGCCGATTTTTTGCTCGCCCAGCAATTTTTTCAGCCGGCGTCCGGCATCGTCGCTGCCAATCGCGCCAAAAAGTTCCGTGGGCACGGCCAGCGCGGTCAGGTTGCGCGCGACGTTGGCCGCGCCGCCGGGCATGAAACTTTCACGCTCGAAATCCACGACCGGCACCGGCGCTTCCGGCGAAATGCGCGACACACCGCCCCAGATGAATTGATCCAGCATCACGTCGCCCAGAACGAGCACGCGCGTTTTCGTCGCGGCAGCCAGAATTTGCCGCGCCCGTGAAACAGTCAGAACTTTTGCGCTCATTTAATTTGTTTTACCACGAATTAACACAGATGAAAATAAAATCCCCTCGCCCGTCGCTCCGCGCCTTCTCCATAAACCCCGTAGCAGCGGACGTGAGTCCGCTCCATCTGATTCCAAACAATGTCAGAGCCGACTCACGTCGGCTGCTACGGTTCCGGAGCACAGTTCCTGGGCGAGGGGCCGTCATATTTTGTTTTCAATCCGTTTTTATCCGCAGTTAAATTTCAATCCAAAAATGCCGTCAACGGACTGGTGGCGCTGGCGGTTTCCTGCGCCGCACCAAGTCCGGATTCAAAAGCCGCGCGCCCCGCTTCCACGGCCATCTTAAACGCCACGGCCATGCGGTTCGGATCGCTCGACACCGCGACGGCGGTGTTGACCAGCACGGCGTCCGCGCCCAATTCCATCGCTTCGGCGGCATGGCTCGGCGCGCCCAGACCGGCGTCCACGACCACCGGCACGGTGGCCTGCTCGATGATGATGCGGATTTGGTCGCGCGTCTGGATGCCGCGATTCGAGCCGATGGGCGAGCCGAGCGGCATCACAGTAGCCACGCCGACATCCTGCAATCGTTTCGCCAGAACCGGGTCGGCGTTGATGTAAGGCAAAACGGTGAAACCGTCCTTCACCAAAATTTCGGCGGCCTTGAACGTCTCCACCGGGTCGGGCAGCAGGTAGCGCGGGTCGGGATGGATTTCGAGTTTGACCCATTTCGGCAGACCGGCGGCAGCGGCGAGGTGCGCGAGGCGGACGGCTTCGTCGGCATTCAACGCGCCGCTGGTGTTGGGCAGCAGTAGATATTTTTTTGCGTCAACGAATTCCAGAATGTTCGCGAACGGATCTTTTTTGCCGCTCAAATCGGCGCGGCGGAGGGCGACGGTGACCATTTCCGCGCCGCTGGCGGCGAGGGCATCGCGCATGGCTTCGGGCGAGGAAAACTTTCCGGTGCCCATGATGAGGCGCGACCGGAACGTGCGCCCGGCGATGACCAATGACTGGCTCATTTATGATTTATGATTTACGATTTACGATTGGCGGATATTCGACCGCGCAAAGGAACGACATGGCAGACAATTTAAGCAAAATTCGGCCAATGTCGAGGCGCGAAGGGGAAATGCTTCCGTGGCAGCCGACGCGAGTCGGCTCCATCCAAAGAATGAGCGGACTCACGTCCGCTGCTACAGGACATTGATTGAGGAGAATGCCGCTTTGTCGAGGCGCGATGCGGAAATGTCCGGTGGAAATGGTTTGAAAAAATGCTGTTTATTCGTGGCCGCCGTGCTGACGCAACAGGTCGGCCACGTCTTTGTGCGCGTGAACCGTTGCTACGTGCAACGGTGTCATGGCACGGTAGTTCCCGGCATTGACATCGGCCTTGGTTGCCAACAGTAATTCCGTTACGTCCTTGTGTCCCCCATAAGCCGCATAATGCAAAGGTGTCCCGCCATCGTCGCCTTCGCTGAAAATCAAACCGGGATCACTTTTGAGCAACGTTTTTACCTTTTCCAAGTCGCCGTCTCTGGCCGCGTCATCAATCTCGTGAACGAATTCGCGGCCACCGTGCTGGCGCAGCAATTCCGCTACAGCTTTGCTGTCATCTTTAGAATCGTTAGAAATTTTCAGTTTTATTGGTTTCTTCATCTGGTCTAAAGGCGTCGAACCGTCGTTAGCCATGGCATTGACATCGGCCTTGTTGGCCAAAAGCAATTCCGCCACATCCTTGTGCGCATGAACCGCCGCAAAGTGCAAAGAAGTTTCACCGTCGTTGATTCTGATATTTACATCGGCTTTATTGGCCAACAGCAATTCCACTACATCCTTGTAGCCTTCGGCCGCCGCTAAGTGTAAAGGCGTTCTGCCGAAATATTTATCCTTGGCATTTACATCGGCTTTGTTGGTCAACAGTAATTCCACCATTTCCTTGTGGCCACCAAAACGCGCCGCCATATGCAAAGGCGTCCAGCCATAAATGTCCTTGGCATTGACATCAGCTTTGTTGGTCAGCAGGAATTCCGTCATGTCCTTGTGCACATACTGTACCGTCAAGTGCAAAGGTGTGCAGCCGTTTGTGTCCTTGCTGAAAACCAAATCAGGATTGGCTTTGAGCAACGCCTTGACCTTTTCCAAGTCGCCACTCTTGGCCGCATCATGAATCTCGCCGCCGAAGACGAGGCTGCTCCAAGCCAACGCGATTAGCGTAACCGCGACAAGTTTCCGGTTCATGGCTAGGAAATAGCCCGTTGGCGGGAAATTGGCAAGCGCGGTTTTGGCAGGTGTAGCGGCTCCTCGGCAGAGAGCCGCGCCATTCCATTCTTCAGATGGCGGCTTTCTGCCGAAGCCGCTACGGTTCTCCAATTTCCGATTGGCAATTGCGGATTGCGGTTTAGACGATGGCGATATGTCGCCGTTGTTTGTCATCGGCCTCGTTTTGCCAACCGTTTGTTCAGTTTGCCTTGATACGGAAAAACACGCGGTTTGTGCTGTTGGTGGTCGTGATGCGGAATTGAGTGTTGGCGATGATGGTCTGAATGGATGCCAGCGTGTCCGTGGTCCAGTTTCCGCTCAGATCCGACGTCTTTAACAACAGGAATGACATGCCGTTCCGGTAATTCACCACGTTGAAATTCGCCTGGAACTGGTTTCCCGAACGGGAAAGCAAGCCCGCGAATTTAACGGTCATGGGCGGGAGATTGGACACCGTCACGCGGAGGGATGGCCCCCAGGGAAGCGTCCGGCCCGGGGGTTGCGCGCAAACGGAAAACAGATAATCGCCAGTGTTGGTCGGGAAGAAGACAAACGAGCTGCCGTTCGGAATGTTGTTGGTCGCCAATGGTTGCGACTGGTCGGCGTTGGTAATGGCGATGTCATCCAGATACAAGCCCACACCCGAACTGGTCTGCGGATAATAACTGCCGCCGGTAAAATCGTAAAGGAACCGGACCTTGGCGCTAACACCGGCGAAGGCAGCGAGCGAATTGGTGATCCGGCTGAAACTTGACTCGCCGCTGCCGCCGCTGCCGGCCTGGGTCCACACATCCTGCCAGGCAACGCCGTTGTTGGTCGAGATTTGCGCACGGGCAACCTGGCTTGATGTAGCCAAGCCGAGTCGCTTGGAAAACACAAGCTGACAATTGGTGTGGGGCAGAAAAGTGGCGTTGAAGGTCAGGCTTTGCGCAGTGGCAACCGGCTGGCAGAAATGGAATGAATAATTGCCGGATGCCTTCACGTCGCTGGCAAACACGGAATAGCCCGGTGAACTGACAATGGTGACATAGTTCGTACCGTTTTCCGCGCCTTCAACCGCCGTGTAGGGCATCAGCCGGGTAATCGCGCACTGGTAATTGGTCGCGGCTCCCACCGTTGTGAATGAATAGGTGTTGTTGTTGGTCAGGGCCGCCGGATTGGGGCCGGATAGGACGGGCGGCGAGTAGGCCGGCACATAATCCACCTTCATGTTGAACAGATTGGTCACCGTGACGGTGGTTTGGTTGGTCAGGCCGGATGCCGAGAAGGTTATCGTGTAGATTCCGTTGGTGGTTATCGGCACTGCATAGCCTCCCGAATTGGCCGTGACAGCGTAATACGCTGAGCCGGGCACCTGCACCGTGACCCCGCCAATGCCCTCGCCCACGTCGTAAAAACCGTTTCCATTGAGATCGTAATACACCACGCCGGTGATTATCGGCACCGCCGACTGGCTGGTGGCGAAATCCTGCGTGACCAGTTGCGGACCCACCGACCCGTTAACACCATCCACCACGCCGATGCCGACTTCACGGAAATCGCCGTCGTGAATATTGAGCCGGTGTCCGGGCGGAGTCTGCATGCCGCCCGTGCCCGGACCCCAATCCACTTCAAAGGCCGCGTGACCATAAAAGACGTACTCGGCGCTCGCAAAGATATTTTCACCGCAAGCGGCCCAGTTGTATCCCTGCGCGGTGATCCGATCCCATGGATACAAAATGGTCAGGCCGTTCGTCTCGGTATGGCTTTGGCATTGGTTGGTGAACATCCATCCGCTGTGCCCGCGCGCGGCGGCCAGGAGCTGTGCGTTCATGGCCACCGGCGGCGTGGAGGTGATGGTGTTGAACTGTGACTGCATCAGGTTCGTGTCCACACCGAAATAGGCATACGCCGCCAGCACGTTGGGATCAGTCGTGGTGGCCAGGATCCAGCCTTCGTGCGGCGGGTTTGACCGGGCGCGATTGATGTATTCGAGATAAAGTTGTTCTTCATCGGTTGGGTTGCCGATGGAGTAAAGCGTGCTTCCTCCGGATTTCAGCGCCGGCCGAAAGGCGGGAGCTGGAACGTTGTTTACCATCACGGGCGGAGCGGTGGGCGGAGCCTGTGGCGTCCGTCCGCTGGTGGCAACGGGCTGGCCGGGAGAACAGAACGGCAAAAGAACCCCAAAACACGCTGCCCAGAGGGCAGACGAAGCGCGGTTGGTGACAAGCGCCGTTGGCCGGATGCAGAGGTGAAAAATAGCGCGGGTGATTTTCATGGCGTCGAGATATGATTTAATTTCGATTGATCCCGTAAATACTGCTGAATTTAAGCACTATTCATACCAGTTTTGCCCGCTGACTTATTTGATGTTCTCAAAAACGCCACCTGAATTCGGTGTATTTTCCTTTGAACTTCCGCCCGGCGAATTTAGCTTGGGCGCATGTTCCGTCCGTGCATTGACCTGCATGAAGGCAAGGTGAAGCAAATCGTCGGCGGCACGCTCGGCCAGCCCGAACGGCTGCGCACGAATTTTGTCTCCGACCGCTCCGCCGCGTGGTTCGCCGAACTTTACCGGCGGGACGGCCTGACGGGCGGCCACGTCATCATGCTTGGTCCGGGCAACGAGGCCGAAGCGCGCGCCGCGCTGGCGGCGTTTCCGGGCGGACTGCAAATCGGCGGCGGCGTCAACGCCCAAAACGCCCGTGGCTGGCTTGAGGCCGGCGCGTCGCACATAATCGTCACCAGTTGGGTCTTTCGCGAAGGCCGCGTGGATTGGGAACGGCTTGGCGCACTGGTCCAAACCGTCGGCAAAAACCGGCTCGTGCTCGATTTAAGCTGCCGCAGGAAAGTCGAGAGCCGGAAAGAAACTGAATCCCCAGACTCTCGACCCCTTGGCGCGGCAAAGCGAAGCGGAGACGGCTCGACCCTCGACTATTTTGTGGTAACTGACCGCTGGCAAAAATTCACGGAATTGGCCATCACGCCGGAAACGCTCAAAAAGCTTGCCGGCAGTTGCGCGGAGTTTTTGGTTCACGCCGTGGACGTGGAAGGCTTGTGCCGGGGCATTGACCGCGAACTGGTTGAAAAGCTCGGCCAATGGACGCCGATTCCGACGACTTACGCGGGCGGCGCGAATTCGCTGGCCGATTTGGAGGAGGTCACGCGGCTGGGTCAGGGGAAAGTTGACCTGACGATTGGTTCGGCGCTGGACATTTTTGGCGGCACCGGCGTGCGTTACGACGACGTGGTAAAATTCAACCGCCGCCAGGGCAAAAAAGCCTGACGGCGGTTGACAGTCAAAAAAATCAAACCGGCGGATTTATTTGACCGGTTCAATTTTTGTCGCCGTCAGCGTCTGCTTGCCGTCCACCGTGGAGAGCGTGCCGGTCACGGTCACTTTTTCTCCATCATTTCCGCAAATGTTTTTGTGGAAGGCCTTGCTCGCGTCATTTTGGACCAGATAATAATTGATGGTTTTGCCGTCCTTTTCGGCTTGAACGACGGTCTGGCACTCTTTCGTTTCGTGCAACGCGCATTTGGCACAGACGGCTTTGCCGGTGATGGTGACTTCCTTGCTCGAAGCGTCCAACGCGAGCAGGCGCGAGGTGGAAACCGCCAACAAAAGGCCGGCGGCGACAGTGAGAAACAATTTGGATTTTGTCATAATTATTTGGATTTGTGGTTTTCGTTGCTAAAACACCTTTTCGTTACTTAGATAACTTAATTCGAATTTCATTCAAACAAAAAACCGCAGATTTAACAAGCTTTTAACTGCACGGCAAACAACTCGGCGATAACGATTTGAAATTCGGGAATCAAGGCCTCTGCCAGCACCTCGCTGCCGGCCAGGATGCCCTTCAACGACAGCCCCCATTCCGTGCTGTGATAAACCTCCACGTTGTCATAGCGCGGATCCACCATCCACAACCGCGGCACGCGAATGTCCTCGTAAATCTGCTTTTTGATGACCGTGTCGGAGCGGTGATCGTCCGTGCTGACGATTTCCACCGCCAGCCAGAGCTTCCCCGTGGCGGCTGTCACGAGCGCAAGGTCGGGACAAAGCGTCGTCGTCCGGGAAATGCGGACCTGCGCCCGCGGCGCGAGCAGCCGGGTGCTGGGAAGATTCGCGACGCTGGCAGCCATCGCGGCGTACAGGCGTTCGCAAATCGCCTCGTGCCGCGCGCCCGGCGCCGAACGCGGCAGCGACCCGCCATCCAGAATTTCCTCATACGGCCTGCTCATGAGCACCAGCAAAGCAGTGTTTGGCGTGGCCGGCAAGCGGCCTTTTTGTCCAAAACAGAACTTGCCAAACGTCCTGCCATCGCTATTCTTTACGTTCTTTTGATAAATTTATGGCAGTAAAAATTCGCATGAAGCGCGTCGGAGCCAAGAATGCTCCGGTGTTTCGCATTGTGGTGGCTGACGGTCGCAGTCCGCGCGACGGCAAGTTCATCGAGGAAATCGGCACGTATCAGCCGTTGAAGAAGGGCGATAATTTCACGCTCAAACTCGACCGCGCCCAATACTGGGTCAGCAAGGGCGCCCAGCCGAGCGACACCGTCGCCAGCCTCATCAAGAAGGCCGGCAAGGCGGTTCCCGCGGCGGCCTGATTTTAATTTTTTGAAAGTCATGCAGGCGTTTTTGGAATACGTCGTCAAAGGCCTCGTGCAGCATCCCGACGCGGTGAGCATCACGCCGGTGGAGCGCGGGGGCATGACGGTCTATGAATTGCGCATGGACCCGTCGGAACGTGGGCAAGATCATTGGCCGGCAGGGCATAACGATCAATGCCATCCGCTCGCTGTTGCTGGCCGGCAGCGCGAAGAAGGGCCTGCGCTGTTCGGTGGAAATTATTGAGGAAAAGCCGGCGAGTTGATGCTGGAGTTTCAGTTGGAGTTCAAGCTTTAGCTTGCTCCGGCGGAAGGCAAAATTGAAACAAGCTGAAGCTTGAACTCCAACGGGCATGAAAATTGACGTGCTCACTTTGTTCCCGGCGATGTTCGCCGGGCCGCTGGACGAAAGCATCGTCAAACGGGCGCGCGAGGCCGGGTTGCTGGACCTGAAAATCCACAACCTGCGCGACTGGGCGCATGACCGGCACAAAACCGTGGATGACCGTCCGTTCGGCGGCGGGCCGGGGATGTTGCTGAAGCCGGAACCGCTCTTTGAAGCGATTGAAAGTTTGAAGCGCGAAAAAACGCGCGTGATTTTATTGTCGCCCGCCGGAACACCAATTCAATCAGGCCATCGCGCGGGAACTGTCGCAGCAGGAAGATTTGCTGTTCGTCACCGGCCATTACGAGGGCTTTGACGAACGCGTGCGGACCGGGCTGGCCGACGACGAATTGTCCATCGGCGATTACGTGCTGACGAACGGCGCGCTGCCCGCGATGGTGGTGATTGACGCGGTGACGCGGCTGCTGCCCGGAGCGCTGGGCGACGATGAAAGTTCGCATGATGAATCCTTCAGCCACGGGCTGCTGGAATATCCGCAATACACGCGGCCGGCGGAATTTCGCGGGATGAAAGTCCCGGACATTTTGGTTTCCGGCAACCACGCCGAGATTGAAAAATGGCGGCGCGAACAGGCAAAGTTGCGGACCAAAGAACGAAGACCGGATTTATTGGAATAGATTTTATGAACCAGGCATTACAAGAAAAAATTGAATCGGAACAGTATCGCAAAGACGACGCAAAATTCGCGGTCGGCGACTCGGTGAAGGTGCATACCAAGGTCGTCGAAGGCGACAAGGAACGCATCCAGGTTTTCTCCGGCGTGGTCATGGGCAAGCGCGGACACGGCCTGAACGAAACCTTCACCGTGCGCCGCATCAGCTACGGCGAAGGCGTGGAACGCGTGTTCCCGCTGCACTCGCCGCGCGTGGACAAGATTGAAGTCGAGCGCCAGGGCTCGGTGCGCCGCGCAAAACTCACCTACCTGCGCAAACGCCTCGGCAAGGGCGCAACGCTGGTAAATGAAAAACAGGAAAAAGCCGTGGCGGCGCCGGCAAAGTAATCCTGCAAATCCATTTCACCAGGCGGGTCTTTGGTCCCGCCTTTTTTGTTTCACTCTGTTGCCTGCTCCGATAAGCTGAATTTCAATGAACCGCGTCGCCGTTCAATTTCTGGATCAAGGATTTCATCGCATGCTGTTCGATGCCATGCCCATGCCTGTTTTTGTGGTGGATGAGGATGTGCGCATTCTGGAATGCAACGCGGCGGCAGCCAGATTGTTCGGGCCAGACAAACAGGCGATTGTAAAGCGGCGGGGCGGGGAAGTGTTGCATTGCGTGCATGCGATGGAAGTGCCGGAGGGGTGCGGTCACGCGCCTGCCTGCCCCGATTGCCCGGTGCGCAAATCCGTGCGGGCCGCCTCCCGAGGCCGGCGCGTGATGCGCCAGGAGGCGCGAATGGAACTGGCTGCCGGCGGCAAGACCCCCAAGGCGGATTTGCAAATAAGCTGTAGTGCGTTCACTTACGAACGATTCAAGTTCATCCTGCTGGTCCTCGAAGGTTTGCCCGGTTGAAATCGCGGATAAATTTCACAAAGACAGGGTCTCAGCCACGCTTTACTTTTTGGGACTGCGCGCTGCTGCCGCCGCCGCAAGTTGTTCTTTTACAAACTGGCCGGAGACCGTCGGCTCATAGTCCCAATTTTTAATCAGCGTCGGCCCGGCGTTGGTGTGCATATCCCAAGCCGTCCAATGGAGTTTATGTTTTTGGGCGTATTTCATCAGGCTTTGGGCATAACCCAAACCGTTCGTGTTGCGTTTGCCAAAACCCCATTCGCCCATATAAACCGGATATTTCCAACTGGTCTCGCCAAAGCTTTTCTCCCAGTTCTTTTTTTCCTGATACGGATGGGTTTCATAAATCAAATTTGAGCCTTTAATTGCATAACCGCGCAGCACGCCGCTCAAATCATAACCCCAATCCAGCCCGGCGACCGCCACGACGTTGGTTGCGCCGGCCGCGCGCACCGTGTCGTAAAGCTTTTGCAAACCCGCCGCATCGTAAACGACTTTGGGCTGGCCGGGTTTCTTGCGGTCCGGTTTCTCCGTGACCGTTCCGCCATCGCGCCAAACGGCAAAGGACACGTCGCGCGGCTCGTTGTATAGATCAAAAATCACATTCGGCTGATTTTTGTAGCGGGTCGCCATGTCCTGCCAGAACATGACTGAATGCATGTCCGGCATGCTGTGCTGGCCGGACCTGCCGCCTTCGTTCACCCATTTGCCGCCGTCCGACCAGTGCAAATCCAGATTAATGTAAACGCGCCCCGCCGCGCAGGTGTCCACCAGCTTGTCCACAAGGGCGCGATAAGCCGCGCCGCCATCCGTCTGATTCGTCGTCTTGCCAAACCAGTAATCTTGCGCCAGCGGCAGGCGGATCAGGTTCACCTTCCAATCGTTGATGGCGCGGTTCACGGATTCCTCGATGTTTTCGCCATCGGTGCTCCATTCAAGCGAAGCGATGTTGACGCCGTAGAGCCAGATCCGTTTGCCGCCGGCATCAAGCACCTTTTTCCCCTTGGTGTGCAGACACATCGAGGCAAGCCGGGCATCAAACGTCCGGGTCTGGCTGGCCAGCAGGCCGTTGGTGGCCAACTCATCCGCGGCAACCGAACAAAAGGGAATCGCCAAAAACAACACCACGGGCATCGCCCGGAAAAAAACAAGTTTTTGCATACAAAATCCTATCATCCGGCGGAAGGCTCATCCAGCGGGAAGTTTTGTCTGGAATGCCGTCCCGGGGCGCAACTCACTTTCTTGCAACCTTTCATTAGCACCGGGCTTCAGCCCGGTGGGTGCTGGCGATGCGGCTCCAAGCCGTTTCAACGGCTTTGTGGCTGCGGGTGCGGAAAACGGTTGAAACCGTTTCCATTTTCTCCGCGCACGATTCACCCGGCTGAAGCCGGGTGCTAATGAGAAAAATAGCTCTGCAAGAAATTGAGATGCGCCCGCCGTCCCGCACGGCGCCGATTTGACCTTGACCCGTCCATGCCTTGCTCATAGGCTATATTTCCAGAGAAAGTCACCTAAGCTGACTCACTGTTTTGCCGGCTAATATCAACTTAGTGTGACTCAAATCAATGTAATTAATAGTTGGCCGTAATCGAGGTGCGCATGACCAGTGAGCAGAGAAATCAGATTCGGATGATGACCCGAAGGCCACTCGGCAGCGTTTGGAGCTACTGGGCGTTTATCTTCCCGGTCGTGCTGGTGGTTGTTGGCATTGCGATTCAAATAGCACTTCTCAGCTACTTCAAGAGCCGGTTCGGAGAATTCGATATTTTGATCAGGCACGGCAAAGACGTTCGGCTTTTGTGGGACAGCCAGTTGGTGCAGGAAGCGGTCCTGACGGTATCGTTTTCCATCACAGTCACATTCGGTCTTCTTGCCTTTCTTGCTCGCCGCTCGCATAAGCAGGCGGCACTCCTGAACGCTGCTGCAAGGGAGTTGGGCATAGAGGGTGGCCAACAAGACGGTGCAGCGAACGGGAGCCAGCCGTTCAGCTCAGAGACAAATCGAACGTCATCAGCGGCTGGCTCCCGTCGCTGACCTTTGCGTTAGACCGCTTCCATGTTTCACATGAATGACATTACAGAGATACTTTTGACGGCGGTCATTATTTTTGCGGCCGTTGTCGGGTATTTTCTGATTCAGCAGTGCCTCAGTCGGTTCAAGCGGCGACGGTTGCTTATGCGTTTGTCAGGTCAGCCTTGTCCTCAGTGCCACCAGATTCTTGGGGCATCCATTTTATCTGATTTCGCGGTGTCGTTTTATGGGCGGTTTGTGCCGGAGGGCGTCCAGCATAATTTGCCGGACTTGCCCGATGAGACGATTCGGGTTTATTGTCCGCATTGCAAAGCAGAGCATCATTTTTATGATGACGGCAGATTATATGAGACTGTTGAGCCACGACCAGCGGTCTAACACCTATTAAGCCCGGACGGTCAACAAAAAAAGCATATCCTGACGGAAAAGATCTCTTTTCCGTTTTCGCGTCCTCAGAACCGAGTCCATT
Source organism: uncultured Verrucomicrobiae bacterium (assembly GCA_963820205.1). GTDB lineage: Bacteria > Verrucomicrobiota > Verrucomicrobiia > Limisphaerales > UBA11358 > UBA11358. Next base: position 65,262 of record CAWFZJ010000065.1, read on the forward strand.
TCCGCTTCGCGAGCGTAAAGCCCCGTGGGGCCACGCACTTTTACAGGGTTTATGCTGGTTAACCCCGCGTCCCGAGCTACGTTGGGCGGCATCAGGTCATGACACTATATTCGCCACAAATCATAGGTTCGCTCTGGGGAGCATCTGAACTCTGCCTGAATTTGGTGAAGCGTTCCAAATCAAACAGCACCTCGAAGGATCGCCATTCCACGGGAGCTGTCTGGCTGGTGAATCTGGCCGCTATCGCCCTGGGAGTCGTCGCTTCTTACCGTCTCCCCTCCTGTCAACTGGCGTGGTCCACGCTGCTCGTTGGCCTTGGCGGTTGCCTCTTTGTTTTGGGTCTGGCTCTGCGTTGGTATTCGATCATTCATCTGGGGCGCTTTTTCACGGTGAATGTCGCCATTGCCAATGATCACCGCTTGATTGATACCGGCCCATATCATTTCGTTCGGCATCCAAGTTATGCCGGCAACCTGCTCGCCGTGGCCGGTTTCAGCCTGAGTTTTCAGAACTGGGCATCCATCCTGCTCATCTTTGCGCCCTGTTGCGCCGTCATTCTATGGCGTATCCATATCGAAGAAGAGGCGCTGCTCGGAGCATTGGGCGAACCATATCGCGGCTACATGCGACGCACCAAGCGTCTCATCCCGTTGCTCTATTAAATGCCGCCTCACAAGAATCCATGCGGATAAGTTCATGAGGCGCCGAGGAGTTTGTCGCCGAGGGCGGCGGCAGTTGTTGAAGGGATTTGAGTCTTTGCGTTGAATTCCACTGCGACTTTCACCCCAGGTGATTCGCCACGTCGTTCGCGCCGGCGACGATTTCCTCGCGTGACTTCAAGTTGCGAACGCGCACATAGGAGTCGCTCTCAAACTTCGCGGTGTAAGTGGCTTTCAATTCCTGCGCGCGTTTGAATTGTTTGTCCGGCTTGGCGGCTGTGAGCGAATACTCGACGGCGTAACCCGCCGCGCGCAAATCCTGCACCAGCTTGAGCGAAGCGGCGCGGAGGGTTTCGTCTTCAATCAAAACGAAAACATCCACGTTCGCGTCAAATTTCGGCAGCAGGCCGCGCGCCTTGAGCAACTCCAGCAGCACGACGTCGCCCATGCCGAAACCAAGCGCGGGCAAATTCACCTTGCCGCCGCTGATGAGCTTGACGAGGTTGTCGTAGCGCCCGCCGCCGGCAATGGCGCGGAACTCGCCTTTGGCATCAAACGCCTCGAACACCGTGCCGGTGTAATATGCCAATCCGCGAATGACGCGATAATCCACCTTCACGAAGTCGCGCAAGCCGCGCGCTCCCAGGTTGTCCAAAATGCTCTGCAACTCCGCCGTCGGTTGGCCGGAATTGATGAATTGGTTCACCGCCGCGAGCGAAAAACCCATGGCCGCGAGTTTCTTCTCGTTCTCCTCCGGCGAGCGTGCGCTCCAGCTTGTCAATCGCCTGATAGAAATCGTATTCATGCGCGGCATCTCCCCCGCCTTGCTTGAAGAAATCCGACCACGCATTGCGGCTGCTCAGGCGGATGACAAAATCCTGCGCGGTCAATCCAAACGACCGCAGCGTGTCAATCAGCAGCGCAATCAATTCCGCGTCCGCCGCCGGGTCGGTTTCGCCGATGAGGTCGGCATTGAACTGGAAGTGTTCGCGCAGCCGGCCTTTCTGCTGGCGTTCGTAGCGGAAGAGTTGCGGGATGGCAAACCACTTGATGGGTTTTTTGTAATTGCGTTCATGCGCGGCGACCATGCGCGCGAGCGTGGGCGTCATTTCCGGGCGCAACGCCACGGCGCGTTCGCCCTTGTCAATGAAGTTGTAAAGCTGGCCGACGATTTCCTCGCCGCTCTTGGTGGTGAAGAGTTCGAGCGGTTCCAGCGGCGGGCCGTCGTATTCGCGGAAGCCGTAGCGGCGGGCGGTGGTCCGCCATTGGTCAAAAATGAACTGGCGGGCGTCGGCGCTCCACACGTCGGAGTGCGGGAGCGGTTCGGGATAAAAATCGCGGAAACCGGGCAATCGTTCCATGCCCGAAGAATAAGGAAAATTTTCAATTAGGAAAACAGGAAATCAAGAATTCGGGCGGCTCTTGCCCGCGGCGTTTTAGCCCGCAAGCTCGTCATACGCGCCTCAGTGTAATGTCTTCGCCGTCCGAATCGTCAGCCACTATGTCCTCCGTCCCTTCAACGATCCAATCCATTTTATCCAATTCCATCAGCCAACCCGTTCATGCGCACCTGAGCCGCCGGTGTTATTACGCAATTTTACAGGGAATGACGGCGTCTTCATCGTACGAATAGGCCGCGCATAACCGATGGTATCCGTCCGCAATCACAACCTTGCCATTGGCCGAATCCCGGATCAGCAGGAGAGGCGACAATCCCAGCCCCGATTGTATCTTCTGTTGATCTTTTTTGACATGCGCATTGCTGACCCCAAGCAAGGACAAACCGGAGGCCCTGAAAATATCCTTGGCTTTGAATTGTGACATGGAAGCGCGTTTCAATGCGCTTACATGCGTTGTGGCCGTCTTTTCATCGTAGAACAATGACAGGTAGGACAGGGCGGCCGGGTAGTCGTGCCCTTCCGGCTGGTTCAGCCACTTGATTTGGTATTGCTTGGACATTTTGAAATCACTCATTCCTTTCTTGCTTCAAAAGCGGTTGCCGTTTAACTCCGGGAACTCAGCCACGCCGGACTCGTGATGTCAATCCCGGCTTTTCGTGCTTTTTGTCCTTGCCATCGCGCCAAGCCGGAGGCTAGCGTTCCGATATCCAGCGGATTTCCAAAGCTTGTTGTTTAAACGTTACAAACAGCCACATTCGTAACCGAATTGTAACATTTCCGCCATATCACCGTAACACCAAGGCAACAAAGTGTCGCTGCAGTCTGAAGACAAAAATGAAACACAAACCAACGCAAAACAAGAAAACCAAAACACCATGCCTGCCGGCGCAACGTCTCTCGCGGCTCTTGTTACAACTTCACGCGCAATCCTCCGTGGATGGCCGCAAAGCCAGATAACGCCCGCAGCAGCTTCGACAAGCATGAAAAACACCATGAAAAACACAAAGACAAAAATCTATTGCGGACTCTTGTTTTTTGGAGTCGCGGGCTTGCTCTCAAAAACGCAGGGCGCGGACACCCTTGCGGTTGATTCAGATTCGGACGCCTGGCAAAAACCGGCGTGGCTCACGGATTTGTCCCTCGGCGTCCGGGAAAGTTACGATGACAATGTGCTGCTGGTGTCGGGCAACGGCATGACGCCCCAATCGTCATGGGTTACCACGGTGTCGCCCAAGGTGGGCTTCAATTTCGCGCCGCTGTTGGGAAATCAAACGACGTTGCAGACGCTGTCGTTGAATTATTCGCCGGATTTCAATATTTACCACGACGCCCCGTCGCAGAGTTACAACGCGCACAAGATTGGCGACACGATCCAGGGTCAGGCCGGTGATTTTTCATTCTTTCTGGACAATGCTTTTCTCTACAACGATGGCGATCATGAAGCGCCGATTTATGCCCTGAACCAGCTCTCCGGCGCGTCGGCCAACCAGTTTGACCAATTCCGCAACAACTTCGCCCATGCCGTAGCCCGCGAGCGGCTGGCACAGACCCAGGACCGCGCCACCGTCCGGTTGCAATATGACTGGGACAATTTTTTTGTCCGGCCGGTGGCTTCGCTGCTGGATTACAATCTGATGACCGACTGGCACAACACCGGAGCCGCGCCCTGGAAAGGGTATCAAAACTATGTGGATCGTTACGACGTGAACGGCGGCATGGATGTGGGATACAAGCTAACACCGGGGCTGGCCGCGACGCTGGGCTACCGTTATGGCTCACAATACCAGCAACAATTTCCGACGGCGATTACCTCGGACAGCCATTATTCGTCCAGTGACTATCAGCGGGTGCTGCTGGGCCTAGAGGGCAAGCCGTGGCACTGGCTTGAGGTGAAGCTGGCTGGCGGACCGGATTTCCGCAATTACAACTCCATGGCCCCGGTCAATGATTTGCATCCGGTCAAGTATTATGGCGAGGCCGTCCTCACGGCGACCATTGCCACCAATCAGACGGTGACGTTCAATTACAAGCAGTGGCAGTGGGTTGCCAGCACCGGCAAAGTGCCGGAATACGACAGCACCTACGCACTGACCTATCATTGGAGCGCGACCAAGCAACTGGGATTGAATCTGGGCGGCAAAGTTCTGGAGGCTGACTTCACCGGGGGCAATGACTATGCGGGGACGGCTCCGAGCCGGCGGGATGACATGGAATATGAGGTTTCCGCGAGCGTAACTTGCGCATTCAACTCCCATCTCAGTGCCAGTCTGGCTTACACCTACGATCTGGGCGACAGCGCCCTGGACAATCTGCCCGCCAGTTTGGGGCCGTCCTACCGCGACTTTGAACATCAGGTGGTTTCACTCGGCCTGCAATTCAAGTTCTAATTCAAATCCGCGGGAAAACATGAACCGCTGAAAATAAAATTTGGCCGGGTTCCTTTCGGCGAAGTTTTTAAGCGCCAGTCACATTACGGTGTGCATTTCAGGGAGTGGACAGCCGGAAAAACAGCTTTCCCGGCGGCGGCGTGATGGTGGCGCTTTCGAATGGTTTTGGAAATTGTGGAGACAGGCCGCCTGAAGTGATTTTCGTGTTCGGCGCGCTTACGCCTGCAACACCCCGCCCTGGCTGGCGTTGGTCACAAGCTTCCGATAACGCGCCAGCCAGCCGGTCAGGTCGCGCTTCACGGGCTGCCAGGTCTTTTGGCGCTCGGCCAGCTCGGCTTCGGACACCAGGATGTCAATCTTGCGGTTGGGAAAATCAATGCGGATGCGATCTCCCGCTTTGAGAAGGCCAATCGGGCCGCCTTCCTCAGCCTCCGGAGAAATGTGGCAGATGCAGGCGCCCGCCGTGCCGCCGCTGAACCGGCCGTCGGTGATCAGCGCGCATTTGTCGCCGAGGCCCAGGCCGGCAATGTAGCTGGTGGGTGAAAGCATTTCCTGCATGCCCGGACCGCCGCGCGGTCCTTCGTTGCGGATGATGACCACGTCTCCCGCCTTGACCTTGCCGGCCAGAATGCCGGCGCAGGCGTCGTCCTGGCTCTCGAAAATCACGCACGGCCCTTCAAAGACAAATCCCGGGCCACAGTTTTTCTTAAACTCCGCGCTGATGCCGGCGGTTTTCACCACGCTGCCTTCGGGCGCAAGCTGGCCGTAGAGAATCGCAAGACCGCCGTCGGGCGAGTAGGCGGTTTCCTTGGTGCGAATGCAATCCTTCGCGTCGAACATGAACGCCGAGTCGTATGGCATGAGGCCGCTGGGCGTGACTTTGGCCAGATGCTTCGGATCGGTATCAAACTCGGCGCGGGTGATGACCCAGTTCTTCACTTTTTTGGCGCGCACCATGGCGTACGGCGTGCGGGTGCCGCCTTTTTCGTAGCGCCACATGAGCAGTACCGGCGAATCGCGGAACTCGCCGAGCTCGGCGCGGACCAGGCCTTTCGACTCCTGAAGCTTCTGCTGAATGTCCAGTCGCAGGAGGTCATGCCCTTTCAGCACGGTTCCGTCAGGCATTTTCACCGTCGCTTTTGGGTCATGCACGGCCAGCAGCGCCTCAACATCGGCGACGTTCCACGCGGCGGCGGCGCGCCAAAGCGTGATGGCCAGCGGGTCGGCGGGGAAAAACAGCATGGGCTTGGGCGCGAGATTGCCGCTGGCGGTGCGGGCCGCCGGACCCATTTTGTCGTTCGGGTCCACCACAATGGCCGACGCGCCGGAGACGCGCACCGATTTGGCCCAGTCGGAGCATTTTTCGGAGCGCACGTCCCATTCGTCAATGTTCTCGCCAAGGGTTTTGCCGGTGACGGTTTTGCACGACGTGTTGAGCACGCCCATGCGTTTGAGTTCGCCGAGAATGGTGTGGATGCCGCCGGCGCGATGCACGTCCTGCACGTGGTAATTCGATGACGGCGAGACCTTGCACACGCATGGGATGCGGCGCGAGATGTCGTCAATGCGCTTGATGTCGTAGGGAATGCCGGCCTCGCGCGCGATGGCGAGAGTGTGCAGCACGGTGTTCGTCGAGCCGCCCATCGCGACGTCGAGCATGATGGAATTATCGAACGCTTCCACCGTTGCGATGTCGCGCGGTTTGATGTCGTGTTTGACAAGCTGGATGATGGCACGGGCCGCGCGGTCGTAAAGGGCTTCGCGTTCCTTCG
>CAWFZJ010000066.1:0-113918 GCA_963820205.1 uncultured Verrucomicrobiae bacterium
AAATCGGCGCGCAGCGCCGACGCTACAACCAAAATCATTCCCCAACATTGCCAAACCCGAGGCGCGTGGTGTAAAACAAGCATAGCAGCCTATGCTTTATTTCGAACGCGGCTCGGTCGGGGACACGCTGTCATTGGATGACTTGCGCGCGGGGCTGTTCCAGGCCCTCGAACGCCTCGGCCCGCGCCGGCGGGTGCTGGTGGTGCCGCCGGATTTCACCCGCGTCCACTCCCAGGCGGGGGTGTTGACGAAGTTCGCCCATGAATTCTACGGACCGGCCTTGACGGACGTTCTGCCCGCGCTGGGCACGCATACGCCGGTGACGCCGGCGCAGATCGCCGAAATGTTCGCCGGCGTGCCGCCGGAATTGTTCCGCGCGCACAACTGGCGCACGGGCATCACCACCGTCGGCGAGGTGCCGGCGGAGTTTGTGCGGCAGGTGTCGGGCGGCGCGGCGGATTTCGCGTGGCCGGCGCAACTGGCCAATCTCATCTGGACCGGCAAACACGATTTGATCCTGTCCGTCGGCCAGGTCGTTCCGCACGAGGTCGTCGGCATGGCCGGTTACAACAAAAACCTCTTCATCGGCGCCGGCGGCGTGGAAGGCATCAACCGGAGCCATTTCATCGGCGCGGCCTACGGCATGGAGAAAATGATGGGTCGCGCGGACACGCCGGTGCGGCGCATTCTCAATTATGCCTCCGAACATTTCACGAAGCATCTGCCCATCGTTTATGTCCACACGGTGGTGGGTCGCGCCGACGATGGCCGGCTGGTGGTGCGTGGCCTGTTCGTGAGCGACGATGTTTCCGGATTTGACAAGGCGGCGGCGCTTTCGCTGAAGGTCAATTTCGAGATGCTCGATGAACCGCTCAAGAAAGTGGTGGTTTATCTGGATCCCGCCGAGTTCAAGAGCACGTGGCTGGGCAACAAGGCCATTTACCGCACGCGCATGGCCATGGCGGACGGCGGCGACTTGATCATCCTGGCGCCCGGCCTGAAGGAGTTCGGCGAGGACAAGGAAATTGACCGGTTGATCCGCAAATACGGCTATCGCGGCACGCCGGCGACGCTGGCGGCGGTGAAGGCCAACGCCGAGTTGCAGAATAATCTCAGCGCGGCGGCGCATTTGATTCACGGTTCGTCGGAAGGCCGGTTCAACATCACGTATTGCCCCGGCCAGCTCACGCGGCAGGAAATTGAGGGCGCCGGTTTCCGTTACGCCGATTTGAAGGAAATGACGCGGCGTTACAATCCGGCCAAGCTCAAGGATGGTTGGAATACATTGGATGATGGCGGCCAAATCTTTTATATCTCCAACCCGGCGCTCGGATTGTGGGCGCATCGCGGACGATTTGAAGGTTGAATAGACGATTTATGAAGACACCAGCGGAATTATTTTCACTGCAAGGCAAGGTCGCCGTGGTTATCGGCGGCACCGGCGAATTGTGCGGCGCGATGGCCGAAGGTTTCGCGCGGGCGGGCGCGGCGGTGGCGCTCGTCGGGCGTGATGCGGCGAAAGCCAGGAAGCGGCTCGACCAAATCGCCAAAGCCGGCGGCCAGGCCGAATTCTTTGCCTGCGACACGACCTCCAAGGCCGGTTTGCAAAAACTTCTGGCGGACGTGCTCGCGAAGTTCGGCCGGGTGGACATCCTGGTCAACGGCGCGGGCGTGAATTCGCCGACGCCCTTTTTTGACATCGCGGAGGAGGAATTCGACAAAATCATCGCGGTGAATTTGAAGGGGCTGATGCTGGCGTGCCAGATTTTCGGCCGGCACATGGTCGAACGCGGCTCCGGCAGCATCATCAACATCGGCTCGGCGTCCGGGCTTTTGCCGCTGTCGCGCGTGTTCACCTACTCGGCGTCGAAGGCCGCCGTGCACAACCTTTCCAAAAACCTCGCGCGCGAATGGGCGGCGAAGGGCGTGCGCGTGAACATTCTCGTGCCGGGATTTTTCCCGGCGGAACAGAACCGCAAGGTGCTCACCCCCGAACGCGTGGCAACGATCATGGCCAAGACGCCGATGAAACGGTTCGGCGAGGCGCACGAGCTGGTTGGCGCGGCGCTGCTGCTGGCGTCGGACGCGGGCGGCTTCATCACCGGAACGGAACTGGTCGTGGACGGCGGCTTTGCCGCGTTCAGCGGGGTTTAATCCGTCATTTTTCGAGACAAAAGGAAAATTATTTATGGAACCACAAGCTGACATTGCACTCATCGGTCTGGCCGTCATGGGCCAGAACCTCATTTTGAACATGAACGACCACGGCTTCACCGTCGTGGCGTTCAACCGGACGGTGGAGAAGGTGGACCACTTTCTCGCCAACGAAGCCAAGGGCACGAAGGTCATCGGCGCGCATTCCATCGAGGAAATGGTGGCGCTGCTCAAGAAGCCGCGCCGCGTGATGCTCATGGTCAAGGCCGGCCAGCCGGTGGATGAATTCATCGAACATCTCCTGCCGCATCTCGAACCCGGCGACATCATCATTGACGGCGGCAACTCGCTTTTTGAGGACACCATCCGCCGCGTGAAATATGTCGAGAGCAAGGGGCTGCTTTACATCGGCACCGGCGTGAGCGGCGGCGAGGAAGGCGCGCGCCGGGGTCCGAGCATCATGCCCGGCGGCTCGCCCGCCGCGTGGCCGCACGTGAAGGATATTTTTCAGGGCATTGCCGCGAAGGTGGACGGCGCGCCGTGCTGCGACTGGGTGGGCGAAGGCGGCGCGGGGCATTACGTGAAGATGGTCCACAACGGCATCGAATACGGCGACATGCAGTTGATTGGCGAAGCCTACAACCTGATGAAAACCGGCCTGGGCCTGACGCCGGAGCAGATGCGCGAAATTTTCGGGGAATGGAACAAGGGCGAACTGAATTCCTATCTCATCGAAATCACCCGCGACATTCTGGCTTACAAAGATGCCGATGGATCGGCGCTCGTGGACAAGATTCTCGACACCGCCGGCCAGAAGGGCACGGGCAAGTGGACGGTGGAATCCTCGCAAAACCTGGGCATTCCGATCACGCTGATTGCGGAGGCGGTTTATGCGCGCTGCGTCTCGGCCATGAAAGAAGAGCGCGTCGCCGCCGCGAAAAAATTGAAAGGGCCGAAGCCCACCATCAAGGGCGACCAGAAGAAATTCATCGAGGCCATCCGCCAGGCGCTTTACGCGTCGAAAATTGTCAGTTACGCGCAGGGATACATGCTCATGCGCGCGGCGGCGGCGGAATACAAATGGAACCTGAACAACGGTGGCATCGCGTTGATGTGGCGCGGCGGCTGCATCATCCGCAGCGTGTTCCTGGGCGAGATCAAGAAGGCGTTCGACAAGAACCCGAAGTTGTCGAATCTGCTGCTCGATCCGTTTTTCAAGAAGGCGATCAAGGACTGCCAGCGTTCCTGGCGCAACGTGGTGGCGATGGCGGCGAAGAAGGGGATACCGGTTCCGGCATTCAGCACGGCGCTGGCGTTTTACGACGGCTATCGAACCGAACGGTTGCCGGCGAACCTGTTGCAGGCGCAGCGCGATTATTTTGGCGCGCACACCTACGAGCGGGTGGACCAGCCGCGCGGCCAGTTTTTCCACACCAACTGGACCGGCCATGGCGGCACGACGGCGTCCAGCACGTACACAGTGTAAACCTGTAGCGGCGTCTCGGCAGAGCGCCACCGACTGGAAACTGCAAAGAGAAATGTGGCGCTTTGCCGAGACTCCGCCACGCCGGTTTCAGGCTGCGGCCTTTTCCTCGATTTGGGCAGGCTCGAGTTTCGGCACGAGCAGGTGGACAATCAGCAGTGCGCCAACATAAGCCAGACTGGCCATGACGAAGACCGGCAGGTAGTTGCCGGTTTGTTTCAACACCTTGCCCGTGACATAGAACAACGCCATTCCTCCCGCGGCGCCAATCATGCCGCCGAGTCCCGTCACCGAGCCGACTACGCGCCGGGGGAACATGTCGCCGGCGAGGCTGAACACATTGGCCGACCAGGCCTGGTGAGCGGAAGCGGCAATCGTGATCAACACGGCCGCCACCCACTTGTCTGTGGTGATGGCCGAATACACGACCGGGAGCACCAGGGCGGAGCAGATGAGCATCGTGATCTTGCGGGCTTTGTTGACCGTCCAGCCCTGCTTCATAAAATAACCGGCCAGCCAACCGCCGGCAATGCTGCCCACCGAAGCGACCACGTAAATCATCATGATCAGGTATTTGCGGCCCGCCGGATCCAGATTGAATTTTTTGTTGAAGAAATCGGGCGAACCGAAAAGGTAGAACCACCAGAAACAGTCGGTCATGAATTTGGCGACGGCAAAAGCCCACATTTGTTTGTGAGGAAGAAGTTTCCGCCAGGGAATCTTGACGGTGGGTTCAGCGGCATCGCTCTGGATGAGGGCGAGTTCCGCCCGGCTCACTTTGGGGTGTTCAGCGGGCTTTATATAGAGCAGCAGCCAGGCAACAATCCAGCAGAGGTCAATGAGGGCGGTGATGAAGAACGCGCCCCGCCAGCCCACCGTAAAGCCGCCGATGTTGATGGCAATGACAAAAGGCAGCGCCCAGGGGACCAGGAGGCCGCCCACGTTGGAGCCGGAATTGAACAGCCCAGTGGCCAGGGCGCGCTCGCGTTTGGGGAACCACTCCGCCGTGGCTTTGATGGCGGCGGGGAAGTTGCCGCCTTCACCCAAACCCAGCAGTATCCGGCAGATGAAAAAACCGGTGATCGCACTGCCGAACAGGCTGCCGATTTCCGGTGCAAACGCGTGCGACAGGGAAGCCAGGCCCCAAAACGCGCAGGTGAAAACAAAGCCCCAGCGCAGCCCCAGCCCGTCCATCAAACGGCCCATGAGGAGCATGCTGACCGCGTAAGCGGCGCTGAAAGCCATCTGCATGTTCCAATACGCCACGTCCCACTCTTCCGTGCTGACATGGAGCCGGCCCGGCATCTCCGGCGCCAGATTGCCGAAGACGCCGCGATCAATGTAGTTCGCGGTGGTGACCCAGAACAGCAGCGCGCAAATGATCCAGCGATAATTACTGGAAACCGGCGCGGTCTGATTCGGGGGGTTCATAAACCAAGGAACCGTTAGCTGGAAATGGGCCTGGATTCAAGCGTTGAAATCAGCATTGAAATCAAACTTTACAAATGAGCGCCTTTGAGATAAGGCTATGCACACTATGTGGAAAAAATTTCTACCTCTCCTATCGGTGCTGTTGCTGACCGGTTGCGCCGCGACGTTCACGCGCTTGTCGGCGTTGCAACAACCGCGCAATCCCGACAACCTTTACCCGGTTGAAGTGGCTTTTAATTCCCAGCAGCAGTCGCTGCGCTGGGAGAGCATCCAACCTTATGTCCTCGTCAACGGTGAATTGCATCCCCTGCATCCCGTGCCGCTGGTAAAAAATCGTTGGGAAGGCTTGGTGCCGGTGCCGTCGGGAGCAAATTCCGCCGTTTATCGTTTCAAGTTCGACTACAAATACAACAACATAGGCACCCCGCCCAAATCCAACAGCGCCTTTTCGCCGGCGTATAAGCTGACCATCGTTGACCAATAAAGCGGATCAGTGCCGGGGCCGGAGCAGGATGGCTTTTTTGTCCGTGCCTTCCACCTCGACGCTGTGGGTTTCCACGTCAGGATCGTCCTTGAGCGCCTGATGCACCACCCGCCGGTCGAACGCCGTCATCGGTTCCAATTCCACCGCGTCGCCCCAGCGCCGGACTTTTTCGGCGGCGTCTTTGGCTTTTTTCACCAGGGCCTCGCGCGCCTGGGCGCGATAGCCGCCCACATCCACCATGATTTTCGGCGCGCTGGCGTCCTGCTGAAAAAGGATGCGGTTGGTGATGTATTGCAAATCGGAAAGCGTCTGTCCCTGACGGCCAATCAGCCGGCCGGCGTCGTCGGTCTTCACGTCGAGCAAAACACCTTCCTCCAGTTGGTGTTCCTCGACCGTCGCCGGAAAGCCGAGGGACGCGAGAATTTTTTCCAGGGTTTCTTTCGGTTGTGCGGGCATGAGATCGGTTGAAGTTGAGAGTTGAAATTAATGGTTCGTCTGGCCGTTATTTTTTCTTTTTCGACACCGGCGTCAATACTGAATTTGCGGCGGGTGAAACCGGGGCCTGGTTCATTTTCGTGAGCTTCGTTTGCACAATGGTCAGCACGTTGTTGACCGTCCAATACAATGCCAGCCCGGAGGAGTAGCTGTAAAGAAACACCAGAAACATCAACGGCATGTAGCGCATCATTTTCGCCTGGGCGGGGTCCATGCCCGGCGAGGGCGGGGCAGATGCGATTGCCACAACATCGAGCCGCCCATCAGCAGCGGCAGCAGGTTGAACGGAAAATTGGTTCCCGGAATCATGAACAACGTGTCCGGCTTCGACAAATCCGCGATCCACAGGAAACGCGCGCCGCGCAGTTCAATCGCGCTCCGAATCATCGTGAAAAAGCCGATGAACACGGGCATTTGAATGGCCATCGGCAGACAGCCGCTCATGGGGCTGACCTTGTGCTTGCGATAAAGTTCCCACTGCTTTTGGGTGAACTTTTGCAGGTCGTCCTTGTATTTTTCCTTGAGCGCCTTCATTTCCGGCGCGAGCACCTGCATCCGTTTCATCGAACGCGTGCTCGCCGCCGTCAACGGCCAGAACAACACTTTGATGATCACCGTGATCAACACAATCACCCAGCCGTAACCCAGTTTGGTCACGTCGTGCAGCCAGTTCATCGCCAGCAACAGCGCCTTCGCAAAAAATCCCAAAAACTCCCGAAATGCCATCACCAGGTCAGCCCGGTTTTGAAATTCTTCCCCGATGCGCGCCAGCAGCCGATATTCCTTCGGCCCGGCGAAGAAGACGATTTGCCGCTCGATCGCCTGATGCGCCGCGACGGTGGTTGTGGGATAAATGAGCGCCGTCTGAACCCCCCGTCGCGCCGGGGCGCCCGGCACCGGCTCGACATTCGGGAACGGCGGCAGATTCACCGGGCGGGCGATGATTTGCGCCGCCGGTTCCTTCGGCATCGCCATCAGCGTGAAAAATTGGTTGTGCGCCGCCGTCCAAACCACATTGTTCGAACCCGCCAGATATTCCGGTTCTTGGAATTCTGGGAAGAAGAATAGAACCGTGGTATTGGTGCTGAAATACGAGGCGCCGCAGGTCAACGGAATTCGTGCCATTGCACCACATCGCGCCCACGTTCATGCCGTTGTCGTCCGGCCCCATCGGCGTCGCCGTGCCCACGACCCATTCCTGCGCGGGCAACACAAGCGGCTTGTCCGAAGCGTTTTCCAGCCGCACACTCCGCCTTCACGAGATAATTTGAGCTGAGATGGAATTCCTTCGAGATCCGCAGGCCGTTCGTCGAACGATTTTTCAGCGCGAACGCCATCGGCGGTTTGGGTCAAAGTGAAATTGCCGTCGCCAACCAGGCTGGCATCGCCCAAAATCGCCAGCACCGGCACCGGCGCGCGCAGGTTCAGCGTGGCCACGCCATCCTTCGCCACTTTCTTTTTCCAGCGGGCCGAAACGGTTTCGGGATAATCCAGCAACTCCACCGATTTCAACCCGCCGCCGCGCGAAGTGAACGTGTAACAGGCGCGGGCATTGGTGATGACCCGCAATTCTTCCGGCGTGTTGGTGTCGAAAATGGGGAGCTCCGCCGTGGGGGTCATATTTAACGTTGGCGAGACCGGGTTTGAACTGGCCGCCGCGAACTGGCTTTGCGCCCGGACCGCCTGATTGGTCGCGGCATAACGCGCCTGCTGCTGCGCATACTTTTGCTGCCCGACAAACCAGAAGGCCAGCAGGACGACGCAGAGCGTGACAACGATGATGCCGGTGCGGTCCATGAAATTCAGTGCGTGTGTTCCAAAATAATTCCGCCCTCGACCGTCTCACATCCCACTTCCGCTTTTGGCACCGGATCATGCCCGCAGCGGCCCCCAGGGTGACAACGGCAAATCCGCTTCAATCCCATCCAACCGCCGGCTAGGGCGCCCTGTTCGCGGATTGCGTCCATCGTATATTGCGAGCAGGTCGGCGTGAAACGGCAGCCGCCAGTCGGGCCAAACAAAAATGCCTGTGCGGGCGAAATCGTCAGGCGATAGACGCGAATGGCAAGAATCAAAATCGTGGCGGCGGCCGGCAGACCGCCGGATTTCTTTTGAGAAATCAGAGGATGCGGCTTTCTGCCGAAAGCCGCTACGCCAGTTTGGCAGACATCTCTCATTTTAGTTCTTTAGCAAGCTCGCGCGACGAAGCACGGCCAGAAAATCCTTTTCCACCTCGGCGAACCCGCGTCCGGCAATCGAATTGCGCGCGACCAGCACCAGTTCCACCGGTTGGGACAGTTCATGCTGATGCTGCCGGAAACTTTCCCGAAGCAGCCGCCGCGCGCGGCTGCGGGCGACCGCGTTGCCGATGCGCTTGCTCGTGACGACTCCGAGTTTCGGCGACGCGCCGTCCGGCAGGCGCTGCCAGTTGGCGATGAGACAGCCGAGCGCCAGACGCTCGCCCTGCTGCCGCACGCGCGTGAAATCGCGGTTTTGTCCGAGGCGCGAGGCGCGGTTCAGCCGCAGGCGTTTCGGTGTTTCGGCGGGCATGAGCGCGCGAGTTAAACCGGCGTCAGGCGTTTGCGGCCTTCCCGGCGGCGGTTGCGCAGCGTGGCTTTGCCGCTCTTGCTCGAATTGCGGTTGAGAAATCCGTGCTGCCGTTTGCGGCGGATTTTCGATGGTTGATACTGGCGTTTCATAAATTCAAATTTGCTTGTTCCGCGTCAAAAACTCCGTCCAACGGAGCGCGGGAGAATAGCAACGAAACGCCTCGTGTCAAGGCGGGGGTTCAGGCCTGTGCATCAGCACGTTGATCAGCGCGGTGTCCGGGGCCAGCGAAACTTTCTTGTCGAAATCGAAAGTGAGGATTCCGAAGTCGCCTTTGTACTCCCAGTTGCACCACCCGATGTTGTTTTCTTCAAACACCGATACGATGTCCTCGTAATACTTCAGCCGGTCGGCCCGCTCGACGTGAGGCAGGCAGCCGAACTCGCCGCAATATAGCGGCAGCTTGAGTTCCTTGGCCTTTCGTATGGCCGGCCGCAGCAGTTCCGCGAGTTTTTGTTTGTTGAACACCTGCCGGGCTTCCTCCAACTGGTTTTTTAGGTCCGTGTTGGTCGTGTTCATCATGGATTTCGGGAAATCCGCCTCGGCAATGACCCGGCCGGGATAATGCACGGGCCCCTTGAAGTCTTTGAACGCCGTCCAGTCGGCCAGATGATGCGTGAAAAACAGCGGGGCGTAAGTGTGCAGGCTCAAAATGATGTTGGGATCGTTCGGGGGAACTTTCAGGAACGGAAAATTATCGGGCGTCTGCCAGCGATTTGACCCGATAAGCAAAACCCGCCGGGGTTCGAGATGACGGATCGCCTTCACTGCCTTCGCAATCAGTTTGTTCCAATCTTCCGGGTCTTGGGCCACGGGCTCATTCATCAATTCATAGGCCACCCGGTCCACCGGGTACTTTTTCAGGCGGCTGGAAATTTCGATCCACAGCTTGATGAAGTTGTCCTGTGCCGCCGTGTCCGTCCATAACGTGATCTTGCCGCCCTCGTTCTCCGCGTTGAAATGATGGGATTTCAGAATATGGAGATCCACGATGGCTCGCAGATTGTGCTTCGCGCACCAGCCGAGGCAGCGGGTGAGATAAGCGAATGAAGCCTTGGAAGGTTTCCCTTCGGCAGTCCACATCTCCACTTCATCAATGGGGATGCGCACGTGGTCGTAGCCGGCGCCGGCAATGAATGCGATGTCCTTCTCGGTAATGAAGGAGTCCCTGGGTGGCCAGCCAACGTTTTGCGACAACCAATGGCTGAGATTGACACCTCGTTTCAGTTCAAAGCCCGAGGGAGTGGCGGCCCCTTGCTGGCAATACGCGGAAGCGGCCGTCAGCGCCACAGACGCGGCGGTAATCAACTGTTTTTTATAACGCGCGGATTTTTTCATGCATTTCGTCCTTGGAAAGTTATAGCTATACCAGCTCCCCGGCAAGCCGGCAGAACCGTCCGCACCCAAAAAAATCAAACAGTTGGCAAAAATAGTTGCCCAAGCCGTCGTTTTTTATTAGCTTTGGCCGCGAAAGATGTGCATCGCGTGCCGTTGTTGGCGGGCGTCAGCAGTGCGGACCAACCCCAATGAGTCGGGGTTGGGCAGCCGTCTGGAAGACGTTTCCGGCCACCAAGATTGCGACTTGATACAATGACACGCTTGGGGTAATAAAATCGCAGATCCCGGAAGCGAGTGACGGTGGGATATTTTGTCGGCGGAGGCGTAGTTGCCGCCGGGCGGAATGGCATCACAACTGGTCGCCGGTCGCGTGGGCGTAAAGCCTCACGCGACAGGACAGGATGAGATGGCCTTGAAACGCAAATTTACAAAGACGCGCGCGGAAAGAGAGTTTCTCAAACTCCCTGGGGCGATTTTCATTTCTTCGATCACCGTCCATGATGGCATCACCACCCTTTCCGCATGAACGATCGCAAACTGGCCTTTCTGTACTCGCCCGAAATCGAAGGGTTGAGTTACCCGCCAGATTGCCCGTTCAAAACCCAGCGTGCCAGCCTCACCCGCCAGCGCCTGATATCGTTCGGTTTGCTCGGCACCGACGGGCGTGTCGAGGTCTCGCCGCGAAAAGCTTCGCTGGCCGAGTTGAAAAAGCTTCATACGGCCCGTTATCTCAAGGAACTGCAACGCGCCGCCAGCGGTGATTTGACCGTCGAGGGCCTGCACATGGGCCTGGGCGGACCGGATACGCCGGTGTTCAAGGACATGTTCGACTGCGGTGCCTGGGCTTGTGGCGCGGGACTGGTGGCTGCCGATTTGTTGCTGGAGGGCCGGGCGGACATCGCCTTCAATCTGCTCGGCGGTTTTCATCACGCGATGCCGGAGCGGGCGGCTGGCTTCTGCTTTTTGAACGACGTGGCGCTCGCCTGCATGAAACTGGCCAAGGCCGGCAAGCGGGTTTTGTATCTCGACGTGGACGCGCATCACGGCGACGGCGTGCAGGCGGCTTTTTATCGGCGCAAGGATGTCATGACCGTTTCGTTGCATGAAACCGGCAAAACGCTTTTCCCCTGGGACGGTTTTGAAAATGAAATTGGCGAGGGTCCGGGCCGGGGATACAACGTCAATGTGCCACTGCCACCCGAAACGTATGACGAGGCTTTTCTGACGGCGTTCAACAGCATCGCGGTCCCGCTGGTGGAATTTTTCCAGCCCGAGGTCATCGTGCTGGAACTCGGCCTGGACGCGCTGGCGGGCGATCCGCTGACGCATTTGCGCCTGACCAACAACGTGGTGGTGGAAGTCCTCGAACGGTTGTTGTGGTTCAATCGTCCGATGCTGGTGGCGGGCGGCGGCGGCTATCACATTGAGAACACCGTGCGCGGCTGGGCGCTGGCCTGGCAGACGTGTTGCGGCGAAAACAACGACACTGATTTCATAGGGATGGGCGGCGTGATGCTGGCCAGCACCGAATGGGCCGGCGGCCTGCGGGACCGGACCCTGGCCGTCACCCTGGAGCAACGCCGGGCCGTCGAATCGGAATTGCAGGCCACCATTGAAACCATCACCAGCCAGATTTTTCGGCGGCACGGCATTAACACCTGCCCCGATCCGGGAGTGACGACACCCGGCTGATTTTGCTGAATTCACAACCATTCAAGACAACATTAAAAACTAGAAAGAAACACCATGAGCAATCCAAACCAGACCGTTTCGACCAGTTCACTGATGCAAGAAAATCGAACGTTTCCGCCCAGTCCGGAAGTGATCAAACGCGCCTACATCAACGCCGAGCAATACAAAAAAATGTATGACCGTTCCATCAACGACCCAGATGGATTCTGGCTCGAACAGGCCGCGACGCTCGATTGGTTCAAGAAACCCACCAAGGGCCGCAAATACGTGTGGGACACCGCCCGGAAACACGTCGAGCACACGTGGTTTGAAGACGGACAGTTAAACGTGAGCGCCAACTGCCTTGACCGTCATCTCAAGACCAAGGGCAACAAACTCGCGCTCATCTGGCAGGGCGAGCCGGAAAACGACGTGGTCAAGCTCACCTACGCGCAATTGCACAAGGAAGTCTGCAAGTTCGCCAACGTCCTGAAATCATTTGGCATCAAGAAGGGCGACCGCGTCTCGATTTACCTGCCCATGATTCCCGAATTGCCCATCACCATGCTGGCCTGCACGCGGATTGGCGCGATTCACTCGATCGTTTTCGGCGGATTCAGCGCGGACGCGCTGGCCGGACGGATCACCGATTCGGCGTGCCGGCTGCTCATCACCTCGAACACATCGTTGCGCTCCGGCAAGAGCATTCCGTTGAAGGGCATCGCGGATGAAGCGTTGAAGCAGGCTCCGAGCATCGAGAAAGTCATCGTCGTCAAACGCAACGAGACCCCGTGCAACATGGTGGCGAACCGCGACGTCTGGTATCACGACCTTATGGCCAAGGCGACCGCCGACTGCCCGGCAGCGGTCAACAACGCCGAGGACCCGCTGTTCATCCTTTACACCTCCGGCTCCACCGGCAAACCCAAGGGCGTCGTTCACACCACCGCCGGTTACCTGCTCCATGCCGCATTGACGCACAAGTACATCTTCGACGTGCATGACGACGACATTTTCTGGTGCACCGCCGACATCGGCTGGGTCACCGGCCACAGTTACATCGTCTATGGCCCGCTTTGCAACGGCGCGACCAGTTTGATGTTCGAAGGCGTGCCGACATTCCCGGATGCCGGACGATTCTGGCAAATCGTGCAGAAGTTCAAAGTCACCGTGTTCTACACCGCGCCGACCGCCATCCGCTCGCTCATCCGGCTCGGCGAGGAATGGCCGAACAAGTACGACATGAGCACGCTCCGCACGCTCGGTTCCGTGGGCGAACCCATCAACCCCGAGGCGTGGATCTGGTATCATCGCGTCATCGGCAAGGGCCGTTGTCCCATCGTGGACACGTGGTGGCAGACGGAGACCGGCGGCATCCTCATCAATCCGCTGCCCGGCGCGCACACGCTCAAACCCGGCAGCGCCAACCGTCCGTTCTTTGGCGTCGAACCGGTCATCCTGCGCGATGACGGCAAGGAAGTCGGGGTGAACGAAGGCGGCAAGCTTTGCATCAAGAAACCGTGGCCGGGCATGATGCGCACCACCTGGGGCGACCATAACCGTTTCATCGAAACCTACTTCACGATGTATCCGAATATTTATTTCACCGGCGACGGCTGCCGGCTTGATGAGGACGGCGACTACTGGCTGATGGGCCGCATTGACGACGTGGTGAACGTCTCCGGCCATCGCATCGGCACGGCGGAAGTCGAGAGCGCGCTGGTGAGCCACCCGAAAGTGGCCGAAGCCGCTGTCGCGCCCATGCCGCACGACATCAAAGGACAGGGGCTTTATGCCTTTGTGACGCTCAAGGATGGCGTCAAGGAAAGCGACGAACTCAAGAAAGAACTGGCCAACCACGTCCGCAAGGAAATCGGGCCGATTGCGGTGCCGGACAAGATTCAGTTTGCGCCCGGGTTGCCGAAGACGCGTTCGGGCAAAATTATGCGCCGCATTTTGCGCAAGATTGCCGAGAACGCTGTGGATCAAATCGGCGACACCTCGACCTTGGCCGATCCGCACGTGGTGGAGGCCCTGGTCAAGGGCAAGCAGTAGAACTTAGTGCCAACCCTGGCCGCCGGAGTTAGGGGACTCCGGCGGCATTCCTCCCGGTTGGAAACTCCCTAACCAACAAACAAACCTGCCAGTTTCAACCTCAACAATTCAAAATGCCATTCCCAACCAACGTCAGTTAAACCACCAACCCCCACTAATATGAGCGAACCAACCGTCATTCAAATCAAAGATACCACCGCGAATCCCGCCCCGCTCGGCCTGCTCGGTTTTGGCATGACGACCGTGCTGCTGAATCTGCACAACGCCGGCTTTTACGAGCTGAACGGCATGATTCTGGCGATGGGCATTTGTTACGGCGGCATCGCGCAAGTCATCGCCGGCATCATGGAATGGAAAAAAAACAACACCTTTGCCGCCACCGCTTTCATTTCCTACGGTCTCTTCTGGCTTTCTCTGGTAACGCTGATTGTTTTGCCAAAATTGAATTTGACCGCCCCGGCGAATGAAACCGCCATGTCCGCCTATCTCGCCATGTGGGGACTGTTCACCGGGGTCATGTTCCTCGGCACGCTCCGCCTGAGCCGCGCCTTGCAAGTCGTCTTTGGCACGCTGACTCTTCTTTTCTTCCTGCTGGCCTATGGCGATTACGCGGGCGCGGGCGCGGATTTCAAACATTTCACCGGCTACGAAGGGCTTGTTTGCGGTTTTTCAGCGATTTACACCGGCCTCGCGCAAGTTCTGAATGAACTTTACGGGAAAGTCGTTCTGCCGCTCGGTGTGGTTAAAAAATAAATTGAGCGAGCAAGGATGCGCTGGGCAAGGGCAATTACAAATCCTCCTTCATCACCCCCGGCATCCTGCTCATCGCGGGCGCGAAACGCTCAAGGAAAAACTCAAACGCTATCTAAGCCCGGGCGACTGGAACGGGTGGAAACGAGCGTCGGAGGCGCGATATATTTGTAGATATCCGGACCAAAAGATTTTCAAGCTCCGTCAGGAGCGGCATTTCCCTCAAATTTGGTGGGGCGAGCGTCCTCGCGAGCCGGCTCGTCAGTAGCCTCGCCCCACCGAATGTGCCGCCCAGGCTTGCCGCGCAGTAGTGTAACGAAGGCGGGAGCTGGGATGAATTTGGTTTTGGTTGCTAAAAAGATGCCGCACCGATGGCGCTCCGGAGATGCCGCAGAGCTTCTGGAAAAAGGATGAGTGCGGCTTTCTGCCGAAAGCCGCCACGCCCGGTTGGAAATGAAAATCGGGCGCGAGGCGCCGACAGGACTTGGGAATTTGGGCGGACGAAAACCCACGGCTGAAGCCGGGGCGGTTTTCGGGGTTGTGACAAAGAGGTCACGTCTGGCGTTATACGGCCAAACTAATCGTAAGCCTTATTTGATTTGCGGTAAGGCCTGTGCTGAAGGTAAAGCTCAATTCGATTTTGGACATTTGTGCGATTTTCTTCGGGAATCCCGTCCATGCTTGCGGCCTGCCTCTGATATTTTACCGCCTGTTCAAAATCGCCGGTTTCTGCGTAAGCTGCCGCCAAGGTGTCCACATAAGCGTAATTTTTCCACTTCACCAAATCACACGCTTTCATTGCGAGCTCCACCGCTTTTTTTCCATCCCGAATTTGATCGTCAGGACAGGTCGCCATCAACCAGGCCAATAAATTATATGCGCCAACGGCTTTGGGTTTCAGCTTGATGACCATCTCAAAATCCGAAATCGCATTCGTATATGAACCAGTGTTGGAATAAATACGCCCGCGGCCGTAAAGGGCCCAAGGATCTTCTGGGTTTAGTCGAATCGCTTCGTTGAAATCACTAAATGCCCGATCAGGCTCGTTCTGAAGGTAGTAAGAATCTCCCCGGTTATCATATATTTCAGAATCGTCGGGCAGAGATTTCAGAGCTTCAGTTAAATCGGCGATGGCTTTCTCAAACGAGTGTTTCCAATAGTAAGCTTGGCCGCGAGCCTTAAAGACTCGCCCATTGTCCGGTTCGATTTTGAGAACCATATCATAGTTGCTTATTGCATCATCCAATCGTTGATTTCCAGAGTAGGCATATCCCCTCATCTCATACGCCAAGGCTTCATTTGGATTGAGTCGGATTGCTTCATCCAAATCTTTAACAGCTTTGTTGAATTCGCCGGTTATCGTAAAAACAGAACCACGATCAACATATGCCGTCGCTGATTTTGAATCTAATTGGATTGCTTCCGAGTAATCTTTTATCGCTTGTTCATAGTTTTTGCTTTGTTCCGCTTCATCACCGTGATTAAGCAATTCTTGAACCTTATCGTGATTCCCGCACCCCATAATCATGACCAGGGCGAAACCGACGACGGCAATACTGAACGATTTAAATTTCATTTATCCCGCTTTAACAGAAATTCCGCCAGCGCTTCGAGGGCGACGGCTTTGCCCTTAAAAGTTTTTAATGCGGCGAAGGCTTTGGCTGTCAGTTGTTCCGCAATCTTCCGCGATTTTTCCAGGCCCACAATCGCCGGGTAGGTCGCCTTTTGCACGGCCACGTCCTTGCCCGCCGTTTTGCCGAGCTGCTCGCTGGTCTGCGTCACATCCAGGATGTCGTCAATCACCTGGAACGCCAGCCCGACGTGATAGCCAAAATCCGTCAGCGCCTTGAGTTGCGCCGACGTACAGTTCGCGCTCATGCCGCCCAGCCGCACGGAACAGCACAGCAACGCGGACGTCTTGCGTTCGTGGATGTAGCGGAGTTCGGCCACGGAAAGTTTTTTGCCTTCGCCTTCCAGGTCCGCCACCTGCCCGGCGACGAGTTGCAGCGAGCCGGCGGCCTTCGCGATTTCCAGAATCAAATCGCGATGCGGATAGCGCGGCCAGCCTTTGGCTCTGCGCGGCGATTTCAAACGCCTGCGTCAACAGCGCGTCGCCCGCCAGCACGGCGATGCCTTCGCCGAAGACCTTGTGGTTGGTCGGCTTGCCGCGGCGAAAATCGTCGTTGTCCATCGCCGGCAAATCGTCGTGGATGAGCGAATAGGTGTGGATGCACTCGACGGCGCAGGCGAGCGGCAGGGCGTCGGCTTCGCGTCCGCCGCAGGCCGCTGCCGCCGCGAGGCAAAGCGCGGGGCGCATCCGCTTGCCGCCGGCAAAGAGCGAATAGCGCATGGCCTTGTGGATGGTGGCGGGCCGGGTTTTGTCGCCGGGCAGGAATTGATCGAGCGCGGCATTGACGGTTTGGGTGCGCGTGGCCAGAAATTGCTGCAAATCGAACTGGGTGTTTGCGGACATGCGGGTTTGTTTTAGAAAACGCCCTCGATTCGCGCAAGTTTTAAGGGGATTTTTCTTATTGCTTTCGCGCCCGGATTGATTAGAATTTCCAGCTCTATTTATAAAACTAAATTGTGAATGCTGAACTTTGCAAACGAGCCGACGAGAAGGTTGGCAATCCGAACGTTTTGGTGAACCTGATTTCACGCCGGGTGCGCCAGTTGAATTCCGGCGGCGGCGGCCTGAGCCGTCCGCTCATTTCCGACGTGGGAAACCTTGGGGCCGCCGACATCGCGCTGCGCGAACTGCTGGAGGACAAAATCGGCTGGGAAATGCCGGAGCCGGTCGAGCTGGTCCGCCCGCATCCCCGGAAACGCAAGAAACGCTGATTCCCGCAATTCGGCAGTGATATAGTTTGGTGGGGCGAGGCTACTGACGAGCCGGCTCGCGGGTACGCTCGCCCCACCGGAAGTTGCACCACATACCACCACCCGCAATTCTTCCGGCTTTTTTATTCCGCGCCATCCGCGTAACCTGCGGGCGATGGCCGACATCGTGACCAATCACAAAGCCCGGCGCGATTATCACATCCTCGAAACGTTCGAGGCGGGCATCGCGTTGCACGGCACGGAGGTCAAATCGCTGCGCGCGGGCAAGGGACAGATCGCCGACGCCTTCGCGCGGGTGGAAAAGGACGAGGTCTGGCTTTACAACGCGCACATTGACGAATACTCGCACGGCAATCTGCAAAATCACCAGCCCAAGGCCCCGCGCAAACTGCTCCTGCACCGGTCGGAAATCCGGAAGCTGTTCGAGCTGGCATCGGTGAAGGGCAACACGCTGGTGCCGCTGTCGTTTTTCTGGAAGAACGGGAAGGTGAAGGTCGCGCTCGGTGTTGGCAAGGGCAAGCAGCAGTTCGACCGGCGCCAGGATTTGAAGGAGCGCGAGTCCGACCGCGAAGTCAAACGCGCGACGATGAAATGGTCCAAGGGAAAATGAAATTAAATCAGCAAGTGGTTTTGATTGCAGCTTTGTTTGCCGCCACCGCCCTTGGTTTGGCTGGTGAAACCAACACCGCCGTCCGGTCGGCAAACTGGGCGCGAAAAGTCGAGGTGGTCGGGGTTAAAAACTGTTACCAGGTTACGACCAATCTTTATCGCGGCGCCCAGCCGACGGCGGAAGGCATGAAACAGTTGCAGAAGCTGGGCATTCGGACCGTCATCAACCTGCGCGCATTTCATTCGGACAAGGACGAGGTTGCGGGCACCGGTTTGAAAAGCGTGCGTTTTGAAACGAAACCGTGGCATGCCGAGGAGGAGGACGTCATCGGATTTTTGAAGGCCGTCACCGATACGAACCATTTGCCGGTATTCGTCCACTGCCAGCGCGGCGCGGACCGAACCGGGATGATGTGCGCCATGTATCGCATTGTGGTCTGCGGCTGGACGAAGCCGGAACGCGATTGACGAAATGAAAAACGGCGGATTCGATTTTAATCCCGCCTGGCACGATCTCGTCAGCTTCATCGAAAAGGCCGACATCGCGAACATCAAACGCTGCGCGGGACTGGCCGGGAACTGAAGCAACGAGGATGGAAAATGGAGGATTGACGATGGTAAAAAGAAAAAGAGGACGGCGTTTTAACGCCATCCTCCATCTTCAATTCTCCATTCTCGCTTAAGCCTTGACCGCTTCCGGCTTGGTCCAATTCCGTTTGGGCGCCTTGGTGACGAGGCCTTTTTTGATGGCGGCGGCCGAGACGCGAATATAACGCACTTCACCGCTGGGCAGGAGGGCTTTCACGCGCTGCAAATTCGGCATGAACTTCCGCTTGGTGATGGCGGTGATGTGCGTGCCGATACCGCCCTGTTTCTTGGGCTTACCCGAGCGCCAGATGATGCTGCCCTTCATCGGGCGTTTGCCGGTCAATTCACAAATGCGTGCCATATAAATTCAATAATGAGCCGCGAAGCTTATCAGTGAAACCCGCCGAGGCAAGCACTATTTGGCAGCGGATTGTTTTTAATTTGGGTTAAAGCCGACGAGACGGGGAGTGTTCTGTGAAAGGCGCATCTCGATTGAATGACGAATTCCTAAACGCTAATGACGAAAGAAACTCAAAGTACAAAGCTCGAATGCACGCGGGGAAGCCGGTTTGACCATTTGGTTATTTGAGCTTTCTTTAGTCATTATGATTTAGTGCTTGGGGTTTTGTTCGGGATTTATGTCTCAATCCGCCCCGCCCGCTTTTATCAGTCTGACCCACTACCATCTTTTCGAGAAAAACGGCTTGGCTTTCCGGCCTGTATGCCGTTGTCTTTGGCGCAAATGAACTTCATCACATCCAGCCGCAACTTTCCTAAAACGCTGTTTTTAGTCGCCAGCCTCGCCCTGCCTTTAATCGCAGTCCGTGCCGGGGCGGCGGATGCCGATGCCGCCAAATCCGCTGCGTCAGCCGCCACGCCCGCGCCGGTCGAAACCAAGGCTGACACGGTTGCGAACTCGGTCGTAAAAGTGTTTTCCACGGTGCGCTACCCCGATCCGTACAAACCCTGGACCAAGGAGGCTCCGAGTGAAGAGACGGGCAGCGGCGTGGTCATCGAAGGCAAGCGGATTCTCACCTGCGCCCACGTGGTTCTTTACGCCAGCCAGGTGCAAATACAGGCTAATCAAGCGGGTGATAAAATTTCCGCGAAGGTCGAAGCCATCGCACCAGGCATTGACCTGGCTGTGCTCAAACCGGATGACGAAACTTTTTTCGATTCGCATCCACCCTTGTCACGCGCGAAAGTGCTTCCCGAAATCCGGGACATGGTCATGGCGTATGGGTATCCCGAGGGCGGCACCAGTCTTTCGATTACGAAAGGGATTGTTTCCCGCATCGAGTTTGAATCCTACAATTATCCCGTTTCCGGCCTGCGCATCCAGATTGACGCGGCCATCAATCCTGGCAACAGCGGCGGACCCGCCGTGGCGGGTGACAAAATGATCGGCCTCGCGTTCAGCCGTCTCGGTTCCGCGGACAACATTGGCTACATCATTCCCAACGAGGAAATCGAGTTGTTTCTCCAGGACATCGCGGACGGCCATTACGACGGGAAGCCGGCCATGTTCGACGACCTGCAAACCCTGGAAAACTCCGCGTTGCGAGAATTTCTCAAACTCGACAAATCCACCGAAGGCATGGTGGTGCATAAACCCGACAGCACCGACCCGGCGTACCCGTTGAAGGAATGGGACGTCATCACCAAAATCGGCGACACGCCGGTGGACGACCAGGGCATGATCAAGCTGGGCGCCAACCTGCGGGTTCGCTTCGTCTATCTGGTTCAGAAAATCGCAAAGAACGGGAAAGTTCCATTGACCGTGGTGCGCGCCGGGAAAGAGATTCAGGTCGAACTGCCAGTGTCGCCGAAACATCCGATGGTCATGCCTGATCTGGCTGGCGCTTACCCGTCTTATTTCGTGTACGGGCCGCTGGTGTTTTCGGGCGCCACGGAGCAATTCGTCAACGGCATGCTGCGAGGCAACCGCGCGCCCCGCTGGATCAACTGGCTGAGTTCCCTGGGCAGCCCGCTGGTGAAACGGATCAGCGACAAACCGGCCTTTGCGGGGGAGGAACTTGTGGTGATCCCCTCCCCGTTCTTCCCGCACAAACTGGCCAAGGGTTATTCCGACCCATTTTGCCAGGTGGTCAAAACTGTCAATGGCATTCCCATCAAAAACCTGAACCACCTGGTGGAAGTCCTGCGCGACGCAAAGAGCCAGTTCATCACCGTCGAGTTCAACAGCCGCGAAGGCGAGACCCTGGTGTTCCCGCGCGCGGACATGATCGCCGCGACGGATGAAATTCTGACGGACAACGGTGTGCGCAGCCAGGGTTCGCCGGACACCATGGCCATCTGGAACGCCAAGCCTGCCCAATAAGAACGAACGGTTTGCCACTGGTTCAATGAGTCGCACGCAACCTAAAGCGTGAGGTTTGCTGATTTCCTTTGTCCATTCATAAATGGTCAGCAACGATTGTTGACCAAATCGAATGGAAACGATGAAAACAAAGGGAACCGCTACAACCCGTTTTCTGGGAGCGATTGACCTGACGATTGAGGGACTCGTGTCGCAGCCGCTCAAGGGCCGGCTGCGAAGATTCCGCAGCCGGGATTTGAAAATATCTGCTCGTGGCGCGTGGATGATTTCGAGAACCACCTGATATTTTATCGTTTCAACGGAATGCGACTGGAAATTCTCCGCATCAAACACGGCGCAATGAATTTTCCCCAAACCTTGCGGCAAGATTAAATCGGGCAGCATTGGTATTTGTCATCCTCCCCGCGCAACCCGCGAACAAAGCGGGGAACATCTTTCACGACGCGTAAGTTGCAGCAGCGTGACGGGCATCCGAAGGCTGGAGTTCAAACTTTAGTTCGTTCGGTAAGGCACGCTGAAGCCGTATTCATCCGATAGGACAGGCGTCGCGCCTGTCTCTAAATTTAGCGAATGATCAGTTTAAGACAGGCAGGATGCCTGTCCTACAATAAAATCCCCGCGAGGCAGGCGGTCATGTAGGCGGCGAGCAGGCCGCCGAGCATCGCGCGAAAACCGATTTTGGCCATTTCGCCGCGGCGTTCGGGCGCGAGCGAGCCGATGCCGCCCACCTGAATGGCGATGCTCGCGAAGTTCGCAAAGCCGCACAGCGCGTAGGTCGCAATCGTGAAGCTGCGCGGGTCGAGCGCCAGTTGTTTCGCGTTGGCCGTGAGATCGAGAAAGCCGACGAATTCGTTGAGCACGACGCGTTCGCCAAGAATTTGCCCGACGTTGAAACAATCCTGCGCCGGCACGCCCATGAGCCAGGCAAACGGCGCATTGATCCAGCCGAAAATGGTCTGCAACGTCGCCGGATGACTGACGCCAAGGTGCGCTTGCGGCCAGGCGACAAGATAATTCGCCAGCGCAATCATGGCGATGAACCCGATGAGCATGGCAATGACGTTCAACGAGAGGAAGAATCCGTCGCTCGCGCCGCGGCAGATGGCGTCAATGGAATTGGTTGTGGTACGCGGCACGGTGGCGGGCGCGCTGGCGGCGGTTTCGCTTTTCTCGGTTTCCGGCAGCAGGATTTTCGCAATCATCAATGCGGCGGGACAATTCAGCACCGACGCGGTGAGCAAATGGCCGGCGGTGTTGGGATAACCCGCGCGGCGGCCCATGTCCGCATAGACCGCCGCGACGCCGCCGGCGATGTGCGCCATGCCGCAAACCATGATGGTCATCAGTTCGCTGCGCGTCAGGCGCGGGACGTAAGGCCGGATCATCAGCGGCGCCTCGGTCTGGCCCATGAAAATATTGGCGCAGGCGGAAAGCGTTTCGCTGCCGCTGGTGCGCATGGCCTTGCGCATGACCCAGGCAATGGCGCGAACCACCCTTTGCAAAATGCCCCAGTGGTACAGCAGCGACGAAATGCACGCGACGATGATGATGGTGCCGGTGACCAGGACGGCGAAAATCACCGCGTTGCCGGGACCGAATTTTTCCGCGAGCAAACTTTCATCTGCCAGCGGGCCGAAAACAAATTTACAGCCTTCGTTGGAAAATTGGATGAGTTTCTGAATCACCTTGCCGGCAAAATCAAACAGCGCGCCGCCCCACGGCGTTTTCAAAATCAACAAGGCCAGGGTGAATTGCAAACCGACACCCCAAACCACCGTCCGCCACGGAAACAGTTTTCGGTTGTAGGAAATCGCCCACGCCACCACGATCATCGTGATCCAGCCCAGCAGACTGATGAAGCGGAGGTCCATGTTTACCGGCAGGATTTGCGGCACGCGGCCTCGTTGACCCGCTGGCAGGCCTGCTTATAGACGTGTGGATGCAACACGCCGACGAACGGCAGATTCCGATACCGCTCCGCAAAATCCAGCCCGTAACCCACGACGAAATAATCCGGCACGGAGAAGCCGACGTAATCCGCCTCAACGCCTTCCGTCCGGCGGCTGGGCTTGTCGAGCAGCACGCAAATCCGGATGCGGCGCGGTTTGAGCACGCGGATTTTCGGCAGCACGCGGCTCATGGTCTTGCCGGTGTCGAGAATGTCGTCCACGAGCAGCACGTCGCGCCCGCGCACGTCCAGCCGCAGTTCCTTGGTGAAAACCAGATCGCCCGATTCCGTGCCCGCGCCGTAGCTCGACACGCCCATGAAATCCAGGCGCAACGGCAGGGACAGGTGCCGGATCAGGTCCGCGAGGAACATGACCGTGCCATTCAGCAGCGAGACCACCACCATTTCGCGCCCGCGAAAATCGCGCTCGATTTCCCGCGCCAATGTTTTGATGCGGCGGGCAATCTGTTCGTCGGTGATGAGGATGCGCTCGACTTCCTTGCGCCAGCGCGCGGGAACAGGCGCGCGGGATCCACCGGGACGGGAGATGGCGGTCGTTGACATCGGCTTCAGCGTAGCCTTTTCGTCAAACTTGCCGAGTTTTTTTTAGCGGCGGATGTGGCCCGCCGGGCTGTCCGTTGGGAGGGGGAACTTCCACCGGTCAGCCCGGCGAGGCGGCCTTACCGCAACGCCTTTTTCATTTCGCCGACCAGCCACTCGGTCTCCGGCTTGCTCTTGATGCCGCTGGCAACGGTAATCCGTTTCCCGGCGCGGGTGACAAGTTCAATGTTGTGATATGCCTGCTGGCCGCTGGTCATGCCGATTTTAAACTTGAAAATCCGCGCCCTCGGCCGCCGGCACCGCCCGCGTCCGGCGGAAGAACAGCCAGCGGTTCACGATGGTCACATTCGCCGAATCAATCGTGATGCGGCTGGATTTGAACCAGAGGGTGAAGCAAACCAGGAGGAGCAGCACGTCAAAGAAACCGAAGACCACGGGAAAAATAAACAGCGCCTGCTTCCAGATCATAAACCAGACGGCGGCCGACCAGACCAGCATGAACAGGGTCACTCCGAACGCCAAGCCCGGATTGCGCGCCGCCGGGAAGAAAAATTCGCGCCCGCCGGGACCGTCATTGACCCGGATTCGGGAATGTTCGTCCCGGCGGATTTCCTCGACCGGCATTTCCAGCGCGGCGGTCGGGTCGGGTTCATCCGCCTCCGCGGGTTGAGTTCCGGCGATCTTGAACACCGGCACATCGAAGGTCACCTGGAGATCCGGCCCCCGCATTTTTGCCTTCGCTTCGAGCCGCCAGAAAATGCCGTCGCCGATTTCCGCCGTGGATTCCGGCTGGTCGGCGGGCAGTTGGAAATGGATGGGGATGCCGGAATGGCCAGGCTCCGGTTCGGGGAGGCCGGCGTCGGTTTTCAAAACTTTTTCGTCCTGCCAGAGGATTTCTTCGGTGGTATGACGACTTTTGCCGGTACCCGTTGTGGTGCGGCGGATGCAGGAAAGCCGCAGATGCAGACCGTGCTCCAAGCTTAATCGCGTGCCGGTCTGGATCATGCCTTCCAGCGTGCCGCCCAGCGCGGCGGGGACGGCGGCCATTTCAAAGACGCATTGTCCGAAACCGGCGCCAGGCGAGGGTGGCGCGCACCGCCGATACCAGCATCGCCAGGCCGATCAGCGGGAATAACAGGACCAACAGCACCACATGGTGGCCCTTGTGCCATTCCCGCGGCACAATAATCACGGTGATGATGATGGAAATGACGTTCCAAAAAACCGCGAAGACCCACGAAATGGCGGCGGATCGCCCTCCCGACCATTTGACCCGGCCCGCCGCCCAATCCTCGCGCCAGAGCCACGGCTGGTCGGGATGAATCGCTTTCTGTTCGGCGAGTTGTTTGATTTTCTTCGCGCCGAACCGCGCGCCGAACATCAGGCCAAACCCAACGCAACTGAAGACCAGGCCGAACAGGCCGATCATGGCGGCGTCCTTCAGCTTGCCGTTGTTCCATTCACGGCAGGCCTGGACCAGCGCAAACACGCCAAACCCCGCAAACGGCAGTGCGAACAGAAACAAACAGCCGGCTCCCGTTTGCTTGCCCGGCTTGGCGGAAGGATTTGCCGTTTCCAGATTGAATTGCCAGTCGTTCATTGTTTAACAATGCTTGGCTGCCGCATTTTCCACCAGCCCTTCCGGCGTTTCCATTACAAACCCATCCGATTTTTCCATTCCTTCCCGGACGAGTCAGTCAGTTTTATTTCAGCAACGCATCAAGATTATCGAGGCAAAGCTGCGACCAGGATTCCATTTGCTCACGTCTCGCTTTCAGTTCCTCAATCGGAATAAACTCGACCTGTGTGATGACTTGTTCGTTTTTCTTTACCATCTCCGGCGCGCGAAACAGTACATGCACAACACCAAAATGAACCCGGCCAACTTCGGTGGAATCATCGTTGATCAGGCCGACGGGTTTTGCATCGAATGAACCTTGAACGGCAAGCTCTTCGCACACCTCTCGCCTGACCGCCTCTTGAAACGCCTGCAAGCCGACTGCAAATAGCGAATGATCTTCGTCATTGATGTGCCCACCGATGCCAATTGACCCTTTTGCAACCAATCGTTGTTCGCCAGCCTTTTTCCCGCGAACATAATGAAGAATGCTCTTTCCGTCAGTAACGACCACATACGGAATAATCTGTTTGAAGCTGGAATCCTTCTCCGCCCGGGATCGAGGTTGAAAACTATTGTTCTTCTTATCAAGAATTGTTGGCAGATAGTGGTCAACATCCGTTTTAAAACCTTGAAAAATGCCAAGTTGCTCAAAAAGCGAGCGGGGGAAAACGAGAACCTTTTCGTCTGCAATAGCCATAATTGGTAGAGAATACTGCAGCCGGAATTCAGAAGCCAGAATTTTGCAACCGGAATATTTCCACAGCCTGTCTAATTTCTGATTTTTGACTTCTGAATTTCGAATTCTTCCGAAATTAACGCTTTGAACTTTGCGCGCAAACGCCTATAAAAACTTCATGCCAACGCTTCTGACCAATGGCGGCCCGGTGATCTGGCTGATTTTGTTCGCCGCGGCCACCGCCCTTGCCGTGTTCATCGAGCGCGTGCTGTATTGCCACCGCTCGCAAATCAATTCCGCCGAATTCCTCAACGGCGTCCGCACCGTGCTCAAGCGCGACAACGTGGTTGAGGCTATTTCCATTTGCGATGCCACGCCCGGCCCCGTCGCGCGCCTCGTCAAAACCGCCATCCTCAACCGCGACCGCGGACGCGAGCGCGTGCGCGAAGCCGTCGAGGAAGCCGGCCTTACCGAAGTGCCGCGGCTGGAGGAGAACCTGAACCTGCTCGCCACCATCGCGCAAATCGCGCCGCTGCTGGGTTTGCTCGGCACCATCCTCGGTTTCATGGATATGTTCAGGCAATTGCAGTCGGACGGCCTTTACGCGCACATCAGCGGCGAACATTCGCTTGCCGACGGCATCTGGCACGCGCTCATCTGCGCGGCGGCGGGCATCGCCGTGGCCATTCCCGCTCACGCCGCTTACAACTATCTCGTCAACCGCATCAACAAAATCGTCCTTGACATGGAACGCGCCGCCGCCGAAATCGTCAACATCGTCACTGAGAACGGCAACGGCAAACCGTCATGAAATTTCCCCGCAATTCCCGGCTGCTGCGCAGCTCGTTTGACATGGCGCCGTTCGCGGCCGTCCTTTTTCTGCTCGTGATTTTTCTGATGCTGGGCGCGCTTTTGCCGACGCAGGGAATTCGATTTCGACTGCAACCGCCGACGGCGGGTGATCTGCCCGGCGTTGACAAACCAACCGTGGACCGTGGCCGTTGATGCCGATGGAAGGTTTTATTTCTACGAACTCCATTGTCAGCGAAGCGCAATTGACTTCCAGCTTGAGCAACGCGGTGAAGTTTTCCCGCGCGCCGCTCACGCTCGTCATTCACGCCGACAAATCCGTGACGGAAGACCAATTGATTCATCTGGCGTTGCTGGCGCGCAATGCCGGCATCACGAACGCGCTCCTCGCCACGCTTCCGCGCGTCGTCACCGCGCCCGCCGCGCCATGAACGCTGCTTCCGCCGAACCGCGTCCGCCCGAACTGGCGGGGACAACCCGGGCTTCGACGAGGCTCCGCCGAGGCGAGAACCGCCAGGCGGAGGTTCTTGGACGCGCAACCGGTGGCTGACGCTCATTGCGCTGATTTTCACCGCGCATGTCCTGTTGCTTTTCGTCTTCGGCGGGCGAAAACAAATTGTCCCGCGCGCGGTGACCAACGTTCCGACGCTCAAACTCGCGGACAATTCCAGCGAATGGCTCGCGTTGAACGACCCCACGCTTTTTGCGCTGCCGCATCAGAAAGATTTTGCGTCCGCCATCTGGCTGACCGCGCCCGCTTTGAAACCACCGTCGTTTCGTTGGACTGAAACGCCGCGCTGGCTGCCCTTGTCCGCCAATGAACTGGGACTGGCTTTCAATCAATTCATGCTGACCAATCGTTTCGCGAGCCTTGAGTTGCAATTGAAATCGCCGGTCAAACTCAGCGCGCCGGTGTTGCCGGTTGAATCCGCGCTCGCGCCAACTTCCACGCTGCAAATTCAAGACGACCTCGCGCAACGGCGATTGCTCGACCCGATGATTTTGCCGTCGTGGCCGTATGCGAACGTGATTGCGCCGAGCAAGGTGCAGTTGCTGGTGAATGAGGCGGGCGATGTGATTTCAGCCGTTTTGCTTCCTCCCGACAGTGGTTATGCCGCCGCCGACCAGTATGACCAGGCCGATCAACACGCGCTCGAACTCGCCCGCGCCGCGCGCTTCGCACCGGCGTCGCGCCTGACCGTTGGCCGGATGATTTTCAACTGGCACACCGTGCCGCCGCCCGACACGAACGCGCCCGCCGCATCACCGTAGCATGAGCATTCCCGCGCTGATTGTGATTTACGTGGCCTTGACGCTCGGCGCGCTGTGCGTTTTGGAATTATTTTCCGAGTTGCGCCGACGACGCTTCGGCCCAACGCACACCGAGGACCGGATTTTCCGCTGCCAGAAATGCGGCTACGTCTATACCGACGACGCGGACGTGGACCGCTCGCGCTGCGCCCAATGCGGCAAGCTGAACGAGCCGATTGTGTTTTAAAAAAAGTGGAGTGTTGGAGTAATGGAATGTTCGTCCATCGGCAGTTTCAAAAGCGTGCTGGACAGAAGCGTAACCGTGAAACACACTGTCGGCCATGCAAATGGATAGACTGCACAACGGGGCGTCCATTATCTGTCAGGCGGCTTCTGCGCGGCTATGAAAAAAAGATTTTTAGCCCTCTTGCTTGCAATTGGCGGGATTATATTGGCTGGAGTTTTTGGCTACGTCGCAATCTCAGGCGAGATCACTGGCAGGACATTCTACTATGATGAACACGCCCATCTTGATGCAGGGCGCAGAGGAGGCGCATTTGTTTCGGTCCTGCATGGCAGTTCGCCGGTCGAGTTTCGCCGGGGCAATAATTTTTTGTGGGCGTTGAGTGGATTCGGCGTCATTGTTGCAGGCATTGGTATTTATTTTTTTCGCGAGATTGATAATTATGAGTGAACCGCCTAACCAAGAGGATAGACTGCAAGTCCATTTCGGTTCACTTTCAAAAATTCTATCCTGTCACGTGGAGGAAAATCCCAAAGGGATTTCATCATTCAGCCCAGCGTTGACACGATGGAATCGTGGCTACGCTGGGTGACAAACCAAAATGAAACCAACCCCATCGGGGTTGCATCCGAATCTTCCGCGATGATCCAACCCCGTTGGGGTTGAAATATTGTTTGAACGCAAACCCAGGGTGGCTCCTTCGTCGCAACCTTGGGCTGTATGATTAAATCCTGTCGGGATTCTGATTTTCTGACTTAACTTCCCGTCTTCAATTCCACCACGTCGTGCGGGGCGGCTTCCTTCATGCCAGCGGGACTGACGCGGGTGTAACGCGCCTTTTCCCGAAGTTGCGCGAGGTCCGCCGCGCCGAGATAACCCATGCCGCTCTGGATGCCGCCGATGAGCTGCGCCAGCACGCGGTCCACCGAGCCGCACGCTTCCTTGAGCGCTTCGATGCCTTCGGCAGCGACCTTTTGCGTGGGGTTCGCCGGCTGGCCGTAACGCGCCGCCGAGCCGGCCTTCATCGCCGCGAAACTGCCCATGCCGCGATATTGTTTGTAAAGTTTCCCGCCAATTTCAATGACCTCGCCGGGCGCCTCGTTGCAGCCGGCAAAAATTCCGCCGCAAATCACCGCCTGCGACAGCGTCAGCGCCTTCACAATGTCGCCGGATTTCACAATGCCGCCGTCGGCGAGGATGGAAACTTTTTTCCTGGCCGCGACGCGCGAACAAACATAAAGCGCGGTCATTTGCGGAATGCCGACGCCCGCGACGATGCGCGTGGTGCAGATGGAGCCCGGCCCCTGGCCGACCTTGATGGCATTTGCGCCACAATCGGCGAGATATTCCACACCCGCCGCGCTGGTGACGTTGCCGGCGATGAGCGGCAATTTGGGGAACGCGCCGCGCAACACGCGCACGGTGTCGCCCACGCCCTTGCTGAAACCGTGGGCGGTGGAAACAGCAATCACATCCACGCCGCGTTCCACCAGTCCGCCGACGTGGTTCAAAATGCGTTCGCGGTCCAGTTCGCCGAAGGCGTTGCGCGTGGCCGAGACCGCCGCGCCGCAGACCAGATGAAAGTTCGCGTCCCGCGCGGGCTTGAACTGCGCGCGGCGTTCCTGCGCGATGCGCTCGATGTCGCTCATCGTGAACAGGCCGCGCAAATTGTCCTTGTCGTCCACCACGAGCAGTTTGTGGATGCCGAGATGCTCGGTGAAGAATTTGTCGGCGCGGGCAATCGGGTCCTTGCCCAATTCCTTCTGGCGGATGGTATGGACCTGGGCGCGGGGCGTGAGAGCGTCGGCGACCTTGCGTTTGGCGTAGCGTGGTTTGACGACGTGGCCGGAAAGCAAACCGACCAGCTTGCCATTTTCATCCACGACCGGGAAGGTGCCGAACGCGAACTTGCGTTCCTCGATCATTTTCAGCACGTCTCCGATGAGCTGGCCGGGCGCGACGGTAATCGGTTCCTGGATCAGGCCGTGAACGTGATTTTTGACGCGGCTGACCTCGGAAAGTTGCTGGCGCTCCGGCATGTTGTAATGGATGAGGCCAAGGCCGCCGTTGGCCGCCATGGCAATGGCCATGCGCGATTCGGTCACGGTGTCCATGTCGGACGAAATGACGGGGATGTTGAGGCACAAATTTTCCGCGAGCCGCGTGTCGAGCTGTGTGTCGCGCGGAAGAATCTCCGAATACAGCGTCGCCAGTGTGACGTCGTCGAAGGTCAGGGCGAGCTTGTTATTGGCGGGGAAAAATTGATCCGCCGGCTGGTAGAACGGATCATCGAAACCGGAATTACGCGTGGCTGCCATGTCGGAAAATGAAGCATGACCGCCGGCTTTGGCAAGACAATTATTGGATTCAGGCCGGCGGTATTGTTGGCAAGGTCGGCACGGCCAGCCGCTTCGACGGGTCGGAATCAGCCGAATTTCCGCCGAGGAGATCGTTGATTTCTTCGACCAGTTGACTGGGCGTGCAACTTGATTTCAGGAAAGCCCTTTCCGCGCCGATGGTCGCCGCTTGCTGCGCCAGGCTGCTCATGTGGGCGTTGGAAAGGATGATTACCGGAGTATCCTTCAGGGCGGGTGAGGAACGGATGAATTTAAGGACATCAACCCCGCTGAGTTTGGGCAGCATCAGGTCCAACACCACAACGTCTGGTTTCACCGCGGCCAGCATCCTCACGGCCATCAAACCATCTTCCGCCACCTCGACGCCGAAGCCTTCGCGCACAAACTTCGCGCGATACACATGGACCACCACCGCGTCATCCTCAACGATGAATATAGTTCTCATGGCCGATGTTGTTCTCTCTGCATCAGAGGCGTCTGTACAGTAAACCGGCGGTCAAGGGTTGGAAAGTAAAAACTGTGGTTGCAACGAGTCAAGGCGCCATTGACCCACCGGCGGGGACATAATGAACCCTTCAACGGCGCACTGCCAACTGGCGGGCGGACGGTTTTGGCAGGATGATTTCTGAATTCAGGTCTGCCGCCTTATTGGCGGGGCCGGCGCGGCAAGCGGCTTCGCCGGGGCGGATCCCCCGCCTTTTCGCCGAGGAGTTCGTTGATCACTTCAATCAATTGACCGGGCGTGCAACTCGATTTTAACAAGGCCCTTTCCGCGCCGATTGCCGCCGCTTGCTGCTCCAAGCTGGTCATGGTCACGTAGGCATTGGTAAGGATGATCACCGGAATCGCCTTCAAAGCGGGCGTGGAACGAATGAATTTGAGGACATCAGCGCCATTGAGTTTGGGCATCATCAGGTCCAGCACCACGACGTCAGGTTTCACCGCGGCCAGCATTTTCAGGGCGATCAGGCCGTCCGGCGCCGCCTCGACGCCGAATCCTTCGCGCTCAAACTTTGCGCCGTAAACCTTGACCACCACCGGATCATCCTCGACGAGAAAAATAGTTTTCATGGCCAATATTGCTCTTGCTGTCCTGCAAACGCTATAATTTATACCGGCGGTCCAAGGTTGGAAAGAAAAAACTGTGTGTACCCAGTCAGCGCAACAACGTAATGCGGACATTGATGCCGCAAAATATGCTATTGCCATTGCAGGCGAATTTGCTATTTTCTTCAGCCCTTTGCCAGACGCTGAAGAGACAGATGGCAGGGGAAAACGGCCTTGATTTCCACGCTCGTGTGAATGTGGAGCGGCCATAACAACATCAAACTCAATCCCGTGTTCCGCGGGATGGTTCGCCTTGGCGAATTTTTAACCAAAGGAAAATTGTGTTAAGCATCGGTGTAAAAGAATTGTTGGAATCAGGCGTCCATTTCGGACACCAGACGAAGCGTTGGAACCCCAAGATGAAGCCGTTCATCTTTGACGCGCGCAACGGCATTCACATCATTGACCTCAGCAAGACGCTCGTGCAGCTCGAAGCGGCGTGTGACTTTTTGTCCCAAACCGTCCGCAAGGGCGGCAAGGTGGTGTTCGTGGGCACCAAAAAACAGGCGCAGCAATGCGTCAAGGACACCGCCAAGGAATGCGGCCAGTTCTTTGTCACCGAACGCTGGCTCGGCGGCACGTTGACGAATTATAACACGATTAAATCGTCCATCAAGCGGCTGAAGGAAATCGAAAAAATGGACGCGGACGGCACACTGGCCAATTACGGCAAGCAGGAGCAGGCGGTCATCCGCCGCGAGGCCGGGCGGCTTCAGAAGTATTTCGACGGCATCCGCGCGATGGACAAGATTCCCGCCGCGATGTTCGTCGTGGACATCAAGCGCGAGCACAACGCCGTCGCGGAAGCCCGCAAACTCAAGGTGCCGCTTATCGCCATCGTGGATACGAATTGCGATCCCGACCTGGTGGATTTTCCCATTGCCGCGAACGACGACGCCATCCGCTCGGTGCGCATGATTCTTGCCACCGTCGGCCAGACCATCACGCTGGCGCAGGCGGAGTTTGAATCCAAACGTTCGCGCCGCGCGGCGGCGGAAGAAGCCGCACCGGCGGAAGCGCCACCCGCCGAACCCGTGCAAGTGGCGGCGGTTTCAGTTGAGGCCGCTCCGCAATCGCCGGTTTGATTTGCCGGGGGAGCCGGGAGAATTTCCCGTGCCCTCAACTCTCAACCCTCAACCAACATTTTTATATGTCTCAAATTACTGCTGCTGACGTTGCCAAACTTCGTGAAATGACGAACGCGGGCATGATGGATTGCAAAAAGGCGCTGACGGAGGCGAAGGGCGACCTCAAGGCCGCCGTGGACATTTTGCGCAAAAAAGGCCAGGCCACCGCCGCCGTGAAATCCGCGCGCGAGGCGAAGGAAGGCGCCATCACCCAATACATTGCGCCCGGCGGAAAACTTGGCGTGCTCCTGGAAGTGAACAGTGAGTCGGATTTCGTCGCGCGCAACGAGCTGTTCCGCGCGTTTTGCGATGAAGCCGCGAAGCGTCTGGCCGCCGATCCCAAGGCCAGCCTGGAAACCGAACGCGAGGCGCTGGTTGCCAAAATTCGCGAGAACATCAAAATCGCCCGGCACGCGCGGATGGAGGTCAACGGCAACGGACTCATCGCCGGCTACATTCACACCGGCGCAAAAGTCGGCGTGCTCGTCGAGGTGGGCGCGGGCAAGGCGGAAACCGAGGCGAAGGACGAATTCAAGCAACTGGTCAAGGACATCACGCTGCAAATTGCGGCGGGACATCCGTACGCGGTCTCGCGCGAGCAGGTTTCGCCCGAAGTAATTGCCAAGGAACGCGAGATTGCCGCGCAATCCGACCGGCTCAAGGGCAAACCGGCGCAGGCCATGGAAAAAATCCTGACCGGCGTGCTGGACAAGTTTTTCCAGACCTACTGTCTCGTGGACCAGGGTTTCGTGAAGCGGAACTCCGAGATCAGCGTCAAGGAACACGTGGCGCAGATCGCCAAACAGCTCGGCGACGAAGTCACCATCCGCCGGTTCGTGCGGTTCCAGGTCGGCGAAAGCGCGGTGTAAAACTTGGAAACCAATCATTCAAAAGGCGTCCATCTTGGATGCCTTTTTGCTTTGGAAATGAATCGTCACTGTTTATTTTTGTGCCATTCATCCCAACAACGATTAAGGCAGAAGTCCAAATCGAATTTGCCGTTATCTATTGGATTTCCAAATTCATAGTGAGGACTTTCTCGATAGAAAACAGTGTTTTCAACATTTACAAAAAAACATAAACCAGCGGATTTTCCATTCAATGCAAAATCAACAACGCAAGTCCCCGAAGCCGTTGGCCCTACTTCGCCATAGCTCCACCGAAATCCATTTGTCATAGTTTGTTTAATGTCCGGCTCACCCAGAATGGAATGCACTTCGTCAGGCGTCATTCCAATTTTTAACAAATTACCCAAATGGTTGTGCGTGGAATAAAAATTACCAAAGATATTCGAGCGAAAGATTTCGGCTTTAGTTGCAACAGGGGAGAAATGCCAAAAAAGCCAAACTGCAGCCCAGATCGCAATTACAATCAATATAGGCAGCACTTGTGGGTGAAACTTTTGAAGTTTCATTCTTCGATGCTGAACTTTCACTTTCAATTTGTCCAGACGGCTTTGATTTGACCTTGCACCGCCAGAATGTTAAAAGTTTCCGCGATGCCGCGCGCGCTTCCAGTTTTATGACGACCGCTAAAAAACCAAAATTTTCCCGTATTCTGCTCAAGCTCAGCGGCGAGGCGCTGGGTGGCGATAACGGCGTCGGCATTTGCTCCGAGGCGGTGCGCCACATGGCCGGGCAAATCCGCGAGGTGCGCGAACTCGGCGTGCAGGTGGTCGTGGTGGTTGGCGGCGGGAATATTTTTCGCGGCCTGTCCGGCAGCGAACACGGCATCGAGCGCGCCACCGGCGACTACATGGGGATGCTGGCCACGATCATCAACGCGCTGGCGTTGCAGGACGCGCTGGAAAAACTCGGCTCGCCCACGCGCGTGCAAAGCGCCATCGCGATGGCCCAGGTCGCCGAGCCTTTCATCCGCCGGCGCGCGGTGCGGCACCTGGAAAAGGGCCGCGTGGTCATCTTCGGCGGCGGGACCGGCAATCCGTTTTTTTCCACCGACACCGCCGCCGCCTTGCGCGCCAATGAAATCGGCGCGGAAGTCATTTTGAAGGCGACCAAGGTTGACGGTGTTTATGATTCCGACCCGAAGAAAAATCCGAAGGCGAAACGCTTCTCACACATCACCTATCTCGACGCATTGCAACGGCAGCTCAAGGTGATGGATTCGACGGCGTTCTCGCTATGCATGGACAACAAAATGCCCATCATCGTTTTCGATTTCTTCAAGCCGCACAATTTGCGCCGCGTGGTCATGGGTGAAAACGTGGGTACGCGGGTGACGGGCTGAGGCGGACAATTGGATTGATGGATTGATGGATTGGTGGATGATGATTCATTAATCCAATCATCCATTAATCCGTTACGGTTTTCTGTCTTATGAAATTCGCATCGCGCCAGGACGCGGGGCGTCGCTTGGGAGAGCTTTTGCGTAAGCAAAACGTGCAAGCCGACCTGGTGTTGGGGTTGCCGCGCGGCGGGGTCGTGGTTGCCGCGGAAGTGGCACGGTTGTTGGAGCGACCGCTCGAAGTGTTGGTCGTTCGCAAAATCGGACATCCAAGGCATCGCGAATTTGCCGTTGGCGCGCTGGCTGAAGCGGGGGTGGTCATTTTCGACGAATCGTCTTTGTCGGAAATTCCGGTGGCACGCTCAGAACTGGACGAAGTGGTTGCGGAGGAAACTGCGCGTCTGCAGTCCTACTGCCGGCAGTTTCGCCTTGCCGGGGCGCCGGTGCTGGACGGCAAGACCGTGTTGCTCGTGGACGACGGACTGGCGACGGGGGCAACAGCCGAGGCGGCGGTGCTTTCCGCCGAACGGCAACGCGCGCGGCGCGTCATTGTGGCGACGCCGGTGGCTTCGACCAGAGCGGTCGAACGGCTGGCCCGCGTCGCTGACGGGGTGGTGGCGCTGGTCACGGACCCGGACTTTGTGGCGGTCGGCCAATATTACAGGAAATTTCTGGCGACGAGCGATGCAGAGGTGCTGGTGTTGTTGTCGAAAGAGGCCAGTCGCGGCCAGCCACCGCCGTGACGAAAAGCCGCCCGGGATTTGCCCATGCCTGAACTCCCCGAAGTAGAAGTGCTCGCGCGCCATTTGCGCCCGTTGATTTGCGGAAAAGTCATTCGTGGCGTGAACGTGCGGCGCGCAAAAGTGCTGGCGCCAACTTCGCCGCAACAATTCCGCCGGACTTTGCTTGGCGCAAAATTCACCGGCCTGTCGCGGCGCGGCAAATACCTTCTGTTTCAACTCCGTGTGCCGGGCCGGAAAAAGCCGTTGACGCTGCTTGGACATTTGGGCATGACCGGGAGGTTTTTTCTGGCGCGGAAAAACGAACCTTTGCCCCGGCACACGGCGGTGGTGCTTGATTTGGGCGGTGAAAATTTCATTTATGAGGACACGCGCTATTTTGGCCGGCTGACGCTGGACGTTTCGGCGGTCGGGAAATTGGGGCCGGAACCGCTAGGCAATGACTTTCGTCCGGCGGCGTTTGCGGAGTCGCTGAAACGGTCGCGGCAGCCCATCAAGGTCAAGTTACTGGATCAAACCGTGGTGGCGGGCATCGGCAACATTTACGCCAGCGAGGCGCTGTTCCGCGCGCGGATTTCGCCGCGAATGCCGGCGCGAAAGTTGAGCCGGTCACGGGTTGCGCAGCTTTGGCAGGCGATTCGTGCAGTGTTGGGCGAGGCCATCGAGTGCGGCAGCACCGTGCCGCTGAACTTTGGCGGGGGCGGATCGGCCGGGCTTTTTTATTTTGGCCGGGCACCGGGCGTGATGGATTTTTACGAGGAACGATTGCGGGTTTATGACCGTGCAGGGCGGCCCTGCCCGAATTGCGGCGGTTTAATCAAACGCATCAAACAGGCTGCGCGGAGCACGTTTTATTGCCAGCACTGCCAGCGCGCGTGACGGGTGGTGGTACAGTTTGGTGGGGCGAGGCTACTGACGAAGCCGGCCTTGGCGCGCAAAGCGTGGCGATGACGGCTCGTGGGGATCAGCCTTCGCTAGGCTACGGCTCGCGGGGACGCTCGCCCCACCGAAAGGTGAATTGTACGCTACCGCGTAACGAATCCGATTGACGCGCGGTTCGTCGGTTTGTTAAATTAAATTTCCGTTTGGATTCCAGAGTAGCTCAATGGTAGAGCGCGCGGCTGTTAACCGTGATGTTGCAGGTTCGAGCCCTGCCTCTGGAGCCATTTTGCTTCAACTGCCCGGCAACGTTTCCACCTGCTTGCGTTGGATCCAGCCGATTCTCCCGGAACCGTCGGTCACTTGCAGCCAGTTGTCGCGCTGGTCCAGCACCGCCAATTCCGCGCCGTTGTGGGCGGTGAATGCGCTTTGCGCCTCGTCAAACGGCCCACTGCGCGTGGTGGCATCCGGCGCGATGACCACGGCGGTTTGCCTGGAAAAATGAATTGCGGCTTCCACGCCGAGGCACGCACCCGACGAAAGGGTGACAGCAACCGCGCCGAACACAAAGCCGCGCAACGCTGTTTCAAGCGCCGGACGAATTTGCATCGCCGCCAGCATTGCAAACGTCAGCCAAAGCGCGGCAGCCGCCAGCCCCGTCCACTCGTTTAATGTGAGCAGGCCGAGCCAGTTTTCCCACCGGCTTTCACGGAGCGTCGGGCCTTGAACCTGGTTGCGCGCGAATTCCAGATTCGCCCGCACTTCCGCGTCGCGCGGGGTCAATTGCGCCGCCTGGCGATACGCGGCAATCGCACGCCCGAAGTTGCCGGACTTGAATTCCGCGTTACCGTAATTGAAATAAAGCGCCGGGGAAATCGCCTCGAATCGGAGGATTTTTTCGTAGGTGCCGGCGGCTTCGGCGAATTTGCCCTCGGCATAAAGCTTGTTCGCGGCGTTGAATTCAGCCGAAATATCGGCGGCCATCGCGCTGCCCGTGAATATCCAGGCAGTGGCCACGGCCGCCAGCAAAATATGCAGGCGTATTTTCATGCGTTCACCTTTTGCAGTTCGCGAATGGCGTTTTCTAATTGCGGAATCACCGCGGCCAGTTCGCCGCTCGTGCGCAGCGGCGCGTAACGCGCCTGGTTGCAAAGCTGGAACAATTCGCGCAGGCCGGCCAGAACCGGTTCCGGCGCGCCGAGCAAGATCAGGCGCTCATCAATCACGGCTTCGGTGATGGACGACGAGGGACAATCCAGCCGTTCGCCCAGTTGTTCCTGCAACAGCCGGAACAGCGTTGCAAAAAATTCGTCCGAGTTGTTTTCCGCCGCGAGCCGGCGCAAATCGTTCAGTCCGCTTTGAATCAGCCCGGCCACGCGCCGCTGCCGGCGCAGCCGGGGATTGTTCGCCAGGCTGTCCGTGCGTTTGCGCCACACAAAAGCCGCGAGCCACGCCAGCAACGGCAGGCTTTGTGCGGCCAGAAACGCCGGGCGCGTTAACAGCGGCGGGCCGGCCGGCGCGAGCACACCGAATTGCTCTTTGATGGGCAGAATGTCCTGTGGCGGCGGAGTCGGCGAGTTGGCGGATTTTGTGGCGGCGATCACCGGCGCGGGCGTCGTGCCGGCGGAATGCACGGCCAGTTGCACGGGCGGCTGCGTGAGCGTGCGGTAGGTTTTTGCGCCAGGATCAAAAAAACTGAATGAAAATGCCGGCAATTCATGTACGTCAGTGTTTTGCGGCGTGACGATTTGCTCGAAGGTTTTCATGCCTTCAATCCCGAGCTGGTCCGTTGTTTTGAGGTTCTGCGTGGGCGGATAAGCCTTGAAATCGCGCCAGGCGGGCTGGTCGGGCAACGTGAGCGCATCGAGTGCGCCGTGGCCGGAAATTTGGACGCGCACGGTGATGGGATCACCGACGGCACACATTGGTCGGCCCGGCGGTGACGTTCATGGTGTAATCGCCGACCGCGCCGTTGAAATTCGGCGGCGCGCCTTCGGCGGGCAGCGGCAGCGATTCCATGTTCAGGGTATCCGTGGCGAGCGTGACTTGTCTTTGTTCGCCGGGGTTGAAGAAGTGCCGGAAAAACGGGTCGCCGCCCTGGTTCGACGAGGGCAGCTCGATCACCGCGCGGGCCGTAAATGGTCCGATACTGATCGCGCCGGATTTGTTCGCCGTGAGGGCGATTTC
Organism: uncultured Verrucomicrobiae bacterium; assembly: GCA_963820205.1. Lineage (GTDB taxonomy): Bacteria > Verrucomicrobiota > Verrucomicrobiia > Limisphaerales > UBA11358 > UBA11358. The sequence goes on from CAWFZJ010000066.1 coordinate 38,600, forward strand.
AAGCGGGACATCCGTGTAAACGCGGTTGCCAATTTGTACCCGTTGCCTGGAGCCTTGAGCCATTTTGCCAACGGTCAACCCATCGGCGGGCGTGCCGGTAAACTGGAAATCGCCGAAATTTTGCACATCGTCGCGCAGATAGATGTCCAGCCGCGCAGCCAGCACTTCACCGGGGTAAACCTCCTTTTCCGGCAGCGCAAGCCTCATGAAAGCGACTTCGGAACCGGAGTTGACGGCTTCCGGTGGCGGCGCATTCGGTGCCGTCACCTTCAATTTGAGCGGCTGGTTGGTCAGCTGAAGCCCGCCAATGTCGGCAACCAGCCCGGGAATGATGAAATTCGCCGGTTTTCCGTGGCGTTCAGCGTGAAATTACAGTAACCGTGGATTTGGTTTCGCCATTGACGAAGCTGAAATTGGCTGCGAGTGGCCCGACATTCAGGCGATTTGCAAGCCGGCGAACATTCGGCGGCATCGGGACATTCCTGTGGCGACCCGTCCTTCAAACGTCAGCGACAGCGTCGCTGTTTCGCCCAGCGCAATGGTGTCACGGTCGAGTGACGCCGTGAACGTGGCGGCGTCCAGCCGCGCGCCGCCCAGGCACAACGCGGCCAAAACCAAGCCGGGCCAAAATGTGTTCCTTAACAAACGTTCCATTTCTCCAAAATCATTCAGAAAATTCAAAAAAATAGACAACCGGAAGCGCAAAAATGTTCATGCTTCAAATCGCCTTCAGCAGCGCGGCAATCAAGCCTTCGGTTGTGTGCTCCTTCGCTTCGAGCGCGGGTTCCAGCCCCAGGGCGCGGATGGCTTTGCTGGTTTCCGGGCCGATGGACGCCAGTTTCGTTTGCGGGAATTTCTTCAGCAGCTTCGGCAAATCAAAACGCTCGTGAAAATGTTCGACGGTCGAGCCGCTCGTGAAGGTGATCCAATCCGCGCCGCTTTCGAGCAGCGTTGCCCCCGCGCCGGTCGGGTCTTCGGTTTCGGCCACGGTTTTGTAGATCGCGATGTCGTCCACGATGGCGCCGAGGTCTTCCAGCGCCTTCGGCAGATCGGGGTTCGCCACCTCGGCGCGCAGCAGACACATTTTCAGATTCTCAATGCTCTGGAATTTCGCAAAGGCCGCGGCGATTTTCTTTCCGGTAAATTCATCCGGCGTCAGATCCACCTGGAGATGCAGTTCGCGCAATTTCGCCGCCGTGGCCGGGCCAACCGCCGCGATGCGCACGCCGCCGATGTCGCGCAAATCCTGGAAGCGGCGGAAAAAGATGTCGAAAAACGCCGTCACCCCGTTCACGCTCGTGAACACCAGCCAGTCGTAGGCATTCAAGCCCAGCAGCGCATCCACGATGGCGTCGGTTTCCTTCGGTGGCGCGATTTTGATGGCCGGCACTTCCAGCACGTCCGCGCCCAGTTCCGTCAAACGTTGCGCGAAACTGCCCGCCTGTTCCGAACGCCGCGTCACGACGATGCGCCGGCCAAACAACGGCCGCCGCTCGAACCAGTTCAATTTCCCGCGCAATTTCACCACGTCGCCGAGGATGGTCAGCACCGGCGGCGACAGTTTTTTTTCCGCGGCCAGGCCGGCGATGGTTGCCAGTGTGCCGGTGACGGTTTGCTGCCGGCCCGTCGTGCCCCAGCGAACCATGGCCACGGGCGTGTCCGGCGACATCCCGTGCGCGATGAGCGATTGGGTCCAGACGGACAGCTTCTCGGTGCCCATGAGCACGATTTTGGTGCCGGGGATTTTGGCGATCTGGTCATGACGCAAAGCCGTTTCGGCATCATCGGGGTCTTCATGGCCGGTAAAAACGGTGAAGCTGGAGCAATGCGCGCGATGGGTGAGCGGAATGCCCGCGTAATTCGGCGCGGCGATGACGGACGAAACGCCGGGCACAACTTCAAATGGGATTTTCGCCGCCGCGAGCGCCTCGGCCTCCTCGCCGCCCCGCCCGAAAATGTAGGGATCGCCGCCCTTGAGCCGCACGACGCATTTGCCCTCGCGCGCCCGGGCGATGAGCAACGCGGTGATTTCCTCCTGCGGCATCGTCATGTTTTTGCCGCGCGCGATGAGTTCGGCGGACGGCGGCGCCAGCCGGAGCAGGTCGGGATTTACGAGCGCATCGTAAAGCACCACGTCGGCGCGCCGGAGCAATTCCGCGCCGCGCAACGTGAGCAGGCCCGCGTCGCCCGGTCCGGCGCCCACGAGATAAACTGTGCCTTTGGATTTCACCCGCATACTTTATTCGAGCGGCGGAGTTAATCAATGAAAGAGGCGGGGGTATCAACCCCGAAATAGAACCACACGAAGGAATGCAGAAAGAATCAACGGTTCTGCTTTCGTGCAATTCGTGTGTTTCGTGGTGAATCAATCCGGTGCTGGTCCTTGTGTGTTGAACAACGAACGGTTTTAACGCAAAGGCATGACGCTACGGAGCCGCGACCAATTTTTGGAAGTTCTATCCGCAGTCGAAAAGCGGTGTCAGGCGAAGACCGCGTGCGCGAAGCGTCGTGGAGTGCGCCAGCCCTCTGGCGCTTTGGCGGGGGGGCCTGCGAGATTTCCGAATGAACTTTGACCACCAAATATCAAACGAACCATTACCGCTTTTCCTTGATGGAAACTGGCCGGTCAGCTTTCATAAGCCCACGATGAAGGCTATAGATGGGAAAGTCCGCCATGCACAGCGTCGTGCATGCTCTGCGGCATAATAACAATGTTCGAGCCAATATGAAAACATTACTACTTGCAGAATTTTTGGGAGCTTTGCTTGTGTTTTCAGTTCCACACGCGAGCTTGGCAACGGATCAAAACTTCGATGAGTTGCGTCAAAAACTTTCATCAACAAACTCTGGCAATCGCGTAGCGGCAATAACGGAGATGCTGGAGATGGGAGAGAAACGACCTCTGAGCAAAGATGAGGTGGCGCTACTCATACCCCATCTCAAGTCGGATTCCGATTGGAGTATTAAGTGTAGAGTCACGCTCGTTCTGCCTTATGCTGCGAATCCAGATTGGGTATTGCCGTCTCTTATTTCCGCCCTTCAGGACAGAGATGAAGACAGCAGCGGAGGCGGCAACGTCCCCTCATATGCTTGTGGGGCTTTAGTTCGACTAGGAGACAGTAGAGGTTTGCAGCCAATTGAGGACTGGTTGCACTACTTGGATTCGCATCCGAAAGTATACGGCGATTTGCACTACAAATTGGTCAAACATACCAAGGAGCGCATTGCGGAACTGAAATCGAAACTCAAAAAAGTAGGTTCTAACCAGACGGTGCAGCAAACGGAAGCTAGCTTTTCAGCTCAGGAGACAAATCGAACGCCATCAACAACTGGCTCCCATCGCTGATCTTTGCATTAGATTCAAAACTTCTTCTCCGCTTTCGTGTCCTTTGCCGACATAAAATGAAAATTGATGCCATTCTTTCGCCAGCGGAACTGCCCGCACTGGCCGGGCGGGATTTGCGGAACACCGCGTGCGTCGTGTTTGACGTGCTGCGCGCCACAAGCACGTTTGTCACCGCGTTGCACAACGGGGCGGAGGCCGTGATTCCGGTCGGTGAAATTTCCGAGGCGCTGGCCCTTCGCCAAAAACAGCCCGGCGTCCTCCTCGGCGGCGAACGGGATGGCGTGAAAATTCGCGCCAATCAAACCGGCGGCGGCGATTTTGATCTCGGCAATTCGCCGCGCGAATACACGCCGGAAATGGTTGCGGGCAAAACGATTGTTTCGACGACAACCAACGGCACCCGCGCATTGCGCGCCTGCGCGGGCGCGCAAACGGTTTTGGCCGCCTCGTTCTTGAATCTCACCGCCACCGCCCAATTCGTCCGGCAGCTTCAGCCCGCCCAAATCCTGCTCGTGTGCGCCGGCACGCGCGAAAACAGGGCCGACGAAGACGTGCTGGCGGCGGGCGCGTTGTGTGAGTTGTTGATTCGATTGGGCGAGACTACTGGCGAGCCGAAAGGGGAACAGAAACACTCCGGCTCGCGAGGACGCTCGCCCCACCCAAAAGATGCCCTCGAATTATCGGCTTCAGTCGAAACCGCCCGCAACGCCTGGCGGAAGGCGAAGTCCAACCTGCTCGAAGTTGTTTCGGAGTCGGAAAACGCGCGGCGATTGCTGGCCATTCCTGAACTGCGCGATGACGTTGCGTTTTGCCTGCAGCAGGATGTTTTCAATCTGGCCGCCGTGCTGGGCCAAGACGGCGCGGTTCGGATTTCAATTTGAGACGGGTGCGCCCAGCGCCTGAAGCTTCGCCTTGATTTTCTGGTCGTCGGGCTTGAGCCGCAACGCCGCCTGATAGTATTCCACGGCTTCCGCGGTTTGCCCCAGTTGCAAGAGGGTGTCGCCGAGGTTGCTGTAAATTTGCGGGTTGTCGGGCTGGAGACGGAGGGCTTCGCGGAAATGCCGCGCGGCTTCGTCAAATCGGCGCTCAATAAACAAAACGGTGGCGAGATTGTTGTGGGCGCTGGGGGAATCCGGGTTCACCTGCAACGCCTTCTCAAAATTCGCCAAGGCCCCGGCATATTGTTTCTGGTTGACCTGCACCATGCCCAGATTGCTCAGGACATCGGCCTGATCCGGATTGATTTGCAAGGCGCGTTGATAATAATCCACGGCTTCATTCCACTGGCCGGACCGGGTCATGGCGTTGCCCATGTTGCAAAGCGCGTCGGCATTGTCGGGTTTGATTTGCAGCGACTTCTGGAAACAGTCCATGGCTTTGGCCAGTTGTCCCTTTTCCGAAAGACAGGTGCCGAGGTTGTTGTAGGCGAGATAATTATTCTCCGTCACGGCCAGCGCGTGACGAAAAAGCGTTTCACTGTTCCGCCAATGACTCAACTGGCTTCTGGTCACCCAGGCACTGGCCAAAAGAGCCGCTCCTGCCAGGAATAAAACCAACGATTCCGGCAGCCGCCGTTTCACCCTGGCTTCATCAACCCCCCAAACCACCACCAGGAACAGGCCAATGAGCGGCACATAAGTGTAACGATCCGCCATGGACTGGATGCCAACCTGAACCAACCCGATGACCGGAACCAATGTGCCAACAAACCAATACCAGCCCACCGGCACATAAGGATGTTTGCGTCCGAACCCCACAGCCGCCACGGAGAGCCCGGTGACCAGCAGCAGCGAAAAAACGACCAACCAGCCGTCCCAATGAATCGGATGCGGATAAAGAACGGCGAGGTTGACCGGCCAGAAGGTCTTGCCGAGATACCGGGCGTAGGAGACAAAGGCATTGTCAAGCCGTTGCGACAGGGAAATTCTTGTCAACGCGGTGATTGCACCGCCTTTTTGCTGCGCGATAAACGTCACGACACAGGAAGCGGCGCTGAGCAGAAAGAACGGCATCTTTTCCAACACCAATTGTCGGACCCTCGACCCTCGACCCTCGACCCTCGACAGTCTCCCAAGCGGCCACCAGTCGAGCAACAACATGACCAACGGCAGTGTCACCAGCATCGGCTTGCTCATCAGACCGAGCGCGAAAAACAACAATGCCAGCCAGTAGCAACGTGAAACGTGAAACGTGAAACGTGAGGGGATGGTTCCCCGACGTGCATGGCGCGCATAAGCCAACAATGACAATAGTCCGAAAAACGTGTTCAGAACATCCTTGCGTTCCGCAATCCACGCCACGGATTCCACGTGCAACGGATGCAGGGCAAACAGCGCCGCGACCATTGCGCTGCGCCAGATTGCCGCCGTCAAACGCCGGAGCAGCAGGAAAAGCAGAACCGCGTTGGCCAGATGAAACAAAAGATTTGTGAAATGCGGCCCGGCGGGTCCTTTGCCAAATAATTCCGCGTCCAGCATCAGGGACAGCCACGTCAGCGGATGCCAGTTGCTCGCGTATCTCGTGGTGAAGGCCCAGATGATGTTCGCCGGTTTCAGTCCGGTTTGGACATGGGGGTTGGCCGTGAAATAGTACGTGTCATCAAGATTCAGAAAATCACAATGAACAGCCGGCCAATAAACCGCCAGCGTCACCGCCACCAGCAACAGGCAAAGAACCGCTGGCCGGGCGAACCCGCTGGTTTTGCCGGCGGGTTCAAAATTTTCCGATGTCATCCGTTCAGTCACGTCAATGGTTCAAAAGAGCGCGGACAGCTTGTCCGCGCGTCCGAAGTTGGAGTTCAAACGTTGGTTTGTTTCCCGACAGGCTGAAGCTTGAACTCCAGCTCCGGTTTCTCACACCACAAATTCCAGTTCCTGCCGGTGCGGAATCAGGCCGCGCTCAAAGGCCCGGCCAAGAAAACGGCGGATGGCTTCCCTGCCCCGCTCGCCGTAATCCAACGTCCAGTGGTTCACATACATCCCGACAAATTTGTCGGCGAGATCACGTCCCATGTCACGCGCGTATTGCAACGCATGCTGCACCGCCTCGGCACGATGATCGAGACTGAACTGGATGCTCGCGGTTAGGATTTCGGAAATTTCCCGGCGCGCCGCCAAATCGAATTTTTTGTGAATCACATTGCCGCCGAGCGGCAGCGGCAGGCCGTCGTTTTCGCGGTTCCACCAAACGCCCAAATCTTCGCAAACCACCAGGCCTTCGTTTTGATACGTCAACTGGCCTTCGTGAATGATGAGACCCACATCCGCCGCGCCGGAGCGGATGGCCTGGAAAATCTGATCAAAAGGCACCGCAATGCAGTTGAAGTCCGAAATCCGAAATCCGAAGTCCGAAGTTTTTTTGGCGCTTCGCGGCAGTTCATCAGCGAGCCACAATTGCAGCGCCAGAAACGCGCTGGTCATGGTGCCGGGCACGGCGATTTTCTTCCGGGCAATTTCAGCCTTGGAAAATTTCCGTCTGGCCACCAGCATCGGGCCATATCCATCGCCCATGCTCGCACCGCTGGGCAGCAGCGCGTATTGGTCGCTCACGCGGGCATAGGCGTGGATGCTGACGGCGGTGACGTCGAGTTCGCCGCGGGTTGCGCGCTCGTTCAGCGTCTGGATATCCTGCAAAACGTGTTGGAAACGGTAGCCGTGCGTCGGGATTAAATCCCTCGCCAGCGCGTAAAACATGAAGGCGTCGTCGGGGTCTGGCGAGTGGCCAAGCGTCAACGTCGTTTGCTGCATGGCCAAAGGCTAAACCACCCGGCGCGGACTGTCACGACGGGAAGATAACCCAACGTGGCGGCGACCCCCTCGCCACCACCAACCAAAACACGTTGCGACAAAATACCAATATTTGCTGGTTGACAGACATTATAATGCCTGAGAAGTTACATATCCTGTGACTGTTTTAACGAAACCCAGCCGCCGTAGGGGCGCGGAACGAGCGGCGCGGCAAAAAACAATTCCCTGCCAGTTATAAGGCACTGTTCAGAAAAGGCCACAAAATGAAAGTTGCAAGCTCGATTGCGAAAACCGCCAACCCGAACACGGTGACCATGCGTTTAAGTACCGCCTGTGCCGCGAGGCTGCTGCCGCTGCTGCTGTTGCTGGCGCTGCCCGCTGTGGTGCAAGCCCAATTCGATTATACCACCAATGACGGCGCCATCACCATTACCGCATACACCGGAACCGACACGGTGGTAATCATCCCCAGCACGACCAATGGCCTGCCGGTCACCAGCCTCGGGGACGGGGCGTTTTATTCCTGCACCAATCTGACCAGTATCACCATCCCCACCAGCATCACCAACATCGGGAACTATGTGTTCGAGGACTGCACCAGCCTAACCAATGTCACGATTCCCGACAGCGTCACCAGCATCGGAGAATGGGCATTCTATACCTGCACCAGTCTGACCAGCGCCGCGATCGGCAACAGCGTCACCAACATCGGGGTGGGAGCATTCGGTTTCTGCACCAGCCTGCCTGCCATAACCGTGGCTGCAAGCAATCCCGCCTATAGCAGTGTGGCCGGGGTCTTGTTCGACAAGAGCACGAACACGCTCATCGAATACCCGGGGGGCAAGGGCGGTGGCAGCTACACGATTTCCAACACCGTCATCAACATCGGGGACTGGGCGTTCTATTACTGCACCAGCCTGACCAACGTCACGATCGGCAACAGCGTCACCAACATTGGAAATGACACGTTCCAAAACTGCACCAACCTGATCAGCATCACGATCCCCAACAGCGTCACCAACATCGGGGACTCTGCGTTTTTGGAGTGCTTCAGCCTGACCCGCGTCACGATGGGGACCAACGTCACCAGTATTGGGGACGGGGCGTTCGCAGGCACCAGCCTGACCCGCGTCACCATCCCCAACCGCGTCACCAGCCTCGGGAACGGGGCGTTTTATTACTGCACCAGCCTGACCAACGTCGTTATCGGCACCAACGTCACCAGCATCGGATTCGATGCGTTCAGTTACTGCGCCAGCCTGACCAGCGTTACGATCCCCAACAGCGTCATCAGCATCGGGGAATCAGCGTTTTATTACTGCACCAGCCTGACCAGCGTCACGATGGGCACCAACGTCACCAGCCTCGGGAACGGGGCGTTCGCAGATACCGGCCTGACCCGCGTCACCATCCCCAACAGCGTGACCAGCCTCGGGGATGGGGCGTTCTACGAGTGCAACAGCCTGACTAACGTCACGATCGGCACCAACGTCATCGGTATCGGGATCGAGGCGTTCTATTCCTGCGCCAGTCTGCGCAGCATCACCATCCCCAACAGCGTCGTCACCATCGGGGAATATGCTTTCGAATACTGCCTCGGCCTGACCAACGTCACGATCAGCACCAACGTCACCAGTCTCAAGACCTATGTGTTTTATGAGTGCATCAGCCTGGCCAGCGTCACGATCCCCAACAGCGTCACTAACATCGGGGATTATGCGTTCGATGATTGCACCAGCCTGCGTAGCACCACCATCCCCAACAGTGTCACCACCATCGGGAACTATGCGTTCGATGACTGCACCAGCCTGACCAACGTCACGCTCGGCACCAACGTCACCAGCATCGGTGAAGCGGCGTTCTATTCCTGCACCAGCCTGACCAACATCACGATCCCCAATAGTGTCACCAACATCGGGGAAGTGGCGTTCGCAAATACCAGCCTGACGGCGATAACAGTGGGTGCACTCAATCCTGCCTATAGCAGTGTGGCTGGGGTCTTGTTCAACAAGAGCACGAACACGCTCGTCGAATACCCGGGTGGCAAGAGTGGTGGCAGCTACACGATTTCCACCAACGTCACCAGCATCGGGGCTTGGGCGGTCTATTCCTGCACCAACCTGACCAGCATCACGATCCCCAACAGCGTCACCAACCTCGGGGACGGGGCGTTCTATTACTGCACCAGCCTGATCAACGTCTATTTCCAAGGCAACGCCCCCAGTCTTGGTGGTTCGTATGTGTTCGACGGTGACGCCAATGCGACCGGCTATTACTTGCCGCTCACCACGGGCTGGGCTGTCTTCTCCACCAATACCACGCTTCCAATCGTGGAGTTGACCGGCGGCCCCATTCTCGCCATCACCGCCCCCACGGCGGGGCTGCTGGTGAGCAACGCCAGTTACACCATCACCGGAACCGCGGCTGACACGGTGGCGGTTACCAATGTGTTTTATACTTTGAACAGTTCAGGTTGGACGCCGGCAACCACGGCCAATAATTGGACCACCTGGTCGGCGCCAGTAAATTTGACTTTGGGAACAAACACGATTGCGGCCTATGCGGTGGACACGAACGGGAACTTTTCGCTGACCAACCAGGTGAGCCTGGATTGTGTGTTGTACACGGTGTTGACGGTGCAGACCAACGGACACGGAACCGTCAGCCCCAACTATAACGGGGCCTGGTTGCAGCTCGGTCAAAGCTACGCGATGACGGCGACGGCTTCGGCAGGCTATGGTTTCACGGGCTGGACGGGCAGCAGCACCACCAACGGAGCGACGCTGCTCTTTGTGATGGCCTCGAACCTGACCTTCACAGCCAACTTTATCGTCGTGACGAACCCCACACTGACCATTACCGCGCCGGTTTCCGGCCAGCGCTGGAGCAACGCGGTGTTCACCGTGACCGGCACCGCCCGGGACAACTTGCGGGTGAGCAACGTGGTATGCCAGGTCAATGGCGGGGCATGGAGCAACGCGGCCACGGCCAACGTTTGGACCAACTGGACGGCGGCAGTAAATTTGATTCCGGGAACCAACACCGTTACCGCTTACGCGGTGGACACCATCGGCTTATTTTCCAAGACCAACAGTGTGAGCTTCCAATTCGTGGCGACCAATCAATTGCAAATTCGCGCCAGCGGTCTGGGGACGATTTCGCCCAATTATAGCAACGCCTGGCTGGAAATTGGACGCATCTACAGCATCACCTCCACGCCCGCCAGCGGTTTTGTGTTCTCCAACTGGGTGGTCTCGACGAGCTGGATCGGCGGCACGACAACGAGCAAGACAAATCTTACGTTCATGATGGCGTCAAACCTGACCTTGCAGGCAAACTTTGTGGACACGAACAAGCCGGCCGTGAGCATCACCAATCTGGCGTCGGGTCAACGGGTGAGCAACGCCGTATTCACCGTCAAAGGGACGGCTTCGGACAACTGGCAGGTGAGCAATGTGGTTTGCCAGCTCAATGGCGGAGCCTGGAGCAACGCAGCCTCGGCCAACGTTTGGACCAACTGGACGGCGGCAGTGAATTTGGCTCCGGGAACCAACACCGTGGCCGCTTATGCGGTGGACACCAGCGGCAATGTTTCCACGACCAACAGTGTGAGCTTCCAATTCGTGGCGACCAATCAATTGCAAATTCGCGCCAGCGGTCTGGGGACGATTTCGCCCAATTACAGCAACGCCTGGCTGGAAATTGGACGCAACTACAGCATTACGTCCGCGCCGGCAAGTGGATTTACGTTTGCCAACTGGGTAGCTTCGACCAACTGGATCGGCGGCGCCACCACGACCAAAACGAACCTGACCTTCATGATGGCCTCCAACCTGACCTTGCTGGTGAATTTTCTGGATGTAACCAAACCAACTAACACCATTACCGCACCCACGGCCGGCCAGCACATGACCAATGCCTTGGCGACCGTCATTGGCACCGCCAGAGACAATTGGGGTGTGGCTGGTGTCTGGTATCAGCTTAACAACGGGGCTTGGAACCCAACCACAACCACGAATGGCTGGACGAACTGGACCACCACGCTGCAACTGATTGCCGGCACCAACACCGTGAAGGCGTATGCGATGGATTTGGGCGGGAACCTTTCAACGACCAACAGCTTGAGCGTGGTTTCGAGCAACACGTTCAAGCTGCAACTGGCCTTCACCAACGCGTTCCCGCTGAAATCGAACGGGCTGGTCTTCAGCCTGCAATTGTCAACCGGCTTGAATGGGCACATCCAGATTTCGACGGACCTGACCAGCTGGACCACGCTGACCAATTTTGTCGGCACCAATTCCACAATCACATTCCTCGACCCGGCGGCGACGAATTCATCCAACCGATTCTACCGGGCGGTGGTGCCGTGATTAACAGTGGCACAGTTTGACATGCCGCTGGGAAATGCGGTCCCGATGTTCAGGGAGTGGCAGGTTTGGACTTGGCCGCGACTTGCCAGCGCAACTCTTTCATCCGCTTTTGAGCGTCTATGAATTGTTGAGGAGTCAACCCTTTCCGCAGAAGATTTCGGCTCTCGGCTGCATCTGAATCCGCCTTTGCCGCCATGCTAAACCACGCATACGCCTCCACAATATCCTTTCCCACACCCTGGCCGTTGGCATAACAGCAGCCCAGATTTAATTGAGCCTCGGCGTGACCCTGCTCGGCGGCCTTGCGATACCATTTCACCGCCTCAACATAATCCTTCGCCACGCCGCAGCCATTGTCGTAGCACCAGCCCAGATTGGACAGAGCCGGGGTGTAATTCTGTTCGGCGGCCTTGCGATACCATTTCGCCGCCTCCCCTTTATCCTTCCTGACGCCCTGGCCATTGGCGTAGCAGTAGGCCAGATTGAATTGAGCCGGGGCGTAATTCTGTTCGGCGGCCTTGCGATACCACTTCACCGCCTGGGAATAATCCTTCTCCACACCCCGGCCATCATCGTAGCAAAAGCCCAGATTGAATTGAGCCTCGGCATTCCCCTGCTCGGCGCCGGCCATGTATTCTTGAAATCTGCCAGGAACCGCGACGCCTTTCGGTGCGGCGGCGCGGGTCGCACGCAGGCCGGAACGCAGACCGGTGATGTACTTGGAGATAACGCTTACAAATCGTTTCATCGAGTTGAAACCTACGCTTTGGCCATCAAGACCTGCAAGCTAAAATCCATTTGTCGCCGCCCATTCGTTGGGCCGCAGGTTCCAGTTCAAGGCCAACCCGTGGCCGGCTGCTAAGGCCGGGACAGAATTTGCAGTGTCGTGGCCGGACCGAGGTCGGCGGGCGGCGTCCAGGAACGCAAGGCCCAGACGACTTTTTTGTCCGGCGTCACTTCGATGGCCTGGATGGGCGCATTGGCCGGATCCACCCTGCCCGACCACTCGTTGAACCAGTTGTTGATGATGGTATTTCCATTCGGCAAACGCACGGCGAGTTGCAGGCTGGACATCTTGTATTCCGGCGCATCGGCGGGCGTCCATTCCCAGACCGTCTCGCCGGCGCGGTTGACCTCATGCACAAATCCGCGATTGCTCACCACAAGAACGTTCCCGTTTTTGAGCGGTATGGCCGACCAGATGCCCGGCACGTCCAGCGACCAAAGTTCCTTGCCATTCAAATCATACTCGGCGGCCTTGCCCAAATCCATGTGCGCCACCAGCAGCGTGCCGGCATCCGTCATCCGCGCATGGCGGAAATGGCCGTGGGTGCCCTTGGGATTTTTTACGGGCAACACAAATTCACGCTCGGTCGCGCCCGTGGTTTTGTTGACGATGACAAACTTCGCCGGATCGCCGTTCTGCACGAACCACACGCTGTTCGTGCCGTAAGTTTGCGCGGTGTGGATTTCGGTTTTCGGCGGCGCATCGTAATTCCAGACGACCTGTTTGTCCGCGTTGACTTCGGTGACGCCAAACTGGTGCGCGAAAAGAATATTGCCGTTCGGTTCCAGCACGGCGTCGCTGATTTCACCTTTGCTTGGATGAACATAAGACCAGGCCACCTTGCCGTCGCGCACAATGAACATCCGCTCCGTCTTTCCCTCGCCCGCATAAAAGAAATCGTGTTCGGCCAGGCCTTTGCCGGGCAAAACCGACGGGATTTGCGATGCAGCCGATGCATCCGTTGCCGCGCCCATCGGCAGGTAAATCAACTCGATGCCCTTGCCTTTGGCCGGATCGAGATTGCGCGAGTATTGTTTGGTCGCGTCGCTGTCCCAGCGTTCATGGACGCCAAGACTGGTGACCACTTTGCCGTCCTGTTTGTAAACCGTGCCCGACGGCGCGTGATCCGGTTGCGCCATTTCAAAGAGATAATCGCCGGCGTTGGCGCGGAGCAGAATGCGCGTATGGCCGTTCGTGTCGTTGTTATTTTTGGTTTGCGCGAACAGAATATCCAGCCCCACGGAATCCAGCGCCACGCCGTCCATCGAGGCCAGCACGCTCGCCGGCCAGTCCGGATTTTCGTAAGGCTCGACGCGGTTGTTGAATGGCGGGTTGGGAAAATGCACCGGATACGTGCGCCACTTGCGTCCGCTGTAAAGTCCATCGAGCACAAAAAGAATCGTCTTCGCGCCGAGATGGGGCGAGGCCGCCATGTCCACGAAGGGCGAATAGGCGTTTTTGACCGCCTCCTGATCCGGATTGATTATCGCGTGCAATTCCCACGGCGCCTTGATCGAGCCGAAGTGATTCTTTCCGCACATGGAAATGGCAGTCTGGCCGGCATCGCCATCCTCCATGTTGTTGTAAGGATAGGAATGCGCCTTGAGCAGCGCCAGATTGACGAGGTAAGTGGCGTCGAAAATTTGTTTGGGAATCAGCTTGGCGTCCTTGTATTTGCCGTTGGAATAGACCACTCCCTCCACCCAATCCGGCGTCTCCAAGCCATGATAATCGCCGTAGCCGGGATTCTTGGGCTGGCTTGCCTTTGGCGGCGAGGCCTGAATGAAACGGACATCCTTGAACTCGCTCCACACTTTCGTGAGGAGGTACGGCGGGATGAAGCGGCGAACGTCATACACGATGATGTCCTGTGGCCGCACGTGCGCCTGATTAACGAGCTGGCGGATCATCGCCAGAACCATCTGTGGCGAGGCATCGGTGTAATTGTCGGCTTTCACGCCATCCTCGCTGTTGTTCAAATTGATTTTGACGGCCACGACTTCACCCGGCTGATAGCCGCGCTGGGCCATGCCGCGGGAGTTCTGGTTGTAATACTCGAAAATTGCCTGCCAGGCCTGCTCGCCGTTGGTGGCGCTGGTGAGCTTGAGCAGCGTGGCGGACAGCATGGCATCCACGCGCGCCTGATCGGTGTTGGCGTCCAGCCACCATTGATCGCTTTTTTGTTTCCAATTGCCCGCCCACTTTGTCGCCAGCGGGTCCCGCGCCCACACCACGCGACCGGGATTGATGCCCCGCGCAATGCCCACCGGCTCGTTCGGTTTGGCCGGAATGAAATTCCAGTCCGACGGCGGCTTGCCGGCATTTTGCGCCGTGCTGTTGCCGGTGAACGAAATCAGCATCCACGCCGCCACCGCCAGCACCGTCAGCAGCCCGCAGCAGGCCACGAACCGGACGCGGGCGAGACGTTTCAAACCCGCCTTGATGGCCAACACGCCGCATAGCCAGATAACAAAGCCGAACGCGACCGGAAACGCCGCGCGCTGGCACGGGTAACTCGCGCGGCTCGGCTTGGGGATGACCCGCACCAGGAACCAAACCAGCGCCGCCGCGCCGGAACCGATGGCCGCCAATCGCAGGAGGGAACCGCCGGTACGTTGGCTCAGAATTTTTGCCGATTTCAACAAAGTGGATTTCATATAATTCATTTAAAGTTGCTGCTGACGTACGGCTTATTTTCTCCACTTCCGCCTCCCTCGGCAACAAAGAACGGCTGTCTCCCGGCGGAGATGTCGGATCGGTCGAAATTCCCAGATTAAAAGGGCGTAATGTGCCGGAAGCGATCCGGCTAAAGCATGCGTCATGGATATACCAAACGTCTGGGACGAAACCCGCGTGCTCTCGGGCGCGGTGGGCGAGTACCTCGTGATGGCGCGCCGCTCCGGCGCCGATTGGTTTCTCGGCGCGTTGAACAACGATTACACCCGGGTGTGCGCCACCAAACTGGACTTTCTTGGCGAAGAATAGCGCAGGGTAAATTTACGTTTATGTTGTCGCGTCCGTTCGGGCGCGGCAATGATCGCGGATTTGGTTTTCCTCATCCGAACGCCGGTTCGACATTGTCGTAGAACCGGACTTTCCGCCGCTGAATGTCGGGGAATTCCCTTACGCAAGAACCACCTCTTCCCCGACTGTTCGAGCGGAGAGTTTGTGACTAGTGTTGCGCAACTTATGGAACAAACAAACATCTTGGAACGGAGCACTCCGCGGGATGAATTGGAATTTGTCTCGTCTGAAACGGGGTATGGGTTAAACGTCGCAGTGGTTTATCAAGACACGCCGACATGGAAATGGGCCACCCAAGTGTGCGACCATGTGACACGGTTGGCCGGCAAGGACGCCGTCCACAGCACCTGGTGGGAGATCAGCCGCTTGAGCGATCCCGAAGTGTTCAAGGATGCCGTCCTGATGACGATGGTGGCCAACGTCATTTTGGTTTCAATTAATGACGCGGAAGAATTGCCGATTGATCTCTGCCTGTGGATTGACGCGTGGTTGCCGCGCCGCTACCTGCCGATGGGAGCTTTGATCGCGCTGATCAGCGTGCCCGGACAGCCGGGCGATCGGACAAACCACGCCCGGGACTACCTGCGCACAGTCGCTTGCAAGGGGCGGCTGGATTTTCTGTTGCGTGAACGCAGGCTGCCGGTGACATCGCGCGGTTTCTTTTACCTGGAGAAAACCAAGGAATGGACCGACCCCACGACATCGGTGGTTCAGGAAGCGCTCAGCCATGAACATGGAAGTTTATCACTATCAAACGCCTGATGAATGGCCTGTAAAAAGGAACGCACATGAAAAATCAAACTCCAATCCAAACCGAACCTAGTGGGGCCGTGATTGCGCTTAGAGCCCGCGAGATTTGGAAAGCAGCCGGATGTCCGGAGGGGCATGATATGGAACACTGGCTGCAGGCAGAGGCGGAACTCCGGGCGGCGTGGCGGCACAACGCTCCAAGAGTTGTTGTTTCACCTGATGCAAAACCAAACCCGAGGCCTGTTCGTTCAGCCGAACCGGTCAATCCAAAACCTCAGCCTGCCAGACTGGCGGGCGGAAGACTAGAACCCGTGCATTGAAGGTTTACGCAAGGCGCACGGTTTACAAGTAACAGAGCAAGAGTGGAACAATGGAAAAATAACTATGACAACCATGAGCGGAGACATCAAATCCTACAAGGCAGAATTTGTCATCAACGACGCGCCGAAGGTCAAGAAACTCGACCTGCGGCTTGCCGTCACCGACCATGATCTGGGAAATGAGGTCAAGAAGGCTTTTGAACTGGCGAAAATCGCCGGCCAGGAACTTGACCTCGTTTTCAGTCATGCAACATCCTGAAAAGAGGCCCCGTGATAAACAACATGGAGGTGGGTCTATCATGCAACGGAGATGGGGAAACAGGCCTGAAACGGACTCAAGCCCGAAAGGGGCCGGGGTTATATGCGGAGTCTGTTCAGGGCGGCGGGTCGCCAGCCACGGGTCAGGTCAGGACCGTGGCTGGGACCGCCATCGAAGTCCAATGGATTCCTTTGGAGTCCTGGTTCAAACCGATTAACCATTAAAGCTTGTGAACCAAATGAGAGCCCCGGCACAAATTGTTTTTGCGGAAAATGAGAGTTTCTTTTTAAGAACGTCAGAAAAACAAATGCAAAGTGGCAGCCGAACCGTCCGTTTCCGCCCCGGGGCAGGGGCGGAAACGCGTCGGCGGCAATTCAAATATGCAAACTGAACCAGTGGCTTGGTATTGCGCCCGGACAAAGCCGAAACATGAACACATCGCGGCGGCGAATGTGCGCAAGCGTTTGAATCTGGAGGTGTTTCATCCCCAGTTGAAAGTCGAGCGGGCAACACGGCGCGGGGTGGTGCGGGCCGTTGAACCGCTCTTTCCCTGTTATATTTTCGTCCGTTGTGTGATTGAAGAGAACTTGAACGAAATTCAGCACACGGATGGAATCAGCAGCTTGGTGCATTTTGGGCACAGGATTCCCATGGTGGCAGATTCGGTGATTGAGGAGTTGCAGGAATGTTTCGAGTCGGAAGAACCCATGACCGTTCAAGATCACCTTTCGTCTGGGGACGAAGTCGTTGTGGGAGACGGGGCCTTTGCGGGGATGCGCGCATTTGTTTTGCGCGTGATGCCGGCGAAGCAGCGGGTCCAAGTGTTGCTAGATATTCTGGGCGGCCCCACTCCGGTGGAAGTGGACCGGAGTTCAGTGGTTCTGGAAAAATGCACCCTGGCGGACTGGGTGCCGGTTTTGGCGGCAACGCATTGATATGGTTGAGGGTTAATTTGAGGTTGGCTCAAAAATCAAATCTCCGAGGGTGGTTTTCGGAGGCGGTCGGGACAGTGAGTTGGGAGAATGTCTCCAATCCTGCAAGTGCGGAGCCTTGCACGCACCGGGCCGGTTCTTTTGGGGGTGGAACGAATGATTTTGGGGATGATTTAGAATTGTTGCTTTCGGGGTGGTGACACGCGGCGTGGCAAGCTGGTCTTTCCAGCGTCTGTTTTCTTTTCATGTCTGTGTTTCAATGGCGGTTTCAAAAATTAAACCTTTCTTTTACTGCATGGATTCTGCTTGGGACAACCTTTGCTTGAGGAAAACTTCCATCCTGAATTTGGCCGGAATTCCAGGCTGGAAGCGCGCCCTGGACATCAGCCTGATCCTCCTGGCTTTTCCCATGCTGCTTCCGCTGGCGCTGATCGTCGCCGGGTTGATCCGGGTCGTTTCCTCCGGTCCGGTCCTGTTCAAGCAGGAGCGTGTTGGATATCGGGGCAACCGATTCATGTGCTTCAAGTTTCGGACCATGGTGGTTAATGCCGACGCGGCCCTCCACCGGGGCCACCTGAATCATCTGATGAGTTCGAATGTTCCGATGGTGAAAATGGATGCGCAAGGTGACCCGCGGATAATTCCCCTCGGCCCGCTGCTCCGCTCGTCCGGGCTGGACGAGTTGCCGCAACTCATCAACGTGCTCCGCGGCGAAATGAGCCTGGTCGGTCCGCGTCCCTGCCTGCCTTTCGAGTACGACCGATACCTGCCGTGGCAGAAAGAGCGGTTCAACACCGCGCCAGGACTCACCGGACTGTGGCAGGTGAGCGGGAAAAACCGGACGACTTTTGTAGAGATGGTCCGGCTGGACATTGCCTATGCGGGGAACCAGACCATCTGGCTGGACCTCAAGATAATTTTGAAAACCATCCCTGCACTGATCGGGCAAATGCGGGACATCCGGAAGAAACAAAAATCACTCTCCCGGCCTGTGCCGGCAAAGACTGCGGTCCGGGCTCCGGTGGCCGGGCTTTATTCCAAACCGCCAACCGTGCTCACCACCATCGCCCGGGCAGATGGAGATGCTTTAACGCAAGAGGAAACGTGGTCAAAACAAAAAAGTTGGAGGTTAAAATGACAAAGCAGATAAAAGTAGGAGTCGTTGGATGTGGATATTGGGGGCCCAATCTGATTCGCAATTTCAGATCCATATCTGACTGCAATCTGAAAATGATGTGCGACCTCAACGAGCGGCGTCTGGCGCACCTCAAGTCGCTTTATCCCGAGGTTGAAGGGGCGACGGATTACAACTACATGCTAAATGGCGTTGGTCTTGAAGCCGTGATCATCGCCACGGCGGTGAAAACCCATTTCCCGCTGGCCAAGGCGAGTTTGTCGGCCGGAAAACATACCTTCATCGAAAAGCCCTTGGCCGCTTCGACGGAGGAGTGCGAGGAATTGATTGACATCGCTAAAAGGAACGGATTGGTGCTGATGACGGGGCATACGTTTCTTTATTCACCCGCCGTCAGAAAGATCAAGGAAATCGTGGACAGCGGCGACATTGGCGAAATTCGGTACATTTCCGCGCGCCGCTTGAACCTGGGACTGTTCCAGAAGGACATCAACGTGGCATGGGACCTGGCGCCGCATGACATCTCCATCATCCAATACATCATGGGCGAACAGCCGGTAACGGTAAACTGCCGAGGCAGCGCTCACATCACACCCGGGGTGGAGGATGTGACGACGATGTGCCTCAGCTTTCGCCGGCAACAGACCGCCATCATCCAGAGCAGCTGGCTGGACCCGAGAAAAGTCCGGGAGATGACCATTGTGGGCAGCCGGCGAATGATTGTTTATGACGATGTGGTGGCGCTGGAGAAAATCAAGATTTATGATGCGCGGGTCGAAACGCCGCCGCACTACGACACGTTTGCCGAATTCCAATACGCCTACCACTACGGGGATGTCTATGTGCCCTACATCAAACAGGAGGAGCCGCTCAAGGTTGAGTGCCAGCATTTCCTCGATTCCATCAGGAACGGAACCACCCCGCTATCGGATGGCCAGCAGGGTTTGCAGCTTGTTCAGGTCCTGGAAGCCTCTTCGGAATCCCTGAAACGTAATGGAGGTCCTGTGGAATTGCCTTTTCGCCCGAATGGCAGCATCAAGGCCAACGCTGAAGTCCGACATAACGGCCAATCGAACGGGCATGTCCCGGTGAACCCAATGATCGAAGCTCTGCCGCTTGCTGCGGCGAACGGCAATCCAAAAGAAAAAACACCTGCCCCGGCGGTGGGGCAAAGACGCCCCCTGCCGGTGGCGCAGATTTCACCACCATGAGTTTGACATCACAGCCATATCAGCGGATTGCCCCCGATGTCAAACTGGGCAAAAACGTTCGCATCTACGATTTTACAAATCTTTACGGTTGTGAAATCGGGGACGACGTGAAGATTGGGACGTTCGTGGAGATTCAAAAAGGGGTCAAAGTCGGCAATCGCTGCAAGGTTTCGAGTCATACTTTCATCTGTGAGGGGGTCACTTTGGAAGACGATGTCTTTGTCGGCCACAACGTCACCTTCATCAACGATCGCTATCCCCGGTCCACCAATGGCAATGGCCAGTTGCAGACCGAGTCCGATTGGGCCTGCACTCCGACACGGGTCAAACGTGGCGCCTCCATCGGATCGGGCGCGACCCTGCTTTGCGGCGTGACCGTCGGTGAGAACGCCATGGTCGGCGCCGGCAGCGTGGTAACCAGGGACGTTCCGGCCAGCGCGGTGGTGGCCGGCAATCCGGCCAGGGTCATCAAAACACTTGCCTGACACTTTACGTTTTTCATGAACGACAAAAAAGACAGCGGGGCTGGTGGCCAGAGCGGGCAATCCTCCGGAATGGGATTGTCGGACGTTTACTATGTCCTCTTCCGGCACAAGTGGAAGATTCTCTGCTTCTCCGCGGCGGGGCTGGTGGCAGCCGCTTTCATTTACGTTTTCAAACCGCCGCTGTACACCTCGGCAGCCAAGCTGTACATCCGCTATGTCGAGGAAACCCGGCTGCCGAGCGGCATTGGCAACAACCATATTGAACTGCCGGATGCCCGGGGGGATAACATCATGAATTCCGAGGTGGAGATTCTGACGAGCCTCGATCTGGCGCAGGAGGTGGTGAATGCCATTGGCGCGGAAAAGATATTGGCCAAAGCCGGGGGTGGAAGCGATCCCAACCGGGCCGCCGCCATCATCAAAATGAACATCAGCGTGGATGTGCCCAAGCGAAGTGATGTCCTGAAAATTTTTTTCCAGCATCCGGACCGGGAGATCGTGCAGCCGGTTCTGACACAACTAATTGCCGGTTATTTGAATAAGCAGGCGGAGATCCACCGTAATCTGGGTGTTTCCGGTGATTTTTTGACCAAGCAAACCGCTGCGGTTCGTTTGGAACTTGCCAATACCGAGGACGAATTGAGGAAGGCGAAAATGAAGGCGGGGGTGGTTTCATTGGACGACGCGAAAAGGAACAATGCCGCGAGAATTTCCAAAATCCGCGATGACATCCTGATTGCCGAGGCCGATCTGGCGGAGCACCAAGCCATGTTGAAGGAATTCGGACAACTGGCGCCGCCGACCGGGCCGGCCGCCACCAATAGCGCGTTGGAGGCGCCGCTGGAGCAGGTCAATCAATATAAAGGCCTTTTGTTGCGCCTCGATGTGCTTTCCCGAAAGGAGCAGGAACTTTTAACCCAGTTCACGGAAAATAGCACTCCGGTCCGAGAGAACCGGCAGCAGATCACCGACACCGAACAGCTTAAAAAGAAGCTCGAAGCGGAATACCCGAAATTGGCCGGCCTGGCCATGTCCGTTCCCCGGACGGACGGGCAGGTGGCGCGGAATTCGATTGATCCATCCGCGGAAGCCATCCAGGTGCAGGCGCTCACGTCAAAAATTGATTTTCTCAATTCCCAACTGGCCCAAGCCCAGGCGGAACAAGCCCGGGTTGATGAAATGGAAGCGACCATCGTGGAACTGCAAAGAAAGAAGGAATTGGAGGAGACCAAATACCGGTATTTTTCATCCAGCTTGGAACAGGCCCGCTTCGATGAAGCCTTGGGCGCTGGAAAGCTTTCAAACATCAGTCCCGCCCAGACGCCTTCACCGCCCTACCGCGACTTGAGCCAACTGCAAAAGCAACTGGCAATCGTTGTGCTGGGCGGGGTGCTGGCTGGCATCGCGCTGGCCTTTCTCCTGGAGCTTTATCTGGACCCGACGCTCAAGCGCCCGATTGAAGTGGAAACGCGGTTGCGGCTGCCGCTGTTTCTTTCGATTCCCGATACGTCCCGGAATGGGTTCCGGCGTCACATGACGGAGGGCAATGGACACCCGTGCTTGAAAGCGCCCGGGGGCCAAACCGGGGTGGAAGAAGACGGCGAGACTGGCCGGAACGGAAAAATGGAAATTGCCCTTTGGGACACCAGCCATCGCCTGCGTCCCTATTTTGAGGCCCTGCGCAACCGGTTGGTCATCTACTTTGACGCCAACAACCTCAAGCATCATCCCAAGCTCGTGGCTGTGACGGGATGCGCGAAGGGCGCTGGCGTGACCACCATCGCCGCCGGCTTGGCCGCGACACTCTCGGAAACCAAGGAAGGAAATGTGTTGCTCGTTGACATGAATAAAGGACAGGGCGCCGCACATCCCTTTTTCAAGGGAAAACCGGCCTGCGATCTGGTCGGGGCTCTTGAAAACAAGGACAACGCGCAGGTTCAGGAAAACCTATATGTGGTTGTGGAAGGCATGAACGGGGACAAGCTGCCCATCACGGTGCCCCGGCAATTTGCCGGCCTGATGCCCAAGCTGAGAGCCAGCGATTATGACTACATTATTTTTGACATGCCTCCAGTCAGCCAGATCGGCGTGGCCGCCAAACTGGGCCGGTTCATGGATGTCAACCTGATGGTGATTGAGTCGGAGAAAACGGACCGTGAGCTGGTCAAACAGGCCAGTTCCCTGGTTTCCGGGGCGAAGCCGAATGTGGGCGTGGTTTTGAACCGGAAGCGAACCTACGTGCCGCAGTGGCTGCAGCAGGAACTGTGAGCGTTGGTTAAGGAGGATTGCGGTGGGTCAAAATACCGCCCAGGCATCATGTTCAACCCTGCGTCAGGAACGCAGACGAGTTTGCATGATTACCCACTCGTTCTACGAGAGCGATAATCGCGTGCTCCGATATGCCGAAACGCTGGCTCAACGCGGCGATGCCGTGGAGGTGCTGGCGTTGCGAAGAAGCCCGGAAATGCTCCGGGAGGAAATCATTGCCGGCGTCAAGGTGATCCGGATCCAGGACCGGTTCGGCAAGAACGCCCAGGCCAGATCGGCGGATTTTTTGTGGCCGCTGCTGCGTTTTTTGGCGGTGACGTCGTGGTGGATTACACGGCGGCATCGCCGCCAGCGGTATGACGTGGTGCATGTGCATAACATACCCGATTTTCTGGTCTTCGCGGCCTGGTATCCGAAACTGACCGGAGCGAATGTGATCCTCGATATTCACGACATCGTCCCGGAATTTTTCGGGAGCAAGTTCGGTGTTTCCGACCGTTCGGGGCTGGTCCGGGCATTGAAGCTGGTGGAAAAACTTTCGGCGGCATTTGCCACCCACGTCATCCTCGCCAACCATCTCTGGCTGGAAAAATACATCGCCCGGTCGGCGAGCCGGGAAAAGTGCTCGGTGTTCATCAATCACGTTGACGAACGGGTCTTTCATCCGCGACAACGAACGCGGTCGGACCACAAACCGGTCATCATGTTTCCCGGCGGCTTGCAATGGCATCAGGGGCTGGACATCGCGGTTCGCGCCTTCGCCAAGTTGCGGCGCCGGCTGCCCGATGCTGAATTTCACATTTACGGCGACGGCAACATGAAACCCAGACTGATTGAACTGGCTCAAGAACTGGGTTTGAACGGCAGCGTGCGCTTCTTCAACCCATTGCGCATCCAAGAAATCGCCGACGTGATGGCTGAAGCCGATTTGGGCGTCGTTCCCAAGCGTGCCGACTCCTTTGGCAACGAGGCGTACAGCACCAAGATCATGGAATTCATGTCGCTGGGTGTGCCGATGGTGGTGTCGAGCACGAAGATAGACCGTTATTATTTCAATGATTCCGTGGTGCGGTTTTTCGAGTCTGGCAATTCCGACGCGCTGGCCGACGCGATGTTTGACGTGTTGAACAACGACGAACTCCGGCGCGGCCTGGTGGCCCGGGCGTCCGAATATGTGTCACACAACAGTTGGGAAAACCGCCGGGCGGATTACCTTAAGCTGGTTGATTCGCTTTGCGCCCGGAATTGATTCACCGGCTTTGTTTTCGATTTTGTGACACCCGCCGTACGTGTTGATCGTTATCTGACACTTTCCGTCTTTCGGGCGCTGCACCGGCCAGGCTTGGGCGGAACGGCGGGAGTTGTGCCGATACTGATGTATCACAGCATTTCGGACGAACCGGAAGATGGCGTCGAACCATATTATCGGCTGGCTACCAATCCGCGCCGGTTTGCCGAACACATGCGGTGGCTCAATGATTCCGGGTACCAAGGGGTTTCCCTGGAAACGGCGCTCGCCGTGTCGGCCAATGACGAGTCCAACAACCGGCCGCTGGTGGCGATCACCTTTGACGACGGCTTGCGTAATTTTTACACGGAGGCCTGGCCGGTGATTCAACAATACGGCTTCACCGCGACGATGCATCTGCCGACCGCATTTATCGGCTCTCAGCGAAGGTCGTTTTTGGGCCGGGAATGCCTGACTTGGGACGAGGTGCGCGAACTGCGTACGCACGGCATCCAGTTTGGCTCCCACACGGTCAATCATCCGAAGCTCAACGAACTTTCCTGGGACAATATTGGGGACGAGTTGAGGCTTTCGAAAATGCGCATCGAGCAGGAATTGGGGGGGGGAATTTCCGGTTTCGCCTATCCGTATGCCTTTCCGCAGGAAGACCGGCGTTTCACAAGCAGGTTTGTGGAACTGTTGCAAGGGCTGGGCTATCAGAGCTGTGCCACCACCGTGATTGGACGTGCACGGCCGGGTGACGATGCGTTCTGCCTGAAGCGGTTGCCGGTAAATTCCTGCGACGACGAGGCCTTGTTTTTTGCCAAACTGCACGGCGCCTATGATTGGCTGGGGTCGGCCCAGCGCACGGTCAGAAAATTAAAACGTTTGACGGGCAAGTCCGTCACCAGAGAAGCCCGGAGCATAGCTTGATGAACACCGAGAACACCAACCCCGACCAAGCGATGGTTTCGGTCATCATCGTCAGTTGGAACGCCCGGGATCATCTCCGGCAATGCCTGGCTTCGCTTTCATCGGAAACGTGCCGGTATCCGATGGAAATCATCGTCGTGGACAACGCTTCATCGGACGGATCGGTCGAGTGCGTCAAAAAACAATATCCCCACGTGCGTTTGATCCAAAACATGGCCAACTTGGGATTTGCCCGGGCGAACAACTTCGGCGTTTCCGCCAGCACGGGCCGGTATCTCTGTTTTGTCAATTCGGACGTCAAGGTGCTCAAGGATTGCATCAGCCGCCTTGTGGACTATTGCGAGGGGCATTCCGAAGTGGGGATGGTGGGACCGCGAGTTATTGGCGGCGACGGCAAATTGCAGCGTTCTTGCCGGGGATTTCCCGGTCTTTGGAACATGTTTTGCCGGGCGCTGGCGCTCGACACGTTGTTTCCCCAAAACAAGATGTTTACGGGCTATGCGCTTTCGCATTGGCCGCAGGACGCCCTGTGTCCGGTGGATGTTTTGAGCGGCTGTTTCTGGCTCGTTCGCCGGGGGTCGCTGGCGCGGGTGGGACTCCTCGATGAATCCTTTTTCATGTATGGCGAAGACCTGGACTGGTGCAAACGCTTTTGGAGCAACGGCTGGAAGGTGATGTATGTTCCCTCGGCGGAAGCCATCCACTACGGCGGCGCCAGTTCGTCCAACGCGCCGCTGCGGTTCTTCATCGAGCGGCAGCGGGCCGATCTGCAGTATTGGCGGAAGCACCATTCGCGCCCGGCAGTGGCGTGTTTCTTTCTGATTTCCTGTCTGCACCTGATGCTGCGCGCGTTCGGCTACACGCTCGCTTTGGGGTTTAACCGGCAGCAACGGCAAACCTACCGGCACAAGATGGGAAGAAGCGTTGCGTGTTTGAAGTGGATGTTCACGGGCCGCGATCCCGTTCCGAAGATTTCCTGAGGCCCCGCAAATGATGCAAAACCAATACATCCTGCTCACAGCCGCGAAGAACGAGGCGGACTACATCGGCGAGGCAATTCAGTCCGTGTTGTGCCAGAGTGTCCATCCGCTCGCCTGGTTCATTGTGGACGACGGTTCCACCGACCAGACGGCGCAGATGGTTGAGCGCTTTGCCGCGCAACATTCTTTCATCCGGCTCATTTCTTCTGGAAGTGGTTCCGAGCGCAGTTTCGGTTCCAAGGACAAGGCCATTAACGCGGCGTATGCGGCGGCCAAATCGTTGGACTTCGATTTCATCGGTATTCTGGATGCGGACATTGCGCTGGAGCGGAGTGATTACTACGAAACGATTTTGCACCGGTTCCAAGGCGATGCGCGGCTCGGCATTGCTGGCGGTTACATCTACGAGCGGTCCAACGGCGGGTGGCAATGCCGCAAGGGAAATTCGGAAGATTCCGTTGCTGGCGGCGTGCAAATGTTCCGGCGCGCCTGTTACGAACAGATCGGCGGCTACATTCCGATGCACCATGGCGGCGAGGACTGGCTGGCGCAGATCGAGGCGCGCATGGCTGGCTGGAATGTGCTGGCCCGCCCGGAACTTCACGTCTTACATTATCGCCCCACATCCAGTGCCGGCGGCCAATGGCGCGGATTGTTCCGGTCGGGACTAATGGATGCGTCGTTTGGTTCGCATCCGGTTTTCGAATTTTTCAAATGTTGCCGCCGGATTGTCGCGCCTCCGGTTTTGGTTGGAAGCCTGGTGCGGTTTTGCGGGTATCTCTGGTGGAATGTTTCCGGCCGGAAGCCGCTCATTACAGCGGAGCAGGTTGCCTTCCTGAGAAAAGAACAAGTCGCCAAAATGCGGAGATTGCTTCCGTCACTCGCGCCGAAACCGGCGTCCCCGTCGGAACAACCGTCCGTGTGACAGGCAGAAGCGGTTTGGTTCCTGATGCAGACCTTCATTTCCATAGCCATCTTCCTGGTGCCGGTCTGGGTGATGATGAAGCGCGATTTCCCGAGTGGGTTATGCGGCGCCCTGGTCTTGTTCACCGTGATGCCCAGCACGCTTTGCCTCCAAGCCGGAGCGTTTGAACTGACTTTTCAACGGATTCTCCTGCTCGCGGTGACCGTGTGCTGGCTTCCCTGGCTGGCTTCCCACCGGCGAACGATGGAGATCCCGTTCATTGGATTGCTGGGCGCATGGTGGGTGGCCAACCTGCTCTCCTTTGCTTTCGCCGTGGACCATGCCTTGAGCGTGAAATGGCTGCTCTCCTTCACGACGGAAATCGTCCTTTTCTACATGATTGTCAGCACCACCCTTACAGATGCCGAAAGCTTGTTGCGAGCCTTTCGCGCCCTGTGCCTCAGCGCCGCCGTCATCGCGATTCTTGGCGTGATTGAATACTATACGCAATTCAACCCGGCCCTGGATTGGATGGGCATTATTGAACCAAAGGACGAGACGGATGTGATTGTAACCTTCCGGCATCGCATCCTGTTCGGATACTCAATGGCGATGGGTTGGCCCTTGCTGCTGGCCCTGGCGTACCGGATGCGGGGACAGCTTCAAGGGAATGGCCATGACCGGCGTCGTTATGCTGGCCATTGCCGCCTGTTATTTTTCCGGCAGCCGGGGTCCATGGTTCGGCGCCGCCGTCGCGGGAGCGGTGATGTATGTTTTCGGAACCTCGAAAGTCCGCAGGAGCATGCATCTCTTTGCCTGCCTGACGGTGTTGATGGTCATCGCCCGGCCCGGGGTTCGGGCCACCATCGTGGACCTGACCGAGAGCACTTTCGATCCGGATTCGTACCGTGGCCGGTCGTATTATTACCGGAAGGAACTATGGCCGGTGGCGGTAAGCCTTGCAAAAACTTCGCCCATCCGCGCGCTGTTCGGACACGGAGGATTGTCCACGGAGGCCATGGATCTCTCCGACCGGTTCGAATATGGCGGGAGCACGTATCACACCGGATTCAGCAGTTGGGACAATAACTACGCGTGCGACCTGGTGGAATTCGGTTATGCGGGGCTGGTGCTGGAGATTCTTTTTTACGGTTGCATCCTGTTAAGTCTTTATCGTTCCGTGGTCCAGTGTCCGGCCGAATACCGTGACATTGCGGCGGCCTTTCTGGCGGCGGCGGCGGTTTTCGCGCTGGCCCTGACCAACGTGTACATGTTCAGCCCGCAACTAAAATGCCTGTTTTTAACGGTGGCGATACTGGGCGCGCGGCTGCCGGCCCTGGTGGCCAGCGAGGAGCCAAGCCGCCTTGAATTGGCGGCGGACGAGATGATTGATCATGACTCCATTCTTGAAGCAAAACCGGTCTGAATCTTTTTCGTTGCTGATGACTTCGGTGGCTGAAACCATGCCGCCGGTCGTGCGTGAAAAGGCGAATCCGGGCCCGGACGCGATGTTCCGCCCTTCCGTCCCATGTCCGGCGGGGAACGCCGGTGTGTTGCATCTTGGGCGCTTCGTTCGGGACGCGCAACCTGGGGGTCAGCGCCCTGGCTTCGAGCACGGTGGCCTCGATTTTGAGTTCCTTTCCTGGCGCGCGTGTTTTTTTTCTCGATTACGGCAAATCGCCCGCGACCGATCAGGTGAAGCACGCCGCAGGCGTTGCCACGGTCGAACTGGTCAACCTCAGGTTTTCATGGAAGCTGCACCTGCGGAACAATATTGCGCGTTTGCTGGCGACCGCGTTGGTGTTGAAACTGGTACCCTCAAAAAATCTCCGCGAGCGGCTGGTCCGGCGGAATCCGTATCTCAAACAAATCGCGGAGGCCGACATCATCGGTTCGCTGGCGGGCGGGGACAGCTTCAGCGACATCTATGGATTGCGCCGGTTTTTCTACGTGGCGTTGCCGCAACTTCTGGTGTTGCTTCTGGACAAACCTTTGACACTGCTGCCCCAGACGTTTGGACCTTTCAACGGTCTGGTGACGCGAAAAGTTGCCGGATTCATTCTGCGAAACGCCGAACAGGTTTACGCGCGGGACCGGGAGAGCCTGGATGAAATTCGCCCGCTCATGGGGCGCAGCCGGTCCCAGCCGTTTTTTTCTCCTGACATGGCTTTTTTGCTGGAACCGGTTCCGCCCATCAAGCAACCCGGCTGGTTGAAAAACAACGGACAAAGCGCGCCGCTGGTGGGTTTAAACGTGAGCGGACTGTTATATGCCGGAGGTTACACCCGGAACAACATGTTCGGCTTGAAGTCGGACTACAAGTGGTTGGTTCAGCGGATCATTGATCATTTTATTGTTCAGATGGGCGCCCGGGTGGTTTTGGTGCCTCATGTGTTTGGTTCAGCCGGCGAGTTGGAAAGTGACACGGCCGCCGGAGCGGCGATCTGCCGGGAATTGGGAGACCGGTATGACGGGAAGTTGCAGATGATTTCGGAAGAATACGATCAGCACGAAATGAAGTTTCTGATCGGGCAATGCGATTTTTTCATCGGCTCGCGGATGCACGCCTGCATCGCGGCGTTTTCGCAGGGGATTCCTGCGGTGGGACTAGCCTACAGCAGGAAGTTTCTGGGAGTGCTGCGCTCCATTGGCGTGGAAAACCTGGCGGTTGATTTGCGCGAGTGCGATATCGAAAAAATCAGCGAGATCATCAATGACGCCTACCTGTCGCGCGAAAAAATCCAATCCGACCTCGCTGACCGGATGCCGTCGGTCAGGCAAACGGTGGAAAAATTGTTTGCCAGAGTTATCTCCGAGAGGAAAGGCCTGCTGCGGTTGAAAGAAAAACAGCCATCGCCTGCCCCGGTTTAAGCTCATTCACGCCGGTTTCGGCGCATTCAGCAAAATGCAATAAAGTTGCTTGCGGAAACTGTTGCGGGTGCTAGTTTAAGCAAGAACTAAACAATTGCATTAAATATATTGCTGTAAAAGTTTTACAGAAACCATGCGGGAGGTTGTATGTTGCATAGTCGAATCCGTTTTTTGCTGGTTTGTTCTTTGGTTGTATTTTTCGGTTTTCCGGGAGCGGCCAAAAATCTTTACGTTCGCAAGGGGGCTTCCGGCTCAAACAACGGTTCGGACTGGAACAATGCCTGGACCGACGTCACGCAGATCAGTTGGGGCAGTGTCAGTCCGGGCGACAGCATTTGGATTGCGGGTGGAAGTTATGGGACGCTGTTGATTGGCGCCAGTGGGACGACGAACAACCCCATTTATATCGCCCGGGTTCGTTCCACCAATTCCATCCCGGCCGGTGCCGCGGGATGGAACTCCGCCTACGATTCCCAGGTGGTTCTCAGTTTTTACAACAATTACGGCAGTTATAGCTGGATCACGCTTGACGGCCAGGTGCCTTACAGCGGGATTCTCATAACCAACACGAGTCTGGCCGGTGTTCATTTAATGGATTACGCCGGTTCCAGCGTGAACTATTCAGTAACCAAGTGTTGTGATATTGGCGGGGCCTGCACTTCATCAACCGCCGAATCGGGGGAAACACGATGTTTTAACTGCAACAAGAATGGCATCGGCAATTATTTCGGCTATTGCCAGTTTCACAACGCTCCAACGCTTTTCTCCACGCTTTACCAGGCCAACTTCATGGTTGAGCATTGCAAACTCTACAGCAACCTGACCGGGAGCACTTCAACTTACCATCCCAACGTCTGGCAAACGGTCGGTTGCACGAATGTTACCGTGAGATATTGCGAAGTCTATAACTGGCAGGCGGAGGGGATTATGATGGATTTCTGCGCCACGAGTGACGCTTTGAATGTCAACTGGTACATCTACGGAAACGTCTGGCACGATGCGATTGGCGGAAACACCGGCGGTTCGGCCAGAATTGTCGAGTCCCAGTACAACCCGAACGGGCCGGTGTACCTGTTCAACAATACGTTTGTCGGAATGATTATCGGGGTGAACCTGGCAAACGGCGGCTCCTGGAATGCTTCCAATGCCAGCACGAATAACATTTATTTCCTGACCGGCGGAAGCCGCGGATTCGGGAAGGGACACGACGATTACGACTTGAGCGACGTGGCGAACAGCGAATCGCATGGCATTGGCGGGGCGACCTCGGGCATTTTCGTCAATTTCGCGGCTCAGAACTACCAGATCGTCTCGAATATCGCCGCCGCCTATCCCCGGAACAAAGCGGCCACTTTGCCCGCCCAATATGCCGTTGATTTTAATGGCAACATTCGCGGCGCGGATGGAGCCTGGGACATCGGCGCCTACGAATACAGTGCGGGAGGTTCCGATACGACGCCTCCCACTGTGAGCCTCACGGCGCCGGTGAACGGCGCGACGGTTTCCAACTCGGTGACATTGACCGCCACTGCGAGCGACAACACGGGCGGCTCGGGCGTGGCCGGCGTCACCTTTCTCGTGGATGCCATCGCGGTGGGAGGCGCTTCCGCCGCGCCCTATTCCATTACCTGGAACAGCCAGACGGTGACGAATGGCCCGCATGGGATACAGGCTTGGGCCCAGGACGTGGCGGGCAACCAAGCCGCGTCCAGCAACATAACGGTGACAGTATTCAATCCGCCCGACACAACACCCCCAACCGTGAGTCTTACGTCGCCGGTAAGCGGTGCGATTGTTTCCAACTTGGTGACGTTAAGCGCCACGGCGACCGACAATACGGGCGGTTCGGGCGTGTCCAACGTCACCTTTCTGGTGGATGGTATCGCAGTGGGAATCAGTTCAAACACACCTTATTCCATAGCGTGGAACAGTCAAGCCGCAACGAACGGCACGCACGGAATCCAAGCCCGAGCCCGTGACGTGGCGGGCAATCAAGCCACTTCCAGCACCGTGACGGTGACAACGCGAAATCCGGTTCCTGACACAACGCCTCCCACCGTGAACCTTACGTCGCCGGTGAGCGGTGCGATTGTTTCCAACACGGTGACCTTGAGCGCCACAGCCAGTGACAATACGGGTGGTTCGGGCATGGCCAGTGTGACCTTTTTGGTGGATGGTGGCGCGGTGGGAATCTGTTCGAACGCGCCCTATTCCATAGCGTGGAACAGCCAGTTGGTGCTGAATGGCACACACACGATCCAAGCGCTGGCGCAGGATGTGGCGGGCAATCAAACCACTTCCAGCGGGGCAACGGTGACCGTGCAGAACGCCGGCCCGACACTGACCACCGGCTTTGTTGGTTATTGGCCATTCGATGATGCCTCGGGAACGACGGCGAAAGATTCTTCGGGCAACGGAAACAATGGAACCTTGGTGGGTGATGCAACCTGGGGCACCGGCTATCTGTTCGGTTGTCTGTCCCTCGATGGCCAGAGCGGCTACGCGCAGGTGCCCAGCACGCCCAACTTGGAGCAGATTACCAACGCGGTCACGATTTGTGCCTGGGTGAAATTCGGAACCAATATCACTTATGCGGCCGGGACCATGCAAGATGTGGCCAGAAAGGTGATCAGTCTGACCGCCAACCCGCCTCCGTATTCGGCCTACGATTTGGTGGTGCAAGACTTTGGCAGTGGGACCTTCAAAGCCAGAATGGGAGTCACCCGGTCCACCGACTCCACCCGGGGAACTTCGAACTGGGGCAATGCGCATGCTTACGGCCCTTGGTACCACCTGGCGGGTGTTTACGACGGTGCAACGGTGCAGCTTTACGTGAATGGAGTGCTGGAATCCAGCGTGGCCTTCTCCGGCCCCATACTCCAGACCAGCCAGCCCTTGTGCATTGGCCGCTACGGTGCGGTGGGCGAAGCGTTGAACGGACTCATAGATGACCTTCGGCTTTACAACCGCGCCCTGTCGGCGACCGAGATTCAGACGCTGTTTAACGCAACTCCTCCGGCGGCGCCTTCCGGTTTGATGATTATACCGAATTGAAACGGTTGAAGACCCAGGCGGTCTTCGTTCCGTCCAACCAGCGTTTCCGAATTGAATTGGTCACGCCAGGATCGCGCGCCCGCTTTGTTTTATCCTTTGTAATTTTTTGACTTCATGGCCCGAATCAATAACGTCCAACAAATCGCCGACTGGCGGTTGTGCCTCGGTTGCGGCGCGTGCGCCTCCATTTGCCCGGAGCAACGGATCCGGCTGGTGGATTTTGTCGGTGAAGGAATCCGTCCAGTAATGGAGGTGGATCACTGTGCGTCCTGCACCGAATGCCTCCAGGTCTGTCCGGCTTTTGAAAACGACCACACCGAAATCAATCAGCGGCCAGGGGTCATGCCCGAGCTGACACAATTCTGCGGACCCGTTCTGGAAATTTGGGAAGGACACGCGACCGATCCGGAAATCCGGTTCACCGGCGCCTCAGGTGGCGTCATCACCGCGCTGGCGCTGTATTGCCTGGAAAGGGAAGCCCTGCACGGAGTGCTGCACATTGGGATGGATCCGCAGGACGCCCTGCGCAACCGGACCAGGTTGAGCCGAACCCGCGCGGAGCTTTTGTCAAATGCCGGCTCGCGCTACGCCCCGGCTTCGGCCTGCGACAGCCTGCACCTGATCGAGTCGGCGCCTGCCCCGTGCGTGTTCATCGGTCAGCCGGCGGAAGTCACCGCGCTGCGCAAGGCGGAACAATTGCGGCCCGCGTTGAGCCAAAAAGTGGGGCTGGCAATCTCCTTCTTCTGCGCCGGTTCGCCGGCAACCCGGGGCACGTTCGATTTGCTGAAGAAAATGGGAATTCAGCCGGATGAGGTTCAGGACCTGCGGTATCGCGGCCGGGGCTGGCCGGGACTTTTTTCGGCGACGCTGAAGGGGCAGTCCAAGCCCGCCTTGCAGATGAGCTACCAGGAATCCTGGGGATTTGTTCAGGCCTACCGGCCATTCTCGACGCATCTTGCCCCGGACGGCACCGGTGAAGACGCGGACATCGCTTGCGGCGATCCGTGGTATCGCGAAATCGCCGGCGATGAACCCGGCTCGTCCCTGGTTCTGGTCCGGACGGAAACCGGACGCCGACTTTTGCGCGGCGCGATGGAAGCCGGCTATGTCACGCTCACACCGGCGGCTTCCTGGAAGCTGATGCGCTCGCAAAAAAACCTGATGGCCAAACGCGGTGCGATTGGCGGCCGGGTGGCGATGATGAAGCTGCTGGGACTCCCGGTCCCGCGACTGCGCGGCTTCTCGCTGTTTAAAAACTGGCTGAGATTAAGCCTTGAGGAAAAACTGCGTTCCACCATCGGCACCCTCCGCCGGGTCATCACGCGCGGTTACCATCGTCCGCTTTGTTTGAAGGCGTCGAAAGACGGAAACAAGCCATTGTCCTGCAAACTGGAAAGCATTCCCGAAGCTTCATGAACCGGAAAAAAATTGTCGTTGCCCCGGAGCCGGAGTTTCAGGCCCGCCGCCGTCTGTTTGGCCTGCTCGGTGAATTGTATCCGGTTGACTTTGAAGTGTGGCGGCCTGGCGGATCATCATCTTTTGACGGGGCGATCATTTGGGAAGGCTGCGCCGAGGAGAAGGAGATCACATCCGCCCGAAGTTGCGACCGCCTGGTCGTGGCCCGACCGGTGGGGCCGAACGTCCCGGTACAAAAACACACGGTTAAATTCTGGCCGACCACCTCGCTGGATGAATGCTTTCGCGGCCAGACGATGGTTGAGGAATGCCTCGAAGGATTTCCGGCCCTGCGTTCGCGCGACAGCGACGAGATTGTCTGTTGGATGGATTCGCTGCCGTATTGGCTGGTCCGGCGAAACGATGGCGCGACGACCTCCATCGTTGCGTTGGGACCGGAAGAAATGTCGGAACGACAAACGGTGTATGACCATTTCAACCGGCGGCGCTGGCTTCGGCTGCTTCCCTTTTTCCATTTTCTGAAGCGCCTCACCAGCAGCGATGCCTGGCAACCGCCGCCCTTGCGGGCGTGTTTCATGTTTGATGACCCGAACCTGCATTGGCCAACGTACGGGTTCCTCGACCTCCGAAAAATGGCGCGGCACGCCCGGGAATTTAACTATCACGTTGCGTTTGCGATGGTGCCGCTGGATGCGTGGTTCGTAAATCCGCGCGTGGGTCCGCTGTTCCGGGAGAACCGGGCGAGCCTTTCCCTGTGCATGCACGGCAACGACCATGCCCGCGCGGAATTGGGAGCTCCGTTGGGAGCGGATGATTTCACCAAATTGCTCGCCCAAGGGTTGAAGAGAATTGAGCGGTTTGAAAAGCGGGCCGGCGTTTTCGTGTCCCGGGTGATGGTGCCGCCCTACGGCGCCTTTCGGGAGGAGGCCGCGGACCCGATGTTGAAGCTGGGCTATGAAGCCGCTTGTGTTTCGCGGGCTTCCCTCACCAGTTGGAACAAGGAAAAGGCATGGCCGGCCTTCTTCGGGCATCCGGTGGCGGAGTTTATCGGCCAAGGTCTTCCAGTTATTCCGCGGCAGGTCATGGCTCCGGGACACGAGGGCAGCTACCGCCTGGCGGCTTTCCTGAACCAACCCATTATTCCTCACGGACATCACCAGGATTGCGAGAATGGTTTTGATTTATTGAGCAATGCCGCCAACAGCATCAACAGCCTGGGCAAGGTGATCTGGTCGGACATGGCCTCCCTCAGCCGGTCCAATTATCTGACCAAACGGGAGAACGGTACGCTGACGGTAAAAATCCTGTCGCGCCGGATCGCGCTCGCAGTGGACAAGGACGTGCGGGAAGTGGTCGTCGAACGGCCGTGGATTTCTACCGACGGAAAGCGTGAGTCGCTGGTTTGCCGGGAAGGTGACCGGGCGCACACCTCCGGATATTTTGGCCGGCACAGCGCGGCGATCCCTGTATCGGGCCAGGGCCGGGTGGAATTGATTTCCCAGTCAGCGGAGGCGGTGGATTACCGCGAAGTGGAATCGCCGCGATTTCGAGTGTGGTCGCGGGCGCGCCGGTTTCTTTCCGAGACCCGGGACCGGATGGCGCCCCTCGGCTCCGGTTTTCGCCCCAAGGCAGTTGCGCCGGCGGGCAAATGAGATGTTTCAACGATGACCGTGAAACTTCACCCGCTTTCGGCCGCATGACGATCTTAAACCTCCTGCAAAACTTCGATTCACCTGCATCAAAGTTTTGCAGGCGCAAAGAGAGCGGGTTCACATTATGTTGACGATTAAAAACACAGAAAGACCGGAGGGCATAATTCCGACGGGCGCATCGGAATTTGCGGTGGTTGTGGCGGTCAATAATGAAAAGGTTCTGAAAGACTCCTTGATGCGGTCGCCTGATATCCAATCGGTCAGGGAAGTTCTCGCCCAGCGGAACTGTTCGTCCGCCGGACAGGCCTATAATTCGGGAATGAAGGCGTCGGCGTCGGACATGATTGTCTTCGCCCACCAGGATGTTTATTTCCCGCAAGGCTGGTTCGGGTCCGTGGCCAGGACCATCACCGCAATTTCGGCCAAGGATCCTGATTGGGGCGTCCTGGGGGTTTATGGCATCAGTTTGTCAGGAGCCGAGGCCGGACATTTGTACTCGACCGGTCTCCGACGCGTTTTGGGTTGTCCGTTCGAAGAACCGCTCGAAGTCAGCTCCCTGGATGAAGTGGTTTTGATTGTCAGGCGTTCGTCCGGCCTCCAGTTTGATGAGAAGCTGCCCGGGTTCCATCTTTACGGCGCGGACATTTGCCTGGAAGCGCGGCGCAAGGGACTCAAATGTTATGCCATCTCCGCCTTCTGTGTTCATAACTCGAACGGGCTTGACCGGTTGCCGCCGTCGTATTCGCGCGCTTATTTTTACATGCGGGACAAATGGCGAAACCAGTTGCCGATTCGCACGCCCTGCATGGTGATCACCCGGTGGGGGCTGCCCTTGTTCCGGCATAACCTTGAGAGCCGGCTGGCGCGTAATCAGAAATCCGGGGCGCGTTGCACGGATCCGGCCACGCTCTGCCAGCAGCTTTTGAATGAGAATCGCGTTGGCAGTGCCGCTGCGGCGGCTTGAGAGTGCGTTCGGTAACGGAAAAATTTCATGGCGATAAACACAAAAGTCTTGCGCGGGTCGGCCATTCTCAGCCTGAACGAGGTCGTCGGCTACGGGTGTTCGTTCGTCCGCAGTTGGATCCTGGCCAGGGTGCTCTCGAAAGGCGACTACGGCGTGGCGGCGACGCTCACGGTGACATTTTTGTTTCTGGAGTTCATCGGCAAAATGGCCTTTGGCCAGCAGATCATCACTTCCAAACACGGGAGCGACCGGAAGTTCGTGGACACGGCGCACACGGTGCAGCTTGGCCTGGGCATGTTGAGCGCGGTTCTTTTTCTTCTTCTGGCTCGTCCGCTGGCCGGAATTCTTGGCGTGCCGCAACTGACCACGGGCATGCAGCTCTTGGCGCTGGTCCCGGCTTGCATGGCCCTCGGCAATCTGGGCGCGTTCACTTACGCCAGAGACGTGAGTTTCGAGCGCTCGGTTTCGATTGAAGTGATTCCGCAACTCCTGATCTCCCTGGCTGCGTGGCCGGTGGCGGTCTGGCTGAAAGATTTCCGGGCGTTCATCTGGCTGCAAATTGGCAAAGCCGCGCTCTCTACACTGGTTTCTTATGTGGTCGGCGGCCGGCGTCATGCCTTTGGTTTTCAAAAAGATTTCTGCGTGGAAATTTTCCGGTTCAGTTGGCCGCTTATGCTGTCCGGCTTCATCATGCTGTGCAGTTCGCAGGGCGACCGGCTGCTGATGACCAAAGGGTTCAGCCTCGAACAACTGGGAACCTATGGCGTGGCTTATGTGCTCGCTTCCGCGCCTAGTTTCGCGCTGTTGAAGATCGTGGGCGGGACGGCGCTGCCGATTCTTTCGCGAGCCTCGGGCAATCACACCCTGTTGCGATCGCAATATGCGCTGGTCGCGCAGGTGTTCTCGCTCTGCGGCGCCTTGTTCGCGGTGGGCATGGTCATTGCCGGTGAGCAGGTCATTGTTTTGCTGTATGGCAGCAAATACGCCGGCACGGGCATTCTGGCCGCGTGGCTCTCGTGCGGCCATGCCGTGCGAATGATTCGCGGCGCGCCCACCGGTGTGGCCTGGAGCCGCGGTGAAACCTCCAGCCAGATGCTTGGCAACGTGGTCCGCCTGGCGGGCCTCGTGTTGGTTGTTCCCGTGATCTGTTTCAAAGGCCCGCTTTTTTGGGTGGCGGCCGCCGGGCTCGTGGGCGAAGTCCTGGCTTTGCTGGCGCAAACGATTGCGGTTCAACGGCGGCACGAAATGGCGCAATACCTGTGTCTGGTCCCGGTATTGACCGGAGCCGTTTGCGTGGGGCTGGCAGTGATCGTTGCGGGCTGGCTGTTACCTGAACGAAATCTCCTTCAGACCGCCATGCTGCTGGTCGCGAGTCTGGTGTTGACGCTGCTTATTTTCCACGCGGCATTCCCGGAGATTGGCGGCGAAACCAGCAAACTTTGTAACGCCGGGAAAGCGCAACTGCTGAAAGTGGCGCGGCTGTTGCTGCCCAACCGGACGCGTCCGATGAAAGCACAGCCTTCGAATGGGCAGGAATTCACAACCACAACCCCAGAAACAAATCGGATGAATCAACCCATTCAACACTGGAATGGCTATCTGGAACAAAAAGACAGCCAGATTTATTACACGGTGCATTCGGCTGCCGAGCCCCGTGCGCTGGTCGTGCTGGCGGGGCCGTTTGCGAGCGAACGAGTGACCACTTACGCGCCGTGGGTGCGGTGGGCGCGGTTCCTGGCGCAGAACGGAGTGACGACGCTGCATTTTGATTACCGTGGCGTGGGTGAGAGCACCGGCGCGTTCGAAGAGATGTCCGTCGCGGACTGGTCGGATGACCTCGATCTCTGCGTCCAGTGGTTGCAGGTGCAAAATCCCGGCCTGCCGATGGTGCTGCACGGGCTGGGATTTGGCGGGCTGCTCGCCTCGAATCTTTTTGAACGCGGCACCGGCGATGCCTTGCTGCTGTGGTCTCCGCCGGCGAAGGGGGACCAGTCCATCCGCGAGGCGCTGCTGCGGCGAATGTCCTTCGACCTGGTGCAGGCGGGGGCGGCGGAGCCGAAAGGAGCGGTGGATTATCTGGCCCAGCTCAATTCCGGAAAACCGGTTTCCATCGAAGGTTACTCCATTTCGGGCCGGCTTTGGAAGGACTGCACCGCTTTGCAATTGGTCGGGAACGGCGGCGACCGGGCCGCCAACGGGCGACCGCGCCGGATCGTCAAGCTGAAACAAACCGAGGTGCCCTTGGTGGCTGGCAGCGGCTTGTGGCAGGCCCTCAATCCACGCGCACGGATGCGGCATTGTCCCCTCAATCCGGACTTGAGTCATTTCTTTACGGACAATCTGAAATGGATTCGGGAGATGGTGACTTTGAAAGGAGAAGCCGCAATATGAGACGATGTGTTGAAATCCAGGTGAAAGGTCTGCGGCTTCGAGGAACGTTCCATCAGCCGTCAACGCGTCAAGATTCCTTGCAATCGCGCGAAGCGGTTGCGGAGAAGACGGGCATTCTGCTTTTTAATTCCGGATTCCTGCCCCGGTCGGCGCAGGGAGATTTGCTGGCTCATCTGGCCGACAGAATTGCCGCCGCGGGATTTCCCGCGTTTCGGTTCGATCTGCCCGGACTGGGCGATTCGGAAGGCGATCTGCCCGAGGACGCGGTGACATTTGTCCAGTCGGTGGAAAAGGGAAATTTCGCCCCGTATGCCTCTTCATTGGCAGCGAAGCTGGTCAGATTGCATGGCTTGGAAAAAATTGTTGTGGGTGGGCTTTGTGGCGGCGGCATTACGGCGTTGTTCGGAGCGGCGGCTTCCAAAGGCAGCCGGATCGGCGGCGTCCTCATGCTGGATCCCATCTTCAATTTGGTGCAGGTCCAGGAATCGCAGATCCAGAAGAAGTCCCGTGCCGCCCGCTGGAAGGAGTCCTGTTTGATCCGCATAAAGGCGGTCTATGAGGAATTGCGGATCTGGATCCTTTCGCAACGGTTGAGCGCGCCCCTGCAAAAAATATACGGCCGGATGAAAGCGGCGCGGAACTCGCGCCGGCCAACCGGCGCCCGCCCGTTGTCGCAGAGCCTTCCCAAAGAGGCGAACCTGAAATTGATTCGGAATTTTGAGCGTCTGATGGCAACCAGGCTGCCCATGCTGGTTATCAATGCCCAAGATCCGCGCCGGGCAGGCGATGCGTTTGATTATCTGGAATACATTCTGAGAAATGATCGGGGCCGGGTGGATTGCCGGAAAATCGAAGGGACCAATCATTCGTTCCTGGAGGGAAGCGGGCCGAAAGCGGTTCAGGAAGTGACGGACGAATGGTTAAAGGCCAACTTTGCGGCGGGCCTGTCTATCCGACCGCAATCGGTCAAGGAAACCGCCCCGGGGAAGACGATGGAGATGGCTCTCTCCATTGAATAAACGTGCCCGACGCCGCGTTCCGCCAATTTTAAGGAAAGCAACCAACAAGGGAGATATGCAAATAAAAGAAAACATTCGCCAGTATATCGCGCAAAACATTCTGTTCAGCGAACAGGGCTTTACCTACGACGACGATGCTTCGTTCCTGGAACAAGCCATCATTGATTCAGTTGGATTCATGGAGCTGGTGGCCTTCGTGCAAAAGGAATACGCCATCGAGGTAGGTCCACAGGAACTCGTGCGCGACAATTTTGATTCGGTGAACAAACTGGCCCGTTATATCGCCTCCAAACAAAATCCCGCTGCGAGCGCGGTTTGATTGTCGGTCATTCCCCATCCTATGCGGGCGTCAACGCCCGCGCCTGCAAATGAATATAGCTGAAACCATCCTATCCGCCGGCGATGACGCCGCGGTTGCAGTGATTTGCCGGGACACCGCCCTGACCTACCGCGAATTGCGGCAGCAGGTCGGCCGGCTGGCGGTTGGTCTGCTGGCACGGGGACACGTGAAGGGTGATCGCATCGGACTTTGGTCGGAGAACAGCCCGTTCTTCGTCGCAGCCTATCTGGCGACGATCCGCGCCGGTCTGGTGGCGGTTCCTTTTCAAACCGACCTCTGCCAAGATACCTTTGAGAAGATTGTCGGCGACGCCGGCATCAGGGAAATGTTCGTATCGAAACGATTTTTTAATCCTCTGCGGCTTTGGGCGGAAAAGGCCGGAGTGACACTGCTGGCGGAACCGGGATTGGAACCAATGATGGGCGAGGCCGCGATTCAAATGCCGAAGATTGACGCCCGCCGCGATCTGGCGGCCTTGATGTTCACCTCCGGTTCGACCGGCGTTCCCAAAGGGGTGATGGTCAGTCATCAGAACATCGAGAGCAACACGCGGGACATCATTTCCTACCTGGGATTGACCCCGAAGGACCGTGGGATGGTGGTATTGCCATTCCATTATTGCTTTGGGATTTCGCTGCTGCACACGCATTTGCTGGCGGGGGCGTCGGTTGTGCTGAACAACGGGTTCAAACTGTATCCGGAAGAGGTCTTGCAGGAAATGCAACAGCGGGAATGCACCGGGCTGGCCGGAGTTCCGTCCACTTATCAGATATTGCTGCGCAAGTCGCGGTTTCGGGAGTTCACGTTCCCCGCGTTGCGCTGGTTCCAGCAGGCCGGCGGAAAACTGCCTAATCCTTACATCGCCGAAATACTCGACGCCTTTCCCGCCGTCCGCTTTTTCCTGATGTACGGCCAAACGGAGGCCACGGCGCGGTTAAGTTACCTGCCGCCGGAACGGCTGGGCGACAAGCTGGGGTCCATCGGCAAAGGGCTGCCTTCCCTCCGCCTCGAGGTATTGAAGCCGGATGGAACTCCCGTGAGCCGGGGTTCCAATGAGACCGGCGAAATTGTGGCCGCGGGAGACAACATCACCCTCGGTTATTGGAACGATCCGGCGGAGACCGCGAAATATTTCCGAAACGGCAGATTGCACACCGGCGACATTGCGCGCGTGGACTCCGACGGTTTCATTTTTGTCGTCGAGCGGGAGCGGGAGCTGATCAAATCCGGTGGCAATCGGGTCAGCGCCAAGGAAGTGGAGGATGTCATTGCCGAATTGCCGGAAGTCGTCGAGGTGGCGGTCCTGGGAGCGCCTCATGAATTGTTGGGCGAGGCGATCAAGGCCTTCGTGGTGGTGGCACCGGGCTCGACAATCATGCCGGGTGCGGTCGAGGCGCACTGCCGCAAGCGGCTGACCGCCTTCAAGTCGCCTGAGGAGATAGTGTTTCTCAAAACGATGCCGCACAACGGTTCGGGCAAGGTTTTGAAGCTGAAACTCAGGGAACTGATTGCGAATGGCGCAAAGGTCATGGCGTGAATGAACCGGGAAAAGTTATTGGTCGCAATTGCCGCCCTGTTGCTCGTGGGTTTGGCCGTCCTGCAATGGCCAGTGAGTGAAACAGACGAAATTATTTCTCCGATGAGCGTAAAATCCCATCCGTCGAGGCCGCTGGACCTGTCGAGGTATTCGGACGCCGCTCCGAAACAGCCGCTGCATCTCCTGTTCATCCACCATTCCTGCGGGGGGCAGTTGCTGGCCGCTCCGGGGACCGAGGCGGGGACAAACTGCATTTATCTGACGCACCCCAACGGTGGCGGGCTGCGGACACTCTTGGAGCGAAATTCCTACATCGTGCATGAAGCCTCGTACGGAAGCCGGATCGGTGAGAACACGGACATTTTCGACTGGCTGCCCAAGTTCCGCAGCGAGATGGATGAAATCCGGGCCTGCGATTTTCAGGATGTCCGGTACACAAACGGTTTCCGGAACAACATTGTGGTTTTCAAGTCGTGCTTTCCCAACAACGATTTCAAATCCGAAGGCCGGCCTCCCGGAAATGCCGCGGGACCGGATTTGACGGTGTGGAACGCGCGGGCGGCTTATGCGGCGCTGCTGGATGAATTTCGAAAACATCCGGAAGTCCTGTTCATTTGCGTTACCGCCCCGCCGCTGGCGCCCAAGGCGGCGCCGCAACCGTTGTGGAAACTGCTCGCCAAAAAGGCGGCGGGCCGCGGTGACAATCTGGTTGCGAGCGCCCGGCTGGCGCGTGAATTTAACAACTGGCTCAGTGGTCAGGATGGCTGGCTGAAGGACTGCGGGCTGACCAATGTGGTGGTGTTTGACTACTACGACATTCTTACCGATCACGGAGCGTCGGATTTGTCCCGTTATCCAACGGGCGACGGATATGACAGCCATCCCAGCCACGAAGGCAACGTTAAGGCGGCGGAAGCGTTCGTGCCCTTTCTCAACCGGGCAGTGAGGCGGTGCGGGATTGAGCCGGTGAATGACGGACGGCAGGAACGGCAAAGCCGGTATGAAACTTGTTTAACCATGAAGATATGAAAATGACCACCACACCATTCTCTCCAGAGGCGCTGAAACTCGATTATGCTCGGGAAGCCGACCGGATCGCGGCGGCGATGCGTGAACATGTTCTGCGGCGCTTCCGGAAAAAAGGAGTCGTGGTGGCACTGTCCGGCGGCATTGACAGCAGCACCGTGGCGGCGCTTTCGGTCCGGGCGCTGGGTCCGGAACGGGTGCTGGGGTTGCTGATGCCGGAGCGGGATTCCTCGTCGGATACCCTGCCGTTGAGTCAGCAACTGGCACGGCACCTGGAGATCGAAACGGTCCATGAAGACATCTCGGGCATCCTGGAGGCCGTCGGATGCTATCGGCGGCGGGACGAAGCCATCCGGCTGGTGGTGCCGGAGTATGGTCCCGGATGGAAATCAAAAATCGTGCTGCCGAATGTTTTCAACGAGGACCAGTTCCGCCTTTTCTCGATTGTGGTGCAATC
The DNA here is from genome assembly GCA_963820205.1 of uncultured Verrucomicrobiae bacterium. Classification (GTDB taxonomy): domain Bacteria; phylum Verrucomicrobiota; class Verrucomicrobiia; order Limisphaerales; family UBA11358; genus UBA11358. Next base: position 82,005 of record CAWFZJ010000066.1, read on the forward strand.
ACCGGCCGGCCGGCAGACGGAGGCGCGGCTGATGATGGAAGCGTACTTCGGAATTGTGGCGGCGACAAATTTCAAACAGCGCACCCGCAAGATGCTGGAATATTATCACGCCGACCGGCTGAATTTCGCCGTCACCGGCACGCCCAACCGCCTGGAATACGACCAGGGGTTCTTCGTCAAACTTGGTGACGGAGCGGCGGACATCAAACCCATCGCCCACCTTTACAAGACGCAGGTGTATCAGATGGCCCGGTTTCTAAAACTCCCGGAAGCGATTTGCAGCCGGCAGCCGACGACCGACACCTATTCACTGCCGCAGAGCCAGGAGGAATTTTACTTCTCGGTGCCCTACGACAAGATGGATTTGATTTTGTGCGGAAAAAATCAGGGGCTGGCTCCGGCGGAAGTGGCGCCGGCCGCCGGCTTGACGGCGGAACAGGTGGAACGGGTGTTCCGGGACATCGAAGCCAAGCGCCGCGTGGCGCATTACCTGCACGCGCCGCCGGTGTTGATTGAAGAACTTTAATCGAAGCCTTGGCAGTCCGTTCAAAAACCAAAACCCCATTTATATATGTGCGGCATCGCCGGAATGTTTAATTTGAGAAGCAAAAAACGCGTGGCTGAGAAAGATATGCGCCAGATGCTGGCCATGATCCGCCACCGCGGCCCGGATGAATTCGGCATTTATCTCGACGGCCCCGTTGGTTTGGGCAACGCGCGCCTGAGCATCATTGATTTGAGCACCGGCCAGCAGCCCATCTCGAATGAAGATGGAAACTTGTGGATTGTTTTCAACGGCGAAATCTTCAATTACGTTGAACTCCGTCCCGAGTTGGAAGCGCGCGGCCATCGCTTCACCACTACTTCGGACACCGAGGTCCTGCTGCACGCGTATGAAGAATTTGGACCGCAATGTCTCGAACGCCTGAACGGACAATTCGCCTTTGCCGTCTGGAATCAGCGGGAGCAAACGCTGTTTCTGGCGCGCGACCGGCTGGGCGTCCGCCCGCTCTTCTACACGTTCAGCCAGGGCGATTTGATCTTTGGCTCGGAAATCAAGGCCATCCTGTCCGACCGGCGCGTCCGGGCGGAGATTGATCCGGCGGTGCTGGATCAGGTCTTCACGTTTTGGAGCCCGCTGGCTCCCCGGACCGTCTTTCGCGACATCGTCGAAGTTCCTCCCGGCCACTACCTGCTGGCCCGGGAAGGCAAGGTCACCGTCAAGAATTACTGGCAGATCAATTTTGCGCCGGCGGCTGCCGGCCGGCCGCAAAAAAGCCTGGAAGCTTACGAGGAAGAATTTTCCGAACTGCTGGTGGATGCCGCCAAGGTCCGCTTGCGGGCGGACGTGCCGGTGGGGGCGTATTTAAGCGGAGGGTTGGATTCGTCCATCATCGCTTCCATCATCCGCAACTTCACCAGCAACCGCTTGGACACTTTTTCCATTGCCTTCGACGATGTCAATTTCGATGAGAGCGCCTTCCAGCGGCGGATGGCGAATTTTTTGGGCACGGAACACCAGGTGGTCCAGGCCACTCATGCGGACATCGGCCGGGTTTTTCCGGACGTGGTCTGGCACACGGAGGTGCCGCTCATGCGAACCGCGCCGGCGCCGATGTTTCTGCTGTCCAAACTGGTGCGGGATTCCAACTTCAAGGTGGTTTTGACGGGAGAAGGCGCGGACGAGTTCCTGGCGGGCTACGATATTTTCAAGGAAGCCAAAATCCGGCGGTTTTGGGCGCAGGAACCGGATTCAAAATTCCGCCACCTGCTGTTCAAGCGGCTCTATCCGGACATCACCGACCTTTCCAAAAACGCGGCGTCCTTCCTGGCCGCCTTTTTCCACGAGGATTTGACGGCGGTGGAGCGGCCGGATTATTCGCACGCCGTCCGGTGGCGGAACAACCGGCGCGCGTGCCGGTTCTTCAGTCCCGAAGTGCGGCAGGCGGCGGCTCAAATTTACGACAAATTGCTGGAGCAACAGCTTCCGCCCCATTTTCGCGAGTGGGATTCCCTGGCCCAGGCCCAATGCCTGGAAATTAAAATTTTCCTTTCGCAATATCTGTTGTCGTCGCAGGGCGACCGCATGGCCATGGCCCATGCCGTCGAGGGCCGGTACCCTTTCCTGGATTTCCGGGTGCTGGCGTTTTGCAATCAGTTGCCGCCAAACCTGAAACTGCGCGGCCTGACGGAAAAATACCTGCTGAAACAACTGGGCCGGAAATGGCTTCCCCCGGAAATCTGGCAGCGTCCCAAGCGCCCCTACCGCGCCCCGATCCACCGCAGCTTTTTCAATGCGGCGGCGCCGGATTACGTGCGCGAGATGTTGTCGCCGGAAAACCTGGCGCGAACCGGCCTGTTCAATCCGGCGGCGGCGGGCCAGTTGGTTAACAAAGTCCGGCAGGGCGGCACTCTCGGGGAAACCGATGACATGGCCTTGGTTGGAATTCTCTCCACCCAGCTCGTGTATCATCAATTCATCGAACATTTCAGAATCCCGGCTCCACTCTCGGAAAGCGACCCGGTAAAAGTCCGGGGGGACAGGAGTTGTCGCTGGCTTGAAGCCGGGCGCTCTGCGGACAATTTTAGACAAGTTCGGATATGACACCCGCATTGGATTACAGCGAGAAAGAGCGGCAGTATTTTGACGGCACGCGGACGGCGTTCGTGCAGGCGCTGCCGCATAATCCGTCGGCCCGGCTGCTGGAGGTGGGTTGTGGCAATGGTGGGACCGCCAGCCAGGCCCGCGCCGAGGGCAAATGCGGCTGGTGTTGCGGCATTGAACTTTGCGAGGATCCCGCCCGGGAGGCGGCCAAACGGCTGGACCAGGTTTTGGTGGGCAACGTGGAACAATTGGAACCGGACCTGCCGCGGGTTTCGTTCGACATTTTAATTCTGAGCGAGGTTTTGGAACATCTTGTCAACCCTGGAGCGGTGCTGCGGAAGCTGCGCGTTTATCTCAAGCCCGGCGCCCTTGTTTTGGCTGGATCACCGAATGTGTGTCATCACAGCGTGTTGCGGATGCTGCTGGCCGGCCGTTGGGATTATCAGGGCAAGGGCATCATGGATGCCACGCACCTTCGCTGGTTTACGGCGCCGACCTATCAGGCATTGTTCGAGGACAACGGGTACGTGGTGGATCACGTCGGTTCGGCCAATCCGTTGAGCCGGAAGGCGCGGCTGGTCAATGCGCTGCTCCTCAAGCGATGGGAACACCTGTTCTACACCCAAATTTTTCTGCGCGGCCATGTGGGGGTCCAGAAAGCCGCGAGCGAACCGCAAACGAAATCGCCGGCCGGTGAATGGACGCCGGCGGCGGAAATGACGCCGTTAATGAACGCTCGCACCTTCGTGGCAAAATAACAATTGCCCCAACCTCTTGCGGAAACATGAGCACAAGACACCTGCTGCTGGCCGGGACAGCGATATTTTGCGGCCTGTTCGCGATGGGAAATTCCATTTTTGCTCAGGACACGGCATTCACCTACCAGGGCCGGCTGGCGAATGCCGGGCAGCCCGCCAACGGTTCTTACGACATGACCTTTGCGTTGTTCAATGCCGTCACCGGCGGCAGCCAGGTCGGCAACACCAACATTGTCACGGCCATCGGCGTTACCAACGGGCTGTTCACGGTCGAACTCGATTTTGGCGGAAATTTCCCAGGCGCGGACCGCTGGCTTGAAATCGGCGTGCGCCCATCCGGCGGCGGCGCGTTTACGACGTTGTCGCCTCGTCAAAAATTTACCGCCACGCCCTATGCCATCACGGCCGGCAATCTCACCGGCGGCCTGCCGGCGATACAATTGAGCGGCATCGTGCCAGCGGCCCAAGCGGGAAGTCTTACCAATCACAGCGACGTCGTGGTGGCCGGGCTGACTGCGGGACAAGTGCTGATTTACAACGGCACCGTCTGGGCCAATGGACTGCTTTCCGCATCCGGCAGCGGTCCCACGCCCAGCAACAACATTCCGGTGACGCTGGCTTATTCCGGAACGAACGTGCCGGTCAACGCGTCGCTCGGCACCCATTTCCGGCTGACGGCCACCAACAATTTTCTTTTGCAGAACCCGGCGGGAGCAAGCGACGCGCAACGGATGGTATTTGAAATCATTCAGGATGCCACCGGCGGACGGACCATGGTTCTGGGGAACGCCTTCAAGCTCGGCACAGACATTCCCATGGTCAACCTGACGACGAACGCCGGCCGCCGGGACTTCCTGACGTGCGTATGTTCGGGGACCAATTTCTACATCCTTGGGTTTATAAAGGGTTACTGATGAAATGGGCTTCCCTCATCCTTTTCCTGGCCATGACACTCAACGCCAACGCGCTCATCAGCAGTAATCTCGCTGCCGACTGGCAGGCCGGGGTCGGGGTCACGACCGTTGGCGGCCAGATCTCGCAATGGAATGATCAGCACCAGTTGCTCAACAACGACGGCATTACGAACAATCTGACCCAGACCAGCGCGACGTATCAGCCCTATGATGTCACCGATGCCCAGGGTTATCGCGGCGTCATGTTCCCGTGGGCTTTTGGCAGCGCCCACCCGGATGATTATTTGAACATTCCCAATACGCTCGCCGGGTTGAACACGACCAATCTGACGGTTTACGTCGTCGCCACCGGTCCGATGGATCAGGAGCGGAGTGAAACTTTGATCTGGTTCAGCGGGTCGTCGGGATGGATACGGTTTTTCCTGGCCGGGACATATCCGGCATATTATCCGACCAGCCTTGCGGTCGGGTCGCAAACATCCACACTTTACCCTCCGCTCAACCGCGCGGTCTTTGTCGGTTCAGGCAACAACATCACAACCACCCTGCGCTGGAACAATGTCACCTCCACCAACGCGCCTCAATCGGCCACCACCCTCGTCAATGGCGGGACCATTGCGGTCAACAATGGCGCCATCAGCGGCGGGTCGGAATATGGCTATTCGGGCATCATTTACCGGATTCTGGTTTACAAGGCGGCCCACACAGCGGCGCAGATGGACGCGCAGGTTTCGGAATTGTCGGCGCTCTACGGCGTGCTGACGAATTACACCAAACAGGCGGTGTGCCGCGGTGATTCGATAACGGAAGGCGTTGATTCAACCATGCTGCAAAATTATCCGTTCCAGTTGTGCGAGCGTTATCCGGAGATCAAGTGGCGCAATCAGGGCATCGGCGGCCTGAAGATCGGCACCAACGGTGAAGCCGGGACCATGTATGTCATTGACGGCAACTTTGTTGATCCGCTTTACGACGGGACGCTGCAACAAAACTGGCTGTTGTTTTTCGGCGGGGTGAACGACATGAACAGCGATGGCCTCACCGGCGCCGCCACTTATGGACGGTTGACCAATTATGTGGCGGCCCGCAAAGCCGCGCACCTCTGGAAATTCATCGCCTGCACCGTCCAGGCCACCGTCCAATCGAGCGGGCATCCGGAAAAAAACGCCCAGTACAACTCGTGCATCCGCACCAATGCCGGCGGCTGGGACGGGTTTGTGGACCCCGGCCTCAATTCGCCCATTGAGACGCGGCTGGATGACTACACCAACACGAATTATTTCGATTCGGACGGGCTGCACTTGATCAACGCCGGATATGCGGTCTTTGCCGATCACTTCGGCCAGATTGTCAATGTGCCTCATCGTACCACGGGATTTTTTGGACCATGAAAGACCGGCCGCTGATCAGCTTTGCCCTGGGGTGTTACAACCAGGAGGCGTTTGTTCGTGAAGCCGTTCAGGGCGCGCTTTCCCAGACCTATTCACCCCTGGAGATAATCATTTTAGACGATTGTTCCAGCGACCGCACGTTTGAAATCGTGCGGCAAATCATCGCGGCTTACAAAGGACCTCATTCGGTGCAACTGAACCGGAACGACCGGAATCTCGGCATCGGCGGCAACGTAAACCGGATGATGGAACTGTGCCGCGGCGAATTGGTGGTGGTTGCCGCCGGCGATGATATTTCCTTGCCGACGCGAACCGAAGCGACCTTTCAGGCCTGGGAGCAATTTGGCCGGCGACCGACTTCAATCTGTTCGAGTTACATCACAATTTCTGCCGATGGAACCGACCGGGGAATTGGCGGGCTGCGGGGTGACCCGAATGATTTCCGATCCGTCAAGCTTCTGGAGGGCAGCCTGTTCGGGTTTCTGTCCACCCGGCACCCGGTGGTCTGCGGATGCAGCCATGCCTGGTCACGCGAACTTTTCAATTATTTCGGGCCGCTCAATTCGGACCTCGAAGACCTGGTGCTTTCCTTCCGGTCGCTGGCCATCGGGCAGATGCTTTACATCCGTCAGCCGTTGGTGAAGTACCGCCGGCACGGAGGCAATGTGTCGTTCTTTGCGGGTGGCGATGACACCACCTCATTTGCGCATCGGGAAAGCCGCTTGCGCTGGGTGGATAAGCAGACCGTGCGGGCTTACGACAACATGCTTGCCGACTTGGAGATTCTGCACCGGGAAGGCCGCATCTCTTCGGCGGATCGTGACCGTTTAAAACGGGAAGGGCGGCGCATCCGCATCATGTACGCCGTGGAAATGGAAATGATGGACGAAAACATTTTCAAAAGAATATCCACGCTGGCGGGCGCCGCCGGACGCGGACATTTCAAGTGCGCCTTGCGCTTCCTGCCACGGTTGCTGCCGCAGGCGGTGTACCGGGCTTTGTATCAGTTCAAAAACAGAAACCGGCCTTCGATCCCGTCGGTGGGTCTGGCGGGCGTTTCAAGTTAAAGGCTCCGTGGCCGGCTGTCATGATTGCCCCTGCTCCGTGGAGGCTGACAGCGTGGACCGGTTTCCAAATGACTACCAAAGGATTTATGAAACTCTTGAGAATACATTCAAACAATCATGTCGTTCCCATTCGTTCGGGATTGGGTCGGATGAAAATCCTGGCGGTTGCCGCGGCATTCACCCTCGGCGTGCTGCCGCTGATCCACGCGACGCAGCCGTTGGTTGCCATTCATGATTCCGAACTGACGCGGGCGTTGGAATCCATGCCGGCTTCGGGCGCCACTCCCGCCGGAGCCGGAACCACCAGCAACCAGTGGTGGACAACACAGTGGCACTATTTCGTGATGCCAGATTCGGCGAAGGAAGCGCTCCGCTCCGACGGCACCGCTTTTGCCGTCGTGAGCGATGCCGGCATCAGCGCGGGCGATTTGCTGGATTCAAATGGATTGCCGGCGTATCCCATAGTGGTCAGCTTCGCTTCCGAGGCGGTCAGCGACGACGAAATCGCCCAGTTTACGAATTATGTTGCCGCCGGCGGGTACCTGCTGGTGGGTTCGTCGGCCTTCACGCGCAACACCAATGGAACCACCCGCGGCGATTTTGCCTTCGCCAATCAGTTGGGCGTTCACATGGCCAACACGAATCTCTTAAACTGGACGAACAATTACACCTTTTCCAAGACCACCAACCATCAGATTGTCTCCCACATTCCCGGCGGGGCGCTGACTTGGCAGATGCCGTCGTCCGCGGATGAAGTTTCCTGGCCTTATATGGGGGTCGCGGCGCCGGAACGCATCTGGGAGGTTTATCCCGGTGACGCCGAGGTGATCGCACAGGGAGACACGTTTCCTTATCTGCTGGTGAAGCCGTATGGCATGGGCTATTTCATCTACGACGCCGCCATGCAGCCATTGATCGGGCATGGAGGTTATGCTCCGGGCATGTACGCCTATGGGATTTTTCGGAAAGCCATCGAATGGGCGTTCCAATCGGCAAAATTGCCGGTCGCCAAACTCAGTCCGTGGCCGTACCCATACGACGCGGCGTTCATGGTTCGTCACGATTTGGAGAATTTACAGGATGAAATCTCAAATGTCGCCGCCTCCGCCCAGTTTGAGAACGCGAACGGAGCCAAAGGCGATTACTACTTCTGCACCGGCACGCTGCGACAGGAGATGACCAATTCGCCGGCGGTAATTGCCGGGCTGCGACAGGCGGTCTCAACTTACAACGCGACGATCGGTCCGCATAATGGTGGATTGCAAAATCCCCAGAATCCGTCGTTGGTCATCAGCAACTACGATTACTGGCACTGGGGACCAGACCAGGCCTTCGATGTTGCTGCCACCAATCTGCCTCTTCCCGGCTATCCCAACGGCCAAACCTACGCTTTCACGTCTCTCAGCAATTCTTTTTTGGACGTGGAAGGGTGGCTGTCCGGCCTAACCAACGGAGTGCGGGCCTGGGTGGCGCCGTACTTCAACGCCACGCGGGAAGCCTCGTATCAAATCGAGACCCAACTGGACATCAAAATAACGGGTGACGACAAACTTGGCCCGTTCCCAAGCTGGACACTCTCGACGCAGACCCCGGACTTGCGTTATGGCCTTTTGCAACTGCCGGTGAGCGACTGGTACATACAATCCCAAGTGGCGCAAAGCATGGAAAACGGCTTTGCCGGCGGGCCCGTTCATGACTTGGTGGATTATTATTACAATCTTGGGGCGTTGATCAATCTCTACACGCACAATCTGTCAACCGGCGGCACGTTGGTGCAGGACTACCTCACGTATGCCTTGAATACCAATCTGCATCCGCGAGTCTGGTCGGCGAACGCATTGGGCATCTACTCCTGGTGGCTGGAACGCTCCAACGCGCAAATCACCGCCAGCTTTGCCACGAACGGCAACCGGTCCGTGACCACGATTTCCATCACCGGAGCAAGCGACCCGCAAACGGCGGTTGAGATTTTGGTGCCCAGTTCCTCGGTTTCAGGGCTTCAAGTTTTAACCAACGGCATTGCGGCCTCTGGCGGCAGCTACCGGACAAACAGTTCGGTAGTCAAAGTTCTAGTCGGGACCTCGGTGACCAACGCGCAAATCAGCTACATCCTCAATCCGTCAGCCCAGAACGACGATTACACCGTGCGAGAGGGGCAGACCCTGACGGTGCCGGCTTCGGGCATATTGGCCAATGATACCACGGGAGCGGGCACAAACCTAACGGCGGTGCTGTTAAGCGGTCCGTCGAATGGCATCTTGAACCTGACCACCAACGGCGGATTCAACTACACGCCCACCAACAACTTTGCCGGAGTTGACAATTTCACCTATATGGCCGATGACGGTGTGACCGACTCGAGTCCGGCGATTGTTACGATTGACGTGCCGCCGGCGGGAAGCCTGTTCTTTGATAACTTCGCGCGTTCAACCAATGCGGATCCCCTGGCGCCGTGGGCGGTGGGCGTGGGCAAATGGACCATCACCAACGGATTCCTGCAAGGAACTGCTTCCGGCGACGACGACTATTCCGATTTGTATGCCGGATCAAACTGGGGAGATTACAGCGTCCAGGCGCAGATTCAAATCCCGGCAAACGTCGGCGCCTGGGATGCAGGCATTAGCGGGCGGCTGAACCCCCTGACTGGCGAAAGGTATCTGGCGAACATCTATCCGGAAGGGTCGCCAGAAGGGTCTTCCATGATGCGGCTGATCAAATTCCATGGATGGAGAGATTGGAGCTACACGCCGATGGCGCAGGTGAGTTTGCCCGGAGTCGGCGCGAACTGGCATAGCCTGATGCTGACGTTCCGGGGGAACCGGATTCAGGCCAGTTATGATGGAACCCTGATGATTGATGTCACGGACAATGATTTTGACGGCGTGCCTGCCTATACAAATGGAGCGGTCGGTACCCACATGTTTATGGCTGCGCCATTCGTCGCGTCCTTTGAAAACGTGCTGGTAAGCCCGCTGCCCGTCACGCCAACGGCAGCCGATGACAACTATAGCATGATTGAGAACCAGTCCTTGTTGGTGGGCGACCCCGGGGTTTTGGCGAATGATACTCCGGGCTTGGGGACCAATCTGACTGCCGTGTTTTTGACGGGACCGACCAACGGCACGTTAAGCCTGAACACCAACGGCGGGTTCAGTTACACCCCCAACAACAACTTCACTGGGACGGACAGCTTTACCTATTTGGCCAATGATGGCGTCACCAATTCCGACCCGGCGACGGTGACCATTACCGTGTTGACCAACCTGCCTCCCGTGGCCAATGGCGACAGCTACAGCATGGTTTCGGGCCGGACCTTGACCGTGTCCGCACCCGGAATTTTAAGCAACGACACGGTGGGTTGGGGGACAAACCTGACAGCCGTGCTGGTGAGCGGTCCGACCAACGGCACATTCAGCCTGGGCGCTGACGGCGGATTCACCTACACCGCAACCAACGATTTCATCGGGACGGATGGTTTTGTTTACCTGGCCAATGATGGAGTGTCCATCTCGGCCCCGGCGACGGTGACCATTAACGTGACCGCCAATTATCCTCCGGTGGCCAACAACGACAGCTACAACATGATTACAAACACCACCCTGTCGGTGGCGGCGCCCGGAGTGCTGGGCAACGACACGGATGCGAACGGAGACAGCCTGACTTCAGCGCTTGTCAGCGGACCCGCACACGGCATGCTAAACTTCACCAACAACGGCGGGTTCAGTTACACACCCGCGAATAACTACGTCGGGATGGACACTTTTACCTATCAAGCCAGCGATGGGCTGACCAATTCGGCTTCGGCAACGGTGACCATCTCAATCACGACGACGGCGGTGAATCACCCGCCCGTGGCCAACAATGATAGCTACAGCACGGTTGTGAACACGACCTTGACGGTGGGATCTCTAGGAATATTAGCCAACGATACTGATCCGGACGGCGACAGTCTGACGGCTGTTTTGGTGAGCGGTCCGACCAATGGCACGTTGAGCCTGAACACCAACGGCGGTTTCAGTTACACCCCAGCCAACAATTTTATCGGGGCGGACAGTTTTACCTACGAAGCCAGCGACGGATTGACGAACTCAAATCCTGCGACCGTGACCATTACGGTCACAACAAATCAGCCGGCGGGGAACATGTTTTATGATGATTTCACCCGGGCAACCAACGCGGGTTCACTGGCTCCCTGGGTGGTGGCACTCGGCGTATGGACGGTCACGAACGGGGTCATGGAGGGAACCGCGTCCAATCAGAGCGATTATGCCGATGCCTATGTCGGAACGAATTGGGGGGATTACATCGTCCAGTCGCAAATCCAAATTCCGGCCGGCGCCTGGGGCGCGGGCATCAGTGGACGGTTGAATCCAGCGAACGGGGCCAGCTACACGGCAGTGTTGTATCCCCAAGGCGGTTCACCGCTGGCTTCGGGATCCGCAGTGATGCAACTGATTAAATTCGAGGGCTGGAAAAATTGGAGCTTCAACCCGATGGCGGAGGTTAATTTGTCCAGTTTGGACACGAATTGGCACACCTTGAAACTGGCGTTCCGGGAAAATCGGATCGCGGTGTACCTCGACGGAAATCAGGTGGCGGCGGTGACGGACAACAACTTTGACGGTGTGCCGGCTTATACCGAAGGTGGAATCGGACTCCACATGTTCATGAGTTCGGCCTTTGTAGCGACCTTTGACAACGTGACGGTCAGACCCTTGGTCACTGATGACAGTTACGAGGTAAATGAGAACACAAACCTGACCGTGGTTGCCCCGGGCGTCTTGGACAATGACACGGCGGTATATGGATCCAATCTCATTGCCGTGTTGGTGAGCGGTCCGACCAACGGCACTTTGAATCTGAATGCCAATGGCGGTTTTACCTACACGCCGGCGCCCAACTATGTCGGGACGGACAGCTTCACCTACCAGGCCAATGATGGACAAACCAATTTGGGCATCGCGACGGTGACGATCACCGTCAACACGGGTGTTTCCGTATTGACCATGACTGTCACGGTGGACAGCAACAGCCGGGCGTACGGACTGACCAATCTTCCTTTGACGGGTTCGCTGACCGGCGTACAGGATGGTGACAACATCACGGCCATGTACATCACCATGGCGAATACCAATAGCCCAGTGGGGACGTATGCGATAGAGCCGGTGTTCAATGATCCAAGCAACCGGCTTGGAAACTACATTGTTATTACCAATGAAGGAACGCTTACTGTAACCCAGGCGACATTGACGGTGAGCGCGGACAACCAGAGCCGGGCGTACGGCGCGACGAATCCGGTACTGACGGCGAGCATCAGCGGGTTCCTGAACAACGACGACGCCAGCGTGTTGAGCGGCGGCCCGGTGTTGGGCACGGTGGCGGACACGAACAGTCCGGTGGGGCTGTATCCGATCACGGTGGATGCGGGGACGTTGAGCGCGACGAACTACGCGTTCAGTTTCACCAACGGGGTGTTGACAGTGGGGCAGGCGACATTGACGGTGAGCGCGGACAACCAGAACCGGGCGTACGGCGCGACGAATCCGGTACTGACGGCGAGCATCAGCGGGTTCCTGAACAATGACGACGCCAGCGTGTTGAGCGGCGGCCCGGTGTTGGGCACGGTGGCGGACACGAACAGTGCGGCGGGGCTGTATCCGATCACGGTGGATGCGGGGACATTGAGCGCGACGAACTACGCATTCAGTTTCACCAACGGGGTGTTGACAGTGGGGCAGGCGACATTGACGGTGAGCGCGGACAACCAGAGCCGGGCGTACGGCGCGGGCAACCCACCGCTGACGACCAGCTATTCCGGCTTTGTCAACGGTGAAATGTTGGCGACCAGCGGTATTACTGGTAGCCCGGATCTGGTCACCACGGCGAATACGGCCAGTCCGGCGGGCAATTATCTCATTACGGTGACCAACGGGACCTTGAATGCGGCCAATTACACTTTCAGTTTTGTGAACGGCACACTCACTGTCTTTGTTGTCGAACCCACCATTCTCTCGCTGACGGGCGCAGGCACGACCAACACGGTGATTACCTGGAGTGCGATCAGCAACGTTACATACCGCGTGCAATATCTGTCCAATTTGAGCAGCCTCAACTGGCTGGATCTGGCGCCGGATGTGACAGCCACCAACAACACCGCCTCGGCGGTTGACCACCCAAACGGCGCCACCCCGCGGTTTTATCGCGTTCAGATTGTGCCATGAGCCGCTGGCGAGCAGGTTGGCCATGTTTTTAACCGAATACGACTGCCTATTATGACAGCGGCGTCAGGAATCATTCAAACGGAAATTAATCTTAAGGGTCTGCCCCCGGATTCCAACAGGCCTCCTGGCACAACAACGCGGTCCCGGCTGTCCTTCGGTCGCTTTGACGAGCTCTTCCTGGAGAAGTCATGGCACTGGCTTCGCGATCCTGAAATCAAACAGCTCACGATGTCCCCGGATTTTACCCAGGAAGAACAGTTGCGCTGGTTTGCCCGGCTGCCCGACAGGACAGACTATTTAATCTGGGGTCTTACTTGCGACGGGATTCCCATCGGAGCCTTGGGATTGAAAAACATCAACCGGCATGAGGCTGAGTACTGGGGATACATAGGTGACCGGGGTTATTGGAATACCGGTCTGGGCGGGGAGATGCTGTGCTTCATCTTCAGCCAGGCAAACAAAATTGGCCTTAACGAGCTTTATCTCAAGGTCCATCGTGACAACGCACGGGCCATCCGCCTTTATACCAAGGCCGGTTTCATGATCGCCGGAGAGAGCGACCATGTTCTCAACATGCGAATGTCCTTGCGCGAAGTTAGAGGCGACAACCTTGCGGCATTTTCCGTCAAGCGCTACACGCCGGGTCGCCAAGCGGAATGGGACGCGTTTGTGAACGTGGCGAAAAACGCGACGTTCATGTTTCGCCGCGATTACATGGATTATCACCGCGACCGGTTTGACGATCATTCGTTGATGGTTTATCGCGGCGGGAGGCTCGCCGCCCTGCTGCCGGCGAACCGGGCCGTTGACGGCACGCTTGTCAGCCATGAAGGTTTGTCTTACGGCGGTCTCGTGGTGTCACGCTCCGCGACGCTCCACGACGCGCTGGTGTGCTTCCACGCCTGCCTGCGCCACCTGCACGAGCGGCAAATCCCGACCTTGCGGTACAAGCGGATTCCCGGCTTTTACAATACGCTTCCCGACGACGAAGTCGCCTACGCCCTGTTCCTGCTGGAGGCGCGGCTCTACCGGCGCGATTGCGCGGTGGTCGTTTCGCAGGCGGACCGGTTGCCGTTTGAGGAGCGCCGTCGGCGCCAGATCAAAAAAGCTGGACGGTCCAACGTCCGCATTGTGCAGGAGAACAATTATTCCGCGTTTTGGGAGCGTGTGCTGGTCCCGCGGCTCGCGGCCCGGCACGGTGTCAAACCTGTTCATTCCGTCGAGGAAATCACGCTGCTGGCTTCCCGCTTTCCGGAAAACATCAGGCAGTTTTACGTTTATTGCGATGACGAGATTGTTGCCGGCGCCACCATTTATGAAACGCCCACCGTGGCACACGCGCAATACATCGCCGCCACGGATCGGGGGCAGAAGATCGGGGCGCTGGATTACCTGTTCGGCTGGCTCATTGACGAGTGTTACAAAGGCAAGCGGTATTTTGATTTTGGCATCTGCAATGAACAGGACGGGCGCGTCTTGAACCAAGGATTGGTGGATTGGAAGGAAGGTTTTGGCGGACGTTGTTACACCCACGATTTTTACGAAATTGCCACGGCCAATTATTCAAAGCTCGAATCCGTGCTGCCATCCGTCCCGGCAAAATCCTGACGGTTTTCCCATGAACGTTCCCTTTCTCGAATTAAAACCCGCCTACCTTGAATTGAAGGAGGAGTTGGACGCCGCCTACCATCGGGTCATGGATTCAGGATGGTATCTCCTGGGCGCGGAGCTGGAGTCGTTTGAGGCCGAATTCGCCGCCTATTGCGATGCAAAACAGTGCGTGGCGGTTGGCAGCGGTCTGGACGCCTTGCACCTGATCCTGCGGGCGTATGACATCGGCGCGGGAGACGAAGTGCTGGTGCCGTCGAACACCTTCATTGCCACCTGGCTCGCGGTTTCACAAGCGGGCGCCGCGCCCGTGCCGGTGGAACCCGACCCAAACACCTTTAACCTCGACCCCGAACGGATTGAAGCCGCCATCACATCGAGGACCAGGGCAATCATACCGGTGCATCTTTACGGACAACCCGCCGACATGGATCCTATCATGGCCATCGCCCGCCGGCACGGATTGAAAGTGATCGAAGACAACGCCCAAGCCCAGGGTGCGCGTTACAAAGGCGCGCCGAACCGGTTCCCTGGGTGACGCGGCGGCGCACAGCTTTTATCCCGGCAAAAATCTCGGTGCCTTTGCCGATGCCGGGGCGGTAACCACGTCGAATGTGGCATTGGCGGATCGTGTCCGCGTCTTGCGCAACTACGGCTCCAGGGAAAAATATTACAACGAAGTCAAAGGTTTCAACTCGCGCATGGACGAGCTGCAAGCCGCATTCCTGCGGGTGAAGTTGGGGAAGCTGGACAACTGGAACAATCGCCGCCGCGCCCTGGCCGCACGTTACCTGAAGGAATTGAACAACGCGGCCGATTTGACTTTGCCGTTCGTGCCCAAATGGGCCGAACCAGTCTGGCATCTCTTTGTGGTCCGCCATTCCCAACGCAACGCATTGCAGGCGGAACTGGCCGCCGCCGGCGTTGGCACGTTAATCCATTACCCGGCGCCTCCCCACCAATCCGGCGCTTATGCAGGCGGAAAATGGCGGCAGGGCGCCTTCCCCATTGCCGAAAATCTGGCTGACGCCGTGTTGAGCCTGCCGATGGGGCCGCATCTGTCGGAGGAGCAGGTTAGCCACGTGATCAGGGAGATAAATCGTTCCCTGCCAGTATTGGAAGAGCGGACCGGCATTCAAATTTCCTGCCTCAACCCGTGCCATGTTGCCGGGAAAGGCGCATGAAACACTTGTTGAAAATAACATTGATAACATACCAAAAAAACAGGACAAATATGAAAACAGCAGTGATTGGTTTGGGTTACGTTGGGCTTCCCCTGTCGCTTCAATTCGCGCGGTCGGGAGTGGTGGTTTTGGGGCTGGATGTTGATCCGGTCAAGGTGGACGCGCTGAACCGGGGGCGCAGCTACATCAAGCATATCTCCCCCGAAGCCATTACCGACGCCATAAAATCAGGCGCATTCTCCGCCTCCGCCGATTTCAGCCGCATCAAGGAGGTGGACGCGATCATCATTTGCGTCCCGACGCCGCTGAACAAAAACCGCGAGCCGGACATTTCCTACATCATTGACACCGGCAAAGCCATCGCGCCATATCTGCAAAAGGGAATGCTCGTGGTGCTCGAATCCACGACCTATCCCGGCACGACGGACGAGGACTTGCGCGAGGTGCTGGAGGCGGGGTCCAGCCTCGTGGCGGGCCGGGATTTCCATCTGGCCTTCTCGCCCGAGCGCGAAGACCCGGGCAATCCGGACAGCAAGGTGGCGATCATTCCCAAGGTCATTGGCGGTTACACGCCGGCCTGCCTGGAAAAGGCCAAAGCGCTCTATTCGAAGGCGGTCAAGACCATCGTGCCGGTGTCCTCCTGTCGCGCGGCCGAGGCCACCAAGCTGCTCGAAAACATTTTTCGCAGCGTGAACATCGCCTTGGTCAATGAATTAAAAACCGTTTACGGGGCAATGGACATTGACATTTGGGAGGTGATTCAGGCCGCGAAGACCAAGCCGTTCGGTTACATGCCGTTTTATCCCGGGCCCGGATTGGGGGGCCATTGCATCCCGATTGATCCATTTTATCTTACTTGGAAGGCGCGCGAATTCGGGCAGAACACGCGTTTCATTGAGCTGGCCGGGGAAATCAACACGGCCATGCCCGGGCATGTCGTCAACCGGACGGCTGAGGCGCTGAATGCGCAGCGAAAACCCGTCAAGGGCAGCCGCGTGCTCGTCCTCGGCCTGTCCTACAAACCCAACGTGGATGATGACCGTGAATCGCCCAGTTACGTGCTCATGGACCTGCTTAAGAAACGGGGGGCGGAGGTGGCCTATTACGATCCCTATGTGCCGGTGATTCGCCAGACGCGCCAGCATGCGCATTGGGCGGGCACCCGGTCCGTAAACTGGGACCGCGAAACGCTCGCCAGCTTTGACGCAGTGATTGTCGCCACCAACCACCAGTCCGTCAGTTGCGAGCAACTGGCGGCCTGGTCGCATTGCATCGTGGATACGCGAAATGCCCTGGCCGGGATAAAAACAAAAGCGGGCCAGGTTTGGAAGGCCTGAAAATCCATCACCAACGCCGACGATGGCTATGAGATGGCTATGATATTGTTGTTGGGAGCCAGTGGTTACATCGGCCGCGCTTTCGCAAACGAGTTGCGCCGGCGCGGAGACAGCTTTATTCCGCTTACCCGCAAAGCGATAAATTACGCGGACTTCAATCTCTTGTTCGAATACGTCCGGAAACTGCGGCCCGAATTCATCGTTAATGCGGCCGGCTATCGGGGCAGTCCGAACGTGGATGCTTGCGAACTGGCCCGCGAGGAAACCCTGTTTGCCAACACGCTGCTGCCCCAGACCATCGCCCGCGTTTGCTCGATGACCAACACGCCCTGGGGGCATGTGTCGTCGGCCAGCATCTACACGGGAGCCAAGGTCCTCGAGCGCGGAACGATGCGGATTGAGAAGGACCTCAACCGTCCGGAAATTCGGCGGCTGCTGGTGGAACACCCGAAGTCTTTTCACGGTTTCACGGAGTGGGATGAACCCAACTTTTCCTTCCGGCGCCTGCCATGCAATTTTTACAGCGGGACCAAGGCGCTCGCCGAGGATGTCATCCGGGGAATCGGCCGCAGTTACATCTGGCGGCCCGGGTTGCCCTTCAATGAACTGGAGGAATCGAGGAACTTTCTCTTGCGCATCCAGCAATACCCGAAGGTTTACGATTGCGTAAACTCGATTTCGCAGGTCGAGGATTTTGTCCGGGCCTGCTTGAATCTGTGGGAACGGCGGGCTCCGTTTGGCATTTACAACGTTGTGAACCCCGGTGCGATTACGACGCGACAGGTGGTGGAAATGATTCAACGAATTCTCAAGCCGGATCGCCGCTTTGAATTCTGGAAGAATGACGGGGAATTTTACCGTTTCAGGGCCAGGACGCCGCGTTCACACTGCATCCTGGACGTCGCCAAGTTGCTGGCCGCCGGGGTGGAAATGCGGTCGGCGGAGGAAGCCTTGGAAGATTCATTGCACAACTGGCGTCCCGTCACTTCAGCGATGGAACTGGCGTATCATTGAATGGTTGTTTGATCCCCTCTGGGAAAACATGGCCCAAATTATGAAATCGAATCACCGAAAAGTCTTCGCCGGTAAAAACGGACGCATCCGAACTCTGCTTCAAGCCGCGCTGCTCCTCTGCTTTCCTGCGGCTTGCGTCACCAAAGCGCAAGAGGTGCTGATGCCGCGTCCGGAGTATTCCATCGCCCCGCCGGCTTTGCAACAATTCCAGACCAACGAGATGGATGTGTTTGCCCCGCCGGGAACCGCCGCGGCCGCTCCGCCGGAGGCGACGCCATTTCAGTTGGGGCCGGTGAGCTTCCTGCCTCACGTGTCCTACCGGTTTATTTCCGGTGATGGAATTCCAGCCGCAGGATCGAATCACGTCGCCACGACCATCCAGGAAATCTCACCGGGAATCCTTCTCAATATTGGCAGCCATTGGTCTCTGGATTACACGCCCACCTGGAGGCTTTTTTCGAACAAACAGTTCCGTAACACGCTGGACCAAAATGTCATCCTGACCGGCGGGACGACCTATGAAGACTGGGTATTGAGCCTCACGCAAAGTTACATTTCCTCCTCCACGCCGCTCGTCGAAACCGGCACCCAAACCGACCAGCAATCGTGGTTGACCGCCCTCAAAGCCTCCTACCGGTTCAACAGCAAAATGACGATGGACCTGACGCTGGATCAAAATATCGTGTCCGCCGACGACTTTCACCAGCTACCGCGAATGGTCAACCTTGGACTGGTTAAATTACCAGTTTTGGCCGCGCCTGAACACCTCTCTCGGCGTCAGTTTTGGCTTTGTCAATGTGGACACGGGATCCGACATGACTTACGAACAACTCCAAGCCCGGATTCGCTGGCGGGCCACTGACAAGATAAGCTTTCAGGTCCATGGCGGTTTGGAAGACCGGCAATTTCTACAGGGGAGCGCGGGCAGCCTGCTCAATCCGGTCGCGGGCGGTTTGATTCAATACCAGCCGTTTGAAGTTACCAAGCTTTCAATAACCATGGACCGCACCGTGGCCGTTTCCTATTTCCAAAACCAGGTGACCGAAGGCACCGAGGTCATGGGTGATTTGAATCAACGCCTGCTTAAGCGGCTTTATCTGGACCTGTCCGGCGGCTATCACACGGTCAAGTATGTCGGCGCCGGGGCCTCGGGCACAGGCCGCCGGGATGATTATTACACCTTTGATGCGCGATTGAGCTGTCCCTTCCTGAAGCGGGGAACGGCCGCGGTGTTCTACCAGTATAGTAACGATTCCTCCACCACTCCCGGTTTCACCTTTTCCAGCAGCCAGGTCGGCTTTGAATTGGGATATCGCTTTTAACCATCCACCAATCGAGAAGAACACCAACTTCACAAAATTATGATTCTATTACTCGGAGCCAGCGGATACATCGGACAAGGGTTCGCCCGCGAACTGGTACGGCGCGAGTGGCCTTTCATCGGCCTTTCACGGCGGGAAGTGGATTACACGCGATTCGACCTGCTGCTTGAATATTTGGAGGCGCGGCGGCCCAATCTGGTCATCAACGCCGCGGGCTTTACGGGCAAGCCAAACGTGGATGCCTGCGAAGACGCCCGGGCCGAAACGCTGGCCGGTAACACGTTGCTCCCGCTGACCATCGCCCACGCCTGCGCCGCGGCCGGCATTCCCTTGGGGCCACGTTTCGTCCGGCTGCATTTACTCCGGCGCGAAAATCGTCATGAACGGCCAGATCCGCGTGGAAAAGGACCTTACCCGGCCGGAATTGCGCGCGCTTGTGGAGCAATCGCCCGAATGCATTCGGCGGTTACACCGAGACGGACGAGTCGAATTTTTCCTTCCGCCATCCGCCCTGCAGCTTTTACAGCGGCACCAAGGAACTGGCGGAGGAGGCCATCAAAGGCATCGGACAAAGTTACATCTGGCGCCTGCGGATTCCCTTCGATGAATTCGACAGTTCGCGGAATTACCTGAGCAAGCTGCAACGTTATTCCCGGGTGTATGACAACGTAAACTCGATCTCGCATCGCGGCGATTACGCGCGGGCCTGCCTTGATCTCTGGGAACGCCGCGCGCCGTTTGGTGTCTATAACGTCACCAACCCCGGATTCATCACCACGCGGCACGTCGTGGGCCTAATCCGGGAAATTCTGCAGCCGGACCGGGACTTCGAATTTTGGCGGGACGACGACGAGTTTTATCGCGTCGGGGCCAAGGTGCCGCGCTCGAACTGCGTGCTAGACGTTTCCAAGCTGCTCGCCGCCGGCGTGAAAATCCGATCCGTCCAGAACGCTTTGGAAGACTCACTCCGAAATTGGAGGCCGGAAACCGGACTGCAAACGGATGCGTTGCGATATGTGGGAGGCCGGGCGCAAATGGCGCCTGTATTAACGAATTGAATTCCCGAAAGCATCCAGAAAACCCTTTGCCCTAAATCATAATGACTAAAGAATTCCCAAATGACCAAATGCCTAATTCGCCAGCCTGGCTGCTCATTCGAACTTGGCGACTCTTTCGTCATGATGGTTTAGGAATTAGTTATTCGATGCAGATGCTCCCTTCGCGGAGATACCATCGTGCCGTCGGTTTTAATCAAAACAAACCACTCCCGAACAAATAGAGAACAACCAAAGGAGATACTGATGAATATAAACGCAACCACAATAGTTGGTAACATCGCAGGCAGTTTCATCCGCCGAACGCGCCTGGCGAGGCTGATGTTGGGATTGATGACGTTGCTGGCATTCGCCGGCTGTCAGACTCCCGCGCCGGAGTTAAAAGGCGCCGGCGCACCGCCGGCCAATCCCCCCGATGCCATTGCGTTGCGGGAAGGGGATGTCCTGAAGATTACGTTCCCGGGCGCCCCAAACCTCGATACCACCCAGGCAATCAGAGCCGACGGCAAGTTGGTCCTGCCCGTGGTCGGCGAAATTCCCGTCGCGGGCATGACGCCCGCCGGGCTGGAAAAGGATTTGATCAACCGTTACTCATCCCAGTTGCTGTCGAAGGAAGTCAGGGTCGCTGTGGAGTCGTCCTCCTTCGTTGTTTATGTGACCGGGGCCGTGCTCCGGCCGGGCAAGATTTCATCCAACCGCCCTCTCTCGGCCTTGGAAGCCATAATGGAAGCGGGAGGACCCGACTATGACAAAGCCAATTTGAAGGCGGTGAAGGTTATCCGACATGAAGATGGCCAGTCAAAGAGTTATACCGTGAACTTGAAACTCGAAATGCAGGGAAAACCATGCGCGCCGTTCGCCTTGAAACCTTCCGACATCATATTTGTGCCGGAGAAGTTTGCTTGGTTTTAGCTTTTATCAACTAAGGATTTACAATTTTGAACCGGTAGAATTCCATCGGATTTGTTCCAAAGAAATCCGTGTAGCTGCCGAAGTTTAGCGTCGGCGGCGCGCCGGTCCAAATATTGACCCACACCGCGTTCGTTCCAGCCAGAACTGGACTGCGTTGCAGATAGAGCCAGGCATTCGTGCTGCCCTGCCAGTTGAACTGGAATCCGCCATGGACAGCCGCAATGCCGGTGAAATTAACAGGTGAATTTGGCGGATTGGGGTTGGTCATAAGCGTGGTGTTCAATTGGAACGGTGTGGGCAAAGACCAATCTCCCATCAACATGAAATCCTGGGCGCGAGCGCGGAGCAGGACGTTCGTGACAACGTTTGCGCCAATGTCGGCCAGCGCGTTCCAAGTCAGCGTGTGATTATTGCCGGTGGGCAATGCGGTAACGCGCGTGGCGGGATTGTAAGCCATGCCGTCCAAAGCCGTGAGTGTGGCGTTCTGCCAATTGGTTGAGCCAAGAATTTGAAACTGAAGGAAAGGAGTTGAGGCATTGCCTTCGTTGTCCCAAAGCCTAATGGTGACGACCGCATTGCTGCCGAGTGGATTGGCAGAAGGAATTACGGCAGCGGACGGAGCGGTTTCGATTGCCACTGAATTGGCGGGGACGCTTTGCGCATTGCGCGGGTCTGTTCCTGCCAGCCACTCTTGATAATTTGACCAGCCATCGCCGTCGGAATCCGCATAGGCAATTCCTGGCTGGTTTGTAAGGCCATTCAACCACAACCAGAGCACGGGCAGACCATTCGTCTCGCTGGCGCGTGAAAACACTGTTTGACGCAACAGATTTCCATTGCCGTCATATTGGTAGGCAATGGAAATGCCGCGTGAAGAATCCATCCCAATCAGGCGGTCTTCGTGGTCGTAGTAGAACTTATTCGTGTGCTGGCCGCCATTGATGATTTCGTAGTTGGATAAACCCTGCCCAACGGAAAAAGCGGTGTTCGGGTTAAGCAGGTTGGTGTGGGTGAGGTCGTATTGATAAACCTGCATATAGGTCACGCCGTCGAAACCGGCTTCGCTATTTGCTATAGCAATCAATGGGTTCAGGCCGTATTGCACTTTCCAGCCATCCGGGATGCCGTCGCCAGCGGAGTTGGCCAGCAGTGGATTGGTGTGATAAATAAAAATCTCGTCGTAATCGGTGAGGCCGTCGCCGTCCGTGTCGTTGGTCAGGGGATTAAGACCGTAAAGATATTTTTCCAAATAGGTGAGCTTGTCGCCGGGCGGATAATTTGTGGCGAGCATTGGATCGTTGGTGCTTAAACCATATTCTTCCTTCCACCAATTTGGAATGCCATCATTCAGCGGAATTAAGGTGTCGACCACCTTCAGGAAAGCATTTGAACTCACAATGGTCATCACGGCATTTGAAATTGTCACCGAATAATTTCCTGTGTTCGTAAGAGCGATGCTTGGCAGAACCAGCAGTTGGTTTGTTGCACCTGGAATTGGCACATTGTTGAAATTCCATTGAAAAAACAACGTGGGCAATCCATAAACGCCAACGCTAAAAGTTATATTAGCACCAAGGAAATTGGTTTGCGTAATTGGCTGGTTGGTAATCACCGTCACGTTGTCGCTATTGGTGTCTTGGAGTGTGTAGGCTCCTGGCGTAGTTGTTCCGCTGTAATTCTCAGCAAAATAAAGTGCAATTCTGCCAACTCCGCCATTACCATATCCGTACACTTCATTTGCACTTCCTCCGATGGAAGACACATTTTTTGTCCCTAGAGACGCGAATGCCACACGTAAAAGAATGGAACCTCCACTACCAGCACCGCTTGAAGTTGACCCGCTTCCGTTTGCCTGTATTGATCCGTTGACTTGGAGGTTGCCTGAGCTTATGACGACAGCACCTCCGCCATTGCCACCGTAAGGATTGGAGGTTATGTACGCGACACCCCCTCCTCCGCTTCCCAAATAAACTGTGTCCAGTGTGGGTGTTCCATAAGTTC
The DNA here is from genome assembly GCA_963820205.1 of uncultured Verrucomicrobiae bacterium. Classification (GTDB taxonomy): domain Bacteria; phylum Verrucomicrobiota; class Verrucomicrobiia; order Limisphaerales; family UBA11358; genus UBA11358. Next base: position 105,394 of record CAWFZJ010000066.1, read on the forward strand.
CTCCACCACTACTGAAACCGCAAAACCCACCGATAAAATATGTTCCACCACTTCCGTATCCACCGCCGCCAGAAGAATAATAAATCGGCTGACCGCCGGACGAACCACAGATACCGCCACCACCACCGCCACCGTAGTTGGCATTCGCACTGGCCGTCTGGCTTCCAGCGTAGGACTCACCTTGAACGCCGGCATAATATTGACCCTGAAAAACTTGACCTCCGCCTCGGTAGCCAATGCCGTTCGCGGAAATCGTCGAACCAGAAGCGATTGCCAATGTGGCTTCAACTTTTAGAACGACCCAACCGCCAGCGCTGCCGTTCCACGGATTGGCCGTCAGCGTTGCGCCGTTGGTGATAATGAGGTTTTGGAAATTCGGAATCGCGTTTGAATCAGCCGGGTTGTATTGCGCCGGGTCATTTGTCAGGCGGACCGTTTGATAAAGCTGCTCGATGGTTGTGTTTGTGGTTAAAACGTAGGAGCCGTGCCGGCCATTGCCGTAATCCCAGGCATAGCCGCAGTTCACAAAGCCAAAGAGCAAAGCCAGCCACAGCGCCGTCATCGTGGCGGCGCTTCGTTTGGTATGTTGGCCGGGCTTCATTCGCAAAGGCCGTTAAGCTGATCACTACTGGTGCCGGGGCGCTTGCGGTTTTCAGCGTTGGCGTGTACAGTTTGAGGCATGAAAGTCTCTGACAAAGGCCAAGTCACCATCCCCTTGACCATGCGGCGCAAACACGGGCTGTTGCCCCAACGTGAAGTGGAGTTTGTGGACCAACCGGACGGGGTGCTGGTCGTGAAGGCCGGCAAGCTTGCGCGCGGCAAGCGGGTGTTGGCCGCGTTGCTGCGCGGAGGGAAAGTCAAAGGCGACACGGCAAGCTGGCTGCGTTTGACCCGGAGCGCCGCATGATCCTGGTGGACACCAGTGTCATCGCGGACATCCTCACCAAAGACCCGGATTGGTTTGAGTGGTCGAGCGGGCAACTCGCATTGTGGGCGGACCAGGGGCCGGTGTGCTACGACGCGATCATCTTCGCCGAACTGGCGGTCAAATTTGACACGCAGAAGGAACTGGAACACCGGCTCTCCGCCTTCACCTGTTTGCCGCTGCCGCTCAACGCGGCGTTTCAAGCCGGGAAAGCATTTGGCGAATACCGGGGCGCGGGCGGGAAGAAGGCGCGTCCGTTGCCAGACTTTTTCATCGGGGCGCACGCTTATGTCGCGCATCTGCCGCTGCTCACGCGCGATCCCCGCCGTGTCCGCACCTTCTTCCCTTCGGTGCGGCTCGTCACGCCGTAAATCGGAACGCGCCGGAATCGGGGCTTGGCTTCGTTTGATCTGTGTGCGGCTTGTCATTTTCATGCGCTGCGGTTATGATTTAGAGCATGAGCACTAAAGCCCAAGCGATTTTGGAAGAAATTAAGGCGCTGCCCACAGAGGAGCGGCGCGAAGTGTTTGCGGAAGTCCTGCAACTTCAGGATCGCCAGCGTCAATGGGAGGAGCAGAAGGCGGCGTTGCGGCGGCTGCAAGCCAGCAGCAAAGGCAAAGGCTTGTTGAAGGCGCTGCTGGAGGATCGCGCCAAGGAGCGGGCGCGTGGATAACGTGGTGCTGGATACCTCCGCCTGGTTTGCACTGGCCGAGAGCGAACCGGGGGCGGACGAAGTGGAGGCGCAGGTGGCGGCAGCCTGACTGGGGCGTGTGTCGCTCCATGCTTCGTTTGTTTCACTGGCGGAATTGCAATACATCCGCACCAATGAGCAAGGCGCGGAATCTGCGGAGAAATTGATTGCCTGGGTGAAGCAGCAGCCTGTCCACTGGCTGCACTCGGATGAAGCGCTGTGCAGCGAGGCGGCAAAGTTGAAGGCGGCGCACAAGGTTTCCTTCGCGGATGCGTTCGTGGCGGCGACTGCGCAACGGCTCAACGCGACGCTCGTCCACAAAGACCCGGAGTTCGACGCGCTCGAAGGTGTGATCAGCCTCCACAGGCTGCCACTGAAGGTTGGAACGACGGAAAAAACGTGATGCTCTGATTGTGAAAACTTCAAGCTCCAGCAATTCCAGTCCGCACGAACATCTTTTGAAGCTGGTCCGAAAGTTGCCGGGTGATTTCGAGCCGTTCGGAAGGCGCGAACATAATGGCGCGGATTGTTCCTGCGGCTGCGGGCATTTCCTGCCTTTGTCTGGAAAGCTTGGAATGGATTGGGGAGTGTGCGCCAATCCCAAAAGTCCGCGTCACGGATTACTAACATTTGAACATCAGGGCTGCGCTGAATTCGAGGCTGCGGAACGGCAGTCGCGCGCATCACGCGGGCATTGATTTCTGGCAACGGAACCACGCTGCCCTCCAACACGCGTGGTGGCTGTGGGACAGGTGAAATCGCCGTCAAGCTGGCGCACTCCAAAACGCACGAACTTCGATGGCCCGTAGCAGCCGACGTAAGGAGGCTCACTTCAACGTGGGACGCGGAACTCGGAACGCGGAACAAATAATTTAGAGCCTCCTCACGTCGGCTGCTACGCGGGGCAGGAAACGCGGCCAGGCTGGATTTGGTTTGTCGGCTGGTGTTCATCTGAAAAGACCGGTGAACCAATTCCACGCAGTGACAAATGGATTGCTTGATGATGTTGAGGAACCCGCAGCTTGCGTGGTGGTTGCATTGCCGCTTGAACCCCCAGTTTTGGTGCCGCTGCCTGAACTTGGCGCCCCGATATTAGCGGAGCAACCGCCTATTGGACAGGGCGAACTTCGAATGCTTGCTTTCCCCCAATCCGAAAGGTTCGGCCCGCCCGTTGTTCACTTTCAAGACATTTTTGTCTTGAGAGGTTTAATGTGACTACCGAGGCGGGATTGCCTGAAAATTTTCGGGGTTAGTTGTCGTAAAAAAGCCCGTGGCTTCATCAGCGGAAAACCGGCTGACTGCCCGGTTTTGAAGTGAATCATCAGAAGTTCATTTCATACACGGTTGCCTCCCGTCATAAACTGGAATTCCAAGGGCTGCGCCGTCGTTCTTTTTGGCAACACTCCTGCTGAAATATTTCAGTATGAAGACTTATTTCCATAAAACTGACGGTTGCACAATTCCAGCCAAGGAATCACCAAGAGATGGCGAGCGCTTTCCCATTTTGAAGTCTAGACTTGCAGGCATGATGACCAACAGTCTCTCGCCAGAAGATAGTGGCGTTCTAAAACAAAAGGCGTTGTCGCTTGGACACGTTTCCCTGCCATTTCGGGCGGGGATGAAGCGGTTCGTCAAAATCATCGCAAAATGGCGCTTGGCGGTCAGCTTCAAAGTGCCGGTCGGTTATCAGGATGAAACCGGTTTCCATTATGGCGCACAGCCTGTTCCCCAGTTCAAAGGAACATGCCGCGCAGCGATTGTTTCCGCCGTCTTCGGTGGAATCATTGCATCAATCCCGCTTCCGGCTTCGGCGGTTCAGAATGTCACTTTATCCTGGAATCCCAGCACCAGCCCCAATGTCGTCGGCTACGATATTTACTATGGCCCGGCGTGCGGCACCTATACCAACAAGATTTCTGTCGGCAATGTGACAAGCGCCACCGTCCCCGGCCTCCCGGAAGGCGCGTGTGACTACTTTGTGGTCAAGGCTCGCGCCACATCGGGCTTGGAAAGCCTTCCCTCGAATGAAGTGTCTTACAACATCCCCAATCTTGCCGTTCTCGCGATCCAAATGCTCCAGTTGCATGGCTCGCCGGCTTCCGTCACCATCACCGCGACCGGTCCCACCCCATCGCAGTGGGCGCTGGAATCGTCTCCGGATTTTAAAACCTGGACAACGGTTACGGAGGGGACAAATCCGCAGGTGAATGTTTCGCTGGTGGTCACCGGAACGCCGGCATTGTTCTTCCGGTTGCGGAATGAATAGCAATTGGCCGCGGGCATTCGACCCGACCGAACTCCGCCACCGCTGCGCCCGCCCCGGTTAGATGTACAATAATTTCTGTGATTGGGTCTTCACGATAATCAATGTCGCGATAACACTCCCGGACGTGCAGCCGGTTGGGCCGGCTCCGGACATCCCGCCTGACCTGCGCGACGATGATGAGGCTCAGAATGGAATTTAAGCGCTGTTCCGGCAAACGAGGAATCGTGAGCGAAGTCACTCGTTACTGAGATTCGGTAACGGTCATCGGTTTGTCCACCAGGACGTTTTCCACCTGCTGCCGGGTCCCGCTTGGCCAGAGGATTTCAACTGCATCAGGCTTGGACGCATCGCCCAAGCCGATCGTGACGGGCAGTTCGGATTGGGAAAGATAACCGCGCGTGGGCATCACCTGCCGCAACAGGGTGTGGCCGCCGACACTCACCTTGATCCGCGCGCCGATGGCGTCGCGGTTGCTTTTGGTGCCAACGAGCTTCAGGCGAATCCAGTGGTGGTGCAGATTCTGGTCGTTGCGCAGCAGCAGCGGCGGGCCGCCCACCTGGGTCAGCACCACGTCGAGATCACCGTCGCCGTCAATATCGGCAAAGGCCGCGCCGCGCCCGACGATGGGTTTGAACAGATCAGTGCCGGCCTTTTCCGGCGGGACAGCCACAAAACATCCACCGTTTAGGTCGCCGGCATTCCAAAACAACTGGGCCGGTTGCGCATAAGTCTGGCTCGCCTGGATTTTGCTGATTTCATTCTCCAGATGACCGTTGGCGGTGAGCAGATCGAGCCGGCCATCCAGATCGTAATCGAAAAAGAACAATCCAAACTTGAGAAACCGCCGGCTGTCCGGACCGATGCCTTCGGTGATGGTTTCATCGGAAAAATTCGTGGGCGAGTTTTGCTGGACGTAAAGCGCGGTCATTTCATTCGCGAAATTGCCGATGGCGATGCCGAGCTTGCCGTCATCCCGATAGCAGGCGGTGTCAATGCCCATTGCGCCGCGGGTGTTGCCGTAGCTGTCGAAGGCCACGCCGGATTGCGCGCCGATTTCCTTGAACGTGCCGTCGTGCTGATTCATGAAGACGAGATTGGGCACGGTGTCGTTGGCCACGACGAGATCCAGCCAGCCGTCGCCGTCAATGTCCACCGGCGCGACGCCGAGGGTCTTGGCGGCGGGCACGCCGGTTGCCGGATTTTTCACCTGCAAGCCGCTTTGCGCCGAGGCGTCGGTGAAATGGCCGTTGCCGTCGTTGTGATAAAGGCGTGGGAACGCGCCTTGGAAATTCATGGGCTGGCCGTAGGCGCGTGTCCGGCCGTCAATTTTGTAGCCGACCTCGGCGTCAATTTCACGCGACCACTTGACGTAGTTGCCGACGAAGAGGTCAAGCTTGCCGTCATTATCGTAATCAAAAAACGCCGCGCACGTGCTCCAATCGTTCGTCGAACCGCCCACGCCAGCCTCCTTGGTTACCTCGTGAAATTTGCCGTGGCCGTCGTTGTGGAACAGATGGTTCCCGCCGACCGCCGTGATGAAAACATCGGGCAGGCCGTCATTGTCGTAATCCCCGATGGCCACGCCCATGCCGTAAAAACTCACGTCCAGGCCTGAGCCTTTGGTGACATCCGTGAAATGACCGTGCCCATCATTGTGATAGAGCGCCATCGTTGTCGGTTTGTTTGTGGACTGGTGCCAGGGCCAGTCGCAGGAGTTGATGAAGAGCAAATCCTGACGGCCGTCGTTGTCGTAGTCGAAGAACGCTACGCCACCGCCCATGGTTTCGGGCAACAATTTTTCGCCGTAAGCGCCGTTGTTATGCACGAAGGTGATGCCGGCTTCCCTGGTAATGTCGGTGAATTTCACCACCGGCATTTCCGCTCGCGGCCGGTCGGGGGACACCGGCGCGGCAAATTGGGTGATCTGCGGCGGCAGCGGCGCGGGCTTGCGTTTGAGGAAAAGCACCGCTCCTCCGAACAAGACGGTGATGATGAGCAACACCAAGAGCGACCAGCGAACGGCCTTGCCGATGATCGCGTCGTCAACGTTGGCAAGTTCTTCCTGTTCCTCGGGTGGGGTGGCGGGCTGGTCATTCATGCTGGGTCAATCCAAGTTCGGTGGGGCGAGCGTCCTCGCGAGCCGGCTCGTCAGTGGCCTCGCCCCACCCAAGCTGTGCGACTCCCGGACTTCGGGGCACGCTCGAAAATCCCTTCCCCAGCTCCGGCGCGCCCGGTCGTTGCAACGGATAGATCACGGTGGCCTGGGCGGCGTGGTCGGCGGCGGGATTGGCCCGGCGGGCGATGCTGATGGCGCGGTCCTGCGCGTTGTAATCGGGAAGATATTTCTCGTGTTCCTGGCGGTGATAGGCGGCCTTGGCCTCGTCACCGAGTTGCGAGTAGATCAGGGAGAGCGTGTAATGCGCCGTCACGTTTTCCGAGTCCAGCGCCAGTGTCTTCTGGAACGCCCCGGCGGCCAGATTCAGGAATTCCTTCTGCCGTTCCGGATGGCCGCGCTCCATCTGGGCGCGCTCGAAATAGGCCTGGCCGAGTTCATTGATGACCTCGTAATCCTTGCTGAAGTCGAAACCGCGCTGATCCAGTTCGGGATAACGGTCTTCCAGGATGCTGCGGAACTCGGCAATGGCCTTGTCGAGAAAACCGTTTTGCTCGTCCACGAGTCCGTTGAACCACGCGACGGTCCACCGGTTCGCCGGCGGGTCGAACTTCGCGGCGCGTTGCAGCGCGGCCACGGTGTCGTCCAGCCGGCCTTCCTTGAAATAAACCCGCGCCAGATTCACCGGGCCGTCGGCGTGTTTGAGTTTCTCCACCTGCTCGAAGGCTTCCGTGGCTTGAATCAACTCGCCTTTTTCGGCCCCGACGCTGCCCTCCAGCAAGAGGCCGATGCCGTAATCATTCCAGCGCTGCCACCCGGGAATGTTGGAGGTTTGCGTGGTGATGGCGGCCATTTGCGCCGCCGCCACGTCCACCCCCTCGACTGGGAAAATGATTTTATCCGCCGCGATGGTAACGATGGGCAGGTTGTTGGTCACGGTGAACGGCGCGCCGAGGACGAAGTTGGTGTCGAACACGTAATTCATGTAGAGCGTGTCGAATTTGCGGTATTGCAGCTTCACCTCGACGGTCAGCGGCCCGTTCTGGTCTTCGGGCACCGTAAAATCATAATGCACCACCTGGCCTGCGCCCGGCGGAATCTGGTGATTGTAAAGCGGGGTGAAAATGTCCTCCGGATTCCGGCGATCCACGCGGTTGCCATTGCGGTCCAGCATATAGACGTTGATGAAATGCGACCACGGGTCCACCTCGTTGTGCGGCCCCAGCCCGCCATTGCGACCGATGATCTGGTCGCCGCTCTTCACTTTGGAATCCACCCAGACTTCATTCGAGTCCACCGTGCCCTGGGTGAACGGATGGCCGACTTTCAGGGTGCGCAGGACGACTTCGAGCAGGTAGCGGTGGCCGCGCTTGAGCGCCGGCACCTTGGGCCGCAGCGGCGCGGTCAGGGGATCGTCAATCGCGCCGCCGTCCTTGATGCCAAAAATATCCACCCGCAGCGACCCTTTCAGGAACGCCTCCTCTGTTTTCACGTCGTTGGTGTCGCCGCGGATGTACGCGATGCCGGTGTTGGCTCCCGGGAACAGGTGATTGTGGATGTAACGCGTCGAGGTGTTCGTGGGATTGAAGAAGTTCGCGCCAAAGTCCTCCGATGCCTGCAACGGCATGTGGCAGCCGGCGCAGTTTTGGACAGCTTGGGGCGGATAGTAAAAGCTGCGGGCGCCGTGCCCCGACACGCCGCTGAGCAGGTAGGTGTCGTAATGGTTCTGCCCGCGGAGGAAATCCTTGTAGTGGTTCAGGTCACCGGGGATGCTGACCTTGTGGCAGGTGGAACAATACTCCGCCGTGCGCATGAACGGCTTCAGGAAGGTCTTCTTGTGAAACTCCGGCTTGCCCTTGACCAGTTGCTGGTTGATGTACTGGAGAATGCGATTGGTGCTGTAGGCGAACGGATAGTGGATCGGTTCGTCAATCGTGTAGTCGGCGTTGCCCCTGGTGCTGTTGATGTGCGTGATGGCATGGCACGCCGTGCAGGTGATGCCGGCCTGCGACGTGGGATCATGCACGTCGTCGTAATTGGGATTGTCAAACGCGCCGCTGAAGAACGGCACGACGTCATGGCAGCCGGCGCACCAGCGCGCCGCCTTCACGTTGCCGTCGCGTTTGAGTGAGACCTGCCGGGTCTCGCGCACGCTGAACAGGTACGGTTTGTTGTTGAACGAACTGAAATGGTGCGCGCTGTGAAACCAGTCGTTGTAGGCGTCCTGGTGGCAGTTCAGGCAATAGCTGTCCATCATCAGCGTCCGCGCCGGGATGAAATTGCCCGAGGCCGTCCGGGCGAGCGAAGGGTTGAAATACTTTTTGCCTTCCACCGAACCGACCTGGTTTTTGCGCGGATGCGCCGAGTGCAGCAGCACCATGCCGATGGTCAGGACGCCCACCGCCGCGCCCCAGCGCAATCCGACCCGCCACTTGATGCGCGGCCCGGCGAGCCGGTGCAGGATGTAGAGCCAGATGCCGAGGATGGGCGTGATGACGTGCGCCCAATAGGCGATGGAACGCAGGCGGGG
>CAWFZJ010000067.1:0-14244 GCA_963820205.1 uncultured Verrucomicrobiae bacterium
TGAACGCAAGCGCGGTTTTGGGGGAAATGAGTAAAAACAAGTTATTAACAAACGGCATTTATCCAACAACTTCCCCTTGACACCACAAAACTTGGTATGTTACAAACGTGTTACCACAATTAGCAGTGGATTTATGCGTTGCCCCAAGTGCGGCTGTCAGGAAGACAAGGTCATTGACTCGCGCGCCTCGCGCGAGGGGGCCACGATTCGCCGCCGACGCGAGTGTTCCAAATGCAACCATCGCTTCACCACCTACGAGGAAGTCGAGCGCGAAGGTTTGATGGTGCTCAAGCGCGACGGGCGGCACGAGGAGTTCACGCGCGAAAAACTTTTGTCCGGCATCAAAAAGGCCTGTCAGAAACGCCCCGTCAGTCCGCAGACCATGGAAGATTTGGTGGACCACATCGTGGCCACGGTGACCGGCAAATTCGAGGGCGAAGTGCCCGCCGATTTCGTCGGCACCATGGTCGTGGACGGGCTGCGTGACATTGACGAGGTCGCCTACGTGCGTTTCGCCAGTGTCTATCGCCGGTTTCAGGAAGCCACCGATTTTGTTCACGAGGTCAAAAAACTGGAGGCCAAGCAATGATTGCGCTCCAATCCGACTGTCTGCTCTTCCAGCTGGCCAGCGGGGAAAGCGTGCCATGCTCGGTGGAAATGATTTCCGTTGAACTCACCGGCAACACCCAGAATGCGCTCGACCCGGAAGTGTTGCGCCACGCCGCCGCGTCCGTCTTCCACTATTTCAAAAAGGAACTGGAGCGCGAAACCGTCACCGTGGGCGAATTCGCCGTCGCGATGGAAAAGGTTCTGCACCAGCTTGGTTTCATCATCCGCGCCGGCGCGCTGGAAAGCCGCCCGCGGGAAGTGGTCGAAACCGACCTTTGCCTGTTCGCGCGCGAATCCGCCGGCAGCCTCGAACTTTTTTTCTTTCCGCGCCTGCGCGATGAACTTCGCGCCCAGCTCCGCCAGTCGCCGCGCGTTTTGCGCTTTCGCGGACTGCGCGGCTGCGTCAAGCAGCTTGCCGGGGCGCAGCGCTGGAGCGCGCGTTGCGAAAAAATGCAGGACCAGATCGTCGAATACCTCCGCCGCTGCTTTACCGCCGAACCGGAGCAAGCCGACTGCGCGCTGGTGGTGGAATAACTGGAGTTGTTAATTTTTAGATTTTAGCCCATATTCCCCAGATTAACTTCACAAGCTGATATTATTGACATACAATGGAGCCGCATAAACAAAGGCTTTCATCTATGTTGAAGCAACGAAAAGCGGAAAATCCAACGGGTGCAGGCAAAAAACAGGCTCTGCGGGTGACTTTCGACAGTCGTCTGAAGCTGGAATTTCACGGCGCAAAGGTCACGTCCGACGCCGGGTTGTTGGCCTATCGGGAACTGGATGAGGCGCTGGGTCTGACCGACCTGGGAGAGGATCTCCTGAACGATTGGCGCACTGGAAAGAACACGCAACACTCAATGGTCGCGCTCATGCGGCAGTCCATCTTCAGCCGGTTGGCAGGCTACGAAGACACCAATGACGCCGAACGGCTCTCGGTTGATCCCACCATGCGGCATGTGATTGGCGGGCGGGCCACGGAACACACGGCAGCCTCCACCAGCCAGATGGGACGGTTCGAGACCGAAGTATTGACGCAGCGAGGCAACTTGGGGGAGTTGACGAAGCTATCAGGTAAATGGATTGACCGGCTGCGGAAACGCCAGCCAATGCGGGAACTCATTTTGGACATGGACAGTTCGGTGAGCGAGACCTACGGCGAACAGGAAGGCACAGCCTATAATGGACATTTCGGCTGCACCTGCTACCACCCGCTGTTTTGCTTCAATCAGTTTGGCGATGTGGAGCAGTCCCTACTGCGCGACGGCAACGTGCATAGCGCCAAGGATTGGCGGGCGGTGCTGGAACCGGTGGTGGCACGCTATCAGGACAAGAACCTGCGGCGTTACTTTCGGGCCGATGCCGCCTTTGCCAACCCGGAACTCTACGAGTATCTGGAAGCCGAGGGTTTTGAGTATGCCATCCGTCTGCCGGCCAATGATGCGTTGTTGCGGGACATCGAACCGATGTTGACCCGCCCGGTGGGGCGTCCCTCAAATGCGCCGGTGGTCTGGTATGCCGGTTTTTTGTATCAGGCAAAGAGTTGGGATCGCGCCCGTCGCGTGGTGGCCAAGGTGGAGTGGCACAACGGCGAACTGTTTCCTCGCGTCGGGTTCATCGTGACCAATCTAACCCGGCCCGCCAAACGGGTGGTGCGGTTCTACAACCAGCGGGGCACGGCAGAGCAGTGGATCAAGGAAGGCAAGAACGCCGTGAAATGGACCCGCCTGTCCTGTCACGACTTTGTGGACAACCAGGTGCGGCTGCAACTGTTCGTGCTGGCCTACAATCTGGGTAACTTTCTGCGTCAGGCCGTGCTGCCCCAGGCGGTGCGTCACTGGACGTTGACGACGTTGCGGGAGAAACTGATCAAGATCGGGGCGAAGGTTGCGCGCCATTCCTGGAAAATCGTCTTCCAGATGGCGGAGGTGGCGGTTCCGCGAGAGTTGTTCCGAGCCATTCTGGAAGGAATTGGGCGACTGAGATTGGCAACGGTGTTATCAGGATGAAGAAAGAAACCCAACAATTGCATGGAAACATCGGAAACCACGGAGGCGGTGTCTTCGCATCCGAGAGAAATTGGGCATGGGGTCCAAAAATGGCGTCGAAACACCTCCCGCGCCGGAAAAAAACGACGGGCGGACTGGAAAATCGACTTGCAAACCCCTGGAAGAGGAAGAATATCACGAAAAAGGCACACGCGGATCGTGGGCTAGAAACCATATGGGAAATGTCAGCTAAAGCCGATCGCGGGGTCATAAGGGACGTAATTTTATGCTGGACAACAATTTTAGTCCAGCATACACTTTAGTCCCTGAAACAGGATCGGCGGAACGTGGCCCATGATAGGCGTAACCACCGTCTGCCCATTATCCGTTAGGCGGCTACGCACGATACAACAAATAACATCACATGAACATTCTGGAAAAATTAACTATGAAAAAACAACTCCTATCCAATCAGGCTGCGACCAGTGTGGCGGCGGCGTTTCTGTTTCTCACCAGCCTTGGCGTCCAGGCCGGGATTTACGATATTGCCGCTGATTTTTCAACGAACTCAAATCCAAACGGCGTGTGGAGTTACGGCTATGCCACCACCCTCGGCGGCACGTTGATTCTGTATACGGACACTTCCTACAGCACCGCGAGCGTTATCGGATGGTGGGGCGATATTTCATTGGAACAACCGAGTGTTTCTTACAATCGATCTACTAATGTCGCCACTGATGGAACTCAGAATACACCGATAATTGCTCCTCATCAAGCTGTTTTCCATCCCGGCCCGGACGATGAGTATAGCATCTACCGATTCACAGCGCCGGCTGCGGGAACCTATCAACTACAAGTGAGCTTTGCCGGCGCGGACCCAAAGGGCACCACCACCGACGTGCATGTGCTGTTCAATAATGTTTCCATATTTGACGGTTCAGTGAATGGATTCGGTCTTGGGACCGGTCCTGGTTTCAGCACCAATCTGGTGCTACAGGTAAATGACTGGATTGATTTTGAAGTCGGATATGGTAACAACAATTTCTATTATGACACCACGGCTATTCAGGCAACGCTCATTTCTTCGCCTCCATTAAGTGTCAACTACGTTTCTATTGGTCAAGGCCAGTTTAGCTGGCCGACAAACTTCACTGGTTTTTCCTTGGAATCAACCACCAACATTTCTGCCGCAAGCTGGATTTCTGTCACCAATTCGATTGTCACGAACGGACAGCAATTTACTGTGACTTTAGATTTGGCGTCGCCTCAAGAATATTTTCGTTTGCGCAAGTAGCTTCGTAGCAGCAATTGCGATTCACGCCGTAAAGGGGTCATAAAGATTTAGTTTTAAGTTGAAATGCCGGGGTTGCGCCGGGATGTTTTAACTCAAAATTAAGAATTCAAAATTTAAAACTTGATGAAGACACTTTTTGAAAAAATCGCCGCGCGTGAAATTCACGCGACCATCGTTTACGAAGACGACCTGGTGTTCGCGATTCGCGACATTGACCCCCAGGCGCCGAAGCATGTTTTGATCATTCCCAAAAAGCCCATCGCGCGCATTGCCGAGGCCAAAGCCGAAGACCAGGCGCTGCTCGGGCATCTTCTGCTCAAGGCCGCCGAGGTTGCCGGCAAACTGGGGTTGAACGAAGGCGGCTACCGGCTGGTCATCAACAACGGCGAGGATGGCGGTGAGAGCGTGCCGCACCTGCACGTTCACATTCTCGGCGGCCGCCGCATGGCCTGGCCGCCGGGGTGAATTTAATCCGTTGGAAATCCCCCGGCTGTGCCGGGGGACTCCCGAAGTTTGACAGCTCCGGGAGTCGTTTGTGAGGCTGTATTTCGTGAACCGCTCAAAGTTTACGAAAGGGAGCAGGTCATGCAAACGTATGAAAGTTTGAAGCACACGACGTGGGAATGCAAATATCATGTGGTGTTCATACCGAAGTACCGGCGGAAGGTGTTGTATCATCAAATCCGGCGGGAATTGGGAGAGGTGCTCCGGAGTTTGGCGGAGCGCTGGGAATGCAAAGTGGAAGAGGGGCATCTGATGCCCGATCACGTGCATATGCTGTTGTCGTGTGCCACCGAAGTATTCGGTGTCCACCGTGATGGGGTTTATCAAGGGCAAGAGCGCGATCCATATCGCGCGGGAGTATGATGGAAAGCGGCGGAATTTCGTCGGCCAGCATTTTTGTCTGCCTCACTCGCGTTGCCGAAGCTGATACGCATTTCGTGATTCGGTTTGCAGCGTGCCTTAAAGTTCCAGCGCCCAGCGGATGGCTTCGCGGATTTGTTTTACAACGGAGGCGTCGAATTTTCCCCTTCGATCCGTCAACTCATGATGTTCCGCCGAGCCGATGGCCTGCACGTTGGCGAAGGATTGAAGTTTAAGCCACGGGACACGCGGCATCTGAACCTCGTAGCGACTGCCACGAAATTGCGAAGTGAGCGGGACAACGATGGACAAGGCGCGCGGCGCAGCGGCGTCCTCGCGCGATACGACGACCACCGGACGCACTTTGCCGTCAAATCCCAAATCCACAATGAAAACGTCACCAACTCTTGGCGTCATCGAGTTCGCTCCAGATTTTGTTTCGTCTTTGAACATCCAACAGGTTGTCGTTCTTTGCAGTGTCCAACCTGACCGGCACTTTGCCGGTGCGGGCGATTTCCGTGACGAAAATACGAACCATCTCGGCCGTGGAAGTGCCGAGCGATTTGGTGACGGCATTGGCCTTTTTCAGCAATGGTTTCTCAACCCGGCAACGAAAAAGCACAGTCATGCTCCAATTGTGCCACAAGATGGTCGCCGGTCAAATCAGTTTCCGCAACACCTTACCGAGCCGCCTGATCCCTTCGCGGATGTCTGCCTCGCTTGCGTTGCCGAAGCTGATGCGCATTTCGTGGTTCGGTTTGCGCCGCGCCGGGTCGTCCGCATAGCAAATTTCGCCCGGTACGTAGAGCACATCATTTTTCAGCGCGGTCTGAAAGACCTTTGATTTAACGCCCGTTGGAACGTTGCGCGGCAGGCGCGCCCAGAAATACAGCCCGCCTTCCGGTTCCCACCATTCGACGGCGGGCGGAAAATGTTTTTCAATCGCCAGCTTCATCACGCGCGCCTTGTGTTCGTAACGCTTTTGCAGCCGCGCGACCTGCCGCTCGTAAATTCCCGACGCCAGGGCGCGGACGAAAAGCTGTTGCAGCAAATTCGCCGTGCCGAAATCGTGATTGCCCTTGATATGTTTCACCGCCGAGAACACCGGCTCCGGCAAAATGCCGTAACCCACGCGCGCGCCGGTCGCGAACGGCTTGGTGAACGTGCCCGCGTAAATCACACGGTCCGACGCGCCGTCCGCCGCCAGCGCCGACGGCACATCCCGTCCGGCAAAACGCAACTCACGATAGGCCGCGTCTTCGAGCAGGTAAATCGGGTGTCCGGCGGCGCGCTCGAACTTTTTCAGCAGTTTCAGCATGGGCGCTTTTTTCTCGAAGCTGGTCGTGACGCCGGTGGGGTTTTGAAAGTAGCTAACGAGGTAAATCATTTTGATCCGCCGCAATTCGCCGCCGCGTTTGAGCGATTGCAGGACGCTTTCCAAATGCGCGAGGTCGAGGCCGTCGCGTTCGAGCCGCACGCCGCGCGCGCGCAGGCCGCGGCTTTGGAGAATGCCCAGAAAAACAAAATAGGTCGGGTCTTCCACGAGCACGATGTCGCCCTCGTCGCACAACGCTTCCGTGGTCATGTAAAGCAATTGCTGCGAGCCGCTGGTGATGAGCAGGCGTTCGGGCGAATATGTTTTTTCGTCCTCGTCCTTCGTCCTCGTCCTCGATTTGGGTTCGAGGACGAGGGACGAGAACGAGGACGAGGAGGAGACGGTGGCGCGAAAATCCAATTTCCGCAAATACTCCGCCGTCAGTTTGCGCAATGCCGGATCACCGGCCGTGGAGCCGTATTGCAATGCCGGCCGGCCGGTTTTGGGCGAGCGCAAAACCTGGTTCAACGCGGCGCGCGCTTCGGTTACGGGCAATGAGGCGCTGTCGGTGAAGCCGGCGGCGAGCGAAATCAGTTTGGGCCGCGACAACGCCGCGTGCATGAGCCACGAGATGGGCGGTTCCACGGTGCGCCGGCCCATTTTTGACAAATATGATTTCATGTAACGGAGTGGCGATGGTAATTCGGAATCCGAAATTGAACAACCAAGGAACGACGGAGTACACTGCCCTGAACGTAACAATATTGGAGCGCGGCGTTTACGCCGCTTGATCGTCCTTCACCTGCGGAATGGGTTTTCGTCAAGGGCGTTCGTACGTTGAAGCGGCCTAAAGGCCGCGCTCCTGGGAACCTCAAGTTGTTCGAACCCGATTCAGTGTCGCATGCCGAATACACTGTCGAGGATGACCTGCTTGGTTTTCCAGATCAGCGCCATGGTCATGGCCAGGGGCAGCAGCGCGAAAAACGTCAGCGCCCAAAAGCTGAGACGATCCAGCCACCAGGAAGAGTCGCCGAACGTCATTTGCAATCGCGGGGAGTGCAGGAAAACAACATAGCCCGTGCCGAAAAACACCAGGCCCACGAGCAGCCAGCGATCGAGGGTGGTGAACAGCCGCGTCTCGTGGCGAAGCGTCTCGTCCGGCAGCATCGCGCCGAGTTGTTTGAGGACAACGTTCACATTGAACAAAAAGAGCAGCGCCGACAGAACGAGCACGAAAACCGCCGCGTTGAAAAAAGGCTGTCCCGGCATTTTATTCTGCCAGTAAAGAAACGGGCACAAACCGAAATTGACGAGGCCAAGAAGTTTCGCGCGATCGAGAGCGTTGAGCCAGGGGCGTTCCTGTTTTTGGAAATCGCTCATTTGCCAGAGACCATAGAGGAGCAGCCCGGTGCCGGCCAGCGCGGGGGCCATGCCCAGCGGTTTGAGCCATTCGGCGCGCGCTGTTTCCGCGCAAATGACCAGCGACGCGGGCAATCCCCAAAACAAGGCGGACAGGCCGCGCGCAAGCCGTCCCAGCGAACGGAGCAGTTCGGCTTCGTTGCGGGCCTCGGCTTCTGGATTTCGGGTTTCGGTCAAGCTGTTTCCGGGTTCAACCTTCCGCCAATTTTCTCCACGGCTAAAATGACAAATAAGTGTACGCCTTCAAGCCGCGTTCGTAATCGTCGAGCAGGCGCATGGCTTCGGACGGTTTCATGCGGTCGGACTTGATGGCCTCGTCCATTTGCGCCTTCATCTGCCGCTTGAGTTCATTTTCATCGTATTGCACCGCCGCGAGCGACTGGATGATGGTGTTGCCCTCGATGATTTCCTCGATGTAATAACCGGTTGGTTCGTCGGGTTCCAGAAAAACGTGGACCTCGTTGACGCGGCCAAACAGGTTGTGCAGGTCGCCCATGATGTCCTGATACGCGCCCATCAGGAAAAAGCCGATGTAGTACGGTTCGGGCAGACCGTTGCCGTTGGGGTTGAGCTTGTGCAGCGGCAGCGTGTCGCGCACGTCGCGCAGGTCAATGAACTTGCTCACCTGTCCGTCGGAATCGCACGTGATGTCCACGAGCGTGCCTTCGCGCGTGGGGCGCTCGTTCAGGCGGGCAATCGGCATGATGGGAAACAACTGATCCAGCGCCCAGTGATCGAGCAGCGACTGGAAAACGGAAAAATTGCAGAGATACTGGTCGCCCAGGCTGTCTTCGAGCTGGCGGATTTCCTCCGGCGTATAAGCCTGGCCCTTGAAACTTTCGACCACGTCGCGGCCGATCTGCCAGTAGAGGTCCTCGATTTTTGCCTTGTCGGGCAAATCCAGCACGCCGAGCGTGAACATGTGCTGCGCGTCTTCCCGGCGTTCCAGCGCGTCGTGGTAGGCTTCGAGTTTGTTCAGCTTGGAAAGATTTTTTTTGATGTCGAGCAGTTCCTTGACAAGCGGATGCTCGGTGTCGCCGAATTTCAAAAATTCGCCGGGCCGGATTTTTTCAATCGCGCCAAACACCTCGACGATCAACACGCTGTGATGCGCGACGATGGCGCGTCCGCTTTCGCTGACGATGTCCGGATGCGGCACGTTTTCGGCGTTGCAAACGTCGGCGATGTAATAGACCACGTCGTTCGTGTATTCCTGCAGCGTGTAATTCGTGGAGCTGTCAAACGCCGACCGGCTGCCGTCGTAATCCACGCCCAGCCCGCCGCCGACGTCGAGATAGGAAATCGGGAAGCCCATCTTGTGCAGTTTGGCGTAAAGCCGGGCGGCCTCCTGCACCGCCTTTTTCACCGTAAGAATGTCCGGCACCTGCGAGCCGATGTGAAAATGCAGCAGTTTGAAACAGTGGCCGAGATTTTCCGCCTTCAGCATCTCCGTCGCTTCCAGCAGTTCCGCCGTGCTCAGGCCGAACTTGGCATTTTCACCGCCGCTGCCCGCCCAGCGCCCCGTGCCCTTGCTCCACAACCGTGTGCGGATGCCGATGAGCGGTTCGGCGCCGACCGATTTGGAAATCGAAATGATTTGCCGCAGTTCCTCCAGTTTTTCGACGACCAGGATGACCGTTTTGCCCAGCTTGATGCCGAGCATGGCCATCTTGATGAACTCCGCGTCCTTGTACCCGTTGCAAATGATGAGGCTGCCCATCTGGTTTTGCATCGCCAGCCCGGCGAACAATTCCGGCTTGCTGCCGACTTCGAGGCCGAACTCAAACGGCTTGCCCGCGTCAAGAATTTCCTCCACGACCTCGCGGAGCTGGTTGACCTTGATGGGAAACACGCCGCGATAACGGCCCTTGTAACTGAATTCAATGATGGCATCGCGAAAGCACTGGTTGATCGCTTCGACGCGGTGGCGCAAAATGTCCTGAAACCGGATGAGCAGCGGAAACTTCAGCCCGCGCGCCCTGGCCTCCTCCGCCACATCCGTCAAATCCACCGCCACGCCCGCGTCCTGCAAGGGCCGCGCCACGACATGCCCGGCTTCGTTGATGTCGAAATACTTCGCGCCCCAGCGACAGATGTTGTAAAGCGTGCGCGCCGCTTCGATGTCCCACGGCTGCGCCGCGTCATGTGTGTTGCTCATCTCAGTGAATTCAAACCGAACGAACTATAAAATTCTCCGCGCAGAAAGCAACAAGCGGAATGAAAAATTTTTGAAACGCCGTTGGCCGCACTTTAATTCCCGCTTTGCATGAACGCGCACTTTTGATTTCATGGCGCCATGCCAAAAACCCTGCTTACCACCGTTGTAAAGCACTGCGATGCTTTGCTCCGTACCAATGCAATCGGGGATTACGACGGCGCGGCGAACGGACTGCAAGCCGGGAATTCCGGCGCCGTCACGCGCATCGCGGCGGCGGTGGACGCCAGCCTCGCCACCGTGAAACTGGCCATCGCCGCGAGGGCGGATTTGCTGATTGTGCATCACGGACTGTTCTGGTCGCCGGCGCATCCGTGGACGGGCAAAAAATACGAACTGCTCCGGCTGCTGGTGGAAAATAATCTGGCGGTTTACAGTTCGCACCTGCCGCTTGATGCGCATCCCCGGCTCGGCAACAACGCGCAACTCTGCGCCGCGCTCGGGTTAAAGAATCTGCGGCCGTTTTTTGTCAGCCACGGCCAGCCCATCGGTTTTCAATCGCGCGCCAGGATTTCCCGCGCGGAACTCGCCGCGAAGCTCGCGCGCGCGACCGGCGCGAAGCCGCGAATCATTCCCGGCGGCGGGAAAATTTGCCGGCGCATCGGCGTGGTGACCGGCGGCGCGGGTGACGGTTTGAAGCTGGCCGCGGACGAAGGCGTGGACACGTTCGTCACCGGCGAAGGCCCGCACTGGACTTATGCGCTGGCCGAGGAACTGGGCATTAACGTGCTTTACGGCGGCCATTACGCGACGGAGACCTTCGGCGTGAAAGCGCTGGCGGCGCATCTGGCTGCGAAATTCCGCGTGCCGCGGTGTTTCTCGACCATCCCACTGGTTTGTAACCAACACAGATTATTCAAATTTTATCGCCGGATTCAAATGCGGCTTGAGCTTGCCGGCCAGTTCCTCCGGCAGGCGTTTGGGTTTTTCGTTCACGCCGGCGCAAACATGGAACGTTTCGGCTTCCAGAATAAGTTTGCCGTCCTGATTGATGATGCGGTGGGCGAAATTCAATCGCACGCGCTCGATGGCGGCCGGCCAGACTTCAATCGTCAGCCAGTCGTCGTAACGGGCCGGTGATTTGTAACGCAGGCGGGCTTCAATGACGGGGAAAATAAAGCCGCATTCCTGCCATTGCAGAACCGTCAAGCCGAGCGAGCGGATAAATTCGCCGCGCGCGGCTTCGAGCCAGTCGAGATAGCGCGAGTAATAAACATGGTTGCCGACGGTGCATTCGGCGTAGCTGACGCGGTGCGGTTGGCGAAACGGAACGGTCATGGGCGCAGCGTAAGGACGCGCGCCAAAAGTTCAACGTCGAAAATCGGTTGCGCGAATTAATTTTGCGGTTATGTTGACGGAATGAATTGGCAACAGGCCGTTTCGCTGGCGATTGTGGCTTTGGCCGGCGGGTTGTTTTTGCGGGGACAGTTTCGCCGCCGCAAGTTCAGTTTTGAACGCGACACGCATTGCGGTTGTTCGGCGCATGGGCAATCCGGGACGAAAAGCTCCATTGTTTTTCACGCGCGCAAGGGCGAACGGCCTAAAGTGAGGGTCAAAATGAAATGAACCCGGCGCACTTGCTAATCCGGGCTATATAGTATATTATTTTTCATCATGGCTGTAACCAAAGTTAGATCCACAGTGCATTTTATACCCCGCAACTCGGCGGTGGGCGGGCGCGGGGGCGCGGCCAGCGGCCGTTGGATTCCGAACACGGACGTCTATGCCACCGACACCGGCCTGGTCATCAAGGTGGAACTGGCGGGGATGAAAAGCGAGAATCTCGAAATCACCGTCGAAGGCCATCGTTTGCGCATCAGCGGCAGCCGGCCGGACGTTTGCCGCGCGCACAAATGCAATTTTCTGGTCATGGAAATCAGCTACGGACCGTTCGAAAGCGCGCTGGAGTTGCCTCCGGGTTACGATCTCAGCCAGGCCAAAGCGATTTACGTGAATGGTTTTCTGCGAATTGACGTGCCGGTGGCACACCAATTGCAGACCAAAAGCACGAAAGTTCCAATCGCCGAGGGAAATTAGCCGCGCATGAATCTTTTCCCGTGCGGCGGTATCTAATTGTAAAGGTATATAAACGACGATGACTTCGCCGGAAACAGAATTTGTCAGCATTCTCGGCAGCGCCGATAAACCGGAGGCGCCGCCGCACATCTCGTCGCGCTCGCTGCCGGAAAACCTGCCCATCCTCGGGATGTCGGACATCGTGATTTTTCCCGGCGCGGTGGTGCCGCTGCTGGTCGAAACCGGCCCGAGCCTGAAATTGATTGATGACATTGTCGCGGGCGACCGTTTGTTCGCCGCGGTGCTGCAGCGCAAACCGGAGGTCGTCGAGCCGGCGCCGGAGGATTTGTATGAAGTCGGCTGCGTTTCGCGCCTGTCCAAAATGGTGAAATTTCCCGACGGCACCGCGCGCGTGCTGGTCGAGGGTTTGTGGCGCATCCGCATCAAACAATACGCGCCCCCCGCGCCGTATTTGCGCGCCGGCTATGAATTGCTCCGCGACGAAACCGAGGATTCCATCGAGCTTCAGGCGATGCTCCGCAACGCGCACAAGCAGTTCGAGGAAATCGCCAAGATGTCCAACGCGCTCTCGGACCAGGTGAAAATCGCCACGCTCAACACCGAGCATCCCGGCCATTTCGCCGACCTCATCGCCGCGAACCTGAATCTCAGCCTCGAAGACCGGCAGAAGCTGCTCGAAACCATTTCCGTCCGCGAGCGCCTCCAAAAGCTGCTGCCCATGCTCAATCGCGAGCAGGAGGTGCTGACGCTCAGTTCAAAAATTCAAAACGACGTCGCGTCCTCCATCGCCAAGACGCAGCGCGATTTTTTCCTGCGCGAACAAATCCGCGCCATTCAGCGTGAATTGGGCGAAGGCGAGTCCGGCACCAATGAAACCAAATCGCTGCGCGAAAAAATCGAGCAGACGCCCATGCCCGACGAGGCGCGCAAAGCCGCCGAGCAGGAACTCGAACGCCTGCAACAAACGCCGCCCGCCGCCGCCGAATACGCCGTCGGGCGAAATTATCTCGACTGGATTTTGAGCATGCCCTGGGAAAAATCCACCGAGGACAAGCTGGATTTGAAGGCCGCCGAGAAAATTTTGGACGAGCAACATTTCGGCCTGGCCAAGGTCAAGGACCGGTTGATCGAATTCATCGCCGTCATCAAACGCCGCAAGCAAATCAAAGGCCCGATTCTTTGCCTGGTCGGCCCGCCCGGCGTCGGCAAAACCTCGCTCGGCAAAAGCGTGGCGGACGCGCTGGGACGCAAGTTCGCCCGCATTTCGCTCGGCGGCATGCGCGATGAAGCGGAAATTCGCGGCCACCGGCGCACGTATGTCGGCGCGATGCCCGGACGGATCATTCAAACGCTGCGCCGCATCGAGAGCCGAAATCCGGTCATTTTGCTGGACGAACTGGACAAGGTCGGCGCGGATTTTCGCGGCGACCCGGCGGCGGCGCTGCTGGAAGTGCTCGACCCGGCGCAGAACCACACGTTCACCGACCATTACCTCGATTTGCCGTTCGACCTTTCGCGCGTGCTGTTCATCACCACGGCGAACTGGCTGGAGCCGATTCACCCCGCCTTGCGCGACCGGCTCGAAGTCATTGAACTGCCCAGTTACACCGAGTCGGAAAAATTGCAAATCGCCAAACGCTATCTCGTCCCGCGCCAGATCGAGGAGCACGGCCTCACCCGGCAGGACCTGAAAATCGCCGACTCTGCGCTGCGCAAACTCATCCGTGAATACACGCGCGAAGCCGGCGTGCGGCAGTTGGAACGCGAAATCGCCGCGCTGGCGCGCAAGGCCGCGCGCAAAATCGTTTCCCGCAATGGCGCGGCCACGACGGTCAGGCTCGACGCCAAACGTTTTGAAAAACTATCTGGGCCACGCGCCGTTCATTGCCGAAACGGCGGAGAAAATCAGCGAATACGGCATCGCCACCGGTCTGGCGTGGACGCCGTTCGGCGGCGACGTTTTGTTCATCGAAGCGACGCGGATGCGCGGGCGGGGCAATCTGCTGTTGACCGGTTCGCTGGGCGAAGTGATGAAGGAAAGCGCGCAGACGGCCATGAGTTATTTGCGGAGCCAGGCCAAAATGCTTGATCTGGATTTGAGCGATTACAACAAATTCGACATTCACATTCACGTGCCGGCCGGCGCGACGCCGAAGGACGGCCCGAGCGCGGGCGTGGCGATTGTCGCGGCGCTGGCGTCGCTGCTGACCAAGCGGCGCGTGCGGTCGGACGTGGCCATGACGGGCGAAATCAGCCTGCGCGGCCGGGTTTTGCGCGTGGGCGGCATCAAGGAAAAAGTTCTGGCGGCGGCGCGGTTCGGCGTCAAACAAGTCATCCTGCCGGAGCAAAACAAATCCGACTGGCTGGATGTGCCGGTGGAAGTCCGCGCCAAACTGAAAGTCCATTTCATCCGGCAGATCGCGGATGTTTTCCGGCTGGCGCTGGAGCCGAAATGATTTCGCGGTTCGCATTGGCCGCGCTGAGTTTGCTGGCCGCCGTTGGT
>CAWFZJ010000068.1:0-11582 GCA_963820205.1 uncultured Verrucomicrobiae bacterium
TGGGCGGCTGGCCGGACTGAGGCGGAAGTGATCCGCCGTGTCGGGGCCGCGCTTGCCCGCCGCGCGTTGGAACTCACGCATCGTGACGACTTATTTTGATTCTGGCCGGCAAAGGCCACAATGGCGATGACGCCCGCGCCGCGCAGGAATTTTTGAACAACCGCCGCGTCGAGATGCTCGATGTCATTGCGCCTGAAAGCAATTTGCCCGAACTCGAACAGACGTTGTCTCAAAAACCGGCGTTGATCATTGACGGGCTGTTCGGCATCGGGCTCAACCGGCCGCTGGCCGGCGGGTGGAAAAAATTCATCGAGACGGTCAACCGGTCAGGGATTCCCATTTTGGCGGTGGATGTGCCGTCCGGTTTGAACGCCGACACCGGTGACCCGCAACGGGGGCGGCGATTGAAGCGGCGGTCACAGTGACCATCGGCGCGCCGAAAATCGGTTTGCTCGCGCAAAACGCGTGGGCGTTTGTCGGACGGCTCGAAGTCGCGGAAGACGTGGGCCTGACTTCCGTGTCCGCATAAGAGCGAGTTGAACTGGACGTTGCCGGAAGATTTCAGGAATTTTCCGCCCCGCCGAACCGTCGGCCGGTCACAAGGGGAGGTTTGGCCATCTGGCGAATTATCGCGGGCAGTCTGGGATTTCACGGCGCGGCGGTTTTGGCCGCGCGCGGCGCGCAACGCGCGCAGCCCGGCTTGATCACGCTTTAAACCCAGGAAGCCGTTTATCATGCGGTGGCGGCGCAATTGCAGGCGGTGATGGTAATTGTGGACGCCCGACTTGAGACTGCCCGACACGGTGAGCGCAGTCCTGGTCGGTCCCGGACTGGCGGCGCCCGGTCTGACCGATGCCATGTCGCTGACCACGCGGCGGCTTTGGCGCGACTCGCCTTTGCCGGTGATTGTGGACGCCAGCGCGCTGGACTGGCTGCCGATGGGGCCGTCGGCAAAAAATGCCATTCGCGTCATCACGCCGCATCCCGGCGAAGCGGCGCGGTTGTTGAACGCGCCCCGGCAGCAGATGCAGGCGAACCGTCTGCAGGCGCTGCGCGAAATCTCGCGGCGGTTTGGCAATTGCTGGGTGGTGTTGAAGGGACATCAGACGCTCGTGGGCCGGAGCGGGGGAGGAAATTTTTGTGAATCCGTCCGGCAATCCGCATCTGGCGCAGGGCGGCAGTGGCGATGTGCTGGCGGGTTACCTTGCGGGATTGCTGGCGCAGCCGGCCGTTGCAGGCTGATGTCGGCAAATTAATTCGTTACGCCGTCTGGCAGCACGGCGCGGCGGCGGACCAATTGCAGGCGGCCCGGACAAACTGGGTCGTCGAGGATTTGATTGGCGAACTTGGGAACGCGCGCTGAATTTGCTTTCGCGACGCGCCGGTGTTTGTTAAATAGTTTCTCGTGCGCAGAATTTTTTGGACAATTTTTGGTTTCTGGCTTTGCGGGCTGGTGGCCGCCGTCGGGGCGGACACCTATTCCATTGACCGACGGCACGTCGGTGACCGGCGACGTCATTTCGTACAACGACAACGGCGTCGTTTTCCGCCTGAATGTGGACCAATACTCCCAACGCGTGCCGTGGACGAAATTTTCCCAGGATGCGCTCAAGCTGCTGGCGAATAATCCCAAGGTCAGGCCGCTCGCGGAACCGTTCATTGAAACCCCGCCGCCCAACCGGGCGACAAAAGGGGGAAGTCAAAGTTCATGAAGTGTCGCGCCTGGCATTGCCGCCGAAACAATCGTTGTTCGGTGCTCTGGTGTCGTCGTCCATCGGGCTGGTCATGCTGCTGCTGATTTATGTGGCGAACATTTACGCGGCCTATGAAATCGCCGCCTGCCGCGCGCAGCCGATTGCGCTGGTGATGGGCGTGGCGGCGGTGATGCCGGTTTTGGGGCCGATCATTTTTCTCGCGATGCCCAAGCGCGCGAGCTCCCGCCCAGCCGGCCGCGCAGCAGCCGACAGCCGCACCGCACACGTTTGCCGTGGGGGCGCCGCGGCCGCGGCGCCCGTGGCGGCGGGAATTCACATCGTCGAGGCGTCCTGGCAGCGGGGCGGCGTCGCGGGCGCTCCCAGCGCAGGCGCAGGTTTTTCAGCGCGGACAATTCACGTTCAACCGCCGATTTTTTGAGACGAAGTTTTCCGGTTACTTTGCGCATCATCCGGCGCGAAGCCGAAAAAAACATGGATGTTCACCGTGAAAACGGGGCGCGCGCAATATCGTCGTCGAGCGCATCACGCGCATCACCACCAACGAAATGCACGTGGAGGTTGGCCTGAGCGCGGTGAAACAGGAAGTCGTGGTGCCATTCTGTTGAAATCGTGGAGGTTCAACTCAAACCCAAAGGCGCGTGAAATCGGCGCGGCCAAACGCCGGCCAGGGTTCCCGCCAGCATTTTGCGCATGGCCGTTGAAATATTGACCGTTCGACTCGTTTCCCTGGGAGCGCAGGCGTACTCCCCGGCCAGTTCCCTGGCAAACATGCCAGGCGAGAACGCCCGGCGCTCTTAGAATTCAGCCGCATGACCGCCATTCGCGGGACCGAACGTTTCAATTTGGGCAACCAATTTACGGCGGGCTGAGGGAGCCAAACACGGCCTTCCGAAAATTTTCCTTTCGCCGGAACGCAATTTCCCTTTGGCTGTCCGCATGACGGCATTGCGAATCATCTTCCTGGGCACGGCGGAATTGTCCTGCGCCAGCCTCCAGGCGTTGGCGGGCGATCGCAAAATTCCAAATCGCCGCCGTCGTCACGCAGCCCGACCGGCCCAAAGGCCGTGATCTCAAACCGCAACCGTCACCCGTCAAATCACTCGCGCTGCGGCTGGGTCTGCCCGTGCTGCAACCCGAACGCGCCCGCGACGAAAAATTCATCGCCGAACTCCGCGCCTTGCAGCCTGACCTCATTGTCGTCGTGGCCTACGGACAGATTTTGCCGCCGGCGATCCTGGATTTGCCGCGCCACGGCTGTTTGAACGTGCATGCCTCGCTGCTGCCGAAATATCGCGGCGCGGCGCCGATTCAATGGGCGATCGCCAACGGCGACACCGAGACCGGCGTCACCCTCATGAAAATGGATGCGGGCCTGGACACCGGCGCCCATCGTTTCGCAACTCGCCACGCCCATTCGTTCCGGAAGACGATTCGGCCACGCTGCACGACCGGCTGGCGCAGCTCGGCGCGGAATTGCTGGCGCAGACCATTCCCGATTATGTCGCCGGGAAAATCCAGCCGGCAGCCGCAACCCGCCGCCGGCGTGAGCCATGCGGCAAAAATCAAAAAGGAAGACGGCCGCATTGATTGGAACCTGCCGGCGCGAACCATCTGGAACCGGCTGCGCGCCTTCACGCCCTGGCCCGGCGCGTTCACGTTTTTGCCAAAACAATGGAGGGCCTGCTTCGGCGCCTTCACTGCAAAAGCCGGGGAAGCGACAAAACGCTTCCCCCAAGATGCTGAAAATCTGGAAGGCGGAAGTTGTCGAAAAGTCCGGTGGAGGAGCCTGTCGGGACGAAGCTTCAGAGCGAAGGCCGGGGGAGGTTTTGTCGGCGGACAAAACTGGCATGGTTGTGGGCTGCGGGCAAAACGCGCTGCGGATTCTGGAATTGCAGCGTGAAGGCGGACGGCGGATGGGCGCGGCGGAATTTCTGGCCGGACATGCGCTGAAACCGGGTGAATATTTTCGAAGGGTAGGGACAAGAGCCGGTCTGGAATCTCAGCCTGGGTCAATGTTGATTGCGCGGGATTGTCCCTGCTATCATCGTGTATTCAATCCAATGAGTCAAAGATCGAAGAAAAAAGACAGGCAGAAAAAAGCCGCGGCCGTGCGTTCGAGCGCGCCCGCTTCGCCGACCAGTGAAATACCGGGAGTGGAAGGATCACGCTGGCTGGAATCCGAAAGCCATCCGGCTGGTTTGAACGACCGCTGGCTGGTCCTCGGGGTCTGCATTTTTCTGGCGGTGGTTGTCTGGTTGGTCTTCGGCCAGACGCTGCGTCACGAGTTTGTCAACTTCGACGACGACCAGTATGTGTACTGAGAATCCTGTTGTCCAAAAGGGTCTGACTTGGGAGGGATTTCGCTGGGCGCTGACTTATGGCGAGATTGGCCACTGGCATCCGCTGACCTGGCTCTCCCACATGCTGGACTGCCAGTTTTACGGATTGAATCCCGGCGGCCATCACCTCACCAACGTCCTGCTGCACGCGGCGGCGGCGATCCTGCTCTTTCTGGTGCTGCGGCGGATGACGGGATTCCTGTGGCGCAGCGCGTTTGTGGCGGCGGTGTTTGCCATTCATCCGCTGCGGGCGGAGTCGGTGGCATGGGTGGCGGAGCGCAAGGACGTTTTCAGCGGGTTGTTTTTCATGCTGACGCTCTGGGCTTAGGCGCTATGTGCAAAAACGGTCGAGAGTCGAGGTCGAGTGTCGAGCGCACCAGCGTCATCCCTCGACTCGATATGGACACGACTATGGCTTGGTGCTGTTGTTCTTTGCCTTGGGCCTGTTATCCAAGAACATGCTGGTGACAATGCCCTTCGTCCTCCTGCTCCTGGATTACTGGCCGCTGAACCGTCTTTCAAGCTTCTCGCCCCGGGTTTTGTTCCGGCGGGTGGCCGAGAAAATCCCGCTGTTGGTGCTGACGGTTGGATCGTGCGTGGCGACGGCCCTGGTTCCGGAAAAACTGACGGCTGCTGACAAGCTGCCTTTCGGGCTGCGGATGGAAAACGCCGTGGTATCCTACGTCACCTACCTTTGGCAGATGATCCATCCGTCGGGACTGGCGTGTGTTTATCCCAACCCCACAAACTATCTGCCGCTCTGGCAGGTGGCCGGGGCACTGGGATTGCTGCTGGCCATATCCGGAGCGGTATGGGCATTTCGCCGGACGCATCCCTGGCTCGTGGTCGGCTGGCTCTGGTATCTGGGGATGATGATCCCGGTGATCGGGATTGTGCAGATATCCTACTACGCCCATGCGGATCGTTACACCTATCTGCCGCAGATCGGCTTGTATCTGTTGCTGACCTGGGCGGCGGCGGATCTGTGCGCCGGCTGGCGTCACCGCTGCTGGTGCTGGGCGGCTCTCGCATGGTCATTCTGGTGGCTTTGATTTTCTGCGCGCGCACTCAGACCTCTTATTGGCGAAACAGTGAATCGCTATGGACTCACACGCTTGCCTGCACCTCGGACAATTATATCGCCCATAACAACCTGGGTGACGCTCTGCTCCAAAAGGGAGAGTGGACGAAGCGATCGCCCATTTCCAAAAGGCGCTGCAAATCACACCCGACTACGCGGATGCCTGCTACGACCTCGGCAACGCTCTGCTCAAAAAGGGGGGAGTGGACGAAGCGATCACCCAGTACCAAAAGGCGCTGCAAATCAACCCGGACTACGCGGAAGCCCACAACAACCTCGGCAACGCCCTGCTCCAAAAGGGGAGAGTGGACGAAGCGATCACCCAGTACCAAAAGGCGCTGCAAATCAAACCCGACTACGCGGAGGCCCACGACAACCTCGGCATCGCGCTGCTCCAAAAGGGGAGAGTGGACGAAGCGATCGCCCATTACCAAGAGGCGCTGCAAATCAACCCGGACTACGCGGAAGCCCACAACAACCTCGGCAACGCCCTGCTCCAAAAGGGGAGAGTGGACGAAGCGATTACCCAGTACCAACAGGCGCTGGAAATCAAACCGGACTATCGCGGAAGCCCACAACAACCTGGCATGGGTGTTGGCGACTGTCCGCAGGCGTCGCTGCGCAACGGTAGCCAGGCGGTGGAACTGGCCCAACGGGCGAATCAGCTCACCGGCGGAGAGAACCCGGTCATTCTCCACACGCTCGCCGCCGCTTACGCCGAGGTCGGGCGATTTAGTGACGCCATGCGGAGTGCCCAAAAGGCGATTGAATTGGCGCAGGCTGCGGGACGAAAAAATCTGGCGGAGCAGTTCAACGGCGAGTTGAAACTCTATGAGGCGGGACTCCCGTTCCATCAGAAAAGCAAATGAGCAGCAGATCAAAAAAAGACAGGCAGAAAAAAACCGCTGCCGTGTGTTCGAGCGCGCCCGCTTCGCGGGCCGCTGATATGCCGGGAACGGCAGGAACCATCCTGGCTCTGCAATCCAGTCCCGCGTCACGTTTGTTTTCTGACGAACTGCCCCGGCGATTTCAAACTCTGCCGCGGACGTTGCAAGGGTGCGCCCTGGCATCCATGCCCCGCCCCTCGTCTGCATCTCGGCACAGGTTTGTATCGCCTCGGAAAATTGCTCTTCATTAGACTCCGTGGCGCTGTGCTAAACCCGTTCATCCATTGGATTGAGGCCAAAGGGCCTTGTGCGCCGTGGCTGTTTCTGGCGGTGTTCCTCGCGGCGTCGTTCCTGATGCTCTGGCGGCTGGAGGTTTTGAGCGCCAAGGGCTTTGAAGGCACGGTGCTCGGCACGCTGGTGATGCCGTATTGCACCGGCATGGGCAACCTCATCTTCGCCTTCATCCTCGGCCGCAA
Source organism: uncultured Verrucomicrobiae bacterium (assembly GCA_963820205.1). GTDB lineage: Bacteria > Verrucomicrobiota > Verrucomicrobiia > Limisphaerales > UBA11358 > UBA11358. Next base: position 6,499 of record CAWFZJ010000068.1, read on the forward strand.
CGGCGGCTACGGCGCGGACGTGATGATCAACTCGCTGGTCAACAACATCACCAACATGACGCTGGTGCTCGGCCTGCCGGCGATTTTCTGGGGCATCAGGTTCTGCCGTCGAAAAGAAGAAAAACCAGCAAGGCCGCCGGCAAGACGCACGAGCTGAACCGGCTCTCGCTGCTGCTGACGCTGACGGCCGTTTTGTTTTTCACCGGCGCGGTCTGGGCGCTGGGCCGCAAGGGCCGGATTGATTTCAACGACGGGCTGGTCCTGGTGGGGTTGTTTTTATTCTGGCAATTCTTCCACGTGTTCGAGGTGCTCAAGTCAACGTGCGCCAGGGAAAATCGTTGAGCTGGACGCTGCCGTTTGATCTGGCGCTGCTCGCCGTCGGCGCGTATGGGATTTATGTCAGCACGGACTGGCTGGTGGCGTGGATTTCCAACATCCACACCGGCTTCATCAGCGCGAAATATCTCGGCTGGTTGAGCGGCTGGCTCATGGTGCTGCCCAACGGGATCCTCGCGATTTACTACAGCTGGCGCGGCCAGCCGGAAACCGTCTATGCCTCGCAGGTGGGCGATGCCACGTTTCCATCCCGCTTTGTCTCGGCATTTATGCGCTGTATCACACGATGGCGATGCCGCCGTTCTTTCAAATGGGGATGTTCATTCTCTTCGGCGCGACGCTTGTGCATCTGTTCTTCGTTGCCGTTTTGGGACGATTGCCGCGGCGGGGGTGGTTGCTGGTCGCGGCCTACGGCGTGTTCCTTTACCGGGGCCTGCTGTAATGAAAGGCGGAGTGCGCCCGCCCCGGGGCAGCAACTTCCGTCAGCCAAGAGCACATGGAATTACAGAAAACTTGTAGTTGGCGAACATGGCCGTGCCGGGACGGCAACTCCGTTTGAAACGTTCTTTTTGAAAAACGCCGTGTCCCCGGAAATGATCAGCGGATTGGAACGGATTGCTTCGCTCAATTCGGCAAACGACACCTGGGCGCTAAGCCATTGCGGGTCTTTGGTGATGATCCATGGTTTCTTGCGTGTTGTTGCAAATCAGATAAATCCCCACGCCCCAAAACCATGAACGCCTCGAAACCCGTGCCGACGCCGTGGCGCGCAAACGCAAAATCGCCGACGCCATAACTCGCATCATGCAATTCCGCGCGCAACGCGCCGAGATCGTTGGCAAAATTTTTTAGAAAATCGTCGTTGCGCGGACCGATATAGGCCAGCACCCGCGCCTTGTTTTCCGCGAGCGAAACCACCGCCCATTCATCGAAAACAGTTTTGCCATAGCGCTCATCCATCTGGCTTGCGCATGACTTGATCCGGCTTTTGGCTTCGTCCAGCGTCATGGTGCGGATTCGTTAATGCCCAGAGCAAAGCAAGTTTGCTGCCGCGAGACAAGGGAATTTCAGAAGACAAATTTTGACCGCTGCGACTGCGGGAAACACGCGCAAAACGATTTTTTGCGGCCCGGCGGCAGATTTTGCTATGCCTGCTGCCGCAAATTCATACGCTGTCGGAAACATGCAACCGCCAACGCCTCCCGAAAACCGGCCCGCGACCGCCGTCGCTGAAAAAAATGAAAGCGTGGTTTCATTGGCTGTTCGCCGCCCTGCTCGCCGCCGCCTTTGCGCTGGTGCTCGCGGCGAATGGCCTGCCGTTGGACCTGCCCGGCCAGCCCGGCTGGCCGGAGGCGTTGCTGATTTTGCTGGCGGCGGCCGGCACCATCACCGCCCTCGCCCGGCAGTTGCCGCTGCAAAATGTCCTGCTCGCCGCCTTCGTCATTGCGCTCATGGGCGGCGCGGTCCATGCGCTCGGAGTGACGATGGGAATTCCATTCGGGCCGTTCCTGTTCGGCACGGATGCCGGACCGCAATTATTCAATACGCTGCCGTGGGCGATGCCGTTGATCTGGGTCGTCGCGGTTTTGAATTCGCGGGGTGTGGCGCGGCTGATTTTGCGTCCGTGGCGGAAAATCCGAAGCTATGGCTTCTGGCTCATCGGTCTGACGGCGGCACTGACGATGCTGTTCGACCTCGCCTTCGACCCGTTCGCCTCGCGGGTGAAACATTACTGGCTTTGGATGCCGACCAAGTTCCCGGTGGCGTGGCAGGGCGCGCCACTGGTGAATTTTTTGAGCTGGGCGGCGGTGGCGCTGCTGATGCTGGCGCTGGTCACCCCGGCGCTCATCAACAAAAATCCGGCCCGGCGCGGTGCCGGATTTTCATCCGCTCGCCGTATGGCTCGGCGCGATTTTGCTCTTCGGGATCGTGTGCGCGGAGCACGGAATGTGGCTGTCCGTCGCGCTGGACGGGGCCATTGCCGTTCTGGCAGCAACGTTCGCCATTCGCGGCGGGCGGTGGTAGGGCCGCGTGGGAGGGTATTCAGTCAGATTTCCGGACTGTCCGGCACGGCGTGCCTGGTGATTTTCAGGCGGGCCACGCGCGGGCCGTCCATCTCCTCGACGCGCAATTCATAGGCGCCGAATGTCAATGCGTCACCGGCCTTTGGAAAACCTCCGAGCTTTTGCGTCATCCAGCCGCTCGCGGTGGCGACCGTTTCCTCGAGGTGCGTTTCACCGATGATTTTTTCCAATTCATGCAACGGCAGCGTCCCGGCGGCCTCCCAGACATTTTCGCTCACGAGCGTCAATTCCGATTTTTCCTGGTCGAACTCGTCCTGAATCTGGCCGACAAGCTCTTCGAGCACGTTTTCGAGCGTGACGATGCCGATGGTGCCGCCGTATTCGTCCACGACGATGGCGAAGTGCAGTTTCCGTTCGAGAAACAATTGGAGCAGTTTTTCGAGCCGCGCGGTTTCCGGCACGTAAATCAACTGGCGCGCCACCGGCAGCAAATCCGCCGCCGTCCGCGCCGGGTCGGGTCCCGCAATGCGGGATAAAGGTCCTTGATATGCACGACGCCGCGCGTCCTGTCCAAATCGCCGCCCTCGCAAAGCGGAAAGCGCGAGTAGCGCGTCTTTTCCGCCAGCGCGAGACATTCCGCGAGGCTCGCGTCGGTGTCGAACGCGGTGATTTCGTGGCGCGGCCGCATGACCTCGCGCGCGACGCGACGGCGCAAATCCAGCGCGTTCAAAATGAGGTTGCGCCCGCCCGCCGTCCCGCTTTGCGGAACCGACGCGAGCAGCGAGGCGCAATTCCTCCTCCGACTGTGCGCCGCTGATTGTCCGCCGTCGGGTTCAATTCCCATTCTGTCGCAACAGCCAGCGGGCCGCGAAATTCAGCAGCCGGTTGAACGGATAAAACGCCAGGTAAAACCAGTGCAACGGATACGCCGCCCCCAGCGCGACCGGCAATGGTTTTTGAATCGTCAGCCATTTCGGCGCGAGTTCGCCAACCGAGATGTGCAGAAAGGTCAGCGCGCTGAAACCAACGGCGAAGGAAATGGAGTGCAGCCATGCGCCGGACACGACACCGAGCGGAACGAGCAACGGTTCCAGCAGGGTGGTGAACACCGGCTGGCCCAGATAACCCAGGCCCAGACTGACCATCGTGATGCCGAGTTGCGTCGCGCTGAGATAGGAATTCAGATTGCGGACGATGTGCCGCGCCATTTTCGCCCGCCGCCAGCCCTTGGCCACGAGCACGTCCAGTTGCGTTTCGCGGATGCGGACGAGCGCGAATTCGGCGGCGACAAAAAATCCGTTCAGCAGCACCAGCGCCAGCACCGCCAGGATTTTCAGCACAACTAAAATGACGGCGTCCCAGTTCACAATTTCACCTCGCCGAACATCAGCTTCAAAATGTCTTCCAGGCTCACGATGCCCATTTCGCTGCCGTCGCGCGCCAGCACGATGGCCAGCCGCTCGCCGGCGCGCTGCATCCGGCGCAGCGCGACTTCCAGCCGGGTGTCTTCGTTCAGAAACAACGCCGGCGTCATGTGCGCGGCGGCGGGTTTTTGCAAATCCAGATCATCGCGGAACAGCAGCGGGCCGAGCATGAGCAGTCCGGCGATGCGCGGGCGGCCGTCGCGCGTTTCCCGGACCGGCAGGCGCGACAATTTCCGTTCGCGCGCCAGCGCCAGCGCGTCGGCGATGGGCGTTTGCGTTTCAACGGTCACCGTCTGCGCCAGCGGCGTGGCGATCTGGCGGACGGTGAAATTTTGCAGATCGAGCACGCGGTTGATCATCGCGCGCTCGTCGCTGGTGAGCGCCTGCGCGGATTCCTGCATGACCGCGAGCATTTCCTCGCGGTTGCCGAACAGCCGCCCGGTCAGCGCGCGCCCGCCCGTCCAGCGCAGCACCAGTTTGGGACACGTCTTCCACGATCACGACGAGCGGGCTGAGCACGAAATGGATGGGCCGGAAAGGGTTCGCCGCCGACAGGCACAACTGGTTGGGATACGCGCGGAACAGCATTTTCGGCAGCAAATCGAACAGCGCGTAAAACAAAAAAACGGCGGCCGCGAAAACGGCGATGCTCCAGGCGCGATGCCCCAAAAACCATTCGTGCAGCTTGACCACCGTCCAGCCGAGGATGAAAAAATTGGCGAGCGTGTTGCCGACGAGAATCGTCCACATGAATTTTTCCGGATTTTCAAGAAAGCCATGCAGCAGTTTCGCCGAGGGCTTGCCCGCGCGCGCCAGCCGCCGCACGCGCAGCCGGTTCAGCGCGAACACGCCCGCCTCCATGCCGGACAGCAAAAACGACGGCCCCAGACACGCGGCAAAAACGAGCCAGATGAGGAGGTTCGTGTTCATTTATTTCACCCGCTGAACAATCAACTTGCGCACGCGCCGCTCGTCGGCGGTCTCCGCCGTGAGTTTCAACCCGCGAAACGTTGCCGATTCGCCTGCCGCCGGCACCACGCCGAGCAGATGCGCAAGCAACCCGCCCATCGTTTCCACCTCGTCCACGTCGCCGAGCGCGGGAAATTCGCGGCGGAAATCGTCCAGCCGCATCGTGCCGCTCACGCGCCAGCGGTCCGGCGCGAGTTTCTCCATCACAAAACCTTCCGTCTGCGTTTCCGTGTGGATTTTGCCGACGAGCTGGCCCAGAATGTCCTCCATCGTCACCAGTCCCGCCGTGTCGCCGAATTCGTCGAGCACCATCGCCAGGCCGCGCTGCTGC
>CAWFZJ010000069.1:0-17510 GCA_963820205.1 uncultured Verrucomicrobiae bacterium
GCTACAAACGCGCCATCAAACTTTTTGCGCGGCAGAAATCAAGGCGCAGCCGGTTTGACCGGACTCAACTCAAACAGAATTACATCCATTGAAGGAATGTCGCCGATAAAATCCTTGTCGGTCGTTCCGAGGTCCTTTTTCTGCCAGAGATCGCGGATTTGATACATGCCGGTGAGGAAGGAAAGATTCGACCATTTCACCCGGATTTGCATTTTACTGTCGCTGCTGTTGAAGAAGCACACAGCCCATTTGCCGGCCGATAGTTCCTTCACCCAGATTTCCTTTCCCGGCTGCTCCATGAACTGGTAGCCCTCCTTGCCCAGCGGGTCCTGGTCAATGGCAATCACTTCCTTGTCGGTCAGAATGGCGCGAATCTCGGGGGACATTTTCCGGACGTCATTGCCGGCCATCAGCGGCGCTGCCAGCATGCACCACAGGCTGAAGTGCGCCCGCGATTCGGTGAGCGAAAGCCCGGGATTGCCCACTTCCAGCATGTCCGGGTCGTTCCAATGGTCCGGGCCGGCGAATTTTTCCAGGCCCACCTGGCTTTTCAGAATATACTTCCAGCCCGTCGCATAAACGTCCTGGCACTGGTAGCAGTCGGTGATGTCGCCGGTCGTTCGCCAGAGATGCCCGACATCCTGCGCCCACAACCACGGCTTGTTGTTGCCCCATTCGCACAGGCTGAAAACCACCGGCCGGCCGGCGGCGTACAACCCATCGCGCATGGTCTTGTAGGTTTCCTCGGCGTTGGCCGTGCCGTGGTTGCACCAGTCATACTTCAAATAATCCACGCCCCACGAGGCATAGGCCCGGGCGTCCTCAAACTCGTGTCCGCGTCCGCCGGGATAACCCGAACAGGTTTTGGTCCCCGCACAGTTGTGGATGCCGAACTTGAATCCTTTTGAGTGCAGATAATCGCCGACGGCCTTCATCCCGTTTGGAAATCGTTTGGGATCGGGGATTAAATTGCCCAGATTATCCCTGTTCGTGGCCTCCCAGCCGTCATCAATCACGATGTAATTGTAGCCGGCTTTCTGCATCCCGGAGGAAACCATGGCGTCGGCCATTTCCTTGATCAGTTTTTCATCAACGGCTACACCGAATGTGTTCCAACTGTTCCAGCCCATCGGCGGCGTGGGTGCCAGTCCGGCGAACTTCTGGGCCAAAACCGAGGCAGGCAGACACACAATCAGGAGCAAAACGATTTTTTCCATTTTTGTTGGTTCCTTAAACTGGTTGCAGGAATTAATTTATTATTCCGACCCGCCCATTCTAACCGCCGCAGCCTTCAAGTCAATTTGCGGCTACTACAAGAAACATTGTTGAATGGGTTGTTAACCTTCCGATGAAGTTAATGACCGGCGCCGGTAATGGAGAATTTTGAACTCCGGCGTGTCGTGGATTTCTTCGGCCAGTTCAAATTTATTTTCAAACGGCGGGAAAAACGCGTCGCCTCCCACCTCGCGTTTGACGAGCGTCAGGTAAAGGTCGGAGCAGCGCGGCAATGCTTGCGCGTATATTTCCGCGCCGCCGCAGATGAAAATGTCATTGGGAAACTCGTCGGGATCCAACTTGTTCAGCGAGTTGAAAATCAGAATTTCCGTCTCCTGTTTTTCCCCCAGCTTGCTGAAATGAAACTGGTAGGCGCGTTTGAGGTAACGCCCGCCGCGCCACTCGTGGTATTGCCCGAAAATTTCCGGATGACTTTTTATGAGCCGCTGCGGATGCCGTGTGAGCACCATGTTTTTGCGGCTGGGCAGCGGCTGGCCGAGGCTTTCAAACGTCTTCCGGCCCATGACGATGACATTGCCCATCGTCATTTTTTTGAACCACTTGAAATCCTCCGGCAGATGCCACGGGATTTTGCCGCCCGCGCCAATCACGCGGTTCAGCGACATCGCGGCGATGGCCTTGAAGTGTTTCATGTTGGAGTTCAAGCTTTAGCTTGTTCAGTGTTTATCTCTTTTTACTTCGCCGGAGCAAGCCAAAGCTTGAACTCCAGCTAAAGTTCCGGCGGATCCCAATTCTTGCCATACTCACAAACTGGATATTCCCGCCAGATTTTCTCTGCCTGCTCGCGCCCGCATTGTTCAATAAAACTTCCGCCGCTGGAAAACGGCCAATCCTGCCACTGCCGAACATAACCGTGATGCACCGGATTGTGATGAACGTAATTTAATGTTGCCCAGAAGTGCCGGTCCGATTTCATTCCCGTTTCGGCGCAATTGAACCAGACTTTGCGCCCGCGCCGGTTGTCTTCACCGTTCCAGTCAAAGGCAGTCCGGCCATGCAGCCGTCCGATGCTTTGAAGCGCCTCCGGTAGTTTTCTGGTCAAAACCACAGCGTGATAATGGTTGGGCAACACGCACCACGCATGGATTTCTTCGCAGTGAGTTTCCAAAATTTCCAGCAACCGTCCGGAAAAATCGCCCAGCCGCTTCGGATTCAAGCCAATGATGGGGTGATGTTCGTAGCAGGCAGCCGTCAGCAGATAACGTCCGTTCTGGTTGGTTTGATGCCTTGGACTATGCCAAGGTCGGTCGTTAAAACGACGGAATTCAAGCAACTCTTCACGTTGTTTCTCGTTAAGTTTTCGCCAGAGATACATTGGTTGGAGTTCAAGCTTCAGCTTGTTTCCCGTTGGAGTTCAAACTTTAGTTTGTTTCAACTCGTTCATTTTCACCTTTATCGGAGCAAGCTAAAGCTTGAACTCCAACTACACTGCAATCGGCGCCTTGATGGCGGGATGCGGGTCATAACCCACCAATTCAAAATCCTCAAACTTGAAGCCGTTTATGGTTTTAACTGCGGGATTCAATTTCATTTGCGGCAGCGCACGTGGTTCGCGCGAAAGTTGCAGCTTCGCCTGTTCAAGGTGGTTCTGGTAAAGATGCAAATCGCCGAAGGTGTGGACGAAATCGCCGGGTTTCAGGCCGCAAACCTGCGCGACCATCAGCGTGAGCAACGCGTAGCTGGCGATGTTGAACGGCACGCCGAGAAAAATGTCCGCGCTGCGCTGATAAAGCTGGCAGCTTAATTCGCCCTCACTCACGTAAAACTGGAACAGCGCGTGGCACGGCGGCAACGCCATCTGCCCGATTTCGCCCGGATTCCACGCGCTGACGATATGCCGCCGGCTGTCGGGATTCTTTTTGATCTGCTCGATGACTTGGTCAATTTGGTTGAGGGAACGTCCGTCAGCAGTTCGCCAGTCGCACCATTGCGCGCCATAGACGCGGCCCAGGTTGCCGTCCTTGCCCGCCCATTCGTTCCAGATCGTCACGCCGTGCTCGTTGAGATATTTGACGTTCGTGTCGCCGCGCAGAAACCAGAGCAGCTCGTAAATGATGGATTTGGTGTGGACTTTCTTGGTGGTGAGCAGCGGGAAATTGGTTCGCAAATCAAACCGCGCCTGCGCGCCGAACACGGAATACGTGCCGGTGCCCGTGCGGTCGGCCTTGAACTTTCCGTGTTCGAGGACGTGCCGCAGCAAATCGAGGTACTGAATCATCGCGGGGGAAATTTAACCACGATAGACACGAAAGACACGAAAAAGAAATTTTACTCAAGCCACCACGAGCAAAACCGGTGCCCGGGCATCGTCCATGTTGTTAAGTTTTCGTTCCAGCGTGGCGAAACGCAGGCCATTCTTTCGCGCCAGCCGAATCAAATAGGCATCGGTCCATTGCCGGTGACCGCTCACGGAACGAAGCGAAACATTCGTGAACGGCTCGTCGTCCGGCAGAAAAGCGTGCGCGGGCGAACTGATGACTCCGCGCAAGGTTTCAAGGGCATCGGCCATGGTCATGCGCGGCGGATGTTCAGCCTTTTTCTCATCTTTCCACGGACGCGTTAGGAAACGCAGAAATCCGCCCTGTGTGGTTGGCGTTGTGTAAAATCGTTCCAGCGAAGAAAGAAATTTTTGCGCGCAACGATGGTCAACGTGATTCTCCACCACGCACGCCACCAGCAAGTTCACATCGAGCAGCGCCTCATTCATCATCGAGCGTTTCCGCCACTTGTTGCGAGGTGATGCGGCCGCCGGGAAGTTTCACCGTGGGAACGCGCTTGGAGGACCGGGCCGGTCGGCGGACGGAATGTTGCAGCAACCGTTGCAACACGCCCTGCTGATCCAGTGGCGGGAGCTTTTGAAACTCCTGCACGAAAATTTCAGCCGTTTTGCTCATGGCACAAATTTAACCCCTCCTGTTCGCCGGTCAAAAGAAAAAGCGCGCCGCAGCAAATCGAGGTGTTGAATCATCGCGGGGAAAATTTAACCACGAAATACGCGCGGAAAAAAGATATTTAGCTGACGAAAAACTTTTTAGCCATGGATGAAATACGGATTAAACGACACGAATTGCACGAATTTTCACAGATTGAATCCGTGTCTAACTTTTTCTCGACAATTTTTTTGGCGGGAGCAGAGTCGAAGTCATGAAGCCGCGCGTTTCCAATCATAAGACCGGCGCGTTAACGCGAGTCGAAGTGCTGGTTATCGTTTCAATTGTTGCCGTTCTGATTTTGATTTTCTTGAAAAAAGCCGAATCAGAAGTTCGCACTGGTAGGCTTTACAGCGCAAATATCATCTGCATCAACAATTTGAAACAAATCGGACTCGCCTTCAGAGTTTGGGAAGGAAATCACGGCGACAAATTCCCGATGGAAACTTCTGTGACGAATGGCGGCACAATGGAATTGGCAAAAGGAGAGAACGCTTGGATAAATTTTTCCGTCATGTCCAGAGAATTAAACACTCCCAAAGTTTTAATTTGTCCGGCAGATGCAGGCAAAATTGCAGCAGCCAGTTTCACAAACGGTTTCGACGATGGCAAAATCAGCTACTTCGTCGGCTTGAATGCCGTCGAAAATTATCCGCAAACGCTTCTTTCGGGCGATGACAATTTTGCCATTGGCGGTGTTTCAATAAAATCGGGCTTGCTGGAAATTTCAACAAATATGCCAATTGATTGGACAGCCGCACGTCACCGGCTAAATGGCAGGATTCTTTTTTCAGATGGTTCGGTCGTCTTAAATTCATATCCTAATCATCATCGTTTGCCTGATTTAATTCGCCAAACCGGCCTTGCCACCAATCGCCTCGCGATTCCGTAATCTGTGATTGCACGAATTAACACGGATTGAATCAGTGAAAATCCGTGAAATCCGTGTCATCGGTTTTTGGGAATTGAAATCGGCTCGCCATGCCGGGCTTTTGCTGCAAAACTATGCGCGTCATGCGAATTCTCGCCCTGGATCACGGAACCAAACGCATCGGCGTCGCGGTGAGCGATGAAACCAAAACCATCGCGCAGCCGCTGGAATACATTCCCGCCGAGCCGTTCGCCGGCTTTCTGGACCGGCTGAAACAATTGATCCGCGAAAAGGAGATTGACCTGATTCTCATCGGCCTGCCGCGCAACATGGACGGTTCCTACGGCCCGGCGGCGGAAAAAGTGCAGACCTTCGTCGGTGTGCTGGGTGGCGCCATCGCCGTGCCGATCAAAATGTGGGACGAGCGGCTGACCTCGGCGCAAGCGAACCGGGTTTTGATTCAAGGCGGGGCGCGCCGCGCCAAACGCAAACAAAAGGTGGACCAGACGGCGGCGGCCATTTTGTTGCAGAGTTACCTGGATGGATTGTGATTCGTTAAATCGGTTAAACAGGTGATTCGCGTCGGCCAAGCTCATTTAACGAATCGCTCATTTAACCAATCACAAGTCACGAGCATGAAATTCAAACTGGTCATCGCCTACGACGGCACCGGCTACGAGGGCTGGCAGGTGCAGAAAACCGGCACCGGCGTGCAGGAAAAAGTCGAAACGGCGCTGGCGAAGCTGTTTCCGAGCCTGCCGCGCCTCCATAGCGCCAGCCGCACGGACACCGGCGTTCACGCGCTCGGCATGGCCGCGCATTTTGAAATTCCCGGCGCCGAAATCAAAATGTCCGCGCGCCAGCTCGCCCTGGCGCTCAATGCCTGGCTCCCGGCGGACATTCGGGTGCTTTCCGCCGCCCGCATGCCGGAAAAATTTCACGCGCGCTTCGACGCGGCGGGCAAGCAATACCGCTATTTTGTCTGGAATCATCCGGCCATGAATCCGCTGCTTCGCCACACCGCGTGGCACGTGACGCGTCCGCTCAATTTGAAGGCCATGCGCGCCGCCGCGCCGCTGCTGGTCGGACGGCATGATTTCAAATCGTTCGCCGCCAGCCGGAACTACGAGATGGCCTCCACCGTGCGCCGGCTCACGCGCTGCGACATCAAAAGGAGCGGCCCGCAACTGACGTTCATCATCGAAGGCGACGGATTTCTCTACAAAATGTGCCGGGGCATTGTCGGCACACTGGTGCAAATCGGGCAGGGCAAATTTGCGGCGGACGAAATCAAGCGGATGCTGGCGAAGAAAGACCGGCGCGTGGCCGGCATGACCGCACCAGCGCACGGCCTGGTGCTCCAGAAAGTTTTTTATTCCCGATTTTGTAGCAGCCGACGTGAGGAGGCTCCGATTAAAAATGAAGAATGAGCCTCGTTACCTCGGCTGCTACGAAAGAAATCAATGAACATTGTCCTGGTCGAACCGGAAATTCCGCCGAACACCGGCAACGTGGCGCGGCTGTGCGCGGCCACGAAAACGGTGCTGCACCTCGTCGAGCCGTTCGGTTTCAAGCTCGACGACGCGCAGCTCAAACGCGCCGGCATGGATTACTGGCGGCACGTCGAATGGCATCGGTGGAAAAATTGGAGCGCGTTCGAGTCGGCCCACAGAGCCGACGCTGCAAGGTTTTGGTTCATCGAATCCGGCGGGCCAAAAAAATACAGCGACGCGAAATTTTCGGCGGGTGATTATCTGGTGTTCGGGCGCGAGACCGCCGGGTTGCCGAAGCAGTTGCTGGAGCAAAACCGCGAACGCTGGCTGCGTATTCCGATGTTCAATGAACAGTCGCGCTCGTTGAATCTGTCGAACTGCGTGGCGCTGGTTTTGTTCGAGGCGTTGCGGCAACAAGGGTTCATAGGCGAGATATGACGCAAAACGGATGGTTGTCGAAGCCCGGTCGTTTGTTACACTGCGGACATTGGTTGGGCGGTTGGCGCAGTGGCAGCGCAGCTCCTTTACACGGAGACGGTCGGGGGTTCGAATCCCTCATCGCCCACCAGCCTTCGCTCTCCGCTTCGCTGCGAGCTACGGCTCGGCAAGCCAGGCTTTTTGAGCGGAACGGCGGCGGCTACTTTTCTTCAACCAAGGTTCCATCGCGGCGCAAACGCATTTTTTGTCCGCGCCATTCGACGGTGTTTCCCAAAAATGCGCCCAGCCAAACTCCCGCCTGCAGCAAATCTTTCACCGGCACCAGCCACGGCGGCGCCAGGTTGTTGTGCGATTGCATGGACCGACGCTGGAGGTTTTGCGCGATGACAATTCTCACTAATAAAAGCGCAAGGGCGGCCAGCGGCGCGTAAAGCGATTTCGACAGGACGAGTGATGCCAGCAACCAGAGCAGCGGCCAGAGCGTGGCATTGGACAGGATGCTGAAAAAATACGGCACGGGCTGGCAGACGCGGATGGTGCGCCCCCAGCGCAGTTGATGTTTCCAGACATCGCACCAGTTCATCGGCGCGTCCCAACATTCCACAACCACAGGACAAAGCGCGATGTGATGGCCATTCTTGGCAATGCGGTGGCCAAGCTGGTAATCGTCCGCCAGACAATCAGCCAGGGCGCTGAACCCGCCAATTTCCTCGAGCAATTCCCGGCGCACGAGCATGACCGCGCCGAGGGCGAAGTCGAGCGGCTTGAGGCTGGCGGATTGCAAAACCTGGCTCCAGAAATCGGCGTTGATGGCAATGGCTTCACAACGCATGGCGACCGTCACGGGATTCGCCAGCCGGTAAAAGCAGTTGACCAGGCCAGTTTGGGGATCGCACAGCGGCGCGGCAATGTTGGCGAGAAAATCCGGCGGCACGCGCACATCGGCATCGCTCACCAGAATCAGCGGATGTTTGGCCAGCCGTTCAAGCTGGACGAGCGTGGAGACCTTGCCGTTGGCGCCGAGCGATTCGGCGCAGACGATGAGTTGCGCGTCGCGGCCGGGATTTTTTTCAATGAGTTCGCGGACGATGGGGCAGACCGGATCACCGGCCCCGGCAACGCCGAATAGAATTTGAATCTGGCCGGCGTAATTTTGATCAAACCAGCTTTGGAGCGATTCGGCGGTGGTGGCGTCGCGGCCTTTGAGCGGTTTGAGCAGGGTGATGGCGGGGGCAAAGGAAAGATCGGTGACGCGCCGGTGCAGCGGAAAACACCGGGCGGTGAGCCATTGCCAGAGCGCGAGGGCAAAACTCAACAACGCCAGGGCGGCAAGGGAGGCTTCGGGAAAATTCACCGCCGCAAAACAAATCGCAAATCAGGCGTCACCGCCAGACATTTTGTTTTCGGGATGTTCGTCAAGGACGAGCACGCCGTGCGGCGGGAGGTCGTAGTTGCCGGAAAACGTGTTGCCCGTGAGAAAATCGTGCATGGGCTTGTAAAACTGGATGCGCACGGGCGAGTTCTGGTGGTTGAGCAAAAAGAAGACGCGCGTGCCTTCCTTCTGGCGCATGCTGACCTCAACGTTTTCGGGAACTTTCAGCAAGGGCTGCAGGCCGCACATCTGGCGCAACCACGATACCAGGTCGTGATAAAAATGCTGGTGGCTCATGGTGCCAACGTAAATGGCCTTGCCGAGGCCGAAAGTGTTCATGGTGATGGCGGGACGCCCGGCATAAAAATCCTTGGCATAAGTCGCCAAAATCTGGCAGCCCTTCGGCTCGATGATGTCGCACCACAGCCGCGCCGGATGCAGATGGCTGGTCGGAAACGCGCCTTTGAAGGTGAGGTGATTATCCTCGCCGGGGGGAATGGGGTCAAATTCCAAAACCTCCAGGCCGAACATGTCAATCATGTCACCCGGGTACCCGGTATCGGGCACGATGCAATGTTGATTGACGAGGCCGGTGTTGAACGTGCCGACAAGCGTGCCGCCGTTTTGGACGTACAGTTTAAGCCGGTCAGCCTCGCCATCGGACAGCAGGTGCAACGAGGGCGCGAAAACAATTTTGTATTGCGAAAGGTCTTCCGTTGGCCGCGCAAAATCCACGGAGATGTTGCGGTCGTGCAGCGCGTTGTAAATGAGTTGAATGTGCTCGCGGAGGTTGAAGAATTTGTTCGGCTGCATCGGCTGTTGCAGCGTCCAGTCGTTGTCATGCGTGAAAAGAATGCAGGCCTCGGCCACAACCCTGGTGTCTTTGATGGCGGGGGCGAGCAATTTCAACTCCTCGCCGATCTGGCTGATTTCCTTGAAGACGCGCGTATTGCCTTCGAGGTGGTGCGGCAACAACGCGCCGAAAAATTTTTCGTTGCCGATGCGCGACTGCCGCCAATGATAATATAGCACGCCGCTGGCGCCCCGCGAAATCAATTGGTAGGTGAACAGCCGGATGACGCCGGGACGCACGAGCGAGTTGACGTCCTGCCAGTTGACCTGGCCGGCCTTTTGTTCGATGACCCAGAAGCCGCAATCGCCGTCAGGGGTTTTGATGTCCGATTTTTTCAGCGAGCGGAGGATGTCAATGTCGCAGGCGAGTTCGGCGGATTTGCTCTTGATGGCCGCGTTGGTTTCGACGGAAACGAAGTCCACGGCGGCGGCCATGTCGAAGTGATCGAATTTTCGCTGGAGCGCGCGCAGGTTGACGGTGACGGGAAGGCCGGGGCAAATTTCATGCAGGACATCCGCCTGCATCCGGGCAAAGGCGATGATGGTGTCGCTGCAGAAGCGGTTCCAATCGAGCAGGAGCGCCGGGTTGTGCGTCGCGGGAGCATGCATGGGCATCGGCACATCGTCGAATGAGGAAACGATCTGACCCCAGCAACGCAAGCCGAGCTGGTCGTTGAGGCGCTCAACGGTTTCGTATTTCAACTTGAGCCAGTTTTGCCATTCCAGGCGCGAATCTTCGTTGAACGACCACTCGGTTTGATGTCCGCCGAGGCCGCTGTCAATCTGCCAGGCGATTAATTGGGAATGATCGCCCAAAGCCTGGGCCATGTTTTCGACCAGGCGCTTGGAAGTGTTCCAAAAAACGTCGTTGTTGAAACAAACGGCGCGCCGTGTGCCCGCGTGTTTAACCAGACCCCGTTCATCGAGCGGAAGAATTTCCGGATGTTTTTTGGCCAGCCAGATGGGCGGCGCGGCGGTGGGCGTGCCCAGCACAACCTTGATGTCGTGTTGCGCCATGATGTCCATCACGCGGCGCAGCCAGAGAAAATCGTATCGGCCCTCCTCCGGCTCGCAAATGCCCCAGGAAAATTCACCGATGCGGACCACATTAATGCCAGCCGTGGCCATCAAATCGGCATCGCGTTCCCAAGCGCCCTCCGGGTTGTCGGCAGAGCCGGCATAAGGGAAGACCCACTGCTCAGGATAATAATCAACGCCAAAAAACATAACCTTAACTCACGGGTTTCAACCGGAGTCTAAAAGAAAACTGCCGCGCTTGCAATCTAAAAATCGCAGCCGGTCTGAAAAATCATTGGTGTGGCGGCAAATTGATTAATTTTTTCATTTTTTGAACAAACCGCCAATTCCCCTGGTGACTTTGTTCACGCCCTGGCCCACCGCTTTCCCGGCATCCTTGCCCAAATTCCCGGCGCTTTTGCCAATGTCAGTGGTGGCGCTGGCTACGGCCTTGACGGCGGCGGCGGTGATGGCGCCGAGCACGCGCCGCGTCAAATCAGCCGCAGTGATGCCGGCGTTGTTTTTGCCCAGGTTGGTGAGATGAATATCCGGCAGCGGCAGGGTCATTTCCCGGCCGCTCATGCCGGTGAGACTGACGTGAACCCTGGCGCCGGCAATCAACAAGTCGTCCACTTCAAATTTCCGTCCGGATTCGTTGGCCGCCATGGCGGTGGTGTTCGTGGAGGCGGGTCCGCCGTTTTTGGCGATGGCATTCAGGTTGTCCATGATTTTGCTGAGGTTGTTGCCGCCGAGGCCGCCTTCAAAAGTGATATCCGCCGCTTCAACGAACACCGAGCGCATGACGATTTTGTCCGAAAAAACCGATATTGGATTCACGCCCACATCCGCGGAACCGATGCTGATGGCCTGCGGCGCTTTGCAACCTTGGGGATTGCCAACAACAAGGCCTTGGACCTTGGCCGACCCGCTCAACAACGACAAATTCACCGCGTCCACTTTGATGGAAACTTGCATGATTTTCGGCCCGACCGTTTCCAGGCCCTTTTTGACGATGGAGTCAAGGAAGAGACCCAGGCCAATCACCACGACAACGATTGAAACCGCCAACACAATGAAAACGCCCAGGAATGATTTCTTCATTATAAATTTTCTGACATCAATCACTCCGCCACCATTTTGACCGGCAAATTCGCGGCCCGGCCTCAACCCGTCGCGAGTGATTGAATCAGGGCGACAAAATCACTGACTTGATATGGCTTGGCCAGAAAGCGGTCCGGCTTGGCCTCCGCTTTGGTGCAAATGCTTTCGTCCACCGAGCCGCTTACGAGAATGACTTTTTGCTTCGGATGAATGCGTCGGCATTCGCGAATCAAATCTATGCCGGTCATCGAGTGCATGGCGTAATCCGTCACGATCAACTCTGGCCGGGGGTCCGCCGTGGAATATGCGGCCAGCGCCGTTTGCGGATCGTGAAACGTCCGCACCCGGAAATGCAGCGGCTCAAGAATCATCGCCGCCATTTCCAGCAACATCGGCTCGTCGTCCACGACAAATATCGTGACCGGCAGGTTGTTGGGTTGAGTGCCGTTCAAATCTGCCATAACTGGGGATATAAAGAACACCTCCACCCGCCTGCTGGCAAGCGCGCGTTTGATAAAAGTTATCCACAACCGGCCGGAAGATTCCCATTGCGTCCGGCAAATTCCCGCCGTAACTTTTAACCGGCAATGAATTAAGTGCTAAGAACAGGGAATTGCGGTTATGAAAACAAAATCAACTCCCGCGCCAGCCAGGAAAAAGACGGCCGCCCGCGTTGTGCGCCCGGGCCGCGCCGCCAAACCAAAAACCACAACCGTCCGCCGCGCTTACGTCCGCCGCAAGAAGGTTGAAATACCGCCGCTCCTGCTCGAAGGCGACCAGCCCGCGCCGCCGCCCGTCGGCGGCCCCGGCCGGAAATACGCGCTCGGCCCCGTCCCGCCGGCGCAACAGTTTGAATTGCCGGAAACCGAATTGCCCGAGGCCTACGGCACGAAAAAACTGTTTTTGACCGCGCGCGATCCGCACTGGCTTTACGCGCATTGGGATTTGACGCGCGAGCAGCAGTTGAAACTCAACGCGCGCTCCGCCGACGGCCATCTCATCCTGCGCCTTTACGCCGGCAAGGTCGAAGGCCATCCGATTTGCGAGATTCACGTTCATCCGGAATCGCGCCACTGGTTCGCGCACGTTGAGCGCGCCGGGAATTCCTACGCCGCCGAGCTGGGCTATTATTCGCCGTCCCGCCGGTGGACGCGCATTGCGGTTTCCAGCGCCACGGTTACGCCGCCGGACACCGTTTCCGCGGAGGGCGAGATTGAGTTCGCCACCATCCCGTTTGAATTCCCATTTGCCAGGCTGCTCGAAATCATCAAATCCGCCGTGGGTGAACATCTCCCGCTCGCGCAGGCAATTGAAGAACTGCGCCGCCACGGCCATCCGGAATTGCCGCGCGCCCAGGGAACACCGGTTTCGGCCTGGACGCCGCGGCAGGAACAGGCGCTGGCCAAAGTTGTCAACCTTGACGAGGTGCGCCGTGTCTGGATGGGTTCGCTTGAAATCACCGAGCTTATCCGCCGCCGGCTCGCGCACGAAATTTCGTCGCTGGGCGTTTCGAGTCTTTCCAGCCTTTCGAGTCCTTTCGGCGGCGCCGGGCAGCCCAAGGGCTTTTGGTTCAACGTCAACGCCGAATTGATTGTTTATGGCGCGACCGAACCGGCGGCCAAAGTCACGCTCGGCGGACACGAAATCAAACTGCGTTCCGACGGCTCGTTCAGCTACCGCTTCGCGTTGCCGGATGGAAAATATGATTTGCCGGCCGTGGCGGTTTCCGCCGATGGCACGGACGCGCGCGCCGCCAATCTCAAATTCAGCCGCGAAACCGAATATCTCGGCGATGTCGGCGCGCATCCGCAGGACCCCGCGCTCAAACCGCCGCTGGCAGAAAATGTTTGATTGCATGGACTCGCCCGAACGCGGAGCCTTGATGCTCGTTCACCTCATCGCCAGCGGACTCATTGGTCTGAGCGTGCTGGAACTTGGTCTGTATGGCGGCGAATGTCACGTGCATCACCAGCCGGTCCAGGTTTTCCACGCCGTGCTGCTTTTCATTCCCCTTGTCTCGGAATTGTTATTTTCGCCAGGGCCAAAGCCGTCGCGGAATGGATTTCCAACAAATTTGACTGATGAGCGACGCGCTTCATTGGCCGCCAGGATATTTGTCGCTGGTTTTGCACGCGCACCTGCCGTTTGTGCGCCACCCGGAACATGAAAAATTCCTGGAGGAGAGCTGGCTCTTTGAAGCCGTTACCGAAACCTATGTTCCGCTGCTGCAAATTCTCGACGGCTGGCGGCGCGATGGCATGGACGCGCCACTGACGCTCTCGCTTTCACCGACGTTGTGCGCGATGCTGCTCGACCCGCTCCTGCGCGGGCGTTACGCGCGGCATTTGGACGGCCTCCTCGAACTGGCGGAAAAGGAAATTCACCGCACGCACTGGGACCGCGCGTTTCACGAACTGGCGTGGATGTATCACCACCGCTTCAGCCAGGTCCGCGACACCTGGCGAGCGTGCGACGGCAACCTCGTCAACGCGTTCCGCCAGCTTCAGGACGAAGGCCGGATTGAAATCATCACCACCGCCGCCACCCATGCTTTGCTGCCGTTGCTGGCAAACCATCCGCCGTCCATTCGCGCGCAAATTTTCACCGCGCGCGACCATTATCGCGGCTGCTTTGGACGCGACCCGCACGGCATCTGGCTGCCGGAATGCGCCTACGTGGACGGCATCGAACAATTTTTGCAGGAGGCGGACATCCGCTGGTTCATTCTTGACACGCACGGCATTCTCCACGCCCGGCCACGTCCGCGCTATGGCACCTTTGCGCCGATTTTCACGCCCAATGGCATTGCCGCTTTCGGGCGTGACTTCGATTCCTCGCGTCAGGTTTGGAGCCAGCACGAGGGTTATCCCGGCGACGCGCGCTATCGCGATTTTTACCGCGACGTCGGCTTCGATCTCGATTTCGACTACGTGAAACCGCATCTGCCCTCGCCGGAAAATCGCGGGTTCACCGGCATCAAATATTACCGCATCACCGGCGGCGCGGGGAGCAAGGAAATTTATCAGCGCGACGCCGCGTTGTCGGCCGCCGCCGGACATGCCGGACATTTTCTCAACGAACGCGTGAACCAGGTCCGGCGGCTGGCCGGACTTTTGGATCGCCCGCCGCTCATCGTCGCGCCTTACGACGCGGAGTTGTTCGGCCACTGGTGGTATGAGGGGCCGGAATTTCTGGATTACTTCGCGCGCAAACTATTTTACGACCAGAAAACCGTCGCGCTCATCACGCCCGATGAATACCTGCACCGGCATCCGACCCATCAAATCGCCACACCCGGCGCGTCCAGCTGGGGCGAGGAAGGTTATTGGCGCGCATGGCTGAATGAAAAAAACGAGTGGATTTACCCGCATCTGCAAGTGGCGCAGGAACGCATGACCCGCCTGGCGCAAAAATTTCCGGAGGCGACCGGTTTGAAGGCGCGGGCGCTGCGCCAGGCCGCGCGCGAACTGCTGCTGGCGCAGGCCAGCGACTGGCCGTTCATTTTGCGCGCTGGCACTAGTCCCGATTACGCGCGCCGCCGCGTGAAGGACCATCTGCTCCGCTTCATCGCGCTGCATGAGCAGCTCACGACGACCCGTGTGGACGAAAAATGGCTGCGCGAAGTCGAATTGCGTGACAATTTGTTCCCCGGCGTGAATTGGACCTGCTGGAGGTGACGTGTGAAAGCCACCGGTGACACGGTCAATGGAATCGCACCCGAGTGTCCAAAAGTGTCCAAAATGAAGGAAATACAAAGGATTTTTAACGTTCCTTTCCTTCAAGCTTTCAAAAAATTATACTTGTTTTTATGGGTTTCCAAAGTTCTTAAAATGGTGTAGCTTAATCACAGCAGCGCCCTTGATAAATACGGGGTCAAGGCATGGCAACTGCTTAAAAATTTAGAAATTTAACTCGTTATAAAAATTTAATTCTTTGGATGACACAAATTGCCGGTTTGGTAACGTAGAATAACGAAATGAAAATCCGAACTTTACTCGTGGATGACCAGCCTACCGGGCTGGCGGTGCTGCGGGACATGCTCCATTTCGAGCCGGATATTGAGATCATCGGGATGGCCGCAAATGGTCCCGAAGCCGTCGAGATGATCAACCGGTTGGCGCCCGATCTGGTGTTCCTCGACGTGCAAATGCCCGAATTGGACGGCTTCGGAGTGGTTGCCCAGATCAAGCCGGCGCGGATGCCGGTGATCATCTTTGTGACCGGACACGACGACTATGCATTGAAGGCTTTCGAGGCGCACGCCTTGGACTTCCTGGTAAAACCCTGCCAACTTGCCCGCCTGCGTTCAGCGGTGCAAAGGGCCAGAAAGCAAATTTTGAACAACCAATCCGGGGAAATCCAGCAGAAACTGGACGATTTGTTGCAGGATCTGAAGAACAGTTCAAAATATCCGGAGCGTCTGGCTGTCAAATCCAATGGTCGCATTGTGTTCCTGCGGCTGACCGATATTGATCTGGTGGAGTCGGCGGACAACTATGTGAAGCTGTGCGTCGGCAAAGAAACGTACATGCTTCGCGAAACCATGACCGCCTTGGAGGAAAAGCTTCCCCCGGATCGTTTCGTGCGCATCAGCCGCTCGGCCATCGTGAACATCGAATCAGTCAAGGAACTGCACCCCATGTTTCACGGCGAATACATGATCTCGCTGCGCAACGGCACGCGCGTGACGCTCACCCGCAGTTACCGGGAACAACTCCGGCAACTGGGCGTGATGACCTAGGCCGCCTGGTCCTGATTTTTTCTTCTGGATTTTTCAGGGATTCCGCCCCCCGCCCGGCGCAATTCACCCCTTAAATCCCGCAATGTGTCCCAAATTCGTTTCGCTTCAGCGGCTGTGTGTTAAGAATTGACAGTCTGGCGAATTGGTTTGGCCCGGTTCCCCAGCGTAAAGTCTGGAAGTTTGACAAATAACAATTATGAAAAAGTCATTGATGCGGTTTTTATTCGGGGCCCTGCTGGCAGCCGTCAGTTCGGCCATGTCAGCTCGGGCGCAGAGCAATTTGGTATATGGCTGTGAATACAACCTTACGACCAACCGCTTCGGCACCATTGATTTGTTGAGCGGCAACTTCACCAAGATTTCCTCCGTTGGCGCAATGTTAATTAACGACATCGCTTACTGCCCCACCAACGGGACAGTGTATGGAATATCCAACACCACGGCCCTCGTGATGTTCAATAAAACGAACGGGGCCCTCACAAGGGTCGCCAGCTTTAGCGTGAGCGGCATTGAGTCATTGGCCTTCCGGTACAGCGATGGTGCGCTGTTCGGAGCCACGTCGAGCAGACTGTACACGATCAATCCCGCCAACGGGACCGCCACTGCCGTCGGAACAGGTTATGGCACCGTCTCCAACCTGAACACCGGGGGGAAGACGGGGCAGAACATCCGCTTTGCGCAGGACGGCAACCTCTACGTCAGCAATACAAGCACAAACACTGACATTTACCGGATCAACACCACGAACGGCGCGGCGACATGGATGGGAGAAGCTGTCGGCTACGCCTACCTGATGCTTCAGAATGCAAGTACGAACATGTACGGAGTCTTCATCAATTTGGGATCAGGCGCCAGCAACGCGAGCCCCGTGCTGGCAAACTTCGATCTGAACAGCTTCGTAGTCGGTGGAACCAACGCCAATGGCAGTACGCACCAGATCACTGTTAACATCGTGGGGGCCGGCACCAACTTCCCCCCCAATTTCAACTTCTCAGGCAATGTCTCACAAGCGGTCACCAATATCACCGTGCCGGTAAGCGCAGTGGGACCGACAAATCAGACGGTCGTGGCGTTCAGCACCGTGGTGTTCAGCACAACAGCCTCGGGAACCGGACCATACAATTACGCGTGGCTGTCGAACGGCGTGGCCATGAGCGGCCAGACCAACAGCAGCCTGACGTTAAGCAACGTGACCACCAGCAGCGCGGCTACTTACAGTGTCATTGTGTGGGGATACATTGGGACCGTGACCAACAGCGCGACGTTGACGGTGACCAAGGCCAGTGCCACCGTAACCTTGGGCAATCTTAATCAGGTGTATGACGGCTTGGCAGAGGCGGCGACAGCGACGACGACGCCGACAGGGTTGACGGTGGTGGTAACCTACAACGGATCGGCG
>CAWFZJ010000070.1:0-29678 GCA_963820205.1 uncultured Verrucomicrobiae bacterium
GGTGTCTGGTTCCGGCAGAAAAAGCCACTGCGCTTCCACGCCGGCCCCGCCCGATCCGCTCCAGCCCGTCCGGCAGGGAAAATCGAGCGGGAATGCTCCCAAACCACACTTTTTCACACTTGCCGATGAAAACAAGTGCATTATCTTTTCAGCATGAGCACAGCGACCGCGCATTTGCTCGAAGAATTCGAGCAGCTTTCTCCCGGCGAGCACAGGGAGTTCAGCCGCGTGATTCTTCACCGCACGGCCAAACTCGATTACGCCGCGCCCACGGACGAAGAGTTGACCGCCGCCGCCGCCAGCGTCTTCGCCCTGCACGACAAGGAGGAAGATGCCTCGGCGCGGTGAAGTTTGGCTGGTTGACCTTGGCATGGCGCAAAAGGTTCGCCCTGCCTTGATTCTGAATATCCCCTATCAAGACGCCAACCGCGCGCTCATCACCATTGTCTCGCATTCGACGGCGCTTCGCGGTTCGGAAATTGAAATTGCCGTTGACGTTCCCTTCCTCAAACGGGGCGCGTTTGTCGTTCAAAGCCTGATTACAATTCCGTCGAAACTGGCGCTCCGCAAACTTGGCGGCCTGACTCCGGCACAGCTTGCACCGGTTGAACAAGGTGTTCGGCGCTGGCTTGGATTGTGACGACAAGGCAATCCGCCGCCGCAAGGATTCCTTCCGGTTTGAATTTCTCCGGAATGAGGAATCCAGGAATGCAGGAGAAAAGCCGGCTCATGGTTTCATGGGTTCCTTATCGAAACCAAGTTGCGGGTGTCTGATTCCGGCATGAAAAGCCACTGCGCTTCCGCGCCATCCCGCCGGAGCCGCTCCAGCCCGTCCGATCCGGGAAAATCGAGCGGATGAACGGCGAGCAGTTCGCAACCGCGTGTTGCTGCAACTCGAACGATTCAGTTCCCGCCGGGGATGCGGGGGAATCCGCGCGCGGCGTGCCAGAATCGGACGATGTCAATGCGTTGCTCGTTGCCCCTCAGCCGATAGATGATGCGATAGGAACGGCAAATCATTTCCCGCAGATTCGGTTGCTGAAATTCCGGCACGATGCGGCCGATTTCGGGAAAGTTCGCGATATTTTCGGCGTGAGTTATCAATTCGTAACCAAGCCGGGCTGCGGCATCGGAGTTATGCCGGGCGACATAGCGGACAATATCAGCCAAATCGGCTTGTGCCGACGGGGCGATGATTATTTTCCAGCCCATTGGGCAATCCTGGCTTTGACTTCCTCAATCGGCACACCTTCGCCACGGTCCAATTCGTCCAAACCCTGCTGGACGGCCTGACGAAACTCCAATTCATAAATGGCGTCACTGAGGGTGGCGTCGGACGGCAGTTTTTCGGCCACTTCCAGGAGAATTTCTTTGGCGCTCATGGTTTCAATTTGCACTCAAACGCAGATAATTTCAATGCCAGGTCGCCGGAATGCAACAATTTTCACAAGCGCCAGCATCCGCGACTGCTTGGCCACCCATGTCAGGCGGGTTTTGCGGGTGTCTGGTTCCGGCAGGAAAAGCCACCGCGCTTCCGCGCCGGTCCCGCCTCCCGCCGGAGCCGCCCCACCAGCGCCGTCAGGCGCGGCATCTTTGTAGAACCACAACCCAAACAAAATTCCAGCCCCGTTGGGGCGGCATATTCCGGTGGGGCGAGGCTACCGACGAGCCGCCTTCACAGGGTTCCGGCGCGCTGCGTTTCGGCTCGCGAGGACGCTCGCCCCACCAAACAGATGAATTCGCTCCGACGGAGCTTGGGATTTTCTGATTTCAATTTTCTACAAATATGCCAGCCCTGACGGGCTTGGAAATTCGTGTCAATTCGTGTCAAAAAACTCCGCGTCCCTGCGTCTCTGCACAGAAAATTTATTTCCTAATCTCCGCGCTTTTTCCATGCGCGCCCAGCCCTTCCAGTTCCGCAAATTTTTTCACCGACGGCAGCGCTTTCCTGAGTGAGGCGCGGGTGTATTCGACAACGCTGGTGCGGCGCTGGAACTGGTCCACGGTCAGGCCGGCAAACGACGCGCCCGCGCCGCCGGTCGGCAGCGTGTGGCTCGGCCCGGCCACGTAATCGCCCAGCACCGTCGGCGACCACGGACCGAGGAAAATCGCGCCGGCGGTCAGAATCTTTTCCGAGAGCTTGCGCGGGTTGCGCGTCATCACTTCGCAATGCTCCGGCGCGAGCCGGTTCGCCAGCGCCACGCCGTCGTCGAGGGTTTTCACCTGGATCAGCCAGACGTTGTTGTCGAGCACATGCCTGATGAGTTCCCGCCGCGCCAGCTTCGGCAACTGTCGGGCAATCTCCTGCCCGACGGCTTTGATGATTTTCGCCGAAGTCGTCACGAGCCAGACGCGCTCGTGGCCGGAGCCGTGCTCGGCCTGCGCCAGCAAATCGGCGGCGGCGAATTTGGGGTTCGCCGTTTCGTCCGCGAGCACGAGCAGTTCGCTCGGACCGGGCAGCAAATCAATCGCGACGTGGCCGACAAGCAATCGCTTGGCGGTGACCACGTAGGCGTTGCCCGGACCGAAAATTTTCTGCACGCGGCGAATGGTCTTCGTGCCGTAAGCCATGGCCGCAATGGCTTGCGCGCCCCCGACGCGATAAATCTCCGTCGCCCCGGCCGCCCGGGTCGCGAACAACAGCGCGGGATTGATGGAGCCGTCCCGGCCGCAGGGTGTGCAGGCGACGATTTCCGGGCAGCCCGCCGCCTTCGCCAGCGTGATGGTCATCAGCGCGGTTGAGGCCAGCGGCGCCTTGCCGCCGGGGATGTAAACCCCGACACGCCGGAACGGATCGAATTTCTCGCCCACGGATGCGCCGTGCGAATTTTCCATCTGCCAGTTTTTGCGCAGCGATTTTTTGGCGAAGTTCGCAATGTTGTTTTCCGCCTCGGCCACGGCGGCGCGGAGCGATTCATCGGCGGCCAGCGAGGCGTTGAACAATTCCGCCTGCGTGACGGCCAGCCGGCCGGCGGCGAGTTTCGCGCCGTCGAATCTTTCGGTGAGTTCCAGCAGCGCGGCGTCGCCGCGGATGTGAACATCGTTCAGGATGGCGCGGGTGCGTTGCTCGATGCTGGGATCGAACAGGCTGGACGGCGCCGTTACTTCGCCCAGTTTCCGGGAAAAATCAGCATCGCTGTGGTGGATGACTATCATGGCAACAGTTTCAAGCTTTCGGTTTTCAGTTTCAAGTTCCGAAAATCTGTGTTTCATCCGTGTTTCATCTGTGGCTAAATATGCTCATGCGTAATCCCATCATCGCCGCGCTGGACGTGCCGGACGCCGAGACCGCGCTCAAGCTCGCCGCGCGGATAGCACCCGCGGTCGGCGCCTTCAAGATCGGCAAGGAACTGTTCGTCGCCGCCGGGCCGGATATCGTGCGCCGCGTTCGCGGCACCGGCGCGCCGGTGTTCCTGGACCTGAAGTTTCACGACATCCCGAACACCGTCGCCCGGGCCGTCGCCGCCGCGGTGAGGCTTGACGTGCAAATGCTCACCATCCACACGAGCGGCGGCAGCGAGATGATGAGCGCGGCGGAAAAATCCGCACAGGACACTGCCAAATTGCTCGGATTGCCCGCGCCACTCGTGCTCGGCGTGACCGTGCTGACCAGCATGAACAGCAACACACTGGCTGAGATTGGTTGTGAATCCAATGTCGGCCACCAGGTGGAGCGGCTCGCGTCGCTGGCGGCGAACTCAGGCTTGCGCGGCCTGGTTTGCTCGCCGCTGGAGATTGCCGACCTGCGGGAGATTCTTCCGGAAGAAATTCAACTCGTGACGCCCGGCATCCGCACGGGCGCGGAAAAGGCCGACGACCAGAAACGCACGCTCACGCCACGGGAAGCCATGGCCGCCGGAGCGAACTGGCTGGTGATAGGCCGCCCGATTTACGCGGCGGAAAACCCGCGCGCGGCGGCGGAGAAAATTCTGGAATCGCTAAAGTAGCGTGTATCCGCGCTCCACAGTCTGCCCAATTGATTGGAACAACCCCGCCTTGGTTCTGCCCGCTGCGGGCTGATTTGCGCTCTTTTTATGCTTGACGCCGATTAGCCAGAGGCGCATGCTGAACACGGTTGGAATAGTTCAGCTTTTTGGTTTACCGTGAACACACGGCGCGCAACGCTGGTGAAAAGAAACCGACCGACGCTTCCGGTCGAAGCGCCATGGAGGATTACAACCAAAGCCGACTTTGACCAAGCGCGAGTCGGGGCTCTCAACGTTACGACCAACCCTCCCCTTTTTGGACATGGTGATGTTTTCCGTTACAACACCAACGGTGTCCGCGTTTTTTGAGAAACAAATAATTCAGTTAAAACCAAACTTATGAAAATACAGACAACCATCAAATGGGCGGCAGCCATTGCGGTGGTTTGCTTTGCGGCGCATACGGCCAGCGCCCAGAATCAAATCGGCGTCAACTTCGTGGCCAATGACAACTCCGGCGGCGGCGAGCAACCTCCGGGCGGGGTGCAAAATGGATGGGTGGACTCTTTGACACCCACTGACACGGCGGGCGTGTATCCGCAGAAGAATTGGAACAATTTAGGGCGGTTTGGTGACAGCATCGCTCTCAACGACAAGAGCGGAGTATCCAGCGGGGTAAGCATTGCCTGGACGTCTCTTGGCATGTGGCACTGCGGTGGACAAACAGGTTTTCCACCCGGGCCGCCGTTTTCCGACCCGAATGCAAAATTGATGGACGGCTTTCTCGAATCCACTTGGAGTCATACCGGACCCAACGTTCCCATACCTCCGGGCACTGCGGTTACTAATATTTCCAATTGCGCGCCGATTATCTTTTTGAGCGGGCTGCAACAGTTTGTTGCCAACCAGTGCGGCGGCACCTATTCGATTGTTATCTATTGCAACAACGATACGGCCAGCGGACGGCATAGTGAATACTGGATTGACGCGGTTTCCGGCCCCTCCTCAGGAATTACCGTCGGCGCCCCCATATCACCCCCAATATTTCTCAATGATAATGCTCAATTTAATGGGACATATACTCAGGTATGTCCGTTGGCCACCAATGATGCTGCGGCTTGCAGCGGCAACTACATCGAATTCGACGGGCTGACCAATGACGAGATACTCATCGTCAGTCAAAACATCACTGCTGCCCCAAGTGCAGTAATCAATGGGATTCAAATCTTTTCTCTGGGAGTGGCAATTCCCCCCCTTGTGACACCTCCCTCAGCTTCTCCCACCAACGTCATTTTCCTCGGGACAACGGTGACGATTAGCGCTAACGTGTACGCGTGTGGCGCGCTGTCCTATCAGTGGCAGACCGACGGCGGGGGCGGCGGCAGCCTGACCAATATTCCCGGCGCCACCAATTCCAGTGTGGTGACCACTCCAACGACAGTTGGCACTTGGAACTATGATGTCGTGGTTACCAACAGTTACGGCTCCCTCACAAGTCTTCTGGCCACGGTGACCGTACTCCCGGCCTCCGCGCCCATACTCACCACGGATATTGGGGGTGTGGCACCGGCCGACCCGTCCGTGGCCTATAACACGAACGTTTATGGCTTCATTGGAGGGAACGTGCAATTTCACGCGGAATTCAACGCCGGCACCGTGCCGATCACCAATCAGTGGGTGTTGAAGCTGGACAGCGGCGGTGGATACACTCCCATTGCCGGCGCTACAGGCTGGTACTGGACGGTTACCAACGTTCAATCTTCAAAAGCCGGCAATTATGAGTTGACGGCGACCAATGCCGTCGGCAGTTCCAACAGCACGGCGGCGCATCTCACGGCGCTGGCCGATCCGGCGGCGCCATCTTCCAATGGCGCGACGAACATGTATG
The DNA here is from genome assembly GCA_963820205.1 of uncultured Verrucomicrobiae bacterium. Taxonomy (GTDB): domain Bacteria; phylum Verrucomicrobiota; class Verrucomicrobiia; order Limisphaerales; family UBA11358; genus UBA11358. Next base: position 5,815 of record CAWFZJ010000070.1, read on the forward strand.
CGAATTGCGTGATGACGAACCACCCGTGGGCTTACTGGAAGTTTGAGGAAACGAACGATACCTTCTTCCAATCCATGCAGGCCTACGACTACAGCGGCCATAATTTTGACGCCACTTACGGCAACAGCGACGATGGAACCATGGCGACCGGCTGCAAGGACGGCGGCGAAAGCCTCCCCGATTTAGGCCCAATCCCCAACAATGGTTATTCCGGGTTTCCTGTCAACAATATGACGGCGAAGATGTCAGCCAATCATGATAATGGGTATCTATACCGTGCCGCCGTTAAACCTGTACACCAACACGGTGACCTTCACGATGTGGATAAAACCCAAAGCGGCGACGCTCGCGTCCAGCACCGGGCTGTTCATGAATCGCAATGGCGGAGATGCCGCAGGGATTGGCTTTGGGACGGCGACGAACGCGCTGGGGACGCCGTGTTTGGCTTACACGTGGAACACCAACAGCGCGGCGACGTATGGCTGGAACTCCGGGCTGTTTCCGGTTGCGAACATCTGGAATTTTGTGGCCTGCACGATCACGCTCAGCAACACGACGATGTACCTTTATTATGCCTCCAGCGGCGGGACCAACCTGTACAAAGCCGTGAACAGTGTAGCCAACAGACCGGAAGCATTTAACGGTGGAACAACCTGGCTGGGCAGTGACAATTGGAATAATGGCAGCACCTTCAATGGTTGGATTGACGAAGTGGCGATTTTCACCAATTCCCTGGGTGAAAACCAGATACAGGATCTGTTCCTGAAAGCGCTCGCGTTGCAGATCTGGCCTTTCCCTCCCGCCTTTTACCTACAGCCGTCAAACACGACGGTTTTCATGGGACAGACTTTGCAGTTAACCGCCCTTGTCGGCGGCATTCCGATCCCGAATTACTACCAATGGCAGGTGACAAATAGTAGCGGCGCTTGGTTTAATCTGGCCTCCACAACTGGAAGAATAACCACCAACAGCACGTTAACCTGGCAGAATTTCACCGGTGCTTTTAGCAGCTTTAGATGCATTGCGACTAATTACAGCGGCAGGGCTACGAGCAGTGTGGCCACGGTGACGGTCCTCCCGGCACCCCAAGTACCCACCAACGGGCTGTGGACCGTGAATTTTGCCGTCTCGCCCCCCATTAGTGATCTTTATCATGGCCGTGGGGTTCTGGGGACCAATATGTATTGGAATGCCCTGAGCGGGAGTCAATTCACCAACACCCCGCCCAGTTTCCTGGATGATGGCGTAACCGTCTGCGGTGTTAACTTTGGTTCGACCTGCCAGCAATTATATGAGTCCTGCGGGATGAACAACGACCTCTTGGACAACTATTGCGTTTTTTACACCATCGAGGATCTTCCCACCTTTGGCATGTCCTTTGTCTTCACAAGCGTTCCGATTGGGAAATATAATCTGGCCCTCTATGGCATCAACGGCGCTGATGCTGACAGCGGTTTGGGATTCTGCACCATTTTTTCAGTTCAAGGCGTGAGTCAATACGTCACCAACGCGCAAGACTCCGCTTTTTTGCCTGACAACACGGTGACTTACACGAATCTGACGATCACAAATGGAACATTGGAAGTGGATATAATGCCGGATATTTTTTATCGTCCACCAGGCCCCTTGCCCGTTGGGTGGGGCGGTTGTGCCTTCAATGGCGCGCAACTTCAGTTGATTGCCTATTATGGGCCGAACATTTTATCCCTGACCAAAAGTGGCAAAAACATGGTCCTGACCTATGTGGGCGGGCAGCTTTTGGAAGCCACCAATATGTCGGGGCCGTGGACAACAAACCTGACGGCCACAAGTCCGTTTACGATCTCACCCACAGGACAGATGAAATTCTATCGGGTATATACCAATAATATTCCTCAGTAACCGATGGGTAACAGCCTTCGGACCGACAGCCGGAGGGCGGAACAAATTACAGCCGCCCGGCTGAAAGCTCGAACGCAGCCTTAAGCCGGGTGCCCGCGGCTGCCGCTTGCGCGCGGTCGGCAGCGTGGACACGGCAAAGGGTCGTGGATTTTTTCACCCGCTCGCCGGGTTTGGCGAGCTGGTCCACACCCACGTCGTAATTGATGGCCGATTCTTTCGTCAGCCGACCGCCGCCAAGGTCGCGGATGACTTCGCCCACAAGCCGCGCGTCGCATTTAGAAACCAAACCGCTGCGGTCTGCCTTGATTTCCAGCACCACCGGCGCGGTGTGATCAAGCGCAAGCTTTTTGTTGAAGGCACCGAGGTCCGCGCCCTGGGCGGCGAGCATCTCGTCCCATTTCTTTCGCGGCGCGCCGGAAGCCAGGCAGCATTCGGCTTGTTTACGCGCGACCGTGAGCGATCCGGCTTTGCCGGTTTGAACCAGCAAATGCGCGGCGCAGTCGAGGACGAGTGAGCGGAGATCGTCGTAAAGTAGGGCGGGCGTCTCGCCTGCCCGCGCCGACGCATTCGGCGCAAAGCTTTCGGAAGAGAACGGCTCGCGCTGACGCGCTCGCCGGGCAGGCGAGACGCCTGCCCTACATTCCAGGCATGCTACGCTTTCCTTCACCTCGAGCCAGTTGCCGGCGGCACGGCCCAGCGGCGTGTTCATGTCGGTCAGAATCGCGCGCGTGTTCACGCCGCATTCATTCCCGAGTGCAACCATCGCCTTTGCGAGTTTGCGCGCGTCCGCCTTCGATTGCATGAACGCGGCACAACCGAATTTCACGTCCAGCACAAGAGCGTCCAGATTTTCGGCGAGCTTTTTGGAAAGAATGGACGCGGTGATGAGCGGGACGCTCGGCACGGTGCCGGTCACGTCGCGGAGGGCGTAAAGTTTTTTGTCCGCCGGAACCATCCGGTCGGTCTGGCCGCAGATGACGCAGCCGACTTTCTGGACCTGCTCAACGATTTTTCCGGCGGGCAGCAGGGTTTTGAAGCCGGGGATGGAATCAAGCTTGTCGAGCGTGCCGCCAGTAATGCCCAAGCCGCGTCCGGAAATCATCGGCACGCGGAAACCCAAGCACGCGAGCAGCGGCGCGAGCGGGAGCGAGACCTTGTCGCCGACGCCGCCGGTGGAATGCTTGTCCACGAGCGGGCGCGGGTCCCTGGGGAATTTCAGCACATCGCCGGAATCCCGCATGGCCAGCGTGAGCGCGCGGGTTTCGGCGGTGTTTAGCCCGCGGAAAAAGATGGCCATGAGCATCGCGGACATCTGGTAGTCAGGAATGGTCCCGGCGGTGAATTCGCGGACGAATGCTTGAATCTGATCCGGCGTGAGGGTTTTGCCTTCGCGCTTGGACTCAATTAACGAAAGAAAGTTCATTGTTCCCAAACAAGTGGACGAAGCTGATTGAAATTAACAGCATCTACGCCCTTTGTATGGAGGGCAGTCACTAAACCCGCATCCATTGAAAGAACCAAATATCTCTTGGGTGGCAGATCAAGAATGGCAGTGTCAGTCAAACCTAAATAATAAAATTCTTTGGCCAAAACTAATTTTTGGGACTCTTCACGACGTTCTTTGAAAGATTGAATGGCTTTTGCAACTATTTCTAGTGCCAACTTTTGTTTTTTATCATCAAGCTGAAAAATGAAATTGCTAGTTTCGGTAAGGATGTGTGGCGTAGTGACAATTTTTGAAAAATGTTTAACTATGCCTTCGAGCAATAAAAATTCTTTTTCTGTGAATTGGTGGTTCTTTGTGCGCTTGAAATCTTTAACCAAATCAGGATCCACGAGACCCACAAAAAGCAACAACAGCAAGTTTGTATCGAGCAAAATTCCTTTGGTTCGGTATTTGCCCACCAGTGCTGGCAAGTCACCAATCATTCAAGCTTGCGAATTTTCATCGCCACAACTTTGCCAGTTTTGGCATCCACTTTGAAAACTTTGAATTTTGTTTTAGGTGGTTGAAATGCCAGCAAAGCACCGCCCAAACCAGGATTTGCAGTAATCTCAAAACTTAAAGTAATCAACCAATGACTTCCATCTTCGGACAATTCCACTTCTTCAAGGCTAAAAGAAACAACGTTGGGATAGAGTTCTTTGAAATACGCAGCCGCAGCACTCGCGGCTTGGCGGGCGTCAATTCTTACTGCTTTTTTTGGGGCTGATATTGTCGCTGACATAATTTCAATTAAACCTTTCCTGGAGAATTATCAACCAACAAATTTTTTCGCCACGATGCTGGCGTTGTGGCCGCCGAAACCGAACGAATTGTTGATGATGACGTTCACCTTCATCTCGCGCGCGGTGTTCGGCACGTAGTCCAGATCGCATTCGGGATCGGGCACCGACAAATTGATGGTCGGCGGGACGACGCCGTGTTTGATGGCGAGCGCGCAGACGGTCATTTCCACCGCGCCCGCCGCGCCGAGCATGTGGCCGGTCGCGCCTTTGGTGGAACTGACGGCCACCTTTTTTGCGTGGCTGCCGAAAACAGCCTTGATGGCCTGCGTTTCGCAAAGGTCGCCTTGCGGCGTGGAGGTGCCGTGGGCGTTGATGTAGGAAACGTCTTCGGGATTCAGCCCGGCATGGCGCAGCGCCATTTTCATGCAGCGGGCCGCGCCTTCGCCGCCGGGAGACGGCGCGGTGAGATGATGCGCGTCAGCGGTGTTGCCGTAGCCGACGATTTCGCAATAAATGTTGGCGCCGCGTTTTTTGGCGTGTTCCAATTCCTCGAGCACGATGACGCCGGCGCCTTCGCCCATGACGAAGCCGTCGCGTTCCTTGTCGAAGGGGCGCGAGGCGTGTTTGGGATCGTCGTTGCGCGTGCTCATGGCCTTCATCGCGCAAAAGCCGCCGATGCTGATGGGTACGATCGCCGCTTCCGCGCCGCCGGCGAACATGACCTGGGCGTCGCCCATTTTGATGGAGCGCCAGGCTTCGCCGATGGCGTGATTGGCCGTGGCACAGGCGGAGCAGGTGGCGAAATTCGGCCCGCGCAAATCCTTGTACATCGAGAACGTGCCGGAGGCCATGTTGCTGATGAGCATCGGGATCATGAACGGCGAGAGCCGGTCGGGACCGCGTTGGAACAAAATTTTGAGCTGCTCGGTGGTGGTGGACAATCCCCCAATGCCGGAGCCGATGATGACGCCAATTTCGTCGCGGTTTTCGTGGTCGAGGTCAAGGCCGGAATCGAGCAGCGCCTGATGCCCGGCGAAAATGCCGAATTGCGAAAACCGATCCGTCCGCCGGACTTCCTTGGGCGACGGAAACGCCGGGAGCGGATCAAAATTTTTCACTTCGCCGGCGACCTGGGTGTCGAACGGCGTCGCGTCGAACGCGGTGATGCGGTCAATGCCGCATTGGCCGGAGATGAGTTTGCTCCAGAAAACATCGAGTTGATGTCCCAGCGGTGTGACGACGCCCAAACCGGTGACGACCACGCGGCGATCCATCCAGTTGCTTGCCATAAAATTAAAAGGGGCGGCTCAAGCCGAGTTCAGCCGAAACCGCCCCGAGGTGGTGAAAGCCACGACTACTTTTGCTGGTTTTCCTCAATGTATTTGACCACGTCGCCGACGGTCAGGAGTTTTTCCGCCTGTTCATCCGGCACTTCGATGCCAAATTCCTCCTCCAGCGCCATGATCAGTTCGACGATGTCCAGCGAATCCGCGCCGAGATCTTCGACGAATTTCGCTTCCGCCGTCACTTGGTCCGGCTTCACGCCGAGTTGTTCGACAATGATGTCTTTTACCCGTTGGTCAATAGGTTTGTCAGCCATAAGTTGTATTTTGCCCTGTCTCTATGCCACGAAAGCTGGAATCGTCAAGTCCCGAATCACATTTTTTTCAAAATAATTGATTTGCCCCCCCTTTACATCACCATCCCGCCGTCCACCGCCAAAACCTGCCCGGTGACGTAACGCGCCGCCGGACTGGCGAAAAACAAGGCCGCCGCCGCCACGTCGTCCGGCTGGCCCAGGCTGGCCAGCGGAATCTGCTTGAGCAAGCCGGCCCGCGCCTCCGGGCCGAGAGCCTCGGTCATTTTGGTTTCGATGAATCCGGGGGCGATGGCATTGGCGGTGACTCCGCGCGAGGCCAGTTCCCGCGCGACGGACTTCGTGAAACCGATGACGCCAGCCTTGCTGGCCGCGTAATTGCACTGGCCGGCATTGCCGATCAAGCCGATGACAGAGGCGATGTTGACGATGCGGCCGGACCTCTGTTTCACAAAGGCGCGGCTGAAGGCCTTGGTGAACAGGAACGTCCCCTTGAGGTTGATGTCCAGCACGGCGTCCCAATCCGCCTCGCTCATGCGCATGAGCAGGCCGTCCTTGGTGATGCCGGCGTTGTTCACCAGGATGTCCACGCGGCCGGCCTCCTTCAAAATCTGCTCGGCGGCGGCCTCGACGCTGGCGGCCTCAGCCACATTGGCGGCCACTGCCCAGGCTTTGTGCCCGAGCTTGCGCACTTCCTCGACCGTTTCCTGCACGAAATCGGTTTTCAGGTCCACGGCCGCGATGTCGGCGCCTTGGGCGGCGAATTTCAACGCAATGGCGCGGCCAATGCCCCGGCCCGCGCCGGTGACGACGGCGATTTGATTCTCAAGTTGTTTCATGACGGCCATTGTTTAACCACGAATCGGTCCAAATGCACAGAAAAAATGATGCGTGATGCGTGAAACGTAAAACGTGATACCACCTGAAGCGGCGTTTTTCACGCATTACGTTTCACGTTTCACGCGCCCAACGCCTTCACCGTCGCTTCCAGGCTCGCCACGTCCGCGACGTTGAGCATCTGCGCGCCTTTATCAATGCGTTTCATGAAACCGCTCAGCGCCGTGCCGGGGCCAAGTTCGATGAACCGCGTAAAACCCTGCGCCAGGAGGCAACGCATGGATTTTTCCCAGAGCACCGACGACGTCACCTGCTCGACCAGTCGTGCGGAAATAGTGGCACAGGCATCTTGCCTGTTCGAGGCTGACAGGCTGGAAGCCTGTCCCACCACATGTGCCTGTCCCGTGACGTTGGAAATCACCGGCACAATCGGCGGCGACAATTTCACCTTTGCCAGTTCCGCCTGTAACTTCGGTTGCGCGCCAGCCATGAGCGGCGAGTGATACGCGCCAGCCACCGGCAGGGCGATGGCGCGCCTGGCGCCTTTGGCTTTGGCCAGCTCAACGGCTTTCGTGATTTTGTCCGCCTCGCCGGAAATGACGAGCTGGCCGGGACAATTCAGGTTCGCCAGCACCACACCGGCTTCGGCGCAAACTTCGCGCGTGGGCGCTTCCTCTAGGCCGATGATCGCCGCCATGCCGCCACGCGTGGCTTCACAGGCCTCCTGCATGAACCGTCCGCGCTGGCGCACCATCCGCAGGCCGTCCTCAAAACTCATCGCGCCCGCCGCCGTCAACGCCGTAAATTCACCGAGCGACAAACCGGCCGTGGCGTCAAATTTTAGTTGGAGTTCACGCTTTAGCGTGTCAGCGGCGGAACAAGCTGAAGCTTGAACTCCAACACGCTCCTTGAGCAACTGAAACGCAACCCAGCTCACCAGAAAAATTCCCGGCTGCGCGTTTTCGGTCTTGGTGAGTTCAGGTTCCGGACCGTTGAAACAAATCGAAGCCAGGTCGTATCCGAGCGCGGCGTTGGCGCGGTCGAACCAGGCCCTGGCCGACGGGAACGCGGCGGCGAGGTCTTTGCCCATGCCGACGCCCTGCGCGCCCTGACCGGCAAACAACAATGCGGTTTTGCTCATAAGCGGCGCATACTAAACACGAAATTAGCGCGGAACGAAAGGTTGAAAAATTTATGTCGCAGAAACTTCGAACGCTCAACATCCAACATCGAACATCCAATATTGCCGCCGTTTGTGCAGTTCATTGGATGTTGGGCGTTCGATGTTGGATGTTCGATGTTCTATTTTCTCTGATATGTCCCCATCAACTGCCCCTCGGCAAGGACGTGACCTTCCATTGCCTTGAGCAAGTCCTTCTTCGTCAGGCCGGGTTTCAGGTCGAGCATCGCGTCGAGGGCGTAGAGTTTGAAGAAATAGCGATGTGCTTTGCCGGGCGGCGGACACGGCCCGCCATACCCCAGGCGCGGCCAACTGTTCAATCCCTGTTTCGCGCCGTTGGAAATGTCCTGGGTTTTCGCCACGTCTTCCGGGAGTCCGGTCGTATTCGCCGGCAAACCGTAGAGCACCCAGTGCACCCAAGTGCCCATCGGCGCGTCGGGGTCATCCATGATGAGCGCAAAGCTCTTCGTGTTTGCGGGCGCATTTGTCCAGTGGAGCGGCGGCGAAATGTCGCGGCCTGCGCAGGAATATTTTGCCGGTATCGGTTGCCCTTCGGAAAAGACGGTGCTGGTGATTTGGATATTCATGGTTTTTGGGGGGTTGTTGTTGTCGGCGCATCTGGCCGCCGGCAGGCAGCCGGACAGGGCCATGGCGAACAACACATTCATTCGCGCGTTCATGGCGGGATTTTACCCCATGGCGCGCAGATGCAAACGGAAATTTCACTTGCAGTAACCTGCGTGATGACAACAATACGCGCCATGTTTTCACACATTGTAGCCTTTTGGACCGTTTCGTTGAACCGGGGCGCCGCGGACGAATTGCTGGCCGGGGCGAATAAACTGCTTAAAAACATCCCCGGCGTGCTGCAATTTCACGCCGGCAAAATGGTGCGGAGCAAGCGTTCGGTGGTCGAGCAGCGTTACCAGGTCGCGCTGAATCTCACTTTTGCCGACAAACAGGCGGAGCGGGCGTATCAAGCCCATCCACAACACGCCGAGTTCGTGGAAAAATACGTGAAGCGGTTGGTGAAGAAGGTCGTGGTTTACGATTTTGAGTAAGTAAAACTTGACGCGTGATGCGTGAACCACGCTGGGCGGCGTAAAAAGTCACGCATCACGTTTCACATTTCAAGCCGGGTTGGTTCGATGATGGGGCTGGCGCACGACGCGGCGGAGCATGGCGCGGATATCCCCGATGCGCGGCGGTTTGCTCAAAAGGCCGTCCACGTGCATGGGCAGGTCGTTGTCTTCCTTCATGAACGCACCCCAGCCGGTAAGCATGATGACGGGCATGCCGGGCGACTCGTGTTTGATCGCGGCGGCAACTTCGCGTCCGTCCATGTAGGGCATGCCCAAATCGGTGATGACAACGTCGAAAGGCTCATTGCGGTTGCGTGCGGCGCGAAAGGCTTCCACCCCGGCCCGGCCGCCATCCGGGGTTTCGACGTGGTGGCCGTCGCGCCCAAGAATATTCTGCATCAACTCGCGCAAGGTGGCTTCGTCATCAATGAACAAAATGCGAAACGGTCCGGGCGGGCCGTCCTTTTCAAGTTTCGAGGCTTCCACGGTTTCCAACTGGCGAACCGGAAAGATGAGCCGCATGGTCGTGCCCTGGCCGGGTTTGCTGTCAATTTCAATCGTGCCGTCATGCCGTTCCATGACACCATAGACCATCGCCAGGCCGAGGCCGGTGCCGCGTTTGCCCTTGGTTGAAAAAAACGGATCGAGACAATGCTTGCGGGTTTTCTCATCCATGCCGACGCCCGTGTCGGTGACTTCAAGAATGACGCGGGCGGGAACATCGTCCGGCTTCGCCGTCCCCAATTTCACCGTGCGCGTGCGGATGGTAATGGCGCCGCCAGCCGGCATCGCGTCCACGGCGTTGAGGATCAAATTAATCAGGGCCTCGCGGATTTCACTTTCGATGCCGGCGAATTGGGGCAGGCGCGGATCCAGATCCGTGCGTGTTTCGATCATGATGCCGCGACCCTGGGGAATGTCGCGCCAGCGCGGGCGCGTCATGTCAATGCAATGCTTGATCACCTGATTCAGGTCCAGCGCGTGCAGTGATTCGCTGGCGGCGCGCGGGCGGTAAAATTCACGGAGCCGGGCGACAATGTGCGCGATATCCTCGCCGGCGGTTTTGATGTGTTGCAAAAACGCCTTGGAGTCTTCGTGCAAATCCGGCTCGTCCTGACGGATCAATTCGACGTAGCCCAGGATGGGGGACAGCGTGTTGTTGATATCATGGGCGATGCCGCTGGCCATCTGGCCGAGCGCCTTGAGCCGTTCCTGCCGCATGACCGTCTGCTGCGACTGGCGCAATTCGTTGTAGGCTCTTTGCAGGTCCTGATACAGTTGCGCCTGATGAATCGCCAGAGCCATGTGCGCGCTCAAGCCGCGAATGAAATCCCGTTCCGCCCCGCTGAACCCGTCCACCTGGCGCCGCATCAAGATCATCAGGCCAAAAACCTTGTCTTTCGAGACCAGCGGCGCGCAAAGGGTGGAGCAAAAACCGGCTTTCGCCATTTTTTGTGGCATGGCCAAATCCAGCCGGCTGATGTCGGGCGTATAGGTCATTTCGCCCCGCAGGCAGGGCTGGAAGTGCGTGTGGGCGAGCGGGATGGCTGGTGGAATTTGCAATTGTTCCGCCACCAGCTGGCTCTTGGGGCCGCGCGCCATTATCTTGAGCATTTCGGCGGGTTCTTCCAGAAAGTAAGCTGCGCCATAATCCACCGGCAGGTGCTCTTCTAATTGCTGGAGCACAATCAAAACCATGCTTTCGAAATCCTGCCGGGCGGCGATGGCATAGGTGATTTGGTTGAGCAGGCTGATGCGGCTGAATTGTTGCCGCAAATCGCGCGTGCGTTCCTCGACGCGTTTTTCCAATTCATCCCGGGCCAGCAGCAACGCGTTGTCGCGCTTCTGGATTTGATCCAGCATTTCATTGAAGCCGTCAATGAGCTGGCCGAGTTCGTCCGGAGATTCCTTTCGGGCGCGAATGGAATAATTCTTCTCCACCGAAACGGTTTTGGCCGTCGCCGCCAGATGAGAGATTGGACGGGAAATGATTCGTTGCAATCGTGAGGCCAGCAGATACGTGGCCGCCAGGGAAGCGAGGGTGAACAGGGCGAAAATGGCCGCGTAACGCCCCAGCCGCGTGTGCAATTCGGTCAAATCGGATTTCAGATAAATGGCGCCGATGGATTCCCCATTCATCTTGATAGGCCGGAACAAAACCAAAAAGTCGCCCGAAAAACGCCAGCCATCCGGCCCGGCCCGCAGCGGCATGGGCTGGGAATTGTTTCGTTCCGGCACAAAATACGATGCAAACAGGTCGCCGTTCTGTTTATAAAGGCCCGCGGCAACGATGTTCTTTTTGGCATTCAAGGCGCGCAAAATATCCCTGGCGTTGTTCTTGTCGTCGTAGGTCAGGGCCGCCGTGCTTTGGCTGCCAATAATCTCGGCCTGCGTTAACAAATCCCGGACCATGGCCTGCCGGAACGCAAAGTACTCGTAGGCCAGAAACGCCGCGGCGACCAGCAACAGGGCGACCGTGCTGCTGGTCATGGTGATCAGTTTGAGCTTCTCCCTGATGGTAAGCGTTTGCACAACGATCTCCTTACGGGGGTGGTTTGTTGGTTCGCAACATCAGCAATTTGGAACTGATTTTCAGCCCGGCGCGGCGCGCGGCATCATCGTTGATTTCAAAGCGAACGCTTTTGTTCTCCATGACAAAGTTGATGATGACGCCCGATGCCGCAAAATGGTCCAGATTATCGGTGACCGTCAAAACGCTTGCGCCCTTCAGCGCGTCAAGGATGTCCGGCAAATTGTCGGATTCGGAGGCGTTGATGAAAAGAATGTGGCAGCTTTTCAAATCAGAGTAGCCCGGCGCTTGCCCGGCGCCGGGATGGCTGATTTGCCGGACAATTACCGGGTGACCGTTGATGTTTTTGTTTGCGACGATGCGTTCGCCGTCGCCGTGAAACGGGTCTCCGCCCAGCACGCCGATGACCAGTGGCGCGTTGGTGCTCGCAAAGGCGGTGGCCGGCCATTCGACAAATTTTCCAAAGTTATACAGGAACGCGGCTTTGACCCGATAATCGAGCGGGCGGCTCTCCTGCGCCTGCGCCGGCCAGTGGCCAAACAGCGCCGCCTGCAGCAAGGAAACGAGCAACAGGCCGAGCTTGCGCTTCTGCGCAAACTGTAATGGGCCATGTTTGAAGGCAACCGTCATGCCGGAAGATTAAAAATGCCAGGTGATGGTTGCAAAGACGCTGCGAGGGATTTCCGTTGCTTGCGTCATCACCTCGGTCGAGGCGAATTCCGCGTGATGATCATGCAGGAGGTTCTGCCCGACGATGGCCATTTCGAAATTTTTGTTGATGCGCCAGGCCAGCCGGGCGTCGAGTTCAAAGTAGCTCGCAATCTGAAAATACGGCAAATTGTCCACGTATCGCAGCGCCGTGTCGAATGTCACCCCATGCGGCAAATCCATGGACGAACGGATGGAAAACTGATTTTGTGGGTTGGAGCCTTCAGTTTGCGCCACCATGTTTTGAGTGTACTCGGGCATGAGACCAGCCGGGTGGGCTTGCAAGTCCATGTGCAAATACGTGTAACTGGGCTGCAACCGCCACCAATCCGCCGCCTTCCAGGTCGCCGAAATTTCCACGCCATAAGTATGCCCATACAGATCGTTTCCCAGAACGGTTGTTGGTGGAGGAAAAGCGGACACCTCTACGCTCCGTAAATCGTCATAATCATTGTAGTATGCCGCCAGATCCAACGAAAGTTTCTCCAACGGCTGCACCCGATAACCAATTTCATAGGCCATCAACTTTTCCGATTCAAAACCATTTGTGCCGTAACTGATCTCCGGGACAGGGGTTCCGGTGGGCAAACTCGACGTGTAAGATTCCTCGACGCGCGAAGGCGTGCGCACGGCGCGGGAAACCGAGGCCCAAAAGGTCTGGCTCGACAGGCTGCGCGAACTTGAATCCGCCCACGGGGTCCAAAGCAGGCGGGCACCCGGTTCGACTTCAACTCCGGTGTAATCGTTGTGTTCCAATTTTGAACCGAAAGTCAGGCTCAACCGGTCCTTTATCAGCGCAATTTCGTCCTGGAGAAACCCGCTGTACAAATTCTCCGTCTCGGCGGCGGGATTGAATGAATAGAGGGGATTGTTTTTTTCCGTGTCGGTGGTGACGTGATAATCCAATCCCCAGACCACTTTGTTGCGCCCGCCCAAGGCGAATTCGTGTTGCAAGCTCAAATCAAAGGTGTGGCGCTCTTCGTCAAAAATGGCCGCTTTGCGGCTGGTGTAATCGTAATACGCCTGAATTTTCATATCGGACGTGTCGGAAAACATGTGCGTCCAGTGGCCCAGCACATCAGCGCCATGCACCTGCCAGTCGTCCGGAATCGCTTCAGAGTAAGGCGGAACCGGACTGTATAAATCATCGAGGACCTGGCGGATCCATCCTACGTAACCGTCGCCTTGAATGGTGAACGAATTCTGTTCGGCGGCATCCCAATCCACCCGAAAACCGCCGCGCGCCATCTGCCAGGAATTGGTGGCGTCACTCCCGTCCGGCAAAACGGCGCCAGCGTGGTCGGAATAAGTTCCATAAACGCGGTAGTAGGCATTGTCGCCGATTTTCCCGCCGTAACAAACATCTGCAAAACCGCGTTCGAACGTGCCGCCACCCCCTGAGACGAGCCAGCCCTGCGTGTCCTCCGCGCTCTTGGTGATGATATTGATGACGCCGTTCACCGCATTGGCGCCCCACACCGTCGCGCCCGGCCCGCGCACGACTTCAATGTGGTCAATGTTCTCCATCATCGTGTCCTGCACATCCCAAAACACGCCGGAGAACAGTGGCGTGTAAATGCTCCGGCCATCCTCCAACACCAGCAGCTTGTTCGCGGACTGGTCATTGAATCCGCGCGCGCTCACCGCCCATTCGCTTGAATCAATTTGGGCGACATCCAACCCCGGAACCAACCGCAGCGCCTCGGGAATGTTCCTGGCGCCCGAACGTTTGATGTCATCCTGGGTCACCACCGACACGGCGGCGGGCGTTTGCGAAACGGTTTCCGACGAACCGAGGATCGAAACCTTGATGTCCATCAATTGCTCGATGGACATGTTGGACAACGCCGACAGCTCGGTGTTGGTCGCGGCCATTTCACCCGGAGCCGCGTTCGTGGGAGCGACCTCGGCTCGCACCGCCATCGCGCCTGCCAGTAAAAATACGCCAATGGTGCGGGGAATTTTATCTTTTCCCATTCGTGATGCGAATAGCTTCCATAAGCAAAAATCTGTTTTCTTCATAAGGGTTGCCGGGTTGTTATATGCAAATTCTTAGCCAAAGCTGTGATTTTATTTCCGAATGTAAGCATTTTTTGTGCTAATTACCGTGGCGGCGGCGGGGAAAAATAGGCGCGGTGGCTGGTCAAAAGGGTGGTGGTTTGCGACTTTGAATAAAGTGGCACAGGCTTCCAGCCTGTCCCTGAATCATTCCCGTTTTAGATGGAGACAGGCAAGATGCCTGTCCCACTCTACGCCCTGGGATGGAACTTTCGATGAATGTCCCGCAGCCGGTTGCCCGTGACGTGCGTGTAAACCTCCGTCGTGCTGATGTTCGCGTGGCCGAGCAGTTCCTGGATCACCCGCAGGTCCGCGCCATGTTCCAGCAGATGCGTCGCAAAGCTGTGCCGCAGCATGTGCGGCGTGATGTTGCGCGAAACTCCGGCGCGGCGGACGCGCTGCTTGATGTGCAGCCACAGCGTCACCGCCGCGAACGGCGTGCCGCGCCGGGTCAGAAAAACATTCGCCGGCGAACGGGGCGTGACGAGTTTGGGTCGGCCAATTTTAATGTAACGGTTCAACGCTGCCACGGCGGTTCTCCCAACCGGCACGACGCGCTCCTTGTTGCCTTTGCCGATGACGTTGATGAACCCGGCGTCGAGGTGAAGCTGTTCGAGGCGGAGGTTGCGCAATTCCGCGAGCCGCAAGCCGGAGGCATAGGCGAGTTCGAGCACGGCCTGGTCGCACAAACTTTCGGGCGTTTCGGGTTTTTCCGGTTCGAGCAATTTCTTGATCTCGTCGTTCGTCAGCGCCTTGGGCAGCCGCTGCCAGCGCCGCGGCAGCGACAGATTTTCCGCCACGTTTGCGGGCAAAAGCTTTTCCGTCTCGGCAAAACGATAAAACGCCCGCAGCGCGGCGATTTCGAGATAAACACTCTCGCTGCTCAACCGGCGCGGTGAATTTTGGTGGGGCGAGGCTCCTGACGAGCCGCCGCCGCTTTGTTTGGTCGCGCCGAGTCCGGCTCGCGAGGACGCTCGCCCCACCGGCATCAAATTCCGGGCGCGCTCGTGCTGGAGAAACGCCATGAGATGCTTCAGCTCGACCGATTTCCAATCCGTCAGGTTTTGCTTGGCCGCCCAAGTGGTAAATTTGTTCAGCAACGCGGCGTAGGTTTTCTGCGTATGCTCCGCCTGCCCGCGTTCATGCCGCAGGTATTGCAGAAAATCTTCGACGAGCGTTTGCACGTTTTTAAATGTGGCTGAAGGTTTGCCGCCGGGCAGCCAGAATGCGTTTTGTCTCGCGGCGGCCATGCAGCACGGCGAGAACGCGCACTTCATCCCGTTTCACAGTGTAAAAAATGCCGTAAGGAAAGCGATCTAGATTCACGCGGCGGATGCCGGAGAAGCGGACGGCATGGAGCAATGGACGTTGACCCAGTTTGCGATAGGCGCGGGAAAATTCCTCGCGAAATTCGCCGCCCAATCCGGGGATCTCGTCCTCGTACCAATCGTAGGCGCTTTGCAGGTCAGCTCTTACGAGTGGATGTCTTTTGGGCGCGGGCATGAGCGAATTCCTTGAACATCCGTTCCACGTCTGCCTCCTCGAACGGTTCGAGCAATTCGGGGTGCTCGTTCGTTTCCTTGAGGCGCAATTCCAGTTCCGCGCGAACTTCGGGACTGGTGTCGCCGGTCTCGCCCATTAATTCGTGCCGATGTTCGTCAAACCAGCCGGCGAATTGCCTGCGCTGCTCCGGCGGCAGGGCCTTGATGGCGGATTCCAATTGTTCCACGCTCATGCGGTAAATCTACAATTCCCCCCGCTAATTGCGAATCAAAAGTTGCCCACGATCACGGCTTGGTCGGCTTGGCGGTGAATTCAACAAACCGGCTGCGATGCAGCGCCAGCGTGAGGTTGAGCGATCGGGCGCTGCCAAGTTCCTGCAGGCCAAACCGGAAATCGTTGCCGCCCCAGCTCCAGGTCATCGGCTTTATTTTATGCCCCTGGTCATCGGTCGCCTCAATCAGTGTCAGGCGCATCCCGTCCAACGGCAAATCCGTCTGGACGGCCAGCCCGCCCTCGATGGATCCACGCATGTTCCGCTGGTCGGTGAAATGTTTTGCCGGAAACAATTTCAAATGGATGCCGTTGAGGGTCGTTTCGGCAAAGGCGGAATTCGTCTGGTCGCGTCCGTAATTCCAGAAATCCTGCATGCGGCCCGTCTCCAGCGGAACATTCGGCACCGTCCACAATTCATCGTCCCGGAAACCGGACGTGCGGGAAAACTCGAAGCGCATTTTCCAGGCCGGTTCGTCCGGCCACAGTCCGTACTGGTAAAGCGTCACCTCCTCGTCGTTTTCCCAATGGCTGTTGCACCAGCCGATGATGTGATTGCCCGTGGCGTCGGAGGTGGTCACCTGTGCCGGCTGCCAGTTGGTGGCGGTCTGGCCGTTCTGCTGGATTTGAAATGCCGCCAGCACCCCCTTGTTCATAGGGTCGTTTTGCGTTTTGGGATTGCGCGTGTAGGGCGCCTTTGCGCCGAACTCCAGGCGGTTCAACGTGACCGACAAATCACCGTCCTCCTGCGTGTTGGGCAGCGGATCCGGGAGCCACGCCGGGAAATGGCCGCGCGCCGGATTGGAAATGACGAAGCCGTTCTTGATCGTCGGCTGCATGTTTTGCCGTCCGTTTTGCCGGCTCCATTCCTGAATACGCAGATAAAATTTCCCCTGGCGGCGGGGAAAAGCGTCGAGTTGGAAACCAATCATCTCATCGCCCTGACGAATCTGGCGCGAGTTCCTCGTGAACATTCCCACGCAGGCTGTGGCGGACTTGTCATAGGCATAAAGCTGATAATTCGGCCAGTCGTTGCCCTTGTGCTTCTGTTCAATCCAGACATACAACGTGTCGTTGGTGCCGTCATACGCCGAGACCTCGTATCGTTCGCCTGGGAATTTATGATGCTTGCCGTATTCCACGCCCACCAGTTTCAGCTTCGTGCCGTCGTTTAACGTGAATGTCTGCGGCCGCCACAGCCACCAGACTGCGGCGGCGGCCAGCACCGAAACCACAATCCACAACCAGGTTTTTGTTTTCATAACGTCATCAGGTTTGCCCGCAAAACACCCCCAAACGACGAGAGGCTTTGAATGGCGTCAATACTCCGGCCGGCGCGAAAGAATGGCAGGCCATGGATATAAACACTGTTCCGACCGTTTCGTTACGAAAAATGTTCAAGATGCAGCCCGGTATAAACGAAGGGATCATAAAATCTTCGCCATATGTTTGCATAGCAGTCAGGACAAAGCCACATATTCGTAGCGTCGCCAACATAACCAAATCAATTCTCTTTGCTCCTAATCCGATCGATTGCAAATTCTGGTGACAATGATTCATGATCCCAATGGATTTGGACAGAGTTCCTAAATGATTTGGACTTCCTACAAGGTCAATTTGGAGCGTAGCTTGTCCCCATGCGTTGCACAGCAATTTTAATAAAAGCCGATTGGATGATGTGGCACGGTGAAACTCTGTCCGAATCCATGTTTTGTTTGTATCAAGAATTCGTTCAATCAAACTGCAGTTGCCAGTAGCCATCTATCCAAGGCAAGCTTCATTCCTGTCTCAGAATGGACTGGTGATGAGTCTCAAAAGAGAAGCAATCCAGAAAATAGCAGATTCACGTATTTGAAACAAGCACTTGAACCAAATCGCCAATTATTGAACGTGGAATGCGATAGAGCCAGGAGCGTCCTTCGCGAACCCCGGATAAGTGATTGAAGACCCCACTCTGGCGTAGATTTCACAAACTCGGCAGCTTCAATTCGTGGCAATCGTGAAAAATGGCAGATTCGGCCAGTCGTTTGGCGGACTTTTGAAACTCAGTCATTGCTAATATTTGTTCACAAGCTTCCATTCCGCGTCAGCCTTTCATACGCCTCCAGATATTTCGCCGTGGTCTTGGCGACCACCTCCGGCGGCAGCACCGGGCCGGGTGGGGTCTTGTTCCAGTCGAGCGTTTCCAGGTAGTCGCGGACAAACTGCTTGTCGAAACTCGGCTGGCCCTTGCCCGGCGCGTACTGGTCGGCGGGCCAGAAACGCGAGGAATCTGGCGTGAGCACCTCGTCAATCAGGATGAGTTTGCCGTCGAACAGGCCGAACTCGAATTTCGTGTCGGCGATGATGATGCCGCGCTTGCGGGCGTAATCGCGGGCGGAATTGTAAATCTTCAGGCTCTTGGCCCGGGCTTCTTCCGCGATGTCCGCGCCCACAATCTTTGCCGCTTCCGCGAACGAAATGTTTTCGTCGTGGCCGGTCTCGGCCTTCGTGGCCGGCGTGAAAATCGGCTCCGGCAGTTCGGACGATTCCTTCAAGCCGGGCGGCAGCTTGATGCCGCAGACAGTCTGCGATTTCTGGTATTCCTTCCAGCCCGAACCGGCGAGATAACCGCGCACAACGCATTCAATCGCCAGCGGCTGGCACTTTTTCACAATCATGCTGCGCCGCGCGAGCTGGCCGGCATAGGGCTGAAGATTCTTCGGCAACGGGTCATTCACATGGGAAAGCAGATGGTTCGGCTGGAACGATTCGGTTTGCGCGAACCAGAAATAGGAAATCTGCGTAAGCACCTCGCCTTTGCGCGGGATGCCGTTGGGCATGATCACGTCGAACGCCGAAAGGCGGTCGCTGGCGACGAACAGCAGGCGGTCGCCGAGGTCGAAGACTTCGCGCACCTTGCCGCTCTTGAGTTTCTTGACGCCGGGCAGTTCGAGTTGCAGGACTGTTTCGTTATTTGAATTTGCCATGCGCAAATTATTAGGTCCCAAACTCAAAGTTCAAGGCCCAAAGTCGTTTCTGTTGGAGTTCAAGCTTCAGCTTGCGACTCGCCCCATGAACCTCCTGGGAGCGCCGGCGTCTCGCCGGCCAGTCGGGAGTTGCAAGCCGGAACTCGCCGGCGAGACGCCAGCGCTCCCAGGAATTGTGTCCCGTTTCAGGGAGTCAAAGCGCGAATTCGTTCGTGGAATTCTCCTCCCGCAACAAGCTGAAGCTTGAACTCCAGCCTACGCCACCGCTTGCGGCATGAGTTTCACCGAAAGCGGAATGCCCACCTGCGATTTGTCGTCCAGCCGCACGTCCACGGAATACAAACCCGCCTCGGCGAACTTCAATTGCTGGATGTTGACGATGAAATTGCGCGTGAGAAAATGCACGTCGTCCGGCAGCGCGACCGCCACCGGGATTTCGATGGGCGGCATGATGCTGTGGCCGTCGGCGTTGACGAAGTTCAGCTTGAGCTTGTGCGGTCCCTCGTCGCCGGGGCTGAACGTGACGCGCAGCGCGACGGCGCATTGCGGATGCACGGCGGGCAATTGCGGCGTGTAAATCGTGTCGAACGAGCCGAGGAGATTGAGTTTGCCGTGGTCCTCGGTCGCGGCGTCGCACAAAACAGCCACTTGAATGTTCATATCGCAGAATTAAGCCACGAATTCCGTGAATTGGCACGAATTTCTTTTCCATCATTTTCCCGCTTGACATACATATAAACTATATGTATCGTGTCTCTATGATTCGCAAAGAACTGGTCGCGGCATCGGCGGAGCCGCTGATTTTGTCGCTGCTTTCCCGCGGCGAGAGCTACGGTTACGCCATCATCCAGGAGGTCAAGGCCCGCTCCGACGGCAAGCTCCAATGGACGGACGGCATGCTTTACCCGGTGCTGCACCGGATGGAACACCGGGGGCTGATCAAATCGCGCTGGGGCGAAAGCGAGACCGGGCGGAAGCGGAAATATTACTCGCTGAAAAAGGACGGCAAGACGGCAATGGCCAAACACCACGAACAATGGTCCTTGGTTCATTCCGTTTTGGCCGGGCTGCGAAAGGAGCAATATGTTTAGGAACGGTTGAGGGTTGATGGCTGAGAGTTGAGGGTTAATCACGAAAGGAACGATATGTTTGATCTGGAAGAAGCGATTGCAGACTGGCGGCGGCAGATGCTTGCCGCCGGCATCAAAACACCCGTGCCGCTGGAGGAGTTGGAGAGTCATTTGCGCGAGGAAATCGAGCGGCAGATGCGATCGGGATTGAACGCGCAGCAGGCTTTCGGAATCGCCGCGAGAAAAATCGGCCAGGCCCCCGAACTCAAAAGGGAATTCAAAAAAATAGGCGACCCGATGGGTATGCAAAAGATCATACAACTGGCAGGAGTCATTTTTGTTGCCCTCGCATTATTTTGTCCGCTGTTCCTTTTCCTTCCTTTTGTTACCGATCCCATATTCAGTTTGACGGCGAAAATGCTCGCATGGGCCTTATATGCCATAATCGTTGCAACAATTGTTTTAAGCTGGAAATACAATCACAAGCTTCTGCCGGTCATCCGCAATCAACCGCTTAGAAGAGCCATTGGCATTGTGTGCTATGGGGCAAGTCTGCTTTGGATGCGATTCGGCGTATTCGATTTTTCACCAGGAGGCTCGTACCCCCGAAGCCTTTTGCTGTTTTTGCTGTTTCCGTTTATTTTTGGATTGGAATGGACGGTGATGGCCATTCTTGGCGGGGTCGGTCATGGTTTGGAAAAAGCCGCATCCCAACAGGACCAAAAGCCGGTTCGTGAGCAACCTACGGAAGCCCTGTCAAACTAGACATGTTCAACCTTGACCAGGCCATTTCAGACTGGCGACGGCAGATGCTGGACGCCGGCATTCAAACGCCCGAGCCGTTGGAGGAACTGGAAAATCACCTGCGCGAGGAAATCGAACGGCAGGCGAAATCAGGATTGACCGCGCAACGGGCTTTTGAAATCGCCACGAGAAAAATCGGTCAGGCACCCGAACTCAAAAGGGAATTCAAAAAAATAGGCGCCCCGATGGAAGTGCAGTTCGTGAAACTGGCGGGAATCGCTTGTGTCGTGGTCGCGTTGTTTTGTCCGTTGTGCGTTCTTATTCCTGTTTTATTCAACCCCGCAATAAGTTGGTGGCCGAAAGCGTTCGGATTGGCCGCAGTGTCAACAACCATTGCAACAACCATCTTGAGCTGGAGATATAACCATAAGTTTCTTCCGGTCATTTGCAGCCAATTGGTCAGAAGATCGGTTGGTATTGTGTGTTATGTGGGATGCGTTGTTTGGATACGACTCTTCCTGATGAATTTTCCGCAGGAAACGCCCAGAAGCCTTTTGCTGGTTGCGTTTCTCTACGGATCGGGATGGACGGTAATGGCTATTCTTGGCGGTGTCGGTCATGGATTGGAAAAAGCCGCATCCGTGCGGGATCAGACAGTGACTGCGTGAGCAACCAGCGGAAGCTCGGTCAAACCACATATGTTCAACCTCGAACAGGCAATCGTAGAATGGCGGCGGCAGATGCTCGCTGCCGGAATCAAAACGCCCGTACCGCTGGAGGAATTGGAAGGCCATCTGCGTGAAGACATCGAGCGGCAAATGAAATCAGGATTGAGCGAATCAATTGCCTTTGAGGTGTCCGTCAAACAAGTCGGCCAGCCACAATCTCTCAGAAATGAATTCCAAAAGGTCGAAAGGAACATTATGAAACGATACACGTCATCGCGCTTCCTTGGTTCATATATAATCGCGGGGATACTGCTTTCCTTTATTATGCAGGCGACGGTGGAACTCTTGCGCCCCGACTACAACCCATTGCGCAATTTACTCAATGAGTATTTAGTCGGACCGTTCAGTTTCCTTGAAATGGCTGTAGCCTGCATGTCCGCCGCAACATTTCTCATAGTCCTGGTTGGACTTCGGCTCAACGTCCGTCCCTCCGGCTTTCTCACGGCATCGTGCGCTCTATTAGGTGTGGTGGTTGTCTCCCTGTGTGTGACCGCTGTATTTCCCAACGACGCAAGGCCGCTTGATGGCAGCCGTGCGATTTTTACATGGGCAGGCATCATACATATTGTTTCCGCGGTTCGGTTATATGCATTGCTCATTGCACTCCTTTTGACACTGCCCAGCGCCTACAAGTGCGACGAGCAATGGCGGCCACTTTCACAGGTGACACTGTTCCTGGGATTTTTGATTCTCGTATTTCTCGTGGGGTTTATGTTTGCCCCATTCGATTTGAGGGGGTTGGTTCAACGGGGAATGGCTTTGGTGATTCTAGTATGGTTGCTTCTCACAGGCTGGCACCTTCGACGGACCATGCCTTCTACGTCTGGCACCGCCGCTTCATGAGAAACATGGACGTTAAGCAAAGGCCGTGTTTTGTGGGCTTTCGGCGGGGTGAGTTAACCACGCGCCTCCAGATACTTTTTCAACTCCGCCGCCGCCTTGCCGCCGAAACCCGGCACGGCGGCGATTTGTTCCAACGTCGCTGTCCGCAACCGCTGCACCGAGCCGAATTTTTTCAGCAGCGCCTGCTTGCGTGCTTCGCCGATGCCGGGAAATTCGTCCAGCACGCTCTCCGAAATGCGTTTGATGCGAAGCTGCGCGTTGTAGGAATTAGCCACGCGATGGCATTCGTCGCGCACGCGCTGGAGCAGTTTCACCGCCGGATGATTGAGGCCCAGCCGCAACGGTTTGCTCTCGCCCGGCTGGTAAATTTCCTCAAACTCCTTCGCCAGCCCGATGACGGGAATTTTTTCGAGTCCGAGTTTCTTCAATTCCGCGCACGCGGCATGGAGCTGTCCCTTGCCGCCATCAATCAGGATCAAATCGGGAAGCGTAGGACAGGCGTCGCGCCTGTCTCCATTTTTTGCAGATTTTTCTGGAGTTGATATTTGCGACAGGCGCGACGCCTGTCCTACATTTGACTCACGCAAAAGACGTAAATATCGCCGCTTCACCACCTCCGCCATGCCCGCAAAATCATCCTGTCCCTCGACCGTTTTGATCTTGAACCGGCGGTAGTTCACGCGGTCGGGCCGGCCATGCTTGAAACTCACCAGCGACGCCACGGCGAACGTGCCGCTGATGTTCGAAATGTCAAAACCTTCGATGCGCTGCGGCGGTTCGCGCAGGCCCAGCGCCTTCGCCAGTTCCGTGAGATCGCGCTGCGGGTCAATCGCCAGCGGCAGCGTGTACGGCACACGCTCGAATTTCCGTTCCTTCTTCGTCGTTTCGTTCAGGTCGCGGATGAGATCGCGCAGGCCGGCGGCCTTTTCGTAATCCTGCGCCGCGGCGGCCTTGCGCATTTCGGCTTCGAGCTGGTCCTTCATTTCGTGGCACTGGCCGGCGATGAAATCGCACGCGGCGTTCACCTGCTCCAGGTATTGTTCGCGCGTGACGTTGCCGATGCACGGCGCGGTGCAGTATTTGAGGTGCGCGTAGAGGCAATGCTTGTAATCGGCCGCGCCCGGCGTGAACACGCGGCAGCCGCGCAGATTGAACTGCCGCCGCACCAGCGCGAGCGTGTTGCGCAGCGCGCCCGAATTCGAGAACGGCCCGAAGTACCGCGCGCCGTCGTCCTTTTTCAGCCGGGTGAAGGTGAAGTTCGGGATCGGGTCGTTCAAATTCACCTTGAGCATCAGGAACCGTTTGTCGTCGCGGAAACTGATGTTGTAGCGCGGATGAAATTCCTTGATGAGCTTGCCTTCGAGCAGGAACGCCTCCGGCTCGCTGCGGACGACGTGAATGTCGAAATCATGGATCGCCTCGACCAGCGCGTTGAATTTCAGGTCCCAGCCCAGGCGGCGCGACGGATGGAAATACTGGCTGACGCGTTTGCGCAGGTCGCGCGCCTTGCCGACATAAATGACCGTGCCGAACCGGTCCTTCATCAGGTAGATGCCCGGCTTGTGCGGCAGGGCGCCCAGTTTTTTGCGGATGGTTTCGGTCGCAGGCACGACGGAATTTCAACGCAAAGCCGCC
>CAWFZJ010000071.1:0-11287 GCA_963820205.1 uncultured Verrucomicrobiae bacterium
GTTGCCCCGGCATCCGATGTCGGGATGTTTTTCTTGCGATTGATGCATTCGGTGTAAATCTTGCCCCATTCGACCATCGTTTCAATCGTCGGCTGGAAAAATTTTTGCGCGATGAGCGTCGGGACAAACGCGCTGAGGATGACAACGGTGACCAAAATCGTGTATTGCGATTGGTCAATGATCTGGTTTTGGAGGCCGAAAAGCGCGGAGATGGTGCCGAAGGTCAGGCCGGTGGACATCAGCAGCGTGGTGTAATTCGCCTCGCGGTTGCGCATGTAAAAAACCTTGGTGAGCGGCCAGACACCGATGAATTTCGTCGCCAATTTCATCAGCAGCAGAACCGCGATGACACCGAGTGATGCCCACAATGCGGGCAGCGAAACGAAAAGTCCCGCCTTGATGAAATAAAATGGCGTGAAGATCGTGAACGCGATGCTGCGCATCCGATGCACCAGTGTTTTGTCGCGCAAAAACACGCCCGCGACGACGAGGCCGACCAGATACGCGGGCAACACGGCTTCGCTTTTGGCCGTGGACGCGAGGCCGCCCAGGAAAAACAGCACGAAGAAAATGAATTTCACCTCCGGCTCACTCACGCGCGTTGCGCCAAGTTTGGTGATGATGTACTGCGTAAACTTCGGCATGAGCCACAACATTACCGCCGTCACCGCCACGAAAACGAGCAGCCAGACGTTGAAGTCGGCGAACAGCGAGCCGAGCGCCAGCACCGTCCCCAAATCCGTGATGAAGCACGCCGCCAGGATCGTTTTGCCCATCGGCGTTTGCCCAAAACCGCCTTCGATCATCACCGCGTAAACGACGGCGACCGACGTGGTGGACAACGCAATGCCGGCGATTTGCGCCTGAGGCAGCGGCCAGCCGAGCACGAATTGCGCGAACAGCCACACGCAGGCAAACGGAAGCAAAAACGACAGCACGCCAATCGCCATGCTGGCGCGCAGATTGGCGCGCAACGAAACCGGATCAATTTCCGCGCCCGCCAGAAACGTCAGCACGCCGCTGCCGAGCATGGCGAGAAAGTTCGTCCAGTCGGTTGTTTGCAGGATATGCTGGCCGCCGGCGAAGTGAATGTTGCCCGCGAGGACGCCGAGCAGGATTTCGATGAGCGCCACGGAAATGCCGGCGCGAATGGAAATCAAGCTGGCCGCGAACGCCAGCCCCATCCAGATGGCTGCCACAAACCAAATGTTCTCGTGCATAAACAAACTCCCACCAATGCGGTTTGGTAGGAGTCATCAGCGCTGAACATCAGGCAGTTCACCCTTCAGGGTTTGGCAAACTCCATTGCCGGGGGAATTAATAGCGGGTTGGCCGTGAGTTGGCAATCGGAAACCGGCGCGGCGCGGCGCGGCGGGCAGGTTCGGAGCCACGTTTCTCAAAAAGAACGCTTTCCGAAGGCGCATAATGTCGTTAAACAAATGCTTGATGAAAGTTGAAATTCGTTTTCTTCATTTATGAGCACTTCGGAACAAAAAGCCATCAGACTTTGCCGTTATTTCAATGCCGCCGTTTTGATCCTGTTCTCGCTGTTCTTTTTTTTGATGCCTGGAGTTACGGTCGTCCGCGATTTGTCGGATCCGGGCATTCGTTCCGGCGGGATTCCCCGCTCGGCGTGGAGGCTGCACCGGGCCTTGACGCCCCAATTTGAGCGGTGGGCCAGGGAGCGGCTCGACTCCCCGCGCGCCACCCAGCTTTCCACCCGCAACATTTCGGGAACCGAATGGCCCCTGTTCGGCTCGGTCTTCTATCTTTGGGCCACGGAATCACTTCAAGACGCATGGGAAAAAGATCACGGGGCTGCCATCGCGCCGAAGGTTTATGCGCAAGGCGCCATCGAAGCCGCAACCCGGCTGGTTATTGACCCCAAGCAGGCAAACTGGGTCAAAATTCATTGGGGTGAAAATTATTTAAAAAGGGAGAACGTATTTTACCGGATGCTGGTCATTGCCGCGCTAACCAGTCATGTGCGGCTTACTGGCGACGGCCAATATCTGGCTCTGCTGAAGGACCAGGCCGACAGTTTGTCTGCGGAACTGGATGCCAGCCGACATGGATTGCTGGATGACTATCCCAACGAGTGCTATCCGGGCGACGTGCTGACCGCGATTGCGATGATCCACCGTGCGGACAAGGTGTTGGGCACCGATCATTCAGACTTCACCCATCGCGCCATCCGGGGTTTTCGAGGCAAAGCTTTGGATCGCCGGGGACTGGTCCCGTACGCCGCTGCTGCTTCCCTCGGAGAACCGATTGATTCGACCCGTGGTTGTGGCAATTCATATGTGTCATTGTTCTCCCCGGAAATCTGGCCGGAACCGGCGCGCCAATGGTATGACCTTTACTCGCACTACTTCTGGCAGGAAACCTGGACCTGCGCCGGATTTCGGGAGTTTCCCAACGACCGGCCTCACAACGACTGGTACATTGATGTGGATTCCGGACCGGTGCTTAAAGGCTTTGGTTGTGCCGCCTGCGCCTTTGGCGTCGGAGCGGCGCGGGTGAATGGACATTTTGAACAGGCCTGTCCGCTCACGGCGGAGATGCTGGTGGCTTCCTGGCCGCTTCCGAATGGCACGTGCCTCTTTCCCCGGCTGCTTTCCAATGCCGCCGACGCTCCTTATCTCGGTGAAGCCGGCATTCTTTTCAACCTCACCCGTTTGCCAATGGAAGGCACGCCGGTCAAAACCGGAGGTTCCATTCCGGGATTTGTCTGGATCTTCCTGGCGTTTCAATTTGGGATGGGTTTGATTCTGCTGGCGGCTCCGATCCTGTCACTTGGTAAGTGGCGGAAACAACACGCCGCCCTGGTTCTCCGCCGACCCGGGATGCAATTGAAGATCTGGGCCAGTCTGTTGTTTGCCGCCATCCTCCTCCTATTCTGTGGCAAAATATTGGCCGCAATGTTCCCACTGGCATTGACACAACTGGTCCCGCGGTATCAACTAAAGCAGTTAACGCCGGAACTACCGTTGCCAGAATCGGCACGCGTGTGACGGGGGTCGAAACTCCTTGCGATGTCTTCGCAAATGCCAAACCACCTCACATCGTTGGCGGCTTGGCCGGCATGGCGGAGCGGCTGGCGGGAACACATCGTACACCCCGCCAACCTGCGCCAGAAAATAGAGCGAATTGCAGTTCAGACAAGTGCAGAAATATAAGTGGGGATTGCAACCAATCAGCAGGACAATCATCGCGCTGTCTCTAACCTTGGATTATCAGCTTCAAGAGAGTTGTTTTGCAGAACGGATGAGGAACATCAAATAGCAAGTGAAATTGAGACAGGCGCGACGCCTGTCCTGCACTGCAATTTATTGCCGGCCCGTCGCGTTTAACCGCATCGTTCCGACTAAACAACATACTCCCCGCAGCAGGCGGCTGCTGGACATTCCGGAAATTGTGGCCGCGGCTTTACCCTCCGTCGGGTGACGGAAAAATCGGCCGGGCAGCCGCTTACTGTGCCTTTTTGGCGGCCCTGACTTTGGCCCAGCGCGCCCTGGCAGCGGCGGCGATTTTCCTGCGGGCCGCCAGGCTCATGGTGCGTTTTTTAGGAGCTGCTTTGGCTGTGCCTTTGACCCTGGCCCAGCGCGCCCTGGCGGCGGCGGCGATTTTTCTGCGGGCCGCCAGGCTCATGGTGCGTTTCTTGGGAGCCGCTTTTCCAACCGGAGCAGAGTCAGTGACGGCGGCCTGAAGCTGCGACTGCAACTTCTCGATTTGTTCCTTCAACGCGACGATGCGTTTTAACTGGGCGGATGGAATACTTAGTATTTCTTTCATATATAAATGGCGGACATTGATTGGTGGACATTATGGAAATATCACGAGTTATGTCCAGCCTCGAAATGCAGTCAAAAAATGTGGTTAAAGTTAGCCGGGGCGCGTTCAGGGTGCTGTACCCGCGCCCAACTCCACAATGCAGCGGGCCGATCAAGCACAAACTTGTTGGAAGATTAATTTTTCGTCAGTGCCCTGGCCACGGCGGCTTGCAGCTCTGCACCGCGTAAATCCTTGCCGATGATTTTGCCTTCGCCGTCGAGCAGGTAGGTGGCTGGGATGCTTTCAATGCCATACTTCACCGCCAGCTTGTTTTGCCAGCCTTTCCCATCAAATAATTCCGGCCAGGTCATGTTCATGGATTTGATGAAACCAATGAGTTTCGCCTGATCCTCATCGAGGCTTACACCAATGATTTCAAATCCTTTGTCGTGGTATTTGCTGTAGGCGGCAAGGACATTGGGCAGTTCAGCCCGGCACGGCACACACCACGTCGCCCAGAAATCTATCAGCACCACCTTGCCCTTGTTGTTGGCGATGGAAATGGGTTTGCCGGTCACGTCCTTTTCGCTGAAGTCGGGAAACGTTGTTCCTATCACCAGTGAAGCCCGCATTTTTTCGGCCGCCAACTGCGCCGCTTCGCGTTTTTCCAGCCCGGCGACGAATTCAGTTCCCTGGAAGTCATGCTTGAGTTGCTTTACGAGTTCGGCGGCTTTTGCCTGATCGTGAAGAACCTGATCATAAAACATGGCTTTCGTGTACACAATCCCGGCCACGGCATCCGTCTTTTCGCCCTGGTGTTCAGCCAGCAGAACGTCGAATTGCTTCAGGTCATCGGCCAGATCACTCGGATTCGTTTTGCCGGCGCTCATGTCGGCCTTGATTTTCCCAACCAGGTTCTTGAGTTCAACCGTGGCGTCGGCGGGGAAGGCGCGTTGCCCCGACAGCAACAGCAATGCGATTCCAAGAATGACAAAAATTTTATTTTTCATGGTTGATATTTGAAACTGGACTCAGTTTAACAAAACACTGTCGCCCGGTCGCCGCAAGTTAAAACAAACGGCGACAACAACCGGCGACGGACGTTATTTGGACTTTCCAGTCTTGCGCCTGTTCAATTTATTTTCCGCCACCGGGATCGCGTGCTCGCACGCGCGACGAGTTACGCCGCGTTTTCCAAATCGTCCGGCAATGCGCCGGAGCGTCGGTGTCAGCAGTTCACACTTGGCCTTCCAAATGCTTTAATTCGCTTGTGTTTGTAATGCGAACCAACGATAAGAGACAATACTCACAAGATGAGGGCATGACATGTCTATATTCTGGACGTGGCCAGGCCTCAGAAGATGGCGCTGCCGCCATCGCACAAAGGGGGGCGCATGAATTCTAATTCTAATTTAACCGAGGCCATGAGCTTAATCGCCAGCGTGCTGCAATTCGTCGTTGCCGGCTACGCCCTGCGACTAAACCGGCTCTTCGGGACGGCACGCGTGGGCTGGTCGCTGTTCTGGGCTTTTTCGCTGCTCGCACTGCTTCACTTGTTTCAATCCATTACGTTGTTCAATGCCGGCGTGCCGTTGGGAATCGAGGTTGAAGTGATGTATTCGCTCATATCGCTGCTGATGCTCACCGGCATGGTCCACATTGAAACCTTGCTGAAAGAGCGTTTGCGGCTGGAGCGCGAGGAAAAACGTTTGCGGGACGAATTGGAATCCGAAATCAAAAAGAAAACGGCGCACCTGACCCGGGCCATTGAGGAACTGCAAGCGGAAATTGACGGACGCAAACAAATGGAGGCGGAAATCGAGAAAACGCAAAAGGAACTCCTTGCCGCCTCCCGCCACGCGGGGATGGTGGAGATCGCCGCCAGTGTGCTGCGCAACGTGGGCAATATGCTCAAGGATGCCGATGTCTCCGCCAGCCTGGTTTCCGACCAGGTAAAGCAATCCAAGATCGCCAATATCATCCATGTCGGCAATCTGATACGCGAACACGTGAAGGATCTGGGGGAATTCATGGCACGCGATCCGAGGGGCCAAAAACTGCCGGTATATATCGCGGAACTGGCCGAGCATCTGGCCAATGAACAGGCCACCCTCTCAAGCAAACTCGAATCCCTCAGAAAGACCATCGAGGAAGCCGAAGTGGAACAGCAGAGCTACACTGAACTCATAAGCAAGGAAGACGCGGCAAAAGGCACTCCTCCG
The DNA here is from genome assembly GCA_963820205.1 of uncultured Verrucomicrobiae bacterium. GTDB lineage: Bacteria > Verrucomicrobiota > Verrucomicrobiia > Limisphaerales > UBA11358 > UBA11358. The sequence goes on from CAWFZJ010000071.1 coordinate 5,997, forward strand.
GGCAAACCCGCGCCAACGGTAAATGGTGGCGCGCCGGCGCTGCCCAAGCTTTAGGTTTCCAGCGAACGCAACGCGCATGGCCCCGAATCACTGTGAAAGCATGCCGTTCATGCCAATCAACACCGGCAAATTGTCACAATAATTGTTTGACCGGTTGCAGCCGGGCGGCCGCTATGCAAGCTGGTTCCATCAGCGTGGTTCGTCGTCATGGCCCAACCATCGGGCGAAGTAAAAGCACCCGGCCGCTGCGAGGATTGAAACCACGACGAAGATTTCCGCCTGTGTGCCGGGCTGTTTCAGGTCATCAAACCACTCCTCAATGACCGGACCCATTTTGCCGTAGAGCATTCCCATCTGCCGCGTCCGGGCCTTGTTGTATCCCACCATGGAAAGATCATCCATCGCATCCGGCGAGCGAGTGCCCAGCCAATAGACCACGCCCGCGCCGCCAAGTCCCAGCACCAGCACGATGATGCCAATCATCCTGAGTCGCGCGGCCCGCTTGGAGGATGAATCCGGACTGTTTTTTTCGTCATTCACCGTCATGTGCGCAGTGTTCTACGCGTACCGGCGGGGAAACACAAGTCCGCCGCAGGCGCACCTTGATGCAAAAACATGTCCAGTCGCATCGTTTCGGCAGGAACGCCGGATTTATCCGGCAGGATTTCAACTTGCGGAATCGCTGCCGCATGAATGCGGCGTTCCGTTGCCGGTTGCCGGATTGCCATTTGCCTTCGAACCGGCAATTATATCCGTCATGAAACATAATTCATATTTTGACGGAAAAGTTCAAAGTCTGGCCGTGAACACCTCGGAAGGCCCGGCCACAGCCGGCGTCATCGAGCCGGGCAAATATACCTTCAAGACCGATTCGGAAGAGCGGATGCAAATTGTTGCCGGCACGTTGAAGGCAAAACTGCCGGGTGCCGCGTGGCAGACGTTTGCCAGGGGCCAGTTTTTTGTGGTTCCGGCTCATGCGTCTTTCGACGTCGAAGCCGCAACCGATGTGGCCTATATCTGCCATTACAAAAAATAGATTGTAGCGGCGCTCTGTGAGCGGCGGAACATGGCGACGGTCACAGACCGTTGCTGCCAAAAGCGCCGCGCCGAAAAATTCCGCCGGCGGGCAGGGAAGTTTCCCAAATCAAAAGCGGATTATTTCCTGGAAGGCTTGCGGATGCGCTTTGTTCCGGATGCCTTGGGAGACTTGCCGCTGCGGGCGGCTACCGCGATTGCCTGGCTCGCCCAGGCAACCAGTTCCAGCGCATTTTCCAGCACGTCCGGCGGCACTTCATGATAACTCATCGTTAGCGTGCGTCCTTTCGATTCATAAGTGAACGGTTCCATGCCGCGCGCCACGTAATCAGCCTGCGATTGCGCGTCCGTTTTGAAAAACAGCCGGCCCTCGTCCAAGATCCCGAAGAAATGTTCGTTTTGATACAGTCCATGCGCGCCAAACATCGCCCGGGCGCGCACGTCCGGCAACGCGCGAAGCTGGTCCAGCACAAACTCTTTGAACGATTCATCCGCCATTGAATTGACAAATTTAACGCAAAGAGGGGAAGACGCAAAGCCGCAAAGCAACGGCGGCAACTCTGGTAGCGCCGCCGTCCCGGCTGGAATTGTCTGTTTGCAGGCGGTGAGCCGAGGGGGGCGTCTGCCTTCACTCTGGAGCTTCGAAACGGCCGGCTGGCGTCTCAGAAGGCGGGGAAAATTGCGAAGATTTATCTTTCCTTTTACTGGCGGAAGACATATATTCAATTAGTTGTTATGGCGTCGAGTTTTTCCAACAGCAAAATACTGGTTGTTGATGACAATCCAGTAATCCTGAAAGTGTTGTCGTTGGCCCTCGAACCCAGAGGCTACCAGGTGTTTACCGCCATTGACGGTCCCGAAGCCTTCAACATTGTGAACTGGCAGGAGCCGGACCTCATCCTGCTTGATATTTTCTTTCCGCCCGATGCCGCCATGAGCGGCAACACTTGGGATGCGTTTCGGATTATGCATTGGCTCCAACGCATGGGCGGACCCAATGCCCATAACATTCCCGTGATCGTCATGTCCGGGGCTGACCCGGGGGAATACCGAGAGCGTTGTCTGGCTGCCGGGGCAGTGGACTACATCCAAAAACCAATCAAGATTCCCGAGCTGCTGAACGTCGTTCAGCAATTCTGCCGCCCGCGTGTGAGCGCTGTGCTGCCCGAACAGTCGGCCAATCCAAATTCCGAGCGCTTGCACTCCTAGCGCCGGCTTCGCGTCTTTCAGATTCGGTTTCACACATTGGCGGTCACGCAAAAACCAGCCGCCCGCGTGGCTGCGGGATTTCCAGGCCGTCGTCCTTCGCGGTCTTGAGCCAGAACTTGATGGCATCCTCGGCGTTTTTGATGGCTTCCTGCCGCGTCGAGCCGTGAGCCATGCAGCCCTGAAGCTCCGGCACATCCACCACGTAGGCGCCGTCTTCCGCGCTCCACCAGATGATCATCTCGTAGCGGTTCTGTTTCATAACATTCTGTAGTTTGCCAGAATCTTTCGCACTTGTCGAACCTGATATGGTTTTGCCTTTGGGCCTTCGCGCTGGAGATTGATGCGCTCCAACACACCAGGCTGGGTGAAAATATGATGGCTGCCCGATACGCGCATCCGAAAACCTTTGGCCTGAAGCAAATGGCAAAGCTCTTCAAAGCGGATGTTGGCATCGGATTCTCCGCGCAGCAGCTTTTCCAATGTTTTCTCGACGCTCATCTTTGAGTTCACCCTTTCTGTGCTTCCTTCGCCCAAGCGTCTTTCAGCGTGATCGTCCGATTGAAAACAGTGAGGGTTGGCGGTCGGGTCGCTGTCCTTGTCCAAAGCAAAATAGGCGAGGCGCTCGAATTGATAGCGCAGCTCCGGCTTCGCGTCTTTCAGGCTCGGCTCGCATTTCGCCGTCACCACTTCCAGCGAGTGCGGGTTGAGCACGGATTTGAAATCGCGTCCTGTCTCTTTTCCGGCTCGGCTTCGGTGAACAAGCGGTCGTAGAGGCGCACTTCGGCGTCCACGGCGTGCGCGGCGCTCACCCAGTGAATTGTCCCTTTGACTTTGCGCGTGCTCGTGGCTCCGCCACTCTTGCTGTCGAGGTCGGCGGTGCAGCGCAGTTCCACAATCTTGCCGGCGGCGTCCTTCACCACTTCGTCGCATTTGATGATGTAGGCGTATTTCAGCCGGACTTCGCCGCCAGGTTTCAACCGGAAATATTTCGGCGGTGGCACTTCCTTGAAATCGTCCTGCTCGATGTACAGTTCGCGGCTGAACGGAATTTTCCGTTTGCCCGCAGTTTCATCCTCGGGATTGTTGACGGCGTCGAGCTCCTCGATCTTGCCTTCGGGATAATTGGTGATGACGACCTTGATGGGCCGGAGCACGGCGAGGCGGCGCAGGGCGCGCTGGTTCAGGTCTTCGCGGATGGCAAATTCCAGCACGGCCACGTCGGTGAGGCCGTTGTATTTGGTGATGCCGATGTTGTAGGCGAACGCGCGCAGGGCTTCCGCCGTGACGCCGCGCCGCCGGATGCCGCTGATGGTGGGCATGCGCGGGTCGTCCCAGCCGGTGACGAGTTTTTCGTTCACGAGCTGCATGAGCTTGCGTTTGCTCATGATGGTGTAGGTGAGGCTGAGGCGCGCGAATTCGTATTGATGGGGCAGGGGACGCGGCAGGTCCAGGTTTTCCAGAATCCAGTCGTACAGCGGGCGGTGCACCTCGAATTCGAGCGTGCAAATGCTGTGCGTGATGCCTTCCAGGTAATCGCTCAGGCAATGGGCGAAATCGTACATCGGATAAATGCACCATTTGCCGCCGGTGTGATGATGCTCGGCGTGGCGGATGCGGTAGATGAGCGGGTCGCGCATCCAGATGTTCGGCGCGGCCACGTCAATCTTCGCGCGGAGCGTGCGTGTGCCGTCGGGGAACTCGCCGTTTTTCATCCGCGTGAACAGGTCGAGATTTTCCGCGACGCGGCGGTTGCGGAACGGGCTTTCCTTGGCGTTGCGGCGGTATTCGTCCGTCTGGTCCGGCGTCAGGTCGCAGACGTAGGCCTTGCCTTTTTTGATGAGCGCAACGGCGTATTCGTAAATCTGGTCGAAGTAGTCGCTGGCGTAGAACGGTTCAACTTGGATGTTGGATGTTGGATGTTGGATGTTGGATGTTCCCGTAACTGCTGCCAGATAAAAGTCCGGCTTGCCGTTTGACGTGACGGTTTCGGGCGTTTTGCCCTTGGGTTTGAGGCCGAGATTTTGGTCGGCCCAGGCGCTGATGAGCCAGTTCACGTCTTCGGTGATGGAGTCCACGTACTCGACGTCTTCCTTGGTCGGGTTGGTGTCGTCCATGCGCAGGTTGCAGATGCCGCCGAACTCGCGCGCGATGCCGAAATTCAGGCAGATGCTCTTGGCGTGGCCGATGTGCAGGTAGCCGTTCGGCTCCGGCGGGAAGCGGGTGTGGATTCGCGGATATTTCTTTTCGGCGACGTGTTTGTCGACGATGTCGCGGATGAAATCGGACGGGGCGGCCGACGGCGGCTTTTCGTTGCTTGGATTGCTCATTTGTCACGAGCAGGCTAACAAAAGCGCATCGGCTTGTCCAACGATGGGAAACAAGATTTGTTTCAAACGGGTCCACTTTTTTTCGTGTGGTTTGCATGGTTCGCGGTTAGCCTGCCTGAGCGCTGAAATGAATTATTAATCCGATGTCCATGGCTTCCCCCATCGCCGCGCTGCTGATTATCATCGTCACCGGCGTTGTTTCCTTTCTGGCGTTCAATAACAGTGCGTTGAAGGGCAAACTTATCTTTTCACCGCAGTCAATCCTGGCAGACAAGGAGTATTACCGCGTCGTCACTTCGGCATTTTTACACGCGGACTGGCAGCACCTGTTTTTCAACATGTTCAGTCTATATTTGTTCGCGGAAAACATGGAGCCGGCCATTGGGGCCGGGCGTTTCGTTCTGATCTATTTCACGGGCATCATCGGAGGCAGCCTGCTTTCGTTGTATCTGCATCGTCATCACGAGTATTTTTCCCTGGGCGCATCCGGAGGCGTTTGCGGGATCATTTTTTCATCGGTGTTTCTTTTCCCGGGCAGCCGGATTTATTTCTTTTTCGTGCCGGTGGGAATCCCCGGCTGGATTTATGCCATCCTTTTCCTGGTCTCCGAGTTTTACGGCGGGCGGAAGAAACAAACGAATATCGGACACGACGCCCATCTGGGCGGAGCGATGGTTGGATTGCTCACAACCACGGCCTTGTTTCCGGAAATTGTCCGGG
>CAWFZJ010000072.1:0-15111 GCA_963820205.1 uncultured Verrucomicrobiae bacterium
TCCAAAACATTGACGACCGGATTATCGCCTTCATGAGCACCAACGACGCCGCTCTGTTGCAGGAAGCCAGCGGCGTCGAAAATTATCTGTCCCTGCTCTATCAACAACTGGCCGAGGCGAACTCGGAATACGCGCTGCTCCAGTCCATGACGCTTGATCAAAACCTGCTGTTGGAACAAAGCGCAGCGCCGGCAATGGCCGGGGCCTATCCGGCAGCGAATCAGGGAACTACCGGCGGTTTGCTGGTCAACGCCGGCCTGGCCAGTCAATCCGGACTGTTTGCCCCCAGCACCATCGGCATGACGTATCTGACCATCAAACAACAAATCCTGCTGCTGCAAGCGGAGCAGAAACGGTTTGGCGAATTTCTGAAACCCGCGCATCCGGCCCTGGACGCCTTGGGCCAGGAGATTGATCAATACCAACTGTTGCTGGGTATTTATCGCGACCAGAACGTCGAGCAATTGGAGGCCAAGAAAAGCGCCCTGGCGCTGCAAATCACCAACGTTCAAGCCGAAATCAAACAATGGGGACGGCAAAACATCGAACTGAGCCGCAAGAGCTTGCAATACCAGCGCTTGAAAGCCAGAGCTGACCGCATTCAAGCCCTTTACGATTCCCTGCTCGCCACTCTGGAAACGCTCGATGTCAACAAGGACATCAACCCGGAAACCGTCACCATTTACGAACCGGCCTGCGAGGCCTTTCTGGATAAAACGCGGATCCCGAAGGGGCTGGCCATTGCCGGAGTGCTCGGCCTGGTTTTTGGTTTGGTGGTGTTGATGTTGCTGGAGCGGGTGGACGACCGCATGAACAGTTTCACCGAACTGCAGGATTTGTTCGACGAAGATGTGCTGGGCCAGATTCCGCGAGAGAGAAAGGACATCCGGGGTGGCATCCTGCCGCTCATGCAGCCGGACGACAAACGTCATCCCTTTGTGGAATCTTATCGCAACTTGCGTTCGTCGCTGCTTTACATGGCTGCGATGGGCAAAGGCCCGCACACCCTGCTGATAACCAGCGCCGTGCCCAACGACGGCAAGTCCATCACCGCCGCCAACCTGGCCATCACCCTGGCGATGGGCGGCGCGCGGGTGTTGCTGGTGGACACCGACCTGCGCAAAGGCACCCTGCACAAACGGTTCAACCTCCAGGCCGACGTGGGGCTGTCGGAGGCGCTGACCCAAAAGACCGACTGGCGTCCGGCGGTCAAGGAAACCAACGTGCCGAATTTGCGTTTGCTCCCGTGCGGCGTGACCACGCAGAATTCCAGCGAACTTTTCATCGGGCCGGTCATGGAAAAATTCCTGCAGGAGGCGAACAAGGAATACGACTACGTGTTGTTTGACACCGCGCCGGTCATGGTGGCGGACGACGTGACCAGCCTCGCCCCGCGGGTGGATGGCGTCATTTTTGTCATCCGCGCCGAACACACCTCCGCGCGGGTGGCGCGGGCGGCGCTGGACATGCTGTATCAGCGCAAGTCGCGCGTCCTGGGCCTGGTCTTCAATTCCGTGCGCGCGACATCGGGCGATTATTACTACTATCACCGTTACAGCGACTATTACAAGCCCTGACCGGGCGCGGGAGTTCTTCCGTCCATGACTCCGCCCGAAAGTTCATGCTGGTTCTGCCTGCGCTCGAAGCCCAAGCACGAACACATCGCCGCGGCGCACCTGCGGCAGTTCAACGAAATCGCGGTTTTCCTGCCGCGCATCCGCTTCAAGCGCGCGACGCGCCGGGGCGCGGTGTGGGCGACGGAGGCGCTGTTCCCCGGTTATTTTTTCGCGCGGTTCGACTGGCGGGCCTCGCTGCGGCTGGTGCAGCACGCGCGCGGCGTCCGCCGCGTCGTCCACTTCGGCGAACGCTGGCCCACCGTTCCCGGCGGCGTCATCGAGGAATTGCGGCGGGCCGTCGGCGAAAACGAACTGCACACTGTCACCGTGGAACTGGCGCCTGGTGATGCCGTGCAGATTGCCGAGGGCGCGCTGTGCGGACTGCGCGCCGTCGTCTCGCGCGTCATGCCCGGGCGTGAGCGCGTGGCGGTGCTGATGGAATTCCTGGGGCGGCAGACGACAATCGAGGTGCCGGCCAGTGTTCTCGTCAAGGAAGGCGACGATCGCGCGGGAATTTTGTGATCCGGAGTTTCACCGCCGCGAACCGCCCGGCCGCCGGCCCAGACTGAACAGCACCGCGCAAATCAGCAGGAAAAGAAAAACGATGGAATGGATCTGGAATGGAAAATCGAAGCGCGCGTGAACCAGGCACCCCGCCAGCGCCAGCCAAGCCAGAATCACAAACCGCCGTCCGCCCCGGATGCCGCCCGGCGCAAACCAGCGCAGGACCGCGCACGCCAGGGCCGCCAGCAATAGCGACATTCCGAACCAGCCGAACGTGATGCGGGTTTCCAGCCAGTCGTTGTGCAACTGTTCCGGCCAGTAGGTCGCGTCGGAGATACGGTAGAGCTGAAAGACGGTCCCAAACGTTCCCGGCCCGGTGCCGAAGAGCGGATAATCCCCGGCCATGGGCCGGGCCATGTCATACATTTCTTCGCGGTTCTGAAAACCTTCCGGGATTTGTTCCAGGCGCGGTTCCAGCGCAGCCCATCCGAAATACCAGCTCAACGCCACCGCAAGCGTGAAAAAAAGCGCAAGGATGGCGGTGGTTCCCCATCGCGCCCGCCGGCCGGCCAGCCGCCAGGTCCGCGCGAACAGGTTCGTCACCGTCAGGAGCACCGCCGCCAGAATCAAGATGCCCGCGGCGACCAGCGCGCCGCCGCGGCTGGTCGAGATGGCCGGGCAAGCCGCCATGATCGCCGCGCAGAGCAACAGAAGGTGATGGGCCTTGCCGCGCAAACCGCCGGTGCGGTGCAGCGTCCACCAGAAGCCGAGGCACAACGGCCAGAGCAGGTTGAAGTATTGCGCGGCGTTGGACCGATAAGCGTAGGGACCTAATTGGTCCAAGGCGTCTTTATTTATTTGCGTTTCTGCCACAAAGAGCAGTTTCCCCGAACCCAACACGCGCTGGACGATGGATTCCACGCCCAGCGCCGCGCCATTGACGCAAAGCAGCCAAAGCAGACGGCGCAACCGTTCCGGCAGCATCGGCGAAGGCTTCTCGTTTTCATCGTCGCGGTGAAGGACGTGCTCCTCATTGATGGTCATGCCCAGCAGCCAGTCCCGGATTCCCCAGAACGAACCGGCCAATCCCAGATACATCCAAAACGCGGACCAGGTGCGGTGGCTGTCCAGGCTGCGCGGCAGCCAGCGCAGGCAATGGTGATATTCAAAAAGCCGCGTGCCGGGATTGTAAGTGGCGGCGGCATTCCAGGCGCTGGTCAGGCAATAAAGCAAAATCGCCACCGTCAAGCCGGCGAGGGTTCGCGTGAGCAGCCGCGCCAGCGGATCCCGGTGGCGCGAAGTCCTCCCGGAATGTTTTGAGAAGTTTTCCCAGCGCGGCGGGCGGAAACCCTTCCCCTGCCGGACGAACAGTTTTGCCAGCAGCAAAATCCCCAGTGCGACACCGGCCATGTTCATCGTCCAGATGGACCAGGGTTGCGTTGTGCCGAAGGCCCACGGACTGAAGATGACCATCGGGAAAATCAGCACGCCGCTCAGATCATCGCAGATGCGATGGAGCTGGACATCCGCCGCCCGCAGCGGGAGAAGGCGTCCGAGAAAACGCCGCGCGTTCCCTGGCGGTTGCAAATTGTCGGCCACACCAACAGATTGAAAGCCAAGCCGGCTGGTTTTCAAGCCCGAACCGCAGCCTTCATCGGTTTCTCGCATGATGGCACATCGGCAAAATTCTTGAACAAGTGATTCTTTTGAAATTATTTTTCTTGTCCGCGTCCGATGGAACGGAAAAGCAGCGGGGGGAAGTTTTGGACGGGACGCGGGATGACAAGCGGAGCGCAAGCCCCGGGCTGATGCAAAAGCCGAGGCACTGGCGGCAGGCCTGAAAATAATGGAGCGAGCGAAGGGATTCGAACCCTCGACACTCACGTTGGCAACGTGATGCTCTACCAGGCTGAGCTACGCTCGCTTCCTGAAGACAAGAAGCAGGTTATGCGAACCGGCCGGATTTGCAAGGCGGATTTCAGGCCTGATTGCCCGACCCCTCCAACGTCGTCCGGACCACCTTGAGCAAGTCGTCGTGGTTGATGGGCTTGTGGAAAAACGCCACCGCGCCGCTGGCAGCGGCGCGCTCCTTAGTTTTCAATCTCTTCCAGGCCGGTGATGATGATGATGGGAATTTTCTTCGCCGGATCCAGGCGATGAAACCAATCCATGATGCGAAAACCGTCCCACGGCACGCCGTCCACGTCCGGCGGAAAGTTGATGTCCAGCAGAATCAAGTCGGGAGATTCCTTGCGCGCGGCGGCAACGGCTTCGGTGCCGTCCAGCGCGGTGATAATTTGATAACCGCAGCCTTGCAGCTTCAAGGAAACCGTCTTGAGGATGACTTCGTTGTCATCCACCACCAAAATTTTCTTTTTCGGCGCGGCCGAAGTTCCGGCGTTCATAATTTTTTACGGCTCTGCAACAATTCGTGTTTTTCTGACGGCCAATGTTATGCGAAGCTACCAAACCCCTCCGCTGAAGCAAAGTAATTTGATGCATTTTTGACTTTTTCGCCCGCTCCTGTGCTAAACTGGCCGCGTGAGCAACCTGTTCTGCGCCCCGGGCGAACAACGCGCCGCGAAGGTCAACGACCTTTTTGCCGCCATCGCGCGGCGCTACGATTTGCTCAACGACGTGCAAAGCTTCGGCCTGCACCGGCGCTGGAAACGCCGCGTCATCGAACTCGCCGCCGTGCAGCCCGGGAATCGCGCGCTCGATTTGTGCTGCGGCACCGGCGACCTCGCGCTGGCGCTCGCGCGGCGCGGTGCGGATGTCACCGGAATGGATTTCAGCCCGGCGATGCTGGAAATCGCCGAAGCCCGGCGACAACGGAATCTCAAATCTCAAATCTCAAATTTGAAATTCATGCCGGGCGACGCGCTGCAAATTCCATTTCCTGACGCCTCGTTCGATGTTGTCACCGTCGGTTACGGTTTGCGGAATTTGACGAGTTGGGAAAAAGGTCTGGCCGAAATGCACCGCGTCGCCAAACCCGGCGCGCGGCTGGTGGTGCTCGATTTTGGCAAGCCCGCCAATGCCCTCTGGCGCGGGATTTATTTTGCCCATTTGAAATGCTCCGTGCCGCTGCTGGGCTGGATTTTTTGCGGCAACGCGGACGCCTACGCCTACATCCTCGAATCGCTGAAACAGTATCCGGCGCAGCCGGCCGTCGCGGCCAAAATGCGCGAGCTGAAGCTGGTGAATGTGCGCGTCATCAATTTCCTCGGCGGCGCGATGGCCATCAACTACGGCGAGAAACCAAAATAATTGGTAGGAACCAACGCTGCAGGTCGTAGCACTTGGTGCGAAGACCGGTGAGGAGGCTCTGAATATAATTTTCAATGATCTCGTCACCAGTCCCTTCAAACAAAACATGTACTATGCAAAGCATAAATCCAATGGCAATTACTTCACCCCAAAAAATAAGACACGATAGCTAAAGCGAAGAACATGTTCTGTTTGCTGCTCCGCTAATACTCCCAGATGCCAGTAACTGCCGATAATAGAATGATAACAAAGTTACTGAGTAACTGGGATGATTGCAAAAATCGAACAATTCGGCCCGACCAACTTCGATTATCGCTACCGCAGGTCGTGCGATCCAATAAACCAATATCAAAGAAACAAAACATGCGATTGAAGCGATGACAATGGCTCGTTGAGAAGGAGACTGAACGTCTCGGTGTTTGAAATTCGTTATCGTTCATAGCACTCCAATGGCACAAAACACGACAATCGTCTAAAAATGCCATTCCCGTCTAGCTAAGGAATACTCACGAACATTGTGAGCGTGTCGCTATCTTCTCCTGAAACGTCTTGTAATCTCACCATCATGCAAAACGTTCCAGATCTGTATGCTTTATCTTGAAGCACTGCCAGTTCAGCGCCCGGATTTTTCGGACAGATTGATCGTCATCCCCTCGCGCGCGGCGTCCACTCGCAATTTCCCCTTCTGTTTCGCCACGAGCCGGCGCGCGTGTTTGACCAGGGCGTCAATGCGTTTGTCGTCGTGGTCGGGGTCGTGGTGAAACAAACAAAGCTGTTTGACCCCGGCTTGCAGCGCGAGCGCCACCGAATCGTCCACACAACCGTGTCCCCAGCCGGCGTGCCGCCGGTATTCGGCAGAATCGTATTGCGAATCGAGAATGAGCACGTCCGCGTTGCGGACAAATTCGATCATTGCGTAATCATCCCCGCCGTGGCGCGGTTCGGCGTCGGGGAAAAAGGCGATCGCACGGTCGTGCCAGGCCAGCCGGTAGCCGACGCACAGGCCGGGATGATTCGCGCGCAGCGCCCGTCCGCGCACCGGGCCGATGTTGAAGTTGAAATCCTTGAGTTCCTCAATTTTGATGTTGCTGGGCAGTTTGTGGAAGGGAATGGGAAAGTAGGAGCTTTCCATCTGGCCGGTCAGCGCATTGACCAGTCCTTTGCGCGCGCCTTTGCGGCCCAGGATCCGCAGCCGGCAGCGCGAATCATAAATCGGCCCGAAAAACGGCAGGCCTTGAATGTGGTCCCAATGCGTGTGCGTGAGCAGCATCGTCAGCTTCAGCGGCCGATTCTTGAATTCCGCCATCAACGAACGGCCCAGCGCCCGCAGTCCCGACCCGGCGTCGAGGAGGATGATTTCTCCACCGGCACGGACTTCGACGCACGACGTATTCCCGCCATAGCGCACGGTTGTCGGTCCCGGCGTCGGAATGGAGCCGCGCACGCCCCAGAATTTCACATAAGTGGCGGTTTTGATGCCAAGAATCTAACCCGCGTTTGGCAAAAGACAAATTGTAAAAAACAACCGGAATCCCGCCGCAAAAAGCCTTGCGTGACAGCACGGCTGTTTTAACATGATAATCTTCGGCCCCTTGGTGGGTTGGTAGCTCAGTTGGTAGAGCAGTGCCCTTTTAAGGCATTGGTCCAGGGTTCGAGTCCCTGCCAACCCACCATTTTTAAAAAATGGCTTGGGCATACATTCTGCGCGGCGATTCCGGGCGACACTACATCGGATCAACAAACAATCTGGAACGGCGGTTTCACGAACACTGGCATGGTCAAGCGCACTCGACGAAGCGATTGGGTGGCAACTTGGAAATCATGGCGGCGGTGGAGTTGTCCACTATTGACGAAGCACGCGCTCTGGAACGGGAGATGAAACGCAAAAAGAATCCACGACTGGCCTTGGCCTTGTTGCAAAGCCACATGCGATAAAGCAGCCCCGAAAGCTTTCGGGGTTGGTCCAGGGTTCGAGTCCCTGCCAACCCACCATTTTTTAGAAGATGGCTTGGGCTTGCATTCTGCCCCGCCAACAAAACTTGCCCCATGTGACTCGCACCGCTTACCCTGCCCACACCATGCGGTTGCTGGACCGATATTTATTCCGCGAATTGCTTGTGCCGCTCGCGTATTGCCTGGGCGGCTTCCTGATTTTCTGGAACTCCTACGACCTCTTCACCGAGTTGCAGGAATTGCAGGAACGCAAACTGCATCTGCTCGACGTCCTGGAGTATTCCGCCGCGATGACCCCGGAATTCCTGGTGACGGTGCTGCCGGTCGGACTGTTGCTGGCGCTGCTCTACACGCTCACGAACCACGCGCGCCACAACGAAATCACCGCCATGCGCGCCGCGGGCGTCAGCTTGTGGCGATTGTGCGTGCCGTATTTCATCGTCGGTCTGGTCATGAGCGCCGTTTTATTCGGGTTGAACGAATGGTGCGTGCCCCGCAGCACGGATTGGGCGAATCGCATTTTGACCCGGCACGTGCAAAAGCCGGGCGACGCCGAAATGCAAAATCAATTTCATGGTTTTGCCAATGCGCGCGCCCACCGCTTCTGGCAATTTAACGAATACCGGGTCAGGACAACCGAAATGACCGGTCCCAACGTAAGCTGGACCCTGCCAGACGGTTCGTCGCGTCAACTGCATGCCGACCGCGCCATTCGCACCAATGGCGCGTGGACCTTCTTCAACGTGAAGGAGTCCGAACAGTCAAACGCCGCCGCGCAAATCATGCCGTTGCTGCAAACCAACCTGCTGGCGATGCCGGAATTTGATGAAACCCCGGCGGAAATTCAGAGTGAAATCAAAATCTGCGGCCATCAAGGCCTGCGCAACGTACGCAAGGCGGATATTCCCCTCAAAGACGTTTTTGGTTACCTGCGATTACATCCCAATTTGCCGCCTGCCGATTCCCGGTGGCTGTTCACGAAATTTTACGGGCGGCTGGCCGCGCCGTGGACATGTCTGGTGGTGGTGCTCATTGCCATTCCGTTTGGCGCGGCTTCGGGTCGCCGAAATCTTTTCGTCGGCGTGGCGGGCAGCATCTTTATTTGCTTCAGCTATTTTGTGATTCAATCCGTCAGCCTGGCGCTCGGCTCGGCCCCCAACGGCCATCTGCCCGCGTGGCTGGCGGCCTGGCTGCCCAATATATTCTTTGGCGCAACGGGCCTGGTGCTGACTGCGCGCGTGCGATGAATTTAAGTGATTGTGAATGACGAGCATTCCAAACTGATGTCGCCTTTCGAGCGGCTGCAATTGCTCTATCAGGTGAGCAATGTCATTCACTCCACGCTGGAACCGCAGGCGGCGCTGCAACTGATCGTGGGCGAGGCGGTGCGGGTCATGCGCGCATCGGGCGGTTCGGTGGTTTTGATCAATCCCACCACCGGCTTTTTGGAAATCCACGCGTCGCAAAACCTGCCCCCGGCGGCCACCCGACTCAAATTGCGCGTCGGCGAAGGCATCACCGGCTGGGTCGCGCGCACCGGCAAACCCGCGCGCGTCGGCGATGTGACGCAAGACCCGCGTTACGTCATGGCCCGGCGCGGCGTGCGGTCGGAACTGGCCGTGCCGCTGGAAGTGAACGGCGAGACGCGCGGCGTGCTCAACGTGGATTCGGACCGTGCGGACGCCTTCACGGCGGAAGACCAGGAACTGCTCCAGGAACTGGCCATCCAGGCGGCCAAGGTCATCCAGAACACCTGGCTGTATGAACAATTGCGGCTCAAGGCGCATTTGTTTGAATCGCTGGCGAGCGTGAGCCGGACGATTAATTCCACATTGAACCTGGACGACGCGTTGCAGGTCATCACGCGCGAAGCGTGCCTGCTCATGCGTGCCCGGGTGTGTTCGCTGATGATGCTGGATGAAAGCCGCGACTGGCTCGATTTGCGCGCCAGCCACGGCGCGGGCGCGGCCTACCTCAACAAACCCCGGCTGCCCGTGGACGACAGCCTGCTCGGTGCGGTCGTGCGCCGCAAGAAACCAATGCAGGTCGCCAACGTCCAGATCTCCAGCCGTTATCAACACGTCGAAGTCGCGCGGCAGGAAGGGCTGGTTTCATTGTTGAGCGTGCCGCTGATTTTTGCCGGCCAGGCGATTGGGACGTTGAGCGTTTACATGGGCCAGCCGTACAGTTTTTCCAACGAGGAAATCAGCATTTTGAGCGCGCTGGCCGCGTTGTCGGCCATTGTGATTGAAAAGGCCCGGCTTTACGAGCGCGTCGTGGACGTCGAGGAACAATTGCGGCAGAATGAAAAGCTTTCCGCGCTCGGCCTGCTGGCCGCCGAGGTCGCCCACGAAATCCGCAATCCGCTCACGGTGATGAAGCTGCTGTATCACTCGCTGGATTTGACGTTTCCCGCCAGTGACCCGCGCGCGAAGGATGCCCGGATCATTGACGCCAAAATCGAGCACCTGAACAAAATCGTCGAGCAAATCCTCGCGTTTGCGCGCACCACGGAGCCAAAACTCGTGCCGTTGAATTTGAATGAACTGGTGGACGAACTGGGATTGCTAGTGCGTCACAAGCTGGCGAATCAAAACATCCGTCTGGTCCGCCAGTTGCAGCCGGATTTGCCGGTCGTGCTGGGCGACGCGACGCAACTGGAACAGGTGTTTCTGAATTTAATCCTCAACGCCGCCGAGTCCATGCCGGAGGGCGGCACGCTCACCATCAAATCCCGAGCCGTTAATCCGCGCGGCCTGCCGGGCGCAACCCACGTGGCCATGGAATTCAAGGACACCGGCCACGGCATGAGCAAAGAAGTTCAGCGCCGGGCCTTCACCACCGTTCTGGGCACGACCAAGGTCAAGGGAACCGGTCTGGGCCTGGCCATCGTCGGCCGCATCATCGAATCCCATCACGGGCAAATCCGGATTTTATCGCGTCTTGGCCGCGGCACGACTCTGCGCATTTCCCTGCCGGTGAAGTAAACTTTTACCACGGAAGACACCAAGCAGGAAAATGTTCCCAACCTTTGTTCCGTTTGTTTTCTGTAAAAATGAACAGCCCGGCTTTGCGCTTTGTGCTCTGCACTTGACTGACATCGCGTAAAACCGCGTTTTTCCGCGGTTAAATTTTCTGGGAGATTACCGGATCCATTTCACTTCTTTTGGCGGCTGGAAGGTTTCCAATCGGCGCAGCAGTTTTTCCGCGTCTTCCTCCACCATGACCAGTTCGCGGTGTTTTGGCCGGATGAAGCCTTCGGCGACAGCTTGATCAAAAAATTGCAGCAAGAAACGATAAAAGCCCGCCACGTCCAGCAAGCCGAACGGTTTTTTGTGATACCCCAGCTGGCTCCACGCCAGCACCTCGCAAAATTCCTCGCAGGTGCCGAACCCGCCGGGCAGCGCAATGAAACCGTCGGATAATTCAGCCATGAGCGCCTTGCGCTCGTGCATGTTTTTTACCACTCGCAGGTCGGGCAGTTTTTCATGCACCACCTCCTTGATGACCAGCGATCTGGGAATCACCCCGATGACGTGCCCGCCGTCTTTGAGCACGGCGTTCGCCAGAATGCCCATCAGCCCGACACACCCGCCGCCATAGACCAGCTCAAATCCGCGTTTGGCCAGAAGCTGTCCGGTTCTTTCCGCGGCGCTGGCGTAGTCGGGTCGGGCGCCCTGGTTGGAACCGCAGAAAACACAGATTCGCTTCATGGCTGGCTCAGGCTTTGCGAACCTTGGCAATGAAATCCCGAATTTTTTGATGATCCTTCTTTCCGGGCGCACTTTCCACGCCGCTCGAAACGTCAACTCCAAACGGTCTTACGCGGCGCACCGCGTCGGCGACGTTTTCCGGCGTCAATCCGCCGGCGAGAAAAATCGCCCGGCCAAATTTCTGCGCCTCGAGGGCCAGATCCCAATTGAATTTTTCGCCGGTGCCGCCGGGTTTTTCCGCCGAGCAGGCGTCAAGCAGCCAGGCGTCGGTGGAGTATTTCGGCAGCTCCTTCAGCGTTTCTGCATCGAGGATGCGAAAGGCCTTCATGCTCATCACCCCAAACTGCGTGCAAAATTCCGGCGGTTCGTCCCCGTGAAACTGGAGCAGGCTCAGGCCGCATTCCGCGACGGCCCGCAAAACAAAATCTTTCGGTGCGTTCACAAAAACACCAACGCGCATGATGCGCAGCGGCGCCTTTTTGAAAATGCCGGCGACGGCGGAAATCGTCATGAACCGCGGGCTGTTGTTGTAAAATACGAAGCCCAGCGCATCCGCGCCGGCATTGGCAGCAGCCTCTGCGTCGGCGAGATTCGTAATGCCGCATATTTTGACCTGCGTTCTCATTTTTTTCAGGATTTTTTTGGGTTGCGGTGTTTTTCGCCCGCAACCGCGTAAATCGTAAATCGTAAATCAGAAATTGCAACCCAAGGCATGTTGAAATTTAATGGGGTTTTTCCGCAAGTTAACGAATTCACTTATTTTTCCTCCTTTGATAGTGATTTGAAACGGATGGAGTTTTTGGCGGCTTTTGCCTTGTGTTTTACATCGGGCATAACATGGAAATAAACCCCGGAATGATTGTGAAAGAGCGGTGAACTTAGTGGACAACTCCCACTTTTCGATTTCTTTGTTTTAGCAACCCGGCAAATCTCAATTTTCTTTCCTTTACAAAACCCAGTGGCCGCCTTGACAATTAAAGTTGTTTGCGTTATTCACAACCCTTAATACGGATAGTTTTACATAGGAAAAGAAATACTATTAAACGAGCATGAACCTCACTATTGCCAAGGAACAAATAATCATCGGCCTGCAAGCCGTCCAAAATGTCGTCAGCTCGCGCACGACGCTGCCCATTCTTTCCAATGTGCTGTTGCGCGCCGAGGGAAACCGTTTGGAATTTACCGCCACGGATCTGGATGTGACAGTCGCCTGTAGTGTTGAAGCCAAGGTGAAAAAAGGCGGCAGCACAACCGTGCCGGTTAAAAAGCTTTTTGGCATCGTCCGGGAACTGGGAGGCAATGAAATTGACATCGAGACCGACGATAAAAACATCACCACCATCCGGTGCAATTCCTCTTTTTATAAAATTCACGGACTGGGAGCGGATGAATTTCCGCCCTTGCCCAAGTTCAAAGACGACAAGAAAGTTTCCCTGCCCCAGGAAACCGTGAAAGCGATGATGCTTAAAACCTCCTTTGCCGTGTCCACCGACGAATCGCGCTACGTGCTCAACGGTATTTTCATCAGTCTTAAAGACCACAAAATGACCATGGTGGCCACGGACGGCCGTCGGCTCGCGCTGGTGGACGGAGAAGTGGAAATTGCCGAGAAAAGCGGCGGCGAATTCATCGTGCCTGCCAAGGCGGTGTACGAATTGAACCGGCTGCTGCAGGAAAAGGGAGATTTGGAAATCAAGTTCGGGGAGAACCAGGCGTCTTTCACCATGAAGGACGACAAGGGATTTTCCGTGCTGGTCATCACCAAATTGATCGAGGGCAATTACCCAAATTACCGCCAGGTCATTCCCGCCGAAACCAAGGAGCGCGTGCCGCTGAATCGCGAGGAATTTCTGCAGGCCCTGCGCCGCGCCGAAATCATGACCAGCGAGAAGGCAAATTCCGTCAAGCTGACGTTCGGGAAAAACAACCTCGCCATCACGGCCAACTCGCCGGAGGTCGGCGAGGCGCGCGAAACGCTCGCGGTAAACTACAAAGGCAAGGAAATCGCCATCGCTTTCAATCCGCGCTATCTCATTGACGCGCTCAACGCGCTGACCGAGGACGAGGTGTTTTTCGAGCTGATTGACGAACTCAGCCCCGGCGTGCTCAAGATTAACGGCCCCTTCCTCTACGTCGTCATGCCCATGCGGTTGAGTTAAAAAGTGGATCAAGAGGGACAAGCTCAGATCTTTTACTTTTCGGTCAGAAGCGGCCATCAATTGAGCAGGGAGAGACAAGCGCAAAAGTGTTTTATAACGTCTTTACATGCCGATGAATGAACCGCTTAAATTTTACGACCGAACAATCAAACTCCCGTGCGAAAACTTAGAGAGCGGGCGCTCACGCCAAGCCGAACTCGACGCCCGGATTAAGGAGGAAATCACGAGCTTAACAGGGGGATCGGGCCATTGGCAAAGCGAGAGCGACAAAGATGACAGGGGAAACTTGGCGGTAACTTTAAAATCCAGAACTTGTGTAGTAAGCCTCCAAACAAGATACGGACAGAACGAGAAGTACATCGCCAGAGAGCGGCACTCTTTCATTTGTTATGAAATAAGGGCAGAGAACAGAATTGTGACTCTCGACCGGGCCGCCAACTCGGCGGAGAATCTCAGGCTCATAATGAAGATCATTGGCGGCATAACGGGCCCGATTATGCTTTACGGGCTCTTTTACCTTATTTTGCAATTGCTGGGATTTGTCATCATCCCCTACGTGCTTATCTTTGTGGCCTTGGTTGGCGGCGTGTGGGGCGGCGGAAAACTCGGGGACCTGCTTGGCTCGGTGATGGAACGCCGCGCCGAACGGCGTGCGGAAAACCAAGGTGTGATATCGGAGGCAGCCGCGCTTTGGGGAATGTTGACCTTGAAGCTGGACCAGATTATCGAACCATACGAGCGCACGTAATCGAAACGTCAGGCTACATTTGTTCGACAGTTTCGATGCCGAGAACATCCAGACCCTGTTAAACACCTGTGATGTCAAGTTTCAAAGGAAAAAAGCCCTTCGCCATTTTCTGCTCGACACACAATTTTTCCGAACGCAAAGTCAAATGATGAAAAAACTGCTGTCCCTGCTATTGATTGGTTTCGCGTTTTTTATCCGCGCCGACGGGCAAACCAATACGGCGCCTTCGACCAACGTTTCCAAGACTAACGTGGAGACCCTAGTCTGCATCCGGCATGGTGAAAAACCGCCCGGCGGGCTGGGCCAATTATCCTGTCGCGGCCTGAATCGCGCCCTGGCCCTGCCCAATGTGTTGCTTGCAAAATACGGCAAGCCTCAGTTTATTTTCGCTCCCAATCCCGCCCAAAAGGTGGACAGCACAAACGGCTATTATTATGTCCGCCCGCTCGCGGCCATCGAGCCGACCGCCATCCGCTGCGGCCTGCCGGTCAACACCGAATTCGGCTTCCGGGAAATCAAAGGGCTTGAGAGGGAACTGAAGAAACCGGCCTACCAAAACGCCACGGTATTTATCGCGTGGGAGCATGGCCTGCTCGACGATTTTGCCAGAGCCATGGTCAAGCACCACGGCGGCGACCCGGCTCAGGTTCCTCCTTGGCCGGACTCGGATTACGACACCATTTTTGTGTTCAAGATCATCAGGGATGCGGGAAAGGAATCATTTTCTTTCACCATCGAGCACGAAGGGTTGAATGGCCTGAGCGACAAATGCCCGTAAAATCTTTGGGATTGCGGAGCACAATTCATGGGAGCGCTGGCGTCTCGCCGGCGGGCTCCGGTTTTCAACTCCCGACAGGCCGGCGGGGACGCCGGCGCTCCCAGGTTCACATTTGTTCCACGGTTTTGATGCCGAGGGTTTCCAAACCCTGCTTGAGCACCCGCGCGGTCAGATCACACAACGCCAGACGCGAAGCGCGCGTGGCGTCATCGGCCTTGAGCACCGGACAGTTTTCGTAAAACGACGTGAATTTGCCGGCCAGTTCGTAAAGATAATTGCACAGGAAATTGGGCCGATATTCCTCCGCCACCGCCTCCAGCGTCAGTCCGAAATTCAACAGATGCTTGGCCAGCGCGATTTCTTCCGGTGC
>CAWFZJ010000073.1:0-14748 GCA_963820205.1 uncultured Verrucomicrobiae bacterium
GGAAATAAATCCGCCACGCTCGCCGACCTTTACGATCCGCTCGCCATGCCGCCCGAACGCTCGCCCAAGCCCACGCGGAACTGGATCGCGCCGTGGACCTCTGCTACCGCCCGGAAAAATTCGAGAGCGACCGCCAGCGCGTGGAATTCCTTTTCGCCCTTTACGAAAAGCTCACCGCGCCCCTCCTGCCCGCCTCCAAGGCCAAAAAAAGCCGGCGCAACGGGCAGGCTCGGCCATCCTGAAAGGATGACAATCATCCAGCCCGGCGCTGGCGCATGGCGCCTACGCTGGGTGTGAATGTCCAAACAAATTCATCAATCCTGAAAGGGTTGTATCACCCGCCGGGTTTTGGCATTATTAATTGATGCCGCAATCATTGGCAAAGATTCTCGTGCATACGGTTTTTTCGACCAAAGATCGCCGCCCGTTTTTGCGCGTCAAGCCTCTGCGCGAAGAATTACTCCACCAGGAAATGAACCCCCTTCAAGAGCGCGTCGAGCGAGCCGTCCGCGAGGATGTGGGTATCGTGCCCTATGACCCGCGCTGGCCCGGCCTGTTCCGACGCGAGGCGGAGCATCTTCGCTCGTGTATTCCGACCGCACTCATCCGCCGCATCGAGCACTTCGGCAGCACCGCCGTTCCCGGCCTCGCCGCCAAGCCCATCGTGGACATGCTCGTTCAGGTTGCCAGCCTGCGTGCGGCCCGAACCGGGATTGCGCCCGTCTTGGAGGCTCAGGGCTACGACTACTTTTGGCGCCCCAGCTTCGGAGACGACGTCCCCCCGTGGTATGCCTTCTTCATCCGGCGCGACCACCGGGGCATCCGAACGCATCACATCCACATGGTGACCGGTCGGCGGACATTCCAAGAGCACTGGGAGCGCCTTCTCTTCCGCGACTATCTTATCGCCCATCCGGAAACCGCCCGTGCCTACGAACGTCTCAAGAGCGACTTGGCCTCCGCACATCCAAACGACCGTGTCGCCTACACCAAAAGCAAGACAGCTTTTATTCAGCGCATCACCGCCCAAGCAAAGAAACCCCAATAAAGTCGCCTAGCGGTGCAGCGACTGGATTTGCCGGATGATCAATCGAAAAAATTAAAGCGCGCAATGACTGTTCCTTCTCCCGGGGGAGACTTGAACTGCTTGGGAAGCAGCGAAAGGAATTCGGTGCAGCCGAAGGCCCGCAGCGCCGAACGAGCGGGAGCGAATGAGTCCACGTCAAGATGAGGGCGGTCGTCCAATCCATCCATTTTTAGTGCCGTAGGCGCGGCATCTTGGTAGAACCCGGAACAAAAAGATTTTCAAGCTCCGTCAGGAGCGGCATCTTCGGTGTCACATGAAATCGCAACTACCGCCATCGAGTGGGCGGAAAAGGCGCTGGTGCCGCTTATTTTGGCAACCGATGCCCGTGATTGGAAAAGTTGCAAGGAGCCGGTCTTGCAGCGCATCGCCAGACAAAAAGGCGTCAAAAGCCGGGCCACCTTCAAATCCCGCCTGTTGGCGGCGGTGACCGCCACGTTGCGGCGGCTCGCCCGTTCGGCGTAAAATCAATTATTTTTACTGGAATGTCCAAACACCAGGCTTACAGAATCATCACGTTGGCTATTGGGTTGCATTTGATCCTGGCGACGCGCTCGTTCGCTGGCCCGCCGTTTTTGACTGATGATCCTGAGCCGGTGGATTATCAACATTGGGAAAACTACCTTTTCGCCACCGGCGACCACGAGGGCGGCGGTTACACCATCAACGGACCGGCGGTGGAACTGAACTATGGTCCGCTGCCGGACACGCAACTGTCTTTGACGGTTCCAATGACCTCGGTTGGCGGCAATACACCGGACGCCTCCGGTTTGGGCGATGTGCAGTTGGGCGTCAAATACCGGTTTCTGCATGAAACGAATGGCTGGCCGCAAATCGCCTTCTTCCCGGCGGTGACTTTGCCGGCGGGCAACGCGCCGCGCGGCCTGGGCAATGGACGCGCTTGGTTTCAATTGCCGCTGTGGCTGCAAAAAAGCTGGGGCCCATGGACGACTTACGGTGGCGGCGGCGCGGCATTGAATTCTGCGGCCGGCCGGCGCGACTATGGTTTCGGCGGCTGGCTGTTGCAACGCGATTTTGGCGAACATCTCTCGCTCGGCGGCGAATTGTTTGCGCAAGGCCGGGACGCGGACAACGATCAGGGATTTATCGCGCTCAATTTTGGCGGTTCATACAAATTGACCGGGCATTTCAGCTTGCTGGCCAGCGCGGGCCATAGCGTTGCCGGCGAACAACACACGCTCTGGTTCTTTGCGCTTGGCTGGACCTGGTGACTGACCATCAAAGACCACTATGACTACCAACGCATCGCCTGAATGTCCGATGCCCTCCATTGCCATCCAATCGCGCAATGGCAAGATCGCCCGGCTGCCGCAGGTGATTCGGGAGCAATTGAATCGCCGGCTCGATGATGGTGAGCCGGGAGGCTGGCCTGCTCGAATGGCTGAACGCACTGCCGGCGGTAGCAGGCCGTGCTGGCCGCGGAGTTCGGCGGCAACCGGATCAATGCACAGAATCTCAGCAACTGGCGTCGGGGTGGTTATCAGCACTGGCTCAAACAACAGGAGCGGCGGGCCAATGTCCGGCAGTTGACCGAAGACGCCAGGGAATTGACCGAGGATGCGGGTGGCGTGGAGATGAGCCATCATTTGTCCGCCGTGCTCGTGGCGGAACTTGCGGAATCCGCCCGCGAATCACTGGCTACCATCGCCGATCCGGCGGAACGGTGCGCGCAGATGGAGGAATTTCTCAACACCCTGGCACGTGTGCGTCGGCAGGATAACCTGGCCGGGCGGCTCGCCATCGAACGCGAACGCCGGGTGCGGGAGCGGGTTAAAGAGAAGGAAAAGGATGAGCGCCGGAAAGAATGGGCAAGAGAATGGGCACCATTGAGTCGTCACTTCAAGCGTTCCTACATGGCGGATATGTATGCCAAGCCGGACTTTACATCTCAGGCGATGG
The DNA here is from genome assembly GCA_963820205.1 of uncultured Verrucomicrobiae bacterium. Lineage (GTDB taxonomy): Bacteria > Verrucomicrobiota > Verrucomicrobiia > Limisphaerales > UBA11358 > UBA11358. The sequence goes on from CAWFZJ010000073.1 coordinate 3,005, forward strand.
CGAGCCGGGACGCCGAATCCCTGTTGCGGGACGTAAAACTTGCGCCATCCGGCCCGGTTGGTTCCAATGCGCCGGATCAAGCCCAATCAAACTGAATCAAACCAAATCAAACCGAATGAAAACGGATTCGCTGCCTAATAATAGTATGCTGCTTGTTGTGGCATTGGTGTGCTTGTGCGTTGGCGGCGCTGGGAAATCGCCATGTGGCTTGCGTTTGAGGGGGCAAAAGCGCATTTTTCCCGACTGAAAATGAAAAACTGACCATGAAAAAAACCGGCTGGATTTCACTGATGGCGCTGGCTGTGGTTGTCCGCGCCGCCGATGCGCCCAATATCAATTCGACCAATTCGCCCGCCGCAGGCACCAACGAGCCGCCCGCCGCAAAAGCCGAGGCTGGAAAAATTCCCGACGCCACCCACAAGCCGGTCTGCACGACCAACACGGTGAGCATCGCCGGCCAGCGGGTGACTTACGTGGCCGAGACGGGCATGTTGCCGCTGCTCAAGCCCGACGGCACTTCCCGCGCTTCCGTCTTTTACGTCGCTTATACCCGCGCCGGCCAGACCAACGCGGCGGCCCGGCCGGTCACGTTTTGTTTCAACGGCGGGCCCGGCTCGGCGTCCGTGTGGCTGCATCTCGGCGCGCTCGGCCCGCGCCGCGTGAAGATGAACGATGACGGCACGCTGCCGCCGCCGCCGTTCGGTCTGGTGGACAACGAGTATTCCATTTTGGACGGCAGCGATCTGGTGTTCATTGACCCGGTGGCCACCGGGTTCAGCCGCCCGGTGAAGGACGAGAAGCCCGACCAGTTTTTTGGCGACTCCGCCGATCTCGATTCCGTCGGCGAATTCATCCGGCTCTGGACCACGCGGCACGAACGCTGGCTCTCGCCGAAATATCTCTGCGGCGAAAGTTACGGCGTCTTTCGCGCGGCGGGGCTGGCCGACCATTTGCGTTCGCGTTACGGGATGTATTTGAACGGTTTGATTCTGGTCTCCGGCGTTCTGGATTTTGCGACCATCTGGGACAATGCGGGCAACGACCTGCCTTACCCGCTGGTTTTGCCGGCTTACACGGCGGCGGCGCATTTCCACAAAAAACTGCCGCCGGATTTGCAATCCGATCTGCCCAAGGCGCTCGCCGAGGCGCGCGAATTTGCCGGGGGCGAATACACCGCCGCCCTGCAGCAGGGCGATGCGCTGTCCGCCGATGAACGCAAAAAAATCGCCGCCGAACTCGCGCGGCTCACCGGCTTGAAGCCGCAGGTCATCGAGGACAACCATCTGCGGATTGACGAGGGCGTGTTCCGCAAGCAATTGCTGCATGATCGAGGGCTTGATCCTCGGCGCTTATGACGCGCGCATCACCGGCCGCGACGATGATCCGGCCGTCGCCGAATCCGGATTTTGACCCGTCCCTCGCGGCGACGCTCGGGCCGTTTTCCGCGGCGATGAACAGTTACGTGCGCGGCGAATTGAAATTCGAGGACGATCTGCCTTACGAAATCCTGGCCGGCGTGCAGCCGTGGAATTACGGCGTTCGCAACAACTACGCCAGCGCCGGGGTAAAGCTCGCCGCCACGATGAACCAGAATCCCTACATGCGGATCCTCGTGCTCGGCGGGCGGTGCGACCTGGTCTGCCCGATGGACACGATGCGTTACGCGCTCGAACACATGCCGCTCGACGCCGCCTACCGCACGAACATCACCTACGCCGGGTTTGACGCCGGCCACATGATGTATGTCAACCTGCCGGACCTGAAAAAGATGCAACAGGACCTGGAACGTTTCCTGAAGCCGTAAACGGAAAAGGCCGAAGGATGAATAAAAAGGCCCGAAGCTTTCGCCTCGAGCCTTTGAATCAAGCCGGATGTTGATTTACGGCATTCGGTGATACGGAGTAACCGTGGTGCCCAACGAGCAAGTCGGAATGGCGCCTACACTGGTGACATTATAAGTGCCGCCAGCCGGACACGGAGGAATGCTGCTGGCCGAGTTCAGCTTGATGTAGGGCGTCAGGTCCCCAGGATAACTGAGGGCGGCACCAGTCTGTTGGCCTTTTTCCAGCGCCCATTGCTGGGCGGCGCCGTCTATCTGCCGCAGGTTGTTGATGCAGGCATTGGCCTGGGACGTGGCACGAGCCTTCACAAAGTTGGGAATGGCGATTGCCGCCAACAGGCCGATAATGGCCACGACAATCATGATTTCCACCAGGGTGAAGCCGGCCTTGCGGGTGACTTTGATATTATTCATATTTTATTTCTCTTTTCTTGCAGTGCGGCGTGAACCAAGCCACAGGCGGGTTACAATGATTACTGCTTTGTTCACTAATTGCCTGCAGCAACCGCACCTCAGTTGCTTGATTGTAGCAGTCTTGGTGCCAAAGTCAAAGCGGAAACGTGTCGCGTAGTTTTCAAAACAGGAAGGTTCGTCAGGAGCGGTTGATGGAGAAAAGCACGGGTTTTGTTGGGTATCGGACGGGGCGGCCATCTCGGAGTGGTGCCGTCCGGGTGGAGGCAAAGCGCCACCTTGCCACCCCGGGTGGGGACCATTCGCAGCCGTTGCGTGCCGATGGGCACGCGGCCATCGGAACCGATGTTAAGGGTGGTGCGTGCGCTCCACAAATGATTCAAACAAGGGCAACGCGGGATTGGACGCGGCAAGGGGACCTGGAACGTTCCTGAAGCCGTAAACGGAAAATGCCGAAGGCCGAAGGATGAATAAAAAAGGCCCGAAGCTTTCGCCTCGAGCCTTTGAATCAAGCCGGATGTTGATTACGGCATTCGGTGATACGGAGTAACCGTGGTGCCCAACGAGCAAGTCGGAATGGCGCCGACACTGGAGACATTATAAGTGCCGCCAGCCGGACACGGAGGAATGCTGCTGGCCGAGTTCAGCTTGATGTAGGGCGTCAGGTCCCCGGGATAGCTGAGGGTGGCACCGGTCGGATTGGCCTTTTTCCAGCGCCCATTGCTGGGCGGCGCCGTCTATCTGCCGCAGGTTGTTGATGCAGGCATTGGCCTGGGACGTGGCACGAGCCTTCACGAAGTTGGGAATGGCGATTGCCGCCAACAGGCCGATAATGGCCACGACAATCATGATTTCCACCAAGGTGAAGCCGGCCTTGCGGGTGGCTTTGGTATTATTCATATTTTATTTCTCTTTTCTTGCAGTGCGGCGTGAACCAAGCCACAGGCGGGTTACAATGATTACTGCTTTGTTCACTAATTGCCTGCAGCAACCGCACCTTAGTTTCTGATTATACAGCAGTCTTGGTGCCAAAGTCAAAAATGAAATGCGCCAGCCCGGCCCCCATCCGGCGCGCTGAATAAAGCGAAAAGACGATTCAAAACCAAAAATTGTTTGATTTTCCCATGAAAACCGCTGCGGGCGTTTCGTTACGTTGTCTCAACTTGAAGCGATTTGTGGCAATTTTGAGACATAAGGAACGAAAGTTTTTTACAATTATTATAACAACTTATATCGCGTGGGATGGGCATGTAAACCCTGCTTTGCCAGAGGGCAAACAACCCAATGGCCAGATGATCTCTCGCGCAGCACCGGAACGTCCACCGGCAACGCGCCTCGGCCATCGGGCAGCGCGGATTGGCTGGCCACGCGGTTAATGTGCAACAAGGGCCGCAAGAGTTTAAACTCCAACGCGCCCCAGTTCACTCGTGGACGCGAATGAGCGTTTTGATGGCGTGATTGCCCGCGGCCATGGATTGGAACAATTCCGGCAACCGCGTCAGCGGACATTCGCCATCCACAAAATCCGCCGCGCGAACCACGCCCGCCTCGATGAATTCCAACGCCCGCCGGATGGCGCGCGGCGTGTGATGGAAACTCGCGAGCAGAGTGAGATTGGAATAATGGATGAGCGTGGTGTCCAGCGTGATGTTCGTGCCGGACGGACAGCCGCCGAAGAAATTCACCGCGCCACCCTTGCGCACGAGATGCACGGCGGCTTCCCAAACCGCCGGCTGGCCGACCGCCTCGATCACCGCGTCAAAATGCGTCTTCGTGGTTTCGCGAACCTTGGTGACCAGTCCGCTGCCATTGCCGATGTCAACCACTTCGTCCGCGCCGAGCCGTTGCGCGGCTTCCAGCCGTGGCGCGCGCCGGCCGGCGACGGTGACGTGACCGCCGATCTTTTTGGCCAGCGCGACGAACATCAAACCAATCGGCCCGGCGCCGATGACCAGCACATTTTGTCCGGCGCGCAGTTGGGTGTCCTCGACGCCCTGGACGACGCAGGCGAGCGGTTCGACGAGCGCGGCGTCGCGGAAATCGGTTTCCGGTTTGAGGCGCAGAAGGTTTTTCTGGACGAGCCGGGCGGGAACGGCGATGGATTCGGCATAGGCGCCGTTGAGGAACAGCAAATCCTCGCACAGATTCTCCTGTCCGGCGCGGCAATGAAAACAACCGCCGCACGGCGCGGAATTGGCCACCACGACGCGGTCGCCGATTTGCCAGGGTTGGAGTTCACGCTTCAGCGTGTTCCCCGGACAAGCTAAAGCTTGAACTCCAACGGCCGCCACTTCCGAGATGACACCGGCAAATTCGTGGCCGAAGACGGCGGGCGGCACGATCATCCTGGCGTGATAACCGCGTTTGAAGACCTTCAAGTCCGTCCCGCAGGTGAGCGCGGCCTCAATGCGGATGCGGACTTCGCCCGGTTTGAGCGCGGGCGGCGCGACGTCCTCGATTTGAATTTTTTCCCTGCCGTGCAGGATGGCAGCTTTCACGCCGGCAGTTTACAGGCGCAGGCGAACTGGCGGAAGCAAGTTTTGCGGATACAACAACAATCCAGGAAACGCTCGCACCCGCCGCGCCAGCGAGTTTACCAGTTGCCCACGTCACTGCTGACGGCCCCGGGTGGGGGGACCGCCCAATTGAAACGAATCGGCACCAGAGCTGTGGGGATTCCGGGCGGCTGCTTGGTGGGATCGTAAAAGTTGGGATCGAAGCCCCATTGGCGTGTCGGCGGCTTGTAATAAGGATTGACGACGCCACTCCACCCGATCGGGTTCCGAAATTGGTTGGTGGCCATTTGACTGGCAAACAGAACGACGATGGAAGTATTAAGCACCAAGACTGAATTGTTTGCGGTCCAATCCTCTTGCAGGCGCATGAGATTATGCACGCCGCCGCTGAAAGTGGTGGCGTTTGTGCCCGTGGTGGGCACATTCCCGGTAATAACGGCGGCATTCACCACGTTGCTTACGGTGGCATTGCCAGTGGTTGTTTTGCTCGCGCTGTCATTGAAGTTGGCGGAAAGGATGGTGATGGCGTCACACAACAGGGCGGCCGGCACGGTGGTGCCGGCGTTGGTGGTGGAATCCGGTATCAGGGCATAATGGACGCCGTCAGCCGTCACATTGTAATTGCCCCTGACGTATAACGGATTTAGGGTGGCCACGGAAAAACCACGTCCGTTATTGTAGGGCAGTCTGGGGCCATTGACGAGGCGCACCACGGAAAGCTTGTTGGTCCCAATATTGCGCTGGTCCGCCACGTAAAGGATGGTGGGGAGGGTGCCGCTGTTGAATTTGTTGGTAACCTGGTAAGTCGTGGCCAGCCAATTGGAATAGGCGCCGACGTCAATCTGGGTCACAAACATATTGGTTTGATATTCACGCAGGTCGGAGAAAGTATTGGTGAGCGACAGCCACGTTGCGATGTTCTGGGGTTCATTCGTGGACTGGCTGATTGAATAATTCGTAAAGACCAAATTCGTTACCCAGGTGAAAGGGGGTGTCCTATTCGTCGTGCTGATGTTATTTGTTAAGAAGTAATCGTATATATATCCATTTGTTTGCGTGTCGGCTCCTGGAACCAGGTCGTTGATACTGGTCCGCAGGGAGATTTCGACAAACGGTTGTGGCGTGGAACTATTGGTGCCGGCCGCGACCATCACATTGGTGACCATAACCAGAACATGGGCCTGGTTGTACAACCGTTGAGCCCCAAATATGGAGGTCGGATCTTCACCCGGCGGAGGAATTTCAAGGAGGGCATGTGTGTTGGTCATGTTCATGGCCACCGTGACGCTGGCGACGTTGGTTGAGTAACTGCCGTTGAAAGTGGTGTCTTGGTTCCAAGGGCTGGGAGTGACCCCGTCCCTGGTCGGACCATCCACGGTCTTGGTGGAAGTGACGATGTTGTTGAAGGTCAGTGAAGCGCTCGTGCCCACGCAAATGATATCGTTCGCGTGGGTCCGCCCCCTGACTGTCATGGTGGCGCATTGGGTGAACTCCAGGGGGCCGTTGTAAAATATCGCGTAAGTGGTGATGGGCACCAGGGAGAGCAGCACATCTTCCTGGGCGGTGCCAACAATGCCAGGCGCATTGGTCATCGAAGCGTTGGATATAATGCGGTAAACAGGAGCCGTGATGGTGCTCATATTGGTATATTGGGAAGGCAATGGACCGGCATAATTCGTCAGAAAATTGACGTAAACTCTGTTCTGTGTGCCCGTTTGCGGATCAAAAAACACAAAGTTTGTCCAATAGGAACCTTCCACAGCGATCGGAATGTTCGTCTGGTACACGCCGGCGACAAGGTTGTTGGTGACCTGTCCGAGGCCGTAGTTCTGAAAATCGTAGGCCATTCTGGCAAAAACCTTTTCGACGGCGGCTTCGGCGGCGGTGCAGCATACCGCATACTGGTTGCTGCGACTGTTGAGGTTGGAAATGGACGAGGTGCGGTTCATGATCGCCACCATGATCACCAGACTGACTGCGCACATGATCAAGACCATCAAGAGTACGGAACCGGAGGAACGGATTGGGGGGGTATGTTTCGTTTTCATGCGCCATCAGGTAGATGTGGGGTTGCCCGGACGTCAATGCGGTAACTGCTGAAAAGGTCATTCGAGCCGACCTGGGTCAGTGGATATTGGAACTGCGCGAACTGAAACGTGACATGAACGACACTTTTGTAGCTTTGGACCGTGTTCGTGGTGCCATCGTATTTCTCGGCGGTAAAGTAAAGGGGGGCGATCAGGTTGGAGACGAGGATGTAGTTGGCGCCATTGGTGGTGTTCACATACCACAAGCACCCGTTAAAATTGGCAACCTGATTTGTGTTAAAGTAGTACAGGATGTATTTTGTCAGATCAACAATCTGGTTGGTGGTAATGATAAGCGGGTACATGATATAAGCGTTGCCCTGCTGATAGGCGCCATTGGTGATGCCGGTAAAGGTGGTTCCGTCATAAAAGCCAATCTGCCAGCCTTTCGCCGAGTAGATGTCGTTAACGAGCTGGTGGACATTCCAGCGCGCGGTGTCGCTCGCCCCGGCCTTGCTTTCCAACAACTGTTCTTGCCGCCATCCCATCAGATGGACGGCAAACAATCCCGCCATGACAACTGTAATCCACAGGAACGTCGAAAGCAGGGCTTCCACCAGCGTCATCCCCTGCGATTGGCGGGCGAGCCAGCGGACGCGGCATGGATGGGCAATGAATAATTTCATGGGTCACATGCTTGTAATTAGACGATTGTCGGGGCCGAGCAACGTGGCGGCCGTGTTGGTGAAATAGGTTGTGCCACCCCGATAGAAGAACGGCCAGACGGTCTTCACCTGGACAAAATAAGCCTGCACCGGCGGGACGGTTTGGCCGTTAAGGTTCATGAGCTGGATTGTGACATAATTGGTGGCGGTGATGTAATTGGTGCCGCGATAGGGAACGTCCAGAATGCCTGTGGTATATCCGGTCAACAGTTGACTGTTGGTATTAAAACTTGGCATTGACAGGTTTAATTGGGTTATCTCATTTCTGCCGTTGGCTGGATCCCATACCGCTGAACGGGTCTGTTCAATCTGTTCCGTGGCCAGGGACTGGGCCGCCAACGAATACCCGGACCATTCCGCCCTCAGACCGCACTGCATGTACACTTGGATGATCATGCCGTACACCAGCGCAATGATGGCTGCACCCATCACCACCTCAATGATGCTGTAGCCGGCCTGCAAACGGCTGGAACGAAATCTCGAGCCGGGAATCCTTTGCAAGGTTGGTTGTTGATCACGCCGGCAACCCAGGTATTTGCCCGTTGGTCGCAGGGCGGATGAGCCAGTTTGAACACGCATAATCGCTACAGCCTCTGTTGACTTTTAGCATTTAATGTGCCAGAGCGACAGGCTGAGGGCCTTTCTGACAGGATGTTGAAAAAACCATTTTTTCAAAGATAAACGCAAAAAAACCACTTAAATCCACGATTGCTTTCCAAGCATGACGATTCGACTGCCGGCTAAAACAACCCGGCATTTTCAACATTTTCAAGCCTGTCCCGAAATTGGACAACAGACCAGTGCGCCGAGGGCATTAAATCTAGAGCAAAAAGCTTTCGAGATCAAGTCGCGATTTGCCGGCTTGGCGGCGCTTTCACAAAATTCGTTTCCCGCAAATAAATCGGCTCCAGCTTGTCACCCGCCACAAAATCGCTTCGGCTCAAGGCGAGTTGCCCCAGCATCGCCGCGCGCGGGAAAACCATCCGGCCATTCGGAAACCATCGCGTCACTTCCGGCCCGATCAAGATTACTTTCGCGCCGGCCCGCGATTCCACCTCCGCCCGCGTCACAAATCGCAGCGGCTCGATTTCCTTCCAGCCCGCCGCCGAAATTTCGTACGCCGCCAGATAAAATTCATTTCGTTGCGCGTCAATCACCACGTGCACGCGGCCGGAAATTTTTTCCGCCTGCGCCTGCGCCGCCACGCAATCCGCGCTGCTGATGCCGAGCAGCTTCACCCCGCCCTGGCGGGACGCCAGTTGCCAGCCTTGCGCCACTGAAAGCGCGAACCGGATGCCGGTGTAGGAGCCGGGGCCAAGACCGATGGCCAGCACTTCAATCTGCTCGCGCTCCAGACCGGCTTCGCGCAGCGCGTCTTCGATCATCCCGAACGCCCGCGTTCCGCCGGCCCCGGTTTCAACCACTTCAATGGTGACGAATGAAGCATCGCCCGCGTACCGGCGCACAACCGCCACACTTCTTTGCCCGGATGAAAATTCAAGCGCCAAAATCGTCATAAATAATTTTCCGTTCCGTTTCGCCGATGATTTCAATTTTCACCTGCCGTACATTTTTCCAATTGGATGTTCGATGTTCTCCAAACCATCTTTCCGCCCATTCAATCACCGTAACCCCGTCCGGTTGCAGGAATTCCTCCAGCCCGGCGGACACCATCTGCCCGCGCGTTTCGAGCCGGTACAAATCCAGATGGAACAGCCGCAGCCGTCCGCCGCCATATTCATTCACCAGCGTAAACGTCGGCGAATGCACCCGCGCCGCGATGCCGAGCCCGCGCGCGAGCCCTTTCACGAGTTGCGTCTTGCCCGCGCCCAGGTCGCCGGACAAGCCGATGACCAGTCCGGGTTGCGCCGCGCGCCCCCAGCGCTCGCCGAGCGACTCGGTTTCCGCCGGACTATGCGAAATGAACGTAGCCATGGGCTGTGAGCGGTTGGACGCCGGTTTGGTCGCGAATCGTGACGCCTTCCCCCGCCGTGATTTTGCCGATGCAACTCAATTTCAGTTTCGGGAATTGTTTTTTCCACGCGTCGAGCAATTTCACCGCGTCGGCGCCCGCCACCGTGAACAACAGTTCAAAATCCTCGCCATCCGCCAGCGCCGCGGCGAAGGGCGATTGGGCGGAGGAACTTTCCTTCGCCCGCAACTTCGCCGCCCGGCTGATGGGAATGGCCGGCTTGAGCAGTTCCGCGCCGGCGCGGCTCGCCTTCAAAAGGTGCCGCAAGTCGCCCGCCAGTCCGTCGCTCAAGTCAATCATGGCGTGGATGGGAAAGTTTTCCGCGAGCCAGCGCGCCTCGGCCAGGCGCGGCTCAAATTCCAGGTGTTTGCCCGCCAGCGAGCCGCCGAGTTCGCCGGTCACAAAAATGGCGTCGCCGGCTTTCGCGCCGGAACGCAGCACGGCTTTTCCGCGCGGCACAAAACCGAGCAGCGCAATGGAAATCAAAATGCGCTCCGGATTCGTCGTTGTTTCGCCGCCCACGATGGCCACGCCATATTTTTTGGCCAGGGCGCTCAGGCCGTCGTAAATGGCTTCGATGAATTTCACGTCGAACTTGGGTGGCAGCGCGATGGTCACCAGCGCGGCGGCGGGCGTGCCGGCCATCGCGGCAATGTCGCTGAGGCAGCGGGCCAGGGCTTTGTGGCCGATTTTTTCCGGCGGCGTGTCCTTGGTGAAATGAACGCCTTCGACAATCGCGTCGGTTTTGAACAGCAGCCATTGGTCCGGCAGCCCGAAATCGAGCACGGCGCAATCATCGCCCGCGCCGGTCACGACGTTTGGGTTCGCCGGCAGCGATTTTGTCAGGCGCGCGATGAGTTCAAATTCGTTCATTTTACAAAACAAAGCATGACAAGGTTCGCCGCATTGAACAGGCTGTGCGCGGCGATGGGCGCGAGCAGGTTGTCCGTCTTTTCGTAAAGCCACGTCAGCGCGAGCGCCAGCACGAACAACGGCACGAACGTCGCGGCATCGTAATGGATAAATGCAAATACAAAACTGACGCCGATCCACGCCAGCCGCGGCCAGCCGAGTTGTTTGACGAACGGATACAACATGCCCCGGAAAATAAATTCCTCGGCCACCGGCGCGAGCACGACGGCAAACGCGCCGAGATAAACCCGCATCCACCACGATTTTGTGCTGGCCAGCAGCGTCACGGCGATTTGATCTTCCGGCGGCCAGCCCAGTTTGGTCAGCACGACCGCCGAAACCTGCTGCAAGCCAAGTGCGGCAGGCAGCAGAATGAAGACGGTCAGCACGGCCAGGAGCAGCGCGCGCGGCAATTGCGGTCCGCGAAAACCCAGGGCCTCGCGCCAGCCGATTTGATGCTGCCGCAAAAAAAACAAGATGAGCAGCCAGGCCACCCCCTGAAAACCCAGCGTGCCCAGCAGCACCGCGCCAAAACCGTCCGGCGGCCGGAACGCGGCGAATCCGGACTTTTGCAGCAGTCCGGCCATCATCAGGCCGAGACAAAAGCAGAACAACTGCGCCCCGCAAAACTGGAGCACGGCTTCGCCCCGCCATGGTTTGGCCGATAACATGGGGGAAAAGGTATTGAAATTTCCGCCCATCTGACATGAAAAAGTGGGAGGCATCGTTTATGAGTCGGTGGCCGGGGATGGTTCAACCGGTGACGGCGTAGTTTCGCAATTTTTGGTTGGATTAGGTTGGATTAGGTCGGATTCAGTTGGATGGGGTTGGACTGGCTTTGACTGGTTCCTGCCAGTCAACGTGCCCGGAGGCAGGTCGCGATTGACCTCCGCAATAAATTTACCGAGCTTCCGGCCGTTCTTGCCACCGCCAAAGATTTTCGCCCATTCGTTGGCCTCCAACTGCGCAAAAATCGGCGTTAATGCGTCATGCTTCGCCTTTCGCAACTCCGCCCCTTCAGCCTGTTTATCACGCTTGTCCTCCTCCCGCTGCCACAAGAGCTCATCCCGCTGCAGGCGCGCTGCCCGGTGATTATACCGCCGCAACGGGGCCAGCTCGTGAAGCGCCTCCCGCAACAGCCGCATTCGCTCCTTCGGGTCGTCGGTTGTTTTCAGCAGGTCTTCGGTGACGCGCGCCAGTTCGGCTGCCAGCACCAGCGCCAGGTCTTCGCTGGTGTCCACCTCCGTGAACCATTCATCATCCTCGTTATAAGACTTCAGTTCCCCGGCCTGCTCGTGCAAATGTTGGATAAAGCCACGGGTTTCCTGATGCCGCAACCAC
>CAWFZJ010000074.1:0-8235 GCA_963820205.1 uncultured Verrucomicrobiae bacterium
AGGCGATCAATCACCGGCGCGCGTTGCGCCACGGTTTTTTGACGCCGAGTTTTTTTCAAATCAGCGGCAGCACCGGCGGTGTCGGAAACGGAATCAATCATCCCGCACTAGCTACCAAAAATACAAAACGAATCCAATGGGGAAACAAAAGATAATATCACCAACCATCTGTGAAAAAACTACCGTTTTGATGTGATTTTGATGTGAATAACCGGCAATTGCGGTTGATCTTGGGTGCAGCATTTCAATCGAGCTAGTTTTTAAGGAAAAGGCAACGATCAAGAAGAGGGTTGGGGACGAGGGGGAGACAGTTATTTTCCTTTGGTTTACAAATCACCATTTCTCCGGCGTTGAATAATCACTTTCGTCGTCAACTGGTAATTGCTTTCCCTGCGCGTCGGCTTTTTTCGCCGACGCAATGACGGACAGACAGCCTTGTAACACTGTTTGACAAGCATAAACACAGTCTTTCCAGCAAAGTGATCCATGTTTGACCCTTTTCGGCTCACCAATTCACAGCACACACAATGAACAACCGAGTCTAAAGCTAGGTTTTTAACCTTCGTGGCGAGAATTCCGTCAAACTCAACATATTGCAGGTTCATCACCTTTTTCTCTGCGACAATGGCCGTAAACAGGTTAGCTAAAGACTTATTTTCAATTCCGTTTTCAACCAAGCAAACGCATTGGCAAAGTTTTGAAACCAATATTTTGAAATCCTTGTCAGGGATCACACCGATTCTTGTTTCAAGATAGTTAGTCATGCGAAAATGAAACGTTACGATTCAATCAGCAGCAAGAGAAAGTTGTTTTCGTTCTTCACAGAGTTATTCGCTGGGAAAATAATTGGCCGGAATAATTGACTCGCTAATAACTCCAACTAGACTTTGCGCCGCCAAAGACATGAACCGCAAGCCATCACTCCTCGTTGTTTTCCTGACGGTCTTCATTGACCTCATCGGATTCGGCATCGTCGTGCCGCTGGTGCCGATCTTCAGCCGGCATTATGGCGCGAGCGGCTGGGTCATCGGCACCATCATCGCCTCGTTCTCCGCCATGCAATTCGTCTTCTCACCGATTTGGGGACGGCTTTCCGACCATCATGGCCGCCGTCCGATTTTGCTCATCAGCACCGCCGGCGCGGCGTTGTCGTATGTCCTGTTCGCGGTCGGGTCGGGATTTGAAAATCACACCGCCGCGCTTTGGGCGCTGCTGGTCTCCCGCATCTTTGCCGGCATTTGCGGCGGCAACATCACCGTCGCCCAAGCCTACATCGCCGACATCACCCCGCCGGAAAACCGGTCGAAACGGATGGGTCTCATCGGCATGGCGTTTGGATTGGGATTTATTTTCGGTCCGGCCATCAGCGGCATCGCCCTGCATTTCTTCGGCGCCACCGGTCCGGGCTGGACCGCCGCCGCACTTTGCGCGGCGAATTTTTTCCTCGCGTTTGCCATCCTCGCCGAGAGTCTGAAACCGGATTCCGGCCAGGCGACCCGCCGTCCGCATTTCGCCCAATGGGGCCACACGCTTGCCCAGCCGAACATCGGTTTGCTGATCCTGATTTTTTTTCTGGCGACGTTCGCCTTCAGTTGCTTTGAAAGCACCCTGCCGCTGCTGGTCAGCGACAATTTCAATCTCGGCATTGCCGTGGACGAAACCAAGCCCGCGACGACGGTCATCTCCCTGTTTGTCTTTTGCGGCATCATCGGCGCGTTCATCCAGGGCGGAGCCATCGGGCGGCTGGTCAAAATGTTCGGCGAACCCAAATTGATTTCGCTGAGTTTGTTTCTGACCGGCATCAGCCTGATCCTCCTGCCGTTCATCAAAGGCGACGGACAGCTCAAGTGGCTGGCCGTCCTGCACGCGACCGACTGGCCGTGGATCAAGATGCTGCTGGCGCTGGCGCTGCTGGCGGTGGGTTCCGCCCTGACGCGCCCGCCGCTTTTCGGATTGCTCTCCAACCTCGCGCCCGCGAACGAGCAGGGCGCGACCATCGGCGTGGCGCAAAGCGCCGGGAGCCTGGCGCGCATTCTCGGCCCGCTGTTCGCCGCGACGCTTTACACTTACATCGCATCGCTGCCTTACGTGACTTGCGGCGGACTGGCCATTCTGGCCGCCCTGTTGGCTTGGCAATATCTCTGCCGGAAAAATTCCACGCCGGCGGTCGTTCCCGGAATTCAACCGCAATAAAATGAATTGGTGGGGCGAGCGTACTCGCGAGCCGGAAGTGCAATATTTTCTCACGGCTCGCCAGGAGTCTCGCCCCACCAAAAAATCTGGCGGCGGATTGACTGCTTCGCACCCGGCTGTTTGCAGTACAACCCGCCGCCTTTCCGCTCACACGAGCAGAAACATCATTCGCCCGGAGGTGGTCCATCCGACCCGGCGTCGGGAGGGGGCATCTGGTCGCCGGTCGGGGGCGGCTGGCCGCCATTCGCCGCGTCGCCGTTTTGCCCGGGCGGCGGCCCCAGGTGCGGGCGCGGCCCGATGAATTCATCCGGTGTCAGCTTGCCGTCGCCATTCTTGTCCAGCGTTTTTAACGCGGCGGGCGCGTTGGCGATTTCAGTTGCGTCAATCACGCCGTCACCGTTCACGTCGAGCGCTTTCACAATCGCCGGCAGCGGCGGGCGGGGTGCATCTTTCGGCGCGTTGGCCGGCAACGCTGGCAGGTATTCGTTTGTCGTCAACTGGCCGTCGCCGTTTTTGTCGAGCGTCAGCAGGGCGGCGCTGGCGTTGGCGATTTCGTTGGAATCAATCACGCCGTCGTGATTGGTATCCAGCGCGGTGACGATAGGCAACGGCGGTGGATGATGGCCGCGTGGCCCCGGACCATTCGGCGGCGGCGAACCGTTGTTATCCTGGGCGCTGGCGGCAAGTGCCGACGCAGCGAGCGCCAGCAAGGCCAGGGTGATTTTCATTTTCGTTTTCATTTTGTACTCTCTTTCATTGGTTATGCCGGATGCGATTTTTTCTTGATGCAAATTTACGCGAACGAACCTTAAGCCGCCGTGAAGGCGGGTGTTTGATTAAAACAATTTTTTCGCCCGGCCGTTTTGCGGGGGTCAATCACCCCGGCGAACTCGAGGGCGTTCCGCAAGGCCGCGGACGGAAATGGTTTGCGGAGCAGCCCGCAAAAACCCCGCTCGACCGCTTCCGCCCCGGTCAGAATCCCGCTGCCGGTGGCGAGCAAAATTTTTATGGTGGGCGAGCGCGCGCGCAACTGGCGGCCCAGTCCGATGCCATCCAGGCCCGGCATTTCGAGGTCGGTGATGACAAAATCAAACGCCCCGGGCCGGGCCTTGAATGCGGCGGCGGCCGCCTGGGGCGATTGGAAGCATTCGATTTCGGCATCGCTGAAAAGAGCGAGCAGGCCGGGGAACAGCGACAGCACGTCCGGGTTGTCATCCACCACCATCCAGTGCGGCCGCCGGGCTAATTCCGTTTGAGCAAATTTTATTTTCATGGTGTCACTTTACCCGGACGCAGCTTAAGGAAACGTGAAGATGGAAAAATATTTCAAATTTATCTTCATCTTCCCTTAAGGTTGTCCATGCGAAATTGTGCGCACTGGCGGTGAAGCAAGATTCATGATAAATCGCCGCCAGCACCATGACATGAGAATCCTGATTGTTGAAGACGAGCCTGATCTGCTCCGCAGCCTGGCCCAGGCGCTGCGCGAGGAAGGCTATGCCGTGGACACTGCGAATGACGGCGAGGATGGACTGTTCAAGGCCGAAAGTTACGACTATGATGCCGTCGTGCTCGATGTGATGCTGCCGGGCATGGACGGCTGGGAAATTTTAAAGCGCCTCCGCAAAACAAAGAAAACACCCGTGCTCATGCTCACCGCGCGCGACCAGACCCGCGACCGCGTGCGCGGCCTCGACACCGGCGCGGACGATTACATGGTCAAGCCGTTTGATCTGCCGGAACTGTTTGCGCGTTTGCGGGCGCTCATCCGCCGCAGCGCGAACAAAACCACCAACGTCATCGAAATCGGCGACGTGAAAATTGACACCGCGGCCCGGAACGTGTTGCTCCAGGAAAAGCCGGTGGAACTTACCGCCCGTGAATACGCGCTGGTCGAGTTCCTCGCTTTGCATCGTGGCGAAGTGGTCACCCGCACGCAACTTTACGAACATCTGTTTGACGAAAACGACAGCACGCTTTCCAACCTGCTGGACGTCCACGTTTCCAATGTCCGCAAAAAACTCGGCCACGATTTCATCTTCACGCGCCGCGGCCACGGCTATTCCATCGAAGATGAAGATATTCAAATCCATCAAGTGGCGGTTGCAAATTGGATATGGCTTTTTCCTTTTCATCACGATTGCGGCGCTCACAGGCACTTCTTATCAACTGGAGCGAGATAGACAGCTCAATAACATTGACCATTATTTGAATGCACATTTTAGCGCGCTGTTGGATTTAATGCAAAAACCGCCGCCATTCCAACCGGACGAACCTTTGCCTGAAGCCCCGCCACCAGAACGGCCGTTTCCAAATCATCCGCCCGGGAGATTCCATTTGCCGCCTCCCGCAGTCAGCTCCTTTATCAACGAACCAGCCTTTGATGAACCGGGCATAAGCCGCACTTACTATGTGTTTTGGTCGCCCGATGGTGAGGAATTATTGCGCTCAACCAATGCACCATCCAATCTTACAATGCCTCCGGAGCGTCACGATTTGCGAACACGCGGCAACTATCGCGAACTTCTTGGTCCCGTGCCGGGTTTCGAAATTCTTGTTGGCCGTTCCATTGCCCCGGAATTGGATGAACTCCGCAATTATCTTCTGAAGCAAATAGCGGCAGGAGTATTTATGTTAGGCGTTGGACTTTTCATCGGATTGAAAATTGCAAGCCGGGCGATTAAACCAATTGAAGAAATCAGTTCTGCCGCGACAAAAATTTCCGCCGGCGATTTGTCGCAACGCATCAACGTCGCCGAGGCGGAAAGCGAACTCGGCCGGCTCGCGGCGGTTTTGAATTCGACTTTTGCGCGGCTCGAAACCGCCTTTGCCCAACAACAACAATTCACCGCCGATGCCGCGCACGAACTGCGCACGCCGGTTTCGGTGATGCTCACGCAAACGCAGACCGCCTTGAACCGCGAGCGCAGCGCCGCCGAATACCGCGAGACGCTCGAAGCCTGCCAGCGCGCATCCCAGCGAATGCGAAAGTTGATCGAATCGCTGCTCGAACTGGCGCGGCTCGACGCCGGGCAGGAGCAGATGAAGCGGATGAAATTCGATTTGTCCCAAACGGCTTGGGATTGCGTGGAACTGGTCCGTCCGCTGGCCGCCGAACGCGGCGTGAAAATTCACTGCGATCTGCCGGCGGTTGGCGGCCATGGCGATGCGGAACGGCTGGCGCAGGTCATCACCAACCTGCTGGCCAATGCCGTTCAATACAACAAAGCCAACGGCGAGGTTCGAATCAGCGCGAAATTGCAAGGCAGCATGATTCTCCTGGCGGTCAGCGACACGGGACCGGGAATTTCCAGCGCAGGATTTCCCGCGCGTGTTCGAGCGGTTTTATCGGGCGGACCCATCGCGGTCGTCGGGTCAAACCGGCCTTGGCTTGGCGATTTCCAAGGCCATTGTTGAGGCGCACGGCGGGACGATTGATGTCGCAAGCAAGCCGGGACGCCGGAACCACTTTCACCGTAGTGTTGCCGGTGTGGCGACCGGCGTCCAGCCTGTCCGCGTTGCGTGTGGCGAGGCAATCACTCCTTCGCTCGCCGCTGGAGGCGTGGACTGGGCAGAGTGAGACGCCTGTCCTGCGAAAAACTCAGCGCAGAAACATTTCCGCCGCCGAATCCGCGAAGCGCAACCCCTGCCGCGTGAGGTGAAAACTGTCCGGCAAAATTTCCGCCCAGCCGCGTTCGACCAGTTGATTCATTTCCGCCGACCACCCGTCGCGCAAATCAAAGCCGGTCGTGCGCTGGAATTCTTCAAACGGCCAGCCCGCGTTCATGCGCAGACCAAACGCGGCGGTTTCGCCGGCGCGTTTAAGCGGAGGCAATTCCTCGCGGGATTCGATGGCCCGCTTTCCCTTTTCCAACTGCTCGCAGTAAAGCTGCGTGTTCGACCAGTTCTTCGTCCGCACGCCGCGCACGTAACTCGTCGCGCTGGGTCCCAGCCCGTAAAACGAACCGCCCCGCCAGTAGTTCACGTTGTGGCGGCAGGCAAAAAATGGGATTTCGGAATCAGTTTTCAGTTGCTGAACACTTGAAACTTGACACTTGCACCTCTTCGCGCGAGCGAAGTTTGCCACTTCATATTGCCGGAAGCCGGCGGTGGTTGCGCGCTCCACCAGCTCCTCATACATCGCGCAGGACAAATCCTCATCCACGTCAAATTCGCCGGCCTTCAGTTGCGCGAACAGCGGCGTGTCGTCCTCGTAAATGACCTCGTAGGTGGACAAATGCTCGCTCCCGAGCGCCAGCGCCTCGATCAGCGTCCCGCGCCAGACCTCCATCGTCTGACTTGGAATCGCGAACATCAGATCCAGATTCAAGTTGTCGAAACCGGCCCGGCGCAAAATGTCGAACGACTTGAACACCATCTCCCGCGTGTGAATCCGGCCAAGCCGGTCGAGCAAAAATTCGTCGAACGACTGCACCCCCATTGAGACGCGGTTCACCCCGAAGTCGCGGAGCAGTCTGGCCTTGTCGGGGGAAACCGTGGCGGGGTTGCATTCCACGGTAAATTCCTCCGCATCGAGCAGGTGCAGCCGTTCCATCGCGGAGAGGATTTGTTCCCACTGGCGGAGATTGAGCAGCGACGGTGTGCCGCCGCCGAAGAAAATCGTTTTCGGTTCAAGATCGTCCGCGACCATTTCGAGTTCTCGGACGAGCGCGGCGACGTAGCGGTTGATGAGGTTTCCGCCGGACGGCTCGGAATAAAAGGCGCAATACGCGCATTTCTGCGCGCAAAATGGCACGTGAATGTAAAGGCCCGCGACCCTGGTCGCTGTGGAATCAGCCATGCGGAAATACTAACCGTCCCCCCTCGCGCCGGCGAACGAAAACCCCCGGCGGTGAAAACAACCGACCTGTTGCGCAGACGTTACGGCGCCTGAACGCGCTGAACATTTTGCGCCTTCAACCCTTTGTCACTGTTGACAACATCGAAGGAAACTTCGTCGCCTTCATTCAGTGTTTTGAATCCCGCGCCCGTGATGGACGTGTGGTGCACAAAAACATCCTGACCGGAATTTTGGGCGATAAAGCCAAACCCCTTTTTATTGTCGAACCACTTAACTTTGCCACTGGCCATAATGAACTCCTGAACTTTCGAGGCACGCCTAAAATAAAACAGACACGACCGAAAATCAGCCGTGCCTAAATTACTTTACAAAAACGCTCATGCCTCAGTTTAGAAAAGCATTATAAATATTCGTTATACAAAGTCAAGCGCATATTTTTGGCGGTTTTTTGGCGTAACAACCTGTCGTGGTCATACTTGCAACGCCTGATTCAAAAGCTGCGGCAAGTAATTTGTAATGGTGGCCTCGCCGACCACGAGGGTTGCCCCGGCTTTTTGTGCGGCGTCCTGCAACGCCGTCGCCTGCTCGCCGGCAAACGCGATGATCGGGATGTGCTGGGTGGCGGCGTCTGCTTTCAACGCAGCGATGGCGCGGCAAACGGCGTCGCCGCCCGCCAAATCCACGATCGCCAGCAACGGCCCTTCAGCACGGGCGCTTTCCTGAAACGAAGTCAAGTCGCTGACGACCCGCACGAGATAATTCAAATCCTGCAACCGGTTCACCAATTGGCTGCCGGGCATGAGCTTCTCGTAGAAGACCAGCGCGAGCGGTTGCGTCATGTTGTGAGAGTAATGCGAAATGAAAAAAATGCAAAACCGTTTTGGCCGGTTTGGACTTACAGTTTTTTACAAACCTTTGACCCGCCCATGACAACTTCCGGAAATAATCTGGCAGGGTGTGGGCATGAATAAAACACTGTTTGCCCTTGGTCTGGCGACGGGTCTGGCTGCCCGCCTGTCCGCCGAAGAAACCCTGCACCTGAATCTCGTCCCCGACCGCGATGTCCTGTTGAAAGGCCGGCCGCAGGAGGTCGTCGTAAAAATTGACCCCAGCGCCATTGCCGACCGGCAGCGGCACCGGCACAAAGATTACTCAAGTTGGTGCCGACGGAGGGGGTCGAACCCACACACTCTCACGAGTACCAGATTTTGAGTCTGGCGCGTCTGCCAATTCCGCCACAT
>CAWFZJ010000075.1:0-33401 GCA_963820205.1 uncultured Verrucomicrobiae bacterium
AAGGCGCGAACGGTTTCCCGCCCGCGCCGGTTGGTTAAATTTGCGGCTATGGCTTTTCTGTCTTTTCCGCCGGTTCCTTCTTTCCCGCCATTTCCTGATCGCGCTCGGCCATCGCGGCTTTGCGCGACAAACGCACGCGGCCTTTTTCGTCCACGCCCAGGCATTTGACCGTGATGTCATCGCCCACCTTGACGATGTCCTCGGTTTGCTTGACGCGGAAGTTTGCCAGTTCGCTGATGTGCACGAGCCCGTCCTTGCCGGGCAGAAATTCAACGAAAGCGCCGAATTCCTTCACGGTGACGACTTTGCCCCGGTAGATTTTGCCCACCTCGGCTTCCGCCGTCATGCCGGTGATGGCATCATGCGCGATCTTCATGCCTTCCGGCGAGACGGAGAAAATGTTCACCGTGCCATCGTCTTCAATGTCAATTTCGCAGCCGGATTCCTCAACGAGTTTCTTGATGTTCTTGCCGCCAGGCCCGATGAGCGCGCCGATCTTTTCGGGGTTGATCTTGAGGGTCTCGATGCGCGGCGCGTATTTGCTGATTTCCTTGCGCGGTTCGGCGAGCGTTTTGGCCATTTCAGCCAGGATGTGCATTCGCGCGATGCGCGCCTTTTCAATCGTCTCGGCCATGAGCGCGTGCGGAATGCCCTTGAGCTTGAGGTCGAGTTGGAAGCCGGTGATGCCCTTTTCAGTTCCGGCAATCTTGCAATCCATGTCGCAGTAATGATCTTCCCAGCCGATGATGTCGGTAAGAAGCTGGTATTTGGAAATTTTCTTGTTCGCGTCCAATTCGGTGCAGATGCCAATGCTGATGCCCGCCACGGGGCGAATCATCGGAATGCCCGCATCCATCAGCGCCAGCGTGCCGCCGCAAACCGTGGCCATCGAGGTCGAGCCGTTGGATTCCATGATCTCGCTGGTCACCCGGATGGTGTAGGGATAATTCTCCATTGGAATCATCGGCTCGATGCTGCGTTCGGCGAGCGCGCCGTGGCCGATTTCGCGCCGGCCCGGACCGCTGATGCGGCCGGTTTCACCGACGGAGAAGTTCGGGAAGTTGTAGTGCAGGATGAATTTCTTCTCGCTGCCGCCGCCGGTGTAGGAATCAAATTCCTGCGTGTCGTCGCCGGTGCCCAGCGTGGCCAGCGTAACCGCCTGGGTTTCGCCCCGGCAGAACAACGCCGAACCGTGCGCGCGCGGCAAAATGCCGACCTCGCTTAAAATCGGGCGCACGACGTCAAAAGCGCGGCCGTCGAGACGTTTGCCGTGGTTCAAAATCAAACCGCGCACGGCTTCCTTTTGGATGTAATAAAACGCATCGCTGATGACAAAGTCGGTGACTTTTTCCGCGCCGAATTTTTCGACGAGTTTTACGCCGACTTCCTCCTGGATGGCATTGCAGGCGGCTTCGCGGGCGAGCTTGCCCGGCGTGAGCAACGCGGGCACAAAACGGTCGCCGGCGAGCTTCTTCGCTTCCTGAAGAATTTCATCCGGGACGATGTTGAGCGTGATTTCACGTTTCTTCTTGCCGGCCTTGGCGGCGAGTTCCTTTTGCGCGGCGATGAGCGGTTGGATGGTTTCGTGCGCGTATTTCAACGCGGCATTGAAGTCGGCCTCGGTAATTTCCTTGGCCGCGCCTTCATACATCACAATGTCGTTTGCGTTGCCGACATAGACGAGGTCGAGATCGCTCTCGGCGAGTTCGGCGTGGGTCGGATTGGCGATGAACTGGCCCTTGATGCGGCCAACGCGCACTGCCCCGAGCGGGCCGTCCCACGGGATGTCGCTGACCATCAGCGCGGCGGACGCGCCGAGGATGCTGAGGATGTCGGGGTCGTTCTGGCTGTCGGCGCTGAGGACGACAGTCTGGACCTGCACTTCATTGTACCAGCCCTTGGGAAAGAGGGGGCGGATCGGCCGGTCGGTAAACCGGCAGGTGAGGATTTCCTTTTCCGTCGGACGGCCTTCGCGTTTGAAGTAGCCGCCGGGGAACATGCCCGCCGCCGCGGCCTTTTCCCGGTAATCAACGGTCAGGGGGAAAAAGTCCTGGCCTTCCTTGGCCTTGGTGGCGGCCACGGCAGCCACGATGACGATGGTTTCGCCGAGCTGGACGGTTACCGCGCCGTCCGCCTGTTTGGCGAGTTTTCCGGTTTCAATGATGATTTGCTTGTCGCCCACCTGGGCGGTGATTTTTTCAGACATAGGTACTGGCCCATTGCCTCCGGAGGAACTTCAGTGAACTCCGAACACTTTCGGAGCTGATTGAAATTTCCCAGGGGCAATGGATTCTTTATTCGCGATGATTTCGGTTTGGGAATCGAGCCGTTCGCGTTTCCGGCTCAAATTCGAGAGCGGAAGGCGGCTGGTTGAAAATAAAAAGCCGCGCCTCCGCAAATTCAGTGGCGCAGCTTCAATTTCTTCGTGACCGCCTGATAGCGGTTCAAATCCGTGTTTTGCAGATATTCGAGCAGGCGGCGGCGCTGGCCGACCATCATCAGCAGCCCGCGGCGCGAGCTGTGATCCTTTTTGAACGTCTGCAGATGTTCGGTCAAATGGTTGATCCGCTGGGTCAACAGCGCCACCTGCACGTCCGCCGAGCCGGTGTCCTTGCCGTGCAATTTAAATTGTTCAATCGTCTTCGTCTTCGCTTCCATATTTTTATATTAGTGTGGTGGATGCTAGTTATTCACAATCCCGGTGTAAAGCACTTTCCCAAACCCTTTCGGGGCGCATTTGGAGTGCGGTGGCAGAGCGCGGCGGCGACACCGCTTTGGGACACTGCCCCACACCGTAAAAGCGGCGTGGCGCTTCGCTTCCCGCCGCACTCCAAAAGTTTGGTTGCGGCTGTGCCACGCTACAGTCATGCGCCGGGCGAGTCTTTTCGCTTCACTGCGGTTTAACAGCTAAATGCTCTTCCAGCGCGGCCGCGATGGTGTTGACGCTTTGCAGGATTTTTTTGGCCGCTTCCGGGTCGGGGATTTTCAACCCGTAATTTTTATCGAGCGCAACAACGATCTGGAGCGCATCCACCGAATCCAAACCCAGGCTGTCGGGGCCGAAAAGCGGCAGGTCGTCCGCGATCTCCTCCGCGCTGGTTTGGAGCATGAGATTCTCCACCAGCAGGCGTTTGATTTGGGTTTTGAGTTCCACCGGGTTGTTCATTAAAAAATTCCACCGTCAATTTTGAGCGCGGAGCCTGTGATGTACCCGGCCTCGGCGCAAGCCAAAAAGCGGATCGCCGCGGCAATTTCGCCCGCCCGCCCAAACCGCCGCATCGGAATCTGCTCCAATGCGCGCCGGCGCTCAACTTCGCCCATGGCCGCCAGCGCCTCCGTGTCCACATAACCCGGGCAAACCGCATTGACGGTGATTCCGATCCGGCCCACTTCTTTGGCCAGCGACTGGGTCAAGGCCACCACACCCGCCTTGGCCGCCGCGTAATTGGTCTGGCCGGCGGGCGCCAGCAACGCGCTGAGTGATGCGACATTGACAATCCGTCCGCTGCGCTGGCTGATCATCGTGGGCAGCACGGCCTGGCAGCCATGAAAAACCCCGTCGAGATTTGTCGCGAGCACCCGCTGCCAGGCATCCGGAGGCATCATGGCCAGAAACGCATCCTGGTGGCTGCCGGCATTGTTCACCAGCACGTCCAGCCGATGGTGGCGGGCAAGAATTTCGGCCACCGCCTGTTTCCAGGAATCCGGCCGGGTCACATCCAGCAAAACGCAAAAACAACGGCCCGGATTCTCACCGGCCAGTTTGTCAGCGTGCTCACGGTGGGTATTGACACCGAGCCAGACGTGATTGTCTGGCGACTCTTGAAGAAAGACTTGCGCGGTCGCCCGGCCGAGGCCGCCATTGGCACCGGTGATCAAAATGACGCGCAAGCTCATGGGACGATGTTGCCTGCTCTGGTGACGGGCGACAAATCCTAAATGCCTTGGTTTCCGAAATTATCTATTGGCGGCAAAAGCGCGAGCGGCACTCGAATCACCTGGCCACGTCAAGAACAGTTAACGGTCGAGCGTTAGTTCAAAAGGGGTAAAGCATAAAAAGAGCAAAAACTAAAGCCCCCTCACACAACGAAAGCCAAAGCCGCCGCTGGCGTAGCTCGGGTCGTAGGAGTTGCGATAGGCACAGCGTGCACTGAAGGCGCCGCCGAACCAAACGCCGCCGCGCAACACACGGTAGCCCGATCCTAGCCCCGCTCCCGTCGGATTGGTCCCTCCCAAATACGCATTGCCAGCCGGATACGGTGGAGCTGCATACCAGTCCCAACACCACTCTTCCACATTCCCTGCCATGTCGTATAGCCCATACGCGTTCGGTGCAAACGACCCCACCGGACTCGTGAATGAACTGTTCGTGTTGAAACCAGTATACGGCCCCAAATCATAACTATCGGCTGGGCCGGCGTAGTAGTTAGCCTGGCTTTCCGTGATGATATTGCCCCACGGAAAACGGTTTCCGACCAAGCCTCCTCGCGCCGCCTTCTCCCACTCCGCTTCCGTCGGCAACCGATACCCGTTGTTCGCCATGTTCAGATAAACATTCGTGCCCGTGGCGTTCGTATAAACCTGCGTCAATTCCGCATCCGTGTAATAACACGGCGTCAACCCTGCCTGCTGCGACCGCGCATTGCACCACGCCACACAATCATACCAGTCCACCATCTGCACCGGATTGTTTCCCGCCTTCGCCGAACCCGCATTGGCAAAGGTATAACCATTTCCCGTGGCATAACTGTAAACCCCCGCCCATTGATTGGAACTCACCAGATTCACGTCCATGTAAAACGCCGACACATACACATTCGTCGGATAGGCGTCTGTGATGTCCGGGTCATTCGTGGCCGTGTTATAGAAATTGTTGACGAGATAATTTCCGATCAGGAACGAACCCGCCGGGATCAGCACCATGCCCGGGGGATTGGTGGATTGGAGCAACCGGAAATAACCCGCCGGGGCGGAGTTCGTCACCGTCACGGCATTGACTGTGACCGCATTGGTCGCCGCAACCCAACTCGGCGAAGCAAGGTTGGTGGTGGTCTGCAAAACGTAATTCGTGCTCGTCGGCCAGTAAAGGAGAGATTGCCCGCCAGAGACCGGCGCGATGCACAGATTCGTGACTTGTGCGAGTGCCGAGTGAACGCCAAAGAGCAACGCCAGCAAGATGAAAAAGCGCAGTTTGGTTTTCATAATAATGGTTTAGTTATACTTACATCCATTTATATCTGCTTCAGAGAAGTTTTAAGCCCCGGCCAATTAAAAAACAAATTAAAAGTGGCGTCATCTATAGCGATTCAAATTGTCATTGGCACAGAACAGTTCATCGAAAATCCGGCGCGTCCTTCAACTGCTTGCAAAGCGCCAGAGGGCTGGCGCAGTCCAAGACGCTTCGCGTATTTCAGGAATCGTCGTGTCGCGCACTGCGTCTTGGAGTGCGGCGGCCCTCCGCCGCTTTTCCTGGAGCCGTATTAAACTGTGTCAATGTTAACTGGAGCTGCTATATTCGTCGAAGCGCTGACACAAAAACGCGGCGAACCGGACGTTCCAAGCTCATTGATGCCCAGACGATCAAATATGAATGCAATCTGACAACGTTGCTTTTTGTCCCCCTCTCCGCCATCGCCGATGGGGGAGAGGGTCGGGGTGAGGTGGCGTGTTTCAAAATACAAATCCCCCCGCCCCGGCCCTCTCCCCGCTCAGGCGGAGAGAGGGAGTCGAAACAGTGTCAAGTTGCGCTCGTCTGTTTGAAGCGTGCACCCATTGCCTGTTGATTGGAGCCAACCAGGCTGACGTTGGCTGCCGGGAAGCGTCCCGCCATAACCAGGTCGCAAGCGGCCACGCATTGCCACGCGGCAGCGGCCATCAAGCCTTCGCCAAGTACCCGCTTGGGACTCAGGCGCGGGCCAGTCCAATCGCGCCAGGCGGTTTGTTCGGCGGCATCGGCACGCGGGCTGTCGCTTGGACCATCGCAGAGAAGTTCCACGGTGGAACTGGCCGGCAATTGTTTGCGCATTGCCCGGGCGGCCTGCGTTCGGCTGGTGGAAGCCCGGTAGGAATGCGCATCCGTAATTGTCTCTAGTGCAACTCCCATGGACAACGCCGGATCAAGGCTCAGGCAAATCGCCCCGGCGCCGCCGGCGATGACGGCGCGGCGATCGAGGTGCCGGAGCGCGTCCGCGAGAATCCAGTTGGTTTCTTCCACCCCGATGATGAGGCACGCGTCCACGGTGTTCTCCTCCAGCCACTGGATGCCGAGGGCCGCTCCCTGGAGGAACGAGGCCGGATCGCCCACGAGCGTATCGGCAAGCGTGACATTTTCCAGCAGCGCCGCGACGTGGCTGGCCGGAGCAGCATAGACCGTTTCGGGAAACAACAGCGGACTGGCGGTCGCGGGATCCTTCAGAACTTCATCAAAAAAGCGGCAGGAGTAATGCACGCAACCGGCCTGCTGGCAGACCACCAGGCCCAGCCGGATTCTTTCAGTCATTTGCGCCCGCAAACCGACCATCGCGTCCAGCGCCGCCGCCGCCGCGTAATGCGTGATCGGACTCGTCCGCCGCAGACGCGGATGCGCCAAAAATCCGGGCCGCGTGGCCGGAGCCGGCACCAGACGAGCGCGGAGGGATTTGTCCCCGCCGGGCCGTTCCAGCGATTGAACCGGCAACGGTTTGTCTTTATTCAGCGCCTCACGCAAGGCGGCAACATTCCAACCCGCCGGGGAAACCGCTCCGAGTCCGCAAACAAAAATCCGGCTCATGCCCACCTCCGAAAAATCAGGGTCGCATTGACGCCGCCGAAGCCGAACGAATTGGACAGGGCGACATTCAGGCGCGCGTCCCGGGACTGGCGCACGATGGGAAAATTGCAGGCCGGGTCGGGAGTTTCAAACGCCGCCTGCACCGGCAGCCATTGTTCGCGCAGGGCCATCAGGCAAATCACCGCCTCGACCGCGCCGGCCGCGCCGAGAAGATGCCCGATGCTGGCCTTGGTGGAGCTGACCGGCAGAGTGGCGGCCCGAGAACCGGCCCAGCGCGAAATGGCGAGCGCCTCCGCGCTGTCATTGAGCACCGTGCCGGTGCCGTGGGCATTTATGTAATCAACCTCCGTCGGACCCAGCCGGGCGGCGTCACAGGCAAGGTTCATGGCCGCCAGCGCCGCATTGCCCTCCGGTTGCGGCTGGGTGAGATGATGCTGGTCAATGGTTGTGCCGTAACCGATGAGTTCCCCAAGAATCGTGGCCTTCCGCCGCTGCGCGTGTTCAAGTGTTTCCAAAGCAACGAGCGCCGCGCCTTCACCGAGCGCCAGACCGTCGCGCCGGGCGTCGAACGGACGGCAGACCGTGGGTGACAACGCCTGCAACGCATCGAAACCCGCAAACACCAGCAAGCTGAGCGCGTCATAACCGCCGGCCAGGGCGCGTTCGGCCTGGCCGCAGCGAATCAGGTTCCAAGCCTGGCCAATGGCGTTGCTCCCCGAGGCGCAGGCATTCGAGATGATGGTGACCGGCCCGTTGAAATTCAGCGCGTCTAAAACCATCCGCGCCTGGACTTGCGGTTGGTAGTGGATGGCGCGTGTGGGTTGCCGGCGATGCCGGATCGGAGATTGCACCGCCTGACGGAAATAATCCTCTCCCAGCGACATGCCGCCCGCCGTCGTGCCCAAAACCAGCGGCAGATTGGCGGCAGGTTTCCACCCGGCCTGCTGCCAGGCTTCATTCGCCGCCAGCAACAACATTTTGCCGGCGCGGTCGAGCCGGCCCACTTGTCGGCGGCTGAGGCCGGTGGGCGGCAGCGCGTTCCGGCAATTCCACCTCGGCTGCCGTCTTCACCCGCTGGCGGCTCACGTCAAACAATGACACCGGACGGAACGCCGGGCGTCCGGCGCGAAAGCCTTCCGCGTTCGGTTTCCACCCAAGTCCCAAAGCCGTGACGATGCCCGCGCCGGTAATGACCACTCGCGGCGGCGCGGCGGACGTTGGCGGGAATGGGAAAAGCATGGGTGAAAGTGACGATGAAAGTCCGGTCAGCAAGGCGTTCTCAAATTTGAGTTTCGACCAAACACGTGCCGGGTTTCGAGGTTAAATCGCATCGTTCAAAGCAGCGAAAGATATAAGGCGTGTGGCAGCGGAGCAACGGAAAAGCCGGGCAGTGGGTCGGTTTGAGCTAAATTGGTGGGGCGAGACTACTGGCGAGCCGATTTGGATAGCAAATTCCATCAGTCCCGGCTCGCGAATACGCTTGCCCCACCTGATTCTGATTTGGGCAACATGTCCTCAAAATGCACCCTGCCGGTTTTGCCTCGATTGACCCGGAGATATTATTCAAGCTGGACGCGTGCTTGGACCGACGACACGGATGAAGGGTCAGTCCTAGAAAAATGACATTTTGCTCCGGTCATGTGTCCTCCACCATTTCCAACCGTTCCAGCTTGTGCTTGATTTGTTTGATCTTCCGGCCAGGCCGACGCTCCGCCCGGCGGATCGCCTGTGTCACCCGCGAGTAGTGCCCCATCCCCAATCGCTCACTCACCCACCGCAGCGACACTGTCGTCCGCCTCCGCAACCACCACGCCAGCACCACTTTCTCCGCCGCGCCCTTGGGCAATCCCTCCACCATACCCTCATTCAGCCCCAATGCCCGAAACGCACGCTGCAACTCCCGCTCCGCCACCGCTTCATCATGTGCCGCCTTGGCTTCCCCGCTGTGCGATTCCCGCCGCCGGCCTTTCATCACCCGCACCAGATGTTCCTTGAGTTTCTCTGCAAATCCTTCATCCCCAACATACCAACCCCGCCGCAACGCCTGCCATTCCTCTTCCAATTCCTTCCGCCCCGCCTTGCTGCCCAATTCCAATACCCGCCCCTCGATATACGCCTCATACCCTTTCACGTCTTTCGGACCAAACCCCAGACTCCCCATCACCCGCTCCGGGCTCAACCATCCCGCCCGTTTGCCGGCCCGGTTCAAATACCACGGATAACTGCTCCAACGGTATCGTTTCAACCGCTCCGCGCCAATCCGTATCAATCCGGTCCGTGCCGGATTCAAGTGAATGTAGGTGCTCACCACCGGAAAATATGCTTCATCCTGCCCGTCCACGATCACCGCCTTGTAGCGTCCTTGAAACAAATGACCGAATAACTTGTGCCGGCTGTTGTAACGCTGCGTGTAGGCGCCTTGCACCCATTTCATCCCCTCGACCAGGTTGCCTTCGGGTGTCTCCACCAGCAGATGATAGTGATTGCCCATCAGCACATAGGCGTGAATCCGCCAGCCGGTCTTCTCGCACGCCTCGCCCAGCGTCTCCAGAAAGCACCGCCGGTCCCGGTCATCTTGAAAAATCTCCTGCCCGTGGTTGCCCCGCGCCATCACGTGATATACCGCTCCCGGATATTGAATGCGCAGTGGACGTGCCATGATGTGACCCAAAATACAAACTGAAATCGTTTGCCGTCAAACCTAAAATGTCCTAATTCTAGGACTGACCCCTTCACAAATCACAAATCATTGCCTCGCGTGTAGGTCACCTGCGGCACATTGTTGCCATCCCGCTCCTGAATAACAAGATTTCCGTCATAAACGTAATGCACTTCGTTGGTCGGCAACCATGCGCCGCTTGACCAGGTGTAGTCCCGTTCGATCCGCCGGTGAAGGGGTCAGTCCTAGAATTATGACATTTTCTGGTCATGTTGGCTCCATGCTTTCAACTCCAGCCTCCGCTTGATCTGGTTAATCTTCCGACCAGGCTGGCGCTCTGCCCGGCGGATTGCCGGAGTCACCCGTGGCAGCACCCCGGATTGAAGGCACAAGCACCACACCGTAATGCGCCTATGCGCCTAAATTACAAACCGATATTGCCCGTCGTCAAACCCAAAATGTCATTTTTCTAGGACTGACCCCTTCACTGACCCCTTCACTGACCCCTTCACCTTCAAATTATTTGGACTGACCCCTTGACAATGGACGCCCGTTTTGATGGAAAATTGCCGGTTAATACTCGCGCGGCAAAATTGATGACCCGGACGGCTTTTGTCCTGCCCCCACTATTTCAAAGCGTCGCCCAAGCGAAGCTCCTGCTTCACGCCAGCGGCGATTGAACGGTAATCGAATCTTTATCAATGGCCATAATCTTAAACCCCTCAAGCACATCGCCCGCCATAACGGTTTTGTTTCCGATCAAGGCACAGCCGTCTTTGGGTTTATAGATGATCATTTTTACATTCAGACTGGCAGGACCACCGCCCTTAACCGCGTTTGCACCGGCCATGCCTTGGCTGACCGGATTCGCAGGAGCCATGCCTTCAATCTTGAGGGAATCGAGTATCAGCCTCACTTCGGGACGAATGGGTTCAACTTCCTTGTTCGCCACCACGAGAGAGTCAATAATTACTTGACGCTTTGAGTTTTGCAGCCTGAAAAAATCCCCCTCCCCGGACCATAAAACGCCATCTTCCCGCCGCTTTGTAATATGGAATCGTAATCCCGGTTGATCCAAGCCGCCGATTTTGCCGGTAATCCGCTCCATTGCGGCATTCGTTGCTCCCGTTGACGCTAAAATCAGGCCTTTCGCATACTCTTCAAGGCTTGGATTGATGCCTGCCGGCCAAAAGGAAAGCCAGATGCCAGCGACTTTGTCCGGACTTTCGATGGCAATACTTCGGCTGAGGTGCGACTTGCTCCCGTCGCTCGCGCGTTCTGGCTTGTTAGAATGATCAGTCACTTTCCACTGGTCATTATACAAAAACTGCACTCCATCTTTGTTGAAGGTATTCATCGTGTGATTCGTGCGCCCATTCCCAGCGGCCGGCGATGTCTCAATGTCAGCGTGTCCCTTTGCCTTGGCTCTCGCTGCCGTGAAGTTCGTGACAAAAATAAAAAGAAACAATGTGTTAATGATGATGCCGACACTGGCTGGGGCCAGAATACCCTTTGAGCCATGCTCGGCGATGTTGAGTAATGCGATAATGCCGAAAACCAATCCCACGATGATTAGCAAAAGGGCTGTCAATTCGATAATTACTCGCGCGCCGACTTGTCCGCCGAAAGTGTTGAGCAGGAATACAATGATGGGGCATACCCAACTCAACTTGGCCGCTTGATGAGCAAAGGCTGTGTTTTCTGGTGGTGTATCCATGCAGGCTTTTGATTGAAGGGGTCAGTCCTAGAATTATGACATTTTCTGGTCATGTTTGCTCCATGCTTTCAACTCCAGCCTGCGCTTGATCTGGTTAATCTTCCAGCCGGGCTGGCGCTCTGCCCGGCGGATTGCCTGAGTCACCCGTGGTAGTACCCCGGATTGAATGCGCAAGCACCACATCGTGAAGGGGTCAGTCCTAGAATTATGACATTTTCTGGTCATGTTTGCTCCATGCTTTCAACTCCAGCCTGCGCTTGATCTGGTTAATCTTCCGACCAGGCTGGCGCTCTGCCCGGCGGATTGCCTGAGTCACCCGTGGTAGTACCCCGGATTGAATGCGCAAGCACCACATCGTGATGCGGTTTAGATTACAAACCAAAATTGTCCACCGTCAAACCTGAAAGGTCACTTTTTTAGAACTGAACCCTTCACGGAAAAGCCCTGCACCGTCCGATTGGGCGGAGTTGCAACCGGGTATGCAGCATGTTCCTGAATCACGGTTTGGATTCGTGCTCGTCCTTGAATTCCTTTCTTCAAATTCGATGTTGGTTGTTGGATGTTTTTTGGCGAGGATGAGGAGAAGGACAAGTAGATAGGCAAGCCGGTTTTGCCTCGATTGGCCGTTCGTTTTTATTCAAGCTGGATGCGTGCCGGAACCAACGACATGCGCGGTGGTGATTCCCTGTTTCAACGAGGGCGCGAGCATAGCGGCCCTGGTCGCCACAGCTTGCCGGCAATTTCCCCGGGTGCTGGTCGTGGACGACGGTTCGACGGATGACACGGCCGTCCGGGCACAATCGGCGGGCGCGCAGGTGGTTTCGCACGCAAAAAATCTCGGCAAGGGCGCCGCGCTCAGGACCGGCCTGGCCCAAGCGCAACAACAGGGTTTTGTCTGGGCCTTTACGCTGGACGGCGACGGCCAGCATGATCCGGAAGACATGCCGGCTTTTCTTGAATGCGCCGGTCAGACCGGGGCGTTGTTGATCGTCGGCAACCGCATGTCCAACGCGCGCGCCATTCCCTGGCTGCGCCGGCAGGTGAACCGCTGGATGAGCCGCCAGCTCTCCCGGCGCGCGGGCCGTCCCCTGCCCGACTCGCAATGTGGTTTCCGTCTTATCCACCTGGCCACTTGGGCGGCTCTGCCGCTCCAGACGGAACATTTTGAAGTGGAATCTGAAACGCTGATGGCATTCCTGGCCGCGGCACATCCGGTCGTATTTGTGCCGATTCGCGTCATCAGCCGGGGCCGGAGCAGCCACATTCATCCGGTGGCCGACTCGCTGCGCTGGTGGCGATGGTGGCGCGGTTATTGCCGCCGCCCTGCGTTGTCCGTTTCTCGCGGGAAAACTTGATGCATATTTTTGATATACCTATATCAAAATTTTGTGCACATGACATTCTTCGGTGGAGCGACCGGCGTCGCGCTCGTCTGCGTAATCGCCTTGCAACCGAAGCCCGTCTTGCCTTACGAAAGAGGGGATGCTTTACGAACGCTGGCAGAAAACCACCCGCCACCGCCGCCACGAGGTCGCTTTGCGCGACCTGGCTTCCGGGCGATGCTGGACCTTTGCGCAACTGGACCATGCAGCGGAAACTCCCGCGCCGGTCAAGTCGGCGATGGTCTGTCCGCATGGCCATTCGGCCGAGTTTATTTTTGCCGTTTTGCGAGCCTGGCGCTGCGACGCCGTGGTATGTCCCCTCGAACCGCATGAGCAGCCGCCTGCCGTTCCGCCGCCGCCCCCGCCCTGTTGTCATCTGAAAATCACCTCCGCCACCACGGGCGCGCCGCGCACCATTGCCTTTACCGCAGAACAACTGGCCGCCGACGCAGACAACATCGTGGCCACGATGGGGCTGCGTCCGGATTGGCCGAACCTCGGCGTGATTTCGCTGGCGCATTCCTACGGATTTTCGAATCTGGTGCTGCCGCTGCTGCTGCACGGGATTCCGCTGTTCCTGGCGCCGTCGCCCTTGCCGGAGGTCTTGAAGAACGCCGCGCAGGACCAGCCGGACCTCACGCTGGCTGGCGTCCCGGCGCTCTGGCGCGCCTGGCACGAAGCCCGGGCCATTCCGCGCAACGTGCGTCTGGCCATCTCCGCGGGCGCGCCCCTGCCGCTGGCGCTGGAACAGGCGGTGTTCGAAGCGCAGGGGCTCAAAATTCACAACTTCTACGGCTCATCCGAATGTGGCGGCATCGCCTACGATGCGACCGCCGTTCCGCGCGCCGACGACGCCTGCGTCGGCCGGCCCATGCAAAACGTGGACCTGGCACTCGAGCCGGATGGCACGCTGGTGGTGCAAAGTTCCGCAGTGGCAGAAACGTACTGGCCCAAACCTTCCGACACCCTTGGCCGGGGCCGGTTTCAGACCAGCGATCTTGCCGAGTTTCAGTCGGGCATGGTTTATCTTCGCGGCCGGGCCGGCGACCAGATCAATGTGGCGGGCCGCAAAGTGTCCCCGGCAACCATCGAACAGGTTTTGCGCGAGCACGAAGCCGTCGCCGAATGCCTGGTCTTTGGCGTGCCGAGCGGAAATGCCGATCGCGCGGACCTCATTGTGGCGTGTGTGGCCGCCAAACGGCACGGCACGGCGGGGGAATTGAAACAGTTTCTGCTCCGGAACCTGCCGGGCTGGCAGGTGCCGCGCGAGTGGTGGTTTGTGAAGTCACTGGAGGCCAACCCGCGCGGGAAAGTTTCCCGCGCGGAGTGGCGGAATAAATTTCTCGAAATGCGCGCAAAAGGAAACACCAAAACCTGAATCAACCACAAAAAATTCCCGGCTTTTCCCTTTTTGCACTCTCTGCAATCTTCAGAATCAAGTTGACTTCGAGCCTTTATGCCACAGCGAACGCAGAGGCGTGCTATTTCATTTGGACATGCCTGGCCAGATCCGTTATCAATTAACGGCATGATTTTTGGACCGAGCAGATTCGCAAGCTGGCCGGTCCTTCTTCTTTCATTGCTTATCCAAGCCCTCCCCGCAACGAGCTTTGCCGCGCTTCCCAAGCGGCTCATCATCTGCCTGGATGGAATTTCCTACCGCGACATGCAAGCCCTGCAGGCCGGCGTCACCTACAAGGACACCCACGGCATTCAATTCCATCGCCAGGGCTTCCATCAGGGATACTTCCCGGCCAGCCGTCTGATCTCGACGTTTCCCTCCACCAGCGACGTTGCGTGGACCGACATTTTCGGCGACCGCCCGCTGCCGGGTTACCAGCGCACTTATTTCAGCGCCGCCGCGAATTTGGAAATGTCCGTGAACGGCATCACCACCTCGATGGAGCACGAAAAGCAGATGGACTGGCAGGTGGAAAACGGTTTCCTGCGCACGCTGGGTTATGTCTATCCGTCCCACATGTATGAATATGAGCTGCATGAACTGGTCAGAAACTTTCTCAATACCAGGAGCAAGGGCGACAACTACTACGCCTACGTTCGCACGCCGGACGATGCCCAGCACCTGGCCCGCGATGTTTTCGCCATGCTGTGCGCGCTCGATGAAAAACTCCAGAAACTGCGAGCACTTTACAAGGCGCGCGAAGGACATGATCTCGAAATACTGATTCTCTCGGACCACGGAAACAATCACGCCGGCGTCGGCGAACGCGTCGAGGTTCGGACTTTTCTTAAAAATGCCGGGTATCGGATCACGAATTCCATTGTGAATCCCAAGGACGTTGTCCTCCCCACGACCGGCATTGAGTCCTGGGTGGAAATTCATAATTCGCCCGCCGAAACCGAAACACTCCTGCAACTGCTCTCGCAACTGAAAGGCGTGGACATATTGACGGCCCAGTTCCCGGGGCGGGCCAATCGGTTCATGGTCATGAATTCAAAAGGCGAACGGGCCATCATCGAGTGGAATCCCGCAAAGAACTCTTTCCGATATTCAACCGAGCGGGGGGACCCCATTAACTATCTCCCGGTGGTCGAAGCCCTCTCCCAAAAGAACCGGCTCGACACCGACGGCTTTGCCACGGCTGACGACTGGATGGCTGAAACCCTGACCCATCGCTATCCTCTGGCGCTCGAGCGAATTGTCCGGGGCCACACCCGCGTCACCCTCAATCCGGCAACCATTCTCATCAGCTTGGACAACCATCACGTTCACGCCGGATGGCTGATCAAAAAAGGCAGCGAGCTGGTGACCTTCGGGGGCACTCATGGAGCGCTCGACGACCTCAATTCGGACGGAATTTTGTTGAGCAGTTTTGCCCCCACCCAGGACACTTCGAGCAGCCGGGTGGCCGGGCTGTATGATTTTTTTCCGGGCCTGCGAAATTTTCGGGCGGAGGAAAATGGCGCCGAATGGATCACCGGAAACGAACAAACCCTGACACGCATCGCGCGTGTGCCGCTCGACTGGGACCGCCAGATGCTTCCGGATGATGAGGTTTTCCTGAGGATTTGGACGCCAAGCTTTGCTCACCTGGACCTCGAAGTTCCCGTCGAGCTGACGGTTAGGAAAGCCGGGCATTCATCCAGTTCGCAGATCCGTCGGGGAGATCCCCAGCCCGTTGTTGCATCCGAATCCTACGAAGCGGTGCTCATCGGCAGACATGGTCAGGGAGATCCCCTGCCAACGGATGCATCCGAACGGCATTTCACCCTCAATCTTCCGATTTCTTTTCCGGACAAATGCGCTTACGAAAGAGTCTATGCGCTCCCGGCCGATCTGACTCTGGAGCCGCAAAAGGAGTACTCGATTTCGGGGCGGGTACGTGACCAGAACAAAAACCTCCAGATCTTCGACTTCACCTTCCGCACCGACAGTCGCGGCCAGCCGGTGGCGTATTAAGAAGAACCTCGTTACATGGTCTTGCCCTGTAAAAGCCGTTGGAAGGCCGAGTGGTTCTTCAAAGGAATTTAGCAGCCCCTGCGCATCAAACACTTATACGGCACCAGCGATAACGCGCCGAAAACCCAGCGCTCATTTTCAAGAAATCCACCAGAAGAATAGCCGCTTGCGCCCGTTGGTCTCCGCGCCGGCGTCGTTGCCACGCTTTCGGGACTGACCCTAAACTTCGACCGATTTTAGCGCGAGCTTGATGGCGGCGATGACACGGCGCTGGACGGACAGTGGCTTGCCGGGAATGCGCGCGCCCGCCGCCGCCGGATGGCCGCCGCCGCCAAATTGCGCGGCGATTTCGTTCACGTTCACCCGGTCGCTTTTGGAACGGAGGCTGATGCGGGTCAGTTCCGGTTCCATCTCCTCAAAGACGCACGCGACCACGACCGGCTCAATGGCGCGGATGTGGTCAATCAGCCCTTCGGTGTCCGCGCTTTCCGCGCCGGTGCGGGCGAAATCAGCCTGCTTCAGCCAGAACCACGCAATGCGGTCGTTGGCGGCAAGGCGGAATTTGCTGTAAACGTGCTTGAGCAGCCGCGCGCGGGAGAGCGGATAGGATTGGTAAACCTCGTCGCAAATTTTCGCGAGGTTCGCGCCGCGCGTGACAAGTTCCGCCCCGACGTGAAAGGTGCCGGGCCGCGTCGTGGAGTATTGAAACGAGCCGGTGTCCGTCGAAACGGCGGTGAACAGGCAGTCGGCAATCGGTTTGGTAATCGGCCAGCGCGCGACTTTGAGCAGGCGGTAAATCAACTCGCCGGTGGAAGGCTCGCGCGCGGAGACCCAGTTCACGTCGCCATAGCGCGTGTTGCTTTCGTGATGGTCAATGTTGATGAATGTTTTCCGGTGCGCGATATGTTTGCCAACCCTGCCAAAACGCTCGAAGCTCGCGCAATCGGTGGCGATGACACAGTCGAATTTCATCCCGGCCTTTGGCTTTTGAAACAGTCCGTCGGGGTTAAGGAATTTGTATTTTTGCGGCAGGGAATCCTCGTTCCAACAGACGGCTTTTTTGCCTTCGTTTTGGAGCGCCAGCGTGAGGCCGAGCTGTGAACCCACGCAATCGCCGTCGGGCCGGATGTGGCCGATGACGCAAAAGGTTCTGCTTTCGCGGATGACATCAAGGATGCGATTTATGATTTTGGGATAACTTTTCATTGCTGAAAGCAGGGCAGGCGGGACACCTGCCCGCCGTCGGTGAAGCCGGCGGAAGTCGTCGTTTTTCTTCTGCTCGCGCTCACGCGCTCGCAGGGCAGGCGAGACGCCCGCCCTACTTTGCTGTCGTTGAAACAAAAACGGTTCATTCCTCGGAGTCCTTTTCCGCCGGCGAGGTCTTTTCCAGTTCCTCAATGATCTGCAACACGCGGTTGCCGCGCACGATGGAATCATCAAAGGCAAATTTCAGCTTGGGCGTGTATTTCAGGACGACGGCCCTGCCGATGAACCCCTGGAGGCGGATGCGATGCTCGTTGAGCAGTTGAAAGCCGCGCTTTTGCTGGTCGGGATTGCCGAGGATGCTGATGAAAACCGTCGCCGACTTGAGATCCCCGGCCAGGTCCACGTCGTTGACCGTGATCAGGCCGGCCTCGCTGACGTGAAATTCGCGGCGGATGGCCTCGCCGATTTCGCGCTTCAAAAGTTCGCGCACTCGCTGGAGTCGAAGGGATGCCATGGGAAATCAAAATGGGATAATGGAGTATTGGAGTGTTGGAGTGTTGGGAAAATCCCATTACTCCCGTACTCCATCACTCCGTTTGTTTTCCTTTTTCATAGTTTCGCCGCGACCTTCTCGGTTGTGTAACATTCGATGGTGTCGCCAATCTGGAACTCGCTATAACCCTCGATGCGAATGCCGCATTCCATGCCGGCGCGCACTTCGTTGACCTCGTCCTGAAAGCGGCGGAGCGACTGCGCGATGCCCTCGTAAATGACGTCCTTGCGCCGGCGCACGCGGACCTTGCCCTTGACGATGCGTCCGCTCGAAACCATGCAGCCGGCGACCGGCACGCCCTTGGACAATTCAAAAATCTGCCGCACTTCCGCCGAGCCGACGACGCTTTCCTTGACATCCGGTTCGAGCAGTCCGGCCATCGCTTCCTTCACCTGGTCAATCAATTCGTAAATGATCGCGTACAACTTGATCTGCACGCCTTCATGCTTGGCCTTTTCGGCGGCGGTGCTGTCCAGCCGCGCGTGAAAACCAAGGATGACGGCGTCGGACGCGGACGCCAAAGCCACGTCGTTTTCGGTGATGGTGCCGACATCGCTGTGAAGAATTTCGAGCGACACCTTGTCGGAATCAATCTTCTTGAGCGCCTCGACGATGGCCTCAACCGAGCCTTGCGTGTCGGCTTTGACGACAATCTTGAGCGCCTTGCTCTGCGCCGCAGCCAGCGAGGCGAACAGATTTTCCAGCGTGACCTTCGAACGATTCTCCAAATCCTGCGCCTTGGTTTCGTTGGCGCGTTGTTCGGCCAGTTCCCGCGCGGCCTTTTCGTCCTCCACCACGCTGAATTCCAGGCCCGCGTCCGGCACGCCGTTCAAGCCCAGCACCCTCACCGCGACCGATGGCCCGGCTTCCTTGAGCCGCTGGCCCTCTTCGCTGATGAGCGCGCGCACCCGGCCGTAATATTCGCCGCACAAAATGATGTCGCCGATGCGCAGTGTGCCCTTGCGCACCAGCACCGTCGCGGTCGGACCGCCGGGTTCGACGCCGGATTCGATGATGTTGCCCTTGGCGCGGCGGTCGGGATTTGCCTTGAGTTCGAGCAGTTCGGCCTGGAGCAAAATCAACTCCAGCAATTTTTCCACGCCCTGCTTGGTGAGCGCGGAAACGTCGCAAAAATCGTGTCGCCGCCCCAATCGTCCGGCACCAGCCCCTTGTCCTGCAACTGCTGGCGGACCTTCATCGGGTTCGCGTTGGGATGGTCCATTTTGTTGACCGCGACCAAAAGCGGGACCTTCGCCGCCTTCGCATGATTGAGCGCTTCGATCGTTTGCGGCATGACGCCGTCGTTGGCGGCAACGACGAGCACGACGATGTCCGTGACATTCGCGCCGCGCGCCCGCATCGAGCTGAACGCCGCGTGTCCCGGCGTGTCGAGGAACGTGATTTGCGCCAGTTTGTCTTTGTGTTCGGGGTGCGGCACGGAAATCGTGTAAGCGCCGATGTGCTGCGTGATGCCGCCGGCTTCGCCCGCGGCGACGTTGGCTTTGCGGATCACGTCGAGCAGCGTCGTCTTGCCATGGTCAACATGGCCCATGATGGTGACGACCGGCGCGCGCGGCTTGAGTTGTTCCGGCTTGTCCTCGACGTCCAGCTCAATTTTTTTGGCTGGGGCGTGAACCACGCCGCCGCCGCGCTCGCGTTTTTCCACTTCAAACCGAAAACCATATTTCGCGCAAAGCTGCTGGGCGATTTTTTCGTCTATCGCCTGGTTCACGTTGGCAAAAACGCCCAGCTCCATCAAATCGGCGATGATCTTGAACGGCTTCTGCTTGAGCTGCGCGGCCAGTTCACGCACGGCGATCGGCGGTTTGATGATGATGACCTCGCCGGTGGCGGGCGCGATAAATTTGGGCTGCGGCGCGGCGGGTTTGGCGGCGGGCTCACGAGTCGCCGCGGGCTGGCGGCCGCCGGATGGGCGTTGAAATGGCTGCCTGGAATCAGGTCTTTGCTGGCCGCCCTGGCGCGACGACGGCTGTTTGGCCGAACCCGGTTTGTCGCCGGTGCGTGGTTGCGGGCGGGCGGGCAATTGAATGAACCCGACTTTCTCGCCAATCTTCGGTCCCGCCGGCACGGGCGGGGGCGGGGGCGGTTTTGGCGCTTCAATAACCGGCAGCGGAGCGGGTTCAACTTTGGGCGGTTCTGCTATCGCTTCCGGTTTTGGCGGTTCCAGCGGCGGAGGCGGCGCGGTGATGAAAACAACCTTTTCCTCCACGGGCGGAGGCTTGGGCGCTTCGACCACCGGCGGCGTCGCAAATTTGGCGGCAATTTCGGGGTGATCCGCCAGCAGGTGGTTTTCGAGATCCTCGGCGGTGATTTTATCAAGCGAACTGGACGGAACCTTGGCGGCGGCAATGCCCATCGCCTTGGCCTTCACGAGAATCACCTTGTTCTCCAGGCCAAGTTTCTTCGAAATGTCGTAAATCCGAACGGGCATATATTTCTTTCTTCACCAAACCGCGCCGGTCACCGAACCGGCCCAAACTGTTCCCGGCGGCATTCATCAGGCCACCGCTGCGGCGGAGTCATCTCCGCCCAGTTGAATCTTCCGGTTTTCGGCTTCAGCGTGCGCGGCTTTCAAAATTTCCGCCGCCTTGTCACCGACTTGCGGAATGCTGCTCAAATCACTTTCGTCCGCCGACAACAAATCCTCGATCCGTGTCAAACCGGCATGCACCAGCGCATCGGCCTGTTCGCGGGTAACGCCGGGAATGGCGGCGATCAATTCCACCGCCTCGGCAACTTTTTCCTCAAAGCCCTTGGTGACGACGACTTCGGCGTCAATGTCCACCTCCCAGCCGGTCAGCTTGGCCGTCAATCGCGCGTTCTGTCCGCGCTTGCCGATGGCCAGCGACAACTGGTCCGCCGCAACCAAAATATGCACGCGCTTGCGGGCTTCATCAATTTCAAAGCCCTTGAGCTTGGCGGGCGCCAGCGCGTTGGTGATAAACGTTTTCACGTCCGGCGACCACGGAATGACGTCCACTTTTTCATTGTTCAACTCGCGGACGATGTTTTTCACCCGCTGGCCGCGCATACCGACACACGCGCCGACAGGATCCACCTTGTTGTCGCGCGAATAGACGGCCATCTTCGTGCGAAACCCCGGTTCGCGCGCCACGCCCTTGATCTCAATCGTGCCGTCGTTGATTTCCGAGACTTCGAGCTGGAACAGCTTGACGACGAAGCGCGGGTCGGCGCGGGACAAAATAATTTCCGGCCCGTGCGGGCCTTCTTCAACGGCCTTGACGTAGCAGCGGATGCGCTCGCCCACCTGATATTCCTCCGTGGGCACGCGCTCGCGGTTCGGCAGCAGCGCCTCGTATTTGCCCAAATCCAAAACCACGTCCGAACGCTCAAACCGCCGCACCGTGCCGCCGACAATGTCGCCCACGCGATCCTTGAATTCGGTGAAAATCAGCGCTTTCTCCGCCTGCCGGATTTTTTGCATGAGCGCCTGCTTGGCGTATTGCGAGGCGATGCGGCCAAAGCCCGTGGGCGTCACTTCCTTTTCGATTTCGTCGCCGATTTGCGCGTCGGGCTTGATGCGCCGGGCATCGAACACGGTGATTTGGTCGTGCTTGGAAATGACCTTTTCGGAGACAATCAACTTGGCGAACGCGCGGATGTCGCCGTTCTTCTGGTCAATTTCGACCCGCAATTCGCGCGCCGCGCCGACCGCCTTTTTGGCGGCGGACAACAACGCTTCTTGGACAGCGCCGACCAGGACATCACGATTGATGCCCTTTTCGCGCTCCCAAAATTCCAGAACTGCTAAAAAATCCGCATTCATATGCTCGACGCCGCGTCCTATCCAGCGAACAAAAAAGTCGGCAGATATTCATCTTCCGACTTGCGCGCGCTGGTTGAACCAGCAAACTTTACCGTTCTAGTCCATATCATAAATTTTTGTCAGCACCCCGTCAAGCCCAAACAAACCCGCGTGAATACTGGCTAAAATCGGCGTTGGCCCCGCAAAATCACAGTCGCGCGCATCTTGAGACTGCCGCTATTTTTCTCCCTCTTCAATGAAATTCCCAAATAAATTTGAGCCGGCTCACGCCGGCTGCTACGAGCGAAGACGTTTTTGAATGGGCCGTTAAGCCTTGCCCCAAAGCGAAAGCGACTGGCGGATGATTTCGTCCAACTCGGCCTTGGTCTCGCCGCCGCCGAAGGTGAACGTGCCGGTGAGATGTTTCCAGTCGTCCAGCGACAGGCCGTAAAGTTCGCGGGCGATGAAGGCTTCCAGCGCCGCGCGTTCCTTCACGTCGCGCGGGTTTTTCAACAGCTTGTCGGCAGCATCGGCCAGCTTCTTTTTCTGCGCGGCGGAAAGTTTTGGAATCGGAAGCTCGTAAAGCTGGTAAATGTTGACGTGCGCTGAAACTTTGTTGCGGATGAAATAATTCAGCACGAGCGAATTCAGCAAACAAAGAAGAGAACAGATTTCACCCGCTTCCAATTCTATCTGTTGCAAATTGCCTTTAGCATCGCTCTCGTAACGAAATGGCCGGAGGCAATTGATTGTGTTGCCTATGCAGACATGCGCAGGCATCACGGCAGCGATAAGCGTGCGTTCATCCGTAGAACGTCCAATGTCGCGTGAGCCAAGCCGTTTGAATTCATAATGCAGCTTGAATTCGCCGGACTCAAATTGCTTCAGAAGGAGCTGGTCCAACTTGTCGCGCTTCTCCGGCACTTTCTTGCCGCCCACTTTGGCGATTTCGTGCTCACGGATGAATTGGCTGGCTCGGTAGATTTCCTTTCGTAATAGTTGTTCGCGCACCTCTTTTTCGACCACGAACCAATTTGCGGGCGAAAAATTTGCGTCGAATTGATGAATCATCTTGCCTTCGTAAAGTGGCAACTGGCCAGACGATAGTTTCTTGTCAGTGGGCTTACGGAAGAAATGCGCGTCATTGGTCAAGTGGAGTTCGCTGCCAAACTGAAACCCCAGATCCGGCAAACGAGGATGTTCGCCACAAATAATTCCGCAAAGTTTGTAGTGAGTTTCCGAACGAAATTCCATGACGCTGAAATTCTCCGGCGAGAAGCGGTGGATTGTTTCGATGCTGTAATGAATCGGCGGTGTGAAGGCATCTTTCGGATT
Source organism: uncultured Verrucomicrobiae bacterium (assembly GCA_963820205.1). GTDB lineage: Bacteria > Verrucomicrobiota > Verrucomicrobiia > Limisphaerales > UBA11358 > UBA11358. The sequence goes on from CAWFZJ010000075.1 coordinate 22,830, forward strand.
GTGCAAATAAAATCGCGCGTCAAAAGTGTGATTCTTTGGCGGGAGTTCACCTTTGATGACTTTGAAAAAACCGAATTTGAAACGGCTGTCCACGTCTGGAAAGATGTATTTCGTTTTCTCTTTACCCTTCTCGATCACGTCGTAACCACGATTTTCAAACGAAGTCAGTTCATCAAATCGGTGCTGGGTGAGCAAAACGCGGCGCAACGGCGCGCAACCTTCGTCTGTTTGGAAGCTGGACGGAACTAGAAGCGAGAATCGTCCGCCAGTGCGGACAGTGCAAGGTCCGCCTCGATGAACAATTTGAACAGATTAAAGTCACCGCCCCCTTGGTGCCGGTAGCATCGGCCAAAGAATTCGGAATACCGCTCGTAAAATGTTTCGTATTCCTGCCAGCGAGCAGCGAAGTCTTTGTTTTCCTTCAATTCCTGATCAAACCACTTGTCGAAGGCCGGTGTATCCATGCCCATTTTGCTGAACTGCGGTTTGCCGCGATAAAAACTGGCGGCGAATTCCTTGCGGAAGGGCTTGAACCCTTCCCACGGCGGATTGCCGATGATGCCGTCGAAGCCGGCAGCAGCCTGGTAGGGCGCGTCACTCCGTGCGCGCCGGTCTTTGCCAGTAGCCGCCTCGGCGGGCAGAGGACTGCCCGCCCTACCTGAAGCTCGGGGTTTGCCATCCGCCTCAAACCAGCACGGCCAGAAGTGGAGCGCAAAGCCGCCGGGTTCACACGGCAGGTTTTCGACCGAGAAATGTTCGATGAAATTGGCGCGGACTTTTTTCCGCAACGCCAGCGCTTCATCCAGCGGCTCGTGCAGCATCGGGTTGGCGATGTAACGGGCGCGGAGTTCGGCCAGTTTTTTCAGTTCGGCCTGGTGATATTCCGCCAGCCACTTCGCCGATTTCTCCAGTTCCACGTCCACCAGCGAGTCGGCGCAGTGGAAGTTGAGTTCGAGGTTGGGCAGGATTTTGACAACGTCGGTCTTGAGTTCGCGGTAGTTGTAGTCGGCGGGCGAAAGTTTGACGGCTTCCTTCCAGATGTTGGTCTTGGCGACTTCAATCGCGCCGGGGTCCTTGTCCACGCCAAAGATGTGGCGCAGGAGAATCTGGGCGATGAGGATGCGGCGGGTGTCGAAATTGTGGCTGCGGCGGAAAGCGAGGGCGGCTTCGACGTTGGGCGGCATTTCGGCGAGGAACATTTCGCCGTTGTCCGGTTTCAGGATTCTTTGCGCCCAAGCGCAGGCGGCATCAATGCGCTGATATTGCTGCCAGAAGCAGCGGAGGACTTTGATGAGGAAACCGCCCGAACCGCAGGCGGTGTCGGCCACGCGGATTTCGGCGAGTTGCGCCATGAGCTGGTCCGCCCGCTTGAAATCACATTTCTGGCTGCCGACGGCGGAGCAGATTTCGTCCACGAGCTTGCCGGCAAGCGAGTTGACGAGCGAATCCGCCATGGGGCCGGTAATGCCGGCGGGCGTGTAATAAATGCCCTCGTCCTTGCGGTTGGAGGCGAGGAACATTTCATAGCTCTTGCCAAAGATGTCCTCGTCAATGCGGCGGTAGTTGTAGTGGACGATGCCGCGGCTGAAGGTCTGGTCCCAGGTGTTGACGCCCAGAACGAAGTTCAGCTTCTCGCAGAACCGCTGGAGGTTCGCCGGGTCCTTGTCGAGCCGGTCCCAGACCCGGGCGGAGAAAATTTCCGTGTCGTAGTATTCATCGAAGAAATCTTCGAACTCGTCGAGGAACTTGGGAACGATGCGGTGCGCGCCCTTGGCTTCCCAGCGCTGGGTCTGGCGGACATATTCGTCCTGCGTGAAGCGATAGGGCACCAGGCCGAAATCCTCGATGGTGCGGGCGAAGATGAGTTTGTTGATAAGCAGGATGATGGATTCGGCGGCCAGTTCCGGTTGCGCCCATTTGACCTTTTCAAATTCGTTGAACCAGATTTTCAGGTCTTCAAAAAACTGCTGTTCCAGCTCCGGTTTCTCCGCCGTGTCTTCCGCGCGGCGCAAGGTGTCGAGCACGCTGCGGGTTTCGCGGCAGCTTTTGAGGAAATCAACGAACGGCTGTTCGGCGAAGGGCTTGTTCTCAAAAAAGAAATCCCGCGCGCAATACAGCCAGGCGGTGCGCAGGTCGGTGAGAATCAGGTATTCGTGGTCGCGAAGATATTTTTTAACCTGCGCCACGTGATTCTTCGGATTGGCATCGGCCCGCCAGAGGGCATCCGGGCCGTCGCGCTGAAAGAGCGGTTTGAGTTCCAGCGGCAGCGGCTCGCCCAGGCGCTCCGGCAGCATGAAATCCACGTACCCTTCCATGACGCCAACCTGTCGCGTTGGCTGAAACCCAAGCACATCCTTGCAAAGCGCGGTAAAAAGGTCTTCGGCGGCGGATTCGGGCTTGGAGCCGTTCTTCAGGTCGAGCAGATATTTTTCAATGGGCTGGTAAACCGAGAGCGGGCGCGGATCGGATGCCGCCGGCGAAAATTCAATGTGCTCACGCTGGGTGAGTTCCTGAATGGCAACAAGTATGTCGTCGGGCTTCACTGGAAAATTACCGCTGGCGGGTATTGTCAGCGTGATTGGAATCTTTTCAAGCAAAGACGCGTTTCATTTGTCGGCGAGCATTTAATTTCCGATGGCAGATTGGAAGCCAATTCCTGGCTCTGTCAAATTCAGAACCAAGGGGGGTGGCAATTTGCCCCCCCTTTGCGGAAGGTTAGGTGCAATTTGTACCTACCCCTTCATCGCGGAAATCGCGCCCGAGAGAAATTTGCGTTCCCTAGCCTTGGACGGTCCTCAAATTACATTTCCAATGCCCCGATCAAGCCGGATTTTATTCCGGGCTGCCGGCGTCTTCCCGGCATTCCTCTTCCAGGATGGCGTACCAGATGGAGTTGGCCCAGCCGCCTTCGGCCACCGGTTCGCTTTTCACAAATTCCCCCTCGCGCCTCATGCCGACGCTCTCGAACAGCCGGCAGGCGGCCGTGTTCCGGCTGTCGCAACTGGCCGATACGCGGTGCAGCTTGATACCCCAAAAGCAAAAACCGAGCAGCGCCTTCACCGCTTCCAACGCGAACCCCTTCCGCTGATAATTCCGGTGCAAATTGATGTTCAGCATCGCCTGTGATGGTTTGGGAAACCACAAGCCGAGCTGGCCGATGAGTTGGCGGCCGTCCTGGAGTTCAATGGCCAGACGGAACATCTGGTTGTGCGTCGTCAGCTTGATCGCGGCGTCGCTTTCGAGCCAGCGCAGCACCTGCTCCTCTTCGTTCGCCGCCAAGCCGTCCGTGAATTGAAGAAAATCCTCATCGGCCAGCAATTTCATCAATGCCTCCCAATCGTTCATGGCGAACCGCCTTAACATCAGCCGGGGAGTGGCGATGGGAATGGGAATCTTTTCGCCCGTTTCGCCGCCCGCCTCCGGCACAATAAGGCTTTCCATGCAGTTGGGACACTCCTGGGCGGAGCCAATCGCGCTTTCAGGAAAAGAAACCGGTTCGCCGCAATAGGGGCACTTGAAATCGAGAAAATTTTCTTCGGTGATCATGATTTTGTTGGGGCGCTCACCGGCGAAAACTCAACTCACGGCCGCCATGCCCAGCAGGAACTCGATGTTGCTCTTGGTTTTCTTCAACTTGCCCAGCAGCAGTTCCATCGCCTCCACGGGCGGCACGCCGGTGAGCGCGCGGCGCAGCAGCACGATGCGGCTCAGTTCGTCCGGATGGTAGAGCAGTTCCTCCTTGCGCGTGCCGGACATCTCGATGTTGATGGAGGGGAAAATGCGGCGGTCCACCAGCGCGCGGTCCAGATGCACCTCCATGTTGCCGGTGCCCTTGAATTCCTCGAAAATCACCTCGTCCATGCGGCTGCCGGTGTCCACGAGCGCGGTGGCCATGATGGTGAGCGAGCCGCCTTCCTCGATGTTGCGCGCCGCGCCGAAAAAGCGCTTGGGCTTGTGCAGCGCGTTGGCGTCCACGCCGCCGGAAAGGATCTTGCCGGAGTGCGGCTGCACGGTGTTGTAGGCGCGGGCGAGCCGCGTGATGGAATCGAGCAAAATCACCACGTCGCGCTTTTGTTCAATCATGCGCCGGGCCTTTTCAATGACCATTTCGGCGACCTGCACGTGGCGTTCCGGCGGTTCGTCAAACGTGGAGCTGATGACTTCCGCGCCTTTGCAGGAGCGTTCCATGTCCGTGACTTCCTCGGGCCGCTCGTCAATGAGCAGGATGAACAGGTAGGTCTCCGGATTGTTTTTGAGGATCGCGTTGGCGATTTTCTGCATGAGCACCGTTTTGCCCGTGCGCGGCGGCGCGACAATGAGGCCGCGCGTGCCTTTGCCGATGGGGCAGACGAGATCGAGCACGCGCGTGCTCAATTCGTCGGCGGCGGTTTCCAGGATGAACCGCTTGTTCGGGAACAGCGGCGTGAGATTGTCGAAATGGGTTTTTTCCTTCGCCTTGTCCGGGTCTTCCGCGTCCACGCTCTCGACCTTGAGCAGCGCGAAAAACTTTTCCTTTTCCTTCGGCGGCCGGATCTGGCCGGCGATCAAATTGCCGGTCTGCAAATCGAACCGGCGGATTTGCGACGGCGAAACGTAAATGTCCTCCGGGCAGGGCAGATAATTGAAGCTCTGCGAGCGCAGGAAGCCGAAGCCTTCCGGCAACACTTCGAGCACGCCCTCGGAAAACAGCACGCCCGCGCGTTCGGCGTTTTTCTGGAGAATGTGGAAAATCACCTCGTGCTTGCGCATCGTGCCGAAATTCTCCACGCCGAGTTCCCTGGCCATGTGGTTCAACTCGCTCATCTGCATCGCCTGCAGCTTGGCGATGTTCAGCGACGTGACGATCTTGTCGCGATGTGGTCCGCGGCGGTCTTCCATCCGGGGATGCTCCATTTTGGGCTCTTCGGCCAGTTCGACCGGCGTGGAGGGCGGCCGCAAGGAGGCGGAGCCGGACGGTTCGGGCGCCGCGGCGGTTTCGACCGCGCCGTTGGCGGATGCGGGTGATTCCGCGGCGGGAGTTTCCACCGGCGCTTTTTCCGCCGGGGCTGCCAGCGGCACTTCCGCGAGGGCTTCCGCCGGCGCTTCCACCGGGGTTTCCGCCGCCGGTTTCACTTTCGGTTTTCTGGTTGAGGCTCTTGGGACTCTTGGGGCTCTTGGGACTCTTGGCATAGATTATAAATAAAATTGGTTGGATTGACTGGATTTCAATTGCCGGATGTGAAAGGCCGTCACGCATTGGACGTCCCGCGACCGGAATAGTTCAAACTGGGATGACCACCAACCGGAGCGCATCAAGGTATTTCGTGTCCTCAATACGGCAAGGGAAACTTCGCAGTCAACTCCCGGACACATTGGCGCACCCCGCCCGCCATGTCAAGCCGTCAAACCGGATTTTTCTTGTGCGATTTCCATTGGGGCGGGTGCCATCCGTTGGCGGCAGTCCCTATAATCCGGCGCCGGTTTTTGATATTCGGGAAAACCAGCTTGATTTGCCGCCAAATCAATACGGCAGCGGAAATCTCACCGCCCGTTCGCACCCGTTTATCAATCCAAAGCCAGCGAATGGATTCAACGGATTATTTGAGTCGCAAGTTTTCAGTTTTGCACGGTATCCGCATAGTCGGCGATAAACGAACCAAAAATAACCGGAACCGGGTGAGCCGCAATAGGGATAGGTGGCAAATAGAAGGTATTTTCCAGCCTGGCCCGCCTCCACCTCAGAACTGGCGGTGAAAGTCGCATCCAGACTATGGACAATGAGCCATTCCGGCTTCACCTCATTGCGTTCATCCCTTGGAATATAAAAGATTTTTTTTGATGGCGGCAGAAAGCGGGCATAAAAATCCAGCAGGGTTCCGTTCCGCCAATCATGGTCGCTCCCCACCACGATCGCCGGCCCCGGCGTGGCCACCGCCATGTCGTAAAGCGCCTGCCGGTAATGGCCACGGCCCAAATGCAGCAAGCCGGAGATTTTGACCAAGTGACCGGTCGTGATGGCAAGCAGGAGCAGTACGGGGATCATTTTCATTTTGCCCGAAGTGCGAAACCAAGTGGCGAACAGGAAAGCCAGCAACAGGTAAAAGAACGGAAAACACACCATGAAATAGCGGAAATAAAGAATTCGGGGATGCAGCAGGAAGGCCACCAAGGCGGGAAAAACCAGCAGCACCAACGCAAAAAACAACCAGACCTCCCGCTTTTGCCGGAAAAGAACCAGGATCCCGCAGCCGGCGAGCGCGGTGGCGCAGGAGACGGAAATGAAACGCAGCCCCGGTGTGTCCGCGAAACCGAGCGCATACGAAGCCCCCGCCCCGACCACTTCCCATCGGCTGTAAATCTTCCCGCCAAGGATGATCATGTGCCGGATGTAAACCAGGTAAACGCCAGCCAGAAAAATCGCCGGAACGGCATAGTATTTTGCGAGGCTCACCCCTGCGCCGCGGAGAGTGGCTCCGGTGAATTTCTCATGAATCAACGACCAGCCTCCCAGCGCGGCGCAAATCATGACAAACGAAAAGTGCGAAAGAAAACCGAGACAAAGCGATGTCCAGAAGATGAACAATTTTGCCGGCGTGCATCGTTCCTGACACCTTCGGAGCAACTCAAACGAAGCCGCGGCGAAAAACATGGCCGGAGCGTAGCCCCTGGCCTCCGAACAATATAAAATCATCGGAAATGACAGTCCCGCCAGACAGACCACCCACGCTGGTTCCGCCTTTCCCCAGCGGCGTGCCGCCAGCCCCAGGGTTGCGACCGTCGCCATGCCGAACAACACGGCAGGAATCCGGTAAACATAAAGATTTTCCCGCCTTCCGATAAGACGGAGGAAAAAGGTGTTGAGAAGATGATTGTTGTCGTTTTGATTTTGCGTGACGATATCGAGCCAGGTTGGGGCATTCTCCGCTTTTTGAAGCGATACAACTTCGTCAAGGGCCAGGTCGCCGCGGCTGGCGGCGGACATCAAGACCGCACTCACGGCAAATCCGACGATCAAAAAAATCCGGCGCAGTTTCCCGGTTCTTTCGACCCTCTGAAGGTCCGCGTTCGAATGGGCTTGCATAAAAATTTCCGGGGAGTCGTGCCATCAACCCTGCCGCTCCCCGTCAGCACTCCGGCAGCTTGCCGGTTCAACTCAAATCAATAAGGCAGCGGAAATTTTGCGGTTAATTCCCGCACGCGGGCGCGGACTTTGTGCGCCGCCTCGATGTTTTTGATGTCCAGCAACACCTCGGAAATCATGTCGGCAACGGCCGCCATCTCCGTTTCCTTCATGCCGCGCGTCGTTACCGCCGGTGTGCCGAGCCGGATGCCGCTGGCCTGAAACGGCGAGCGGGTCTCGAATGGGATGGTGTTTTTGTTCACCGTGATGCCGGCTTCGTCGAGCGCATTCTGGCAGTCCTTGCCGGTCACGTTCTTCGCGCCCACGTCCACGAGCATCAAATGGTTGTCCGTGCCGCCGCTGACCAGCCGGTAGCCGTTGCGTTTCATTCCGTCGGCCAGCGCGGTAGCGTTCTTCAAAATTTGCTGCTGATACGCCTTGAACGCCGGCTGCAACGCTTCGTGGAAGCAGACGGCTTTCGCGGCGATGACGTGTTCGAGCGGGCCGCCCTGGATGCCGGGGAAAACCTGCGAATCAATTTCCTTCGCGTTCTTCTCGCGGCACAAAATCAATCCGCCGCGCGGCCCGCGCAGGGTTTTGTGCGTCGTGGTGGTCACGAAATCCGCGTGCGCAATGGGGCTGGGATGGAGTCCCGTAGCGACCAGTCCGGCGATGTGCGCAATGTCCGCCAGCAGATATGCCCCGACTTCGCGGGCAATTTCACCCATGCGCTTGAAATCAATGATGCGCGGATAGGCGCTGGCGCCGACGGTGATCATCTTCGGCTTGTGTTCGCGCGCCATGGCGGCGAGCTGGTCGTAATCAATCCGTTCGTCTTCCTTGCGCACGCCGTAGTGGACAATTTCAAAGAATTTGCCGGAGAAATTGGCCTTGTTGCCGTGCGTCAGATGTCCGCCGTGGCTCAGGTCCATCGTGAGCATCTTGTCGCCCGGTTTCAACATGGCAAAATAGACGGCCATGTTCGCCTGGCTGCCGGAGTGCGGCTGGACGTTGGCGTGCTCCGCGCCGAACAGCTTTTTCGCGCGGTCAATGGCGAGCTGCTCGATCGTGTCCATGTTTTCGCAGCCGCCATACCAGCGTTTTTTGGGATAGCCCTCGGCGTATTTGTTCGTGAGCACGGAGCCTTGCGCTTCCAGCACCGCCGGGCTGACAAAATTTTCGCTGGCGATCAATTCGATGTTTTCCTGCTGGCGCACGCGCTCGTGCTCGATGGCATCGGCCACGATGGAATCCACGTTGCGCAAACGCAACTGCGGCGGAGTCAGACGCAGTTCGATTTTTTCGACGCGGCGCTCGTGGCGTCCGCCCTCGAATTTCGCATTGAGGAAGGCGTCGAGGATTTTCCGGCCCGTCTCCGCCGGCGTGGTTTTGCCGGCGAGGCAGAGCACATTGGCGTCATTGTGCTGGCGCACCAGGGCCGCGGTCGGCGCGTCGGCAACGAGCGCGGCGCGCACGCCGGGCACCTTGTTGGCGGCAATGCTCATGCCGATGCCGCTCGTGCAGATCAGCAGGCCGAATTCCGCGCGGCCCGCAGCCACCGCCTGCGCCGCCGGCTCGGCGAAGTCCGGGTAGTCATCGCCGGGATTCTTCGATTTCGCGCCAAAATCCGTGACGCTCAAGCCGCGCTGCTGCAGGTACTGCTTCAGCGCCTCCTTCAAATCGTAGCCACCGTGGTCCGCGCCCAGCGCGAACGCCGCCGCCGGAGTTGTTTTGGTTGTTGTGCCGGTCAAGATTTCGTGTTGTTCCATAAATTTCAGCAGTGATGCGATGCCCTGCTCGATCTGGTCGCGGCAATCCTCATACACCTCGTAGGAACTGCCGATGGGGTCGCCAATGTCCTTTTCATAGGATTCGAGCGTGTCATCAAATTCGCGCAGCAAAAAAGTCTTTTCCGCCGCCGGCGGATACAACAGCGCCACCGTGTCCACGTGGTTGTGCGTCATGCCGAAAATGTAATCCGCCTGCCGCACCAAATCCGCCGTCAGCATCCGGCTGCGCTGCTCCGAAATGTCCACGCCCAGCTTGCGCATGGCCTCCACCGAATGCGCCGTCGGCGGCTGGCCGTCAACTGCGCCCAATCCCGCCGAAAGCACGCGGAATCCCCGCGTCCATGCGTCTCCCGCCGAAACAGCGCCTCGGCCATCGGACTGCGACAGACGTTGCCGGTGCAGATGAACAAAATGGTTTTCATGCCGCGTAAAAAATCAGGGTGAATTCTGAATCGCAAATCGTCAACCGTGAAATCAGGGGTGTGATTCACGGACGATTGCCAGGCCTTTGATTAAATCCACCGCGCGCGCCAAAACGGGATCGCGAATCACCGGCTTTTGCGGCTCGGCGGCACGCGCCGGCGCGGAATCTTCATCGCCGTCACCGTCACCGCCCTGCCTGCGGATTAATCTCGGCCCGGAATCCATGTCCCGCGTATGAAATTCGGACGTTCCAATGGCCTTCCCGTCCTTCTCTCTTTGGCGCACCAAATCCGCCTCGCTGGTATGGTCCACGAACGGCAAAAAATTGGTGCCCGGGCTGGAATTGGTGTTGCCCGTCGCGATTGTCTGATAGGGATCGTCGAAAAACACACGCTCATCGCCGGCGGTGACGGTCACGGCGATATCCGGTTGCACGCGTGAAATCATGGACCCTCCGGAAGCCGCCGGGGCCGCCGCGACGCGGAGCCGTTCGCCGTTGCTCAATGGAAATTCCCTGAAAGCCATTGCCTCGCCTGCGGTCGGGCTGCCGATGATCAAGCCTGCGCCTGCCTGGCGCAGCGCCGCGGCCAGCGCTTCCGCCGCCCCGCGCGTTTCGCCGTTCACCAGCACCGCCAGCGGCCCGGCAATGATTTTTTTGGCTGCCAACAATTTCGCCGCCGCCTGTGCCGCCGTGTCGTCGCTTCCATCCGCGAACCGCAAATCCAAAACGACGCCGGCGATTTTGTTGGTTCCCGCCAGCGCGCGATACGCCGCGCTCAATTCATCCGCAAGATTAGCCTCGACACAACCGATGCGCAAATAGGCGACATTGCTTTCGACGACCACGGATTTGCTCAACGTCGGACTGCCGGGCCGCCCCGCCGCGCCGCCGACCAATGAAACCTTGCCGGGGAACTGCGACAGCAGGCCCTCGACCGCCGCGCGATTTAAATTCTCAGCCGTTGCGCCGGTGAGATTGGTGCGGAGCAGTTCATAGACTTCCTTGAAATCGGGCGCCGTCCCTTGTGGCGGAATCGGGTCCGCGCGCAAGGAACCGCCGGCGGCAAACAAAGCCGCCAGCGCCAGCGCTGAAAGACTGAAGAAATGTCGTGTCATGCTGCGCCTAAAATGAGTCACGGCTGGCGGGAAGTAAAGTTCAACCATGGCGAATGATGCGGGTAAAAAGCAAACCGCGCAAAGCTCATCGCCTTGCGCGGTAAAACCGAACTGCGATCAAACCCGGTTTAACGGGTGAACCGG
>CAWFZJ010000076.1:0-43460 GCA_963820205.1 uncultured Verrucomicrobiae bacterium
CGGCGGAGTCAGACGCAGTTCGATTTTTTCGACGCGGCGCTCGTGGCGTTCGCCCTCGAATTTCGCATTGAGGAAGGCGTCGAGGATTTTCCGCCCCGTCTCCGCCGGCGTGGTTTTGCCGGCGAGGCAGAGCACATTGGCGTCATTGTGCTGGCGCACCAGGGCCGCGGTCGGCGCGTCGGCAACGAGCGCGGCGCGCACGCCGGGCACCTTGTTGGCGGCAATGCTCATGCCGATGCCGCTAGTGCAGATCAGCAGGCCGAATTCCGCGCGGCCCGCAGCCACCGCCTGCGCCGCCGGCTCGGCGAAATCCGGGTAGTCATCGCCGGGATTCTTCGATTTCGCGCCAAAATCCGTGACGCTCAAGCCGCGCTGCTGCAGGTACTGCTTCAACGCCTCCTTCAAATCGTAGCCACCGTGGTCCGCGCCCAGCGCGAACGCCGCCGCCGGAGTTGTTTTCGTTGTTGTGCCGGTCAAGATTTCGTGTTGTTCCATAAATTTCAGCAGTGATGCGATGCCCTGCTCGATCTGGTCGCGGCAATCCTCATACACCTCGTAGGAACTGCCGATGGGGTCGCCAATGTCCTTTTCAAAGGATTCGAGCGTGTCATCAAATTCGCGCAGCAAAAAAGTCTTTTCCGCCGCCGGCGGATACAACAGCGCCACCGTGTCCACGTGGTTGTGCGTCATGCCGAAAATGTAATCCGCCTGCCGCACCAAATCCGCCGTCAGCATCCGGCTGCGCTGCTCCGAAATGTCCACGCCCAGCTTGCGCATGGCCTCCACCGAATGCGCCGTAGGCGGCTGGCCGTCAACTGCGCCCAATCCCGCCGAAAGCACGCGGAATGCCCCGCGTCCATGCGTCTCCCGCCGAAACAGCGCTTCAGCCATCGGACTGCGACAGACGTTGCCGGTGCAGATGAACAAAATGGTTTTCATGCCGCGCAAAAGTCAGGGTGAATTCTGAATCGCAAATCGTCAACCTGAAATCAGGGGTGTGATTCACGGACGATTGACAGGCCTTTGATTAAATCCACCGCGCGCGCCAAAACGGGATCGCGAATCACCGGCTTTTGCGGCTCGGCGGCACGCGCCGGCGCGGAATCTTCATCGCCGTCACCGTCACCGCCCTGCCTGCGGATTAATCTCGGCCCGGCATCCATGTCCCGCGTATGAAATTCGGACGTTCCAATGGCCTTCCCATCCTTCTCTCTTTGGCGCACCAAATCCGCCTCGCTGGTATGGTCCACGAACGGCAAAAAATTGGTGCCCGGGCTGGAATTGGTGTTGCCGGTCGCGATTGTCTGATAGGGATCGTCGAACAACACACGCTCATCGCCGACGGTGACGGTCACGGCGATATCCGGTTGCACGCGTGAAAGCATGGACCCTCCGGAAGCCGCCGGGGCCGCCGCGACGCGGAGCCGTTCGCCGTTGCTCAAGGGAAATTCCCTGAAAGCCATTGCCTCGCCTGCGGTCGGGCTGCCGATGATCAAGCCTGCGCCTGCCTGGCGCAGCGCCGCAGCCAGCGCTTTCGCCGTCCCGCGCGTTTCGCCGTTCACCAGCACCGCCAGCGGCCCGGCAATGATTTTTTTGGCTGCCAACAATTTCGCCGCCGCCTGGGCCGCCGTGTCGTCGCTTCCATCCGCGAACCGCAAATCCAAAACGACGCCGGCGATTTTGTTGGTTCCCGCCAGCGCGCAATACGCCGCGCTCAATTCATCCGCAAGATTAGCCGCGACACAACCGATGCGCAAATAGGCGACATTGCCTTCGATGACCACGGATTTGCTCAACGCCGGACCGCCGGGCAACCCCGCCGCGCCGCCGACCAATGCAACCTTGCCGGGGAATTGCGCCAGCAGGCCTTCGATCGCCGCGCGATTTAAATTCTCAGCCGTTGCGCCGGGAAGATTGGTGCGCAGCAGTTCATAGACTTCCTTGAAATCGGGCGCCGTCCCGTATGGCGGAATTAGGTCCGCGCGCAAGGAACCTCCGGCGGCAAACCAAGCCGCCAGCGCCAGCGCTGAAAGACTGAAGAAATGTCGTGTCATGCTGCGCCTAAAATGAGTCACGGCTGGCGGGAAGTAAAGTTCAACCATGGCGAATGATGCGGGTAAAAAGCAAACCGCGCAAAGCTCATCGCCTTGCGCGGTAAAACCGAACTGCGATCAAACCCGGTTTAACGGGTGAACCGGCGATAGCAGGCCAAAACCAGACCGCCAAGACCAAGGAACAGGGCGCTCGAAGGTTCGGGCACCTGGGAGAAAGTCTGGTCGAAATGGCTCACGAAGACTTGAGAGTTCGGATCACTCCCCGTGGTCATGGCGAAATCCTTTGCAACTTCGATCACGGAATACGGACCACCGACGAAATCTGTATCATCCTCTGTAACCGCACCAGTCGAATTGATGTAAACAAAGCTGGTTGCCACCGTTCCTCCCTCATCCGGAAGCGAGATGTCTTCGGCGATGTGTGTCGAGCCATCGTACAGAATGCCGCCGGTCACTTCGAGAGTATCATCCTCAATCAAGGGTTGGCCATCGGTTGTCTTGACCTCAAAGTCGAAGCCCAAGTCGTAGCTTTGGAGGGGCCCGGTAAGAGACCAAAAGGCCGACTGGAATTGGAATCCTAAATCTCCTTCGTCGGAACGTTGGCACCACATAAATATCACTCAAAGGTACGTTCAGATTACCGACTTGCGAGATGTTGCTGAAGTCATAAAACACCTTGTCCCCATTGGTAATGGATCCACCACCCGCCAAATCAGCCAAAGTCACGGTTTGACTCCAAGCATGAGAAGTCATGAATAACAGGGCACCGCCCACCAAGCCGCCCGTCACTAAATATCGAGATACAATTACAGTTAAGGTTCTTTTCATAATCGCTGTTCAGTTTTTTTATTCGTTCATTTCAAATTCACTAGATTAAAACTGATAAAGAATCCTATTTTTTGTTGCGGCTGTCAACACAAAATGTCAAAAATAAACAATAAACGACTCAAAAATAGACATCTTCTTAATGCGTTGACGTACAACATATTAGCCTTGGTTGATTGGGGCATATCGTAATCGCTCCGGGGCGGTTGGTCGTTCAAAAGCCAAGCACCGCCAATTTCCCGCGGCCGACAGCAGGTCGGGAACGCACTTCGACGCGATGTCGCGGTGGAAGTTCACGCCATAGGAATGAATTGTTCCCACGATGAACTTAATCCTGTGATTCGTCCGCTGGGCGGTTCCTCAACTCGACGCGTCGCGTTTTGCCGTTGATGGTTTGGGGCAGTTCCTTCACGAACTCAATTTCACGCGGATATTTGTAGGGCGCGGCGGCCTGCTTGCAGTGCTGCTGGAGCGCGCGCTTCAAATCTTCACCGGCGGTGGCTTCCGGATGCGGGATGACGAACGCCTTCACAATCTGCCCGCGCACTTCGTCCGGCTTGCCCACCACCGCCGCGTCCAGCACCGCCGGATGTTCGAGCAGCACGCTTTCAACCTCGAACGGCCCGATGCGGTAGCCCGAACTCTTGATGACGTCGTCTTTGCGCCCGATAAAATAAAAGTATCCGTCGGCATCCCGCACGGCGCGGTCACCGGTGAGATACCAATCGCCACGGAGCTGCTTCGTCATCTCCGCCGGGTTCAGCCAGTATTCACGGAACAATCCGACCGGCCGGCGGGGTTTCACGCGCACGGCAATTTCCCCTTCCTGTCCGGCGGGCACTTCATTCAAATCGTCGTCTAGCAGCGCCACGGTGAATCCCGGCATGGGTTTGCCCATCGAACCCGGGCGCACTTCTTTGCCGAGGGAACGGAAATTGCCGATCAACGCCACGGTTTCCGTCTGGCCGTAAGCCTCGTAAAGCGTCAAGCCGGTGGCATCCTGCCAGAGTTTGAACACCTCGGGATTCAGCGGTTCCCCCGCGGTAACGCAATGGCGAAGTTTCGGAAATTTCCAGCGCGCAAGGTCCTGCCGCACGATCAGGCGAAGCGCCGTCGGCGGCGCGCACCAGGTGTTGATGGGAAAATGCGCCAGGGTGTTCAACGTCTGAGCCGGATCAAATTTGCCGCGAACGTCCAATGCAAACACGCAGGCGCCCATCTGCCACGGGCCGTAGAAACTGGACCACGCGGCCTTGCCCCAGCCGAGGTCAGAGATGTTCCAGTGCACCTCGCCGGGTTTGCAATCGAGCCACAATCCGCCCGTGAGCCGGTGACCGAGACCGTAACTCACCTGGGTGTGCAATACCATTTTGGGATCGCCGGCCGTGGCGCTGGTAAAATAAATGATGCCCGGGTCGTTACTGCGAGTTGGCCTGGCTTGAAACATCGTGTCCGCTACGCGCAGCCGGGCATCGAAATCGCCCCAGCCCGACGGCGCTTCACCGACAGCCAGACGCACCCCGTCATACCCGTCCAGCTTGGCAACGCCGTCCGCATTGGCAATCACCGCAGCGATTTTCGCGGCCTGAATCCGGTAGGCCACATCGCGCGGCGCGAGCAGCAATGTGCCGGGCACCGGCACCGCGCCCAGCCGGATGAGGCCGAGCATGGCGATCCACCATTGCGGCACACGCGGCAGCATGATGAGCACACGGTCGCCGCGGCGAACCCCCGCCGACTGGAAGACATTGGCCGCTTGGGCGCTCAACCCGGAGAGTTGTTGAAACGTGAATTTCTGTTCCGCGCCGGTTGCCGCATTCACGCACCACAGGCCCAAGACGTCCGGTTGGGTTTTCGCCCAGTGGTCAATGACATCGGTGGCAAAATTAAAAAATTCCGGGACTTTCAATTCCCAGGAAGGTTCCGGACGGATTGGGATGCGCACAGCCACGAGATTGCCAGTCAGTGTAAGGCTTTCGCCGCGATGTCGCGACGGAAATGCGCGTCGTTGAAATAAATTTTCCCCACGGCGGCGTAGGCGGCAGCTTGCGCTGCTTTCAGATTCCTCCCCAATGCCGTCACACCCAGCACGCGACCGCCATTGGTGGCGACCTGACCGTCTTTCAAAGCCGTACCCGCGTGGAAAACTTTTACGTCCGTCAATTTCGCCACGTCGTCGAGACCGT
This sequence comes from uncultured Verrucomicrobiae bacterium, assembly GCA_963820205.1. GTDB lineage: Bacteria > Verrucomicrobiota > Verrucomicrobiia > Limisphaerales > UBA11358 > UBA11358. The sequence goes on from CAWFZJ010000076.1 coordinate 5,066, forward strand.
GAATCGGTTTTCCTTTCGCATAATTTCCGGGATAACCGCCGCTGGCCATCACCACGCAAACGGAAGCCATCGAGCTCCACTTCAATTCAATTTTGTCGAGTGTGCCGCTCACACTCGCGTCGAGCAGTTCAACCAGATCGTTTTCCAGCCGCCTCAGATAAACCTGCGTTTCCGGGTCGCCAAAGCGCGCGTTGAACTCCAGCACTTTCGGGCCTGACTTCGTCAACATGAGGCCCGGATAAAGGATGCCACGATAATCAATCCCTTCCGCCGCACAGCCACGCATGAAAGGCTCAAGGATTTTTCGTCCGGTGTCGGCGAGCTGGGCGTCCGTCAGAAATGGCGTGGGCGAATAGGTGCCCATGCCGCCGGTGTTCAAACCCCGGTCGCCGTCCAGTGCGCGCTTGTGATCCTGCGACGTCGGAAACAGTTTCGCCGTCTTCCCGTCGCAAATCGCGTGGAGCGAAATCTCCATGCCTTCCAGAAATTCCTGGATGACAATATTGGCGCCCGCTGCGCCGAAAGCCTTGCTGACCAGGATTTCGTCTATCGCTTTGTTCGCCTCCGCCACGCTGGTACAAATCAAAACGCCTTTGCCGAGCGCCAGGCCGTCGGCTTTGACGGCGCATTTGCCATCCAGCGACGCCGCAAAGGCCTTTGCCGGCCCTGCCGCCGAAAACGTTCCGGCGCGCGCAGTCGGGATGCCGTATTTCTCCATGAAGTTTTGGGAAAACACTTTCGACGACTCGAATTGCGCCGCCTTTTGGTTCGGCCCCCAGATGCGCAGGCCGTTTTTCTGGAATAGATCCACGATGCCGAGCGCCAGCGGATTGTCCGGGCCGACGACCGTGAGTTCAACCTTCTTATCCTGCGCAAACGCGAGCAGCTTCGGCAAATCCTCGGCGCCGATGGAAAAGCATTCGACCGCCGCGCCGTTTTTCGCGAGCCGTTCCTGCGCGATGCCGGCGTTGCCCGGCGCGCACCATAGTTGTGTGACATGCGGCGACTGCGCCAGCTTCCACACAAGCGCGTGTTCGCGCCCGCCCGAACCTATGACAAGAAGTTTCATTGCCGGGCAGATTGAATCAGGAAAATGGGAAATCAGGAAAATGTTTTTTTGATTTCGTTTTCGGCGAGACCTGATTTGGTGGTGGCGGTGCTGCCGCACGGCTGTGCGCCGTGGCAGCGGCGCACCCACCAAGTTAAACCCAAAAACCACCTTTCTACCGGCTTGACCGTCTGGAGGATTATTTGCAACCTCAACGCGCATGGATGTCCTGACATTATCCCGCATCCAATTCGGAGCGACCGTTGCGTTTCACTACATTTACCCGCCGTTGAGCATCGGACTGGGCGTCCTGCTCGTGGTCATGGAAGGGTTGTGGCTGAAAACCGGCAAACCGGTTTATCACCAGATGGCGCGGTTCTGGACCAAGGTGTTCGCCCTCACGTTCGCCATCGGCGTGGCCACGGGCATCGTCATGGAATTCGAATTCGGCACCAACTGGGCGACGTATTCGCGGTTCGTCGGTGACGTATTCGGCAGCGCGCTGGCGGCGGAAGGCATCTTCGCGTTTTTCCTCGAATCAGGTTTTCTCGCCGTGCTGCTGTTCGGCTGGGACCGGGTCAGCCGCAAAATGCATTTCTTCTCGACGTGCATGGTCTGCCTCGGCGCGCATTTCAGCGCCATCTGGATCGTCGTCGCCAATTCCTGGATGCAAACGCCCGCGGGCTATCACATTGTCGGCGAAGGCATGAAAGCGCGGGCGGAGATCACCGACTTCTGGGAGCTGGTATTCAATCCGTCCTCGATGGACCGCTTGTTCCACACGCTGTGCGGCGCGTGGCAGGCGGGCGCGTTCCTCGTTGTCAGTGTCAGCGCTTGGTATCTGCTGAAGAAACGGCACCTGGACTTTGCCCGCGCGTCGTTGAAAGTCGGCTTGACCGTCGCGTTGGTTGGCTCGCTGCTGCAACTCGTCAGCGGCCACAGCAGCGCCCAAGGCGTGGCGAAAAACCAGCCGGAGAAGCTCGCGGCGTTTGAAGGACTTTACCAGACCACCTCCAACGCGCCGCTGACATTGGCCGGCTGGGTGGATGAGAAAAACGAAAAAGTCATCGGCATCCAGATGCCGGGCATGTTGAGTTTTCTCGCGTTCAACAATACGCATGCCACCGTCACCGGATTGGATGCCTACGCGCCCGAAGACCGTCCGCCGGTCACGGTGTCGTTCCTGTTTTTCCACGGCATGGTGGCCATCGGCTTCACCCTGATCGCCATTGCCGCGCTGGGATTTCTTTATTTCCGCAACGGCACGCTGCACGAACGGCGCTGGCTGCTGTGGATTCTCGTGTTCTCCGTGCTCGGCCCGCAAATCGCCAACCAGCTCGGCTGGTTCGCCGCCGAAGTCGGACGCCAGCCGTGGATTGTCTATCACCTGATGCGAACGCCGGCGGGATTGTCGGCAGTCGGTGAAGGCCAACGTCGTGCTGACGTCACTGATTCTGTTCACGTTCATTTATTTTCTGTTGTTCGCGGTGTTCATCTATCTGCTCAACGACAAAATCCAGCACGGCCCGGATGACGCCGATTTGACACCGTCAGGCAAGCTGGCATTGCCCACAAAAAATGATAATGACTAAATCCGAATGACGAAAGAATTTCCAATGACCAATACCCAAAGAACGCCGAATCGGGCTGAAACGGTTTTGGCATTTGAGTTTCGTCATTATTTAGTCATTAGGCTTTCGTCATTAGTCATTACTCCGGACACAGGGTTTAGGCATTCGTCATTCACCACCGACGGTTTCGGTTTCACACCATGACTTTCGACCTGAACACCATCTGGTTCATCCTCGTCGGCGTGCTGTTCACCGGCTACGCGATGCTCGACGGCTTCGACCTCGGCATCGGCGCGCTGCATTTGTTCACCAAGGACGACGCGGAGCGCCGCACGCTGCTCAATGCCATCGGCCCGGTCTGGGATGGCAACGAAGTCTGGCTCGTCACCGGCGGCGGCGCGCTGTTCGCCGCGTTTCCGAACGTCTATGCGACGGTGTTCTCCGGTTTTTATCTCGCGCTGATGCTGCTGCTGGCGGCGCTGATTTTCCGCGCGGTGGCCATCGAGTTCCGCAGCAAACAGCCGATGCGCTGGTGGCGGCAGATGTGGGACGTCGGATTTTCCGCCGGCAGCCTCCTGTCCGGCCTGCTCCTGGGCGTGGCGCTGGGCAACATCGCGTGGGGCGTGCCGATTGATGACCGCGGCGAATTTGCCGGCACCTTCCTCGGCCTGCTCAAGCCGTATCCGGTGCTGGTCGGTGTCACGACCGTGGCGCTGTTCATGATGCACGGCGCGATTTACGGCGTGATGAAAACCGAGGGCCGGCTCCACGACAAACTGCGCGGCTGGGCGATGAACTGCATCATTTTCTTTGTGATTTGCTCCGTGATGACGATGATGGCCACGCTGCTTTACGTGCCGCACATGACCGCGCGGGTGCGGGACAATCCGTGGCTGTTCACCATCGCGCTGGCGAACATGCTGGCCATCGCCAACATCCCGCGCGAATTCCATCACGGACGCGACTGGCGCGCGTTTTTGTCGTCGTGCGCGGCCATCATCACGTTGATGGCCCTGTTCGCCGTGAACATTTTCCCGAACCTGGTTTACAGCCTGCCCAATCCGGAAAACAGCCTGACGATTTACAACGCCTCGTCGTCGCCAAAAACGCTCGGCATCATGCTCGATCATCGCGTGCATCGGCGTGCCGGTGGTGATTGCCTACACCGTTTGCATTTACTGGATTTTCCGCGGCAAGGTGAAGCTGGACCGGATGAGCTATTGATAATTTACGATTTGTGATTTGGGTTTCCGTCTCGTCTGGCGGGAAATGAAGCACCTTGCAACAGCGCAGCTTGTCCGGCAGAGATTCGCTTCGTGTTGAACGTGTGAGGAGATATTGGCGTCAAGGTTCTGCCACACTGGCGCCGGGTGGCCTCGTTCGGTCGTAGGAAATTTGCCAGACGAAATTCGCAGGTTCAAACAATTCCACCGCCAAATCCAGGCAATGCACGCGGAAATCGGAGTTTCACTGTAATGCACGGAAAGAGCTTTATTTGCTTCGACAATCTTCGGCAATCTTCGTAAAAAAACTGATGCCTCGTATGCGTCTCATCGCCATGGTGCTCATGCTGGTCACGCTGGCGGTTTATTTGCCGGTGAGGACAAACGCCTTTGTTTATGATGACTACGATTACATCGTCAACAACCACATGGTCCAAAACGGGCTGACTTGGGCCGGCATCCGGTGGGCTTTCACGACCTGGCATTCCGGCAACTGGCATCCGCTGACTTGGATTTCACACATGCTGGACTGCCAGTTGTTCGGACTGAACGCCGGCCCACAGCATGTCGTCAATGTCCTCCTTCACGGCGCCAACACGGCATTGTTGTTCATATTGTTGTTCGGGTTGACGGGTTATTTATGGCCGAGCGCCCTGGTGGCCGCGCTGTTTGCCTGGCATCCGTTGCACGTGGAGTCGGTGGCGTGGATAGCGGAGCGCAAGGATGTGTTGAGCACGTTTTTCGGGCTGTTGACGCTGCTGTTTTACGCCGGTTACGCACGGCGTGTGACAGGTGACACGTGTCAGGTGACAGGACTGGGAAAAGTCATTCCTGCGTCTGTCTTGTCACGTGTCACGTGTCACGTGTCACGTTTCTACTGGCTGGCGCTTCTGTTTTTCGCGTTGGGTCTGATGGCCAAGCCGATGCTGGTCACGCTGCCGTTTGTCATGCTCCTGTTGGACCTTTGGCCGCTGCAACGGTTTTCAGTTCTCAACTTTCAACTCCCGGTTTTCCGCCGTTTGTTGCTTGAGAAATGGCCGTTCTTCCTGCTGCTGACCGCTTCGTGCCTGACCACTTTGCTGGCTCAACGCCATGGCCAAGCCATCGCCTCGTTCGAACAAGTTCCGCTGAACCAGCGCCTGGAAAACGCCTCCGTTGCCTACGGGCTCTATTTGCTGAAAACGATCTGGCCGGCCAACCTTGCGATTCTTTACCCGTTGCCGGAAGAAATTTCCGGGCTGGCCCTGGCGGCGTCCGTGGTGGTCCTGGCGGGCATTTCCATCGCCGTTTGGCTGGCGCGCAAACAGAGTCCTTGTCTGCTCATCGGCTGGTTTTGGTTTTTGGGAACCCTCGTGCCGGTCATCGGCCTGGTTCAAGTGGGATCCCAAGCCATGGCCGACCGCTATACTTATTTCCCTCTCATCGGCGTATTCATCGCCGTCGTGTTCGGAATGCATCAACTGGCCAATCACCTTCGCTTTCCCAAAGCCGTCATCCTGGTCCCGGTCGTCATGGTGCTGGGAGCCTGTGTCATCATCACGGAAAATCAATTGACCTATTGGCGGAATAACAAGTCGTTGTTTGTACACGCTCTGGGCACAACCAGGAACAATTTCATCGCCCACCTCTGGGTTGGCATGGCCTTTCAAGACGAAGGCGATTCAAGCCAGGCACTGGCCGAGTATCGCGAATCCGCGCGCTTGGACCCGGACTATTTGTTCACCCATTTCACTCTGGGCGATTTGTTGGATAAACTGGGCCGGCCGGAGGAAGCGTTGGCTGAATACCGCCGGGCGTTGCAGATCAATCCAAAGGAGCCGGCCGTGCATGATCGTGTTGGCGCAACACTTGTCGAGTTGGGACATTATGACAAAGCCTGCGGTGAATTCAGAGACGCCGCGCAGCTTGATCCATCCACCCCCTGGCCGCATTTTTACCTGGCCAAGGCCTTGGCCATGCAGGGCCGCGACGGCCCGGCGGCGGCTGAATTTCGCGAAGCCTTGCGAATTGAACCGGACAACATTGAAATCCTTGCTTATGCGGCGCAACTGCTTTCGGCCAGTGAAAACCCGCAGGTGCGTGATGGGCAAACCGCTCTCGCCTATGCCCTGAAGGCAAATACTTTGGCGAGCAGCACCCAACCCTTCGTCCTGGACGTGCTCGGCATGGCCTATGCCGAAACCGGACATTTTGATGAAGCTCAACAAGCCGTGCAAAACGCCATCAATCTCGCTGTTGCTGCCAAAATGAAAAACCTTGAATCCTTCAAGCAACGGCTGGAATTTTACAAGGATCACAAGCCCTGGCGTGAATCGTTCCTGGCCGCCAACGCGCTGCCGCAAAAAATTCCAGACCCTTAAAATATGTGTCAGGAAATCTATGAAACATTCCGGGCGGGCGATGCGGGCTTGTCCGAGCGAGCTTTTGCGTGTAAGCAAACCGTATGTCACAAAAGGCCTTTCCTGGACACATGTTCCTTCGCGAACGAATGCCGCCGGTCTGGCAAGGCGGCTTGATCGTTCTCCTGGTCTTTCTGGCCTATCTGCCAGCCTTGGGAGGAGGTTTCGTCTGGGATGATGACTGGTGGACAACAAAACTCGCCGCGCTTTTTCAGGATCCCTCCGGTCTGCGCTCGATCTGGTTCCAGCCCACTGTCCTGCAACAGTATTACCCGCTCTCGGGCACCACCTTCTGGCTGGATTATCAACTCTGGAATTTCTGGTCGCCACCCTATCACGTGGAGAACGTCCTGCTGCACGCCCTGGCCGCGCTGCTCTTCTGGCGGTTATTGCTCCAACTCAATTTGCCCGGCGCCTGGCTTGCCAGTGCTCTCTTCGCGCTGCATCCGGTCATGGTCGAATCCGCCGCCTGGATCACCGAACGCAAGAATGTGCTCTCGCTGGTCTTTTACCTCGGCGCCTTCCTGGCTTACCAGCGCTACGCGCAAGACGTGACCGGTGACAAGTGTCAAGTGACACGAACGGAATCCATCCTGTCACGTGTCACGTGTCACGTGTCACTTTTTTACGGTCTGGCTTTCGTCCTGTTTCTCGGCGCGTTGCTGGCCAAGACAACGACCTTTTCGCTGCCGGCGGCAGTTCTTTTGATTGGCTGGTGGCAGCGTGGCCAAATCCGGTGGCGTGCGGAACGTGTTGCCGACCCTGCCTTTCTTTGCCCTGTCCCTCGGACTTTGCGCGGTAACAGCCTGGCTGGAGAAATATCATGTCGGTGCGCAAGGCCCGGATTTTGCCCTGACGTTCCCGCAACGCTGCCTGGCCGCCGGTCATGCCTTCTGGTTTTACCTCTCCAAACTGTTCTGGCCTGCGAACCTGTGCTTTGTTTACCCGCGCTGGCAGCCCGACCCCGGTTCGGTCTGGCAATGGCTTTATCCGGTGACCGCTCTCGGCGTTCTTTTCGCGCTCTGGCTGGCGCGGGGGCGCCTTGGGCGCGGGCCGGTGACCGCCCTGTTGTTTTTTGTGGGAACGCTGTTTCCGGTGCTGGGGTTCCTGAACGCGTATGGCATGCATTATTCATTTGTGTGGGATCACTGGGTTTATCTGCCCTCCCTCGGAATCATCGCCCTGGTGGCGGCGCTGGTGGCGCGGGCGGCGGAAGTGTTGCGCAAGCCGGCGGTGGCATATGGGTTTGCCGCCATCGTGCTGCCGGTGTTCGCCGTCCTGACGTGGCGGCAGGCCGGGACGTTCACGGACATGGAAACCCTCTGGCGCAAAACGCTGGCCCGGAACCCGGATTGCTGGATGGCCCACAGCAGTCTTGGTGTTTTGCTTTACAACCAGGGTCGCATTGAAGAGGCGCTGGGACAATTCCGCAAGGCCGTCCAACTCGTCCCAAATAACTGCGAGGAGTTGAACAATCTGGGCATCGCCCTCGCTGCCAAGGGCCGGTTTGATGAAGCGATTGAGAACTATCGCAAGGCCCTCCAGATCCATCCGAACTATTACGAAGCGGCGAACAATCTGGGTAACGCCCTCGCCGCCAAGGGCCGGTTTGATGAAGCGATTGAGAACTATTGCAAGGCACTCCAGATCAATCCGAACTATTACAAAGCGGCGAACGATCTGGGTAACGCCCTCGCGGCCCAAGGCCGGCTTGATGAAGCGATTGAGAACTTTCACAAGGCCCTCCAGATCAAGCCCGATTTCTCCGAGGCGCTGAACAATCTGGGCAACGCCCTTACCGTAAAGGGCCGGTTTGATGAAGCGATTGAGAACTATCGCAAGGTCCTCCAGATCCATCCGAACTTCTCTGTAACGCTGTACAATCTGGGCAACGCCCTCGCCGCCAAGGACCGGTTTGATGAAGCGATTGAGAACTATCGCAAGGCCCTCCAGATCAATCCGAACTATCGTGAAGCGCTGAACAATCTGGCGTGGGCGCTGGCCACCTGTCCCAGGGCTGAATTCCGCAATGGCGCCGAGGCGGTCCATTTGGCCGAACACGCTTGTGCGTTGGCTGATTATGGCAAACCCGTGTACCTCAGGACTCTGGCCGCCGCTTATGCTGAAGCCGGGCGGTTTCGGGAAGCGGTGACCATTGCGGAAAAGGAAGAGCAACTCGCCACCGCCGCCGGGTCAACAAATCAAGTCGAGAAATGCCGGCAACTGCTTGAGCTTTATCGGGCCGGCAAACCCTATCACGAACCCGCGGCGGAGCATTGAGTTCCGTTGAATCGGGGGCTTGGGGTTTTGCCTGTGATTTCGTTTCCATCCGCCCGCCCCCTTTCATCAAACATCAAACTGACCTGCTATCCGTATTCATCCGTGTCCGCCCGCGGATGGAATTTCCGGTCTTTGCGTCTTGGCGTCTTTGCGCTAAATTCGCGCCATTATGCAACCGGAGAAATTGACCCTCAAATCGCAGGAGGCGCTGTCGGAGGCGCAACGCCTCGCCCGGGAAATGTCGCACCAGGAAATGGACGGCGAACATCTGCTGCTGGCGCTGCTCGGCCAGTCGGAAAGCCTCGTGCCCGAACTGCTCCAGAAAATCGGCGTGCCGCCCGCGAAGCTGCAATCCGAACTGGAACGCGAATTATCCCGCCGCCACAAGGTCGAGGGCGGCGCGGAGGTCTATGCCAGCCCGACCCTGCGCAAGGCGCTCGACGCCGCGCAGTCCGAGGCGAACAAGCTCAAGGATGATTACGTCAGCACCGAGCATCTGCTGCTCGGCCTGCTGTCCGATGGTGGTGCGTCGTTGAAGAAAATGCTTTCCGCCGCCGGCCTCAAGCGCGACACGGTTTTGAAGGCGCTCGCTGAATTGCGCGGCAACCAGCGCGTGACCGACCCGAATCCCGAGGACAAATTCCAGGCGCTCGACAAATACGGTCGCGACCTCACCGCGCTGGCGCGGCAGGGGAAGATTGACCCGGTCATTGGCCGCGACGAGGAAATCCGCCGCGTCATGCAGGTGCTGACGCGACGCACGAAGAACAATCCGGTGCTCATCGGCGAACCCGGCGTGGGCAAGACGGCCATCGCCGAAGGCCTGGCCCGGCGCATCGTGAGCGGCGACGTGCCGGAATCGCTCAAGAACAAAAGGCTCATCGCGATGGATTTGAGCGCCATGATTGCCGGGGCGAAGTATCGCGGCGAATTCGAGGACCGGCTCAAGGCGTTCCTCAAGGAAATCGTCGCCAGCGAGGGCAAAATCATTTTGTTCATTGACGAGTTGCACACCATCGTTGGCGCGGGCGCGGCGGAAGGCGCGACGGACGCGGCGAACATCATGAAACCGCAACTGGCGCGCGGTGAACTTCGCTGCGTGGGCGCAACGACGCTGGATGAATATCGCAAGCACATCGAGAAAGACCCGGCGCTGGAGCGACGGTTCCAGCCGGTGCAGGTCGCCGAGCCGACGGTGGAGGCGACCATCGCCATTTTGCGCGGGTTGAAGGAACGCTACGAGGTTCATCACGGCGTGCGCATTCAGGATTCGGCGCTCGTGGCAGCGGCGACATTGTCGCATCGCTACATCACCGACCGTTTCTTGCCGGACAAGGCAATTGATCTGGTGGACGAGGCGGCGTCGCGCATCAAGATGGAATTGGATTCCAAGCCGACGGAACTGGACCAGTTGGACCGGCAGATTTTGCAGTTGGAAATCGAACGCACTTCGCTGGCCAAGGAAAAGGACGCCGCAAGCAAGGAACGGCTCAAGCTGATTGACAAGGAAACGGCCAATCTCAAGGACAAATCCAAGGCGCTCACGGTGCAATGGCAGAACGAAAAGGCGGCGGTGAATGCCGTCAGCGTGGTTCAATCGCAACTGGAACAGGCGAAGCTGGAGCTGGAACAAGCCCAGCGGCGCGGGGATTTGACCAAATCCGCCGAAATTCAATATGGAAAAATTCCGGACTTGGAAAAGAAACTCGCTGTGATGGAAAGTAGGGCAGGCGTCTCGCCTGCCCAGCCGGCGGAAAAGGACAGGCGAGACGCCCGTCCTACTTTACTACGCCAGGAGGTCACCGACGAGGACATCGCCAAGGTGGTGGCATCGTGGACGCATATCCCGGTGAGCCGGATGCTGGAAGGCGAACGGCAAAAGCTGGTGAAGATGGAGGAACGGCTCGCGCAACGCGTGGTCGGGCAGAAGGAGGCCATCAAGGCCGTGTCCGACGCCGTGCGCCGCGCCCGCAGCGGGTTGCAGGACCCGAACCGGCCCATCGGCTCGTTCATTTTCCTCGGCCCGACCGGAGTCGGCAAGACCGAGACCGCCCGGGCGCTGGCGGAATTTTTGTTCGACGACGAAAACGCCATGATCCGCATTGATATGAGCGAATACATGGAGAAGCACACGGTGTCGCGGCTCATCGGCGCGCCGCCGGGCTACGTCGGTTACGAGGAAGGCGGGCAATTGAGCGAAGCCGTGCGGCGGCGGCCATATTCCGTGGTGTTGTTCGACGAGATTGAAAAGGCGCATCACGACGTGTTCAACGTGCTGTTGCAGGTGCTCGACGACGGGCGGCTGACGGATGGACAGGGGCGGACGGTGGATTTCAAAAACACCATCGTCATCATGACCAGCAATCTCGGCTCACCGATCATCCAGGAATATTTCATGGATGGTCACACGGACAAATCGTCGCATCAGGCGATGGAAGACAAGGTGATGGCGGAATTGAAGCGGCATTTCCGGCCGGAATTCCTGAACCGCGTGGACGACGTCATCATTTTTCAGAGCCTCGACGAGGAGGAACTGTCGCGCATTGTGGACATCCAACTGGAGAAATTGAAGAAGCGGCTGGCGCAACAGCAGCTCACGCTGGACGTGGACGCTGCCGCGAAGAAACTGCTGGCTGCGGAAGGCTACGATCCGCAATTCGGCGCCCGCCCGCTCAAGCGCGCCGTGCAGGAACACATTCTCAATCCGCTTTCGATGCGCCTGCTCGAAGGCGAATTCAAGCCGGGTGATAAAATCAAGGTCACAGCCAGGAATGACGAGTTGTTGTTTCAGAAGAAATAACCACGGAGGCGCAGAGCTGAACATGCCTAATTCAGAATTAAGGCTCGTACAATTCGTTTGATACCACTTCGGTTGTTTGCGTAAATGATTGAAATGCTCAATGAAGGCAATGTCGCCGGGTCTGATGGAATATCACTTGCCAAAAGTCGCGTGCAAAACGGACCACCGCCAGATTGGGTGGTGCCGTGTCCGTATGAAAGGACATTCAAGAGCGAACAAGACACGCAAATAACGTTTCTCCTTTTTGATTCGCAAATTCACGCCGAGCAACATTCGCTCTTTGTCCATCAAGTGATCCGGCTGGAAACAATGCAAGCCGTACAGCATTGGTCTCAATGGCGGCTGCAATATGAACCAAAGACACAACTGGTTACGCTGCACTCGCTAAAAATTTCGCGCGGTAATGAAGAGATTAACCAGTCAAATTTGGACAAATCCCACCTGTTGCAGCGTGAAGAAGGACTGGAACGGTTCATCATTCATGGCTGGTTCACGCTCCTGATGGTTTTGGAAGACGTGCGGCCGGGTGACATTTTGGATTTTTCTTACACGATTCGAAGCGAATCGGCCCTTTTCCCAAATCATGGCAGCCATTTTTTTGTGCTGCCGCAGGGCGTATCGCTGGGTAAATATCATTTCGCCGTCCAATTCAACAACGCGCGGCCAAGAAAATGGAAATCTGCCAGCCCCGCTTTGACCCCAGTGGAGAAAAAAGATAACGAAATGACCTTTTGGGAATGGTCCGGTGAAAAGTATTCCAGCCCGAAGCCTGAAATGAATTCTCCGGCATGGCACATTTCCTACCCTTGGATTCAAGTTTCGGATTTTTCGGATTGGCAAATGGTGGCAGCCGGCATCGCGCAGGCATGGGTGGCGGAAGAAGACAATGAAGCCGTCGCTGAAATCGCCCGCGACATTCAAAGCAAGGCCGCCGATTTGCCATCGCAAGTTCAAAAGGCAATTGAACTAGTGCAGGACGATTGCCGCTACCTGAGCGTCAACGTGGAACTCGGTGGGCAAATTCCCACTTCACCGGGAACCGTTGCACGTCGCCGGTTTGGTGATTGCAAAGATCTTTCTTTTTTGCTCGCAAATCTTTTGAAAAGACTCGGCGTTAAGGCGCGACCGATTCTGGTTAACGCCTTTTTGCGAAAAGCCGTCGCGGATTTTTTGCCGATGCCGGCGCTATTCAATCATGTTGTGGTTGAATTTGAAGTTGACGGCAAACGGCGCTGGATTGACACAACGTTCAAAGAGCAGGGTGGCACTGTATTCAACCGAATTATTCCGGATTACGGCTTTGGTTTGCCGGTGGATGCCGCTGCTACCGGCCTGATCCAGCCACCGCAAATCGAGCAGCCCGACCTTTTCGATTTACGCGAGCATGTGTTGCTGGACACGGCTAACGCGCCGTCACTGATGGCGGTCACTTTGATCACGGAAGGTTTACAGGCCGAACAACTGCGGTTGCAATTGAAACGATTGGGAGTCGAGGAGTGGGTCAAACAGCGGACACAGGTAATGGTCAACCGTTTTAGAATTGTAAAACGTGTTGGTGAAATCAAATTCCATGACGATCGTGTGGCCAATCGTTTCATGCTGGTCGAAGTTTTTGAAATCAACTTTGTTTTGGGCCAACATCCGAATCCGAAATTGTGCCGTTTTAACATGCCTGGCAATTGGCTGGCGGGTGTCCTGCCGCTGCCACAAAAAATGGAACGGCACACCCCTTTTCTTTTGCCCTATCCGTGCCACATCCAATACACCACTGACATTGACTCGCAGGCCATTCAACGCATCAAATTAACCGAGCCACGCGAGGATATACGTAGCCCTTTTATACAATTCAACCGGATTTCTAAAGGAGGACATGGCTATTTGGTGATGAAACTGTCGCTGACCACCAGCGCGGATTGCGTGCCGGCGGACCAGGTGCAAAAGCATGGTGAAATGGTAGAGCAAATCTGCCGTGCCGCCTGCCGCGAATTGTCTCTCTTGCGTGGCTTTTCGCGTTCGCGGCCAAAGGCAGGATTTGACGCATTGCCTGTCGAAAAAAGAGAAAACATTCCGCCGCCAATTCCAATGCAGCCAATCTATCGTGAAACTGATACTTCAGTAAGGCATCACCATAGACACCATGAACCAAATAGATATCAATGGGGGCTTAGGAGAATTCCATGGCGATTGATTTGGATTCTCATCGTGATTTTGGTCTGGATTATTATCGCGCTTTCCCGGTAACGCTGCTGCAAGGAAAATGGCTGGCGCAGCAGAATATGACGTTGAACGTGGACAAGACCGCGAAAGTGTTACTGGCGAAGGAAGGCTACGACCCGCTCAAACGCGCCGTGCAAGAACACATTCTCAATCCGCTGTCGATGCGCCTGCTCGAAGGCGAATTCAAGCCGGGTGATAAAATCAAGGTCACCGCCAGGAATGACGAATTAATCTTCGAGAAAAAATAACGTTGTAAAAAAAGACTGTTACCTTTCCTTCATCAGCGGCATTTAGATGTGGATGCAGGAACTGGACGACATCGCATTGTTGCGGGAATACGTGGACCACGATTCCGAAGAAGCCTTTGACACGCTCGTAACGCGGCACGTCAACAAGGTCTATTCGGTCGCGCTGCGCCATGCCCGCAACCCGCATCAGGCCGAGGAAATCACCCAGGCCGTCTTCGTCATCCTGGCGAAGAAATCCCGGCATTTGGGCAGGAGCGTTGTCCTCTCCGGCTGGTTGTATCAAACCGCCCGGCTGGCGGCGTTGACCTTCATCCGCAGCGAAATCCGGCGCGCGCGTCGTGAACAGGAGGCTCAGATGCAATCTTTGTTGAACGAAACTGAATCCGATGTCTGGACGCAAATCGCTCCGCTGCTGGACACGGCGATGGCCGGATTGAATGAAAAAGATCGTTACGCGGTGGTGCTGCGATTTTTTGACGGCAAGAGCATGCGGGAGGTCGGAGCGGCCCTGGGCGGGAGTGAAGACGCCGCCAAAACGCGTTTGAACCGCGCGGTGGAAAAGCTGCGGCAATTCTTCGTCAAACGCGGCATCGCCTCAACCGCTGAAAGCATTACCGGGGCGATTGCGGCCAACTCCGTTCAAGCCGCGCCAGCGGCGCTGGCAAAATCCGTGACCGCCGTAGCGATTGCCAAAGGCGCGGCGGCCAGCGGTTCAACCTTAACCCTCATCAAAGGAGCCTTGAAAATCATGGCATGGACCAAAGCGAAAACAGTAATCGTCAGCGGCGTGGTTGTATTACTCGCCGCCGGAACAACCACAGTCACGGTCAAAGAAATTCAGGAGCACCGGACTTAGCCGTGGCAAATCAATGAAGGTGAGATTCACCGGATTTCAGCTTGAACCAGCCGCCGCAGGTTCGGATTCTACCCAGCAAATTTCACAAACATGCCGAGGGCATTGTCGGTAAAATGGTCGGAACGGGACTTGGCGCAGAAGAAGTAATTGCTGCCGCTTATAGCGGCTCTTTTTCTTCGGCAAGAGTCATTTCCCATGCCGAACTGCCGGCACGCAAGTATGATTACATCGCCACTTTGCCGGGCGGACAAACTGTAAATGAAAAGGCGTTGCAGGAGGAAGTAAGACGAATATTTGGTGTTGTGGGCAAAACCGAAATGCGCGCGGCGGACGTTTTGCTTCTAAAAGTAAAATTTACAAATGCCCCGGGCTTGAAACTCAATACGGGAGGCGCCTGGCCCAAACAGGGTAGCGGCATTGAGCCCGTTTCAAGTGAGTTGTTCCGGGGATTTAATGAGCCAATAATTGGCCTTATCGCCGGTTTCGAGAACGAGGCAAATGTTCCCGTTATTGACGCGACCGGCCTCACCAACCTTTACGATTTTGATTTGAAATGCGGTCAAGCCGACTTGAAAAATCGGAATTGGGACAAAGTGAACCGGGCGCTCGATCCACTCGGCCTGGAACTGGTTGCCACCAATATGCCCATCAAAATGCTGGTGGTGGAAAAGGCAAAATAAACGGGACAAACCTGTCGTTGCGATGTTATACGATTTGTAAAGCTGGAAGTTTTTGACGTTTACTTTGAATGAGTTGCTGGTAGTGATTGGAACGATGTTGATCAACCAATCCGGCCGGTTATTGAACAGAGTGATCTAAAATGAATAAATACATCGAGTTTGCGCACCGGCACTTCATTACCCTCCTGGTCGCAACCTTTGCGATCACAACAACGACCGCTTCAGGAAAAGGCCGGATTTTCCTTGGACCACCCGATTCCGATGCGTCGAGCGCCGGCGCGAACTGGTTTTCGGGAGCGAACGGCGGAGGCTCCGTGTCGGTTGATTTTAATGACCCGGCCACCACCGGCGGTTGTGATTTCACGATCAGCAACACCGTTGCCGGCAAGGAAAACAACGCGTCCTGGCGTTGTCCAAACTTTTCCCTTGGACCCGCCGCCGGTGGAGCGAGGCCCATCACCTTTTCATTCGCCTACAAGCTCGAGAATCCCGTGGCTGCCGGGAACAACATCCTCGTCATGTTGCGCTTCTTCGATTCGACCGGCACCAATTACATTAGTCAACGCACCATTCAGGTCGGTGTACACACAAGCGACTCGGCCATGACCAGCTACCGAACCATCACGATACCCGGCATCCTCGCCCCGCGGAAAGCCCGAACGGCTGATGTTTGGATTGATGCCAATGATTTCGATCCGTGGGTTTCGGGCACTGGACGGTTTGACGACTTTTCCGTCACGACCGTGCCGCGTTCCCTGCTTTTCAAGGCAGGTGTTGGAACGGCGGTTCTATTGGGCGTTGGCGCTTTGACTGTGTTGCTGATCCAGCTTTGGCGCCGGCGCGCCGGACGGAATCCCGTAGTTGCGCCTGGCCACACATGAAAGGCAGAACCGCTTTCACCTTGATTGAGCTGCTGGTGGTGATTGCCACCATCGCCATCCTCGCCGCCTTGATGCTGCCGGTTTTGTCCAAAGCCAAAGCCAGGGCGCAGCGAACGGTCTGCCTGAACAACCTGAAACAAATCTGTCTGGGAATACAACTGTATGCCGGCGATCACGATGATACCCTGCCCAGCATTGTCATTACCAATGACATGCCCTGGTCATACCAATGGCGGTTCTTCAAGGAGTTGACGAAAAGTTACGATGGCTTGAGCGGCCCGTCCTCGACAGCAGACACGCTTTTTGCCTGCCCGGCAGACACCTTTCACTACTTCAATTCGCATTCGACACCGATGCAACATGCCAGCATGCATGACGATCCTTGGGCCGACTACTCAAGTTATTGGTTCAGCCGGTTAAACTTGGTGCCGAACCCGGCGACTGGGGGATTTTACGACGGGATTTCCGGACGGAAAATGAGTTCGATCCGAAACCCGGTCCGAAACGTGATGGTGGCCGATCAGCCGGCCTGCTTCGCCTACTCCTGGCATCAGCCGCAATCGCTGACCGATCCAGGGCCCAACCAGATCAATGATTCGATGAACATGGTCAGTTTCGTGGATGGCCATGTCAGTTTTATCAAAATCTACTGGGACGGCTTGGACAGTTATCCTGATCCATGCTTTTACGAACCGCCGGTCGGCTACGAATACCAATGGGGCGAAAATTGATTCAGCCGGACCACCGCCATGGACAAACAACGAACAAACCCTATTTTTCCAGCACAAGCGATTCGGCTAATAACTTCATCGCGTATGCGTCAAAAATTTAAATTACCATCAATTCGCGACTGTCGTCGAACCTTCTGCGCGGCTGTTACTGCGGTTGCCGCAGCGTTGCCCGTCATGGCCGCTGCCCGGCCAATCTTCATCGGGCCGGGCAATCCGGGAGCTGAAAACGGGCCACACGAATGGTGGTGGGGAGCCAGCGGGGGAAGCTTTTTGTCCATCGACAATGACGATCCAGCCAATGGAAACAGTGATTTCACCCTCTGAAATGCCAATCTTGACGGGACCAATTCTGCGGAATGGCGCGCGGTGATTTTTCCGCTGGGTCCGGCGGCGGCCGGGGCCGAGCCGATCACGTTTTCATTTGCCTACAAGTTGACGGACGAGGTGAAGGCTAGGGACAACATCCGCGTCCAGTTGCGTTTCTTCGACAAAACCACCAACTATTTGGGCCAGCGGGATTAATTGCTTGGATCCAAAAGTGATGATTCGGCCATGACCAGCTACAAAACCAATACCGCTCGCGGCATCCTTGCGCCGTTGAAGGCGCAGGTGGTGGATATCTGCGTCAACATAAACCTCTATGGCGACCGCTGGAGTTCGGGAACCGGACGGTTTGATGATTTCTCTGTAACAACGGTTTCCGGATGGCGTTGGGTGAAGCTGCTGGTGATAACCGGTCTGGGTTTGGGTCTGGGAACAGCGTTGATAATATTCGTGGTGCGGATGCGCCGCGTCCGCCGATAACGCGCGCGGTATATCCGGCCAATGGAGGCTGAACACAGTTTTTGTGACGGCGATAATCCTTGATGTAAATTCGCAAACCGGCTTTCATCAACTCATGCCCGTTGCCACAGTTGCATGAAGCTGGAACTGATCACTGCGGAAGGGCCGGCAACGTTGTGGATGCGCAAAGGGCGGCTGATCCGGTTTCCGCAGTTGACCATGCCGCTCCTCGCGGCCCTTACGCCGGGGGACATTGAAATCCATCACACGGACGAAATTGTCAGCCCGGTCAACTCCCGCCGCGCCGCTGACCTGGTCGGCATCACCACCACCACCTGTTCCGCGCCCCACGCCTATGAAGTAGCCGATGAGTTTCGCGGGCGCGGCGTCAAGGTCGTGCTGGGCGGGCCGCATCCCACATTGTTGCCGGTTGAAGCCGCCCAACATGCGGACAGCGTTTTGATCGGCGAAGCGGAGGGGGTTTGGCCCGCGCTCATACGGGATTTTCAGGAAGGCCGGCTCAAGCGTTTTTATCGGGCGGCGGCACCGCCTTCGTTAGCCGGGCTGCCTTGGGCACGCCGGGAACTAATTGAGCGCCGGGCCTATGGACGCGGTGTGCTCATCGCCACGCGGAGTTGTCCCAACGCCTGCGGCTACTGCATGCTGCCACACTACTATCATCACCAGTATCGCTGCCGCCCCGGCGAAGAGGTGATCGCGGAAGCCGCCTCAATCCAGGAGAAAGCGCTGATCTTCTGGGACGACAATATCATCGGCAACCCGGACTACGCGCGGAAACTTTTCCGCAGCCTGATTCCATTGCGCAAGTGCTGGACCAGCCAGGCCACCTTCAACATCGTGGATCACGATGATCTCATCCAGTTCGCCGCCGCGAGCGGTTGCGAGGCGCTCTTCATCGGGCTGGAGTCCATCTCGGCGGCCAGCCTGCGGGAGACGGGCAAGGCCTTCAACCAGCCCCGGCGATACCTGGAGGGCATCAAGAAACTTCACGACGCCGGCATCGCCGTCCAGACCGGTCTGGTTTTTGGTTTTGATCACGACGACAACACCGTTTTTGAACGCACGCTGGAGTTCCTGGAGCAGGCGGGAGTGGATGTGGCCTCGATTGGAAGTCTCACGCCGTTTCCGGGAACGCCGGTCTTTCGCAAGCTGGAGGAGGAAGGCCGGATTCTCACCCGCGACTGGGCGAAATACAACGCGCGGACGGATGTCGTTTTTCGACCGCGGCAAATGAGCCCGGATCAACTGCAGGCGGGAGTCGAGTGGGTGACGAAACAGTTTTATTCTTTGAGTTCCATCTCCCGCCGGCTTCTGGCGAAGTCCCGGACTGGTCTGTGGTGGAACATTCCCCGGAACTTGGGCTACAAAGTCGCCTTCGATAAGCTTGGACGGCGAGGATACAATCCCGCCGGTCAACACAGCCCTGCTTTCCGCCCGCCGGGCGAACTGCCTGACAGTCCCGCTCCCCACCCGGCTTGCTTGAGAACCGCCACCCACTCGGGCGAAAGGTTCATGCCCACCAGCAGCTTCGTGCCGGCTGGAGTGGCAGATCAAGCTCT
This sequence comes from uncultured Verrucomicrobiae bacterium, assembly GCA_963820205.1. Classification (GTDB taxonomy): domain Bacteria; phylum Verrucomicrobiota; class Verrucomicrobiia; order Limisphaerales; family UBA11358; genus UBA11358. The sequence goes on from CAWFZJ010000076.1 coordinate 24,363, forward strand.
TCCGCCCGCCACACGCTATCCTTCAACGCCTGATTGATGTCCTCCGCTTCGAGATGCGGATATCCCGCTAAATTGTAAATTGCGGGGTTGCCGATGGCAATAAACGCATCATCTGCAATTGGAGCACCATTAGCGGTGCAAAAGTTATTGGCTTTGATTGGCAGAGATGTGTCATCGCACTTTATATTGATTTACAACGGTGCAAATGGCGAATTTACCCCCTGCATTTAGGTTTTTGGTTTCCGTCCTTCCTTACTTGTTTCCTGATTTTCAAATTAAGGCACCACGCTTTTTATTGATTGCGTGTATGCCATTTTCGTGGCACGCTTGTGCCATGAATGCGATCATTGAACCGGACAAACAAAACCGGATTGTCCTGACGCGCGCGATCAGGAACGCGGCGGGTTTTCAACCCGGCGAACCGTTGCAAATTACCGCCTCGCCGGGGCGGATTGTTTTGGAAGTCAAACCGGAGTCGTCGGGAAAAATCATCAAAAAGGGCGGGTTGAAGGTGTGGACCGGCAAAGTCCCGCCCATCCCGCTCGACGAAGCCGTTAATATGTCCCGCCATTATTCCCGATGACCTATTTTGACACTTCCGTATTGGTCGGCGTTTTGCTTCAGACGCATCCGAATCACAAGGAATGCTTCGGCATTTTTGAACAGACGCGCGAACGCATTACCTCCGCGCACGCACTCGCGGAAGCGTTTTCGACGCTTACGGCGAGCTACAAAATTCCAAATTATATCGCCGCCGAATTGGTTTTAGGATTGCGCGCGCGTTTGGCTGTTGAACCGCTTTCGATGAACGATTACGAAACGGCCATGGCTGAATCACAACAGCGAGGCGTCATGGGGGGCGGCATTTACGATGCGTTGCACGCTGCTTTTGCGCGTCGTCATTCCGTCCGCCGCATTGTCACCCGCAATCCAGGTAATTTCCAACACGTCGCGCCCGACCTCGAAATTGTCATTCCCTGAACCATTGATTTTTCATGCAAGAATTTTCCCCGCTTGACGGCGCCATTCTCATTGACAAGCCCGCCGGCCCCACGTCGCACGATGTGGTGGATGCAATCCGCCGCCGGTTCGGCATCAAAAAAGTCGGCCATTGCGGCACGCTCGATCCCAATGCCACCGGCCTGCTCATCATCGTGCTCGGCCGCGGCACCAAGCTGTCCGAGAAATTGATGGGCGACGACAAGGTCTATGAAGGCACCATCAAATTTGGCGAGGCGACCGACAGTTACGATTGCGACGGCGAAATCACCTCCACCCAGCCCGTGCCGCCGTTGACGCTCGACCAGTTGAATGAAGCCGCTGCCGCGTTTGTCGGCGACCTGATGCAGACGCCGCCGATGGTTTCCGCCATCAAGATAAAAGGGGTGCCACTGTACAAGCTTGCCCGCAAAGGCATCGAGGTGGCGCGCGAACCGCGGCTGGTTCACATCTACAATTGCCGTTTCACGAATTACGAGCCGCCGCTCGGCCAGTTCAAGGTCGCCTGCACCAAGGGCACTTACGTCCGCAGCATCGCGCATGAACTCGGCCGGAAACTCGGCTGTGGCGCGCATCTGGCGACGCTCCGCCGCAGCGTTTCCGGCAAATTTGACGTGGCCGACGCGACGAAGCTGGATGACATATTGAAATTGACGACGGCGGAATTGGGGAAGAAGGTGATTCCGTTTTTGAAGCTGGCGGTGGGAGCGTGAAACGTAAAACGTGACGCGTGAAACGTGAATATAACAGCGGGCGCAGTTTGCCTTTCACGCATCACGTTTTACGTTTCACGAACAACCTTCTGAACAACGATGAACGTCATTCACAGTGCAAATAAGCTTGGCAACGGCAGTCGTAAAACCTGCCTGGCCATCGGCGTTTTTGACGGCGTCCACCTCGGCCATCAGCGGATCATCCGCCAGACCGTCGCCGACGCGCGGCAGCACGACGCCATTGCGCTGGTGCTCACCTTCGACCGGCATCCCAGCACCGTGGTCGCGCCCGACCGCGTGCCGCTGCTGATTTATTCGCTGCCGCAAAAACTGGGGGCGATCGAATCGCTGGGCGCGGACACGCTGCTGCTGATTCATTTCGACAGCGCTTTCAGCGGGCAAACCGGCGAGGTGTTCATCCGCGGGCTGGCCCGCGATCTTGGAAAAATCCAAAGCCTGTGCGTGGGGGCGGATTTCGTTTTTGGCCACGAGCGCAGCGGCAATGTCGCGTTGCTTGAAAAGCTCGGTGACGAACTGGGTTTTACCGTTCACGGACTGGCCGCCGTGTCCCTTGACAATCAAATCGTCAGCAGCACGCGCATTCGCGAGGCCATTCGCGCCGGCAATCTTGATGCCGCGAGCCAGATGCTCGGACGGCCTTACGCCATTTCCGGCCGCGTGGTCGCGGGCGATGGCGTGGGCCGCAAGCTCGGTTTTCCAACCGCGAACCTCGATGCGGCGGGCCTGGTTCTGCCGCCCAATGGCGTTTACGTCGGTTTTGCCAAAATCTGGAATAAACCGCAACCGGTTGCGCTTAACATCGGCTTCCGTCCGACGCTGGCGACCGGCGGGCCGCAGCTTCGCGTCGAGGCGCACCTGCTTGATTTTAGCGGCGACCTTTACGGCCGGGAATTGGAAATTGAAATCGGCGAAAAGCTGCGCGACGAGCAAAAATTCGGTTCGCTCGAAGAATTGAAAGCCCAGATTGCACGGGACGTTGCCGGGGCGAAGCGGCGGTTTTGATTGGACAACACGCTCGCCCTCGCCCTGACCCTCTCCCCCGGGGAGAGGGAACAGAACTCGTACATCTTTTGATCTTTTCAGAGACATACGTTTTGCCAACAGACTGGCGACGATTCACCCTCTCCCATCGGATGGGAGAGGGCCGGGGTGAGGGAAAATTTCCTTGAACGCAGAAGCTGGCTTCATTGTCCATCTGTCAATAAAATCACAAAAATGAATACTGGAATCAGCGCCATCAACGACGCAGTCAAGGAAGCGGGCGCTTTCACGCATCCGCTGTTTAACGAACTCGGCAAGGTCATCGTCGGCCAGAATTATCTGACCGAACGGCTGGTCATCGGCCTGCTCGCCAACGGCCACGTCCTGCTCGAAGGCGTGCCCGGCCTGGCCAAGACGCTCGCCGTCAAATCCCTCGCCGCCACGCTCAACGTCAAATTCTCCCGGCTGCAATTCACGCCGGACATGCTGCCTGCCGACGTCATCGGCACGCAGATTTACAATCCGCAGTCCGGCGGCTTCAGCACGCGCAAAGGCCCGGTCTTTGCCAACCTTATCCTGGCCGACGAAATCAATCGCGCGCCCGCCAAGGTGCAAAGCGCCCTGCTCGAAGCTATGCAGGAAAAACAGGTCACCATTGGCGAACAGACGTTCAAGCTCGAAGAACCGTTCCTCGTGCTGGCCACGCAGAATCCGATTGAGCAGGAAGGCACCTATCCGCTGCCCGAGGCGCAGGTTGACCGCTTCATGCTCAAATTGAAAATCGGCTATCCGTCGCGCGCCGAGGAACGGCAGATTCTCGACCTCATGGCGCGCACCAGCGGCACGCCCACCGCGAGCGCCGTCGTCGAGGCGAAACAAATCCTCAAGGCGCGCGAAGTCATCAACGACATCTACGTGGACGACAAGGTGAAGGAATACATCGTGGACCTCGTCTGCGCCACGCGCGACCCGGACCACTACAAGATTGCGGTGAAGGACTTCATCCAGCTCGGCGCGTCGCCGCGCGCGACCATCAACCTGACGCTGGCGGCCAAGGCTTATGCGTTCCTGAAAGGCCGCGGTTACGTCACGCCGCAGGACGTGAAAAGCATCGGCATGGACGTGCTGCGCCACCGCGTGGCCATCACCTACGAAGCCGAGGCTGAGGAAAAGACGAGCGAAATCATCATCCAGAAGATTTTTGATGAACTGCCCGTGCCATGAAGGTCTGTTATAATCAACGTCGAAGAAGGGAATCCGCCATGCGAAAAACAAAGAATAAAATTGCTAATCGCAATATAACATCTGAAACGGACGACGATTTAGCTTTCACCATTGAACTAGCCGAAGGAGGTGACGTCCATTGGCAAAAACAGTTGGCGGAAATGTATAGGGAAGGCGCTAAAATTCCAAAAAATGATGTTTTGGCATTTCATTGGGCATTGAAAGCAGCCTTGCAAGGAGAATCCGACTCAATGTTTCACGTTGGACTAGCATATTTTCAAGGGTTGGGCGTCGAGCCAAATAAAAATGAAGCAATTAAATGGCTTTCAAGGTTGGCTTATCCTGAAACTTCTGAAGCAACGTACAGCCATCAAATGCCCAATGCGCAAAGCTGGATGTCAACGGTGTATTACAGTCCAGGAGAACCACATGATATTTCTATAGCCTACGGATGGTTGTTATTAGCAATTTGTTATAGCCAGCCGTGGGATGTCGAAGAGACGCCTTTCAATTCTCAAATACTAAATTCTCAACGAGAATCCGCAGTTTTAATGGAACAAGTTAAAGCAAAATATGAATCGGAATTGACCGCTGCACAACGCGCAAAAGGGCAACGGATGGCAGCAGAACTTTTTCGTCCGATTAAATATGACGATGACGAGGAATAATTAATCATTCTTGAGTCTGCATGAGCTATTACGACTTCAAATTTCCGCATTTATGCATAGCAAAAAATCCTCACGAACGTGAGGCCAATTGCGCGCAAGCTTACAATGCGCCATTTGTGGTCGTCGGCCCGCAATCTCCCTTGAGTTGGCTCAAAGCCGTCGAAGAAATGGCTTATTATTTCAAACGCGAGTTGAAGTTTGAATTTCCAACTTTTACTGCTGACGAAAGATTTAAGCCGGAACTCCAGCGTGACCGCGTTCTGGTTTTTAATAGGACAGAAATATTGGATCACAAACCAACACCCAAAAACCCAAAAGACTTTGTCAATACCTACACTTTTTTCGGAGCAATTGGTGTCAGGTGGCGGCAGTGGGAAAACAGCTCGGCGTCTTGGAGTTTGCCGTGGGTCTGGCTGCATCCCTACGAAAGACGCCAAGGACATTTAACCAAAGCGTGGCCGTTCTTGTTGAAAATGTTTCCAAATCTCTCGGTTGAACCGCCCTTTAGTCCGGCAATGGCGGGCTTTCTAAACAAGGTTGGTTACACAAAACCCGCTCGGCCATGATTCCCCGCGAAATCCTCAAAAAAATCCGGCAGATCGAGTTGCGCACGAACCGCGTCGTGACCGAAACGCTCTCGGGCTGGTCATTTCAGCCGCCGCACCAATTCCGCCGGGTCGCGCGAGGCGTGGAAAACGGAGAGCACAGCAAAGGTGTTGTCTTTGACCGCGAAGTAAATGGCGTATTTCTTGAACCGGCGCAGGCGAATTTTCCGGGCGCGTCCGCGAATTCTTTGAAAAAGCTCCGGGTTGGCCAGCGCGCGCTTGAGCGCAAGCTTGACTTCCAATTTGAATTCCCGGCCGAGTCCCGGCCGCTCGCCTTCATACCAGGCAACCGCTTCATCGAATTCCAAACGCGCGGCGCGTTTGAAAATGACCGGAAGATTCATCGCCAGCCGAAGCGCTGGTTGAGATCGGTTTCGACTTGCTCCCAAGGAATTCCGTCGTGCGGATTTTCCTCGAATTCTGCGAGGCGGCGGTCGAGTTCGGCGGCTTGTTCCGGTGTCAGGTCAGGGTCGAATCCGTTGCCGGCGATGTCGTCCCACAAATCCTGCGCCAGCTTGATGCGTTTATCAAGCGGCAGCGCCTTGGCGGCGGCAAAAACTTCGGTCGCACTCATGGCGGTAATTTACTCCGTTGATTTGCCCGCGCAAGCAGGGTTTTTCCGGCGCTCGGCAAAGCGTTTCTCGATTTCAGCGAAAACGTCTTCAATCGGTTTGCCGCGACCAGGATGTTTCAAGGCGTCTTCCGCGCGACGGTCAAGTTCAGCGATTTGTTCCGGCGTCAGTTCGTCGTCGTATTCAGTGAATTCATCCAGGATTTGCTGGACGAGTTCGCGCCGTTCGTTTTCAGGTAAATTCCTGATGCGTTCGAGAATTTCATCGGCAGTCATGGAATTAAACTTAATTGGCCAAAGGCATTTTGCAAGCGCATGATTCCCCGCGAAATCCTTAAAAAAATCCGGCAGATCGAAATTCGCACGAATCGCGTCGTGACCGAAACGCTCGCCGGCCAGTACCATTCCGTCTTCAAAGGGCAGGGCATGAACTTCGACGAGGTGCGCGAATATCAGCCCGGCGACGACGTGCGCGCGATTGACTGGAACGTCACTGCCCGGATGAACCATCCGTTCATCAAAAAATTCGTCGAGGAACGCGAGTTGACACTCATGCTGGTCGTGGACGTGAGCGGCTCCGGCCTGTTTGGCTCGCGCGCGCAATCCAAACGCGAACTCGCCGCCGAGATCGCCTCGGTGCTGGCTTTCTCCGCCATCCGCAACAACGACAAGGTCGGTCTGTTGCTGTTCACCGATGAAGTGGAGAAGTTCATCCCGCCGCGCAAAGGCCGCAGCCATGTCCTGCGCGTCATCCGCGAGGTCTTGTTTTTCGAACCGAAACGGCGTGGAACGGATTTGGTTCAAGCGCTCGAATTCATGGGGCGCGTTTTGCCGCATCGTGCCATTGCCGTTGTCATTTCGGATTTTATCATACCGCCGCAACGTGCTTCCGGCATCCTGCCGGAAGGTCTAACTCAAATCGGTTCTGCCGGCAGGATGCCGGCAGCACGCGCACAAAAACCCTTATTGCCCGAACTTCAAACCGCGCTGCGGATTGCGAATCGCAAGCATGACGTCGTGGCTGTGCAAATCACAGACCGCTACGAACTCGAGTTGCCTGCGCTCGGCCGTCTGATTTTGGAAGACGCCGAAACGGGTGAAATCGTCGAAATCAACACCGCCCACGCCAGCAGCCGCGATGCTTTTGCGTTGCGGCAGGAAAAACAGCGCAACGACCTCGCGCGGCAGTTTCGTTCGTCGGGCGTGGACACCATTCAATTGCGCACGGACGAACCTTACTCGGCGGCCCTGGGCAAATTTTTTGAGAACCGGGAAAAACGGAGGCTGCGTGGGTAAAATGAGCGGCGAAATTATTACGGTAGCACCCGCGTCTCGCGGGTCGGTTTCGGCGTCCCGCCGAAACCCTTGTGGAACGCGAACCGCCGGAAGAGTCGGACGAGACGTCCGACTCCACCCGCGAGACGCGGGTGCTACCGACAGCAAACAGCGATGATCACAAATTCAGCAGCTTCAGTCGCCAACGACATCCGCGACATCAAGCCGCCGGTGGAAATTCCGAGCGGCTGGGAATGGCTTTGGTGGGTGCTTGCAGCACTGGCCACCTCGCCGTCGCGGTTTTGATTTGGCGCTGGTGGCAAAAGCGGCGGTCGCAAATTCCGGTCGTGCCGCCGGTGCCGGCCCACGTGCGCGCAAAGGAAATGCTCGAAAAAGCGCTCGCGCTGATTGCGCACCCCAAGCCGTTTTGCACCCTGGTCTCCGACACGGTCCGCACCTATCTCGAAGAACGGTTTGATTTCCACGCGCCGGAACGCACGACCGAGGAATTTTTGCACGAGCTGCGGGGCACGAATATATTGTCCGCGGAACAAAAGGAAAAGCTGGGCGAATTTCTGGGGTGCTGCGACCTGGTGAAATTCGCCAAATACGAACCACGCGAACCGGAATTGCGCGAGTTACACAATTCGGCGGTTCTGCTTGTCGAAGAAACGGAGCCGAAGGAAGTAAAGGCGGAAAGTGGGAATGAACTACAGATGGCTGATGAAATCGTAAATCGTAAATCGTAAATCAAAAATGGTTTTCGCCCATCCCTATTTTCTTTTGCTGCTGTTGCTGTTGCCGCTGCTGGCGTGGCTGAAGGGCCGGCGCGGCCAGCCGCCCGCGTTTCTTTATTCGGCGGTGCGACTGGTGGAAGGATTGACGCGGGCGCGGCGTTCACGCGCCGGCGCATTTTTGGCGGCGCTGCGCTGGCTGGTGCTGGCGTTGTTCATCGTGGCACTGGCGCAACCGCGTTTGATGAAGAGCGCCACCACCGTCAAGGCCAGCGGCATTGACATCGTGTGCGCGCTCGATTTGTCCGGCAGCATGATTTCGGAGGATTTCGTGGTGCATGGCCAGCGCGTAAACCGCGTCAACATGGCCAAGTCGGTGCTGAAAGATTTCATTGATAAACGCCCGAATGACCGCATCGGGCTGGTGGTGTTCGCGGCCCAGGCGTTCATCGCCGCGCCGTTGACGCTGGACCACGATTATTTGCAGGAAAATCTGGACCGCCTGGAAATCGGCACGATCAATTCCGACGCGACGGCGATTGGCGACGCGCTGACCACGGCCATCAACCGGCTGCGCGATCTGAAATCGAAAAGCAAAATCATCATCCTGGCAACCGACGGCGAAAACAACTCCGGCAAAATCCAGCCGCTGCTGGCGGCGGACGCGGCGGCGGCGCTGGGCGTGAAAATTTACACGGTCGGCATCGGCGAGCAGGGCACGGCGCCGATGCCGGTGTTCATGGGCGGGCGAAAGGTCGGTTATCAACAGGTGCCGGTGGACGTGGACGAGGACACGCTGCAAAAAATCGCCGACAAGACCGGCGGCAAATATTATCGCGCCGACAACGCGGAACGGTTCCGGCAGATTTACGCGGAGATTGACAAGCTGGAAAAGACCGAGGCGGTCATCAATAAATTCGCCCAATTCGATGAACTGTTCCCGTGGTTTGTGTCGTGCGGGCTGGCGCTGCTGCTGGTCGAAGATGGTGCTGGGGCAAACCGTGTTTCGGAGGCTGCCATGAAATTTACGATTTACGATTTACGATTTACGATTGGAAGATGAGATTCGAGCATCCAAACATTTTATGGCTCCTGCTGGTGATCCCGCCGGCGCTGCTGGCATTTTTCTGGTGGGCGATGCGCTCGCGGCAAAAGCTGCTGGTGCAATTCATCGAGGCGCGACTGTTGTCGCAGTTGACCGTCGGCATTTCGCCCGCGCGGCAGAAAATCCGGTTTGGTTGCCTGGTGTTCGCTGTGGCATTGCTGGTCATCACGCTGGCCCGGCCGCAGCATGGATTTGATCTGCAGGAAATCGAGCGTCGCGGATTGGACATCGTGGTGGCCGTGGACACTTCCAAAAGCATGCTGGCGACCGATATTGCGCCGAACCGGCTGGCGCGCGCCAAGCTCGCCGCGCTGGAATTGATGCAAAAGGCCGGAACGGACCGGATGGGGCTGGTCGCGTTCGCCGGCGACGCGTTTTTGGAATGTCCGCTGACGATTGACAACACGGCGTTTCAACAATGCGTGCAGGCGCTGGATGTAAATTCGATTCCGCAGGGCGGCACGGCCATTGCCACGGCCATCAACACCGCCCTGACTGCTTTCAAGGAAGACAGCCGTCACAAGGTGCTGGTGCTGCTGACCGACGGCGAGGACAACGACACCGGCGCGCTGGAGGCGGCGCAGAATGCGGCCAAGGCCGGTTTGAAAATTTTCACCATTGGCATCGGCACGGCCGCGGGCGATTTGCTGCGGGTGACGGATGCCAACGGCAACTCGGATTACGTCCGCGACGAGCAGGGCAACGTCGTGAAGTCGCACCTCAACGAGGCGTTGCTCCAGCAAATTGCCGGCGCGACGGGCGGATTTTATCTGCCGTTGCGCGGAGCCAACACGATGGACGTGCTTTATGATCGCGGTCTCGCGCCGCTGCCGAAATCTGAGGGCAAGGAACGGCTGGTGCGGCGTTATCACGAGCAATATCACTGGCCGCTGGCGCTGGCGATGCTGTTGCTGCTGACGGAATTGTTTTTGCCGGAGCGCCGAGCACCGTCTCGGCGTGACGAAGTAAAAACATCCAACACTCAACATCCAACATCCAACATCCAAACACCCGCAATTGCCGCGGTGATTGCGCTGTTGTTGTTCCCCGAAGCACTGTCCGCTTCGCCGGCGAGCGCGTTGCGCGAATACAAATCGGGCAATTATACAAACGCCTTGGAGGAATTTGAGCGGCTGGCCCAGGTGAACACGAATGACCTGCGCCCGGTCTTCAACGCCGGCGCGGCGGCGTATCGCGCGACAAATTTTGACACGGCGTTGAACGCCTTTCAGGCGGCGACGCTGTCGCCGGATTTGAAGCTGCAGCAGCAGGCGCATTACAATTTGGGCAACACGCTGTATCGGCTGGGCGAACTTAAATTCGAGCCGGACACAGAAGGCTTGAGCGCGATGGAGGAAACCTGGCAGCGGGCGATCAAGAGTTATGAGCACGCGGCTCAATTGAATACGAACGATGTTGACGTTGCCTACAATCTGGCATTCGTGAAGAAACAATTGGGATTGATTGCCCAGCTTCGCGAGGCGATGCGGAGGGCCAAACAGGCGGCGGACGAGGCGGTTCGGCGCAATGAATATCACCGCGCGTTGGAAATCATGGAAAGCCTGAACAGCCCCATTGCCGCCAAAAAATTCCAGGATTACATTAAAAAATTAAAGGACATTGATGCGATTGTTACTCCTCAACAGCCTTAGCCTGCTGCTGTTGTCAGGGCAGATGGTCTGCGCGCAAATCGCGCCTGCGGATGATTTTTTCAACAGCGGCGCGCAGAGCTACATTTCCAACAACATTGCCGCGGCCAAGGAATCGGTCGCCACCGGGTTGAAATTTTATCCGGACGACATCAAGCTGAAAAAGCTGGATGAATTGCTCAAACAACAGAGCCAGCAACAAAAACAGCAGCAAAACCAGCAGAATCAGCAGAACCAACAGAACCAGCAATCGCAACAGAATCAAAAGCAACAACAGCAGTCCAAGCAAAATCAGTCGCAGCAACAATCGCAGCAGAACCAGCAACAACAACAGGATCAGCAGGCGCAGAATCAGTCGAGCCAGCAGAATGACAAACAAAAGCAGGAACAGCAGCGGCAGGCACAATCGGCCGGCAAGCAATCCGACGAAAAGCAGGCGGATCAGACGGGACAGGCCAAGGCTGTGGCGGCCCAGGAAATGTCGCCGGAACAGGCGCAACGGCTGTTGGATGCCCAGAAGGGGGATGAGCAATTTCTTCAATTAAAACCCAAAAATCAGCCGGAAAGCTCAAATAAACCAATAAAGGATTGGTAATTAGAGCTAATAATCATCGCAAGTAGCTTGTTTTCAAAGTGTTAAAAGTTTGACCCGGCGGCGATTTCTTCTTGAGTTTTGGCCAAAAGGGGCTAACATGAAACCGCGTCGGTCTTCTGGTGTGGGCGCTCTCCCGAAGTTTATTGGGCGAGTGGACATTTATATGCAGAGGCGGCGTAGCTCGTTTGGCAGAGGGGGCGGGCGGGTTTTCTGAACCAAAATGAGCCGCAGCGGGTCTATTATTATTTATGCTGAAGAGAAAAAAGACGGCGCGGGGCAGTGTGGCGCGCAAACACCGAAGCAACAGCCGACGAAGTGCCGAAGCGAAACCGGCGCCGATGCGCCGGCGCTTTGTCATTTCCAGTGCGCGAAGGAACGCCTCAAAATCCCAAAAAAACAGGCCACGGGCAGCGGGCGCAATTTTTTCCGCTGAAAGATCGCCACAGAATGGCCATGTGAACGTTGCCGCCTCGGCCCCCATGCAATCGTCCGTGGATTTGACCGAGACGGTCCGAACGCTCCTGCATCTCGCGCAGGAGCACGGCTACATCACCTACGACGACGTCAATGACGTTTTGCCGGATAATCTCAGTCCCGAAGACCTGGACGCGCTGTTGACCAAGCTGAGGAGCCTCGACGTGGAAATTGTCATGGATCAGGCCGAGGCCGACCGCGCAGCCAAGCCGGCCGAGCCGGCCCAGCAGGCGGAGGAGGATGAGGACGCGCGGCTGGAAATTCTGGACGATCCGGTCCGGATGTACATGAACCAGATGGGCAAGGTGCCCCTGCTCACGCGGGAACAGGAGGTCGAAATTTGCAAGCGCATCGAAGAGGCCGAACTGGAGATGAAGCGCATCGTGTACAACCTCGGTTTCACCGCGAAGGAACACATCGCCATTGCGGAAAAATTATTGTCCGAGCCGCCGAAGGAACGCTTCGACCGCGTGATCGTGGACAAAAAAATCGCCAATCGCGAAGGCCATTTGCGCGAACTGCGCAAGCTTATCAAAAAGGTCCGCGCCTTCGATCAAAAGGTGGACGCGAAGTACTTCCTGTGGCAGAAAGCTGCGCAAAAAGGCCGCAAGGAAAAATTGCAGCGCGAGTTGAAGAAACTCGGCCTCAAGCTGCAGGAAATCTTCACGAAGTTTTTTTACAAGCAAAAGGTCGTCGAGGAAATGATCGTCGTGGCCGGCAACGTCCATGAAAAATTCCAGGCCAGCCTGCGCCACATCCAGGAACTCGAGGCGTTGCGCACCACCGGCGAGCGCCGGGCGGCGATTGAGGCCGAACGCGCCAAAATCCAGACGCTTGAACAATTTGTGCGGATGCCGCGCGACGTTTTTTACAAGACGTTCAGCGAATTGCGGGCCGCCGCCGAACGCGGGTTGCGGGCCAAGACGCACATGGCCGAGGCCAACCTGCGCCTCGTCGTTTCCGTCGCCAAAAAATACACGAACCGCGGCCAGTCGTTCCTCGATTTGATCCAGGAAGGCAACATCGGTTTGATGAAGGGCGTCGAGAAATTCGAGTATCGCCGCGGTTACAAGTTTTCGACCTATGCCATCTGGTGGATTCGCCAGGCCATCACGCGCTCGATTGCCGACCAGGCGCGCACCATTCGCATTCCGGTGCACATGATTGAAATCATGAACAAACTCTGGCGCGCGCAAAAGCAGCTCACCCAGGAGCTGGGCCGCGAGCCCACGCCGGAGGAACTGGCGGACGAAATGCACATGCCGGTGTCGCGCATCCATGCGCTGCTCAAGATGGCGCAGCAGCCGGTTTCGCTCCACGCGCCCGTCGGCGACGACGGCGACGTGAGCGTCGGCGATTTCATCGAGGACAAGACGGCCGAAAACCCGTCGGAAGTAACCAGCTACAGCCTGCTCCGCGAAAAGTTGAGCGACGTGCTGACGACGTTGACCGAGCGCGAGCGCAAAATTCTCGAAATGCGTTTCGGTTTGCTCGACGGCTACGAACGCACGCTCGAAGAAATCGGCAAGATGTACAACGTCACGCGCGAACGCATCCGCCAGATCGAGGCCAAGGCGCTGCGCAAATTGCGCCATCCGACGCGCGTCCGCCATCTGCAAGGTTTCCTCGAAACCGCCGAGCCGGCGTAAGCGAGGGCTTTGATCACACCTGTATCGGCAGGATGAGCATCGGCCAGCCGTGTTGATACAGGCGCCGTTGCAGTCCAAACACGGTGTGATTGTGCAGCCAGCGCGTCAGCAGGTTTTCATCCTTGAACACCAGTTGCCCGGCGAAAAATTGCGCCAGCGGAAAGCGTTGCGCCACGGTCTCGCACAACCTGGCCGCTTCGTCCACCACGTCCGTCCCCAGCGCGAAATGCGCTTCGGCATAAAAACCCTCCTGGCGCATGTAGGCCACGTAGCGTTCCACTTCGCGCCGCGAGTGTTCGCGGAGATTTTCCATTTCCGCCGCGCCCTTGAAAGTGCCCGCGTCCACCACTCCAACCTGGAGGAAAATGAAATTTTGATAAACATTCGGAAACATCCGGACCACGGCGAGCAACGTGTGCAGGCCAAGACCGTTGAATCCATTGACCAAAAACACCGCTGTGCGCGCCTTGGGGTTGCAAACGGGCGCGGGAACGTCCGTGCTCTTGATGCTGTCAGCGTTAATACCGGCGGCGGCGACGAGTTCGTTGAGCCGCTGCAATTGATTTTGCGTTTGTTTGTAATGGCGTTTCACCCAAAACGCCGCGGCAACCAAAATCCCCGTGACGAACAGCGTTACCCAGCCGCCTTCAAAGAACTTGATCACGCTCAACATGACGAGGATGAACGTGGTCATCACGCAGCCGACGCCGTTGACGGCGATTTTCCGCCTCCAGGCGGGCACGTTGCGCCGCTCCTGCCACCAGTGGCGCACCATGCCGAGTTGCGACAGGGTGAACGTGATGAACACGTTGATGCTGTAGAGCACGACCAGGAAATCCACCGAACCGCCCGAGGAAATCATCAGCACCAGGGAAAATCCGCCCATCAGCAGGATGCCGTTGTGCGTCACCAGCCGGTCGCTGAGGGAGGCAAACCGCGTGGGCATCCAGCGGTCCGCCGCCATGTTCGCCAGCACGCGCGGCCCGTCGAGAAAACCCGTCTGCGCGGCAACGAAGAGCAGCGCGGCCTCTGAGACCAGCGTGACCAAAACGAACGTGAACGCGGCGCCGTGGGGCCAGGAGGCGGTCAGACGATCGAACAGGACCGCGTTGAGCGTCTTGCCGGATTCGTGCGTGACGCCATAGAGCAGGTAGCCGATGAACAGGCCGGCAACAGTAACGGCCAGTGAGATTGCCATGTAGCGCATGGTGCGTTTGCCGGTTTGGACCCGTGGTTCGCGCAAAATGGGCAGGCCGTTGCTGACGGCCTCAATGCCGGTATAAGTGCCCGCCCCCATGCTGTAGGCCCGCAAGACCAGCAGGGCCATGCCGATCCAGCCCAGTTCACTGTGCGTTGACGCCATGTCTGCCGTGGTGTGATGCCAGACTTCGGGAAAAACACTCAGATGCGTGAGGATCGCGTAAACAATGACGAACGCGTGGGTCAGCACGAACGTGATGAAAATCGGCACCCACGGCAGGACCGCTTCCTTGGCGCCGCGCAGATTCAACAGCATCAGCAGGCAGACGCCCGTGACTTTGACCATCACAATAAGTTTGTAGGACTGGTCGCTTTCCGGCAGCAGACTGAAAAGCGCGTCCGCGCCGCTGGCGATGGAGAGCGTGATGGTCAACACGTAGTCAATCAACAGCGCCGAGCCGGATACGACGCCAACACCGGGTGAGAGCAGTTTGCTGGCGACCAGATAGCCGCCGCCGCCGGTTGGGAACAATTCAATGATTTGCGAATAACTTGCGCTGATGATAAAGACCGTCACCACCGTTGCCAGTCCCACCAACAGGCTGAGATACACGTGGCCTTTCAAGGCCAGAAAGGCTTCTGGAGGGCCGTAACACGAGGACGACAACCCGTCCGCGCCCAGTCCGACCCAGGCAAAGAACGCGATGAGGGAAAGCTTGTGGAAAATGCGCTTGTCGGAAAGATTCCGCGCCCGGCCAACCGCCAGGTCTTTCGCCGCGCCAAACCATTCACGCAAATTCATACACAAGACTGCGTGGCGTTTTTGAACGCCGTTGATGTCTGGGTGAACATGAAAGCCGCGGACTTCGCGGCCCAGAGGATCGCCCTTCCAAATGCCTGCGAGGTTAGCTGACGGGCTCGGCCTTGAAAGTGGCCTGGGAATCAGTTGCCTGACTCCATTCGCCCCGTCCCCGAATCATTTTTCGAGGATTTTGGGTCCCCCGCATCCGGCCTCAGGAAGGAAGCCGGATTTAGGCTGCAACGGCGGAAACTATACCCGTCCGCCGCCCTTTGTCAAATCTGGCATGTTTTGCCCAAAAATTTTTGCCAACGGGACCCCGCCGCTCCCAAGTGGGAAGGAAGTCAGGTTTTTTCAATCAGCCGGTAACCCACGGCCGGCTCGGTGATGAAATGTTCGGGTTGCGCGGGGTTGGCCTCCAGTTTCTCGCGCAAATGCGCGATGTGGACGCGCAGGTAATGCGTTTGCTCCACCGCCTTCGGCCCCCAGACTTCCGTCAGCAACTGGCGGTGCGTCAAAACCTTGCCGGCGTGCGTCACGAACAATCGCAGCAGCGAATACTCGATCGGCGTGAGCTTGATTTCCTGGCCGTGCTTCCGGACGACGCGCGCGGACAAATCCACCTCCAGTTCGCCGGTGCGGAAAATCGCGTCCGCCCCTTGCGGCTGGGCATGCCGCAGCACGGCGCGGAGACGCGCCAGCAGTTCGGCGCTGTTGAACGGCTTCGTCACGTAATCGTCCGCGCCCGCGTCGAGCGCGGCCACCTTGTCGTCCTCGCGGTCGCGCACGCTGAGGATGATGACCGGCACGCGGCTCCATTCGCGCAGGCGTTTCAGCACTTCCATGCCTTCGAGATCGGGCAGGCCGAGGTCGAGCAACACCGCGTCGGGCCGGCGCTGGGCGGCCTGGGCGATGCCGTCCGCTCCGGTCGCGGCGTCGAAGACGCGATAACCGTTCGCCTCCAGCGTCACGCGCAGGAGCCGGCGGATTTGCGGCTCGTCGTCCACAATCAACACCAGCGGTTTGAGAGCATCGCTCATTCGTTTATCTCCAACACCGGCGCATGATAACCAATGGCGGTTGCCCGGTAAAGCCGTACCGCTGCCGGGTCAGGCAGCTTCACGCATCGCTGCGAAGCAACTGGTGATATGGAAGAAAGAAGTGCAAACGCCATCTTGCAACGGCGTCATGTTGGCCTTATTGTTTCATTGCAATGAACGTCGCAATTGAAATTCCTGAAAACGTGTCCGCCCCGTTGCGCTCGCGTTGGAAGGATGTTCCCCGGCGTGTGCTCGAAGCCGTCGCGGCTGAAGCCTATCGTTCCGGCGCGCTCACCGCGCATCAAGTTGGTGAACTGCTCGGCCACGGCTCGCGTTGGGAAACCGAATCGTTTCTCAAGCGGGTTCAAGCCTACTTGCATTACGGCGAGGACGACCTTGAGCGGGATCTCGCGGCCTTGCGCGCCGCTCGCGGCTGATGACCATCGTCAGCAACACCTCGCCGCTTTGCTATCTTGCGCTCATCGGCCACGCGGAAATTTTGCCGAAACTTTACGGCAACGTTCACATCACCCAAAAGGTTTTGGAGGAACTGCGCCATCCCGACGCGCCGCCGTCAGTTCGCCATTGGGCAACGACTCCGCCCGAATGGTTGAAAATTCATCCCGACCCGGAAGAGCCTGACCAAACACTGGCTGCGCTCGACCCCGGCGAGCGCACCGCGTTGCATCTGTCCGGGCAACTTCGCTCCGACGTGGTGTTGCTCGATGAATCCGCCGCTCGTGTGTTTGCGGTTCAGCGCGGCCTGAAAGTTTCCGGCACCTTGGGCGTCTTGTGCGACGCCGCTCAAGCCGGATTCCTCGAACTTCCTGCCGCCCTCGACCTTCTTCGCAAAACCAATTTCCGCGCCTCCCCGGAGTTGTGGAAGTCGCTTTACACGCGGAAAATGTGAAAGTGGGGACCAGCGATGCCGGCTTGCTGGACATCGAAGAAGCCGAACTGCGGGTTCAATTTAAAGATGCGGATTTGTCCCCCGTCCAGATTTGCCACCCAAAATTGCTGCTCAAAGCGATGGCCCCAAAGCGGTGATGCAAGGCTGGCTGGGTCACTATTCTTGGGCTGGGACATTGGAAGATTTCGCGGGCTTGGCCGTGGCGCCAAAATGACGGCCAACCTTGTTAACCCGCCGCCATTCACGACCAATGTAATAGGTTACCGAACCACCCGGCTTGCCGAACTCCTTGGTAACTGCCGCTGTGAATTTGCGCTTCGGTCTTGCCAGCCTTGGCCATGCTGACAATTAGGGCGAGCCTGTTTTGGGCGAGCCCGTTAGTTTTATTTGGCATTGGTGTTTGAGTGGTCGGAGATGCGATTGGAACGGAAGGTTTTCTTTCAGCGGCTTCTTTGATAAATTTCACAGCATCGTCTTGTGTAATAGAAAAACCTTTTTCGCGCACCAGAGACACAAGCGCATCGGGCATACTTGGATATGGCGGCTCGCTTATTCTGCGGCGAGCTTCCGGCAAACAATCCTCTGCCGTTCGCTGAATCTGATTAAGCTTCAAATAATCCTCGGCCTTTTGTCTCGCATTCTCTATTTCTGACTTTTTCAAAAAAGCTGACAACGATGCCTCGACCTCCTCAAGATCATCATCAAGCAAATCGAAGGTCTTAAAGCATCGTCTGGAAAACTCGCCGCCGGCGGATGAGAGGTAGAAACGCCAGTTACGACCATCAGTGATTACCGTGAACATCGCTTGATTATCGCGGTTGTAGTTGCGCATCTGCTGTTCGATTGCGGGCAGCTTTCCTTGTATTTGTCCAACGGCCTTTATCTCTATGAAAACGGATGGCACAATGGACCGCAAAAATAACGCGACATCAACTTTTTTATTGTCCTCGCTTGGAACGACAACAAATTCTGCATTTACTTCCGTTGGGTTCCAAATGTTCCATCCCAAGCCGTTCAACACCCTTGCCACAAGTGAGAGGCGAACGTGTTCTTCGTTTTTATATTCGCCGTTCAGCAACCGCGCTTTGATGTCTGCGAGCAATTCATTCATAATCGGGCTGGTTGATATTTGAGCATCGTCGCTCGTAGCCACACGAAACAGTCTATTCGCCTTTTTTTAGAGCATTTCTCGAAAAATACATGGCTACAGTTTTGATTAAACTGATCTAGGAGCCGGTCTTTGCCATGCGGCGAGAATAGTTGTTTTCAACCGGCTTGCAAGTTCGCGTCGCGTCGCTGTCTGGCACAGGCGGCGGTGATTGACTTCGTTCTCATTGTCGTCCTCGGAACAATGGGAATTCGAGGACGAGAACGAGAACGACGACGAGGACGATTGAATTCCGGCAATTTCCAGCCGGACACCAACTATTCCGGCGGTTTTTCGGGTTGCGGAAAATTCAGGGTGAACAGCGCGCCGCCGCCCGGACGGTTCGTGGCGGTGATGGTTCCGCCGTGTACCTCGACGAAACCCTTGACGATGGTAAGCCCGAGTCCGCTGCCGCCGGTGGGCGCGGTGGGGGCGCGGAAAAATTTATCGAAGATGCGCGGCAGCCATTCGGGCGGAATGCCCGGTCCGCGATCCGCGACGCTCAAGGCCAATTGGTCGTTCGCCAGTTGCGCCGACACTTCCATCGGCGTGCCGGCGGGAGTATGGTTGGCGGCATTGAGCAGCAGGTTGGCGAGGGCGTGTTGCGCGAGGGAAAAATCGAGCCGGACCAGCAGGGGCGCGGACGGCAAATCCAGTTTCACCGGGTGCGCCGCCAGCTCACGCTGCAATTCGCGCAGCGTTGTCTGCACCAGGTCGCGCGCGTCGTGCCAGTCGAGGC
>CAWFZJ010000077.1:0-107425 GCA_963820205.1 uncultured Verrucomicrobiae bacterium
ATCCCAACAACCTCAACGCCATTTCCTGGATCGTGGACGCGCTTGGCAACAACAACGCGGTTGTCCTGGCCCTTGCCGACGCTGGCCGCGATTACATCACCACGGAAAGTTTTCAATTCACGGCGGACATCGCGGCGGTCGGCCCGTTCGGGCGCGGGTACCGGCGGGTGAAATTCATTTTCGACATCAGCGAAGGCACGCCCAAAATCATTTACCGCCAGGACCTCAGCCGGCTCGGCTGGGCGCTCGGGGAAAAAGCCCGCGAAACCTGGGTCGCCAAGGAGACGCCATGAACGAGATTTTGAAAATCAATTTTTCGAGACGCAAAAAGTTGACCAGCCTGCTCGGCCTCGTGTTCGATGGCAGCCGCCTCGATGGCGTCGTGCTCCGCCGCACCAACGGCTCCCTCCAGCTCCAGCAATCGTTCTCGGCCACGCTCTCGCTCGACCCGCTCACGGCCGCGCCCGAACTGGTCGGACGCGAAATCCGCAACCAGCTCGACGCCGCCGGCGTGCGCGAACGCCGCTGCGTGGTGGGCGTGCCGTTGAAGTGGATGCTCACGGCGCAGACCGAATTGCCGCCCCTGCCGGAAGCGGACGCCGCCAGCTTGTTGCAACTGGAAGCGGAACGGGGATTTCCGTGCGATATCACAACGTTGCGGCTTGCCCATTCGCGCTGCCCGTTGCCGGACGGCAAACAGCACGTGACCCTGGCGGGAATCCTCAACAGCCAGCTCACGTCGCTGGAACAGGTCTTGGCGGCGGCCAAATTAAAACCCGTCAGCTTTTCGCCCGGCATCTCGGCGTTAGTGGCACAGGCATCTTGCCTGTCTGATGCCAACGGGCAGGATGCCCGTTCCACTACTGGCGTGCTGGCCCTGGCCATCGGCGTAAGCCAGGTGTCCCTGCAAATCACCTGCGGCGGCGTGGCGGCCCTTCGCACGCTGGAAGGCGCCATCGAAAACGAGGGCTCGCGGCGCACCCTCCACACTGGCTTCGTTGCGCGGGAAGTCCGCATCACGCTCGGGCAATTGGCCGCCGGACTGCGTGAATCCGTCCGCCGCATCCGCATTTTTGGCCCGCACGACCTGGCGCAGCAACTGGCCGACGAAATGGAATTGCGGTTTGAGCCGGCCGGCCTGAACGTCGAACTGGTCACGAAGTATGCGCCAGACGAATTCGGGGTGCAGCTTCCGCCCGACGCGCCCGTTTCACCGGCCTTCAGCCTGGCCGCCCGGATGCTGACGGAACAAACGCCGGCATTCGAATTTCTGCCGCCCAAACCGACGGCCTTGCAGCAAGTCATCACGAAGTATTCCTCTGGCCGGCTGCGCTCCGCCGGCGCGACGGCCGCCGGCATCATCGTCATCGTTGGCGGATTGTTTTTGTTCCAGGAAATCCAACTCCTCCGGCTGCATTCGCAATGGTCGGGGATGTCAGCCAAGGTCAGGGAACTGGACGGCATCCAGCAGCAAATCCAGAAATACCGCCCGTGGTTCGACGAATCGTGCCGCAGCCTGAGCATTTTAAAGCAGCTCACGACGGCGTTCCCCGAGGACGGCGCGGTCACGGCCAAGACTGTGGAAATCCGCGACGGCAACGCGGTGAGCTGTTCCGGCACGGCGCGGGACAATGCCGCCCTGCTGCGGATGTTGGGCCAGTTGCGCGCGGCAAATGGCGTAACCGACTTGAAGGTGGACCAGATCCGCGGCAAAGCGCCGATGCAATTCACGTTTGATTTTCGTTGGAACAAAGGAGGCGGCAATGAAAATTGAAAACCGCCAGCAAATGTTGATGGCGCTGACCATTGCGGTGGTCGTGCTTTACGCGGCCGATCTGGTGGTCATTGAACCGATGATCGGATGGTGGAAGGCGCGGGCGAAAACGGTCACCGAACTGCGCGCGCAGGTGACCAACGGCCGGCGGCTGATCCAGCGGGAGGCCGGCCTCCGCGCTCGTTGGAGCCAGATGCGCACGAACACGCTGCCGGAAAATCCTTCGCTGGCGGAGCAGCAGACGCTCAGGGCATTTGACAGTTGGGCCCGGGAAAGCGGCGCGGATGTCACCGGCATCACGCCGCAGTGGAACAACGATTCTTCGGACTACCTCACGCTCAACTGCCGTCTCGAGGCGGCTGGCGACCTCGGCACCCTCAGCCGGTTTGTCTATGATATCGAAAAGGATCCGATGGCGTTCAAACTGGAATCGGTGGAACTCAGCACCCGCGACACCGCCGGCCAGCAACTCACCCTGGATTTGCAAATCAGCGGGCTGGTGCTCGTTTCGCAATCTCAATCCAAACCATGAATCTGGCACGACAAAATCAAAATGCGCTTCGGACGGCCGCCGTGTTCGCCGTGCTCGGGGCGTTGCTGGACATTTGCCATCCCGCCACCGCACAGACGACCAACGCCCTCGCCGCGACGAATGCCACGAATTATTCATCGTTCCAGATCATCACAGAGCGGAATATTTTTGATCCCAACCGTTATGCGCATACGGCGCACAAGCGCGGCCACGCAATTTCCAAGTCAGCGCCCAGCTTTTCGCTGGTCGGCACGATGAACTACCGGAATGGCATGATCGCCTTCTTTGACGGGAACGACCCCGATTATCGCAAAGTCCTTTCCCCGGACGGAGTCATTGCCGGTTACAAGGTGGTGGGAATCACCCAGCGCGGCGTCAAGCTGGAAGCCGCTGGCAAGCCGGTGGAGATGAAGATGGGCGCGCAAATGCGACAGGAACGCAAAGGCGAATGGCAACTGGCCGGGTCGGATGAATTGGTGGCAACCACTGCCACAGCCACGAACGAAGCCCCGGCAACGGACGAGGCGCCCGCCGCCAGCACGGCTCCAAGCTCCGCCAGTGAACCCAATGATGTCCTCAAGAAACTCATGCAACAAAGAGAACAGGAATTAAAATGAAAACCTTGATTCTAAAAACCCTCGCGACGCTGTGCGTTTCGGGATTGCTCATGTCGGCAGCCGCGCAGACAGCCACTGGCCAGCCGGAACGCCGGGCCGGCAACCTGGCGACGCCCCGCCACCGGCGGAGGCAGTTGTCCCGCCGCCGGACGAAGGCGCGATGAACGAAGCGCCGACTTCTTCCATCACCAACGATTCGGTGTCGGCAGCCGACAAGTCCGCCGCGCCAACGACAGGCGCTCAACCCGCCACGCCGAAAAAACCGGCAACGGCGGCGGTCATTCCCACCGTGGTGCAGGATTCCACCTCCGCGGACCTGGCTCCGTCCACACCGGCCAATGGCACGAATTTTGACGCATTGACCTTGAACTTTCGCAATGCGCCGCTGGAGCTGGTCCTGAATTATCTCAGCGACGCCGCGGGGTTCATCATCGTGCTGGACACGCAAGTTCAGGGCAATGTGAGCGTCATCAGCAGCCATCCCATGACCCGAAACGAAGCGGTGGATCTGCTCAACGCCGTCCTGAACAAAAATGGGTACGCCGCGATCCGCGACGGACGGACATTGACGATTTTGGACAAGAACGACGCGAAGACGCGCAACATCCCGGTCAAGACCAGCAACAATCCGGACAGCATTCCGAACAACGCCGAGATCGTCACCCAAATCATCCCCATCCGCTTTGTGGAAGCCCGGCAATTGGTGACGGATTTGTCTTCGTTCGTTTCGCCCCAGGCAACGATTGTGGCGAATGAAGCCGGGAATTCGATTGTGGTCACCGACACGCAGTCGAACATCCGGCATCTCACCGAAATCATCCGGGCGATTGACAACAGCGCCGAGGGGGAAACGGAAATCCGGGTGTTTCACCTGAACTACGCCAGCCCGACCGACGTGGCCAGCGAATTGAGCCAGATTTTCCCGTCGAGCGGCACAGCGAACGGCCAGGTCCAGACGCCGTTCCGATTCGGCGGCGGAGGCGGCGGTCCGGGCGGTGGCGGCCCGGGCGGCTTCTTTGCGCGGATGGCGGCGGCGAACGCCACCGGGGGCACCGGCACGAGTGGCAATCAAAATTCCCGGATCCAAAAGCAGACCCAGGTCATCGCCGTGGCGGACCAGCGCACCTCGTCCGTCGTCGTGACGGCCTCCAAGGATTTGATGCAGGAAATCGCCGGCATGATGACGCAGTTGGATGTGCCTTCGGACCGCGACCAGAACGTTTATGTTTTCCAGATGAAAAACGGCGATCCGCAACAGGCGCTGACGGTGTTGCAAAACATGTTTCAAAGCAGCAGCACTTCGCGCAGCGGCACGAGTTCATCGTCGCAAAACAGCGCGCTCCAGCAACGCGCTGTGAACGGCACCACCACCATGGGCACGACCACCACGACCACCGGAATCGGCGGCACCAGTACCGGCGGCGGGATTGGCGGCGGCGTGCGGTCGTACTAAAACATGAATCAGTTTTTTAATGAAAAGGCAAATTATGAAAACAACCTGTTTTAAAAATTATCTCGGCGGCGTTCTGGCCCTGCTTTTCTGCGCCGCAATGGAAATCCAAGCCCAGCAGCGCACTGGCGGCGGTGGTGGCGGCGGATTCGGCGGGTTCGGCGGCTTTGGTGGATTCGGCGGTGGAAACCGCAACAACAACGCCAGCAGTTCCAGCAGCGGCCAATACAACAACAACGGCACGGTGGGCAGCGCGGTCATTTCCGTGGACCCGGTGACGCACAACATCATCGTCATCGCCGACAAGGAAACCAGCGAGCAAATCGGCAGGGTGGTCGCCAGCCTCGACGCGCCCGAACCGCAGGTGCTCATCAAGGTCGTCTTCCTTGAAGTGCAGGACAACAAATCGTCCGCCATCGGTGTTCAAGGCTCCTATACCGGCGTCAACAAGAACTATTCGCAAATCCTCGGCTATGTGACCAATTTTACAGTTGCCCCCGCTATGACTACTGCTACGACAACTACTGGAAGCGGTTCTACTGCAACAACAACTACAACTGCTGGATGACTCCAACCATCGTCCCCAGCAGCATTAACCCGATCAACCAGACCTTGAGTGTGAACAACAACTTTGGTTTGCCCCAAGCCCTGGCGGGGACAACCGGGAATGGCGGTCTCTATCAATTCATGGGCAGTGATTTCAATGCGACGCTCCAGGCCATCGCCGCCGCCGGCAAGGCGCAGGTGCTGTCACGCCCGTCCATTCTCGCGCGCGACGGCCAGATGGCGGAGATTGTCGTCGGCCAAAGCGTCTATCTGCCCAGCGGCGTCAGTTTCAGCGCGGTCGGCAATAGCGTCACCACCATTCCGACCATTAACGGCTCCTATCAAAACGTCGGCATCCAACTGGACGTCACGCCGTTCATCGGAGCGAACAATCTGGTGCAAATGATTCTCCAGCCGCAAATCACTTCCATTGACACCTCCACGCCCGGCCAGGTGATCGAAGGCGGCAGCATCATTTCGTCCGCCGTGTATGCGCCCAACATCAACAAACGTTCCGCCAATACCGTGGTTGTGACGCCCGACGGGCAGCCCGTCGTCATCGGCGGCCTCATTTCCAACGAAAAGTCCGTCAACGACAGCAAGATTCCGTTTCTCGGCGACATTCCGCTGCTCGGCCAGCTTTTCAGGTTCAGCGCCAAGTCGAACCAGAAGTCCGAGTTGCTGATGTTCATCACGCCGCACATCGTCCAGATGCCGTCGCAGCTCGCCGCGTTGTCCGCGAGGGAAACCGGCCAGTCGCAGCTCATCACCAATTCGATTTCGGAGCAGGAACTGGATCGTTTCCTGGAACGCGTGCCGGTGAAGAAAAAGCCGTAGAACGCATTATATTTTTCCAGGATGTTTGCCTGACGGAATGCAATTTATGGAACTGAAACGCCGCAGCACTTTGATCTACGGCCTCCTGCTGGGGGTCTGGGTGCTGGTGGTTGCCTGGCAGTTGGCCGAGCACCTGCGCGTCCGGGAGGAAGCCCGCGCAGCGCTCGTCAACCGGGCCAAGGACATTTCCACCACCCTCGGCATCGTGCTGCGGTCCCAGCGCCGTTTTGGCGGCGTGGTTTCCAAGGAACGGCTGGAAGCCTCGTTGACGGAACTGGTCCGGCAGGAGAAGGCGGAATTGAACGGCATCGCGCTGTTGAACGCCGCGGGCGAAATGGTCGCTTCCGCCGGGACAGGAATGGATCTTCAAGGCCGGGGCGCCGCCGGCCCGACGGAAAAATGGAATGCGCAGACCGTCACCCTCGTGAATCCAGTGGATCTCGGCACCAACCTCACCTACGACATCGAGGGCACCAACCTGCCCATCATCCTGTCCCGGCAGGATTTCACCAACCGCTTCGCCGCCACCAACCGCCTGGGCGGGCCGCCACCCGAACCCGCACCCGTTGATCATCCGACCAATTTTGCCGCTGGTCCCGAAGAACCTCCGCCGCCGCCGCCGGACAATGACACCAACCGGATGCGCTCCCGTGATGGCGGCTTTCGTCCCCGCTTTGGTCGTCCCCGCTGGATGAGCGAGGAGGAATACCAAACCCTGCGGCAGAAACAGGGCGTGCACAGTTTTGTCATCGTCATGTCCACCCAGACGCTCCACGAAACCTTTGACCATGACCTCTGGCTCCGGTCCATCATCGCCTTGCTGGCCACGATTTCGGTCATCGGTTCGGGGCTGGCCTGGCGCAGCCTGGGCCGGTCCTCCGACCTCCAATTGCGCCTCGTGCGCGCCAGCGAGTTGAATTCGCATCTCCGGGAAATGAACCTCGCCGCCGCCGGTCTGGCGCATGAAACCCGCAACCCGCTCAACATCATCCGCGGCATGGCCCAGATGCTTTCCAAGCAGCCCGAAGCCCCGGCGGAAATCCGGGAAAAAGCCCGGGCCATCGTGGACGAAACCGACAAGGTCACGGCGCAATTGAATGAATTCATCAACTACTCGCGCTCCGCGCGAAGTCCGCCGCGCGAAACTCGCGTTGACTGCCGCCGTGAACGAGGTCGTGCGCACGCTGACCCACGACATTGAGGAAAAGAAGCTGCGCGTCGAAACCGGCGGCGAACCGCTGGCCATCGAGGCCGACGAGCAATTGCTCCGCCAGGTGCTGTTCAACCTGCTCCTCAACGCCATCCAGGCGGTGGCGGACGCCGGTGAAATCCGGGTGATCACGGGCCGGCAAGGCGCCACGGAGGCCTTTCTGGAAATCCGCGACAACGGCCCCGGAGTTCCGCCGGAACGCCGGCAGGAAATTTTCAAGCCTTACTTCACAACCAATCAAAAGGGCACCGGCCTGGGTCTGGCCGTCGTCCAGCAAATCGTGCTGGCGCACGGCTGGGAAATCGCCTGCCTGCCCAACGAACCCAAGGGCGCTATTTTTCGCATCAGTCACCTGAAAATCATCGGCTGATTCGGGCGGTTCGACGATGGCTTTTCCTTTCATGGCCGCAATGGCGAAATAAAATAAATGTCACTTTTTGCCTTCGGGCGGACACTTATACATGGGTGTTGGGCGATGACCCGGAACCGGTTTGAACGAGGGGCGACAATAAAATTGTGAAACAAATGTTCCGCTGCGGTGTCTGTCTATAAGAGAGCAAATCCGGCGCGCTGACATACAAATTGGGCCGCGCCGGTGTCTATGTCTGTAAAAGCATGAATTCGGGGCCCGATTTGAGCATTGAATGCTTATGGCCGGGCAGGAGCAAAATTGCAAAGTTGTCCGGTTTTATGGTCGGGCGGACATGTTAATGTGAACGGCTTTGGACAATTTTTGCCGGCGGGCGGCGGTTACAAATTATGCCGGTTTTTATTGTAACACTTTTCGTCGAATCCTGTTAATACAGTTGGGAAAGGCAAATTATGCGGAACCAGTCAAATCCTCTGTGCCAGTTGCCGCCGGGCGGGCCGGGCGTCCGGTGGCAGGCGTTCACGCTGCTCGAATTGCTCGTGGTGATTGCCATCATTGGCATTCTCGCCGCGCTGCTGCTGCCGGCGCTGGCCCGGGCCAAGGACATGGCCAAGCGGATCGGCTGCCTGAACAATCAAAAGCAAATCGGCCTGGGCTGGGAGATGTATTCCGGCGATTTCAGCGGCCGCATGGCAGTCAATGACGTTGAAGTCACCGACGTGCCTCGCAGCACCACGAACTCATGGGTCGTCGGCAACGCAAAAGTGGACATAGACCCGGCCACCATCACCACCGGTTCCATTTTCGTTTATGTGAAAAACGCGGCGGTGTATAAATGCCCGGCCGATTATGGCATGATTCAAGACACCAGCATTTCCCGATACCGCAGCTTTTCCCTGAGTTGCTACATGAACGGACCGTCAACCGGACAGTGGACGGACACCACCTATGGCATCCAACCATTGCGCCAGACTAGCCAGATCCAAAACACGTCCAAGACGCTCACTTTTATTGATGAGGATGTCCTGACCCTGGACGACGGCCATTTCCTGTATTCCACCAATAACAACAACTGGCTCAATATTCCCGGCTGGCGGCATCAGAACGGCACCGTTCTCACGTTTGCCGACGCCCACTCGGAATACTGGAAGTGGAAAGGCCCGGAGCCTACCTCTACTGACTTTGACGGCGGCGGCGGTCTCACCGACCCTTTGGCGCTGCAAGACCTGAACCGCCTGCAACAGACGGCGCCGGGTTCCAATTGATTTTTGAGAATGTGAGAAATTTCCGCCGTGCCGGAGATGAAGCCTCCGCAGCGTCGGGGTCTGGCCGGAGATGAAACTGAAACGTGCATTCACGCTCATTGAACTGCTGGTGGTCATCGCCATCATCGGCATCCTGGCGGCCCTGTTGCTGCCGGCCCTGTCCTCGGCCAAACAGCGCGCATGGACGACCCAATGCCTGTCCAACGCGCGCCAGATCGGGCTGGGCATGAAGATGTTTGCCGACGACGCCAACGGACTTTATCCGATATCGGGCGGGGTGATTCTCTGGGACCAGACCGATCCTGATACGCGCGCGGCCGGTTGGTTGCAGCAAATCGTTTCCTACACGCAAAACACCAACGTGTACCATTGCCCGACGGACCACCAGTCAGCTTACAGCTATTTCAACAGCGGGCGCGCCGCGTACGTCATCACCAACGGCGATGCCGCGGTGAACAGCCGGTTGGTTCAGTTTCCCGCCGCCCACGTGCTGGCCGGCGATACCACCAGCATGAATCTCGACCATTCCCAAGGCATGTTTTTCCAGCCCGATGACGCCGACAAGGACGATTACACGCAAGACTGTGTTGGCGGCAACGCGAGTGAAAGCCAGGCGGTGGAATGGCGCACCCACGGCAAAGGGCAGAACCTCCTGTTCGATGACGGCCATGTAAAATGGTATGCGGGGTACAACACCAATGAGATGACCTTCCGTTACGATTCCATGCACGGCTGGGAGTAAACCCTGTGAATTGTTGCCCACGAAATGCAAAACCCGATGCGCTTTGCCAAAACTTTGAATCAAACCAGTTTTAGCTGTGTCTGATGGACATGAACTCCCGGCGCGCATTCACGCTCATTGAACTGCTGGTGGTCATCGCCATCATCGGCATTTTGGCGGCGCTGCTGTTGCCGGTGCTTTCCCGGGCCAAGCAATCAGCGCAGGGAACGATGTGTTTGAACAATGGGAAACAGATGATGACCGCGATGCACCTTTACACAAGCGAGAGCAACGACCTTTTCCCGCCCAATCCCGACGACGGCAACATCCTGCCCGGTTACAACTGGTGTTCCGGCAATGCGGGGATAGGCGGGCAGCAAGAGTTCGATCCGGATGTGCTCAAAGACCCGAATCGTTCGTTGTTGATATCTTATCTCGGCGGGAACGTTGCCGTGTTCAAGTGTCCGGCGGACAAACGCATGGGCCCGTATCAGGGAACCGACCCGGCCTTGATCGGCCAGACCGTGCCGGCGGCCAGGACCTTTTCGATGAGCCAGGCGGTGGGCACGATTGATCCCGGTTTCGATGCTACCGAATTTACCGGCTCCGGCTATGATCACAGCGGCACCCCAAACCTGTCGGTCAACGGCCCTTGGTTGAATAACCAGCATGATCACCACCGGAATTCGCCTTGGTCCACTTATGGCAAAATGTCCAATATCGGTGCCCCGGGACCTTCCATGCTCTGGGTGTTGCTGGACGAAGATGTCAACGGCCTCAACGACGCGGCTTTTGCCTTCGGGATGGAAAATCCACAATGGTTTGACGCTCCCGGGACCTACCACAACGGCGGCTGCGGCTTTGCCTTTGCGGACGGGCATTCAGAAACCCACCATTGGATGAGCCGCTCGGAGAAACAGAACAATGGATCTAACATCACCGATCCGCTGGACAAACAGGATTGGGAGTGGATGCAACAACGAACGTCGGCGCGCCGGTAGCCCGTCAAACCGGGACAACGGGCACCGGATGGGAGCGCCGGTCTCCGACCCGGCGTGATGGTAACGAATCGAAACTTGCCGTGCCGGAGGCCGGCGCGCCACGGCTTTCGCAGTTTCAAACTACATTTCCCCTTTGCGTTCCTGGCGGCTTGGCGGTTTAATCAGCGGACATGAAAATCGTTTTAGCCTATTCGGGCGGCCTCGACACCTCGGTGCTGCTTTCGTGGATCAAAGAAACCTACGACGCGGAGATGATCGCCTTCTGCGCCAACATCGGCCAGGAGGACGAACTCACCGGCCTCGCCGCCAAGGCCAAAAAGACCGGCGCGTCCAAAATCTACATTGACGATTTGCAGGAGGAATTCGCGCGCGACTTCATCTACCCCATCATCCAGGCCGGCGCGATTTACGAGGGCCAGTATTTCCTGGGCACCAGCATCGCCCGCCCACTCATCGCCAAGCGCATGGTGGAAATCGCCCGGAAGGAAAAGGCCGACGCCATCGCCCACGGCGCCACCGGCAAGGGCAACGACCAGGTGCGGTTCGAGCTGACCGCCGCCGCGCTCGCGCCGGAGTTGCAGGTCATCGCCCCGTGGCGGGACGCCTCCTTTCGCACCGACTTTCCCGGCCGGCAGGAGATGATTGATTATTGCGCCCGGCACAAGATTCCCGTCCAGGCCAGCGCGAAGAAACCGTTCTCATCCGACCGGAACCTCCTGCACATTTCCTACGAAGCGGGCATCCTCGAAGACCCGTGGATGGACGCCAGCGACAAAAAGTATCGCGGCTCGTTCACCACGCTATCCGTGTTCCCCGAAGACGCGCCGAACCAGCCGGAATTCGTCGTGCTCGATTTCGTGAAGGGCAATTGCGTGGCGGTGAATGGAAAGAAGTTGAATCCGCTCGGCGTGATGAAGACGCTGAACAAAATCGGCGGCAAACACGGTGTTGGGCGCGTGGACATGGTGGAGAACCGGTACGTGGGCATGAAATCGCGGGGCGTGTATGAAACGCCCGGTGGCGCCATCCTGCACTTTGCGCACCGGCAGATGGAAAGCCTCACCATGGACCGCGAGGTCATGCACCAACGCGACGCGTTGATCCCGAAATATGCCGAACTGGTGTACAACGGCTACTGGTATGCGCCCGAACGGCTGGCGTTGCAGGCTTACGTGACCGAGAGCCAGAATAACGTGACCGGCACCGTGCGGGTGAAACTCTACAAAGGCAACATCATGGTCGCCGGTCGCAAAAGTCCGGTGAGCCTCTACAACCCGCACATCGCCACGATGGAAGCTGATCCGACCAAAGCCTACAACCAGGACGACGCCACCGGCTTCATCCGGTTGAATGCGCTCCGGTTGAAGGTGGCGGCCAAGGTGCACAAGAAATAGGTCATAATTTTCATGCCAGATGATAGAATAGACACTGATTTTGACTTTGCGGGACATGAGAAAACCGCAATCGCAGCTTATTTAAAGGTGCAACCATTCTATAAGGATTTTGCCGGTGTAGTTGCTCGCATCATCGAAGAATGCCTCAAGAAGCGCGGCATCAAAATTCATTCAATTCAGCATCGTCCAAAAGAAGCAGAAAGTTTTGGTCGCAAGGCGGCCATACCATCAGAAGCTGATCCGGCCAAACCTAAATATCAAAGTCCTCTCGAACAAATCGTTGACCTTGCCGGGATACGTGTAATAACACATTTTCCCGGAACATTGACTGAAATAGATCGCATGTTGAAAGAGGAGTTTGAAGTAATTGACCGGTCGGATAAGAGTGAGGAACTAATTGAGGAAGATCGTTTTGGTTATCAAAGCATTCATTACCTAGTAAAGATCAAGCGAGAGAGAGCCGGTCTTGCAGAATATGAACGCTATGCAAAAGCCTCAGCTGAAGTCCAAGTTCGGACAATTCTTCAACATGCATGGGCAGAAATTGAACATGACATACAATATAAATCTGCAACTGCAATTCCTGCAGAAATTCATAGGCGGTTTATGGCTCTCGCCGGAATGCTTGAAGTTGCGGACCGTGAATTTCAGGCAATTCAAGACGCTGATAGAAAAGTCACAGTTGAAGCGAGAATAATGGTCAACAGCGGCGATCTCGTAGGCGTTGAAATTACTCCAGACGCTCTCCGTACATTTCTAGATAAACGATTAGGGTCTGACTGGAGAATCTCGGAATGGTCATATAATTGGACTGCTCGTTTGTTGAAGAGATTGGGCTTTCGAGATCTCAAACAGGTCGAAGCAGCTATCGCAAATTACGATGACGACGCTTTGAGCCAAATTGCATACGGCAATCGCCAAGGTCAAGTGACACGGTTTGAATTAATGCTGCTTGCAGCTTTAGGCCCAAAATTTATTGAGAGACACGAGTTTTGTAAATATGAGATGGTTGAAGGTTGCTACGGTGAAATTCCTTTCGTTGGGGCAATTTAATGAAGGAGCATTAATTTCGAAATACAATCCTCTTGAAGCTTGAGTCAGAAAAATAATCATGCCCACCGACCTCATCCATCGCATCGGCATCGCCGCGCCGGCGGAAAAGATTTATCGCGCCATCGACGCTGACTGATTCGTTCGTATTTACGACCTCCCCCGCCTGTTTCCCCATGAACATCCTGGTAGGGCGCGTCACTCCGTGCGGCCGGGCTTCGGCATCCAGGCAAACAGCGCGCACGGAGTGACGCGCCACCCG
The DNA here is from genome assembly GCA_963820205.1 of uncultured Verrucomicrobiae bacterium. GTDB lineage: Bacteria > Verrucomicrobiota > Verrucomicrobiia > Limisphaerales > UBA11358 > UBA11358. The sequence goes on from CAWFZJ010000077.1 coordinate 13,030, forward strand.
AAGCAGGTTCAGGGGTTCGATGCGCGAATTCTGTTTTGGGGAAATCTCTCCCCACGGAGAGGACATGCCGGCGAAGATTTCCGGCTGGCGGAAGTTGTCCGGCCAATCCAGTCGCACGACATTCAAAGCCGCGGCTAATGACTCTCCTTCTCCCCGGGGGAGAAGGCCGGGATGAGGGCGAGCGTTTAAACCATTATTGTTCCTATCCAATTCGGGATGGAATCTTTGTCGCCACCCACGGCTGGCCTCGCCAGAAAGTTTGCCCGTCGAATTTCTTGATTTGATTTTAGCGACCTCCTTCACCTGTTTCCTCTCCCCACGGAGAGGACATGCCATCGCAAGATTTCCGGCTGGCGAACGATTGTCCGGCCAATCCAGTCGCACGACATTCCAAAGGCGCGGCGAATGGTTCTCCTTCTCCCCGGGGAGACTTGAACCGATTGGGAATCGGTGAAAGGAATTCGGCAAAGCTGAAGGCCCGCAGGGCCGAGCGAGCGGGCGCGCGCGAGTCAACGCCGGGATGAGGGCGAGCGTCCAAACCATTTTTCTCCGTTGTTTAAGGTCGCAAATTGCGGCCTTGATTCGGACAGCCATCCGGTCACAAATTGTGACCGGTTCACCGAATCGCCAACGACAGGCTTTGATATTGCAAATTGTGGCCGCATCGGGAATGGAACGCTATGAACAGCCAAATGTTATCGCACGTGGACGATATTGGATTATTGATTCAGACCATCCGCGGTCAAAAGGTAATTTTGGACACGGATTTGGCCGCAATTTACGGCGTGCCGACCAAAGTGTTAAACCAAGCCGTGAAACGCAATCATCACCGTTTTCCTGATGACTTTCTGTTTCAACTGACTTGGAATGAATTAGAAAACTTGAAGTCACAATTTGTGACTTCAAGTTTACACGGTGGACGTCGCAAACTCCCGTACGCTTTCACCGAAAACGGCGCGATCATGGCGGCCAACGTTCTCAACAGCCCGGAAGCCGTGCGCATGAGCGTGTTCGTGGTGCGGGCGTTCGTGAAGATGCGCGACCTGCTGGGCGGCACGAAGGAACTCGCCCGCCAACTGGCCGATCTGGAAAAGAAACTGACCGCCCGGCTGGATGTGCATGAGAGCGTGATTGTGGACGTGCTGCGGCGCGTCATGGAAATTCTGGATCCCCCGCCGCTGCCGCCCGAACCGCCGAAACGGCGGATTGGCTTTCACGTAGAGCCGGAAGACAAACCGGGCAACAAGGCAAAGAAAAAGGCGTGAACTCTGCACCTCACACAAATACCTGCCCGCGTTTGCATTTGACGGATGGGCGCTGATGGTTAAAATTAAAAGTTCAATTGAACGGGTTAAAAACATTGAAACAACACCCAGAAAAGAAAGATTGATTATGGCAATTATTGATTTCGGCGGAACAAAGGAAAAAGTCATCACACGGAAGGAATTCCCGATGGCCCGGGCGCGCCAGGTGCTCAAGAACGAAACCATCGCCATCATCGGCTATGGCGTGCAAGGCCCGGCGCAGGGATTGAACCTGCGCGACAACGGCTTCAACGTCATCGTCGGCCAGGCCAGGTCGTTCAAACGCGACTGGGACCGCGCCGTGGCCGACGGCTGGAAGCCCGGCAAGACCCTGTTCGACATCGAGGAAGCGGTGCAAAAGGGCACCATCATCCAGATGCTCGTTTCGGACGCCGCCCAGCGCACCATCTGGCCGATGGTGAAGAAAAATCTCAAGCCCGGCGACGCGCTCTATTTCTCGCACGGCTTTTCCATCGCCTACAAAAAGCAAACCGGCGTCATCCCGCCAAAGAACGTGGACGTCATCATGGTCGCGCCGAAAGGCTCCGGCCTGAACGTGCGCCGCAACTTTCTCACCGGCGCGGGCATCAACTCCAGCTTTGCCGTCGAACAGGACGCCACCGGCCACGCCGAGGAGCGTTGCCTGGCTGTCGGCATCGGCGTTGGCTCGGGCTATCTGTTTCCGACCACGTTCCAGCACGAAGTGTTCAGCGACCTCACCGGCGAACGCGGCGTGTTGATGGGTGCGCTGGCCGGCATCATGGAAGCGCAATACGAAGTGCTTCGCGCCCACGGCCACACCCCGAGCGAAGCCTTCAATGAAACGGTCGAGGAATTGACCCAGAGCCTCATCCGGCTCGTGGACGAGAATGGCATGGACTGGATGTATTCCAACTGTTCCGCCACCGCGCAGCGCGGCGCGCTGGACTGGAAACCGAAGTTCAAGAAAGCGACGCTGCCGGTTTTCAAGGATCTCTACAACCGCGTCAAAACCGGCAAGGAATGTGCCCGCGTGCTCTCCGCCTGCGGCGCACGCAACTACCAGGCGCAGTTGGCAAAGGAACTGGGCGAAATCCACAATTCCGAAATGTGGCGTGCCGGCGCGGCTTCCCGCGCGTTGCGTCCCAAGCAATCGGACAAGGTCATCGCCAAAGGCACCAAGGGCGTCTCTGGACGCACGGCAAATTAAGGTTCGCGCAAAAATTTCAAAGCCGCTGGAGCAATCCAGCGGCTTTTTTATTCAAGGATCTCTTCCAAAGTTGGTGGAGTCTCATTTTGAATTTTTCCCCAGAAGTCCTCGGCGTCTTGAAAATTATTAGTTGGAGCAAAAACGAATCTAGAAGACATGAACACTTGTCCAGAATTTTCGTGATCCACCATACCTTCGGTAAATTCCACAGGAGACAGACAGTTGTTAAATCGGTTCGGTTTCTTAAATAAGGATTTCTCTTCGCAATACAGAATAACTGTCGGTGAAAGAGGGAAAACGACACACGTTCCAGACAAAAGTATTCCTGGCCCTTTGAGCCACATTTTTCTACCTGCCTTGCCCCTTTTCATGAAAGTCACGGGGTTATCAGAAGTGAAAAAAGGTCGTCTCGTCCTATTTTTGCCAAAAACCCATACTGATTGCTTTATCTTTTTCGAAATATCGCGAACCGTTTTGCTATCACATATTACCCTAGCATGAATACTTTTTAGTTTGTCTTCGGACATTGGGTCTTTGTGCTCTGCGAAAATTTTCAAGAGTTCTCGTGACTCTTTTGTTCGTAGATATTGCAACGCGATAAATAACGCCATTTGATTGCGTTCAAAACCCGGATCGCACACGTCGCCTTTGTTGAAGTCCATATATTCCTCGGTCAAATCGGCGGCGTAAATCACCGCATCTCAATTTTTCTCCGTGTAGCTCATTTTTAAGAAGCGCCTTGCTCCAATAAACTGCGGGTTCGTTGCAGAACTGCGGTCAAGGTGGCGGCGTCCAGACTGCCGATGAATTCCGCGCGGCGCGCGCGCCAATCCTGACTCTTGACGTGATCGGCCAGCGCGACGCCGCTGACCGGCAAACCCGCGGAAATCCTGACTTCAAACGGATAACCTTTCTCGCGGCTGGTGACCGGGCAAACGAGCGCCAGCCCGATAAGCTGGTTGTAAGCCTTGGGCGAAAGCACAATCGCCGGACGGCGACCGCCTTGCTCGTGTCCGGCTTGCGGATCAAAATCAAACCAGACGAGATCGCCCTGCGCGGGGACGTAGCCGGACTTTTTCACCAGATTTCCTTGCCCATCGGTTTGCCCCAGTCGGTTTCGGGATGGATGTTTTCTGGCGTCACTCGGGCGAGCAACGATGCCAAAGTGATTTTTGTTTTCTCAACCGGTTCGACCACCAGCCGGTTTTTCTCGACGGTAAATCGCACGCGGCTGCCCTTTTTAACTTTGGCCTGTTGCGCGAACGCCTTGGGAATCCGCAAGGCCAGGCTGTTTCCCCATTGTTGGATCATGGTTTGCATAATGTATCTACAAAGAGACTACTCAATTTATTTGCGCCGTCAAGCACTCAGCCGCCCAGCGAACCTGGATCGCCCACGTCGCCTTTGTTGAAATCCACGTAAGCTTCCGTCAAATCGGCGGCGTAAATCACCGCGCCTGCCTTGCCGAGATTCAGATTGATGTGCAAATCAAACTCCTTCGGCGCGACGGCGGCACAAAGTTGCTTGAAAGTCGCCTTCGTCGGTTGGCCGCGCTTCAGGCTCCAGAGGATCTTTTTGCTGCCGGCCAAGCTGTAACCGATGTCCACCTTTTCCTCGACAATTTTCGCCGGTGAATAGCCGAGCGCGTCAATGATGCGGCCCCAGTTCGGGTCGCCTCCATGCCAGCTCGTTTTCACCAGCGGGCTGTTGGCCACCGCGCGGGCGGCAGCATCGGCATCCGCAACGGTTTTTGCGCCATTCACGCGCACCGTCACAACGCGATGAACGCCTTCGCCGTCGCGGACGATCATTTTCGCCAGTTCCAGGCAGACGTGGTTCAGCTCGGCCTGAAACGTCGCCAAATCGCGGTGGGGCGAGGTTACTGACAAGCCGGCTCGCGAGGACGCTCGCCCCACCAAAATTGGATTTCCCGCCAATCCATTAGCCAGCACCAGCACCGTGTCGTTCGTGCTCATGTCGCCGTCCACGGTGATGCGATTAAAACTTTGCGCGACAGCTTCCTGCAATGCGGCCTGCAAGACTTCGGCTTCAATGGCGGCGTCCGTGGTGATGAAGCCGAGCATGGTTGCATGCAAAGCGCGCGGCAGCGCGGGTGGCCGTACGCCAGTACCGCTCATGCCGGGCTGAATCATGCCCGCGCCCTTGCAAATGCCTCCGATGCGAACGGCTTTGCCACCCAGCTTGAACTCGACCGCGATTTGCTTGGGCCGCGTGTCGCTGGTCATGATGGCTTGGACGGCATGGGCGGCGTGTTCCTGCGTTGAACCCAATTGGACGCAGGCCTCGATGATCCCCGCGCGAACATTTTCCATCGGCAGCGTGACGCCGATGCGCCCGGTCGAGCCGACCAAAACCGAGCCTTTCGGAAAGTCCAACGCGCGTTCGGCATAACGAACCATTTCCCGCGCGTCCAGCAAACCCTGCTTGCCGGTGCAGGCGTTGGCATTGCCGGAATTGATGACGACGGCCCGGGCGGTTCCCTTTTTCACGCGCTCGACGCAAACCTTCACCGGCGCGGCGCAGACCTGATTGGTGGTGAACATGCCGGCGACGGTCGCCGGTGTTTCGGACACGATGAGCGCGAGGTCGCGCTTCTGGCCCTTGTCCGAGCCTTTGCCCGTGCCGAGGCGTTTGATGTCGCAAAACACGCCGCTGGCGAGAAAGCCCCGCGGCGCGACGACCGATCCGCTGATGATTTTGAATTTCGAATTCATGGTTAATTCACCTGTGCTGCGTTACATTTATTTCAATCTGGCCGCGCAGGTAAAGCACGGCTTTGCCGCCGATTCGGACGCGGTCTCCCGTTTGTTCGCAATATAGTTCTCCGCCACGCCTGGAAATCTGGCGGGCGAAAAGTTTCGTCTTTCCGAGACGTTGCGACCAGTACGGAATCAGTGTGCAGTGGGCCGAGCCGGTGACGGGATCTTCGGCAATACCGGCCGCCGGCGCGAAGAAGCGCGAAACGAAGTCGCAATCATCTCCGGGAGCGGTGGCGATGATCCCCAGAGCATCCAGCGTTCGCAACGCCTCGAAATCAGGCTGTAGCGAACGCACCCCGGTTTCCGTTGGAAACACGGCGAGGTAGTCGCGCGCCTTGAACACCGCGTCCGGCTTTTTGCCCAGCCCGCGAACCATGCGCTTCCGGCATTGCGCACGGCACCGCCGGTCGCGAGGGGAAATCCATTTCAAGCACATCACCTTTGCGGGTAACCGCCAGTTCTCCGCTGCGCGAGTGGAAGCGGATGCAATCGCCCGGGGCTTTTCCCTCGTTGAACAACACAAACGCGGATGCCAGCGTGGGGTGGCCGGCCAGATCAATTTCGAGAGCCGGTGTGAACCAGCGCAGATCAAAGTCCGGGCCGCGCGGCACGATGAAGGCGGTTTCGGAAAAATTGTTTTCGACGGCGATGTCCTGCATCACCGCATCCGGCAACCATTGTTCCAGCAGGCAAACGCCCGCCGGATTTCCGCCAAACAGTTTGCTGGAAAAGGCATCCACTTCAAAATAGGGGATTTTCATTTTGTTCCGGGTTGGTTGCACCTGTTCAACCCTTAGCCGCATCAATTTCCAGCCGCACCATGCGGACGCGAACGCGGCCCTCCGCATCGGGCGGATGTTTGGCGAGATAACGGTCCACGACACCGGCAGTGAACTTCTCGCGCAAATCCTCCGGCACGCGCTGGGTGTAAGGCAGCCACGTGGTGCGAAACCACGCCGCAAAGCGGTCGCGTCCCTGATAGACCGCATCCTTGGGCGTCAACTTGACGCTGTGCGTTTTGAAGCCAAACCGCGGCAGCCATTTTTCATAATCCGCCGGACGGTGAAAGAAATACGGTTTTGGCAGCTTCCGGAAAAATTTGCACCACGGCTTGAGCCGCAGCTCGGGCCGCAATGCCACGAAAACGTCCTGCGCATTGCCCTTGCCGCCGCACGAAACGACCAGCCGTCCGCCCGGACGCAGGCACGCCGCCGCGCCGCGCAGAAATGCCGGATGATCGTCCACCCAATGCAGCACCGAACTGGAAAAGACAATGTCGAACCGCTGCGCCAGACGAATGCGGCGCGCGTCCATGACCTGAAATTTCAGATTTGGGTGTTTGCTTGGAGAGAAAGTCTTTCGCGCAAAACGGATCATTTCCGGCGAAGCGTCAATGCCGGTGACCGAACCCCTCGGCACGGCACAGGCCAGCTCGGCGGTCACCTTGCCGTCACCGCAACCGACATCGAGAACACGTTCATCGCCGCGCAAACTGACTTGTGCGATGAGTTCGCGCGCCCAGATTTGTTGCGCGGCGGAATTCGCGGCGTAATCCGCCGCGTTCCACCGCACATTTTTCTTTGCCTTGGTGGCAGCCGAGGTAACGAGGCTCATTTCAAATGCAAGTTTGAGCCTCCTTACGTCGGCTCCTACGGTCAAATCAAACCAGCCCCGCCGTTTCCGGGAAACCGCAGACGAGGTTCATGCTCTGGATGGCCTGGCCGCTCGCGCCCTTGATCAGGTTGTCCTCGGCGCTCATTACGATGAGCCGGCCGGTGCGCGGATCGAGCCGCCAGGCAATTTCGATGACGTTGGTGCCAACGACATTTTTGGTGTCGGGCAGATTCTTGCCTTCGAGCAAATGCACGAACGGTTCATCGCCGTAAGCATTCCGATAGCACGCGGAAATCTTTTTCGCGTCAATGGACTTTTCCGTGGGCGCGAGGTAAAGCGTCGTTAAAATGCCCCGGTTCACCGGGATCAAATGCGGTGTAAACTGGACGGTGACCTTGGTTTCGGCGGCGAACGAAAGCTGTTCCTCTATCTCCGACAAATGCCGGTGTTTGGGCACGCCGTAAGGCCGGACGCTTTCATTACATTCGCAGAAAAGATAATCCGTTTCGGCTTTCCGGCCCGCGCCGCTCACGCCGCTGAGCGAGTCGGCGATGATGCCGGCCGGCTGGATCAACTCCGCCATCAGCAATGGAATCACCGGCAGCAGGATGCTGGTCGGGTAACAGCCCGGCGACGCGATGAGCACCGATTTCTTGATTTCATCCCGGTAAACTTCCGGCAGACCGTAAACCGCCTTGTCCAGCAAATCGGGCGCGGGATGGTCGTGCTCGTAAAATTCCTTGTACACCGCCGCGCTCCGGAGCCGGAAATCGGCGCTGAGATCAATCACGATGCAGCCCGTGTTGAGCAACGGCACGGCGAATTCCGCCGCGACGCCGTGCGGCAGCGCGAGAAACACCACGTCCGCCTGCTTCGCGAGCAGTCCGGCGTTCGGCTCGGTGAAGTGCAGCGTTTTTGACCGAGGATGGCTCGCAAATTTGGGAAACACCTGCGCGAGCGTTTGCCCGGCGTATTGGCGCGAGGTCACGGCCACCAGCTCCACGTGGGGATGGTTCAGCAGCAACCGGACGAGTTCCTCGCCGGAGTAACCGGACGCGCCGATGATGGCAGTTTTCTTAGTATTCATTCTATCTTTCTATTTAACGCAAAAACGCAAAAACACAGAGAAAAAAATTGCATCGCGTTGGAGTTCACGCTTCAGCGTGTCACGCGGACAAGCTAAAGCTTGAACTCCAACAAAAAACCCCGCCGGATTAAACCAGCGGGGCTTGGAAATTTCCAGTGCGATTAACGCTTCGAGTATTGGAAACGTTTGCGCGCGCCCGGCTGGCCGTATTTCTTGCGCTCCTTCATGCGCGAATCGCGCGTGAGCAGGCCCTCGGCCTTCAACGCGCCCCGCAAAGTCGCGTCGAATTGCAGCAACGCGCGGGCGATGCCGTGCCGCACCGCGCCGGCCTGGCCGTTGGGGCCGCCGCCGGTGACGTTGATGCGCGCATTCAATTTTTCCATCGTGCCGGTGATGGTCAGCGGCAGCGTCGCGGTGGAGCGCTGCGTTTCCAGCGGGAAATAACTTTCAAACTGCCGTCCGTTGACGGTGATTTTGCCGGTACCGGACGCGAGCCGGACGCGCGCGATGGCGGTCTTGCGCCGTCCCGTGCCGAGATATTCGGTGATTTTGGTTTCAGCCATCTGTCAGTTCAAGGTTGAGAGTTGGAGTTGGGAAAATCAGGCCGCGGCCTTGAGCGGTTCGGGTTTTTGGGCGGCGTGCGGATGTTTTGGGCCTTTGAAAACCTTCAGCTTGGTCAGCAACTGGCTGCCGAGCCGGTTTTTCGGAATCATGCCCTTGACCGCGTGCAGGATGAGTTTTTCCGGATTTTTGGCGCGCACCTGGGCGACGGTCCGGTATTTCTCGCCGCCTTTCCAGCCGGAATAGGTCATGAATTCCTTGTCAGTTTCCTTCTTGCCGGTGACCCGGACTTTTTCAGCGTTGATGACCACGACAAAATCTCCGGCGTCGAGGTGGGGCGTATAAACGGGCTTGTTTTTGCCGCGTAAAATATCGGCAACTTGCACGGCCAGCCGGCCGAGCACCGCGCCGTCGGCATCAATAATGTGCCACTTGCGCTGGTCTAAATTCACTTTTGGCAAATGCGTTTTCATCTTAAATCTGGACAAAGGAACAAGGAACTTATCAAACGCGCAAACGAAGTCAACACGGCATTTTGAGCTGTTCAGTTGTCGCGCATTCGAGCACTGCCACCGATCTGTAGCGGCAGGCATCCCGCCGTATCCAGCGGCATCTCTTCCGCCCGGGCCATAAAACTGGATCCACGTCATGAACTCACTTCCATATCCGAGACCACCCGGCGGAAGCCAAGCCATACGGCAGCCAAGGATGGCTGCCGCTACGGAGAAGTGCCTGAATGCACTTTCCGCTGCCCCAGCACGCACTCGTGACCTGCGGACTTTGCCGCATTGATTTTCGCGAAGCAACCGCACTTTTTATCAATTAACTTCCTGGCGACTGGCCGGCTATCATTATGACGTGAAAATGAACCGGAATCTGCTCCACGCGGCCCATTTCGGCGCGGCCAGACGAGCCTGGCCATTCCTGCTTGCCAATAACGCGCGCCGAAGCGCAGACTGCGTTCATCCAAGTCGTTCCGCCGGCGGAAAGGAAATTTTATGGAAATGATACCTGTCATCGTCTTGGTGGTTCTCGGTGTTCCCATCACGCTGGCCATCTGGTTGATTGTGCGCGCCGTTCAGGCCAGGGGGCGCATCGAGGAACTTTCCTTTCGCCTCAGTGAACTTGAATCGGAAGTCATCCGGCTGAAACGGGAATCCGCAAGACCGTCTGAACCGGCGGCAAAACCGATGCCCGCATCGGAACCGGAACCGCCGCCGGGGTTCACGCTGCCAACCCGGGAACAAATCCTCCAGAAACAACGGGAAGGCTCGCCGCCCATCGAAGCCCCGGCATCTCAACTGGAGGAAACTCCCGTCTTCGCGTCTGCGCAAACTGAGAGGGCAACTCCGCCACCGCTGGTCCCGCCACTTCCTCCTATTGAAACTGAACCGGAACCGGAATTGGCGACGCCCACACTACGCCCAACCGCGCCGGCCATCAATTGGGAACAGTTCCTGGGCGTGAAGGGGTTTGCCTATGCCGCCGGGCTGGCCTTCTTTCTGGGCATTGCCTTTGCCATCAAATATTCCTTCGATCATAACCTGATTTCGCCGGAACTCCGCATGGGCTTCGGATTCCTCACCGGCGTCGCCTTGCTCATCGGGGGCACCTGGTTGCATCGGCGCAAGCAATATACCGTCGGAGCGCAAACGTTGTGCGCCACGGGCGCGGTGATTCTTTATGCCGTCACCTTTGCGTGCCGCTCGATTTACCACTTTGAATTCTTCGGACCGCTCCCGACTTTCCTGCTGATGGCACTCATCACCACCACCGCCTTTCTGCTTGCCATCCGGCTGGATGCCATGGTCGTGGCCATCCTCGGCATGTTGGGCGGTTTCCTCACGCCGATTCTGCTTTCCACCGGCCAGGACAATCCGCTGGGTCTGTTCGGCTATATCGCCATCCTCGATGCCGGCTTGATTGTAGTGGCGTTGAACCGCCGCTGGCATTTCCTGACCGCGCTGGCCGCTGCCGGGACCGCGTTCATGCAAATCGGCTGGGCGGGAAAGTTTTTCGAGCCGGAAAAATATTTTGAAGGCGACAAAATCCTGGTCGCGCTGGCCGTCCTGTTTGGATTCAACGCGCTGTATCTCACGGCAGCCTGGGCCGCAAAACTTCGCGGTTCGGCAAACAAATGGCTTTCCGGTTCCACTTTTGGACTGGTGGCCGTTGCCCTGGTCTTCACCGCCTGGTTCCTGAGTTTTGCGCCTCTCGCGCAACGGCCGTGGCTGATGTTCGGCTTTGTTTTCCTGATTGACCTGATCGTCACCATCCTCGTCCTGCTGGATGACGAAATTGCCCCCGCCCAACCCATCGCCGGCCTCGCGGTCTTCGGGTTGCTCGCCGCGTGGACGGCCAAAACCCTGAACAACGAACTGTTGAATGCAGCTTTGGCGTTCTATTTCATCTTCGCCGTCGTTCACTCGGTTTTCCCCGTGTTGCTGCAACGCCGGCGTGGCATTACCACATCGTTGTGGGGCAGCCAGATTTTTCCGCCATTGGCGCTCGTGCTGGTGCTCATCCCCATTTTCCAATTCGCGGAAGTTTCGTTCATCGTCTGGCCGTTCGTCCTGCTGGTGGATGTGCTGGCCATCGGTCTGGCCGTGGTGATGGCCTCGCTGTTGCCGGTGCTGGCCGTAATGTTGCTGACGCTCGCCGCCACCGGCGCGTTGATTTTCAAAATCCCCGTGGAACTCACCGGCCTGCCCATGTCCTTTTTCCTGCTCGGCGCATTCGCGGTATTCTTTGTTGCGGTGAGCGTCTGGGCCGTGCGCAAGTTGAAACCTGGGATTCTCACGAAAGCCATCCCCCTCAATGAGGATGCCCTGCAATCGGAGAACCTGGCCGCGCTCCTGCCGGCGTGCTCGGCCGTACTGCCCTTCCTGCTGCTCATCATGGCCACGTTGCGGCTGCAACTGGCAAATCCGTCGCCGGTCTTCGGACTCGCCTGGCTGCTGATCGTGCTGCTGTTGGGCGTGGCGAAGATGTTTTCGCAGGACTGGCTGTCTGCCATCGGCCTGGCTTGCGTCACGGCACTGGAATGCGCCTGGCATTTCAACCGGTTTGATGCAGTGAATCCCAACGTGTCGCCGAACCTGCCGTTGGCGTGGTATTTGATTTTCTTCGCCGTGTTTGCGCTGTTCCCATTCCTGTTCCTAAAAAAGTTTGGCGCCCGGGTGGTCCCGTGGGCCACGGCGGCGATGGCCGGCCTGCCGCAGTTTTTCCTCATCCACCGGCTCGTGACCGCGGCGTATCCGAATCAAGTCATGGGCTTGTTGCCGGCGGCTTTTGCCGTGCCACCGTTGTTGAGCCTGGTTGTGGTGTTGAAGAAAATTCCGGAGAACCCGGCGCGGATGACGCAACTGGCCTGGTTCGGCGGCGTGGCGTTGTTTTTCATCACGCTCATTTTCCCGATCCAGTTTGACCGCCAATGGATCACCATCGGCTGGGCGCTGGAAGGCGCGGCGTTGCTCTGGCTGTTCCATCGCGTGCCGCATCCCGGCCTGCGGCTCACCGGCGTCGGGCTGCTCGTCGCCGCGTTCGTCCGGCTCGCGTTCAATCCCGCCGTGCTCGAATACCATGCGCGCAGCGCCACGCCGATTTTGAACTGGTATCTCTACGCCTACGGCATTGTGACGGTCAGCCTGTTTGCCGGCGCGCGGCTGCTCGCTCCACCGCGAAATCTGATTTTGCAATCCAATGCGCCGCCCATTCTTGCCGGACTGGGAACAGTGCTGGCTTTTCTGCTGTTGAACATTGAAATTGCCGATTTCTTCAGCGCGCCCGGTTCGACGCTGACGTTTCAATTCAGCGGCAATTTCGCGCGCGACATGACGTATTCCATCGCCTGGGCGTTGTTCGCGCTGGGGCTGCTGGTGCTCGGCATCCTTCGAAAGATTACAGCGATCCGTTATGCCGCGCTGGGGTTGTTAAGCGTGACGTTGCTGAAATTGTTTTTCCACGACCTGGCCCGGCTCAATCAGCTTTACCGCGTCGGCGCGTTCATCGGCGTGGCGGTGATTGCGATGCTGGCTTCGTTCGCCTATCAACACTTCTACGCTTCTGCCGCCAAAGACAAGGAAACCAAAAATGAAACAACGAAATGACCAAGGCAACGCATTGAATGTCCGGCCGCAAAAACGTAGGGCGGGCGTCTCGCCTGCCCGGCGAGCGCGCAAGCGCGAGTGGTTTCACACCGCCGGCTGCGCTGGCGGGGGCAGGCGAGACGCCTGCCCTACATTGGTGTTACTCCGGTTTGTTTGCACTCTCATGGTTGCGACATTGCCCGCTGTCTCTGCCGCCGGCCTGCCCGCTGAATGGCAGCACGAACAGCCATTCAATGTGTCCGTACCCGGACTGGTGAAATTAAATTTGCCGGTTGAAACGCTCAATGCCGCGCGCCCCGCGCTTGAGGACCTGCGCCTTTATGATGATGCGGGGAACGAGGTGCCTTATTTGATTGAGCGTCCGACGCCGGTGGGCAAAGTCATAGCGGAGGCAAAATCCTTTCAGGTTTCATTGAGCGCCTCGAACACCGTCATCACAATTGAAACCGGCTATCCACGGCGCTCGTCACAACTTTCCGAAAAAGGCGCACTGGTCGAAATTGTTTATCCGCAACCATTGGATGGTGTCACGCTGGTTACTCCGGCGAAAAATTTCATCAAATCGGTGCTAGTGGAGGCTTCTGCCGACGGCAAACGTTGGCAAAAACTCGCCTCCGGTTTGCCCATTTTTCGCCAGTCCGACGGGGCGAGCCAGCTTCGGCTGCAAATCCCCGAAGGCGCCTGGCCATGGTTGCGGCTGACCGTGGACGACCAGCGTTCCCAGCCCATCCCGTTCACCAGCGCTATGGTCCATGCCGCGGCACCAATAAAAGTGCCGGACGAACTGTTGCCTGTGACGATGGTCGAACAGGATGAAAATCCTGGTGAAACACGGTTGGTGCTGGATCTCGGAGCGGCAAATATGAATGTAACAACGGTTCAGATTAAAACGGCTGAACCGCTCTTTACGCGGCAAGTATCGCTGGCTTTGCCGCTGATGTGGGGAAACGCCATCCGCGAGCAACCGATTGCACATGGAACGATTTATCGCATCGCAGTTGAAGGCCAGCCAGTCGCAGAAAACCTCTCCATCCTTCTGGGAAAACAAGTGCCTACGCACGAATTGCTTCTTATCATTCAAAATCAAGACAGTCCTCCATTGGCCATTAAGGCCGTGAAAGTGGAACGGCGTCCAGTTTATCTGGTGTTCCTCGCGCGGCAAGCCGGTGACTACCATCTGATGATGGGCAACGACCAATGCTCCGCACCGCATTACGACCTCGCTGCACTGGGTGCCGATCTCAAAACCACCCAGGTTTCGTCCATCAAACTTTCGCCGCCGAAAGAGAATCCGAATTATCGCGCGCCGGAAGTCCTGCCGGGCATTGATGAAACCGGCGCGGCGCTCGACGTGACGGCGTGGAAATTCCGCAAAGCGGTGAAAATCACCCGCGCAGGCGCGCAGCAATTGGAACTCGGCCTGGACGTGCTCGCCCACGCATTGCCCGATTTCCAGGACTTGCGGCTTTTGCACGGCAGCAATCAGGCACCTTACATTCTCGAACGCACTTCCATCAGCCGTTCACTGATGCCAGCGATCACTGCCACCAACGACGCGAAAGACCTCAAACTCAGCCGCTGGATCATCAAGCTGCCGCAATCCCGCCTGCCCGTTACGCGCCTGAGTTGCGCCACACGAACGGTGCTGTTCCAGCGGGAGGCGACGCTTTTCGAGGAACTGGCCGATGAACGCGGCGAAAAATACCGGCATAATCTGGGCGGCGCTTCCTGGGTGCAAAAACCCGATCGCAAGAGCCGGGAATTTTTCCTGACCCTCGACAGTCCGCCCCAAAGCGACACGCTGTTTCTGGAAACGCACAATGGCGACAACCCGCCGATTACATTGGAAAAGTTTCAATTCTTTTATCCCGTCACGCGTGTTTTGTTCAAAGCCGGGTCAGACGATGAACTCTTCCTGTATTACGACAATCCGCACGCGGCCGCGCCGAACTACGACCTCAGCCTGGTCGCCGGGCAATTGTTGTCGGCGGACAGGACCATCGCTTCGCCCGGCACGGAGCAACAACTCCTGAAATCATCGTGGCGCGAACATGAAATCCCCGGCCAGGGCGGCGTGGTGTTCTGGGGCATTCTCTCGTTGGTCGTCGTGGTGCTGCTCGTCATCATTTCCCGGCTGCTGCCGAAATCGCCACCGCCCCCGGCGTAGTTCAAAATTGCATCCAGCCCATACGCCCGCATGACCTGTGAGCCTGACCACCGGCATCAACATCTTTCTTTCGTCCTAACGGTTTATTTACGCTTTTTTCTTCTAGGAAATGACGCCGGTTTTTCGCCTGCCAGCCGCTTGTAGGCTTCGGTTGCGAGCCGGGCGGCAACGGCGCACTGAAATTCCGGGTCGTTCATGAAACGAGCGACAATGGCTTCGTTCTGGTCCATGCGCTCCAGCATCAGGGTTTCGAGGAGATTGCCGAAAACGAGCGAGAATTTGTCCTCGGGATTCACTTTCGCAGCCTGCTGGAGGCGTTCGTCGTCAATGGCGATTTGAGTGATTTGGTCGAAAAATAATTGATCGGCCTGGTTGAAGTCGGTGCCAAAACGCTCGTTAAGCAGGTCAATCAGCCGCGACAAGGTAATTGCCTCGTCGTGCAAGACCCCGCTGCCGGCTTCCTTCGGGCCGTCGAGCGGGCGGGCGTAACCTTGCTTCAGGTCAATCGAGCCTTCGGCGATTTTCTGCAAGCGGTGGTATTCCAGCCGCACCTCGTCATCGAATTGGTAGGCCGGCCCGCTGCGGCGCTTGGGCAATTTCAACGACAGATGACGCAGAAAAGTGTAGAGGCGTTCGAGGTCGGAATCCTGGTAGGGGATGATCTGGCTCAGGAATGCGTAAAGGTTGCGAAAGGCAATCAGTTTCCCGCGCCACAGTTCTGCAGCATCTTCATCCGAATCCATCAAGGCGCGGAAGCGATCAACCGCCGGGTCAAGCACGGCGTTCATGGCTTTGTGGTCGGAAACGCTCTGCCGCTCCTTGGGTTTGAAATAGATTTCGCAGAAATGCAGAACTTCTTCGGCAAGGTAGATGCCGGAACGCGTCAAGCTCGGCTTTAATTTCGTAAAGCCGCTCCGGCTTCACCTCTTCGCCCATTCCAGCGCCTTCGTAATACTGTTTGAAAGCCTCCTGGATTTCCTGCCGGTCATTGACGAAATCCAGAACGAATGTTTCTTCCTTCAGCGGGTGGATGCGATTCAGACGCGACAAAGTCTGCACCGCCTGAATCCCCGCGAGTCGCTTGTCCACATACATTGTGTGCAGCAACGGCTGGTCAAAGCCGGTTTGATATTTTTCGGCAACCAGCAGGACTTGGTATTCAGTCGTCGCAAACTTTTCCGGCAATTCCTTCTGGTGAATTCCGGCATTCATCCCCTCCTCGGTGTAAGTCTTGCCGGGAAAATCTTCGTCAACCACCGTGCCGCTGAACGCCACCAGGGTTTTGATGGCATAACCTTTCTCCTTGATGTAAACGTCGAAACTTCGCTTGTAGCGCACGGCTTCCAGGCGCGAACCGGTGACAACCATTGCCTTGGCCCGTCCGCCGATTTTGTGGCGCGTGGCGCGGTTGAAATGCTCGACCATGACTTCCGTCTTCTGCGCGATGTTGTGCGGATGCAACCGCATGAATCGGGCGAGCGCCTTGGCGGCTTTTTTCCGTTCCACGTTCGGGTCATCTTCGCAGGACTTCAAGAGTTTGAAGTACGCAGCATAGGTTGTGTAATTTTTCAACACGTCCATGATGAACCCCTCCTCAATCGCCTGCCGCATGGTGTAGCGATGAAAAGGTGTGCCGTTCCTGCCAAAGACCGCGAAAGTTTTATGTTTCGGCGTGGCCGTGAAAGCAAAGAAACTCAGATTTGCCTGCCGCCCGCGTTTGGCCATGCTTCGGAAAAGCTGCTCAAATTCTGCCATGCCTTCTTCTTCTGCGCGCTGCTTTGCTTCCGCTCGCAATTCCTCGCCGCCAAGAACTTCCTTCAACTCCGTTGCGGTTTCACCCGATTGCGAACTATGCGCCTCGTCAACGATGACTGCACAATGACGTGTCGGCAGCACACCGGAAACTTTCTTGCCCCGTTCCTCCGCCATCTTGAGCAACTGTCGAGAGACGAACGGAAATTTCTGGAGCGTCGTAATAATAATAGGAACTGCGTTTTCCAATGCCTCGGCCAACTGCCGCGAGTGTTCGTCCACTCTTTGCACGACGCCTTGCTTGTGTTCAAACTGGTAAATTGTGTCCTGTAATTGCTGGTCGAGAACCACACGGTCGGTAACAACAATCACGCTGTCAAACACCCGCTGTTCCTGCGCGTTGTGCAATGACGCCAACCGGTGAGCCAGCCAGCCGATGGTATTGCTCTTGCCGCTGCCGGCTGAATGTTCGACCAGATAATTGTGTCCCGGCCCTTCCGTTCTGGCGGCGGCCTCCAAGCGACGCACAGCTTGAAGCTGGTGATAGCGCGGGAAAACCATGGATTCCCGCTTTACCTTGCGTCCCTGGTCATCGCGCTTCTCCTCAATTTGCAAATGAAGAAACCGCGCCAGCATGTCCAGCAGGCTGTCGCGCTGAAATGCCTCCTCCCAAAGATACGCCGTGCGATAGTTGCGGCCCTGTGGGTCTGGTGGATTGCCCGCGCCGCCATCACAACCTTTGTTGAACGGCAGAAAATGGGTTGCTGTCCCGGCCAGCCGCGTCGTCATAAACACTTGCTCGGTGTCCACGGCAAAATGGACAAGCGTCCGTTTCTTAAAATCGAAAATCGGCTCACGCGGGTCACGATCCATCCGATATTGCCGCATCGCGTCCTCAACCGTCTGGCCGGTGAGTGGGTTTTTCAACTCGACCGTGGCTATTGGAATTCCATTCACGCTCAACGTCACATCGAGTGACTTTTCGCAGCGGGTGGAGAAATGAAGCTGGCGCGTGATGCCGACACGGTTTTTGGCGTAGCGTTCCTCCAATTCGGGATTCAGCCCGTGCGCCGCCTTGAAAAACGCCACGCGCAACGTGCGCCCGTAACATTTGAACCCGTGCCGCAGCGTGGCAAGACAGCCGTGCGTGTCCATCCATTTGCACAAATCCGTGATGATTTGCTCGCCGGTCTTTGCGCCGTGCAAGGCTTCCAGCTTGGCCCATTCCTTTGGCTGTGTCTCATGGATGAAATGCAAAACCGTATCCGGGAAAATGGCGCGTTCGCGGTCAAAGTTGTCGGCCTTCACGGAAATGAAGCCGTGACCGAGCAAGTGCCGCTCAATGGCGATTTCAAAAGCGATTTCGGCGATGCGTGGCGGCATATCAATTGATTTGCAATTTGCCGGTGACGGCGGCGGCGATGAGGGCGGCGCGGCGCTCGCGCAACAAGCCAATCGTCCGCTCCGTGGCCGCGCGCAAGGCGTCCAGCTTCGCCGTCTCCGCCAAAATGTGGGCGACGATGGCGCGTTGTTCGTCCAGCGGCGGGCGCACTCCCTTAAGACTTTGAATCATAGACCCAGTAACGAGTGGTTGCGCTGTTTGGTTGGCGATGGAATTGAGATTCATGCACCGCAGCAGCGTTACGAGATAATCTGGCGCATAGCCTCTCACGCACTCAACAAAAGAGCATTGTCTGTTACCCAAGCTTTGCCGGTGACGTGATGGACGTTGCCACATAAAGCCCCGACCCTACCAATGACGACAGTATCGCCGTCAACGTTCTCTTTGTGTGTATATCCGGCCAGGCCATTCCCACCGACAACCGGGATTGTGCGCGCCTCGTCTTTCTCCGGCGAGAACTCCTCGTTGGAGAGGAAATCCCCACTGCTGATTTGAAAGAACCAACGAAAGGGAATGATTTCCCAGTGTTTCGGAATCTGGCTGAACCAAGGGAGGCGGGAGTCGCGGAGCGGGGCGGCGGGGTTGAGGCCGCGCGTGACGGCGCGGGTGATGAGCGTGCGGCGTTTCTCGGCCAGCAATTCCAACCACCGTTCTTTTTCTGCCACCAGCGCATCCAGCCGCGCCGTCTCCCGATCCAGAAATTCCGCAATCGCCCGTTGTTCGTCGAGTGAGGGCAAGGGAATTTGAATGTCCGCCAAATCGGAAGCGTTGATCGCCGGATAACTCACGCCGACGGATCGTTTTTCAACTTCGGCGAGAAATTCCGGTTCGCGCAGTGCGAACTTGCAGAACTGCCGGTCGAGCTTTCCTTGCGACGGGCGCACGACCGCAAAGCCAGTCGAAACAATCAGATTCTCCGGCGGGTTTTCGATTGGCGCGATGGCTTGAAGATAAGTGCGGACGGTCGAGATGATGACATCGCCGTGACGAACCATGCGCCGCGCGCGGCTCGGCGCAGCCTCAAAGCGATGCGTGGCAATTTCGTGAATCTCGCCCGACGAATCCACGTTGCCGATGTCCACGTATTGCAATTCAAAGTCCGGGTCGGTTTCTTCTGACAACGCTTCGTCGTTAATCGTCGCCGCGTATTTCAGCCGGCGCAGTTCGCATTGACGCGCTTTGCTCACGCCTTCGCCTCCTTGATTTGCCAGATGGGGCGGTTTTGCCAATCCGCCGGAAAGCCCATGTGCGGCGTCGCGGCATCCAAAAACGAGTACCCCCCTTGGTGCGCCGTTCTTATGAGAGGCGTGGGAGGTATTGTTGTATGAAGGCTTGCCATTCGCGCCGTTGCGGTCAAGCCAAAAACTGTGGCGACCGATGCAGACGCCGAGGGCAACAGCAGACTGGATTTTTGGCAGGGGTCGTTCACTTGGTGATGGCGCGGTAACGCTGGTCCGGGTGGTTGGGCTGATCGGGAATGGTCATTTCCAACCGGCCCGCGCGGAGCATGGGAGTAACGAGGCGGTTGGTGACGTAGGTGCGGTTTCGATTGAGCAACGCCGCCAGTTCATCGGTGGCCAGGGCTTTCCATGCGCAAAGTTGCCAGACCAAATCCTGCATTTCCGGCTGGGAGACGCGGGCTTTGAGGCTGGCCAGCGCATTTTCCAAGTGAGGCGGCAACCCGGGGAACGCGGCATATCTGTGAACCTGGTTCACAGATTGCGGCGGAAGGTTCACAGATTGCGCGGGCGGGTTCCCAGATAACGGCTGGGGGTTCACAGATTCATTCGGTGGCTTCAAAGATTGCGCAGGTTGCCCGGGGTCGGCACCGGGAACGACCGGCGCACGCCAGGAAGCAAGCATCTTGGGTGTCGGGACATAATAAGTTTCCGAACCTTTGCCTTTCTGTTGCAAGAGGCCGTGGTCACGCAAACGACGGAGATGCTGGCTGGCGTTAAGAGCGTCCACGCGGCTGAGGTTGCGATAGGCGGCATTGTTGATCGCGCCAAGTTCGCGGATGAACACGAGCGCGCGGGCTTCCTCGTCGCTCAAACCGAGTTCGCCGAATTGTCTCAACCAATTCCAGTCTTCCGGCGTGAGGAAATGATGAAAAAGGAAGGTGACGATGAACTGGTTGCGTTCGCGGTCGGATTCAAAGGCGGGCGGCGTGAGGCCGCTGTCGGTCATCAGCTCGCGCATGACGCGGATGCCGCTGCCCTTGGTTTCGGCGAGGTTGGTTTCGTGAAGAATGGCGGCGATGACGGGGTTGCGGGTTTCCGATCCGGGTTCGCCCAGGCGGTCCTCGGCGACGAGCGAATGGCCGGGGTTGCGAATTTCGATGCGGTTGGCGTAACGGATAATCTGGACGGCACCCTGGACACGGTAGGAGCGGTGCATGACGGCGTTGACCACGGCTTCACGGATGACACGGTCGGGAATGAGCGGGATGTCGCGCCGGTGGAGTCTGACCCTGGGGGAGCGAAAAAGCCTTGGGCAAATCATTGAGAATGGCTGCCCGGGCGCGGCGAATGAGCGGAATCAGAGGGGCGCGCAATTCGACGGTTTCAAAACGGCGGTCAGGATCGGGAACCCAGTCGCGACCGGGAACGCGAATGTAGTCCACGCGCATCAGCGGAAACCAGCGGCGCAACGCCTGCGGCGTGCCAAAACAGAGCAGGCCGGCGATGGTGGGGCGGATGGTGTCGCCTTCACGCGAAATGCAGCGGAGAGCGTGGAGCAATTCTTTATCCTCCCATCGCAATTCCTCGGCAGCCGGGTTGGTTTCAGCGCGTAGCTTGCGATATTCGGCAATCGCTGCCGGGTCGAAAGCCGAGAGATCGGCATCGCGAATGATTGTGCTGTCGAAGGACTCGCCGCGCCGATCCTGATAAAACACGGCAAGATCATCCGTCGTGCAATGAACGTCGGCGGAGCCAATGCGGCGGTAAGCCCCGGCGGGGAGCGGGCGATTTTGGAAGTAGATGGGTTTTTCGGCCGGTTCGGCCTCGGGAACAAAGACGGCGAGCAGGTTTTTGCCATTGACCTGGCCGGATTCCACCTGAATGCGGACGGGCCGGTTGAAGACGCTGGCGCACTGGCTGGCAAGATCGCGGGAAGATTTATCCGGGTCCGGCAGGCCAGCGGCGACGTATTGACGAAAGAGCGCGCCTTCATCCAGTTTGGCTCCGAGCACAATCCATCCGCCGCCCAAACCCGGCTCGTTGGCAAAAGCGCACACCGTTTCGAGAACGGACTTGCCAAGTTCGCCCGCGGCTTTCGCTTCGATGCGCGTATGCTCGTCAAGCTGGTTAAGTTGTTCAAGAAGCTCGCGGGGTGTCATGATGTCACCTCCTTGAGCAGTCGCATGATTTCAGCCTCAGCCTTCTTCAAATCAGCGTCAATGGCTTCCAGCGGGCGCGGCGGCGTGTAGCGGTAAAAATGGCGGTTAAAATTGATTTCGTAGCCCACTTTGTCTTTGGTGCGATCCATCCAGGCATCCGGCACATGCGGCAGCACTTCACGGGCAAAATAGTCGTCAATATCCTGTTTGAGCGGCATATTCTCGAAGTCGCGCAGGTCGGGGTCGGGCAGCGGAGCGCCGGTCTCCGACCCGGCGTGTTTCCCGTCCTTCGTGCCGGGCCGGAGGCCGGCGTCTTCAATCTTCATAGACTGCCTCGGCGGTTTCATCACGCACTCCAAGATTGGCGCGTAGGAGTTTCACAAAGCCCGGCGTGAGCGTGAAGGGCAGCGACTTGGTTAGCGCGGCAAAGAATTTGGTGTCGTCACGCCACGGAGCTTTCTTCGCCAGAGCGTGAAGTGTGGTTTCAAAGGGCAGCAACCGATCCTCTTTCATTTTGAGCACGGCTGCGTCGAGCCAGAGAGCGCGAAGTTGTTCGGTTTTCAAGTCGTAGCGCAGGCGCAAAGGGCGCTCGACGGTCACGCGGGTATAACCGAAATCTTCGTTGTCAAAAATTTTGCTTTGGTCACCGTCGGCGAATATGCCAAACAGCCGCACAACATCGGCAATCTGATCAGGCTCGCCATCTTTGCCTTCGCCGATTTTCCGGCGTTTGTTGCCGAGGCTGCGCCGCATGGGAATGAAAGTTTCTCGTGCATCCACAAGTTGAATCTTTCCCGTTCGGCGTTTGTCCTTCCGGTTGGTGACAATCCAAACATAAGTACCGATGCCAGTGTTGTAAAACATCTGTTCCGGCAGCGCGACAATGGCTTCAAGCCAGTCGTTCTCGATGATCCACTTGCGGATGTCGCTCTCGCCGCTGCCCGCACCGCCGGTGAAAAGCGGTGAACCATTGAAAACGATGGCAAGTCGTGAGCCATGCTTGTGCTGGTCGGGCTGCACCGGCTCAAATTTGCTGACCATGTGTTGCAGGAAAAGCAGCGCGCCGTCATTCACGCGCGGCAGCCCCGCGCCGAATCGCCCGGCGAAGCCGAGCTTGTCGTGTTCGTCTTCGATAGCTTTTTGCTGTTTCTTCCAATCCACGCCGAAAGGCGGATTGGCGAGCAGGTAATCGAATTTCTCGCCGGAGAACTGGTCTTCCGTGAATGTGTCACCGAAGCGGATGTTCTCGCCCGTGCCGTTGTGGTCCACCTGTTTGATGAGCATGTCGGACGCGGCGGTGGCATAGGCGCGTTTGTTGTAATCCTGGCCATAGACAAAGAGCTTCGCGTCCGGGTGGTGTTCGCGGAGGTAATTTTGCGATTCGGCCAGCATACCGCCGGTACCACAAGCGGGATCAAGGAGTTTGCGCACCGTGCCCGGCGTGGCGAGCAGCTTGTCATCGTTGATGAAAAGCAGATTCACCATGAGGCGGATGACTTCGCGCGGGGTGAAATGGTCGCCAGCGGTTTCGTTGGCCAGTTCGTTGAAGCGGCGGATGAGATTTTCAAACAGCAGCCCCATTTCGATGTTGTCGAGATTGTTGGGGTGCAAATCCGCGTCGCAGAATTTGGAGACGACAAGATAAAGGATGTTCGCCTCGCGCATCTTTTCGATTTCATTGGTGAATTCGAAATTTCAAAAATTTGGCGGACGTTGGCGGAGAAACCGTTGATGTAGCTGGTCAGGTGCTTGTCAATGTGGTCGGGGTCGCCCTTGAGCTTCTCAAACGTGAGCGGGGAGTGATTGTGGAAGCGTTGACCGGCGGCGCGGTTCAGGAATTTGTCGAGGGCGTCATCGTTGAGTTTGCCGCCCTTGCGTTTTTCGTGTTCGCGCAAAACCTTTTCTTTGGTGGAAGCCAGCACGCAATCGAAGCGCCGCAGGATGGTCATGGGCAGCATGACGCGCTCGTATTGCGGGGGACGGTATGGACCGCGCAGCAGGTCGGCGATCTGCCAGATGAAATTGGAAATTTCGTGATGATTCGCCACGGCGTTTAGATTAGGCAAAGATTCACAGTTATCAACATTTCTCGGCTATGACATTCCCAAACCCCCGACCCGAGGCCCCAAACCCGAGATCCGACCCTTCACCGTGCGCGGCGGGTCAACACCATCCGTCCGATGTCGCTGACCACGTCCCAAGCCGGGCCGGGGAACTTGTGCAGTTGCACGAGCACGTCTTCGAAAGCGTTGAGGAACCAAACCGCATCTTCCTCGCTGATAATCAGCGGCGGCAACAGCTTGATGATATCCACGTTGTGTCCGGCCACCTGGGTAATGATGTGATGCTTGTCTAGCAGCGGGATTATGGCTGCCTGCGGAAACAGGCTTTTGTCCATCTTGTGCATCAGCGCCCAGGCGGTTTTGAGGCCGAGGGATTTCGGCGGACCAAATTCGATGCCGATCATCAGCCCGCGCCAGCGGACGTCCTTGAGGAACTCGAACCGGGGAATCATGGCGCGCAGGCCTTCCCCGATCCGGTTGCCCATCCGCTCCGCGTTCGGAATGAGCTTCTCCCGATCCAGCATGTCCAGCGCCGCCAGTCCGGCAACCATTGCGAAGCTGCCCTGGCTGAACGTGGAGCTATGCACCACCGAGCGCTGCATGCTGGAAAAAACCTTCTCGTGAATCCACTTCTTGCACAGCACGGCGCCCACGGGCACGAAGCCGCCGGAAAGGGTCTTGGCCAGCACTACGATGTCCGGGTCCACGTCACCGTCATGCTCGATGGCGAGAAACCGCCCGGTGCGTCCCATCCCCGACTGCACCTCGTCGGCAATGAAAATCGCTCCATGCTGGCGGCAAAGCCGGGCGGCCTCGCGCAGGTAGCTTGGCGCAGGGATGTTCACTCCCTTGCCCTGGATCGGCTCGACCACGAAAGCGGCGACATCCCGTTTGGCCAGCTCCCGTTCGAGCGCTTCCAGATCGTTGAAGGCGATCTGGCGGCAATCCGGCAAAAACGGAGCGAAACCCTCGCGGAAATTTTCATCGCCGTTCACGGAAAGGGCGGCATTGGTCAACCCATGGAAAGCCTTCTGGCAATACAGGATGGCCGGCCGGCCCGTGGCGCATTTGGCATATTTCAGGGCCGTTTCGATGCCTTCGGCGCCGGAGTTGGTGAAGAACACCGTGTCGAGCTGGTTGGGCATCCGCTTCTTCAATTCCGCCGCGAGCAACCCGCTGAGCAGCGGCGCCTCCATTTTGACCAGGCTGGGATAATTCAGACCGAGGAACTCCGTCAACACGCGGCGGATTTCCGGATGATTCCGGCCCAGACCGAACACACCGTAGCCGGACAGCATGTCCAGGTACTGAATCCCTTGGACGTCCCAGAGGTAAGGTCCTTCGGCGCGGGTATAACAGCGGTCAAAACCGATGGTCTTGAGCGTGCGGACATTCGCGGGGTTGACATGCTCGTGGTGCAGTTCGTAATTGCGGCCCTCATGCTCCCGCAACAAGGCCCGGATATCCAGGCCGGCAGTCGTCGGTTTCTGCACTTCAGTTTCTAACAACATAAGAGGTCAGGTCAGGTTTCGTAACCGCTGTTCTGACTCTGCCGACAGTGTGGCAGGAAGCCGCAACGAAATGAACTTCTTTCTTCTCAGCGGAACCGGAAGACGTTTGCTTGACTTCCGGGACCGGGCGCTTCATTAAACAGGCTCAAAACCAGTTGAAATTCTTCCCATGAATTTGTTTCGCCGCCGAAGTGTAGCCGACCTGCAAGCCGAGGTGCTGACGGATAAAAGCCTCAAGCGGGCGCTGGGACCGGTGAATCTGACCGCACTGGGAATTGGCGCCGTTATCGGCGCGGGCATTTTTGTCCTCACCGGCCAGGCAGCCGCGAAATACGCGGGGCCGGCCATTGTTTTTTCGTTTGTGCTGGCCGGGCTGGCCTGCGCGTTCGCCGGCCTGTGTTACGCCGAGTTTTCGGCCATGATTCCCATTTCCGGGTCGGCGTACACTTATGGCTACGCGACGCTGGGCGAATTTGTCGCGTGGATCATCGGCTGGGATTTGATCCTCGAATATTTGTTCGCCGCCTCCACGGTGGCCGTCGGCTGGTCGGGATATGTGGTGTCCTTTCTCAAGGAACTGGGGATTGTGATTCCGTCCGCCTTCACTTCCGCGCCTTGCGACCATCATGCGCCGGCGGACGGCGGCTGGAACATCTGGCGGCTCTTCACGGAAGGCTGGGTAAGCACCGGGGCCGTGTTGAACGTCCCGGCCATGTTCATCGTCGGGTTCATCACGTTTTTGCTCGTTCTCGGGATCAAGGAATCCGCCACGTTCAATAATGTCGTCGTGGCGATAAAAATGTCGGTGATTTTGACGTTCATTGCGGTTGGGTTTGCCTACATCAACCGGAACAACTGGCATCCGTTCATACCGCCATCGCTCGGTCCCGGAGAATTTGGCTGGAGCGGCGTCGTGCGCGGAGCGGGTGTGATCTTTTTTGCCTACATCGGTTTCGATGCCGTGTCCACCGCCGCGCAGGAAGCTAAAAACGCGCAACGCGACATGCCGATTGGCATCCTGGGCTCGCTCGCGATCTGCACCGTGCTGTACATCGCCGTCTCGCTCGTTTTGACGGGCATTGTGTCCTACACCCAACTCAACGACCCGGCCCCGATTGCCGTGGCGATCAATTCACTCGGCCCCAAGGTGGCCTGGTTGCGGCCCATCATTAAAATCGGCGCGATTGCCGGGCTGTCGTCCGTCATTCTCGTCATGTTACTTGGCCAGCCGCGGATTTTTTACACCATGTCGAAAGACGGGTTGCTGCCGCCGGTGTTCAGCACGGTGCATCCGAAATTCCGCACGCCCTGGATCGCCCAAATTCTCACCGGCGCGATTGCCATGCTGATTGCGGGTTTGTTTCCCATCGGTTTGCTGGGCGAACTGGTGTCCATCGGCACGCTGCTCGCGTTCGCCATTGTTTGCGCCGGGGTGTTCGTCCTGCGTTTTACCGACCCGGAAATACCCCGTCCGTTCCGCACACCGGCCTTCTGGCTGGTCGCGCCGCTGGGCGTGGCTTTTTGCGGCTACCTGATGTATGGACTGCCGCCCGACACCTGGGCGCGGCTCCTCGTCTGGATGGCCATCGGCTTCATCATCTATTTCACCTACGGTTGTCGCCATTCAAAACTACAGAGACCGACTACCCCAACCACCCCGGATTAAAGTTCGGCTTCGCGCCACTGTCTGTGCCGTCGCCGCCCCGAAAGCGCCAGCCAGCGTCGCTTCTTGAGTCAAAGCCACCAGGCGACGGAGCCGATGGCGGTGGCGAGCAGCCAGATGAGCAGCACGGCGCGGGTGCGGCTCAACCCCGTGCGGACGAGCCGGTGCGACAGGTGATTCGTGTCGCCAATCCAGAATGGTTTGCCGGCGCGAGTGCGCAGAATGACGACCCACACCAGGTCGGCCAGGGGAATGGCCAGCACGAACAACGGCGAGAGCACGGCCAGTGGGCGCGGGTTTTGCTTCGTGTAAAAGTGCGGCAGGATGGCCATTACCGCGAGCAGGTAACCGACGAGATGGCTGCCCGCATCGCCGAGAAAAGCACGCGCGTTAGGAAAATTCCAGGGCAGAAAACCCGCCAGCGCGCCGCACATCAGAAACGCAATCGTCGCCACGAGATATTCGCCGTCCGCCGCCGCGATGACGGCGAACTGCCACGCGCCAATCGCGCCCAGCCCGGCGCACAGGCCGTTCATGTTGTCCATGAAATTGAAGGCGTTGACGACCGTAAGCACCCACAGAATGGTGATGGCGTAGCTGAACGCGACACTGGGCACGAAGAGCGTGATGCGTTTGCAGGCGGCGGCGACGAGCACGGCGATGAACAGTTGGCCGATGAATTTCGGCAAGGGTTTCAGTTCGTGTTTGTCGTCCAGCCAGCCAAGCAAGACCATCACAATCGCGCCGAGCGCAATCGCACCCAGTTCAATCGCACGACGATTCAGGCCGTGCGCAATCAGGTGCGTCTGGCTGGTGATGTTAACGCCGAGCTTGATGAAAATTGCGCCGGCTGCCAGCGGCAGCAACATGCCGGTGAGCACGGCGAGCCCGCCGGCGAGCGGCACCGGCGCGTCGTGGATTTTGCGCTGGCCGGGGTCGTCCACGAGATTCGTGCGCAGACACCATTGGCGCCAAAGCGGCAACGCCAGCAGTGTTGTCAGCAACGCGCTGGCAAAGGCGGCCAGAAAAAAGTTAAAGGGAAACATCATGGTTGGAGTTCAGGCTTCAGCCTGCCTTGCGCGGCGCACAAGCTGAAGCTTGAACTCCAACTCCTGCGGCCAGTTTCAGGTAAAGAGCGTAAAGGTTGTCCACCATTTGTTCGACGGCAAAATTTTCGCGTACGAATTGTCGGCCACGGCGGCCGAGGCGCGCCCGCAACGGCGCGTCGCCGGCAAGCTGGAGCAGTCGTTGGGCGACAGTGGCAATGTCGCCGGTGCGAACCAAAAAACCGGTTTCACCTTCGAGACAGACTTCGTCGGCGCCGTCGAAGTCATAAGCCACGACCGGTTTGCCCGCGGCCAGCGCCTGCGGCAGCGCACGCGAGAGCGCTTCCCGCGAAGAGAGGTGTGCGAGGCAGTCCATGATGCCGACATAACGCGGCACTTCGCCGGGCGGCACGAGGCCGGTGAAGATGACCTTGTCCTGGAGACCGAGCGCGCGGACCTGGTTTTCAATTTCATTCCGCAAGGCGCCGTCGCCCACCAGCAGCAGCCGGGCCTGCGGAGTCTGCGGCAGGATGTTTTGGAACGCGGCGAGCAGATCGGCGTGGCCTTTGAGTTTGAACAGCCGGGCGATTTTGCCGATGACGAAATGGTTTTCGTTGAGTCCGAATTGCGCCCGAAGCGCCGGATCGTTCGTCGCGTTCAAAAACGGTTCCACTGGGAAGCCGCTGAAAAGGCGCGTGTACATTTCCGGGCGTCCGATTCCGGCGGCCAGATAAAGCCGCGTCATGGCCTGGGCGGAGCAGACGAAATGCGTGGTAACTCCGGCGGCGTAACGTTCGGCGGCGGTAAAAATCCGGTTGGCCAGCCATCCTTGAAACGGGCCAAAGGAAGGGCCGTGAATATGGTGGATGATCACCGGCACCCCCGCGCGCCGGGCCGCGAGGCGGCCGAGAATTCCCGCCTTGCCGCTGTGGGTGTGGACGATGTCGGGCTTTTGCTGGCGCAGGATTTTTTCGAGCTGCCGCAGCGCGAGCCAGTCTTTCAACGGATGAACCGGGCGGACGAGCGCGGGCACGCGCGTGAGGAGGTCCGGCAGGCGGGCCAGTTCAGGTTCCAGCGAACCTTCGGGGCCGGTCGTCGGGCCGGAAAGCAAATGGACTTTGACGCCGGGTTTTTGGCGCAGGCCGAGCACGGAGGCGACGGTGTTTTCCTGCGCGCCGCCGACAATCAGCCGGGTAATGATGTGCGTGACGCGCATGGGCGCGTTTCAGGGTGAATGGCCTTTAAGTTCACGGAGCCGCTGCATGACGTTGGTGGCTTCCTCGGTGTTGGTGTTCGCGTTGGCCAGATACAGTTTGTAATTTCTAATTGCTTCGTTCGTGTCGTGCTGGCGCCAGGCGATTTCGCCGAGGCCCCAGGCGACCTGGAATGAGTTGGTGAACGATTGTTGCAACGTTTTGTAATCGGCGCGCGCAGGGTCGAGCCTGCCGCTGTTGAGGCAGGCGAGGGCGCGGTTGAAGAGCACCGTGGGGTTGTTTGTTAGAGTGGCGAGCACGCGGGTGTAAGCGCCAATGGCGTCGTCGTAGGCTTTGAGTTGGAAGGAAACGTTGCCCCGATTAAAAAGCCAGTCCGGGTCGTTGGGCGCCAGTTTCAATTGGTGGTCAATGATGCCCAGCGCATTGGTGAACAGGCCGTGGTTCAGATAGGCCTGCACGGTGACGTTGAGCAGATTGGTGTCTTCGGGATGGAGGGCAATTTCGGTTTCGAGCAGATGCGTCCCCCGGACGGAATCATTTTTCATTAAATAGGCGGCGGCGGCGATGACGCTCAGTTCGGTTGCATTGATTTTGGCGAGCGAGAATTTTTCCGGTTGTTCGAGCGGGTCGCGCAACGCCTCAAGCGCGCGGTCAGGCAGGTGCGCCAGCACATATATCTGGCCGAGCCAGAGCCGCGCCGTGAGATTGTCGGGCGCCAGTTCCCGAACGCGCGCGAACGTGGCGACGGCCTGGCGGAAGTATCCGTTTTGCGCCGCCATGATGATGCCTTCCGCAAGGCAAAAACTCGGTTCGTCAAACGGTCCGTTGGCGTTGACCACTTCGTTCCAATCGTGAAATTTGCCAAATTGATCACGGGTGGCTTTGGCTGGATCCACCGGCACGCTCTTGCCGGCACGGAGACTTTGATTGAACTGGAGATTGATTTGCGCGACGACGTTGTCGGGGTTGAGTTCCTTTGCCAGGGCGAAAGCAGCGGCGGCCTTTTCCAATTCATGGGCGCGTTGCAGCTGCACGCCCCAGAAATCCAGGCTGCGCGAATAAATGAGTCCGGCCAGGATGGCGTTTTGATTTTGTTCGCGGGGCACGTGAAATAGATTCAGCAATCGCTCGCCCATGCTGCACGGCGCATTCGGTTCGGGCGGGGTGACCGCGCGGATAATGGGAACGAACGCCTGCGTTTCCGCGCGCGACCAGAACGCCTCATTCCCGGCGATTTGATTTTTATCCGGCAACGGCGGCAGGAGCGAATCTTCCGGCAGTATTTTTAGTTTGCAGACCAGGCCGTGTGGTTCCGGATAGAATTGCTCGAAGTAATAGCCGTAGCTGGGGTGGAGATAGTAAAGCTCGTTGGATTTGGCCAGCATGTTCAAGGCGCCGATGAGGCCAATCGGATTGAGCGCTTTCACGTCTGTTGCCGACACCAGTTCCGGCCACTTTTGCGGGTATTTTTTATGCAAGAACCGGGTATAATAGGGCCAGTTCAGGGACTGGGTTTCGAGCGGCAAAAAATCCTTCGCCCGGCCGTCCCGCGCCAACGCCGCCTCCACCAGAAATAAACGACTCGGATCATCGCTCAACAATATGCCGCCCGAACGCGGCAAATTCTCCTCCACGAACGATGTGTATTTTGAAAAGGTATCATCGTTTGCCGCGCGGACTTGCGGCGCGTTTCTGTAAATCAGTCCAGTTACGGCTGCCGCCGCGAACACCCAAACACTCACAATCACCAAAGGGTTCAAAAATTGAGCCATCGGCGGTTTTGGCAATTGCAATCGGCTGCTGGGGTCTTTGCCAAAAATGAGCAAAAAATATCCGCTGAAATAACCAGTCCCCAATGCGCCGAGATAATAAAGCGTCAGGGCCGGCGTCCCAAGACCAAGATGCCGCGGACTGAACGGAGGTTCAAATGCCATCCAAACGCCGAGGACAAGAAAAGTGGCGAATGCCAGATGAAACAGGAAACTCGTCGTCACCAGGCCGATTTGGCTGTGGTCACCGAACCCTGATTTCCAGCGAATCGCCAGCACGAACAACGGGATCAGGTAAGCCAGCAATATCGCCAGGAATTCAAGAAATTTGGGCGGGTGGAGGCAGCAGTAGAAATAAAACAGCAGCACATTATATTGCGGAACCAGGCTGAGTTTCAGCGTCTCCCAGAAAGTCACCGGCACTTTGCTCGAAATCACGGCCAGCAGCGGCAGCAAAAGGGAAAACGACAATCCCAGCAGCCCGCACAAGGCCATTCGCCCGAGAAAGCGCAAATTGAAAAAGCTGAAACCGCGAATCCAGATGATGGCGGCAATGAACACCGGGAAAAAACCCACCATCGCCCAATTGTCCGCCATGCCCGCGCCATACACGACTGAGGCGAGGAACAAACGCCCCTCGCGCTCGTCCAGCCGGTATTCCAGCAGCAACCAAATCACGGAACGCGAACAGCAACAAGTCGAACATCTCGCCCGTCCAATTCGTCGCATGTTCCCAAAACATCAGTTGCAAACCGCAAACCAGCGCGGCCAGAACCGGCGGCAGCCACGCGCTGCCAATGGTCAAAAACGAAAAATCGCTGTGTTCACGTTTGCGTTGCGCGTCAGTCCGGTCGTGCGGCAGCAACGCCACCGACCGCGCCAGCAAGCCAAGCGTCAAAGCCGCGCAGACCGCGGAAAACACATTCAGCGCCAGTGGAATTTGCGGCGCCGGGAGCCAGCGAAAAGGGTAAGTAACGAGGAATATAATCGGATTCATAATCTCCGGCTGCCAGGTCCAGCCGGAAATTTGGGCCACGTAGCCGAGGTTGAACAGCGAAACCCAGCGGTTCAGCGTGAACCAATAAAACACGAAGGCCGCCGCCGCCAAAAGCCAGGGCAAAAATCGCGGCGCAAAATTTTTTCGCGGGTCAGTTCGTGTTCCGGTTCTCATTGAGTCTATCCAGTTGAATCCATGCCGTGCCTCTTGGCAAGCCTTTGTGTGGCGCGCAAATCCGCCACGCACTCGACGTGTTGCGTTTGGGGAAACATATCCAATGGCTGCACCCGCGCCAAGTCAAAGACACCATTGCCGCACAAAATGTTCAAGTCCCGCGCCATGGTCGCCGGATGACACGAAACGTAAATGACCTGCGCCGGCTTCATCTCAATCAGCAATTGCAGCGTCTGCGGCCAGCAGCCCTTGCGCGGCGGGTCGAGCAAAACCGCCGTCTGTGCCGGAGAAAACTTCTTCATCACTTCCGGCAGGACCACCTCCACCATCGAGGCGATGAACCCACCGTTGCAGATTTTCCGCGCGGCCGCGTTGCGTTGCGCCGATTGAATGGCGCGCTGGTCGTATTCCACGCCGACGAACGATTCAACCGCATCCGCAAGTTCGATGCCGAAAAAACCGACGCCGCAATACAAATCCACCAGATGCCGGGCACCGCTGTCGCCAAGAAATCCGCGCACAGTTTCCACGAGCCGCGGCAGCAGCGACAAATTGTTCTGGAAGAACGAATCCGGCGGCACGTCCCAGTTTTCCGGCGACACGCGCAAAACGACTTTGATCCCGCCCTTCGGCGGCGGATGCGCGCGGACCCGCCGGATTTCCTCGTTGAGAACCGGTTCGGCGATTTTGCATTCCTCAATGTCCTCGACCAGACCGCAGTCCCAGCGCACAAAACCGATGTTCAGCTTTTGCTCCGGTTTGTTCCACTGGCTGCGAATCATGATGCGGTTGCGGTAGCCGTAGGGCCGGGGGCTGGGGATGACCGGCGCGACCCGCGCCTGCTCAAACCCGCCAATCCGCTCAAACAAATCGGCGATCTGCTTGTGCTTCCACCGCAACTGCGTGGCGTAATCAACGTGTTGATACTGGCAGCCGCCGCATTGGGCGAAATAACGGCACGCCGGTTCGACCCGCTCCGGCGACGGCTGAACGACGCGCAAAAGTTTCGCGCGGGCAAAATTCTTTTTGACCTCCGTGATGGCAACCTCCACGACTTCGCCAACGAGCACAAACGGCACGAACACAACGAAATCGCCCGCGGGTGTCGCCGAAGCCCCGGCGCTCGTGTCGGACTGAAGGGGCACGCGCCCGACGCCTTCACCGCCGAACGCGATGTCTTGAATCGTCAAGGTGAGCTGGTCGCCTGTTTTGAAAGGCATCCCATCAGTTTAGAAAGCCGAAGGCGGCAGAAAAAGACTTTTCACCGCGGGGAATCACTTTTTGTGGCGATGGCTTCGGAGAAAATCGCCAGCACTTCCGCCCGGACGACCGCGCCGACCAGCTTGTTTTCCGCCGGATTGTTGACGACGGGCACGTTGCGCAGTTCACTTTCCAGCACCGTGGGCAGCGCCTCCAGCAACCGCTGGCCGGGGGTGAGGCATTTCGGCGGCGGACGCATCACATCATAAGCGATGACCGCCCCCAAGTCCTGGTTGGCGTTGAGAAATTCTTTTAAATCCTGCAATGCCACCACGCCCAGCAACCGCTGCTGTGCGTCCACGACGGGCAGAAAGTTGTTGGAATTGATCAAAAAGCGGTCGGCGATTTCCCGGACTGGCGTATTCTCACGCACCGGCGTCACCGGCGCGCGCATGAGGTCGCCGACGGTTTGCTCCATGGCCGCGCCCGGGCGGCTGGTTTCCTGGCCGAGCGCAAGGCCTTTGACGCGGAGATGCTCCGTATAAACCGACTCGCCGTGCAATTGCCGCGCCACCAGGATGGAAACCACGCAGGCCAGCATCAGCGGCGGCACGAGCGAATAATCCAGCGACAATTCAAAAATCATGATCATCGCCAGCAACGGCGAGCGCGTCGTTGCCGCCAGCACCGCGCCCATGCCCACCAGCGCGAACGCGCCCGCCGGCACCGCCGCCGCCGAACCGCCCAGCTGATGCAGCGTTACGCCGAACAGCGCGCCGGCGGTCGCACCAACGAACAGTGTGGGAGTGAATACACCGCCCACCGTGCCCGCGCCGACCGTTGCCGCCGTCGCCACCCATTTTGCCACCAGCAATCCCGCCAGCCACAGGAGCGGATTCGCCACAGTCAGGAATTTTTCGTGCAAAATGTCATTGGTCATGGAAAAGCCGTTGCCGCAGACGCCCGGAAATCCGATGGCGATGACCCCGACGATCAAACCAGCCAGCGTCAGCCGGAGATAAACCGGCCAGTTGAGCTTGCGAAACCGCTCTTCACCCAGGCGCAACAGTTTCAGGAACACGGCGCCCACGGCGCCGCACAGCACGCCCAGCAGCACAAACCACGGCAGTTGCGGCAGCGTGGCGGCGGGAAACGGCGGGATTTTATACCACGGCTCAATGCCGAAGAAACTGCGCGACACCATCGCCGCGATGACCGACGAAAAAACCAGCGGCGCGAAGAGGTTCATTGAAAAATTTCCCAGCACAATCAGCGAAGCGAACACCGCGCCCGCAATCGGCGCGTTGTAAGCCGCCGCGATACCGGAAGCCGCGCCGCAGCCGACCAGCAACCGCAGCCGGTAGGGCGGCCATTTCGCAATCTGGCCGAGCTTGGACGACAGCGTCGCCGCCAGTTGCGTGATGCCGCCCTCCCGCCCGATGGAGGCGCCGGTGGCGATGCTGATGATGGCCGAAACCGTTTTCACCAGTTCCGTGCGGAACGGCAGCCGTCCGTCGCCCGCGACGACGACTTCGAGCAGGTTGGTCGAACCTTGCGGGCCGACGATTCGCAGACCCCAATGCAAAACCAGCCCCGCCGCCAGGCCGCCCAGGGTCGGAACCAGAACGCGTTCCCAATCGTTCAATCGTCCGGCGACTTCCACCGGGTCGCCCGGTTGAATGAGGTGAACCGCGTAGTAGAAGAACAGGTTCACCAAACCGCCGATGACGCCGACCAGCCCGGCCAGCACGAGGTGAAATGCCTCTTCATTGAGGACCAGTTTTTCGCGCCAGCGCAGCGCGCGCCGCCAGTGGCGGTGAAGATAATCCCGCGCCTTGGCGACCATGCCGCTGTTCATCCACGACTGCACACGGCAAATCTAAGCGCGGATCGCAATTTTGACGAGCGGGGACTTTATACAGCAACGACCGCATCGGTGGGGCGAGACTCCCGCCGAGCCGCAAATTCCCGGCCTTCGGCTCGCGAAGACGCTCGCCCCACCAATTATTGAAGCCCACGTCTGAATTACTTCTTTTTCAAACCGGCTATGGCATCCTTCATTTCGTTGTAATGCTTGTCGGGATCGCCGGAGTCGGTGACATGAACGATTTTACCGTCCAGGCCGATGAGGAAGCTGACCCGGCGCGCCATTTTTCTGCCCACCACCTGCACGCCGTAAGCGTCAACGATTTTACCGTCGGGATCGGCCAGCAGGCGGAAATTCAAATGGCAATCCGTGATGAACTTTTTGTGGCTCTCGGCGGAATCAAAACTGACCCCGATGACCTCGACGTTGTCCTTTTGCAGGACAACCATCCCGTCGCGGAAATTGCACGCTTCCTGCGTACAGCCCGGCGTGCCGTCTTTCGGGTAGAAATAGAGCAGAACAATTTTCTTGTCTCGACATAACTTTTTGAGGCTGACGGTCTTTCCATCCTGGTCTTTCCCTTCAAACAATGGAGCCTTGTCACCCACCTTTGGAATTTGCGCCATTCCAACAGCAAGACCAAAGGACATTAAAATCAGTGCGGTGATAAAATGTTTCATATGACCAAACTGCCACACGTTCAAAACCACGTCAATCCGGTGTCAGGCCTGACCGTAACGACGTTCTGACGGTTGGATGGTGAAAATCCAATTCGTTTTCACATAAAAAGCCGCCGGGAGAATCACCCGGCGGCTTCCCAGTTGCTGAAACCGCAGCACCCGCCCGGTAATCCAACCGGGCGGGCGGCGGTTCAGATGAATTCGTTGATGAGGTTCTCCAGGAATTCCTGGCGGCCGCTGACGTTGCCGGTCACTTCACCTTTCTTGAGCATGTAGGCTTCGAGTTCGGTGAAATCGCTCTTGCCGGACTCGATTTTCGCGCCAAGACCCGAATCCCACGAGGCGTAGCGTTCTTTCACAAACTCCGCCAGCCGTCCGTCCTTGCGAATGGCGGCGGCGATTTTCAATCCGCGCGCGAAGGCGTCCATGCCGCCGACATGCGCGTGGAACAAATCCACCGGCTCAAAACTTTCGCGCCGGACCTTGGCGTCGAAATTCAGGCCGCCGGTAATGAACCCGCCGTATTTAAGGATGGTGAGCATGATCTGCGTCGTGAGATAAATGCTGGTGGGAAACTGGTCAGTGTCCCAGCCGATCAGTTCGTCGCCGGTGTTGGCGTCAACCGAACCCAGCGCGCCCGCCGCACCCACTACTTCGAGTTCGTGCTGCATGCCGTGGCCGGCCAGCGTGGCGTGGTTGGTCTCGATGTTGAGCTTCAATTCGCCCATCAGATCGTATTCGCGCAGGAAATTCAGGCAGGCGGCGGCATCGGAATCGTATTGATGCTTGGTCGGTTCCTTGGGTTTCGGCTCGATGTAAAACTGGCCCTTGAAGCCGATTTTCTTTTTGTAGTCCACCGCCATGTGCAAAAACTTGGCGAGGTGTTCCAGCTCGCGTTTCATGTTGGTGTTCCACAGGGTGGAATAACCCTCGCGCCCGCCCCAGAAAACGTACCCGGCGCCGCCCAGTTCGTGGGTGACTTCCAGCGCCTTCTTCACCTGGGCGCCGGCAAAGGCGAACACGTCGGCATTGCAACTCGTGGACGCGCCGTGAACGAAGCGCGGATTGGAGAACAGGTTGGCCGTGCCCCAGAGCAGCTTGATGCCGGTGCGCTTCTGTTCCGATTTCAGGACTTTGACGACAGCGTCGAGATTTTTGTTCGTCTCGCGCAGGGTCTGGCCTTCCGGCGCGACGTCGCGGTCATGAAAGGCGTAGAACGGCGCGCCGAGCTTTTCAATGAATTCGAACGCGACTCGCGCGCGGTTTTCGGCATTGGCCACCGAGTTCGAGCCGTCGTCCCACGGACGGACGGCGGTGCCGACGCCGAACGGGTCGGAGCCGGTGCCGCGAAACGTGTGCCAATAGACGACCGAGAAGCGCAGATGATCGCGCATCGTTTTGCCTTCGACGACTTCGGCGGGGTTGTAATGTTTGAAGGCCAGCGGATTCCGGGATTTCGGACCTTCGTATTTGATCTTTGATATGTTTTTGAATGCGGTGTCCATGGTATTAAAAATAGTTCCAAACGGTCTTGACAGCTTAGACGCTTTTCCCGAAGAAGTCACCGGAAATTTTTAATATTCTTTTCGCTAAAAAGTCGCGTGGTGGCAGCAACCGGTCAACGCACTTCCCGTTCCAATCTTTTGACTTCTTCTTTTATCAGTTCCATCGTCCGATGTTTGGCCAGATAAACCTGGTCAACAGAAACACCAAAGGTGGCGGCCACTTTTTCGGGCGCCCATTCCTTGTTCACATACAAGTCGAAGATTTGATATTTTTGCGGATCCAGCCGGCGTTTGACTTTTGCCATGGCGGCCTCGAGCAGGTTCTTTTCCCATTCCTCGTCCCACAGCGCGTCCAAGGCCGGGCTGGCCGGATCCACCACTTTGTCCGCCGTGCGCGTGCCGGTGGCGGTGTCTTCGGAAGCCGAATGGCCGGCGGCGAAAGGCCCGCGCTTGCGCAACTGGTCCGTGATGCGCCAGCGGGTCATGTTCAGAAGCCAGGTTTTGAAGGAGCCAATCGCCGGGTCATATTCAAAGGTGGGCATGTGCCTGGCGACCGAGATCATCGTTTCCTGCACCACGTCCTGCGCTTCGGCCCCGGTCAAGCCACCCTTGATGGCGACCCCGTAGATGAGTTTCCAGTACGTGTCAAAAAAATCCTGCCAACTGGACTGATCCTGCCAGTCTTTAAGGCGCTGAATCAGAGTCGTGCGCGTTGGAATCAATTCATCCATTGGCTCTGCCATTAATCAAGTAATGTCGTCCGGCATGGCGGTTGGCAATAAAATATGGAATGCAAATCGGGGTTGCAGTTTTATTGGTTGGTGTTAATAGTAAACCTGTGTCACGAAACGGCCAGATTGTCAGTCCGCCGCACATTATCGCGCGGCACGTAAAAGTTTGCCGCCAGCCATCCCTTGAAAGGATTCCGTCATGAAAAAATCAAGCATGAAACACCACGAACTTGATCGCCGCCAGTTTATCCGGACTTCCGCCGTCCTGGCCGGCACCGCATTGTTGTCGCCGTGGGCGCTTTCCGGCGCCCGTGCCGCCGGCGCTCCCGCTGCCGCTGCCGCCGGCGCTCCCGCCGGTAAACGCACGGCTGTGGACCAGATGACGCTGGGCAAGACCGGCATCAAACTCAGCCGGCTGGGCATTGGAACTGGCAGCAACAGTGGAAGGGAGCAAACCGCCCTCGGCCGGGATGGTTTCAACAAACTCATCCACTACGCCTACGATCATGGCATCACCTACATTGACACCGCGGAATCCTACCGCACTTTTGAGTGGATCAGCGACGCGGTCAAAGGGTTGCCGCGGGAAAAACTTTTTATCCAGTCCAAGGTGGACGGCAAACCGGCCAACGTGCTGGGCGTGATTGACCACCACCGCAAGGTGTTCAACACGGACTACATTGACAGCCTGCTGATCCATTGCATGACGAGAGGCCAATGGACCGACGAATGGAAGCGCATCCAGGATGGATTTAGCGAGGCCAGGGAGAAGAAATGGATCCGCGCCAAGGGCGTTTCCTGCCACTCGCTGCCCGCGTTGCGCGCCACCACCACCGGCGATTGGGCCGAAGTGATCCTGGCGCGTGTGAATCCACAGGGCATCTACACGGATGGCGAGGTGGCGGATTGGAGCGACAGCATCCATCACGACATCGCGCCGGTGATGCAGGAGATCAAAACCATGCACGCGAAGGGCGTTGGCGTGATTGGCATGAAAATTTTCGGCGCCGGCAGTTTCGCCGACCCGGCCGACCGCGAGAAATCCATCCGCTTCGCAATGGCCTGCAAAGACATTGACGCCATTGTCATTGGCTTTACCAGCACACAACAAATTGACGAAGCAATTGAACGGATGAACCGCGCGCTCACCGAAGTTTGACGTGTCTGCAACAGCGCCGGTTGTGGCGGGTTAATACGTCAACCATTCCAATTGGCGCCAGCCATCGTTGGCGGTTGCCAGCGGCCATTGCGCCGGACGACCAAGTGATGCGCCTTTCCCTTGACTCATTGTTGACGAACAACAGTAGAACCCCGGCCCGACCTTTGATCTCTGAAGCAGTGCGCGGCATCAAGGCAAACGCCACGTTTTTGTTAAAATTCAGCGGGTGTTAATCGAAGTTTTGGCGAAAGCCGGCCTCCAACCGGTTGTAATCGTCCCATTCGTTGGGAGCAACAGGTTGTTCCGAGCCACGCGGAACAGTGACCATTCTGGGGGTTTTCCACTTCCAATGTTCAACGTGACCGTCGGCAAAGGACAGGTTGCAACCTTGATTGTGCCGGTTGGCGGGAATGTCCCACCAGTAGCCCTGGCTCCAATCATCGGTTTCAACGGGGATGCCAAACTCTGTATCCAGTATTTCGTCCTCATGCACGTCGAGAAAAACAATCAGCTCCGGCGGTATCGGACTTTTTATCTGTGTGAATTTGCTGTAGTGCGGAACGTATGCGGCTATATCACCGTCATAACTCAAGCCGTCAATTGACTGGCTCAGGTTGTAACTGCGCCAGCGGGGCTGGGCCAGCGGCACGCCGCTGTGGGTTTGAGTGTTTGAATGATCGGCCGGGCAATGATAGATGGCGACCGAGGTATTGTATTGGAAGAGCAGCCCATTTTGGATGCCTGTCGGATTCACATCAAACGGGGCCAGATTGGTGCACCAGGAAGGCCCTTGATCAAGCGGCTGGTCGGAGATGATGTCATAAACAAAATTATTTGGCGGCAGGCAGTCATCGTTATCCATCCCGTAAAGATGGCAGCAGTCTTCGAGTTGCTTGAGGTTGCTCAGGCAGGCGGCGGACAATGCCCGGCCTTTGGCTTCGGACAAAGCCGGCAATAACATCGCGGCTAAAATGGCAATGATGGCGATGACGACGAGCAGTTCAATGAGCGTGAATGCGTTGGGTGCGTCACCGGAGGGCGGCACCCGGCAACGGTTGGCGATGTTGACACGCATGGTTCGGAACGTTACAGCAAAAATACTCTTTGCCGGACAATCTGCCACCGGAATTTTGGCCGGCCAGCCGCCTCAATATGTAAGCATCTCCAGCTCGCGGATGCCGGTGTCGGTCAATTGCCAATGGCTGCCGCGCTTGACCACAAGGTGGCGGCAGGGATTGGCTTTTTCATCGGCTTCATTGACGGAGAGCAGTTGGAACCGGCCTTGGCCATGAATTTCCGAGGCGGCGCGCGGCATCAAGGCAAAGGTCACGCCGTTGTAATTCAAGGCAATTTCATAACCGGCCACCCCTTCTTTTTGGGCGGTGGGATTGGAGAGGACCAGCATCGGATAACGTTTCAGGTAGGGAAAATTCGTCGCGCGCACGAACACGCGGCAAAGTTCGGTCTGGCCGCGGATGAAATTCAGCAGGCTGAATTTGGCGGCAGGGTTGTGTTCGGCGAGCAGAATTTCGCGTGCGTCGAGGCCGTTGAGGTTCTGCCCGTTCCAGATGCCGTGGTCGTTCCGCTGGCTGGGAAAGGTTTTTTTATACCAGCCGGAAAAGCCCTCGTTCACGAACACGTTCAATTCAAAATGCACGTGAGCGCGGTCCTTGGTGATGGTTTCACTGGTGTTCGATGAGCGGCCCATGGTGGCGATGACTTCGCCGGCCTTGACCGGCTGGCCGATCTTCAGACCGGGCTGGATTTCGCTCAAATGCGCGTAAAGCGAATAAATTTCAATGCCCTTCGATGACGTGCCGGATGACAATGTATCTGCCGTAATTCGACAGCGCCGGTTTCATGCTGAAATAAACCACCATGCCATCCGCAGTGGCCATGACCGGGTCGGTCGGCTCGCCGCGCCGGTCGCGCTGGAGGCAGCGGATGTCGAGTCCTTCGTGCATTTGCCGGCCATCGGTGCGCACGCAGCCGAAACTGCCGGTGGTCCACGGTTTGTCGGGCGCGGTCGGGGCAAAAAATTTCAGTTCATTTCCATTATCATACAAGGCGTGATTGGCGGTGGGAAATTGAAACGGCTGTTGGGCCAGCAGGCTGGCGCCAAGCCCCAGAAACAACGCGGCGGTGGAAAAAATTGCGCGGCGAACAACGGGGAAAATCATTTTAACTTGTTTTTGTGGGTCGCCTTCGCGGCGTTGTTGAGACCGAGCACCAGTTGATCGGCCTCCTCGCGCGAGCAGTCGGGCGTGAACGCCAGCA
Organism: uncultured Verrucomicrobiae bacterium; assembly: GCA_963820205.1. Classification (GTDB taxonomy): domain Bacteria; phylum Verrucomicrobiota; class Verrucomicrobiia; order Limisphaerales; family UBA11358; genus UBA11358. The sequence goes on from CAWFZJ010000077.1 coordinate 54,191, forward strand.
CGCCGCCGCTGATGCGGCGGGTGATGAGTGGCGCGGCGAGCCAGCGACCGTTGGCGACTTTATCGCCCCATTGGCCGAAGATAACAAAATGACGGCCGGGATTGGCGGCGGAATATTGTTCCAGCATCCACGCGCCGTTTTCATCAAATTTAATTTCAATGGCAAAACCGCCGGTCGCGTCCATGACTTTGGCGGAGACGATGTTGGCTTCCGTCAAAATCGGTTCGCTCTTGATGGTGACCAGCACGGGATCGGATCGGAGCACGGAAATGGTTTGGCTGGTGCCGGCGGGGCCGGGATATTCTTCGATATGCACGCGCAAAGCGCCCACCACCTTTTCCTGGGGATTGGTCTGGCAGCCGCAGACCCCTCCCAGCAGGGTTGCCAGCGCCAAATAAATGTTGAATTGCCGCGCTAAAACTTTCATAGTGCGCACTACAAAAACGCAACACGCAACCAAAGTAAAGACACTTATGGGCAAACAATCCAACAAAGTTGAAAATCGAAGCCGCCGGAAACGCTACCTCAAGCGCAAAAAAGAAGCAGCCAAGGCGAAAAAGGCCGCTGCTCCACAAAAGTCTTGAGTGTAAATTTTTGCTTAAGGCAAAGGCCGCCTGTTTGGGCGGTTTTTTTGTTTTTGCGCGTATTTTTTTGATTTCTGAAAAATAAAGTTTTCCACCGGTCGGAAATTCCAATAAAAACGCGGTGAATAATTCCTCACTCACATCGTGCGAACAGGTTGATTATATTGGCTGATTTGAATTATTGGCAGGTTGTTCACGAGGCCTTTTCGGTGAACAAGCTGTGGATATCAATTCGTTGCCCGTTTGGGGATTTGGGGTATGATGTTCGCAGTTCATTGAAAGAACGAAACGGGCGGTAAAGATCGAAAGATTGAGTTGTCCGTTTCAGGATAATCCCAGGTGACTGGGGAAAAGTCGGGCCAGGCTGGTTGGCAAGACTCCTCTGAAGTTGGATCGCAAGGTTCGATGGGGAGGCAGAATTCACCAGTTCCTCTGGCGGTGTTCGCACACCGTCAAATGCGAATGAGGGACTTGGCGGCAAGGAACGATGAGAAACCATTCCGAGCCGGGTCAAGTAGTTCAAGCCGGTTTCGAGCTTGAGCGAATCGCAGTTACCCAGAGGGTATCCGGTTGCTACTGCGCATCAGCACGGACGAGCGACTCTGGCGGTCACGCAAAAAACGGGATCAGCCAAAAGAAAGACGCTGAAAGGCGGGACAAAATGAGCGTTCGCACCGGGAAGGGCACGACGGCTCGGCAGGCCGCGTGAAAAACTTCCGAGCGCTGGCGATGTTAAAAACGACACCGCTGGGCTGTGAGTAAAAGGCAACCTGAGAGTGAAGAGGCGAGACCCGTGGCACAGGGCGAACGCGCTGTCAAAAGCAGCGGCTGACCCGGTGCTAATGGTCAAGACGCGAAAGAAAATCGCAGGCGTGTCTTGACCTGGTTTGCAAGCTGGTGGCGCAACCATCGGCCCAAGCAAGCTGAAAAGCCTCACTCGAAATCCAGCGGTCGCAAGGCTCTGGACGGCCCTGCTACGAGGCCGAAAACTCCGCTTGCCGTGGAGAATGGCGTCGGGAAGCTGACAGCCCCCGCAAGGGTGCGCGCCTAATGTCGGCATGGGAAAGAGAGCTTGGCGCACTCCCATCCCCCATTTGTCCCTGCTCGACCGAAAGGTTGGGCAGGGACTTATTGTTTTAAAACGGGGAGAAACATCGAACATTGAACATCGAACGTCCAACATCGAATTGAACAACAAGCCGTTGAATCGGCATCTCCATTGGATGTTCGGAGTTCGATGTTGGTTGTTCGATGTTTTCCAAGTGTTGAAATATTTCCTCTTGCTCTCGTTCACGGCTCATCACAACCTTGACTAACAAGAATAATTAAGCGAGTTTTGAAAGTATTTATGGGACGCATTTACAACAACATTGTCGAAACCGTCGGACGCACTCCGCTGGTCAAACTGAACAAAGTCACCGCCGGCCTGCCCGCGACCATTCTCCTCAAGTGCGAATATTTCAATCCGCTCAGCAGCGTCAAGGATCGCATCGGCATGGCAATGATTGAGGACGCCGAAAAACGGGGCGTTCTCAAAAAAGACACCGTCATCATTGAGCCGACGAGCGGCAACACCGGCATTGCCCTTGCCTTCGTCGCGGCGGCCAAGGGTTACAAAATCATTTTAACCATGCCCGAAACGATGTCGCTGGAACGCCGCACGCTTTTGGCGATGCTCGGCGCGAAACTGGTTTTGACACCCGGCGCCGAAGGCATGAAGGGCGCCATTGCCCGCGCGGAACAACTCGCCAAGGAAACGCCGAACGCCTGGATACCGCAGCAGTTTGAAAATCCGGCCAACGTGGAAATTCATCGCAAAACCACGGCGGAGGAAATCTGGGCCGACACGGACGGCAAGGTGGACATTTTGGTCGCGGGGGTCGGAACGGGCGGCACCCTCACCGGTTGTGCGGAGGTGATCAAGCCGCGCAAACCATCCTTTGAAGCTATTGCGGTGGATCCCAAGGATTCGCCGGTGATTGGGCAAACACTGGCCGGCCAGCCGTTGAAGCCAGGCCCGCATAAAATTCAAGGATTGGGCGCCGGATTCATTCCCAAGAACCTGCATTTGAAGGATGCGCAGGGCAATCCGCTGATCAAGGAAGCCATTCCCGTTGCCAACGACGACGCGTTTGCCATGGCGCGGCGTCTGGCCAAGGAAGAGGGAATTTTGTGCGGCATTTCATCCGGCGCCAACGTCTGGGCGGCGATTCAAGTAGCCAAACGGCCGGAGAACAAAGGCAAGCTGATCGTTACCATCGCGCCGTCCACCGGTGAACGTTACCTCAGCACGCCCCTGGCCGCTGAGGCGAAAGCAGAAGTGGGTGGATAAGGGAAGAGGAATGGAGCGATGGAGCAATGGGGAATTGAAGCCAGTTGGTCATCGCTCCAAATTCTTTAAAATAATTGTTGCGCCCGCGGGTTTTTGACCGTAATCATTGCGTGTCGAAGGTTTTAAGGATCCCGCCGTGCGGGATTGCTTCCCAAGTTCAACAATTCAAAATTGGTTTAGGAATAAATTCCTGCCTTCGAGCACACAAAATATGAGCAGTGCAGAAAACAACGACGACAAAACGTCCAATTACGGCTCCGGCTACCTGGAAATTTCCGAGAAGGGCTTCGGTTTCCTGCGCACCGCGGCCAACCATTTTCATCCCAAACCGACCGACATCTTTGTCACGCCCGACACTATTCGCCGCAACTTTTTGCGCGAGGGCAGCCATGTTGCCGGGGCGACGCAGCCGCCCCATCGCGGCACGAGCCCGCAGCTCAAGGCCGTCGAAAAAGTCAACGACATGCCGTTCGAGGAATACACCAAGGCCGTCCGGTTTGAAAACCTCACCACCATTGACCCGATTGAAAAGTTCAACCTCGAAACCACTCCCGAACTGATTGAAACGCGCATCATTGACCTCGTCACGCCGATTGGCAAGGGGACGCGCGGCCTGATCGTGTCTCCGCCGCGCAGCGGCAAGACCACCATTCTCAAACAAATCTGCAACGCCGTTACCACGAATCATCCCGAAGTCCACACCATGGTGCTGCTCATTGACGAACGGCCGGAGGAAGTCACGGATTTCCAGCGCTCGGTCAAGGCCGAGGTTGTCGCGTCGTCGAATGACATGGATTTGGAAACCCACGTGCGCCTCTCGCGTTTTATGATTGAGCGTTGCCGCCGCATGGTCGAATCCGGCAAGGACGTTTTCGTGCTGATGGATTCGCTCACGCGCATCGCCCGCGCCTACAACAGCGTTCACGGCGGCAGCGGCCGCACGATGACGGGCGGCGTGGACGCCCGCGCGCTGGAAATTCCGCGCAAGATGTTCGCCTCGGCGCGCAAAATTGAGGAAGGCGGTTCGCTGACGATTCTGGCCACCGCGCTGGTGGACACCGGGTCGCGCATGGACGAATTGATTTTCCAGGAGTTCAAAGGCACGGGCAACATGGAGTTGATTCTCGACCGCAAACTGTCCGACCGGCGGTTGTTTCCGGCCATTGACATTCCCAAGAGCGGCACGCGCAAGGAGGAAAAACTTTTCCCGGCCAAATACCTTGAAGCCATCCGCAAATTGCGCCGCACGATGGTGGACTTGAACCCCATTGAGGCGATGGAAACGCTCACCGGCGCGCTCAAGAAACACAAGACCAACGAAGAGTTGCTCGCGAGGCTCGAAAAGGGCGGTTGAGCCGGAGCGCGGTCGGACGGTCGGGACTGGCATGTTTGGATTTCTCAACAAACGCCGCCGTGACAGGATTCGGAGCCAGCCGTTCCCTTCAGAATGGCGCGACATTCTTATGCGCCGTTATTCCATGTATGCCCGCCTCCCGCCGGCGGACCGCCAGGAATTGGAGGGCCTGATTCATGTATTCCTTGCGGAGAAAAGGTTCGAGGGTTGTGATGGGCAGGAGATCACCGATGAAGTGAGGGTGTTGATCGCGGCGCAGGCGTGCCTGTTGCTGTTGCACCGGAACACGGACTGCTACCCCCTCCTGCACAGCATTCTGGTCTATCCTTCAAATTACATTGCCAAAACATGGCACTGGGAAAAAGACGGGACAATAATCGAAGGAAACCAGGTGCGGGGGGGCGAATCCTGGCCGCACGGGACGGTGGTTCTGGCGTGGGATGGCGCGTTTGCCGGCGCGGTGGAACTGGACAAGAACCGGAATCTGGTCCTGCATGAATTCGCCCACCAGCTTGACGAGGAAGATGGGGTCGCTGACGGCGCTCCGCTCCTTGGCGGGCCAACCTTTTCGCAGACCCTCCAGCGATATCGGACATGGGCCAGGGTTCTGAGCGAGGAATTTCAGCAGCTTCGCCGCGCGGCGGAAGACGGCCGGGAGACGGTCCTGGACACGTATGGCGCCCAAAATCCCGCGGAGTTTTTTGCCGTGGCCACGGAATGCTTTTTCGAGAAGCCCGGCCGGCTGAAGGAACGGCATCCGGCCTTGTACGCCGAGTTGCAGGAATTTTACCAGCAGGACCCGTTGCTCTACTACCCGGATCGCCCGGAAAAAAATGAAATTGAAACTTGAAACCAAATCTCCGTCGGGGATGACGGCTTTGGAGCCGCTGCGATCCCGTCCGCCGCTGGAACGGATGTTGCGCATCCACCAGGCGCTTCAATCCGGCAAATTCCCCAACGCCTCCACGCTCGCGCGCGAAATCGAAGTCGCCACCAAGACGATTCACCGCGACATCGAGTTCATGCGCGACCGGCTTGGCCTGCCGGTGGAATACGACAGCGCGCGCATCGGCTATCATTATACCGAGGAAGTCAGCGCGTTCCCGAACATCCAGATTACCGAGGGCGAACTCTTCGCGCTCATCGTCGCCGAAAAAGCGCTCCAGCAATATCGCGGCACGAGCTTCGAGAAACCGATCCTCAGCGCCATCCGGAAAATGGAGCAGTCGCTGCCCGACACCATTTCGCTCAACCTCGCCGATATCGAGCAGACCATTTCCTTCCGCACCCGCGCCGAGCCGATTCTGAATCTCGAAATCTTTGACACGCTGGCCCGGGCCGCCGCGCACCGGCAGCAAATTGAGTTGGCTTATCGCAAGCCGGGGCGAAAGGAAGCCGAGCCGCGCTTGGTTGACCCGTATCATTTGGCGAACATCAACGGCGAATGGTATTTGTTTGCCTACGACCACACGCGCAAGGACATCCGCACCTTCGTGCCCGCCCGTGTGCAATCCGTGAAGCTGACGGGCAAAACCTTCGAGCGTCCGCAAAAATTTTCGCTTGCCAAACGGCTGCGCGACAGCTTCGGCGTCCGCTCCGGCGAAGGCGAATATGAAGTCATCATCCGTTTCAACGCCCGCGCCGCCGATTACGTCCGCGAAAAGAAATGGCACGAATCGCAGCAACTCCGCGAATTGAAGGGTGGGGAAGTGGAATTGAAATTGAAACTGTCCAGCTTGATGGAAATCGAGCGTTGGGTTTTGAGCTGGGGCGGCGATGCGGTGGTTCTTAAACCGCGAAAACTGGTTGAAACCGTCAGGAAATCGGCAGAGGCGATACTGAAACAGCCGGACTGAAAATTTCAATCTGGCTGGTGCTGTGACGTAGCGGCGTCTCGGCAGAGCGCCGCAAAAACTGTGGCGGGAATTCAACTGGCGGCTTTCTCCCGAAAGCCGCTACGCCGCAATCGGAGGATGGCCGTCCGCAATGTGAAAAAAGTCTCTAATTTGTCTTGCATCGTTTGGCGGTTTGACTGACAACGTTGCGCGGGCCAGTTCTCTTTGAAGTCGTGCGGGGACTGGCCGGACAACTTTAACCTACTGATTCCATGCGACACGACCTCATCACGCCGGTGACGGGTTTGGACTTTGGGGCGGATGCTTGGAACCCCGAACTGCCCAGAGGAGATTCTCATACCCGGAGGAGCACCATGAAACCGACCAAATCAAATCACACCATTCTCATACTTGCATTGCTGGCTTTGCTCTCAACCCTCAACCTTCAACCCTCAACCTTTGCGCAAAGCACCGCCTTCAGCTATCAAGGCCGGTTGAATGACAATGGCAGTCCAGCCACAGGAATTTACGATTTACGATTTGCGATTTACGATTCCACCAATAGCCCCGGCGCCCTAATTGCCGGGCCGGTCACCAACAGCGCCACCAGCGTCAGCAACGGTCTGTTCATCGCCACGCTGGACTGCGGCGGCGCCTTCAACGGCTCGAACTACTGGCTGGAGATCGCCGCGCGGACGAATGGAGGTGGCGCCTTTACCACGCTGTTTCCACGCCAGCCAATCCTGCCGGTGCCGTATGCCATCATGGCCAACACGGCCAGCAACCTGCTCGGCACGTTGCCTGCGGCGCAGTTGAGCGGCACGGTGCCATTGGCACAACTGCCCGGCGCAGTGCTGACGAACAATCAAAGTTCGGTCATCCTGAATGGTGCATTCACAGGCAACGGTTCGGGTCTGACGAGCTTGAACCCAGCAAATTTGAGCGCGGGCACAGCGGGCATCAACATCAGCGGCAATGCGGCGACGGCAACCAGCGCGACTTCGGCAGCGGCCGCCGTCAGCGCGGCGACGGCGACGACGGCCAACAACTTTTCCGGCCCACTTTCCGGCGATGTGACGGGAACGCAAAGTGCCACCGTCGTTTCGAGTATGGGCGGGCAACCGGCGGCGAATGTGGCCGCTGGCGCAAGCGCGGCCAACGCTGCCACCAACGCCAACACGGCCAGAACCATTGTGGCGCGCGACGACAGCGGGAACTTCTCTGCTGGAACCATCACGGCGAATCTGGCGGGCAACGCGGCCTTGGCGAGCAACGTCGTTTCCGGCATCGCCATTACCAATTCTTTTGTCACCAACTCGGTTTTCGCGGGCGATGGTGGCGGGTTGACCAACCTCAATGCGTCGCAACTTTCCAGCGGGGTTATTCCCAGTGCGGTGCTGACTGTAGTGCCGGCGGCGAGCTTGACAGGCATACTTCACCCGGCACAGTTACCTGCCGCCGTGGTGACGAACAATGCGAGCAATGTGACCTTGAGCGGCACAATCAATGCCGTGGGTGGATTGGTCATCCAAAACCTCACCGCCGACCCGCCCAGCCCGGTCACGGGACAAATCTGGCTGCGAACTGATTTGCCATGAGAATTCACTGTCAAGAACCGGCATCGTCTTGTTGCACAAATGGCTCTTAAAAGACTGTAGCCAACTGCCATGAAGATAAAACAACTGCTGTTTACAGGAATTGCGCTCGGCAGTCTCTTTGCCGTAATTGATTGCGCCCAGGGCTATAGTGTGACCAACTCCGGCGGGTTTGTGCTCTCCGGCACCTATGGCGTGGGCAGCGAGCCTCGTTCGGTCACTGCGGCGGATGTCAACGGGGATGGCTGGATGGATTTGATCTGCCCGAACGAAGGCGGTGACACGCTCTCGGTGCTGACCAACAATGGCAAAGGCAGGTTTGTGCTCTCCGGCACCTATGACGTGGGCAGCGAGCCTCTTTGGGTTACTGCGGCAGATGTCAACGGGGATGGCTGGATGGATTTGATCTGCGCGAACTACGGCGGTAACACGCTCTCGGTGCTGACCAACAATGGCAAAGGCGGGTTTGTGCTCTTCGGAACCTATGGCGTGGGCAGCGAACCTTTTTCGGTCACTACGGCGGATGTCAACAGGGATGGCTGGATGGATTTGATCTGCCCGAACGAAGGCGGTAACACGCTCTCGGTGCTGACCAACAATGGCAAAGGCGGGTTTGTGCTCTCCGGCACCTATCACGTGGGCAGCGACCCTCTTTTGGTCACTGCGGCGGATGTCAACGGGGATGGATGGGTGGATTTGATCTGCGCGAATGATGGCGGTAATACGCTCTCGGTGCTGACCAACGATGGCAAAGGCAGGTTTGTGCTTTCCGGCACCTATGACGTGGGCAGCGTGCCTCATTCGGTCACTGCGGCGGATGTCAACGGGGATGGATGGATGGATTTGATCTGCGCGAACGATGGCGGTAATACTCTCTCGGTGCTGACCAACAATGACAGCGGCGGGTTTGTGCTCTCCGGCACCTATGGCGTGGGCAGCGGGCCTGTTTCAGTCACTGCGGCGGATGTCAACAGGGATGGATGGATGGATTTGATCTGCGCAAACGAAGGCGGTAACACGCTCTCGGTGCTGACCAACAATGGCAGCGGCGGATTTGTGCTCTCCGGCACCTATGGCGTGGGCAGCTCGCCTCGTTCGGTCACTGCGGCGGATGTCAACGGGGATGGATGGATGGATTTGATCTGCGCAAACGAAGGCGGTGACACGCTCTCGGTGCTGACCAACACACTTGTGATTACTTACCCGCCCCTGATAACCGGTTTTTTACCAACCAACGGGGCTGCCGGGACGAGCGTCATCATTACCGGGGCGAATTTGGTCGGCGCCACCAATATTTTATTTAACGGTCAGAGCGCCGCTTTTTTGATCAATTCAGCCTCTCAAATCACCGCCACCGTTCCCACCAATGCCAGCACGGGTTATATCACATTGCTGGCGACCAATGGTACCGCCACCAGTTCAAATTTGTTTTACGTTCTGCCGGGCATCACCAGCTTCACGCCCAATAATGGTCCTGTAGGAACAACTGTAATCATCAATGGCACAAGTTTTAACACCGTCTTCAATGTGACCTTCAATGGTGTGCCAGCCGCTTTCTCAATCAATTCCAACAGTCAGATAACTGCCACCGTTCCAGACTGCGCCGCACCGGGCCGATCGCACTGACCGCTCCCGCTGGCACAGGCATTTCTTCAAATAATTTTATCTTCCAGCTTAAAAGTATCATTGTCAGCGTACCGCTGGGATCTGTTCTGGACACCGCGATTTGCAATGGCAGCAATGTGACTTTTTCCGTTAGTGGCACGATTGGCATTACGAACACCTTGATTATTTCCTCGGACATCACCTTGAACGGAACGGGGCAAAACGTGACCATCAGCGGGAACAACAATGTTGGCATTTTCACCGTCAATCCCGGCGTGAATTTGACCTTGCGGAATTTGACCATTGCCAATGGCAGCAACAGCATCGCTGGCGGTGGCATTTACAACAATGGCGGCATTGTCACCGTGGTCAACTGCACGTTTAGCAACAACATTGCCGTTGGAACCAATAATCTTGGAGGCAATGTTTACGGCGGCGCCATCTGCAATGACAACGGTGGCGCATTGGTTGTCAGCGGCAGCACGTTTGTCAACAACAGCATTACTGGCGGGACCGGCCACACCGGCGTTCAAGGCGCTCAGCAGTATGCTGCGGGCGGCCAAGGCGGGAGTGGCGGCTATGCTTTGGGCGGTGCGCTATGCAATCTTGGTGGAGGAAGCATTGCCATCACCAATTGCACTTTCTACAACAACCAAGCCGTTGGCGGTCACGGCGGAACCGGTGGAGAAGGTTATGACGGTTCTGAAGTTCAATATGTTTGTGGCTGGTATTGTTGCCACTATAACTCTTTTGGATCCTGTGATCAACAATGCCCCGAGTATTGCTGGAGATGTGATTATGGTGGGCCGGGCGGTCAAGGCGGCAACGGCGGCAACGGCTATGGCGGCAGCCTTTACAACAACCAAGGCAATATCACAATAGTCAACACGACTTTTTCCAACGGCTCTGCCAGCGGCGGCGGGGCTGGATATCCGGGGTCGCCGGGAAATTGCGGCAGTGGCAATGACGGTTCTGGTTCCGTTGGCGGCGGTGTGGGCGGCAATCTTGGCCAGGGAGTGGGACAATTGGTTTTGATAAACTGCATTATTGCGAACTCCGCTTCCGGCGGAAATTATTGGGGTGGCGCAATCACCGACGCGGGAAACAACTTGAGTTCCGACGCGACACTGGCTTTCACCAATTCCGGCAGTTTCACCAACACCAATCCTGATTTAGGTCCGTTGACTAACAACGGCGGCCCAACATGGACCATGGCGTTGTTGCCCGGCAGTCCGGCCATTGGCGTAGGCCAAACCATCCACGGCCTTACTACCGACCAGCGGGGGCTGCCCCGGCCTTCCGTCTATGGGTTCGACATTGGAGCTTACGAGTATGAAGTGGCGAGTGTGGACGCCGGCCTCCGTGCCTACGACGGAACCGCAATCATCGAACTGGCCTGCGAAGGACCGGGTTCGACGAATTCACCATTGCGCTTCGATAAAAATGGGACGAACTACGGCATTCTCCTAGGAGTGACAAATTCGCCGAATGCGTCCAAGTTTCGCATTCAGTCGTCTTCAGGAGTCAGGTCGCTCTTGAAATTGCCATGAGTAAAACGATTCGATTATGAAAGCAACATTTTCCAAGTTCTCATGGCTGGTGGTTTTATTTCTTGTCACCAACTCGTGTATTCTTCGCGCCCAAAATTACACGATTGACTGGTTCAAAATCTCCGGCGGCGGCGGCACCAGCACCGGAGGCACCTATCAAGTGAGCGGCACCATCGGCCAGCACGATGCCGGCGGGCCGATGACCGGCGGGAATTATTCGCTCACCGGCGGATTCTGGGCGTTGATTTCCGTGGTGCAAACTGCCGGGTTGCCGAACTTGAGCATCGCGCAGTCCGGCAACAGCGTCATTGTCTCTTGGCCAAGCACCGGCAGTTACACCTTGCAGCAAAACAACAGTCTCGCCGCGCCAGGCGGTTGGTCAACGAGTGGCTATACCATCAACACGAGCAACGGCACGAACAGCATCACCATCACCCCGCCGACGGGGAATTTGTTCTTCCGGCTCAAGCAGCCATAGAGAACTGGTTGGAGCCGTAAGGAAATCTGCGGAAGCGATACTAAAACAGCCGGATTGAAATTTCAATCCGGCTGGTGCTGTGACGCAGCGGCGTCTCGGCAGAGCGCCGCAAACTGTGGCAGGAATTCAACGGCGGCTTTCTCCCGAAAGCCGCTGCACCTGAATTGGAGGATGGCCGTCCGATCAATCCCGCACCGGGTTTTCCAAAGACGCGGGGAACGTGTTTCCCTCTCCGCGTGGGGGAGAGAATTCCCCGAAACATTTTATCGCACCTTGAACCATTGAACCCGGCACAGTTCCTGGGAGCGCTGACGTCTCGCCGACGGGTTCCGTTTTCGGCTCACCACCGCGCTGGCGGGACGCCGGCGCTTCCAGGAGAACCGCATCCCTTTCGTTTGGACATTGACGAAACCGAGCCTGCCAAACATGCTTTTTGTTTTATGTTGCACAGCGAATTGATTCCCGCCGCTGAATCCCGCCCCGCCGGCACAAGGCGATTGATGGTGATGTTGCACGGGCTGGGCGACAGCGTGGACGGCTGGCGCTGGTTCCCGGAGGTGATGAACCTGCCGTGGCTGAATTATCTGCTCGTCAATGCGCCGGACGACTACTACGGCGGTTACTCGTGGTTCGATTTGGACAACATGGTTCCCGGCGTCCACCGCAGCCGGAAATTATTGTTCGCCCTGCTCGATGATTTGCGCGCCAAAGGGTTCCCGGCGGAACAAATCACGTTCGGCGGTTTTTCGCAGGGCTGCCTCATGGCCATCGAAACCGGTCTGCATTATCCCCATCGGCTGGCGGGCATCATCGGCATCAGCGGCTGGATTTTTGAACCGGAAACACTGGCGCAGGAACTTTCGCCCGTCGCGCGCCAGCAGCGCCTGCTCATGACGCACGGCACGAGCGACCCCATGATTCCGATTGACAAGGTGCGCCCGCAGATTCCGTTGCTCAAGGCCGCCGGACTGTCCGTCGAATGGCACGAATTTATGAAGGCGCACACCGTCGCCGGCGAAGAGGAGATCGCCGTGATCCGCAATTTTGTGAGCGCCGGTTAGCTTAAAACATTGAAGAGTTTATCCGTGCCATCGGAAGTCGTTATCAAAAATGAGCCTTGCCCCACGCTCCGGTTTGTGGCACTTTGTTGTCATAGTAAAGACAATTTATACAAAACCATGGAAACGCCCAAAATCATCGCCTATCTGAAACCGACCTGCGGCTGGAGCAACGGCGTGCGCGCCGTGCTCAAGAAATACGACCTGCCATTCGAAGACCGCGACATCATCAATGACCCGGTCCAGCGCCAGGAAATGATGGAAAAGAGCGGGCAAATGTTGAGTCCATGCGTTGAGATCAACGGCCAGATGCTCGCCGACATCAGCGGCGAGGAAGTCGAGGCGTGGATGCTGGAGAACAAGGTCGTGCAGCCTAACAGCCTCGCGCCGGAAGTGCCGATCAACCGGGCCTGTGACGCGCATCATCGCCGGTGATTTTTGAAAATTGAATTTGCGACGGTCGCAGACCACCGCAACCAAATCTTTTTGGACTGCGGCGGGAAGCGAAGGCCACGCCGCTTTGGAAGCTCTGTCCTCCGTAGAAAAGCGGTGTCGCCGCTGCGCTCTGCCACCGCAGTCCAAAATCTTCGGCTTACGGAATCACCCACCGGTTCGGAGTGTTGTTCGTGGAGACGCCGTTAGTGCTTGAAACAAACGCAGAATTCAAACCCTCGCTGGTGGTTTGCATCACCGAGCCGTCGGCCAGGCCGATGTTGCCATTGCCCAGATGCCGTTCTTTGGTCCACGCGATGTTGTTGGTCCAAAGATTCAAAATACCGGGCTTAACGCGCACGCCATCCTCGGCCAGGTTGTCGTCGCCGTCCAGAATCATCTGTGGATATCTTTCAACCGCGTCCAAGCTGAGAAAATAGTTGATGTTGGCATCGCTTAAATCCTTGAAATTGGTCGCGGCCTTGCGCGTGGTATCCGCCGGACAATACAAGTATTCTGGCGTGCGCAGGTAGTATTCATTGGTTGACTGCAAGCACGATATTGTCCGCCAGAGAAGATGGGCGTTGCCGCTGCCAACCAGCTTCATCATCGCCTGGTTTGTCGCATAGACCTCCATAGGATATTTGTCATAGTTGTCTCCCTCCCAAACTCGGAAGGCGAGACCGATTTGCTTCAAGTTGTTGACGCAGTTAATCCTTTGTTTAATGGCCTTTGCGGCATTCAGTGCGGAAAAAACCATGGCGGCCAGCAGTGCGAGCACGCCGATGATGACCAATAATTCAACCCGGGTGAATCCCCGGATTCGGTGGGTTGCGCATCGGGTTTTCATATTGCCAATTGAATCATCAGCACCGCCAGTGCCAAGCATTATTTCTGGCAACAGGTCCGTTTAACTGAGACTGGTGGGGCGAGCGTCCCCGCGAGCCGGAAATCAAGGTTTTATGACTGTATGGCGGCTCGCCAGTAGTCTCGCCCCACCCAATTGCCCCATGCGATTTTCACGGGATGTTCGGACATGAACCGGTCAGCGCGAAAAAATTTCACGCGGTGTGCGTGAAAAATTACCGACTGGTGGCGTAGCGGCGTCTCGGTAGAGCGCCGCCATTCTTCGGATTTTGAAACAACGGCGCTCTGCCGAGACGCCGCTACGGTATGATTCAAGCGCCTGCCAGTCGGACGATTCATCGTCGGCGAGAGAGCGCAGGTTTTATTTCATTTGTTTTGAAAAGTTCAATGCGCTGCTGCTGCCGGCTTCTTGACCTGCTGCACGCGTTTGAACAGGAAAATCAGCGGGATGCCGCACAGCGCCAGCAGGCCAAACAGCTGGAAATTGTCCACGAACGCCCACAGATGCGCCTGATGGTCGAGGGTCTGGTAAATCATGCTGTAGGCCTGGGTTTTTGCGGTCACGATGTCGGTGTGCCGGGCCAGCGCGTGTTGCGCGGCGGCCAGCCGTTGCATGAACACCGGATCGGTCGGCGTCAGATGCCCGACCATGAGCGCCTGATGCGTCTGCGCGCCGCGCGCCAGCATGGTGGTGACGAACGCGATGCCGATGCTGCCGCCCAGATTGCGCATGAGATTGAAAATTCCGGTGGCGTTGCCGATTTGCTGCTGGCGCAACTGGCTCATGGTCGTCGTGGTCAGCGGCACGAAGATGAAACTGATGGCGATGCCGTTGACAATGCTCGGCCAGATGACGCGCATCTGGCTCACCTGCAAAGTGATGTCGCTCAACATGAACGACGACACGGCCAGCATGGTGAAGCCGAAACATAGCATCCAGCGCGTCCGGACGCGCCCCACCAGACGCCCCATGAAAAACGTGGTGACGAACGCCGCGATGCCGCGCGGGCTCATCGCATAACCGCTTTGCAACGCCGGGTAACCCATCAATGTCTGCAAAAACAGCGGCAATTCCGCCGTGGTGCCGTAAAGAATCGCGGCCAGCGACAGCATCAGCAGGACGCCGACGGCGAAGTTGCGGTTCTTGAACACGCGCAAGTCCACCAGCGGATGCTCGGCCGTAAATTCCCGCGCGATGAATCCAATCAATGAACAGACCGAGATGACTACGAACCAGCAAATCCAGTTGGATTGAAACCAGTCCTCCTCCTGTCCCTTGTCCAGGGTGATTTGCAGCGTCGCCAGCCAGATTGCCAGCAGGCCGAACCCGATGAAATCAATGTCCGCCTTCTCGTTGCGCTTGATGTAGGGCGGGTCCTCGACCAGCCATTGTTGCAGGAGCACCGCGGCGATGCCGAACGGCACGTTGATGTAAAAAATCCAGCGCCAGGAATAATTGTCGGTAATCCAGCCGCCGAGTGTTGGGCCGAGGATGGGCGCGACAATCACGCCCATGGAAAACGCCGCCATGGCCACACCGCGCTTGTTCATGGGAAAACTTTCCAGCAGCACCGCCTGGGCGATGGGCACCATCGCGCCGCCGCCGATGCCCTGAAAAATGCGCGCCAGAATCAGGGTTTGCAAATTCCACGCCAGTCCGCACAACACCGAGGCGAATGTAAAGATCGCCACACAGGACAGCAGCACGCGTTTCCGGCCAAAATAATTTCCCAGCCAGCCGGTCATCGGCAGGATGATGGCGTTGGAAACGAGATAGCTGGTCAGCACCCAGGTCGCCTCGTCGGTGGTCGCCGAAAGGCTGCCGGCGATGTGAGGCAGCGCGATGTTGGCGATGGACGTGTCGAGCACCTCCATGAACACCGCCATCATCACCGCCACCGCGATGAACCAGGGATTATGGCGCGGGTGCCAGTCTTGATGATGTGAGCCGTCGGGCATGGGAGAAAATCAATGACTAATGACGAAGCACGAATGACGAAAGAAATCCCAATGTTTAAAATCCGAATCCAATCGTTGGGCCTTCGTCTTCATGGGGCATTTGCGCTTTGTCATTCTTTAGTCATTTTGATTTCCGGTTCCAACCCGGCGGGGTTTCCCAGCCTGCCGGGAAAGCGCTGGTTTGTTGCTTGATCGTCAACGATTCTTCCCGTGGGGGTTTTCCAGCTCTTTGAGCATCTGCCCAATGGTTGCGAGGAGCACAGGCACGTCCTTCTGCACCGCATCCCATAACACTTGATAATCCACATCGTCGTATCCGTGGCTCAAATGATCCCGTGTGCCGGCGATTTCCTTCCACGGCACGGATGGATGCCGCGACCGCAAATCCATTGGCAGCCGTTTCACACCCTCGCCCACGATTTCGATGAACCGCTCCAGCGCGGCGGTCGCCTGCCAGTCGGCCAGCAACTGTTCCAGGGTCTTGCCCGCGCAAATCGCCTGGAGACGGCGGGCCGCGTCTTGAATCTGCCGCAACGTCGCCTGCGGGTCATGCGCGCTCATAAATCGGAATCGCCTCCCGGCGGACAGCCGCCTCAACGTATTTGTTAAGGCGCGAACAAAAATCCACCTTGCGGCCGACAATGGCGGCCAATTCCTCGCCGTAGCCAAAGTAACGAAATCCAACCCCTTTCAGCGCGTCCGGCTCGAATTCCGCCAGCACGTCCACGTCACTGCGCGCGGGATCGAAGTCATCCCGCAAGACCGAACCGAACAGGCTCAACCGGCGGATGCCCCGGGCGCGGCAAAACTCCGCGATTTTTTCGCGGTCAATCTGGATGGGCAATTCGGCGATGCTCATGGCCATTGGATAATCGCAAACCGGGGAAAATTCAAGCGCGTTCGGTTTTCATTGCTTGGCGCTTGGCCTGGCGGCAACTCCTGCGAAAACAAACGCTCCACGTCTGCTTCAATTCTATCAATTCTCGCGACACCGGCTGGCATGGACGGGTAATGTTTAATCCGCGCTTTCCGCCACCTGGCGCAAGGCGAGAAACGCCTTTTTCAAGCCCTGACTTCCCGCGCTGTCCGGCTCGTGAAGAACGAAAGTTTGGTATTGGTCGAGGAAATCCTTCCGCAGCCGGTGAAAGAGATGCAGGAAATGCCGCAGGAATCCGATGCAATCGAGAATCGCAATTTCGACACCGCCCGTTTCGTCATATTTGGAGCGGGCATATTCACGAATGTCGTCAGCCACGGCTTCGGTCGAAATGAAGATGTAGTTTTGAACATGTTTCCCTTGTGCGGCGATTTTCTGGAGCGCGCGGTCAATGTCGCCGCGCTGCACGGCCTTGTTCTTCATCTCACAACGCGTCACCATTTTGCGACCGCCGGGAACGGTGATTTGTACATCGCCGACCGCTCCGCCCTGTTCTTCGTTGCCAGCCCATTTAATTTCCGCAGCCTTAATAGTCGCTGCCACAATCAACGCCGGCAGACGATTTGAACCTTTGCAGCGCAGATGCTGCTCAATCAAATTCACTCTTCCGCTCAATTTTGACCTCAACGAATTGAAGCGAGTGCCGAAAGACCCCCGCGTCTACTTTATGGAGCGCGTGCCGAAAGACCATCGCCTCTACTTCAACGACCAATATGGAAAGCCATATTGCATCCACTGCATCTGGCTTGCGAAAGAACGCGCATAACAACGGCAGCTACGTTGCCTTTGCCGCGAAAGCGAACTAAACCTGCTTCCGGTTCAAGACGGAACGAAAAGCAAATTGCGCTGCACCGGTCAAAATCAGCGCGAGCAGGCCAATCACCCACTCCGGCAACGAAAATGAACTGACCCAAACGTCCGGCGTCACAGACAGGCCGGGTCCAATCACGTGGTCGGCGGGCAGCGGCTCGTCGAAAACAATTTTCACTGGCACCCGTTGGACCACCTTCACGTAATTGCCCGTCGCGTTTTCCGGCGGGAGCAGGCTGAACCGCGCGCCGCTGCCAGCCTGAACGCTGTCAACGTGTGCGCGCAACGTTTTGCCCAGCGCGTCAATCTCAACGAGCGCCGGCTGGCCGGGTTTCATGTGCTTGAGCTGCGATTCCTTGAAATTGGCGACGACCCAGACCTCGTTCGGCACGATGGACAAAAGCGTCTGCCCCGTCTGCACGTAATCGCCGGTTTCGACCGCCTTGCGCGTCACGCGGCCATCGCTGGGCGCGAAAACTTTCGTGTAGGAAAGGTTGAGTTGCGCTGCCGCGATATTCGTCTGCGCCTCTTTCCACTGAGCCAAGGCCATTGTAATGGCGGCTTCGGTCGCCGCCAAGGTTGCCTTGGCCTCGTCCACCTTCGAATCATCCACAGCAACCTTTTGTCTGGCAGCGTTCAAATTCGCCTGCGCGGATTGGTTCGCGGCTTGTGAAGCGTCAAATTCCTGCCGCGAAATCGTGTTCTGCTTCTGCAATTCCTCCATCCGCTGGAAATCCGCCTGCGCGCGGCTGGCGGTGGCCTCGGCGGCGTCGGCATCGGCCTTCGATTGTCTGGCGGTGGCTTCGGCGGTGGTCACCTTGGTGCGCATCAATTCGTAACCAGCCAGAAATGCCTTGTAATTGGCCAATTGCGCCTCGGCGGAAGCATCTTTTTGTGAGACGGCGATTAAGTAACTCGCCGGATCAATTTCCACCAGCAATTCGTTCGAGCGGACCATCTGGTTGTCGAGGACGTGAACGGCAACAACTGTTCCGCCCACACTTGGCGCGATGGAAACGACGTGGCCCTCGACAAACGCGTCGTCCGTGGATTCGTGCGTCAAATAACCGTTGAGATAAGACAGCGCAAAAAACAACAGCACGGCGAGCGCCGCCGTCGCCGGCCAGAGGAATCAGCGGCGAATTCAGTCGGGCCAGTTTTGCGCCATTGCCCTTGGGAGCGGCGGATGGCGGATTGGCGGTGGATGGATTGTCGTTCATAAAAATTGAAATGACTAATTCCTAAATCCTAATGGCGAAAGAATGACGAAGCTCGAATGACAAATTGCCAAAGCCGTTCGTCATTTGGACATTTTGGAATTCTTTGGTCATTCGTCATTATGGTTTAGTCATTTCGCACCAGCGATATGGTTTAGTCATTCGGTGTTCGGATGTTTCGGTTTTCGCCGGCGTGTTGTTTGGCGATCAAGACGTAGATGGAGGGAATCACCAGCAGGGTG
Source organism: uncultured Verrucomicrobiae bacterium (assembly GCA_963820205.1). Classification (GTDB taxonomy): domain Bacteria; phylum Verrucomicrobiota; class Verrucomicrobiia; order Limisphaerales; family UBA11358; genus UBA11358. Next base: position 73,046 of record CAWFZJ010000077.1, read on the forward strand.
AACAGCGTGCCGAAAGCCATGCCGGCGACGATCATGATGCCGATGGAGTTGCGCGCCGCCGCGCCCGCGCCGGTGACGAGAACGAGCGGGATATTGCCGGCCACGGTGGCCACGCTGGTCATCAGCACGGGACGCAGCCGCAGCAGGGCGGCTTCGCGCACCGCCGCGATCTTGGTCCGCCCCTGCCGCTGAAGTTCGTTGGCAAACTGCACGATGAGGATGCCGTTTTTCGAGACCAATCCGACGAGGGTCACCAGCCCGACCTGCGCATAAATGTTCAATGTGGTGGTCCAGCCGTTGGTCCAGAAGGGCATGTTCTGCCCCGGCATTTTGAGAAAACAGAACATCAGCGCGCCGAACATGGCCAGCGGCACCGACCCCAGCAGGATGATCAGCGGGTCGCGGAAACTGTTGAACTGCGCCGCCAGCACCAGAAAAATCAGCACCACCGAAAGCGAAAACGCGAATAAAAACTTGTTGCCTTCGGTCCGCAATTGGCGGGACTCGCCGGTGTAATCCAGTTTGTAGCCTTTCGGCAGAATTTTGGCGGATGCGGCTTCCAGGGATTTCAACGCCTCGTCCAGCGGGCGGATGGCCACGCCGCTGAGGGTGACCGAGTTGAGTTGTTGAAAGCGGTTGAGCGCACGCGGCGTGGTTTTCTTTTGCAGCGTCGCAAAGGTGCTGACCGGAATCAGTTTTCCGTTCGGCCCCTGCACATAGTTGTTCTCCAACTGGTCGGGCGTCAGACGCTCGATGCGTTTGAGCTGCGGGATGACCTTGTAGCTGCGGCCGGCAAAGTCGAAGCGGTTGACATAATTGCCGCCCACCAGCGTCGCGAGGTCCGCCCCCACTGTTGCCATGTCCAGCCCCAGCGCGGCCACCTTGTCGCGGTCCAGGATCAGTTCCACCTCCGGCTGGTCAATCTTGAGGTCAATGATGGGCGGAAACGCGAACATGCCGTTGGTGGCGGCAATTTGCTGCAACTGCTGCGCGAAACGACAGAATCTGTTCCGGCTCGGCGGTGGCGGACAGGATGAATTCCACCGGGAAATTTCCGCCGCCTTGCAGCGCGGGCGGCGGGACCATCGTGGAACGAATTCCGGGGATGCGATTGGCCAGGGCCTGCACGCCGGGCATGATCTGGAAAACCGTGCGCTTCCGCCCGCCCCACGGCTTGAGCACAATACCCATGAAGCCATTGTCTGGGAAAGTGATTTGAAATATCTGATCCTTTTCGGGCACTTGGTCAAACTCGCGGGCGAGAGCATCGGTGTAGAACGTGGTTTGATCCACCGTTGCATCCGCCGGCGCTTCGATAATGCCCATGATAAAACCCTGGTCCTCCGTCGGCGCGAGGTCCTTGGCCTGCCATGCCATGTAGAACATGGTGGCGGCTACGATGCTCAAGCCAATCCAGATGACATAGATTGCCGGGCGCGCCACCAGCGTCGCGTCCAGCACCCGGCCGTAAAATTTGCGCAGGCGGTCGAAATCGTGGTTGATCCGGCCGGCCAGTCCGTGCTCTTCGCGTTCGGCATTGAGCAGTTTGGAGGACATCACTGGCGACAGGGTCAGGGCGACGATGCCGGAGATGAACACCGCGCCGGCCAGCGTGAGGGCGAATTCGCGGAACAGCGACCCCGTCAGCCCGCCCTGAAATGCGATGGGCGCATAAACCGCCGCCAGCGTGATGGTCATGGCAATCACCGGCCCGATCAGTTCGCGTGCGCCCAGCAGCGCCGCCTGGGTGGGCGTTTTGCCTTCCCGGACGTGGCGCTCCACGTTCTCCACAATCACAATCGCGTCGTCCACCACCAGTCCGACGGCCAGCACAATGGCGAGCAGCGTCAACAGGTTAAGCGTGAACCCGAACACCTGCATCAGGAACACCGCGCCAATCAGTGAGACGGGAATCGCCACCAGGGGAATCAGCACCGACCGCAGCGAACCGAGGAACAGGAAAATAACGATGGCGACGATGATGAGTGTGACGGCCAGCGTGCGGACCACTTCGTGAATGGCGTCATTGATGTATTTCGTGGCGTCATACGCGATGCCGCCGTCGAGTCCGCTGGGCAGCTCTTTTTTGATGGCTTCCATTTCGGCGGTCACCCGCTTGATCACGTCCAGCGAGTTGGCGTTGGGCAAAACCCAGATGCCCATGAAGACCGCCTTCTGGGCGTCAAAGCGCACCTCCGAGTCGTAATCCTCCGCCCCCAGCACCACGTCGGCCACGTCGCTCAGCCGAACCAACTGGTCGCCAGACTGGCGGATGACGAGATTGCGGAATTCCTCGACGGAGCGCAAATCGGTGTTGGCGGTCAGGTTCACCTGGATCAGCGAACCCTTGGTGCGGCCGACGGCGGAAAGGAAATTATTGTTCACGAGCGCCAGGCGAATCTGGTTCGGGCTGATGTTGAACGCCGCCAGACGGTCGGGTTTGAGCCAGATGCGCATGGCAAAGGTGCGCCCGCCCAGGATGTCCGCGCGCTGCACGCCTTCCAGCGCGGTGAGCCGGGGCTGGACCACCCGGACGAGATAATCGGTGATCTGGTTCGGCTCCAGAATATCCGAGTTGAAACGCAAATAACAGGAGGCGATCTGCGAGTCGGCGGACTCGATATTGATGACGGGCACTTCAGCCTCCGGTGGCAGGTCGTTGCGGACCTGATTCACCTTGGAGCTGATTTCGGAGAGCGCCTTGTTGGCGTCATAATTCAGCTTGAGCCGGGCGGTGATGGTGGACAGGCCCAGCGCGCTGCTCGATTGCAGGTATTCAATGCCGTCGGCGGCGGCGATGGCGCGTTCGAGCGGCGTGGTGATGAAGCCGCGCACCAGCTCGGCGCTGGCGCCGACATAGACGGTGGTGACGGTGACGGTGGCGTTTTCACTGCGCGGATACTGGCGGACGTTGAGCGAGCGGATGGCTTGGAATCCGGCGATTAAAATCACCAGGTTCACCACCAGCGCCAGCACCGGTCGCCGGATAAACAGGTCAGTGAAGGACTTCATGCTCTTGGGTGGGAAAACATCGAACCTTCAACATCGAACACCCAACATCCAGTGAGTTTCAAATGCCGAAACATTGGATGTTCGATGTTGGTTGTTGGTTGTTGGATGTTCACGAAATTAGCTATCCCCCGGTTTGGGCGAGTTCAACGGCTTGGGCGTGGCCTCGTTGTTTTCCTGCACGGATATGCCGTTGCGCAGCTTGAACACGCCCGCGCTCACCACGCGTTCGCCCGCCTTGAGGCCGGAGAGAATGCTGATGAAATCGCCCCGGGACCGGCCGGTGCGGACAAACTGCTGGCGGGCCACCAGCGTTGAATTCGTCGGGTTGGATTCGATCACGTAAACCGAATCGCCATACGGCGCGCTCAAAATGGCCGTCGCGGGAATCGCCAGCACGGTTTGCTCTTCCGGAAAAATCACCTCGACGCGCACGAACATCCCCGGGCGCAGCTTTTTTTCGGCGTTTTCAAACGTGGCCTGCAACCGCACGCTGCGCGTGGTCTGGTCGAGATCGGGATTGAGGGCGGTCAGCGCGCCTTCAAACCGCTGGCCGGGGTATGTGTCGGAGGAAACCCGCACCGGCAACCCCGTCCTGAGTCGCGCCAATTCCTGCTGGGGCAACGAAAAATCGGCATAGACCGGCGACAATGATTGCAGCGAAACGATCGGTTTGCCCACGTCCAACAGTTCGCCGAGATTGACCAAGCGGATGCCCAGTTGGCCGGTGAACGGCGCCCGGATGTTTTTCTTTTCAATGGTCGCGCGGAGTGCATCCGCATTGGCCTGGTTCTGTTTGAGCTCCGCCTCCGCGGCGTCCAGTTCGGATTGCGACAGCGTGTTGTTCGCGCGCAACTGGCGGTCGCGTTCGGCGTTGAGCCGCGCCAGTTCCACCTGCGCTTCAATGGCCCGCAGTTGCGCCTCTTCCGACGACGTGTCCAGCCGCACCAACAAGTCGCCCTTGGCCACGACCACGCCGGATTCAAAGGCGATCTCGCTCACCTTGCCGGCAATTTCGGGCGAAACCGTCACGCCCTGCTCGGCGCTGATCGAGCCGATGGCGGTGAGGGTGTCCGGCCATTTTTCCTCATGCGCGACGGCGGCGGAAACCGTCTCCGGCGGCTGGACGAACGCCTGGCCGGCGGCGACGAGCTTGTGGAACTGCCACGCCTTCACCCCGGCCAGTCCCACAACAACTGCCAGCACGGCGACGACGGCAATGATGATGTTTCGTTTCATTATTTTGTCCTCCTTGAAGTTGACGCCCGCCGTTTTCTTTTGGCGTCGGCTCCCGCCAGGAACAAGTCCACGATGCGCTCCGCCGACCGGCGGTTCAGGCGGTAATCCGGCATCAGCACGTGCGCCGCGATGTAAAGGTGCGCCTGCCCATAAAAGCCGTAAGCCAGGTCCCGGCTGTCAAAGCGGTCATCCAGTTTCCCGGCGGCCTGGGCATGCTTGATGAGCGAACGGATGAATTCCAGGTTGCGCTGGCAGCGGTCGAGATAACGCAAATCCGGCGGCACCTCGCCCGGCGCGGCAAACGCCGTGGCGAACGCGATGCGCGTCAGGTCCCGGTTTTGGTGAAAGTAATCGAACAGGGCCGCGAGGATTTCAATCAGCTGTCCGCGAATATCGGATTTGCGGGTGGCCGCCTGCTGCACGACCTGCAGCCGTTCGTCGTGCGCCTCGCTGACCAGCGACTGAAACAAATCCGCCTTGTCGCGGAAATGATAATACAGCGCCGGCTTGGACACCTTCGCGTCGTCCACGATTTGCTGGACGGACGTGGCGGCATAACCGCCGTTGGCGAAGCGCCGGAGCGCCGCCCGGAGAATCTGCCGCCGCGTTTCGGGACCGTGCTTGGACATAAACCTACCGAACGGTAGGTATAAAAGCGGCCCCCTGTCAAATAATTTTTCTCCGCCGGTCTGTGCGGGCGCTGTCATGTAATATTTGTCCCATAATCCTTCTTTTGCAGGCATGGCATTGTATGCCACACCACCACTAAATGGGACTAAACATATAGTGCGTTACACCAGCCGTGTGACGGTTTCTTCATCCAGCAGTTCAGCCAGCAATTGGGCAACGGTTTTCGATTGTCCCGGCAGGATCAAATCCGGCGCGATTTCACGCAACGGCTGAAGCACAAACCGGCGCAGATGCGCGCGCGGATGCGGCAAAGTCAATTCCGGCGAATTTCGTGTTTCCGTGCCGAACGCAATCAGATCCAAATCCAGCGCCCGCGGCTCGTTTAAAACCTTTTTCGGTGGCCGGCCGAATTCCTTTTCCAACGCGCGGAGCTTATGCAGCAACGATTCCGGCGTTTCGTTTTTCTGCGGCGCGAAACCCGCCACGGCGTTCACAAACAGCGGCGAGTTGGGCGGACAATTCACCGGCGTGGTTTGCCACAGCGAGGATTTAAGCAGCGGTTGGCCGGAAAACTCCTGCAATCGCACCATCGCCTCCAGAATGATTCGCCGCGAATCACCAAGGTTGGAGCCGAGAGCGATAATCGCCAGCGATGATGGAAGATGGAAGATGGAGGATGGCATCAGTTATTGGGCCATTTCAGTCCGTTGGACAATTTCAGATCAGCCTTTAGCCTGTCAGCCTTCATTTCAGCCCCAGCACGTCCTGCATGTCGTAGAGGCCGGGTTTTTGCTTCGCCACCCAGAGCGCCGCGCGCAATGCGCCGTTGGCAAAGGCGTCGCGGCTCGACGCCTTGTGGGTCAGTTCCAGCCGCTCGCCGGTGTTCGCAAAAATGACCGTGTGGTCGCCCACCACGTCGCCGCCGCGCACGGAATGAATGCCGATTTCCGTGGCCGTGCGTTCGCCGACGATGCCGGCGCGGCCGTGCCGCGCCGCCTTTGTCGAGCTGCAGCTTGCGCACGTCGGCCAGGATTTCCGCCAGCGATTTCGCCGTGCCGCTGGGCGCGTCCTTTTTCAGGCGATGATGCATTTCGACGATTTCCAGATCGAAGTCCGGTCCCAGAATTTCCGCCGCCTTGCGCGTGAGCCAGAACAGCGTGTTCACGCCGGTGGAAAAATTCGACGCCCAGACGATGGGGATCTGCGCCTTTCGCCTCCCGGATTTCAAACGTGTCGGTGTCGGTGTGGCCGGTGGTGCCGATGACCAGCGCTTTTTTGTGCTGCGCGCACAGTTCGGCCACCCCGGCCGTGGCCGTGTGCGAACTGAAATCAACCACCACGTCGCCGCGCGCAATGACCGCGCCGAGATCGTCGCCGATGTCAATCTGGCCGACGATTTCGAGTTCGCGAAAGTTCGGCGCGCAGGCGATGAGCGCCCTGCCCATGCGGCCTTTTGAACCGGTGATGATGATTTTGGTCATAGTCGCAATGTTGGAGTTCAGGCTTCAGCCATGTCGTGAACAAGCTAAAGCTTGGACTCCAGCTTCATTTCAAAATTCCACACGCCTCCAGCGTCGCGCGCAATTTCGCGCGATTAGTCCGCGCTCATCGGCACGAGCGGCAGGCGATATTCTTCCTCAATCAAGCCCATCATCGCCAGCGCGGCCTTGACCGGGACCGGGTTGGTCTCGATGAACAAATCCTTGAACAGCGGATAAAATTTCGCGTGCAGTTGCGACGCTTTCCGGATCTGGCCGCGGGTGAACGCGTTCACCATCTGCGCGACTTCGCGCGGAATGACGTTCGACGCCACGCTGATGACGCCCTGCGCGCCGACGGCCATGAACGGCAGCGTCAGCGAATCGTCGCCGGACAAAATCTCGAATTTCGGACCCAGCGCCGCGCGCAACTGCGAAACCCGGTCGCAACTGCCGCCGGCTTCCTTGATGCCGATGATGTTTTTGCATTCGCGCGCCAGGCGGCTGACCGTCTCGACGCCGATTTCAATGCCGCAGCGTCCCGGGATGCTGTAAAGCACGATGGGCAGTCTCGTCGCGCGCGCGATGGCGCAGAAATGCTGGAACAATCCTTCCTGCGACGGTTTGTTGTAATACGGCGCGACCTGGAGCGAACCGTCCGCGCCGACATCCTCGGCCCGTTGCGTCAGATAAATCGCCTCTTTGGTCGAGTTCCCGCCGGTGCCGGCGATGACCTTGATTTTGCCGCGGGCAAATTCCACCGAACGTTCGATGATGCGAATGTGCTCCTCGTAATCCACCGTCGGCGATTCGCCGGTGGTGCCGACGGGCACGATGCCGTCCACGCCGCCCTTGATTTGCAATTGAATCAGGCGGTTGAGAGCGGTTTCGTCCACGGCGCCGTTTTTGAACGGGGTGACAATGGCGGTATAAGTGCCGGTAAACATATCAATTCGGGATAAAATCGGCGAAAACCGGGCCGTTGGCGAGCAGGATTTTCAGCCGGAATATTTAACCGCCAAAACGCAAAGGCGCGGAGACAATTTTGGGAAACGTTGAAACCGGCAGCAGAGGTTCGTTTTGAATACAAATTATTTTGCAGCCTATCCTCTTATTAGCCGTCATGGTCGTAATGAATGCTTATATCCACCGATTGAGCATGTTGGTGGCACACCGATTCGTCCCAAAGTGTACGTACCACCATCTGGACAAACTGGCGTACCATTCGACAATGACAACCAGCTCGGAAAGTATGGCCGCAAATCATTCCATGTCGGAACATCGTTAGTGGTTTTGCTATTTTCAACTGCCCACTGATTCTTAGCTATATCAATCTGTTGCAGGTGGAAGGCACAAGGGGGAGTCGATGCCGTCGTGGGACGCGCCCGAATAAATGCTGGAATGACTGTAGCTACAACGATGGCCAACACCACTGCTATGACTACAATTATCGCTTTTTTCGGCATACGCGCGAATGACGGCTAACAGATAATGGACGCCCCGTTGTGCAGTTTATCCTGTTTCATGGCCGCCAGTGTATTTCGCGTTCAAGTTTCTGTCCAGCACACTTTTGAGACTAAATTTCCTGCCAGTCACGTCTTGGGATGTGTCTTCAAAATCGGCTTGCCGTGTCAGCGCCGGAGGCGCGCAAGACAGTAGCCCACGGTGAAACCGTGGGTTTGGCCGTCGAAAAGCTCAAGCCCCGGCAGGGGCGGCAGAAAACATTCCGCTAAAACATTTCTTTCGCCCCGGTCCGGGGCTTTTGCGGTTGGTGGTTGGAAGTCCCACGGTTGCACCGTGGGCTACTGTCGGTCACTGCTCCGCGACTGCAAATGGATTTTGAAAAGCTCCCTGACAAAGCCTGAATTTATTTCTGCGCGCCGCTCATCCGTGAACATTGGCCGCGCCGTTCCCGTCAGGGCCGGACGGCACGGTAGAGCTGGACAGAAGAATTTCCCGGCAACAGATTGGTTATCGTCACATTGCCGGTTGCGTCGGCGGTTGCGCCGCACAGGATTTGCCAGTGCGGCGGGTTGAGCGACGTGAATTCGACGTGGCAGGCCGCTCCCGTTGCCGTTAGAAAGTGAAGGTTCAAGGTTCCATTTGCCAATCGGGTGAGCTTCATCGCGGATAGCGCTTGGGGAGTGTAACACATCACGTTGGAGGGGAGACTTTCGATGCCGCTGCTGTCATAGGCGACCACATAGAAAAAGTAGTTTGAGGATGAGAGCAGGTTGTTAAGCGTGACCAGATTGGCCATTCCCACATTCAGGCGGTTGGTGGCCGTCGAACCGACTATTCCATAATACAGACGGTAGCCGCTGACAGCGGGATCGTGATTTTGGTTCCAAGTCAGCGTGCACGGACAGGCGGAAAGAGACGCCGCCGCCATCCGTGCCCATGAGGTTGAAAACACGAGTGAACTGATGAGGAGAATCTTGCCGAGCAAAAAACTTCCGGACCAAACCAACACCTTCTTGTTACGTGTAATACTCTGCATAGAACCATGCCCGATTAAGCATCGGCGCAAACTGTTTATTGATTGTTAACCAACCAGCCAAAAATTTACTCACAAATGCCAAAATACGGCAAGGCTAGAAATGCCTGATGTTCAGGGGCCGTCTGTCAATCTGGACTGACTCTCTGAAGATTAACCCGTAGCATGGGAAGGTTTGGGGGCGGGTGCAAGGCGGCCAATGGCCACCAGAATGCCATGCAACAATGCGTGCGGATTCGGCGGGCAGCCGGGAATGTAAACGTCCACGGGCAGGACGGCGTCCACGGCGCCCACCGTGGCATAATTTTGGCCGAAGATGCCGCCGCTGCAACCGCACGCGCCCACCGCCACCACCAGGCGCGGCGCGGGCATCGCGTCATAGGTTTTGCGCAACGCCAGTTCCATGTTTCGCGTTACCGGCCCCGTGACCAAAAGCATATCGGCGTGCCGCGGCGAGGCGACAAAGTGAATGCCGAACCGTTCGAGGTCATAGACCGGACTGTTCAATCCGACAATTTCAATTTCACAGCCGTTGCACGAGCCGGCGTCCACCTCGCGAATGTGCAATGACCGGCCCAGCACACGATCCGCCTGAGTTTTGATTTTACGGCCCAAAACGTGCAGGGAACCTGGCTCCAGCGTAACGGCTTTGTTGAGGTGGAATTTTTTGCTGTCCGGGGTGGCCACCAATCGTTCGTGCTGACCGTCGGGCTTGAGGCTGTAACTGGTTTCCGTCACCAGATCGTCGCGGCGATGCGCGGCGCATTCGCAGACGTTGGTCATGCGGATGGCTTTGTCGGCTTCAGCGCAAAGACCGCAGAAGGTGCACTTGGCCAGGTCCAGCCGGACGTTGCGCCGACCCCCGGCGTCCTGAAAACTAATCGCCCCTGTCGGGCAGGCGGCGGCCGCCGGACGCGCATCCTTCCACTGGGGCCAGTCAATTTCGGGTCGGCCCCGGCCGAACCGGGAAATTTCCACCGGCGTTTCCGGGTAACTCGTCGTTACGACGCCGGTGCGCAGACTTTTTCGGAGAATTTCAAACATAAATCACCTCAACGATCCGTGCCGGAGTAGGACAGGTTGAAACTTTTGTTAACGACCGGGAAATCGGGCACGATGTTGCCCAAAATCGCCTCGCTCAAGGCCGGCCAGTTTTGCAGCGACGGATCCTTAACTTTGCAACGCGCCAGCCGGTTGCCGGGCGCGGTGCGGATCCAGTGAAAAATCTCCCCGCGCCAGCCCTCGACGTAGCCCAGGGCGGTGCGATTGGCGGGCAGTTCGCCGATTTCCACGCGCACCGCGCCGCCGGGCAGGTCCGCCACGAGCTGGCTTGATGATGGAAAGCGACTCGCGCACCTCGTCAATGCGCACCTGCATCCGGTGTTCCACGTCGCCGACCTGGATAAACCGGCACACGGAATTTCACCCGGTCATAGGCCGCGTGGGGAAAATCGCGCCGCAAATCGTGGTCGAAGCCGGACGCGCGTCCGGCGATGCCCACGACGCCCAGATCGCGCGCCACCTTCGGTTTCAGGATGCCGGTTTCTTCCAGCCGGTCGCGCGTGGACGAGGAATTTTCGATGAGTTCGACCAGCGAATCAAATTCCGGTCCCAGTTCCGCTCGCCAGTTTTTCCAGGGCCTTGATTTGTTCGCCGTCCCAATCGAAGCGCACGCCGCCTAGGCAGGCCATGCCGCGCAGCAGGCGGTTGCCGGTGAGCAGTTCGTTGACGCGCAGGATGCGTTCCTTGAGCCGCATGGCGTGCATGTTGGCCACCACAAACGCCACGTCGGTCGCAATCGCGCCGATGTCGCCGATGTGGTTGTAGAGGCGCTCCAATTCCAGGCAAAGCGTGCGGAGCGCGCGTGCCCGTGGCGGCGCTTCCACGTTCGGCGGCGCGTTCGATGGCATGGCAAAATGCCGTGGCGTGGGCGAAGCTGGAATCGCCGGAGATGCTTTCGGCCAGCCGCACGCCGTGCGTCACCGGCAGATTTTCAAAAAGTTTCTCCGTGCCCTTGTGCGTGTAAAACAGGCGCAGTTGCAGATAAAGCACCGGTTCGCCCGCCACGCTGAACAGGAAATGCCCCGGCTCGATGATGCCGGCATGCACCGGGCCCACCGGCACCTGGAACACGCCTTCGCCTTCCACCTCGCGGAACTTGTGCCGCTCGCCGGTGAACGGCGGCAATTTCGTGCGCAGATCGAAATCCTTGCGCAGCGGAAAGACTTCCGGCCAGTCGTCGTGCAAGGCGCAGCGGCGGGCGTTGGGATGGCCGATGAGTTGCAGGCCGAACAGGTCCTGAATTTCCCGCTCCTGCCAGTTGACGGCCGGGATGGCATTGGTCAGCGAGGTGAACTCCGGCGCATCCGCCGGCACGGGCACGCGCAGGATGAAAAAGGCGTGGACCGCGTCGAGCGCAAACACATAGTACAGGTGGAAGGCCTTTTCCTGCTCGCGGACGTCGTCGGCGAAAACACTCACCAGCCGCGCATCCCAGTATTTTATAAAGATGGGCGGTGAAGCCGGCGACCAGTTCCATCTGGGCATCGAAATAAATTTCGTTGGGCCGGTCGGCGCGCACGGCGTCGAACCGGTCGCCAAAACGTTCCTGCACTTCAGCCACGATTTCGGTCACGCCGGGTAAAACATTCATGGAACACCTCCGATGATCTGGGTTGTCTGGCGCACGAGTTCGTAAAGCGGGCCGGGCAGCCAGAAGCCCAGGCCGATGACCGCCACCGCCACCATCACCATTGCGCCCAGTTTCCACGGGCATTCGGCGACGCGCGGTCCGGGTTGCGACGGCGCGCCCAGGCTCAGCTTGGACATGTGCACCAGGAAACCCGCGAAAATCGTCACCACGCCGGCGATGAACAGAAAAGCCATCCAGCCGCGATCGGCGGCCAGCGCCCCGCTCAGGATGTTGAACTCGCTTTGAAAAAGGCTGAACGGCGGCGTGCCGGTGACCGCCAGTGTCGCCACCAAAAACAACCCGCCCGTCCACGGCAGCGTGTGCATGACGCCGTGGACCTTCCGGAAATGCGGCGTGCCGAAGTGCTGTTGCACGTTGCCGGCGCAGAAAAAAAGCAGCGGTTTGGTCACCCCGTGAAAAACCATGTGCAGCGCCGCGCCCATCGCCCCCAGCTTGCCGCCAAAACCCAGTCCCGCCACCATGATGCCTGCGTGGTCAATGCTCGAATATGCGAGCAGCCGGCGGAAATTTCGTTGCACCAGAATGAACGGCACGGCCACGAGAATTGAAGCGACGCCGAAACCCGCCAGCAGTTTACCGGGAAATTCGTGGCCGAGGCATTTTTCCGTCAGCACATCGAAGCGCATGATGGCGTAAATGGCGCAGTTGATGAACGCGGCGCCCAGCAGCGCGGCGGCGGGAACGGGCGCTTCCGCGTAGGCGTCGGGCTTCCAGGTGTGCATCGGCGCCAGACCCGCCTTGGTGCCGTAACCGATCAGCACCAGGATGAACGCCAGCCGCATGGCCGGTTTGTCCAGCTTGTCGGCCACGCCCACGAGCACCGACCAGTTCATGCCGCCGTGCGCTTCCGGCCCGAGCAGGCCGACGCCGGCGTAGTAGGCGAAAATCGTGCCGAACAACGCCAGCGAAATGCCGACGCTGCCGATGATGATGTATTTCCAGCCCGCCTCGAACGAAGTTTTTTTGTTGTAGAACGTGACGAGCAGCACCGACGCCAGCGTGGTGCTTTCGATGGCCACCCACATCACGCCCAGGTTGTCCGCCAGCGGCACCAGCAGCATCGCGCCGACAAACAGCGGCGTGAGCACGTAGTAACGCCGCAATTGCGCATGGGTGATTTTGCCGTCGGACTCGTCCCGGCGAAAATAGCCCACGGCATAAATCGAGCAGGCCAGCGACACAAACCCGGTCAACGCCAGCACGAGGGCGCTCAGGGCGTCGGCGCGCAGAAAACCGCCCAGTGCGGTCACGGTGCCCGATGCAGCCACGTCGCCGGCCACCTTGAATGCCAGCCCGGCCACGACCGCGAATGCGCCGAGGTTCAGCCGTTCCCACCTCGCGCGCGAGTTGGTCGCGAAGCAAAGCAGGCCGGCCGCCAGCGGCACCATCAATAACAATATCAATTCCATCGTTCTATTCTTTCAATTTCTTTCGGAGGGGCGAGCTCTGCGAGTCCCTGACATGCAAACCGCATCGGAAAATGGGGGCTCGTGTAACTCGCCCCTCCGACAGTGATGATCCTTTGAAACAATTTCATCATGGTTTTCCTTCGATAATTCCCGCCGCCTGGTGAATCAATTGCAGCAGCGATGCGGGGCACCACACGCTGAACACCAGCAGCCCGCCCACCAGCAATCCCATCGCCGGCACGCCGTCCCACGCCCGGGCGTCGTTGGCGCGTTCGATCTTGCGCGCGCCGAGCAAAATGCGGGTGAGTTGTTTGAGAATGCCGCAAAACGCCGCCAGCAGCGCCGCCAGGATCAGGAAGCTGATGAACGTCCGGCCCGCCGCGAACCCGCCGCTGAGCACCGTCAGTTCGCTGTAAAACAATCCGAACGGCGGCAGACCCATGGCCGCCACCGCCGCCAGCCCCATGAACAGCACCGTCACCGGCAGCACCTTTATCACGCCGGGACCGATGACCCGGAATTTCAAGGTGTGAAACGTCTGGTGAATGTTGCCCGCCGCGAAAAACAGCACCGGTTTGGTCAGCGCATGATAGCCCATGTGCAGCAACGCGCCGAAAATGGTCACCGGCGTGTTCAGGCCGACGGCGGCGCAGATGAGGCCGACGTGTTCGAGGCTGGAGTAGGCGAGCATCCGTTTGAGATTGCTCTGCACCAGAATGAACGGCGCGGCCAGGAACATGGAGAAAAGGCCGAAGCACAGCAGCAGCGTGCGGCTGTACCCGGTGCCGAGGCATTGCGTGGTGAGAATGTGAAAGCGGAGCAGGGCGTAGATCGCGATTTTCAGCGACACGCCGGACAGCATGGCGCTGGTCGGCGACGGCGCTTCGCTGTGCGCGTCGGGCAGCCAGGTGTGCATCGGCGCCAGCCCGGCCTTGGTGCCGTAGCCGACGAGCACGAAGATAAACGCCAGTTGCATCAGCCGCGGATCGAATTTGTCCGCCACCGTCATCAAGATGCGACCAGTTGAAACTCGGCAACCGTTCGCTCCCGCCCCCAACCGCCGCCGCGTAGGTCATTACCGTTCCGAACAACGCCAGCGCCAGTCCCAGGCTGCCGAGGATGACATATTTCCACGCCGCTTCGAGCGAGGTCTGGCGGTTGTACAGCGCCACCAGCAGCACGGACGACAGCGCGGTGGCCTCCAGCGCGAACCACATCACACCCAGGTTGTTCGCCAGCACCACCAGGAACATGCCGGTGGCAAATATCGGCGTGAGCACGAAGAACTCCTTGACGCGGCCCGTCGTCACCACCTTGGCGGCGAGGTCGCGGCGAAAATAGCGTCCGGCGTAGAGCGACGTTGCGAGCGACACCGCCGAGATGAGCAGCACCATCCACGCGCTCAGCGCATCGGCGTAGAAAAATTCGTTCCATTCCGTCACCACGCTGTGCGGTGGCAGCACTTGCGGGAACAGCCGGATGCCCAGCGCCAGCGTGGCGGCAAACGCCAGGATGTTGATCCATTCCATGAGCCGCCGCCATCGCGACGGCGTCAGCAGGCAAGCCAACGCAGCGGACGGCGGGATCGCAAGAATGAATGTCAACAACATATCCTTTTATTAATCGTGCTGACTAATCCCATCATTGTTTCCGCAACCGATAGAACCTTGCCGCGCCGGAAGCTGGATTGGTGACTACGTTTTGAAGATTCACGATTGCCGGGAATATTCGGAACTGCCGTCCACGAATTTATTGCCATCAAGTTGGTGCTGGTTTGAAGAGCGTAGTCCGCTGCTGAAAGCGGCCACGACAGGACATGATTATTTCCCGCAGCCTGCGCCTGCAAAAATGGCGACGCTATGCTGTAAAGCCTGATTCCACTGATCGTCAAGACGGTGTTTGTCGAATTGCCGCCGACGATTCCCAAGAATAGTTCCACATTCTGACCGGCGTATGACGATACATCAATCAGTCCGCTGTTCATCGTGACGTTGGTTTGGATGAGGCTGGTTGCCAGCGAGAAGACATTCGTGCCATTTAATGCAGCGGTAATCGAATCGCTTGCGCCGTCACCTTGAAGCATGAAATCGAACGACAGCGAAGTGGTATTTGTTGGAATGGTCATCGGCAGCCAAGCATACGCCGGAGAATTCGACGACGTGGGCTGACGGGTTATCCAGCGGATGGGCGTTCAAAGATTTCAAATTTGGAGGCAAATTCAGCGGATGATTCTGGAGAATCAATTGCGGAGACCAAAAATCCGGCGCGGCTGGAGCATAAGTCGAAATTCCAATCGTTGCGGGAGTCGTTTGAAACACTGGATTCGGGTCGGTCAAGGCCGTCTCAATTACGTTTGCCGTCACATCGCCAACCACTTGGACCGTGGCATTAACGCCTTTGAGAGTCAATAACACACCTAAATCCCTATAAAAAGATATGGAATTCACTTGGCGAAGATATTCTGCGATGGCTTGCGGTATTTGGTTAAGAACCAAGCTGCTGCCTTGCTGTTCAAAATATGTTTCTCCCGCCGGAGATGTGAAATTGCTGTTTCGCTCAAATGACCAAATATCTCCCATCACGCTGCCCGCCGGGTTTGAAATCGTTTGACCATACCATTGGTAGGGAACGGCGTGATAAGCGACCATGTCGTTCCAAAGATCATCCGCGCTGATATAAAATGTGCCCGGCTGTCCTTCGGTCAAAATGATGTTCACATTGTTCGGGTTATCTTGAAGCTCACCCGCCAAACTGACGTAATTGTCCGACCACGCAAAATTATTTGGAAGCGGCTTGATCCATCCTAAATTCCAAGTTGTAGGACTGACAATTCGGAGATCATTGCCAATTTCCGCCTCGTCCAGTAAAGTCATTTGTATGTTCGCCCATGAGTAACCGTTGGATTCCAAATAATTTGCGGCGGCGGCATTCACCTCCGTTCCAAAACTATGCCCGATGAAATGAATCGGCTGGTTGTATCCCGCGCCCAGATTTTGCAGAAGGATTGTCCCAAGCAAGAGTCCTTGGGCGGGAGTTTTCAAAAGCGCCGTTTGAGGCCAAACTTGTTTTGCGTCGTCTCTCCAATCCCAGGCAACGATGTTGGCCGAAATCCCGGCGGCAACAAACTGGCTTGCCATGTTCGATGGCCAGTCGTCGGAACTGCTGTTCCAGCCGTGCGTCAAAACAATGGTCAATTTGCTTGGGTCTAAAGCAACGCCGCCTTTGAAATTTCTATTCGTGAACACCTTGAAATTGCCGCTAATTTGAGTGCCGAGTTCTGCGCTGGATGGCGTGCGGTTGGTTTGCACGACCGCTGGCGGAGTCGGGGCCGTCCCAATGTCAGACAACGAATATAGCTGTTGAATTTCCGATGCAGACAGAGCGCGATTGTAGATGCGAACGTCATCAATTAATCCATTAAAAAATTCCTCTATTCCACAGCCACCACCACATCCGATATGAGCGCGTCCAATAAAAACGTCCAGCATGTTTTGAGGAATGCTTCCGACATCGCCTGACCCGTCGAGATTTCCGTCTAAATATACTTTGCCAGTAGTTCCAGAGACAGTGGCAACGACATGATGCCACTGCATTAAGGAATAGAAGGTTGCCCCGATCACGTTAGGGTTGTAAGAACCGGCTGCTTGTAGTCGAAGTCTGCGATAGCTGCTTCCATCCCATGTATCGAACGTCCAGCCTCCTGGTATGCCTGCCGGACACTTGTCAAGTATGCGGTAACCATAGTTTGGATTTATGCTTCTTTGGTAAATCCAGGCCGACAACGTGAAATTTGCAGTTAAATTATTAAGGCCTGAATTCTGTGGGATATCTATGTAACTGCTGCTGCCGTTGAAATCGTATGCCGCGTTTGCATTCCCAAAACGATCTGTTGTGAGAGTTGCTCCATAAACAATTCCATTGTTTCCGTTTCCGCTCGCGTCATTCGCATTTCCGTTAAAAGGGTAAAAAGCCACCAATCCATCGTTCAAGCCCGCCAGCAGGCATTGATTGCCGAGCAAAATGAAAAGGCAAAGCCCAAGGTAAAATTGCTTCATAGTGTTTCCGAGTTTAAGGCGTGAGCCTTGGTTCTGGGTTTTAGATCTTTCGTCTGTTTACTCATATTTTCAATCTTTAGCCTTTTAGTTGGTCCAATTTCCCGGTGTCCATGGAGGCGAACGTTTCGCGGATGCGATAGACCAGAATGCCCAGCACCATCACCGCCACCATCACGTCGAAGAAAATGCCCAGCTCGACCACCAGCGGCATGCCGTAGGTGGTGAGCGCCACGGCGGCGAGCATGACGCCGTTTTCAATCGTCAGCAACGCCAGCACCTGGGTGATGGCTTTCCGGCGGTTGATCATGAGAAAAAAGCCGGTGAGCAGCAGCGCGATGGCGATGGCCAGCGTGTTGTTGCCGAGCTTGTGCAGCGTCGTGAACGGCCGCGCCACCAGGTAACCCAGCAACGTCAGCCCGCCGCAGATGAGCATCGAGGTGGGCGCGCTGAACAGCGGCTCGATTTCCTGGACGATGTTGATGCGGCGCACGATCCGGTTGAGCAGCCACGGCAGGAAGATGACTTTGCCGACGAGGGTCAGCACGGCGACGATGTAGATGTGCGTGGCGTTGTAATAATAGGCGACCACGGTGGCGATGGCGGAGAGCATGAGCGATTGCAGCGCGAAGAGCCGGACGTTGATGAGCAGCATCCGCTGCACCACCAGGAGCAGTTGCATCACCAGCATCAACGCCGCCAGCAACATGATGATTTGCGAGCCGACTTCAATGGACAGGGTATTGTTCATGATCAATGAAAGAGAAACGTGGACAACAGGGCCATGGCCGCGAGCACGAAGGCCGCGCTCAGCAGGTCCGGCACGCGGAACAGGCGCAGCTTGGCGTTGACGGTCTCAACCAGCACCACCGCGGCGGATAATAGAAGAATCTTGCCGAGGAAAACGGCCATGCCCAAGCCCAGCGACGTCGCCGACCAATCCACCGCGAGGCCGGTCGGCAGAAAAATGTTGACCAAAATCGTCATCAGCACGAGCTGCTTGATGGAAGCGCCCCATTCCATGAGCGCGAGGTAACGGCCCGAGTATTCCAGCAGCATCGCTTCGTGAATCATGGTCAGTTCCAGGTGCGTGGACGGATTGTCAATGGGTATTCTGCCGGTCTCGGCCAGCAGCACGACGAACAGCGCCGCAAACGCCATGAGATGCGCCGGGTTGAACAGGTTCCAGCCCGGCTGTTGCGCGGTCGCGACGATGTGGCTGAAATCGGTGGAACCAACCGTGATGGCCACGGTGAAAATGGCGAGCATCAATGCCGGCTCGGCGATGGCGGCGATGGTCATTTCGCGGCTGCTGCCCATGCCGCCGAACGCGCTGGCTGGATCCAGTCCGCCCAGCGCCATGAAAAACCGGCCGAGCGCCAGCAAACCGACAACGGCCAGTACGCCGCCGAACAAACTCAACGGCGCCTGCACGGTCACCATCGGCACCATCAATCCCACCAGCAGCGCGGTGATGAAGACGATGTAAGGCGCCGCGGAAAACACCCACGACGCGTGTTCGGAGATGACCATGTCCTTGCGCAGGAATTTAATCAGGTCGAAATACGGCTGCCAGACGCGCGGGCCGCGGCGGTTTTGCAATTTGGCCTTCCAGTTCCGGATGCAACCGGTGATCAACGGCGCGAGCAGCAGCAACAGCGCCGTCTGCAATCCAATGGATAAAACGTCAAGGTTCATAACGCAAACATCAGGAGCAGCAGCAACGTGATGAAGATGTAAATGAGATACGCCTGAAGGCTGCCGGCCTGCAACGCGCGCATCCGCCGCGACGCCCACAGCACCCACCGGTGCAGCGGACGATAAATCCGCGTCTCAAAAACCTCCTCAACGTGAGCCTCGAAACGGAGCGTGGTGGTAAAGTAGGGCGAAAAGTCGTAGTCCCGCTGCACTTCGCGGCGCGGACGGAACAGCGCCTTGAAAATCATCCGGATCGGTTTGGAAAAACCGGTGGCGGTGTATTCCATGCGCGGAGTCAAACCCTGGAGGCCGCAATCCCACGTCGGTGCGATGCGGGTTTTCGTCTTTAGTCCAAAGACCAGCCACAGTCCGAGCGGAATGGACA
Organism: uncultured Verrucomicrobiae bacterium; assembly: GCA_963820205.1. Classification (GTDB taxonomy): domain Bacteria; phylum Verrucomicrobiota; class Verrucomicrobiia; order Limisphaerales; family UBA11358; genus UBA11358. Next base: position 92,156 of record CAWFZJ010000077.1, read on the forward strand.
ACAGACCAATGCCGAACAACGCAATGCCCAGCGTCGAGACCGTGCCGCCACCTTGATTGACGCCGGACAACACCAGTCCGTTGGCCAGGGTCAGTTGCTGGCTGATTTGCAGGCCGGTGAGCTGTTGCGTCAGCGGGTCGAGCACCTTGAGGAACAGGGTCGGGCAAAGTCCGAGGAACACGCAGGCCGCCACAAGAACACCCTGGCCCAGCAGCATGGTGGGCGAGGCTTCATGCGCCTTGGCCGCCGATTCACTTCGCGGCTGCGCCAGAAAGGTGATGCCAAACGCCTTCACGAAACACGCCGCTGCCAGCGCGCCCGTCAATGCCAGCAGCGCCCCGCCGATTGGAAACATCAGGCGCAGCAGACTGTCCGTGGTTCCGAATCCCTGAAGCAACGACTGGTAGGTGAGCCATTCGCTGACGAACCCGTTCAGCGGCGGCAGCGCGGAGATGGCCACGGCGCCGACCAGAAAACAGAACGCCGTTTGCGGCATCCGTTTGGCCAGCCCGCCCATGTGTTCCATGTCGCGGGTGTGCGTGGCGTGCAGTACCGCGCCCGCGCCGAGGAACAACAGCCCCTTGAATACCGCGTGATTGATGGTGTGATACAAACCCGCGATGAGCGCCAGCGACGCCAGCAACGGATGGCTCATGTGCTGTTCATCGTGGTGCAGAAACATCAACGACGTGCCGAAGCCCATCAGGATGATGCCGATGTTCTCGATGCTGTGATAGGCCAGCAGCCGTTTCAGGTCGTGTTGCATCAAAGCGTACAACACGCCCAGCACGGCGGAAACTGTGCCGATGGTCAGCACCGTCACGCCCCACCACATCGGCGGATTGCCGAGAAAATAAAAGAACACGCGGCACATGCCGTAGATACCGGTCTTGATGATGACGCCGGACAGAAACGCGGACACGTTGCTGGGCGCGACCGGATGGGCAGCCGGCAGCCAGGTGTGCAACGGCACGATGCCCGCCTTGATGCCGAACCCGATCAGGAACAGCAGAAAGGCGGCGTTGCGCGAACCGGAGGCCAGCCAGTCCGCATTTTCGGTCAGCGCATGAAAGCCGGCAAAGGAGTAAGTCTCCGGGCCGTAATTGCCTGACACTTTGCCCGCCGCCTGGAACAGCAGCAAAAAGCCGAGCATGATGCAGCCCGTTCCGATGTGCGACATGACGAAGTAAAGCACCCCGGCGCTGCGCGTCTCGGGTTTCTCATGCTCGAAGCTCACCAGGCAATACGCCGTCAGCGCCATGACTTCCCAGGCCATGAGGAAAAAGAAGGCGTTGTCCGCCATCACTACCAGCGTCGTCGCCAGCAGCATCAGGTTGAAGAACATGCCGAGCACCCCGACATTCTTGCGCCCGAAGAACCCGCGCGCGTAACCTAGGGAATACAGCGACAGCGCGAAGGCCAGCAGCGATACGATCAATCCGAAGAACGACCCCAGCGCATCCATGCGCATCGTGAATTGCACATAAGGAATCAGCGGCGGCAGCAACAGCACCTGGCCCGGCGCGGACGAGGCGCCGGTGGCCAGCGACAACGAGCAGGCGACCGTTCCGCAGGCGCCGCCCACGGTGGCAAAACCGAACGAGCAGAAATTGGCCAGCCTTTCGTACCGGGAAAACACCAGTCCCGACACGCCGCCGGTGACATATCCTAGCATCGCCAGGAGCAGCAACGAAGTCGGGTCAATGTTTGTTAGTGAAAAATTCATGGGCGATGTTTCCGGTTACCTGATAATCGGAGCGCCGGCCTCCGGCACGGCGTGTTTCCGCAGGCTTTCTTTTCGTGCCGTGCCGGAGGCCGGCGCTCCAGCCGCGTTTACAGGCGCAGTACCCGGATGGGCGACATCCGCCAGTATTGGGCGGAACGAAATTGAAACATTCATTTTTACGACTCCGGCAAAATTTCAAAAACCACAGAGAAAAAGCTCTCAGTATGGTTTGATATTGGAGCAACCGGCGCAAAACTCAATTCTTTTCGTGCGAACGCTTTTGTTTAACCGCAGAGAACGCAGAGAACACAAAGAATTCCTTTCACCGCGCGGGTTTTTCGCGTCTTTCGCATGTTTTGCGGTTAAATTCTGACCCATTTCAGCCGTTAGCCTTTGCTTTTAGCAAACGATGCGGACAAAGTTGGACTTTCGGTTCGGAAAATGATTCGTTACTCTCCACTCATGGCACGACCACGAAAGACCAGTCCAACGCCAAAGCAGGCGCTTTCCTACCGGCATCCGGACGCCGACCTGTCGGCCTGCCCGGAAATCGGCGCGCAGGCACATTTCAAGAAGATCAAACCGCCCACGATTTACCGCTTCGACTCCACGCTTGCGCCGACGCTGGTAATGAAAAAACTGGAACAGTGAAAGGAATAAGACCATGGCCCAACTTGAAGGAATAACCATCCGAAATTACCGAGCTCTGAGCGATGTAACGCTTGGTCGCACCTTCGAAAACCGTGATGCCGATCCGCTTCCGCGAATGCTTGCCGTGATTGGTCCAAATGGCTGCGGCAAGTCCACATTAATGGATGCTCTTGGCTTCCTAGGCGATTGTCTCCGGTATGGCGTTGAGGAAGCGTGTGATCAGCCCCACAGAGGAGGATTCGAGCGGCTTCGAACACGCGGAAAGACTGGAGACATTGAATTCGAGGTGTATTACCGCGAGGAGGCCAACGCACGTCCGATCAGTTACACGTTGCATATTAACCTCGACCCGAAAGGCCGTCCACGTGTGAGCTACGAAAGGTTGCGCCAGCGCCGTAAAGGACAGAAGTCGGGACAACCCTATTCTTTTTTGGAAGTCAACACCGGGTCCGGTTACGCTTGGGCTGGCGAGGAAACCGACGGCGGAGAAGGCACCGAGAGAGTAACAGTGAATTTGGAGGATAGGACCAAACTGGGTATCACAACGCTAGGCAACCTTTCCGACCATCCGCGTATCGTTGGGTTTAGACAGTTCCTGGAGGGCTGGTATCTTTCTTACTTTGTGCCGGACTTGGCCCGTTCTCTGCCTGTCGTTGGAGCGCAGAAGCACCTGAACCGACGGGGCGACAACTTGGCCAACTACCTGATGCACATCGAGCGCCAAGAGCCAAAACGATTTGCACAAGTGCTACAGGCGGTGGCGGCCAAAATCCCCGGTGTGGAGCGCATCACCCACACCAAGTCGGCGGACAACCGGCTGCTGATTCAGTTCAATGAGCGTGGTTACAAGGATCCATTTTTCCAGCAGGATATGTCGGATGGTACGCTGAAGATGCTCGCCTATCTCTTGCTCTTCGAAGATCCAGAGGCGTCGCCCTTGGTGGGCATCGAGGAACCGGAAAACGGGTTACATCACCAACTGCTCCAACCGTTGGCCCAACAAATGAAGCAACTTTCCAGTCGTGGCGGACCACAGTTGTTCGTCACAACCCATTCTCCCAACTTTGTGGACGCGCTCACCCCTGAGCAGGTGTGGATTCTGGCAAAGGAGAAGGATGGTTTCTCGTTGGCGACGCGGGCTGCAGACGCCCCGACAGTGAGGGAGTTGTTCGCGGAGGGGCTTCCTTTGGGATCGCTGTGGTACAGTAACCACTTTGGGCGAGGTAATCCATGATCCTGCGTGTGCTCGTCGAAGGAACTTCCGACGTGCCTGTCGTCCGTGAAGCGTTGGTGCGCGGATTGGGCCGGGTTCAGGGGACGGACTTTCAAGTGTTTTGGCACAAAGGCAAAGGCCAGTTGCCGGCAAACCCGATTGGGCCGCCGGCAGCGAGGGACGAGACACTGCTTGGTCAGTTGGCAGCCAAACTGAGAGCCTTTGGGAGGAATGATCCGGGATCGCCTGTAGTTGTAATGTTGGATGCGGATAGAGACAACTGTCTTACTCTGAAGAATAGCCTCATCACGATGCTCGGACATCTTCCGCATCGTCCGAGGGACGTTATATTTCGAATCGCTGTTGAGGAAATGGAATCCTGGTTCATTGCCGACACCGCCGCCGTGCAAAAAGCATATCCCACGGTGAACCTTGGCATTTTGACTGCCATCGCTCCTGACGCCGTGGTTGGGGCGTGGGAACAACTGGCTCAGGCACTTGGATTAAATCCAGACCTTTGTACAGGCGCGGACAAGGAGGACTGGGCAAAGACTATCTCGCCACACTTGGAATTGGCGCATCCTCATTCACCAAGCTTTGCGACATTCATCAAGGCTCTCGAACGACTTACCGGGGTGTCAATGTGAAAGGGCCATTCGGGTCAGTATTGCTTTTGGGTGGTCAGGGTCAGGTTGGCCGGAGACAAACCTTCTGAACTTACCGTCAGGTTGATCGTTCCGGGAACCAGGGTGGATTGAATGACGATGAGCGCTTTCCCCTGGTAAGCTTTCCGGCTGGTTGCCTTGAAAGGCTCGTCGTTCTTCCAGTCGCCGCTGGCGATGCCAAGGCTTCTCCCCGGGCCGGTCAGCGCAAACTGGATCGTGTTGGTGGCGCCGAAAACGGGATTGCCGTCCGCATCCTCGATGTCCACTTCGATGGAGGAGGCATCATTTCCATCCGCATAAAGGGTGGTGCGATCGGGCTTGAGCATGATTTTCGCCGGAGTGCCCGCGGTCTTGATGCTGTCGGTGGCCGCCTCCTTGCCGTTCTTGAAACCGATGGCCTTGATCATGCCGGGCTCCCACGGAACATTCGTCCATTGCATGACCCCATTGGTGGCAAAATCACTTGACAGTTTGGTCCCGATTTTCGTGGAGTTGACGTAGAGATCAACGCTGTCGCAACTGGTAAAGGTGACCACGTCAACGGCTCCGGTGGGCTGGTTCCAATTCTCGGCCAGCTTGGGCATGGCATGTCCATTGCCAGTGCCATTGCCGATGGTGATATGGACCATGGGCGAATCGCTCCACTGGCTCTGCTGATAATAGAACCATGACTTGCGGAAGAGGCAATTATCAAGGAAGCCGCAGTTCGCGCCCATGGTTTTTTTGGACTCGCCAAGATAATCCACGCCCGTCCACAAATGATGCCCCACGACATAGGGGGCGTTCCTCACGAAAAACCAGGTGGGGATACCGCTGCCGGGAAACGCATACGGGTCTTGTTCGGTGCCGCAAATCACGGCGTTCGTATTGATGGAATGAATGGAGCCGTAAAGGAAGTCCTGGTAATTGACGCCGACAATATCTTCGACCTTCGCCAGCGCGGCAAAGCCGGGGGCGTCGTTCCATCCCGAAACGCAGGCATGAGTGTAGGGACGGGTGGTGTCGAGCTTTTTGGCAAATGGAACCAGCATTTTGAGGGTGTTGGGAATGTAAGCCGGTATCTTGGCGGCGGCCACCACCTCATTGCCCAGGCTCCACATCACAATGCTGGGATGATTTCTGTCCCGTTCGATGAACGAGGTGAGGTCCTTTTGCCAGACCTGGTCAAAATCCGCATAGTACGAACCGGCGTTGGTCTGCCACCACTTGTCACACCATTCATCCATGACCAGCATGCCCAATCGGTCGCAAGCGTCATAAAATTCCGGGCTTTGTGGATTATGCGACGTCCGGATGGAAGTGCATCCTGAAGCCTGCAATTCCTTGATGACTCGCTCCCACATGACATCCGGCACGGCGGCTCCAGCCGGAACCAGCGTGTGATGGATGCATACGCCCTTCAACTTGGTGGGAACGCCATTCAGGGTGAAACCCGCGCTCGCCGAATACTTCAACTCCCGGATGCCGAAGGGGGTGACGTAGTCATCGGTCGGCGTCGTTTTGTTCAGAATCCTGGAATAGGCATAGTAGCGCACCGGGGTTGAAGGCGACCAGAGTTTGCAGTTGGAAAGCGAGAGCGTTTGCACACAAGTGTTCGTGCTTTTCGCTTTGAGCTTGATGGGTGTTGCGACGGTTTGCAGGGCGTTGCCGTCTTCATCGTAAATCGTCGTTTCCACCGTGCGCTTCTGCCGGGTCGCCAGCTCATTCACCACATCGGTCTGGACCCGGATCTGCGATTGCGCCGCCGCCACCTTGGGTGTGGTCACGGCGGTTCCCCAGTTTTTGACATGGACTATATCCGTCGCGATCAGCCACACGTGGCGGTAAATGCCGGTTCCGGAATAGAAATGCGAGCGGCGGCTCGTCTGGTTGTCAACAAACACGGCCAGCACATTGTCGCCCGTGGCATTCAGGTACGGCGTCAGGTCGCAATAAAAGCTGATATACCCGAACCGCTGGCTGCCGACCTGGGTGCCATTTAAGTAGATTTTTGAGTCGTGATAAACTCCGTCAAACTGGACGATGACCTTTTTCCCCGCAAACCCGGGAGGAAGGGTGAAATGTTTCCGGTACCAGCCGATGGCGCCGGGATCACTATTGGTAGTGCTGACCAGCGTGATGCTCATGTCGTGGGGAAGACTCGTCGTGGTCCAGGCCGCATCATCAAATGCCGTTGCCTCCGCCCCGGTGATATTTCCGGTCTGCACCTTCCAGTCTTCATCCATCCGCAGCTTGATGCGGCTTTTGAGATACTTGGCATCGAGACGTTCGGTGGGAGTGGCCTGGACATGGCCGGCCAGAAGAACAAACACCACAAAACACATTGAAACAGCGGACACGGTGGAATTTCGCATAGGTTGTTATGAAAAGAATTTGCGTTTCACGCGGCCTCGATGGCGACGCTGGGTGGGTGAGGGAGAATTGGTTTTCCACTCACATTCATTCTGGCGAAAGGCTGTCAAACCTGCGGGCGATTGTCAACCGGCAGCGACCCGCCTTGGGCGAAGGCTGAATTCTGAAGGCTAAAGGCTGAAGCGGGAAAACATCAAATCCAACATCAACATTCAACTTCCAACATCCAATGCCGGATGGTTTAATCCTCCCGTCAGCGCTCAACCCTTGACCAGCCAAACCATGCCAGACACGACCACCGCCGCCCGCACGGACAATAAATTCGTTCAAGGTCTTGGCCTGCTGGATTCCATCATGATTGTCGCCGGCTCGATGATCGGGTCGGGCATCTTCATCGTTTCGGCGGACATTTCGCGGCAGGTCGGTTCGGCCGGCTGGCTCCTGGTCGCGTGGCTCTTCACCGGCGCGCTCACGCTCATCGGCGCCCTGGGCTATGGCGAACTGGCCGCCATGATGCCGCGGGCGGGCGGACAATACGTTTATCTGCGCGAAGCCTACAGCCCGCTCTGGGGTTTTCTCTACGGCTGGACGCTGTTCCTGGTGATCCAGACCGGAACCATCGCGGCGGTCGCGGTGGCCTTCGCCCGGTTTCTGGGCGTCCTGCTGCCGTCGGTTTCGCCCACCGCCTGGATCATCCGTCCGGTGAATCTCCCGGCCGGTTATGCCCTCAGCCTTTCGACGCAGCAACTGGTCGCCATCCTCCTCATCGTGTTGCTGACCTTCATCAACACCCGCGGATTGAAGCTCGGAAAAATCATCCAGAACATTTTCACCTCGACAAAAATCCTGTCGCTGATCGCGTTGATCGTCGTGGGCCTGCTGATCGGACGCAACGCCGATGTGTTGCGTTCCAATTTCAGCGATTTATGGACGCCGCGCGGCATGACGCCGGTCAAGCCGGATTTGCCGTTCCTTTCCACCGTCACGGCGGCGGGCGGATTCGGGTTGTTGATCGCCTTCTGCGTCGCCCAGGTCGGTTCGCTGTTTTCTTCCGTGGCGTGGGAGAGCATCACGTTCACTGCCGGGGAGGTGAAGGACCCGAAGCGCAACATCCCGCTCTCGCTGTTCTGGGGAACCGCGCTGGTGATCGCGCTCTACCTGCTGGCGAACGTGGCCTATCTCTGCCTGCTGCCGCTGGAGCAAATTCAACATGCGCCCGACGACCGGGTCGCCACGGCGGCCATGAACACGGTGTTCAGTGGCGCCGGCGCCGGGATCATGGCCATCGCCATCCTGGTTTCAACTTTCGGCTGCAACAACGGCCTGATCCTGACCGGGGCACGGGTTTATTACGCGATGGCGCGTGACCGGCTGTTCTTCAAGTCCACGGGCCGGCTGAACGCCCACCGCGTGCCGGCGGCGGGTCTCGTGCTGCAATGTGTTTGGGCGTCGCTGCTGGTGCTGCCCCGGGTCCGGCTGCGCGACGCCTCGGGCGCGCCGTTGCTGGATCCGTCAACGCACGCGGAGCAGTACGGCAATTTGTACAGCAACCTGCTCGATTACGTCGTCTTCGCCACGCTGGTGTTTTACGTGCTCACCATCGTCGGGATTTTTGTTTTGCGCCGGAAACGACCGGAAGCGGAGCGGCCGTATCGCGCGTTCGGTTACCCGGTGTTGCCGGCGCTCTACATCCTGGGCGCGAGCGTCGTCATGGTAGTGCTGCTGTTTTACAAGACGCAGACGACCTGGCCCGGGCTGTTGATCGTGCTGGCGGGTGTGCCGGTTTATTTTTGGTGGAGGCCCACAAAAACAAGGCTAAATGCTGAAGGCTAAAGGCTAAACGTTTTTTGCGGGGGCACACGGAGCGGCGGGGTTGCGATTTATCGCGATTAAGCTTGTGCATCCCGGTTTCGGGCGTAAGGTGCATTTGCTAACGGAGCATCGTTTACCAGGTGTCCGACTGCCCCGGATGGGGCGTTCTCTCTCCTCTTATTCCCTGCACTGCAATGCCGGGGCTGCATTGGCGGCCCAGAAACCGAAGTAAACAAGGAACAGAAAGAACAAAGTTATGACCATAGCCACAGAAAAAATTCCGACTCCCACCACCAGCGGGCAGAAAGCCACTGAAATCAATACATGAATGCGATTGCCAAGGCGACCAGGCTCAATCCGTTAAAAACGGAGAAAGCAGCCCCGGGAAAAGCCGTCCCATCGTGTGAGGCAATCGGAATAAAGGCCTACGAGATTTGGATGTTGCGGGGACAGGAACAGGGCCATGACCAGGAACATTGGTTCGAGGCCGAACGGCAGTTGCAGCAGGGTTGATTCTCCTTCGCCGCTTTGACTTTGAGCCAAAGCCCGCCTGACAGGTGCGGTCAAGCCGCCCGCAAAGGCCGTTTTGGCTTCTGTTTTTTTCTTTCCGGTTTCGGACTGGCGGCGGGTTCCGTCGCTTCCGTTTCCGCGGCGGGTGGCAGATAAAGATACCGGCCGCAGCTTTCGCAGAGCTGAATGTCCTCTCCGTGCTTGAGTGTCATAACCACGCCGAGGGGCACCTGCATGTGACAACCGCTGCAAACCTGGCCGCGCACGGCCGCCAGGCCTTTTTTTCCGCGGGCCACCAGCCGGTCGTAGTGGGCGAGGATTTGTGACGGAATTTTGGCGCGCAGCTCCGCCATGGCTGCTGCTTCCCGTTTTCCCTTTTCGACCCCGCCGAATTCGAGCGATTGAAGTTGAATCAGATTTTGAAGTAACTCTTTCATAAAATCGTGCGTGTATAATCATCTCAAAATTGACGAAACCCGGCAAGACGAATCCCGGTTCAAACCGCACAAAGCAGCTTCTCTAAACCAGTCATTAGTTGTGCCGTGGAAACCTCGCCATCGAACCGGAAAAATCCCGGCGGCCTTGCGCAGAAGCGAATTTTGTGCGGCTCATTGCGATGGCCAGCGTAAAAGGCTTTGCCTCACGCGGCGGGGGGCTCGATTTCGCCGGGCGGTTTTGCTGCCAGAACGAAAAAACTTCCTTCCACCAGTCCGGGGATTGTCCGGCAATGTCGTTGTGGTGGGCGCCGGGGATGATTTGAAGATTTTTCGGTCCCTGGGTATTCCTCAAACAACCGGCGGCCGGATTCCACCGGAATGATTTCATCGGCGCCAGCGAGAACAATTTTTACCGGCCCGCGATAGTCCTTGAGGCATTCGGCGGGATTGAAGCGGTCGAGCAAAAGGAAATATGCCGGAAGCAAGGGCATCTTTCGTTGGGCCACGGAAGCCAGATTGTGATAGGGCATGAAAAGCACAAGACCGGCGACTTCCGTGGGGTGCGCTCCGGCCAGATAACAAGCCACTCCCGCGCCGATGGATTCGCTCACCAATATTTGGGCAGGCCATTGGTCAACAAACAAAAAGCTTCCTCACCGGCGGCAAAGAAACTCCGTTTATCCGGCGAACCGGCACGGGAGCCATATCCGGGATATTCGAGAACGTACACGTCAACCGGAGCGGCATCATGGATGGGGCCGGCGAGATAGCCGCGGTCAATCGCGCAACCGGCGTTGCCGTGGGTTATCAAAACGCTCGCGATCGGGGATGAGGTGGCGGGCAGTTTCCAGCCGATGATTTGACCCGACGGATTTCGCCACGGGACGAACCCCAGTACGGCCGCCGCCGGTTCCGCGAGCGCCGGTGGGATGGTCCGTGGAAAATAAATCAGCCGGCGTTGAAAAATCGCCGCGGCCAAAACAAACAAAACATAAACTATGATTATCAGTTGCAAAATGCGGACGGCCGACCGCCGAAATTCGGATTTCGGTTCGGATGGAGGCGTGTTGTTTGGCATTGTATTCCTTCCGTGTCGCCCTTACTTCGATATGCAAATTACGATACATGATCGCGCGATTTCCGGCCAATTGAAAAGCACCCGGAAGCCGCCAAGGGCAGTGTCGGGGTGAAGGGGCGGGTTTTCCGGAGCGCGGCTTGTCTCAAGCCGCAGCCCCGGCAAGTGCAAGCGCCAGTTGAAAATTTTTTCGAACCGGTTTCCGCGAATGGATCTGCTGCGAGTTGGGGACAACTCGCGCTCCGGGGGCCGTACAGATAGGGTGTCACTTTGCGCCCGGCCGCCAACCCGGAGGCAATAGTGCCAAGCGGACGATTTATTTTTGTTAATGATGCTTCTGTGCTATTATATATCCCAATAAGCTGGTTATATTTTTGGAAGAGATTGATGAGCTGGTCCGTACCCAATATTCCCAGACTTTTTTGGGGACAAAAGAAGACAAGCCTTTCCAAGAGATGCACGACAAGGAAGGCATCTGATTCAATTGACTCATGGATTTCCGGCCGGCGCCGGCAAATCGATTCCCATACCCATGAACCTTCTGGGAGCGCCGGCATCCCGCCCGCCAGTTGGGAGCCGAAAATTGGAACTCGCCGGCGAGACGCCAGCGCTCCCAGGAACTGTGTTCCAGTTCAGGTGTTCAAGGCGCGGGAAAATATTTCGGGTGGTTTTCTCCAGCCGCCATGCAGCTTGAGGAAACGGGCTGCCGGGTTCTTATGGGTAATCCTGCTGGGAGTGACTGCGCTGCTGGTCTCCTCCTGCCAGAACAAAAACAGCCCGACCAAGGCTCTTACCACCGTCGAACAAATCACCCGGCTCTCTCCTTCCGAGTTGCGACGGGGGTATCCGGTCCAGATCAGCGGAGTGGTCACGGTTTATGACGATCGTTGGCGCTTGTTGGTGGTTCAGGGAGAGACCCAGGGCGTGGCGGTCGAGTTGCGTTCTTCTCTGAACGGCATTGCCCGGGGCGATCGGATCGAGGTGCGGGGTTACACGGCCTGGGAAGGGTCTGCGCCGCTGGTGGTCAAACCCCGCCTGCGTTCGCTGGGCACCGGTCTGATGCCAGCGGCTCCCCTGGCTGACGCATCCGCGTTGTTCAGCGGAAAATTGGATTATCGCCTCGTCGAGATGGAAGGGGAAATTCTCACCTCACGGCGGGTGGGATTGTATCACACCGAAATTGATGTCCTTACGTGGCCGGGCATCTGGTGCATGTCTATGGCAAGCTCTTCATCCGGCCGCCGTTGTATGCTCTCTACCATCATCGGATCGGGTTTCGCGGGGTGCCCGTCACCAGTTATTCCCCGGCGGGCGAGCCTTATGCCCTTCAGTTCTACACCAGCGGAGATGAAGACCGGCGTCTCCCGCCGGATTTTCAGTGGAGCGGCGATTCCACCTTGTCCACCAATGAACAGGCACGCGCCGGAGAGTCTTCCCTGCCGGTGTTGAATTCGCTTCGGGAAGTCAAATTGCTTTCGAATCGCGACGCGGGCAGGGGATATCCCGTGCATTTTCAGGCGGTGGTGACGCATTGGGATCCCCGCCGGATTGATCTCATTGTTCAAGACGGGCAGGCGGCCGCTTATGTGGATTCCCCGCCGGCGCGGGACCCGCGATTGTCCCTGGGCAGCCTGGTCGAAATCGAGGGCCAGACCCGCAGCGGCGATTTTGCGCCGCTCATCCGTCCGTCGTCGATCAAAGTGATTGGGAAAAAAGAGTTGCCGGCCCCGCTCCATGTTTTGCCTTCCGAAGGATTTGCTGGAATCGAGGAGAACATGTGGGCGGAACTGGAAGGGGTCATTCGCTCGGTTGTTCCCGACGGCTTTGGCGGGGCGCAAATCGAACTGGTTTCAGGACAAACCCGGGTCATGGTTCTGCTTCAAAACGCTCCATCCCAAGGGATCATGGAGGATTGGGTGGACAGCCAGGCGCGGGTTCGCGGAGTGTATGCGCCGGTTTTTTCCTCCGATCGTCAGCTCATGGGGTTCAACCTGCAAACGCCGTCCGTGGAACAGTTGGACATTGTCCAGCCTCACTTGGGAGACACCTTTGCCAGTGCACCCCGGTTGATTCACAGTTTGCTGGAGTATCAACCGGAAGGATTTCCCAGGCATCGGGTCAAGGTGGAAGGCCAGGTGACGTATCAGGGCATGGATGGACTGCTTTATGTAGCCGATGACTCCGGTGGAATACGAATTGAAGGAGCCGGCTCCAATGCGGCGCTTTTGGGCAGTGCCGTCCAGGTGCTGGGATTTCTCAGCCAGGATCACAATCAGCCGGTGCTGGAACATGCCCAAATCAAACCGGCGGCGGCCCGGTCGGAAACCAAGCCCCTGCCATCCGTTGCCGAAGCCGTGCTGTCCGGCGAACACGATGGTCAATTGATTTCGGTGGAAGGATATCTGGTGCAGCGTCGGAGCATGAGCGGGGACCAATTGTTTTTCCTGGATGCAGGCCGCCAGAAGTTCACCGCAGTTCTCGAACATCCGCAGGCGGTGGCCGGATGGGAGGATTTGCGCGAAGGTGCGCTCCTCAAACTTACGGGAGTTTGCGAAATCCAATGGAGCCAGCGTTCCGTTCCGCCGGCTCCGGAAGCCTTTCGTCTGCTCTTGCGGACGCCGGCGGACGTCCAGGTCATCCGTCATGCGCCGTGGTGGACGTTGGAGCGGGCGATAAAAATACTGAGCGGTTTGGTGGCGTTGGTGCTGTTGGCGGCGGTGTGGGTGACGGCCTTGCGGCGGCGGGTGAATATCCAAACCGCGCTACTGCGCAAGCAAATGGAACAGCGGGAGATGCTCGAAGCCCAGTTGCGGCAGTCGCAGAAACTGGAAAGCGTGGGCCGATTGGCCGGTGGCATAGCCCATGATTTCAACAACCTGCTGACCGTCATCAACGGCTACGCGAACCTTTTGATAATGGATTTGGCTGGAAACCGGCAGGCGTTGGAGAGCGTCAAGGAGGTCAGGAATGCCGGTGAAAAAGCGGCCCAACTGACCCGCCAGTTGCTGGCCTTCAGCCGGAAACAAATCCTGCAGCCGGTGGTTTTGGATCTGAACACGCTGGTGGCGGACACGGGGGTGATGCTGCATCGCTTGATTGGAGAGGATATCGAACTGATCACCCATTTGGAGACGGCTCCTTCCCGGGTCATGGTGGATTCGGGTCAGTTGACCCAGGTGCTGATGAATCTGACCGTGAACGCGCGGGACGCCATGCCCAACGGCGGCAAATTGACGGTGGGGATCCGGAACGTGGAACTGGATGCCCAGGCGGTCGAATTACACCCCGACGTGATTCCCGGCCCTTATGTCCTGTTGGCCGTCAGCGATACGGGCACCGGGATGGATGAGGAAACCCGCGCCCATCTCTTCGAGCCTTTTTTCACAACCAAGGACGTGGGAAAAGGGACCGGACTGGGACTGGCGACAATCTTTGGCATCGTCAAACAGAGCGGCGGTCATATCTGGGTGGACAGCGAACCGGGGCGGGGAACCACGTTTAAAATCCATCTGCCGCGGGTGTCGGAGGCGGAAACGCCGGGGAAACCGGCCGGCGGCGGAAAGGCCACCGGGGCAATGAGACAGTTCTGGTGGTGGAGGACCAGAAAGACGTGCGTCTATTGGTGACGCGGAGTCTCAATGCCTACGGTTACCGCGTACTGGCGACTGCGAATGCGGAAGAAGCGCTGGCGTGTGCGCAGGCGCATGACGGCCGGATTCATTTGCTGTTGACGGATGTCGTCATGCCCGGCATGGACGGAAAAGAACTGGCAGCCCGACTGGCGAAGTTGCAACCGGAAATCCGCGTGCTCTACATGTCCGGTTACCCGGAGAGTGTGATTGCACACAAAGGCATATTGGATGCCGGAATTGATTACATTCAGAAACCGTTCACCCCGGATGCCCTGGCAGCGCGTGTCAGGGACACGCTCAAGCCCGGGAAATAGCCGGATTATTCCTTCTTAGCCACTTTCAATTCCAGATGCAAGTCGCGCAGTTGTTTTGGCTCCACGCTGCCGGGTGAATCGGTCATCAAACAGGTGCCCTTGGCGGTTTTCGGGAACGCAATGACGTCGCGGATGCTCGCTGTGTTGCAGAGAATCGCAATGAGCCGGTCGAAGCCAAGCGCGATGCCGCCGTGCGGCGGCGCGCCAAAGCGAAAAGCCTCCAGCATGTAGCCAAAACGCGCCTTCACCATGTCCGGCGGGATCTGCAGCACTTCCTCGAACACCGTTTTTTGCACGTCGGGCTGGTGAATACGAATCGAACCGCCGCCCAGCTCCACGCCGTTGACCACAGTGTAATGCGCGCAGTTGTTTTGACTCCACGCTGCCGGGTGAATCGGTCATCAAACAGGTGCCCTTGGCGGTTTTCGGGAACGCAATGACGTCGCGGATGCTCGGCTGTGTTGCAGAGAATGGCAATGAGCCGGTCGAAGCCAAGCGCGATGCCGCCGTGCGGCGGCGCGCCAAAGCGAAACGCCTCCAGCATGTAGCCAAACCGCGCCTTCACCATCTCCGGCGGAATCTGCAGCACTTCCTCGAACACCGTTTTTTGCACGTCGGGCTGGTGAATGCGAATCGAACCGCCGCCCAGCTCCACGCCGTTGACCACGATGTCGTAATGCTGGCCGCGCACCTTCTTCGGGTCGGTCTTGAGCATCGGGATGTCTTCCGCCACCGGCGCGGTGAACGGATGATGGCTGGAATACCAGCGGTTTTGCTCGCGGTCGAAACCCAGCAACGGAAATTCAATGACCCAAAGGAAATCGAACCGGTTCGGATCAATCGCCAGCTTGCCTTGCGTCTTCAAAACGTCGGCGCAATACAG
>CAWFZJ010000078.1:0-15472 GCA_963820205.1 uncultured Verrucomicrobiae bacterium
TTTCCTCATCACCAACCACGCGCGCAAGCACATCATGACGCTGCCGCGCGCCATTCGGAAACGGAACATCTACGAGGAGGTCGCCCGCTTCCTCGACATTCCCGGCGGTCAGGAAATCGTCCAGGAATCCTACGCCCAGCTTCGCAAGTTCAATTGCTGGAACATTTCCATCGTGCAGCAGTATGCGCGCTTCAAACAGTCGCGCATCCGCTCCGCCGTGTTCGGCAACTCGCGCCAGTTTTTCATCATGCGCCAGAACGACCGCGCCGATCTCGATGACATGGGCAAGGACATCGCGCTGCCCGAAGTGACGCAGCACGCCATCATGAACTATCCGCTGCCCGACCATCAAACCGGCCAGAAGTATTCGCCGTTCACCTATCTGCACACCGACTCAACCCGCAACCTCTGCGGCACGGTCCACAACGTCGCGTCGCCGGAGATGCTCTATTGCAGTTCGTCCAGCGGCGAACATTTCGACAAACGCGCCCGCGAACTTCGCCAAAGTCCCAACATCGTCGAGGGCATCATCGCCCACGCCAATCCACCCAAATAAACCAAAACCAAAAATGCTTATGAAAAAATATTGATTCAATTCATTCCTCTTGCCTGTGTCGTGTGCCTGTTCACGGGCTGCGCCGCTGTCACCCGGACTGCCACTGATGTGGCGTTGGGGGCGGGCGGCGCGGCTCTCGGCGGCGAACTTTCCCACAACAATCCCATCGCCATCGCGGGCGGTGCGGCGGGCGGTGTCTTGCTTGGCGAAGGGCTTCACTACGCCAACAGCAAACAGAACGACAAGTCCTACCAGACCGGCTACGACAAGGGCCGCAGCGATGCCGTCAAACAGCAATACTGGCTTTATGTTGCCATGCAGCAGGCCAAGGCCGGCAACGAAGGCCGGGTCCGGCTTTATGAAGTGCATCTGCCGGAGCAGACCATTGACGGCGTGATTTTCAAACCCACAACCCAATTTCTCCGCATCGAACAATCAAAACAAACAACAACAGTGAAAGGATAACAAATATGAAAAAAATAATCGTCAGCAGCCCTCATCGCCCTGCCGCTGGCGTTCTCCGCCCGCGCACAGTGGATCGTCTATGACCCGACGATGAACATCGAGCAGATATTGGATCAAGCCGAGAACATCGCCAAATACGTCACCATGATTGACAACCAGGTGCAGCAAATCAACACGCTCACCAGCCAGTTGAGTGAGTTCAAGAACTATGAATCCCTGTTCGGCAATCCGTCTCAAGTGGTGCTGTCAATGGTTGCGCCATTGAACGCCGACTTGCAGAGCCTTGAGCCGGGCAAGAACCTCGAAAATCTGGTCGCCAACGCCGACGGCAACTACGCGCTGACCTACAATGATTCGGGCATCTACGCCACCGTTGGCGCCAGCTTCCAGACGCCCGGAGGCCAGACCATCCAACGGCCCGCCAACCAATACAAACCGTTTGCGGCAATCAATAACACGGCGAACAACTATGTCACGGTAGCCGACAACGCGGCGCAACGGCGCGCGACCATCAAGGACCAAATCGCGCAGACCACCCAGCAACTTCAGAACGCGACGACCGATGCCGAGGTGCAGAAGTTGCATGGCGTCCTCACCAGCCTGAACGGCGACCTTGCCAGCACGGATGACGAGGTGAATCAGGCGGCGTGCGTCCGCGATGGTGCAGGACATCCAGAACCGGAACGACCAGCAGAAACAAATTCAGGCGTTGACCGAACAGCAGAACGCCGAGTTCACGGAGGCCGTCAGCAATTACACGGCGAAGTTCCAGTTGCTCAACGCGCCGACGGTATTCCCGACGCCGTAACCACCATCCATAACCGTCAACCCTGCGTTCATTATGGCCACGTTCGACAGCATCTTTCCCACATTCCTCGCCAAGTGTGGTGATCTCCACACGCTGCTGTTGAGCGTGGCCTTCGCGCTTTTCATTGTCGGCGTCATCGTCACCGTGAAGCAACGTTCTTCACACAAATCCATTCTGAATTTGCTCCTGCGCCTGTTGCTGCTCACATCCTTGCTCGTGTTCCTGCCCGCCTGGGGCAATACGCTGCAAAATTTGCTGCAAACTTC
Source organism: uncultured Verrucomicrobiae bacterium (assembly GCA_963820205.1). Lineage (GTDB taxonomy): Bacteria > Verrucomicrobiota > Verrucomicrobiia > Limisphaerales > UBA11358 > UBA11358. The sequence goes on from CAWFZJ010000078.1 coordinate 2,096, forward strand.
CATCCTCTCCGGCCTGGGCGTTGACCCGGCCAACGTCTATCAGCAGTTCAATCAACTGCTCGTCATCAAACGCGACCCGGCCACGCAATCGTCCTGGTGGAATGTCATGTCGCAGCTCCACAATTTCACCACCGACCTCATCATCTCCGCCGTCCTCTGGCTCGTCGGCCAGTTTGCTTCGCTGATGATGTTCTGGGGCTACATCTTTCAGACGGTCATCCTGAATCTCGGCTACGCGCTCTCGCCCTTGCTCATCGGCTTCATGGCCATTCCGGCGTTGAAGCACACCGGCAACCGCTACCTCATGAACTTGCTCGGCGTTTTGCTGTGGCCGCTGGGCTGGGCCGTCGCCGCGCTCGTCACGCAGGGCATCCTCGATTTCATGACCGACCCCAGCTTTGAATACCTTGATCCCACTTCCACGCTGCCCGACCTGCAAAAAACCATCGGCGTCGCCGCCGTTGGCTTCTGGATCATTTTCAGCACCGTCGCCGCGCCCGTCATCATCCAGAACGTCATCGCCCACGGCATCCAGGCCGGCAGCCAGTTGTTGTCCGGCGGCGTCAGCAGTTTTCTGCAAACGGCCGCCACCACTGCGGGCGCAGCCGCGACTGCTTCCACCGCTGGCGTGCCGGTGGTCACGGCTGGCGCGGCGGGCATCGCCGCGCTGTTAAGCACCATGTCGTCCGCCGCCAACATGGGCAGCGCGGGCGCCATCATCATCGCCGGGTCCGGCCTGCCGCCGCGCTCCGCGCGCGGTCGGCCCGGCGACGACATCACCGGCGACAAGGCCGTTCGCGAACTCATCGCCAAATCCAAACCCAACTATTACTGACCTATGGACTCTCCCGCATTACGAACCACCGAAACCAAAAGCGCCGAGGCCACCAAGCCCACGCCGCGCCGCTTTGATCCGACCCGGCTTTTGGTCCAGCGCGACCGTTTGCCGTGGTTCTGGTTTTTCTTCACCGTCGCCGTCCTGCTGCTGTCGGCGATGGACCGCTACCACATCGTCTCACAGTTCAAACAACGCGAGCGCGTCGTCATCATTGACCCCGCCGGCACCTATTATTTGAGTCCGTTGCTCCAGTTTTCGGAGGCCAAGGATTTGCACGTCCAACAGGCCGAACTCGCCACGATGGCGTTCCTCGAACGCAATCCCAAGGACTTCGACAATGCCGATTTGCTCAAATTGATGTTTCTCAAATCCGCGCTGGCGAAGGCGCAGGATGAGCGCGTCAAGGAGATCGGTCGAATTTCGCGCCAAGCAGTTGCACCAGAAAGCCGAGATTGCCCGCATAGAAATTCTGGCGACGCGCGACAACGAGGTGCTGGCCGCTGTCACCGGCCAGATCATCCGCAGCGGCATCTTTCAAGACAAGGCGTTCACCGAGGCGTTTCCGTTCACGCTCCGGCTGCGCCTCATCCGCAACCCCAACATGGCCTTGAACGGACGCTTCCCCACCGCCGTGGGCGACTTCAAATATGAAATCAACCGCTAAAATCCTATCCTTCACCGTATCGGTGTTCACCGCCGCCGTTGCGCTGGCTGATTCACCGGCCATCCAACAAGGTCTTGCTGGACGACCGCACCGCCGTATCCGTGCCGGTTGCCACCAACCGCGTCACCACGATCAGTTTCCCCAGCGCCATCACCGCCATAGACGGCGCGGGCATCACGGTGGACGGAAAAACGCCGGGCCTGTTTCAACTGGCCCACACCAAAGGCTCGGCGTTTCTTTCCGTGCGCGCCCTGTTCCCCAAGGCATCCGCCAATCTCAACATCCGCTGGAACGACCATACCTACGTTTTTGAACTGACCGAAAGCGACCAGCCGGTGCTTTCACTCAACCTGGCAGCGCCGCCAACGCCGGAGGAGGAAGGCGTTGGCCATGCGCCCGAAGTCAGTCCGATTAAACTGCTGGCGCTGCTCGACAAGGCCAAGGCGTTTCCGTTGCTCAAGGCCCAGCAGCCCGAAAGTGTCGCCAACGTGGACTTCACCACCTACGACGGCAAGCCGCTCGTCAGCGATTTCAATGACTACGAAATCCAGATCGAGGAAGCCTTCCGATTCAACGCCGAGGACACGCTGGTCTTTCGCCTCGTCATCACCAACAAGATTGACGCGCCCCTGATTTATCAGCCGGACAGTTTCACGTTGCGCGCCGGCAACCGGCTCTATCCGCAATCCATCAGTGACGCCGACGGCACCGTGCCGCCCAAAGGCCGGAGCATCGTTTATTTCGCCGTCAGCGGCACGCCGGACGGCGGGCGCAACGAATTGTCTTTGCGCAATGCCTTCACGGTTTTGTTGACACGAGTTTCACCGCCACCGCCGCCCCCCGTTGTCACTGTTACCAATGCTCCCAGCGTGAATCCCATCCGTTCACCCAGAGGCCACCTATGAAACCGCGCGATTTTCTCAATTTTTTCAAAACCAAGACCGGCAAGCTCGTTGCCTTTATCGCGCTGTTCGCCGCCGCGCTGATCATTTTCAGTGTCCTTCGCAAACACAACCCGTCTGCCGAAGATGCGGTCAGTGTCACGGCTCTGGCCACCAACGCCACGGACAAGCCCCAGGTGGTGCAGTCCGTCATGCGGCCAATGCAGGCTTTATTATCCGCCGCCGCCCAAGCCGGAGCCGACGACATTTCCCGTCATCGTCCGCTTCAGTCTGCATTTTCCGAAACCATCTCCGTTGCCAGTGGTTCCCGCGAACCAGGCACCAACGCTCTCGCCCATCAGTTTGTTTGCCGACAGTTCGGCGGGAATTCCGCCGGCCAAAAAGTTGAGCGCGGTGTTTGCCCCGTTCGGACGGCTGATTCCCTGTGAGACGGTCATCACGGTGGACTCGGCTTCCATCCAGACACCCATCGTCGGCCTCGTCACCGAGAACATATATTATCGGTGGCAAATTGGTGATTCCGGCGGGCACGGAGATTCATGGGACGGCCCAAACCGACCATCAACGTGAACGCATCGCCAGCGGCAACACTTGGACGTTGATCTGGCAGAACGGGATGGAAATGCAAATCAAGGCCATCGCCCTTGACCGCGAGTTTGAAAACAACACCAACCAGACCGGCTGGGCCATCACCGACGGCAGCGCCGGTCTGCGCGGCGAGGTCATCAAGTCCGACAATCTGGCCGACATCAAACTGTTTGCCGCCACGTTCCTGTCCGGCGCGGCCGGCGCGTTGACGGAAAAACAGCAGACCGTCTTCGGCCCCATCAACAGTCCCACGCTCAACAACGCGCCCTTTGCGGGCGCGCAGGCGGTGCTGCAAACCTACGCCCAGCAAATCTTCGATTCGATTCAAAAGAACGGGTTTTACGTCCGCGTGCCGAGCGGAAAACAGTTTTATCTCTACGTCCTGCAAACCATTGACGCCGCCGATGCCTCGCTCGGCGGCACCGCCATTCCCGTCACCCAGGAAAACGACGAACCACCCAACCAAATCAAAACCATGAAACCGTATTATCTCATTCCACTGTTGTTTCTCTCCGCGTGCTCCACCGACACCCAAGCTGGTGTTGCGGCCACAGCAACCGCCAGCGGCGAACGCCGACGGCATTCGTTATCCCGAAGTCCTCCACGCCTACCACGTCGGACGCTACGCCGATCCGAATGACGATTTGATCATGCACGAGCAGCACGTCGTCTATCGCGTCGAGGAAAATACCCGCTGGGATTTTCATCCCGGCCCGGCTGACGGCAATCTGCCCGCGTTGCCGTCGCGCGACGCGGCGTTCGCCCCGGCCCCGGTCAACGATGCCATTCTGGCCGAGGTGAATTCCCAAAGGCCGCCACCGCCCAAATCATGATGCAGGCCCGAACCCTGTCGGCGGCTCTGGCGCAATTTCAAACCGCGTTGCAGCAGACCAAAACCAATTTTCAGGAAACGCTGATTCTGCGGGCGTCAGTGACCGCCATGAAGCAGCGCCTCGACGCACTCGAATCGGCGCAGGGACAGCAGCCGCCATTTTCAAGCTCCACGACCACCAACGAACCGCCTGATCCGTTGAGTCCTTGAAACATTTTGCCGGAGCGGGGCGGTTTGACCGCCTCGTTCCGGCGAACACGGCAAATGCCGCGCAACAAAAACAACAAAAACAAGTCGTTATGACAAAACAAAGACATCCGCGCCACCGAGCGCCGGCGGCAGTGCCGCCCCCGCAGAACAGCCCACCTTTCGCAGCAACCCGGAGGTGGATGCCAAGATTGATGCCTACATCAAAGAAAACCCGAAGTATTGGAGTTACGTCCAGGCCATGCCACGCGAACGGCTCGAACGCAGCGTCGTCCTCAACGAAGTGCGCGAACTGGACCGCCAGCAGCGGATGCGCGAAGGATTGATGAAGCGCATCAACGCCAACCCCGCCCTCAAAAACGCCTACGATACGCTGGTGAAAGACCTGCCGGAAGACCAGAAGGAGGGGTCATTGCCCAGATCGCGCGGTCCGCCCGCCGCGCCGTGGCCCGCACCCAGGGACAACAGCAACAAAGGCCGGAAGGTGTTGGCGTCTGAGTCAGCCCTTCGTTTGCCGCGGTCCCAGCCAACACGGAAGCCTGTCCTCACGGCGGGCTTCCGTGTGCTTTTCCGGCAAATCCGCCTGTAAGACTGGCGGCATTGGGGCAAACGACTATTTTACAGAACGTATTCACTTGTTGCCAACTGCACACGTTATGTAATAATTGCCTCGTGGCCAAGAACCACCAGGAACAAGTGCTGAGACTCGCGCGCAAGCTGGGAGTGCTGCGCCCGCGTGACCTGAAATCCAGCGGCATTCCGCGAACTTATCTCAAACAACTGGTTGAGCGCGGCGATTTGCTGAAAACCGGACGGGGGCTTTACGTCCAAGCCGGTGCCCCGATGACGGAAAACCACTCACTGGCGGAGGCGGCAAAACGGTCGCCGAAGGGAGTAATCTGTCTCATCTCCGCTCTGCGCTTTCACGGTCTCACCACGGAGAATCCGGCCGAGGTCTGGATGGCGATTCCACGCGGAACGCGGCCACCAAAATCAGCCAGCCCGGCGCTGCGCGTGGCGACGTTCTCCGGGGAAATGATGACCGAGGGAATCAAACGGCATGTCATCCAGGGCGTGTCGGTGCCCGTCTATGGCGTCGCAAAAACGGTGGCCGATTGTTTCCGTTTTCGCAACCGCATCGGCGTCAACATCGCGGTCGAGGCGCTGCGCGATGCGTGGCGGGACAAGAAGGCCACATCCGAGGAACTCTGGCATTACGCCAAGGTCTGCCGGGTGCTCAATGTCATGCGCCCCTATTTCGACAGCCTCGCATGAAAAATCCCGCCGCTTCAGTCCATGCCCGCCTGGCCCAACGCCGGGCCAAAACGGGCGAAGATTACAACGTGCTGCTGGTGCGGTTCACCTTGGAGCGCTTGCTCTACCGGTTGTCCCGTTCCAGTCATCGGGAGCAATTCGTTTTGAAAGGGGCGATGCTCTTCGCGCTCTGGGAGCCGGCATTGCACCGCGTCACGCGGGATTTGGATCTTCTGGGTTTCGGGCATCCGTCACCAGAGCGGTTGGCGGACATTTTCAGGGAGTTGTGCCGTCTGGAGGTCGAAGCCGATGGCGTTGATTTTGATCCGCGCTCGGTCGGGTGCGAGGACATTCGTGCCCAGGACGAATATGCCGGTATCCGCGTGAAGCTGCGGGCCACGGTCGGCAAGGCGGTGGTGCCGTTGCAGGTGGATGTCGGTTTCGGGGACGCGCTGCCCGTTGCGCCGGAAGAAATCACTTTTCCCGTGATGCTGGGCATGGCGGCACCCAAACTGCGGGCCTATTCGCGCGAAACCGTCGTGGCCGAGAAACTGGAGGCCATCGTAAAACTGGGAATGTTGAACTCGCGTTTCAAAGATTATTTCGACCTGCATTATCTCGCGCAAAAGTTTCCCTTCGAGGGCGCATTGCTGGCCAAGTCCATCGCGGGGACATTTGACCGCCGTGGGCACCGCGTTTCCCGCAGGGCTGCCGGTGGTTTGACGCCCATGTTTGGGACCGACCCGACGAAAATTCGCGGCTGGCAGGCGTTTTGGCGGAAGACCGGGCCAAAGGCCGCAGCCCCGACACTCGAAGCCGTCATTCAATTGTTGGCCGAATTTCTGGAACCTCCGCTGGATGCGGCGGCAAAAGAAAAGCCGCTGACAGCGACTTGGAAATCAAATCACTGGCAAAAATAAAACGCTGCGAAAGCGGTGCGTTGACGGCCTGTGCCGGATTTCCGAGCCGATTATCAACCGTTAATCTTGTGTTCCAACAGAATTTCCGCCTTGATTTCATCGGCAAAAGCCAGCGTTGGTGGATTTTCGGGAAGCCCCTTCAAGTCAAACTGGCCGACGACAAAAAAAGGACGGCTGACCCAATCTGAATACCGGGTTCTCACAATCCGATTCCAAATCAAGGTTTCCCAGCCGCCCATTCCAAAACAGGCGAGCAGTCCGCAGCCATAAACAGGAATGGAGGGAGTGCGGAGAAAAAAGCCGATGGCAATTTCAGAATCTTTCGGGGTTTTGCTGCGCGGTCCACGCAGCCGCCGGGAATATTTCAGCCGCGCATTGTTGTGCTGGTAGAAAACAAAATCGAATCCCTCGAAATCGGCTCCCACTGCTGAAGTCAGTTGCACATGGGAACGGGCGCAGACGGCAAGATATTTCCGACATTCAGCGAAAACTTGTTCCTCCAAATGGGTGGAGCTTTCATCGAGATGTTTTTTGTCCCCATGCCTCAAATCATCCAGCGGCGGTCTTGTGGTCAGAACGAGCAGATCATCCGGTTTGATGAATTTGAAATGTTCTTGGCCGAGCTTCTTGTCCTTTTTGGGATTAAACGGCGAGTTGAAGAGAATGTTCCCGTATTCGTATCCGAGTTTTGCCAGGGGAGCGGACAAGCTCCGAAAAAGCCGCGCCATCGCGGATTTTCGACGGCTTCGCGACCTCGCCGGTGCGCAGCGGCATCGAATACGCGAAACGATGATAAAGTTTCGGCGTTTTCAATTCTGTTACGGAAAAGTTACATCACGCGAAGCAAAATTAAAAGGAGCAGAATTCACAATCGGTTGAATGTTCAATTTCGATTCAAATTGAGCTTTTTGCGGATAATTACATTCAAATCAAAGCGCCGGTTCCGGTTTTTGTTCTATCATTCGCGGCACAATCCATGAAAAGGCATCTCATACACCTCATGGGCGGCGATTTCGGGCCGTCTCAAAATCCATGCTTCTCGGCGCTCGCTGTGGATTGGCGGACGACCGAAGACAATTGGTTTGGAAGGTCTCCACGAAAGCGGAGCACACCACACCAACTTTGTAATCACCAGGATTTTCAATTTGGAACTCGTGTATGAGCTACACCTCAACCCCAACAAAAAATCGTATCAAGGACACACATAAATTATGCGACACGATTCAAATCTTATCGGAAGGAAGGTTGCCAAATTGCGTTATATGAAGGGGTGGTCGCAGGACACGCTCGTGGCAAAACTTCAGGTTCTTCAGTGCAACATCACGCGGGATGTTCTCGCGAACATCGAAACCAAACGCTCCGTGGCGACGGACAAACACTGTTTCTTTCTGGCAAAAGTTCTCGGTCGTCAGCATCGACGAACTTTTCCGGCCATGAAACGGATGGCGAAAATAATTTCGCAAAATCATCATGGCCTCCCGGCGCAACCAGGTAGATTTAGACCGGCAGTTGGACCTGTTCTCAACGCGAAGGCCGAGCCATGACACCGCTGACACAATACGGCCGGATGGCCGAGAAACACTGGCGCGAACACCGCCCGAAAATGGTGCGCGACCTGGAACGGAAGGGGCTGCTGCACCAGATGCTTCTGGAGGCGGAGGAAAAGACGAAGGACGAAATGGCCACGCTGCGAATGGAATTGATGAAGCAGGGATCAACGGCGCAGCAAGCGCAGACGCAGGCGTGGGAAATGGTGCGGGAGAAATACATCCTCCTGCCGCCCGAAGAATAATTCACCGGCATCAGGAAGAACCGCCAAAAAATCTCAACGCCTACCGCATCACCGAGGCTGACCGTCTGGGCGACGGCGGGCCAAAATTAAAGTTCCAAAAAAACATCGCGGCAATCGAAACGCTGCGGCAACTCGATGCCGAGGAACGACCGGCGACGCCGGAGGAAAAAGCCACGCTCGTAAAATACGTCGGCTGGGGCGCGATGCCCCAGGTGTTCGACGTGGACAACACCGACTGGCGCAAAGAGCAATTCCGGCTTTCGGAAATTCTTTCGGATGAAGAACACCGCTCCGCCCGCGCCACCACCCTCAACGCCCATTACACCGCGCCGACCGTCATCGGCGCGATGTATCGCGCCGCCGAGCGGTTCGGATTCAAGGGCGGGCGCGTGCTCGAACCCGCCTGCGGCATCGGCCACTTCGTCGGCCTCATGCCCGAAGACATGCTCCGCCGCTCGACCGTCACCGGCATTGAAATTGATCCGCTGACCGCGCGCATCGCCAAGGCGCTTTATCCCGACGCGGACATTCGCGCCCAGCCGTTTGAGCAAACCAAACTCGCCGATGGATTTTACGACCTCGCCATTTCCAATGTCCCGTTTGGCGATTACACCGTCCACGACCCGCGCTGGAACAATTACAAGTTTTCCATCCACGATTATTTTTTCGCGGCGGCTCTGGAAAAAGTGCGCCCCGGCGGTCTGATGATGTTCATCACGTCGCGCGGCACGATGGACAAACTCGATTCGACGCTGCGCGAACTGCTTTCCACGCGCACGGAATTGTTGGGTGCAATCCGTCTGCCGAATGACGCCTTCAAAAAGAACGCCGGCACGGAGGTCACGACCGACATCGTGATGCTCCGCAAGCTGCGCCCAGGTGAAACGCCCACTGGCCCGGCTTGGAAGGAAACCGCCGAGCATACCAACGATGTCGGCGAGGCATTCACCATCAACGAATACTTCGCCGCCCGACCGGAAATGATGCTCGGTCAAATGCGCCTCACCGGTGGAATGTATGGCGGCAACGAACCGACGCTGGAACCGGACGGCCGCAATTTGGCGGAGGCACTGGCCCAGGCGGTTGAACAACTTCCGCAGGGCGTTTACGAGGCGCAGTCACACAAGATCGCCGAGCCGACGCTCGAAGAATCCATTCCCGCGCCCGATTTCGTCAAACCCAACGCCTACTGTCTGCACGATGGCATGGTCTGCATCCGCGAGGAAAATGTTCTACGTCCACTCACCGATTTGCCCAGCCGAGACCCGCTCGCGCATCCGGCATTTGATTCCGGTGCGGGATGCGGTGCGTGATTGTCTGCGGGCGCAGATGGACGGCAGCACCGAGGAACGCGTCGTCGAAACGCGGCAACAACTCAATCTGGCTTACGACCGTTTTGTCGGGCGCTTTGGTCCGGTGAATCTTCGCGCCAACCAGCGCGCCTTCGACGGCGACCCCGATTTGCCGTTGCTGCTTTCGCTGGAGAACTACAACGACGAGACGAAGCGGGCGACCAAGGCCACCATTTTCACCGAACGAACGATTCACCATCGCCAGCCGGTTGAATCGGTCGGCACGCCGAAGGAGGCGTTGCTCGTCACCTTGAACGAACACGGTTGCGTTGACCTCGACCACATGGCCGACCTGCTCAACAAACCGATAGCAGGAATTTTTGCCTGATTTGAAGGGCGTCATTTTTCTGAATCCCCAAACGAACCAATGGGAAACCGACGACCAGTATCTCTCCGGCAACGTGCGGGAGAAACTTATCCGTTGCGGATGCGGCGTCAGTGACCGACCCGCGCTTTGCCGAGAACGTCGAGGCGTTGAAATCCGTTCAACCGGCGGATTTCGCGGCGACGGAAATTGACGTGCGGCTCGGCGCAGCCTGGCTGCCACCGGAAGACGTGCAGCAGTTCACCAACGAACTGCTCAACATTCCGTCCGGTGTGGAGATCGGGCACATCCACGCCCTCGGCACGTGGCATATCAATCCGAATTGGGAAGCACGCGGCGCAACCGCCAACACGACGGATTGGGGCACTGACCGTTACACGGCGCTCGAATTGATTGAAGACGCGCTCAATCTCAAAACGCCCACGGTCTATGACACGGTGGACAAGAAACCCGTCGTCAACGCGCAGGCGACCGAGGCCGCCCGCGAAAAGCAGGAGCGCATCAAGGAAAAGTTCAAGGAATGGGTTTGGACCGGACGACTCGCGGCGGGAACGGCTGTGCCGCCTCTACAACGACACGTTCAATCACACGCGCGTCCGCACGTTCAACGGCGACCACCTGACGTTGCCCGGCGCGAGCGGGGCGATTCAACTTCACGCACACCAAAAGGCCGGTGTCTGGCGCATTTTGCAGACACCCAACACGCTGCTGGCCCACGTCGTTGGCGCGGGCAAAACCTACACGATGGTTGCCGCCGGGATGGAATCGCGGCGGCTGGGAATTTCCCGCAAGCCGATGTTCGTCGTCCCCAATCACATGCTCGGCCAGTTCTCCACCGAGTTGCTGACGTTGTATCCGGGCGCAAACATCCTGGCCGCCGGCAAGGAGGATTTCGAGTCGCAGAACCGCAAGAAACTGTTCAGCCGCATCGCCACCGGCAATTGGGATGCCGTCATCGTCACGCACTCCGGCTTCGAGCGCATCCCGCTTTCACGCGAAACCCAGGAACGGTTTTTCAAGGAGCAGCTTCACGAGTTGGAAATGATCAAACGCCAGCACGCGGACAGTTCCAACCGGCGCTTGGTGAAAGAACTCGAAAAGGCGAAGAAGCGGCTGGAAGCCAAACTTCAAACGCTGGCCGCCGAACACAAAAAGGACAACACGTTGACCTTTGAAGAACTTGGCGTGGACCGGCTGTTCGTGGACGAGGCGCACTATTTCAAGAATCTGTTTTACGTCACCAAGATGACGCGGGTCGCGGGACTGCCGCAGACGGCCAGCGAACGGGCGTTCGATATGTTTTTGAAGGTGCGCCACATCCAGTCGTTGAACGGCGGGGGAGGCGTGGTGTTCGCCACCGGCACGCCCATCGCCAACAGCATGGCCGAAATGTTCACCATGCAGCGGTATCTCCAGCATGACGAGCTGAAGAAACACAACTTGCATCACTTCGACTCCTGGGCGGCGACGTTCGGCGAACCGGTGACGGCGATGGAGCTTTCGCCGGACGGTGCGGGCTACCGGCTGAACACGCGCTTCGCGCGCTTCATCAACGTGCCGGAATTGATGCAGATGTTCCGCCAGTCCGCCGACGTGCAGACCGCCGCGATGCTGAATCTGCCGCGCCCGAAACTCGACGGCGAAAAGCCGACCATCCGTAACGCGCCAGCCACGGAGGAATTGAAGGAGTTCGTGCAATCGCTCGCCGCCCGCGCCGAGAGATTGAAAACCGGCCGGGTTGACCCCAGCGAAGACAACATGCTCAAAATCACGTCCGAGGGACGGAAGGCGGCTTTGGATCTTCGCCTGATGAAACCGGCCGCGCCGGACGAACCGCAGGGCAAAGTGAATCTGGCGGTCGAAAAGATTTTCAACATCTGGCAGGAATCCAAGCCGGAGCGTTCCGCCCAGCTTGTGTTCTGCGACCTCTCCACGCCGAAAGACAAGGGCTTCTCCGTCTATAATGACATGGCGCAGAAGTTGGAACAGCTCGGCATCCCAAGCTCTGAAATCGCCTTCATTCAAGATTACGATTCCGATGTTTCCAAGTTGACGCTGTTCCGTGATGTGCGCGCGGGCAAAGTCCGCGTGCTTTTCGGCAGCACGCAGAAGATGGGGTCGGGGACGAACGTGCAGGAACGGTTGATTGCCTTGCATCACCTCGACGCGCCGTGGCGACCGGCGGACGTGGAGCAACGCGAAGGACGGATTCTACGGCAGGGCAACAAAAACTCCGTCGTGCAGATTTTCCGCTACGTCACCGAGGGCAGTTTCGACGCCTATATGTGGCAGACGTTGGAGACGAAGGCGAAGTTCATCGCGCAGGTGATGAGCGGCGACATGACGATCCGGCGGCTTGAAGATTTGGATTCAGCGGCTTTGACCTACGCCGAGGTGAAGGCCATCGCATCGGGCAATCCGCTGGTGATTGAAAAAGCCCAGGTGGACGCGGAGTTGATCCGGCTCACCCGGTTGCGTTCCGCCCATGCCGAGGAACAATACCGCATCCGCTCCAATCTCCGCCGCTCGCACGAGGATGCGGAAATCTTCACCACGCGCCTTGCCAATCTGCGGCAGGACTTGGGTGTCCGGCAGGACACGTCAGGCGATAAATTCCGCATTGAACTCGACGGACAGGAATCCAACAACCGGGGCATCGCGGGCGAATTGATTATGCGCCGGGCGGAAAAACTGAAGGCGCGGTTTGGCGATGACATCCGCATCGGGCGCTTCGCCGGTTTTGATTTGTTTCTGCGTCCGGGTTTCAACAACACCATCGAAATGGTTTTGCGGGGCAAAAACAGTTACGGCGCGCGGGTCACGGACACGGCTCTCGGCACCATCCGCTCGTTGGAGGCGACGGTTCAAGGATTTGAGGAACGTGCGGAAAGGTTGGAACCGTCGCCTCCAAAAAGCGGATGGTGCCGAGAGCCGTGTCTGTGACCCTCGCGCCGTAACCGTGCGCCCCCCACAACCATTTCGACGGTGTTGTTGAAACCCGGACGCAGGAACAAATCAAAACCGGCGAAACGCCCAATGCGGATGTCATCACCAAACCGCGCCTTCAGTTTTTCCGCCCGGCGCATAATCAATTCGCGCGCGATTCCCCGGTTGTTGGATTCCTGTCCGTCAAGTTCAATGCGGAATTTATCGCCTGACGTGTCCTGCCGAACAGTCAAGTCCTGTCGCAAATTGGCAAGGCGCGTGGTGAAAATTTCCGCATCCTCGTGCGAGCGGCGGAGATTGGAACGGATGCGATATTGCTCCTCGGCATGGGCGGAACGCAACGGGTGAGCCGGATCAACTCCGCATCCACCTGGGCTTTTTCAATCACCAGCGGATTGCCTGATGCGATGGCCTTCACCTCGGCGTAGGTCAACGCAGCGGAGTCCAAATCCTCAAGCCGCCGGATCGTCATATCGCCGCTCATCACCTGCGCGATGAACTTCGCCTTCGTCTCCAACGTCTGCCACATATAGGCGTCGAAACTGCCCTCGGTGACGTAGCGGAAAATTGCACGACGGAATTTATTGCCCTGCCGTAGAATCCGTCCTTCACGTTGCTCCACGTCTGCCGGTCGGCCACGGCGCGTCGAGATGATGCAAGGCAATAAACCGTTCCTGCACGTTCGTCCCCGACCCACCTTCTCCGTGCTGCCGAAAAGCACGCGGACTTTGCCCGAGCGGACATCACGGAACAGCAT
>CAWFZJ010000079.1:0-59750 GCA_963820205.1 uncultured Verrucomicrobiae bacterium
GGGGCATTTCCGCGGCTCGGTGGGAGAATTCGCTGCTACGGCGAGCGGACGCGGTAGAAACGGCTGTAGTAATTGGTCCACTTTGAATCGCTGAAGTAATTCGTGCCGCCGGTAAGCGTGTTGGTTCCCACCGGAGCCCAGGTGTGACTGGCCAGATTCGTGCAGGCCTCCACCACGACGGAGAGGTTGGTTGCCCAGGAGATGATGAAACCAAACCGGTTGGTTTGCACGCCAAAAACGGGGTTGTTGTTTAGGATTACCGGGTTCGGAAGCAACCATAACGCGGTCGGAAGCCCAGTCAACTGGGTAAAATTTCGGGCCCAACCCGTCGTCCCCGGCAGGTAATAGGCGGTCGCATTGGTGTTCCCGTCGAACACAAACCAACCAGCACTAACACTGGGAGCATTACCATTAAAATAGACTCCGGTCAGATTGGTGCAGTTTTCAAATGTCCCGTATTCGAGGCTGGTGACACCGTTGCCAAGCGTTACATATTTCAGACTGGTGCAATTTTCAAACGTATAGTACCCGATACTGGTGACACTGTTGGGGATTGCAATGCTGCTCAAGCTGGTGCAGTCTTCAAATGTTTCGTTCCCGATGCTGGTGACGCTGTTGGGAATCACGATGCTGCTCAGACTGATGCAGCCATAGAACGCATAATCCTCAATGCTGGTAACGCTGTTGGGGATCGTCACACTGGCCAGGATTTCGCAGTTTTCGAACGTTCCGTACTCAATGTTGGTGACGCTATTGGGGATCGTCACGCTGGTTAGGCCACACTGATAGAACGCCCCGCCACCGATGCTGGTGACGCTGTTGGGAATCGCGATGCTGTTCAGGCTGGTGCAGTATCCGAATGCCGAGCCACCGATACTGGTGACGCTGTTGGGGATCGTGACATTGGTCAGGCTGGGGCAGTAAGCGAACATCCCTTCACTGATGCTTGTGACGTTGGTGCCAATCGTCACGCTAGCCAGAAAGGGACATGCAGCGAACGCTTCGTCCCCGATGCTGGTAATGCTGTTGGGAATTGTAATGTTGGTCAGGCCGCAGTCCATGAACGCCTCGCCACCGATGCTGGTAACGCTATTGGGGATCGTAATGCTGGTCAGGCCGCATTGATAGAATGTTCCGTTCCCGATGCTGGTAACGCTGTTGGGAATCGCGATGCTGGTCAGGCCGCACCTATAAAACGCACCTTCGATGCTGGTGACGTTGGTGCCAATCACAACGCTTTGCAGCAGGCTGCACTGATAGAATGTGCCCAAAAGGTTGGTTACACCGTTACCGATCGCCGCGTTGGTCAGGCCGTAGCAGTTTAAGAACACATCGACTCCGAAGCTGGTGACGCTGTCGGGGATCGTGACGTTGGTCAGTCTCTCACAGTCTAAGAATGCATAGTCCCCGATGCTCGTGACGTTGGTGCCAATCGCCACGCCGGTCATCCAGTAACACTCATAGAACGCATAGTCCCCGATGCTGGTGACGCTGTTGGGAATCGTCACACTGGTCAGGAAGTAGCACTGGTAAAACGCCCCATACCCGATGTTGGTGACGCTGTTGGGGATCGTGATGCTGGTCAAGCTGGAACAGGCATAGAACGCATTGCTTCCGATGCCGGTGACCGGCAGGCCGTTGATCGTGCCGGGAATGGTCACCGCACCGCCGGACCCGGTGTATCCCATAATGGTGATTGTGCCGTTATTGGTCGTGTAAGTGAATGGATAGATTACCAACGACAATGCCTGACTGGTGGTCAGGCTGTTGTTATCGGTGACCTGGACGGTGAAATTAAATGTCCCGTTGGCGCCGGGCGTGCCGTAAAGTTCACCGTCGCCGGCCAGTGTCAAACCGGACGGCAATGAACCGCTTATCACCGACCAGTTGAAGGGCGGAGAGCAGCTCGCCGCCTGGAGAAACTGGTCGTAATAGACGGTAACCGCGCCGGCGGGCAAGGACGTGGTGCCGATGGAAATGGTGCCGCAAATCTGGACGATGAAATTGTTCGTGGCATTGTTGCCGGCAATCGCGGCGGACTGGTTGGTCGGACAGGCATAATTGCCGCTGCCGAGAATGTTGTCCAAGCAGTCGCTGCCAACAGTGCAGTTGACACCGACGTACCAAGTGTTGTTGTTCACCACGCTCAGGCAATAGTTGCCGTTAATATCGGTGTCCGCAGTAGTTCGCCAGATAATTTGTGCCGTTGATATTGGCATGGCGCCCACGCCAACGCCGGCTGATGGGGTTGCCATTGCTGTCCTTGACCGTGCCGCTGATGCGATTGGTCGCAGGCATGGCGATGAAATTGCAGCTGCACCGCCTGGCCATTGGTAAATGTCGTATCTCCCATCCCAAGTGACCACACATAATTCGCAAAGGCGGGATTGTTGCCGATGATGCCGGCGTTCCACACTCCGGCATCATTAACCGCCATCGCGTAGTTTCCATTCTGGTCAGTGGTGGCGTCGCCCACATAAGGGCCGTTGCCGTCATTTTGACTGCCGGAGAGCCGGACTCCTGCCAGTGGATGGCGTTGCGTATCTTGGACGGTGCCATAGACCAGGGCCGTTCCCCGGGCCAACGCGATGGTCACGCCCGCGACGCTGCCGGCGGTGGCGTTGACGCGCGTGTGGAACTGCAAACCAAGAAAGCCTTGAAAATCAAGGTTCTGACTGTCTCCAAAAACCGCCCACCCATCGGTCGTAACTGGCAGGGTAAAGTTTCCATCGCCATCCGTCCAACCAGCCGCCACCCGATAGTCGTTTGTCATGCCCCCCCTCACTAGGAGGCACGGCAATCCGGCATTCGTGTTGGCGGCATCCACAAATCTGCCAGAGATGCTGCACATGGCCGGAAACAGACTCAGGTTCGTGGTGACCGTCGCATTAGCGCCCAGCACGAGGACCGGGCTGGTTCCGAATTAGCCACGAACCCGATCTTGAAAGGGCAAAGCCATAGTTGCCGGGCGGGGCGTTAAGGCGGTAGGCGCCGTTGCCATTGGCCAGGGCGCCGGCGATTAAAGTGCTGTTCGGGGTGAACGGCGAGCTAAACAAATAGGCCAGGGCATACGGGACGTTGGTGCCGCTGCAGACCACATTGCCGGTAAACGATTGCGCGTAAGCGGAGTTGGTGACGTTGAAGAGGTTGGTGATCGGCGCGAAATGGCCCACGGGACTGGACAGCCTGAACATGTATTGCGCCACGGTCAACTGCGACACGCCGCTCAGGGCAGGATACAACTGCGCGGTAATCGCGCCATCCGCCGGGGTCAGGTCTCCCGGAACGTTGAAATTAGTTACAGCGGTGGTTCCATCGTAAAACACGCTCGCCTGGCCATCCGTCAACTGGAACTGCTGCACTTCCGTATCTCCCGTGTCAATAACCCCGTTGCCATTGACATCGCGGAATTTCTCGACCAGCACCGTCTCGCCAACAGCCAATCCGCCCACCTGCAAGGTAACGATTCCGTTGTAGAAATTGCTCACGGCCGGAGGCGTAACCGCAAACGTCACGGACGTTGAAAGTGTATAGACGACCAGCGACAAGCCCTGCGTCGCCGTCTCCAATGCGCTGTCCGTCACCTGCACGACGAAATTGGAAGTCCCGGCGACCGTTGGCGTCCCGCTGATCAGCCCGTTGGTGGATAAACTCAGCCCGGACGGCAGGTTACCCGACGCCAGCGACCAACGATAAGGCGGCAGACCGCCGGTGGCGGCAAGCTGCTGGCTGTTGTAGGGCACGTTGGTTGTGCCGCTGGACAGCGAAGTCGTCATCACTTGCAACGGCGCGTAGATGGTCAACGATAATGCCTGCGTCGCCGTGTGGCCATTATTGTCGTGGACTTGCACCGTGAAGTTGTTTGTGCCACTGGACGTCGGCGTCCCCTGAATTGTGCCTCCCGAATCCATGCTCAAACCCGGCGGCAATGAATTGGAAATCACGGACCAACTGTAGGATGTATTTGCCTGGCCGCCATCTGCGGTCAATTGCTGGTCATAGGCCGTTCCGACGATTCCGTAAGGCAACACGGCGGCTGTCGTCACCTGGAGCGTTCCGCCCACGTTGAGGTTGGTCTGAACCGTGAAATTGGCCAGGCCGTTGTTGTTGTAAATCGTGATGGTTTGGTTGTTTGGACATTCATAGTTCCCCAGATTTTGCAGGCTGTCGTCGCCGCCGTTGCAGTTGATGCTGACGTTCCAATTGCCGTTGGCCACGTTCAACGAGTAATAACCGTTATCGTCAGTGTCCACATGAGTCTGATAATTAGTGCCGTTGTTGGCATTGGCGTTCACGCCGACGCCGACGATGGGGTTGCCATCATTATCCTTGACCTCGCCAGTGATGTAATTGGTGGCGAGGATGGCGGTGAAATTCTGAAGCACGGCCTGGCCGGCATTGATATTGATATTGGCATTCCCATTTTCTTGTGAAAAAACATAATTGGTAATCACATCGTCAACATTGGCCCCCACCCACCAGGAATCGGTGTTGCCCAAGCCGAGCACGCCAACGACGTAGTTCCCGTTCGCATCCGTGTAACCGTTGGCTTCATACAAGCCGTTGCCGTTGCCGTCATCGGTATAAACGACCAATCCCACGAAAGGATTCCCCAAATTATCTTTCACACTGCCATAAATCAGCGCCGTGGCTTTGTGAATGGCTTGGGTCACCCCCGTCGCGCCGGCGTTGACATTGGTTCCATTTTGAAGCCCCAGATAGCCATGAACAATCAGGGAACTGTCGTCCGGCTTGATGTTCCACCCGCCAGCGGTGACCCGCACGTTGAAATTGCCATTGGTATCGGTAAAAGTGACCGCAACCAGGCCGTCGTTGCCCTTCGCCGGAATGAACACCCCTGGCAATCCGATGGCTTGGTTGTTGGCATCAACAATCTTGCCGGAGATGCTGCTCGTGGCGCCGGTGAGCGTGAGATTTGTGGTGACCGTTTGCGTGTTGGTCAGGGTAACAACCGGCGGCGTTCCCATGTTGGCGACATAGTTGCTCTTGAAAGCCAACAGACTGTAGGCCCCCGGCGGCACCGCGATGGTGTAACTGCCGGCATTGTTCGCCACGGTCCCCCCCACACCCACACCTTGCGCAGCAGTCAACACGACAACAACGGCATTGGACACCACCGTGCTGGTGTTGTTGCTGACCACGTTGCCGGTAATCCATTGCGGGAAGGGAAAATTCGTGACCGCAAACTGGTTGGTGAGCGGCGCAAAATGTCCAGCGGGGCTGGACAGCTTGTACAAATATCTCCCGACAATTTTCTGCATTAAATCCCCGCCTTGAAAATTCAACGTCGCGGCGATGGCGCCCGTCGCGGCATTCAAGTCGCCGGGCACATTGAAATTGGTCACCCCGCCAATCACGAGGTTGGTCCCGTCCTGCAACGTGAATTGCTGCACCAGCAAATCCCCGCCATCAATGACCCCGTTGGTGTTGAGATCGAGAAATTTCTGGACGACCACCGTCTCCGTATTGGTCAGGCCGCCGATTTGCAGGGTGATGGTTCCGGTGTAGGTGTTGCTGACGGCGGCGGGCGTGACACTGAAGGTGGCGATGGTCAACGACGGGTTGGTGCTCACAAAGTTTGCCTGCAACGTCAGGTTGCTCTGCATCACAAACTGTAGCGCCGCCTTGTTCGTCAAAACCACCAGCGGCAAATTGGTCCCGCCCGTCCAGTTGGTGAACACAAAGCCCGTCCCGGCCGTGGCGGTCATGCTGTAACTCTGGCCGATGGCCAGCAACGAATTGTTGTAATTGGGCGACACGCTTCCCTGTCCGCTCACCTGCACCTGCAAGGTGGCGCTCGCCACATATTGGAAACTCACGCTGTTGGTCGTGGACGCATTGCCGCTGGTGTCCATGGCGTAAGCGGCAACGGTATTGGTTCCCGGAATCAAATTCACCGCCGCCGTCCAGTTGGTCCAAAGGTTGGCGGTGACCGCGTTGCTCCAGGCTCCGCCGTTGAGCTGGCATACCACGTTGCTCACCTGCCAGTTGTCGCCGGCGGCGCCCATCACGGTGAACACCGCGTTGCTCACCCGCTGGCCTGACACCGGATTCGTGATGCTCAAGGTTGGTTTGTTCGTGTCCGCAAAGTTCGCCTGCAAGGTCAGGTTGGAGGCCATCATGAAAGTCAGGTTCGTTTTGGTTGTGATGGCCCCGCCAATCCAGTTGGTCGAAACCACCCAGTTCGTGAATACGAAGCCGCTGGCTGGCGTCGAGGTGATGCTGTAGTTGCGTCCAATCTCCAGCCACGCATTGCTGTAGTTGGGCGATACCGTTCCCAATCCGCTGGCGCGAATTTGCAGTTGATTGGTCGCCACGTAATCGAAACTCACACTGCTGGTCGAGGACAGGTTGCCGGCGATATCCACCGCGTAGGCCGCAACCGTGTTGGTTCCCGCCATCAGCGTCACGCCCGCCGCCCAGTTGGTCCAATTGTTAATGTTCGTTGCCGAGTTCCAGCCGCCGCCGTTGATCTGGCAAACCACGTTGCTCACCTGCCAGTTGTCGCTGGCCGCCCCTCTGACCGTGAACACCGCGTTGCTCACCCGCTGGCCCGCTGTCAGATTGGTGATACTCACGGTGGGCTTGTTGGTATCCAGAAAATTCGCCTGCAACGTCAGGTTCGAGGCCATCATGAACGTCAGGTTCGTGCCCGTCACGTTCGCACCCCCAATCCAGTTAGTCGAAACCACCCAGTTGGTGAAGACGAAGCCGCTGGCCGGGGTGGAAGTGATGCTGTAGTTGCGCCCAATCACCAGCCATGCATTGCTGTAGTTGGGCGAGAGGGTTCCCAAACCGCTGGCGCGAATTTGCAACTGGTCGGTCACCACGAAATCGAAACTCACGCTGTTGGTCGCCGACACGTTTCCGACCGTGTCCAGCGCGTAGGCGCGAATGGTGTTCGTTCCTGCTGTCAGCGTTATCGCCGCCGTCCAGTTCGACCAGTTGTTTGCCGTGGACGCGTTGGTCCAAGCCGCTTGGTTCAACGAATAATACACATGCGCCACCGCCACGCTGTCCGTCGCCGTCCCCATCACCGTGAATGCCGCGTTGCTCAGGACCATCCCCGCCGTCACGTTCGTGATGGTCACTCCCGGTTTTGTCGGCGTAATGCCGGACAGGCGGATAACGGTTCCGCCGCCGCCGCCACCGCCCCCGGTTGTGCCGTACAAATTCCCATCTGTCCCCTTGATCAAACCGTTTGGGGAACCACCCAGACTGCTGCTGCCAGCCGAAAACAACGTCGTCAACGCGCCGGCGGGCGTCATCCGAAAAATGGTTCCGCTATTATTGGTGCTGCCACCCGATGTGGCGCCGTAGAAATTCCCATCCGGTCCCAGGACCAACGGTGTGAACGGATTCTCCCCGTCTCCGCCGTCGGTGAAGGCGTAGAGAGTGGTAAGGATGCCATTGGTAGTGACTTTGAAAATTGTGCCGCAGCCGAAACCGTCAGAATCCACGGTGGTGCCGCCGTTGGCGGTCGTGCCATAAAAACTCCCATCGGCGCCTTGTACCAGCGCGGCGTAGGGTTTGGAGCCATCATGGGTGCTGCTGCCACTGTCAATGCCACCGGTAAATGAATACAGGAGACCGAACCCCGAGGAAGTGATTCCGTAGATCGTGCCATAGCCCAAAAGGTCGCTATCCTGAGGCGCACTGCCGCCCTCCTCCGCAGTGCCGTACATGTTGCCATCAGACCCCAATACCAGCGCCGCCACAGGCATGTCGCCATCTGGAGAAATGAGATCGCTTTCATCCGTGGTGGGAAACGTGAAAATAATGTTAAACTGACCATTGGTGGTCAGGACGAATATTGTGCCGCCGCCTTCAGGAGGGGCGTCTTCGGTGGTGCCCCACATGTTTCCGGCGGCATCGAGCACCATCTCCGCTTCCGGAGAGCTTGCCGGTCCGCTGTTGTTGAAAGAAACCAGCGTGGTCAGCGTGCCGCCGGGGGTTATTCTGAACAACGTGCCGCCATAGCCGGATCCATCTTGGGCCGTCGAGCCATAAAAATTGCCGTCCCCCGCCTGCACCAGCCCGGCTACCGGGTAGCCCCCGTCGTTGCCGCCGGTGAACGAGTACAGGGTGGTGAGCGTGCCATTGGTCGCAACCTTGAATACCGTGCCATAGTCGTATGCGCCTCCCAAGTCTGTCACCCCGTAGAAATTCCCATCAGCGCCCTGCGCCAGCCTGCCCACCGGATCCGCACCGTGCGGATAACTGCCATTGGCCTGGGCGAATGAATATAGCGTGGTGAGTGTGACGGCCCCGCGCACGCAGGGCGCCGCCAGCCACGGGGCGAAAACAAAAACGGCGAACACGAATGTGAGGAGGCGTTTTTCCCGATGACGGGCACCGCTTGCTGGCGGGACGGCCAATCGTTGAGTGCAAGTTTTCATGGATCTGATGGTTTGAGGTTTCAATGAAATTTCATGATGAAGAAGGCCGGGGAAAACGACTCGATTTGGTCTTGATCAAGGCGGGGTGAAGAATAATGGCATCAAAACGAAGGGACAAAATTTAAGCCTGCCGATGGCGGATCGCACAATCCCGCCCGGAAGTTCACGGTCATTCTCACAGATGCAACTATTACTCACAGGACAACGTTCCAATTGACGGCGATGACCATTAACTGAACAAAAGCCATCCTGTCCCCGGCGGAAACTGTTTCAAGAAGAATCGAGTCGGATGATGCAAGTATAGGGTGAATTGAATTTTACCATTAGGCGGCCGGGTTTGCCCCAAACGGTCCAAAATGCTCACGAGATTGACTCCGTGCCACAAAAAAGCCGCGGAAGAAATCCGCGGCTTTACAGGGGAAAAGGTTTGGTTACTCGCCCTTGGCCGGCTTTTCTGGTTTCCCGGCTTTTTCCGCCTTGTGAGCTTTCGGGGCTTTCGGAGCCTTTTCAGCCTTTTCAGCCTTGGCCGGTTTTTCGCCTTTGGGTTTGGCTTCAGCCGCTTCGGCCTTTTCAGTTTTACCTTCCGTGTCCCGTTTGGCGTGACCATGTTTTTCGCGCCGGGGTTCCCTGCCTTCCTCTTTTTTCGGTTCCGCCGCCGGCACCGGCGCAATCACCGGCGTGAGGCTTTCGACGCGGACCTTGAGCGTGCCTTTGACCTCGGCGTGCAGATGCAATTCAACTTCGTGGTCGCCCAGCGCGCGAATCGGGTGCTCAAGATGGATCTTCCGCTTGTCGAGCGTGATGTCAAACTGGTGCTTCAATTCGTCGGCAATCGTACCGGCGGTCACCGAACCGAACATCTTGCCGTCCTCGCCCGCCTTGACCTTGATGACACAGATGAGTTTGGCGACGCCCTTGGCGAGTTCGGACATGGTGTTGAACTCGTGCGCTTCGCGTTCGGCGCGGCGCTGGCGCAAGGACTCGATCTGGCGTTTGTTGGCCATGGTCAGCGGGATGGCCAGGCGTTGCGGGTAAAGAAAGTTGCGCGCGTAACCGGCGGCGACCTTCACCTGGTCGGATTCGGCGCCGAGGCCGACGATGTTGTGCGTGAGAATGACTTCAGTCTTCATAAAAGTGACATGTGACGGGTGACAAGTGACGTGAAATATCGCTTGGGAAAATCAAAAGGGAACGTCGTCTCCTTCCGGGGGAGCGTCGGCTTCGCCGCCTTCGGGCGGTTCGGCAGCGGGTGCAGCGGCGGGAGCGGCAGCGGGGCGCGGTCGGGCAGGAGCAGGAGAACCACCTTCATTACCGGGGGGGCTGCCCAAGAACTGCACCGTTTCGGCCACCACGCCAAGCCGGCTGCGCTTCTGGCCGGTTTGCTTGTCATCCCATTGGTCGAGCCGGAGTCGGCCTTCAACAAGAATGGGCCGGCCCTTGCGCATATACTGGCCGACGTTTTCGGCGGTGCGCCCGAAAACGTCCACATCTATGAAAGTCACTTCCTCTTTTTTTTCGCCGGACTCGCTGGTCCAGTTGCGATTGATCGCTAGGCCGATTTTGGCAATAGCTATACCCTTGGGCGTGTAGCGCAACTCCGGGTCGCGGGTCAAATTCCCGACGAGAATCACTTTGTTGAAGCTGGCCATAACTGTACCTTTCGTTACTTGGCGGGTTTGGGTTCGGGAGATTCGGTGAACAGCACGCGGAACACATCCTCGTTCAACGCGAACTTGGCGCGCAATTGCGCGACGATGGGCGGCGGGCCGCTGAAAATCACATTCGCGTAAAAGCCGGCGTTGTGCTTGTTGTCCGCCACGCGCGCAAAATTCTTTTTGTCCATTTTCTGCACGGTTTCGACCTTGCCGCCCGCCGACTCGATTTCCGCGGAAATTTTGTCGAGCGTGTCTTTGACGCCTTCTTCCTTGCCTGCCAGATTCAGGATGAACAGACCTTCGTATCGTTTCACGTTTTTTATTCGTTGTTCCGTGTTGGAGTTCAAGCTTTAGCTTGTTCCAGCCAAAGCAAGCTGAAGCTTGAACTCCAACATCGCGCCCGGTCAGGGCTTTTTCTCGTTGTTCGCGGAGTCCACGACTCCGTTAAACTGGTTCATTGCTTTTTCAATTCCGGCCTCCAACCAGCATTCCGCCTGGTCGGCTGCGCGGACCAAAACTTTTTCCATCAGCGCGGCCTCGCCCGCCTCAAACCGGCCGAGCACGTAATCCGTGATTTCCCGCGCGCCGTCCGCCCGGCCAATGCCGAGCCGCAACCGCGCAAAATCATTCGCGCCCAAATGCTGCTCGATGGACTCGAGCCCGTGATGGCCGCCGCTGCCGCCGCCCGCCCGCAGGCGGATTTCGCCCAGCGGCAAATCCGCGTCGTCCACCGCCACCAGCAGCCCCGTCAGCGGCAACTGATAAAAATTCACCAGGGCGCCAACCGCCTCGCCGCTCAAATTCATGAATGTCTGCGCCTGGCAGAGCAAAACGCGGACGCCATTGCGTTCGGCCCGCGCGACGCGGGCCTTGAACTTCCGTTCGTTCGTCCAGTCCGCCTTCCAGCGCGCCGCCAGTTTTTCGACCAGCGTGAAACCGGCGTTGTGGCGCGTCTGCGCGTATTCCGCGCCGGGATTGCCCAAACCCACGATGAGATGCAAATTCTCCATGCGCGGCGCGGGCGCGGCGACCCTCGCGGATCGCCGGCAAAATTATTTCTTTTTCGCCGCCGGCGCCTTTTCGCCGGGCTTGGCGGCGCCCTTTTCCGGAGCCGCCGCAGCGCCCTTCTCGGCGCCCTTGGCCGGCGCTTTTTCGCCGGGTTTGGCAGCAGCGGCGCCCTTTTCGCCCGGCTTGCCCGCAGCGCCCTTCTCGGCGCCCTTGGCCGGCGGTTCGGCGCCTTCTTCGCCTTCTTCCTTCTTTTCCTTGATCATCTCAACATCGCCAGCGGCCACTTCCTCGCCTTCCGCCGTCGCCGCCGCTTCCTCTTCTTCCGTGCGCGGCATGGCGACGGAGATGACGGAAAGGTGTTTGTCGCCGAGAATCTCGACGCCCGGGGGTGGCTTGATGTCACCGAGATGGATGGACTTGCCGAGCTCGAGATGGCTCACGTCCACGATTATCTGCTCGGGCAAATCCTTGGGCAGGGCGCGCACTTTCAATTTGAAAACCACGTGTTCGAGCACGCCACCGGCATTTTTCACGCCCGCCGCTTCGCCAACGGTTTCCAGCGGCACCAGGATGACCACTTTTTCGTCTTCCGTCACTTCATGGAAATCCACGTGCAGCACGTCGCCTTCCAGCGGGTGGTGCTGGATTTCCTGCACCAGCGCGAGGCGTTTGGCGCGGGCGTCGTTTTCGACGGACAAATCCACCAGCAAATTTTCGGAAACTGAATGGTGAATGAGGTCGCCAAATTCCTTGGCGCTGACCTCGAGGTTTTGCGGCTTGGCCTGACGGCCATAAATGACGGCGGGCACGCGCCCCGCGGCGCGCAAATTCCTGGCCCCGTTCCGACGCGACTGCGTCCGGGGATACGCTTTCAACGGCACTGATTTCATCGTTAAATTATATTTTTCTGCGGCGCGTCAACTGGTGCGTCCGCCTTTGAATTCAAACAGCGAATTCACCGACGAATTATTGTGAATTCGCTTGATGGCTTCGCCCAAAAGTCCGGCCACTGACAGCGTGGTAATCTTCACACCGTCAATTGCAGGGCGTTGGACTGTATCAGTTGTAATCAATTCGTCAATCACCGATTTTCGCATTCTTTCGACACCCACGCTGTTCAAAATGGCATGGGACACGCAGGCCAGAATCTTCTTTGCGCCCTTCTTTTTCAGCAACGCCGCCGCCTGGGTCAATGTCCCCGCCGTTTCCGTCAAGTCATCCACCAGCAAAATGTTCTTGCCCCGGATTTCGCCGATGACGGCCATGGATTCAACTTCCGTGGCGCTTTTGCGCCGTTTGGCCACGATGGCCAGGCCGCATTCAAGGACTTGGGAATACGCGTGCGCCATTTTCAACCCGCCCACGTCCGGGCTGACGACGACCAGATCCTTCAGATTTTTTGTCTTCAAATACTCATACATCACCGGCGCGGCGTAGAGATGATCCACCGGAATGTCGAAGAACCCCTGAATCTGCTGCGCGTGCAAATCCATCGTGAGGATGCGGTTCGCGCCGGCGGCAACGAGCAGGTTGGCCACCAGCTTGGCCGTGATGGGCACGCGCGGCTGGTCCTTGCGATCCTGGCGCGCGTAGCCGTAAAACGGCAGCACGGTGGTGATACGCATTGCGCTGGCCCGCCGCACCGCGTCAATCATGATGAACATCTCCATCAGATTGTGGTTGGTGGGCGGCGACGTCGGCTGGACGATGAACACGTCCTCGCCGCGCACGTTTTCCTCGATCTTTACAAACGTTTCGCCGTCGGGAAAGGGAATGATATTGCACCGGCCCAATTCGCAGCCGATGGATTTGCAAATCGCCTGGGCCAGGGGTTTATTGGCGGAGCCGCTGAAAATTTTCACGAGATAATGGTCTTTCTGGTTAAAACTGAAAAACTGCCGCTGCCGGCAGATGAATCGCAAAACGACTGTAACAACGAACGCACCCGACGCAAGCGCATTCTGCAAATCATCTTCAATAATGCAGGACGGGCGTCTTGCCGGTCTCTGTCTTCTGAAATTTTGAGACCGGCTGGAAGCGCTGTCCTACTTGACAATCCACCCGCCGCCGACCACCAGATCGTCCTGATAAAACACCGCCGCCTGCCCGGGCGTGATGGCGCGCTGCGCCACGTGCAGTTTCACTTTCGCGCCGCCGTTGCCCTGCGGCGTCACCGTCGCCGGCGTGCCGGGATGGTTGTAACGGATTTTTACCGTGGCTTCGATTTTCTCCGGCGGTATGTCAAACGGAATCCAGTTGCAACGCTCCACCGTGAATTCATCGCGATCCAGCGCCGAGTCGTTGCCCACAACGACGCGGTTGTTCGCCGCATCCAGTTCAATCACATAGACCGGCTTGGGCGTGGTGATGCCCAAACCTTTTCGCTGGCCGATGGTGTAAAACTCAATGCCGTCGTGATGGCCGAGCACGCGCCCGCGCAAATCCACAATCTCGCCGCAATGCTTCTGCGCGAGGTTCGCCTCCCGGAGAAATTTGCCGTAGTCGTTGTCCGGCACGAAGCAAATCTCCATGCTTTCCTTTTTTTCGGCGGTCTTGAGTTCGCGCTGGCGGGCGGCTTGGCGCGTGTCGCTCTTGGTCTGGTCGCCCACCGGGAACAACGCGCGGGCCAGTTGGTCCTGCCGGAGTGAAAATAAAAAGTAGCTCTGGTCCTTGCGCGGGTCCCGTCCGCGTTTGAGGAGATAACGGCCCACGGCACTTTGGAGCGCGGCTGTCCCAGCCGCGGCTTCGTCGTTTCGGAGTTGGTTGGAATGTTTTTGAGACTGCCCGCCGGTCGCAAGTGCTGCGGCTGGGACAGCCGCGCTCCAGACGCGTTCAATGCGCGCATAATGGCCCGTGGCGACGTATTGCGCGCCGAACTGGTCCGCGCGCAGCAGCAGCGTGCCGAACTTGAGATGTTCGTTGCACAAGATGCACGGGTTGGGGGTGCGTCCAGCCCGGTATTCGGCGGCAAAACGGCTGATGACCTCCTTTTGAAATGCCTCCGCGTCGTCAATCAAATGAAACGGGATGCCCAAGTGGTCGCACACCGCGCGCACGTCGGCCATCGCCCGGGACCCGCAGCACTTGAACAGGTCCTGCGCGGGCGAAAAGCAGTCCTGCTTCCACAGCTTGAGCGTGACGCCAATCACGTCGTAGCCCTGCTCGACCAACAGGGCCGCCGCCGTGGAGGAGTCCACTCCCCCGCTCATGCCGCAGACGACGCGCGTTTTCTTTTGATCAGGCACAGCGGAACAGTATAACGCGAAACAAAGAAGTCGCAATCCTTGACGCGAAACGGGAAGGGCGCATCCGCGCCCATCCGGTATGACCGGCACAAAATGGACGTGGAGTTTGAGTCGTTTTTTAGCGCGCTTACGGCTGGAACGGCGTTACGATCCGATAAAACTGATTGGTGCCGGCGGCAACGGCATTGGTCAGCCACAGCGTCCGATTGCTCGAAGCCGCCGTGATGTCCTGACATTTCTGCCAGGCCCCGTTTACGGCAACGGATTGAGATTGGATCGTGTAGCTGTGATTCGAAATGGCGGTGAAGGAGAAGATGAAGTTGGTGCCCGACAACATCGCCGATTCGAATTTCAGCACGCTGTTGGCATCAGTCGGATCTGTGCCGGCAAGATATTCCTGGAGATTGCTCATCCCATCGCCATCCGGGTCGGCGTTGGGATCAACGCCAAGGTGGCCGAAATATTGAATTTGCCACCAATCGGGCATGCCGTTGCCGTCCGAATCGGCGGGGCCAATCAACGGCGTCACGAGGCGGAAATACCGGTTCCGGGCCGCGGAGAAGCTGTTGGTCAACCAGACGACGCGGTTGGTCGGCGCGGCCAAAACGTCCCGCAACTTTTGCCACGCCGAGCCTCCCAAAACGGACTGGTATTGGACCGTGTAACTTTGATTTGAAAGCGCCGTGAAGCAGAAGATGAAGTTGGTGCCGGACAACAGGGCCGAATCGAATTTCAGCACGTTGGTGGCGTAGATGTTGTATGGCTCAACGGTGAGCATCGCGACGCTGCTGGTCACCGCGCCGAGGATATTGGTCACGACCACGTAATAGGGCCCGGTGTTGGTGGTCTGGACGTCCGTGAGGGTGAGCGAGCCGGACGAAGTGGTGGTGAACAGCCGGTTGCTGAAATACCACTGATAAGCCAGGGGATTGCTGCCGAGGCTGCCCACGGTCAAGGTGACGGTGGAGTCCCGGGTGACGGTCTGGCTGGCCGGCTGGTTGGTGATGGCGGGACCATACCACGTGGCATACAACTGGGCGCTGTACGGGTAAAAAAGAAGGGCGGAACTTGTGGGTGAATCCAGATGCACTTCCACCGCCAGAACATTCGTCCCAACGACCAGGGGAGATGCATCTGTGTAAATGTAATCAGATGCCCAGCCGTTAACCGGGGACGCTGCCCAGGTAAGATAATCAACCGGCCCCACCGGCATGTTGTCACGCAGGATCTCCTGTCCGTTCAAATAAACAATCGCACCGGCATTGTACAGGTAATCAAAGGAAAAACCCGTTGCGCCATCGAACGAATCCACAACGAATTCGATTCTGAAATAGTACGTGATGTACTTGTTATTCGGATTCGGGCCGTATTGCATCAGGGTGGGGTAATAATATGGGCCAAAACCAAAATAGAACGGACCGCTGTCCCAACTCTGGTCGTTGAAATCGCTGTATAACCAGTTCGTCCCTTGATCCGAACCGTCCTGAAGATATTTCCAGACGGTGTTTTCATCAGCGATGGTTGGATTTTGCACCACGGCCTGTCCAAAGATCGAGACCGAAGCCGGCGCGCTGGACCGGCCCAGGGTGTCATGCGCCACCGCGGTTATGACGTGGTTGCCGCCGGTCGCCGTCCACACAAAAAACGGATCGCTGTTGGTCCCGATCGAAACGCCGTCCACGAAAAATGCCACCGAAGCCAGTGTTGCGCCGAGGCTGCTCGCATCCACGGTGATCAATGAATCCATGCCGGAAGGCACCACGCCTCCGTTGGCCGGCGAGGTGATGCTGATGGCCGGGACGGGAGCAACAATGTATGCCAGCACCTGGGTTGACATTCCAATCGCCCCGAGGTTGTCGGTGGCTATCGCCTGCAACGTGTGCCAGCCGGTCGTCGGATTGTTCCAGGTGAAGGTGTAGGGCGCGGAAGTCCATTGGGTCAGAAGGTTGGTCCCGTCGAGCAGTTGCACCAAGGCAATCGAACCGTCGCTGTCAGCCGCGGACACCAAGATGTTTGCCCCGGGCGGAACGTTGAGAACCGCGCCGTTGGTGGGCGAAACGATTAAAACTGTCGGCGCCATATCCGGCACCGATGCGCGACCGGCGGTCACGCCCGCGGCGAACCAGTTGGTGGGATCATCGCCAAAGGCGGTGTCGGACCAGCGTTGCAGCGAGTTGCCGAGTCCGTCCGCGCCTGCCGGCCAGGGTGCGCCGGGCAGGTAGTCAATCTGTTCCACCAGCACATAGGGCACGGTGACATTGGACGAAGTCACGTCCGGTTTGTCCGGATACAACAACTCGATCGTCTCGCCGGCGTTGTTGAGCTTGCCGCTCCAGGGGCCGAAGATGGGAACATTGGTCGGCACGTTGTAAAGGGTCTGGAAGGCGGCCAGTTGCGTCGGATTGGCCACCGGGTCAATTGAGGTGACGAGCAGCCGTCCGCCAGCCGCCAGGGTCACGTTGGTCGGGAAAACGTACTCCACCGCGTTTTGCAGTTGCCAGGTGTTGGTCACCGCCGCCTGTCCGTACCCGCTTTCGTTCGTGAAAGTGCAATACAACGGCACGTTTGTGGCGGTGATGTTGTGCAACTCGATGAACTCGTCAATGGAGTTGTTGGTGCCATTGATATCCGGCGGGTGATACATGATTTCGGAGATGACGACCGGGCCGACTCGGGGCAATGCGTTATTGGTGCCCGGCGTGTTGGTGCTTTGCAACACGAACAGCTCCGTTCCCTGGCTGGTAAGAAAACGTCCAAAACTGACACTGCTTGGCGCGGCGCCAAAGTCAAACCCGTGGTAGTAGCCGGTCAGGTTCGTGTGCGCGTCGCCGGAGAACAGATAGACCTGTTCGCCGGTTGACGAGAGCTTGAATCCGTTGGCGCCCAGCTCAAAGCTGCTGGCGCCTGTGAACACCAGGTAGCCGCCGGGAGTAAGGATGGTGCCCGCCGGAATCCGGTAGAGCATCGGATTGTTAAAATCATCCGTCAGGAACCAGCCGCTGATGTCCACATTGGTGGAGGCCGGGTTGTAGAGTTCGATCCAGTCCGATCCCGAACCGCTGTGGGTCAGCGCTTCGTTCACCCGCACCGGCGGCAGCACCGGCGGCAGCGGGTCAGTTGTGCCGGGCGAGCCGTTCATCTGGCCGCTGGCGCGCCAGCTCGACTTGTCGCCCCAGGTGTCCCACGGCGCGTTTTCATTGACGATGACCAGCGAGAAGCCCAGACCGTCGGTGATGGGATACCAGTTGTTGTCGTAGGCGAATTCCAGAATCTTTTCGCCCACGGCGTCTTGCAAACGCAACGTCTCGCCGCCGTTGTTCAAGGCCCCGGTATATTGCCCGGCGATTCTGAAGCCGGAGCCGTAGCGGGCGGTGAACGCCGTCTGATTGCGAACGAGCAGCACCATTTGTTGTGGCAGCAGGCTGGTGACGGCGCTGCCGGTGAAGTTGAAATAGATTCCGTTGGTAAAGCACACGCCCGTCAGGTTGAGTGTCGTGTTTGTAGAGATGTTTTTGAGTTCGATATATTCAAACTGTTGCGCGTCATTGGTGATGGCGGGCGCGGGAGAGGGATTATACATGATTTCCGTGATGCGGAGATATTGCTGGGCCAGGGACGGGTTGCCCGCATAACTGTTGCTGGACACCAGCCGTCCGGTGTCGTCGGTCAGGGTAACGCTTTCACCCCGGGCATCCAGATGCCCGCTGTAGTTGCCTTGAACGAACAAACCCTGCCCGCCGTGCGGGGAGAGCTGCCGGGCGCGGAAAGCGCTGACATTGGGCGACGCGTAAAGGATGCTGTTGGGCGGCATGACCGTTCCGGGGTGGAAGGTGAAGTCAACGCCAACGTTCAGTTGCCAGCCGGAGATGTCCACGGCGTAGGGATTGGGGTTGGTCAGACAAACGTACTCCTCATCCTGATTGCCCGAGGCGGGGTTGTAATCAAAGCTGCTGATCTTGATTGTCGCGTTGGTCGGTTGAGTGGTCGGAATGCCGGCGTTGCTGTCGTAAGTCAAACCGACCGGCTTGGCGGTGTCTATCACGCAATGTGTGTAGAAGAAATGCTGCCGGCGCGGGTTGAGGTACTGGGCGATGAGATCATTCACGCCGTTGGTCAGCCACAGATTCGACCCCCAACCGTATGGGCCGCTGAGCGGCGGCCAGCCCCAAAGCTGGCGATCCAGTTGGGCATCGTTCCAGATGAGGTTGGTGACGATGGTGATTTGTTGCCCGATCAAATCCTGGCCGGCGGGCGTGCCCGGCGGCTGGAAGAAGCGATCCATCAAAGTCCGCATTCGGCGCAGCAACATTTGCCGCGTGTCCGGCACGGCGATGATGATGTCGTACATGCGGTTCCAAGAACTGCCGCCGGCTTCCTGCACCTGCGAGCCGCCAAAGAACGGATGGCTCTTGTAATAATCGTTCGTGGCGGTGATTTGGTAATAGACGGAAGGCTGGTCGCCGTAGTAAAGCTGGCCCCAGGAAAGGTTCAAATCGTACGGAACAATGCTCCACTCGCCGCTGCCAAAGGTGTCGCGGTAGAGGCACATGTTCGCCCAAGTATCGTCCCCTTCCTGATTCAGCCGGGCTGTGGCGATGTAGTTGACGATTTCCGGCACGTTCAGGATGTCGAAGGCGTTGGTTTTGCGCTGGCCGGTGTTGAGCGACTCGCTGATGGCGTTGGCCATTGCGTCGAAATCCGCCGTGCTGAAAAGATTCGTCTTGGGCAGCAATTTCTCGAAGCCGGCGGTGCTGAAGTGGCTCGTCGTGACCGTCCCGGCATTCTTGTAGAGCGCGCCGTTTTGATCATAACCGAGGTAGCCGAGTTCTTCCTTGCCGATCGCGTTGTTGTGGAAGGCAAGCTGGTAGAACTGGCCATTAAGCTGAAGCCGGACCGGGTAGTCAAACGCCGACGGAACGCCCGCCAGGTTCAGCAGAAAGAAGGACAAGTACTGGCGCAGATACGACGGATCCATGAACTCGGCCAGCAGTGTCGTGTTGGCGATTCGTCCCCCCGGCCCCGGATGGCGCAACTTGTGTTCGTCGTTGAAATTCAGGCGGTGGGATTTCTTCGAGTACTGTGCCGTGGTGTTGCCGCGGAGATTGATTTCGATGTTGTCATAGAATTCCCCATCGTAATAAAACGAAGCCTGCGCACCACTTTGTGAATCCGCGGCGCTTTGATTGGCCGGGTCAATGAAGAGTTGGAAAATGGGCAGCTTGCTTGTGACGTAGTCCGGCTGGACCACCGTGCCGTCGTATTCCGCCGTCCCGGTCGGGGTGGCGAACAATGGCCAGCGCGAGGTGTAGTTCAAGGAATCCTGGGCGGTGACGTACCACCGGATCATTTCGCCGGCGGGACAGGTCCAGTTGGTGCCGATGTGGTTGGTGATGATCGCGCCATAAACGCCGTCGCCCGCCGCGCCATCACCGTGCAGGCCGTCGTCGTACATGGGCGTTTGTTGCAGCGGGCCATACATCACGCGCCAATTGAGAGTGACGTTGGTAATCGGCGCGAAGGCCTGCGCCACGACGCATGTCAC
Source organism: uncultured Verrucomicrobiae bacterium (assembly GCA_963820205.1). Classification (GTDB taxonomy): domain Bacteria; phylum Verrucomicrobiota; class Verrucomicrobiia; order Limisphaerales; family UBA11358; genus UBA11358. The sequence continues at coordinate 19,871 of CAWFZJ010000079.1, forward strand.
CGTGATGCTGTCGTTGGTGCCGGGCAGCGCCGGGGAAAACCCGTCGCTGTAAAAGATCGGACCGAGGGTGCTCACCCCCGCCGTGTTTGGCGCGCCGGGCGTGGGTTGCGTGAAGTAGCGCCCATTGGTGCTGTATTGGTAGCCGTCGCCCTCCAGTTCCACCTGGAGCAGGAAACCCGAGTTGGTGGCACTGAGGTTCAGGCCCTGGAGGGCGAGCACATTGGCGCCGTTCTGCAAATACCCGATCGCGGCGGTGAGATCGAAACTCTCAAATTGCTGCGCTTCAGCGTTCGAATGGCGGTTGGTGGCGGAGGAATTCCAGCTCAACACCGCCGGCGCGTTGGCCGACGCCACCAGCGCGCCGTTCAGGTAGGCGGCGAAACCGTCGTCATATCGCACACGGAGCGTGAGGCTGCTGATGTTGGCGGTGTTGGTCACGTTAAATGGCAGGCGCAGATAGGCCGAACTGTTGCTGCCGTACATGTTTGTTCGCAGGTCGGTTTTGATCAAACCGGTGTAGTAGAAGACATTCGTCAGCCCGGCGCTGTTCGTCGCCACCTGGTAACGGGTGGTGATTTCGGCGGCGGTCAGGGCGCGGGCGATGACGGACACCTCGTCCGCGCCACCGGCGTAGTAAACCGAGCCATCGTTGCGTTCGCCGATGTCAAGCTTCCCCGAGGTGTTTGGCGCGAAGGCGCTGACCAAGTTGGTGGAGGCAACGAGGGAACCATTCACATACAGCCGCGCCGTCGAGCTGTCGCAAACGCCCGCCAGGTATTGCCAGTGGTTGGTGTCCACCGTGCCGCCGCAGAGGTGGGCGATATAGCCACTGCTGTTGCCGAGCAGAAATTCCCATTGCCCTTTGGCGTGGTAATCCTGGTAGAAGGCGTAGCCATTGAGGGCGCTGACGGGAACGCGGAGTGAAGCAAGCACACACCTGGCATTGCCTCCGGATTGCGACGGTTTGACCCAGGCTTCCACCGTAAAAGGCGCGCTCGGATTTAAATCGGGCGTGTAGGGAACCTCAACTCGCGCGCCGTTAACGTTGAACCCCGCCGCGAGGTTGTTCGACTCAAATCCGTTGAAGGCGGGCGGCTGCGGTCCGGCCACCCCGTTGACGACTCCGCCGAGGTACTGGCCGTTGCCGGTGGCGGCGATCCAGCCGGAGTTGGTGGCCACCGTGCCGCTCGTTTCGCCCAGCCGCCAGTAACCGGCCGGGTTGTCCGCCAGCACGTCCGCGGAAACCGTGCCGAGATATTCACCCATTCCGGTCTCATAACCGATGCCATTGGTGGCGGCGCGCCAGGCCGTGTCGTTGAAGCCCAGGGCCGTCCAGTTCGTCCCCAGCGTGCCGTCTGTGGGCACCAGCACGCGGCCCGTGGAGTTCGTGGTGACCAGCAAATTGGCCGCCGGCACGAGACCGAACCCGTACGACACATCCGGCAACTGCTTCGGAAACGTGGGTGAAAATTGGGTGGCAATCGTTACACCGTCCGGCTTCACCAGCGCCAGATACTCGCCAGAGGCGGACAGTTTAAAATTCGTGTGCAGCTCCGCACCGGCCACCGCGCGGTTTTTGTTCGAGGCGAATATGATCATGAAATTGCCCGGCGGCAGGTTCGTGGCCGGAAACGCCCATTCGGTCAGTTTGGAAGACTTGTCGGTCAGATACCAGTTCAGCAGGTTGACATTGGTGGTTGAGATGTTCTGGATTTCGATCCAGTCCGAAGAATCCCCATCCTCATCCAGAAGCGTGTGCGTGTTGCTGGCCATGAACTCGGTGATGATGACCTGGGCGGAAACCGGGACGGCCAGCGACGCCATCAACAGAACGGCTGAGAAGAAACAAGAATGCCTCATAAAAAACCTTTGCTTAAAACCAGCCAGCCCCGGCATAAATTTACGGTTCGGCTGAAGTCGGAATGTTGCTGTATTTCCAATTATTATCCAATCAAAAACTTGGCCATGCTTGACAATTTGACAAAGATGGCCCGACTTGGTCACGCGCTGCCGTAAAATAATTGCATCGCCTGCAATTGCGAAACCGGGACGGTGCCATGACCTGACCCAATGTCGGTTGTTGACGATTGAGTTTTGATGGCCGTAGATTCACACCCATGATCCAAGACAACGACCAAGCCGGATCGATCATTTTGACTGATGGCAGAAGGCCAAAACACGCCGGGATTTGGCTGTTATTGATTTTGTTGTTGGGGCTGGGTCTCCGGGTAGCCGGGCTGACATGGGGGCAGGCTTTTTGCTATGACTCGCAGGGCGATTGCCTGGATGCTTACCGGGTGGCGGTGAACTATGCCCAGGGTGAGCCGCGGGCGCAATATCTTGGCCAGCCCTATTTCAATGAACACTCCAAACTTCCCGGCCCGCTATGGGCAATGTTTTGTGCCGCCGGCCTGCATCTTTGGGGGTCAATTGACGGAGTGGTTTGGGCGATCATTTTGTTGAACACGGCCGCCATTTATCTGACGTATTTGCTGGCGGTTCGAACGGTTGGATTTCCCGCCGCGCTGTGGGCAGCTTTGTTAATGGCCACTTCACCCGCGGCGGTTGGATTCTCCGTCGTTGTTTTCAATCCGGCGGTCATGTCCTTTTTGGGAGCCTGTTTGTTTCTCGCGTTGTGGCGGGTGTTGCAGCAGGATCGTTCGCGGACCGCATTTTGGCTGTTCTTCCTGCCGCTGATGATGCTGCAATTTCACATGTTCGGGCTGATGCTGTTCCCGGCGGTAATCCTGGTGCTTTGGCTGAAGCCGGCGCGATTGAACGTTCCGTGGCTGGTTGGCGGCATCGTCGCCGGATTGGCTCTTTATCTGCCGTATGTTTTGGGGGAAATGGCGCACGGCTGGGAGAATACCCGTGGCATGATGTTTGGCGGACATGGCGGATATTCCATGGAGGCGTTCAAGATTTTCAGCGCGCCACCGGGTTTTCTGGTCAATTACTGGGATCCGCGATGGACCTTTCGGCCCGATGAATATCAGGAGATCGGTCGGGCCTGCTTCGGAAGTTTCAGCCTCCTGCTGGCTTTCAATATGGTGTCGGTAATCTTGGCGGTATCATTGGTGGTTGGGGCTTTTGGGGAAACCAGAGCTGCCCTGCGCGGTTTTTGGCGGTCGCCACGCGCGACTTTCGCCCGGTCACCGGGAATGGTTTTCTTGACGATCATTTTTGTCGTGCCGCTGGTGACAAGTTTGGTGGCAGGGAAGCGTTTTCATGGACGCTATTGCCTTGTGCTGCTTGCCCCGTTGTTCTCCCTGGCGGCGGTGGCGGCCATTGGATGGCTGTCCCGGCAGCGGTTTCGGCAGATTTTCCTGTCCCTGCTTTTGGCAACACTTGGCGCCAATGTCTGGCTCGTTTTGACGGTATTCCGGTATCAGGGAAGGTGCATCGAACAAGAAGAACTGTTTGCCCCGAGCTTTCACAATCTCGAAACTGTTTACCAATCCCTGAAAGCTCATGCCGGCAAAGGCCGGTTGATCCAGGTGGAAGACAACGAGTACCTGCGGGCGGTTGCGCCAAACGCGCCTAATTTTTATCCCCACCAGATTTGTCAATACGTTGCCATCCGTGAACGTGAGAATGCCCCGTTTTCGGCAATTCAAGCACCCGTGTTAACCTACAAAATTTTCCCGGCCGGCCAGGTCAAGCTTGACAGTCCGTCCGTCGCCTACCGTAAACACGGCATTGCGCTGGTCGCTGTTCCGGCCAGGCCGCAAAAGACGGTCATCTCGCAACGATTAGAGCCTCCTCACGTCCTTGTCATTGTACACATCTCAGACGAAGGTGGCTGAGTTAAACTGATGATGCAAGTTGCTGCGCCGAATATCTTACTGATTCAGAAAAAAGTGAATTCATCTGCGCCGTCTCTGGCAGGTTTGAGCCAAGCAATCGTGCGATAAGTGCGCCGGTCGGCGGCAGAGCAAATTCCCCGTATTTTCGGGCATTTCGAGGCACGTAGAAGGAAGATTCATGCCACATAGAAAAGATGTGGGTAATGACAAGTCACGTCGGCTGCTGCATTTTCAACACACCGCCAGATTTGCCCTGGCCGGTGTGGAAAACATCGAACGTCAATCGGATTGCCGCGCTTCAAGGATTCAAGCTCAACCGATAGAAGCGATTGGTGCTTACGGGCGGGCCGGGATCAGTCACGGTCAACACCGGCAGCGCGGCGGTCAGGTTGGTCAGCGTAATCCAATTGGTGCTGCCCAGGTCGCCGGTGTATTGCAGCGTGTAGTTGCGGTTCACCAGAGCCGTCCACGACAGCGTGAAATTGTTGCCATTCCTGGCCGAACTGAAAAATTGCGGCACGGCGCCGTTGTCCGGCGTCAGGGCCACCCCGCGGAAGAGCTGGTTCACCCCGGAGGTCGCCAGCGTGGTGACGGTCGAAGCCGCGCCGGTGTCGGTGATGGACACCAGCCGGTTGGCGGAGGCTTCGGCGGTCGTGGCGTAAACGACCGGCTGCGCGCCGCTGAAATCCACCGCGACCCCGCGCGCGCCGATGTTGGTGATGCCGGCGAAGGCGTAGCTCATGGCCCACGCGCTGCCGTTGTAATCCCAGCGCTGAACGCCGCCTTTGCCCTTGAGCGTGTCGTCCGCGATGTACGCGATGGTGAAATCAGAATTAAAGGCGAACGCGTACGACGCGCTGCTGCCGCTGGTTTTTAAAAAGACGCTGGCCGACGCCGGCGCGGTTGGCGTGCCGGAAATTTTCCAGATGCCATTCGTGGTTTTTTGCGTGCTGAAATAGAGATTTCCGCCGAGGTCTTGAATGACGATGGTGTTCGCGACTTCGGTTTGGATGGTGCTGGCCGGGCCGCTGCCAAAATAAAATGTTCCGTTGTTGGCGCTGTTCGCTCCCGCGCCCCAATAATTCCCTCGGCCATCGGTCGCGCCGGAACGCATGTTGTTTCCGCTGAATTGATTGGTCGTAAATCCGACGAGCGCAAAGGCGCCGTCTGCATCCACAACACCCAGCACACGCGGAACATTGGTTGAACTGGAATCTGCCAGCGACGAGGTGCTGTTGGTGAACGCGAGGTTGTAGCCGGCAAAGATGAGCAGCCGCCCGTCCGGCGAGCGGCCCAGCGCGCCTTCGGACGTCGCGCTGCCGCTGATGAGCATGGCGTTGGTGGCGTTGTCGGGAATGGCAATGCTGCTGACGAGCGCGCCGCCGGGGGTGAACTGGTCAATGAAAACGGAATTGCCGTGGCTGCTCAATGATTCCGTGCCGTCGCCGACGCGGAGCACCGCGAGATTTCCGGCGGCGAACTGCGACGAGGATGAATTTCCGGCAAAACTGTTCTGGCTGACGAGCGCGCCCTTGTCATTTTCCAGGATCAACGGTGTATTGCCCTGCGTGCTGAGCAGACCGCCATACGCTCCCTGCACGAACAGGCCCTGGCCGCCATGCGGGCTGGCCGCGCGGGCGCGGAAGGCGTTCACGTTGGCGGCGAGATAAAGCGATTTGCCGGCGGGAATCACCGTGCCGGGACGCAGGGTGAATTCAATGCCGCCGATGAGCCGCCAGTTGGACACGTCCACGGCGTAGGAATTCGTGTTGCGCAGTTCGACGTATTGTTCGGTCTGGTTTCCGCTGACCGGATTGTAATCCCAGGCACCGATCAGGACGATGGCGTTGGTCGGTTGAGTGGTCGGAATGCCGGCGTTGCTGTCGTAAGTCAAACCGACCGGCTTGGCGGTGTCTATCACGCAATGTGTGTAGAAGAAATGCTGCCGGCGCGGGTTGAGGTACTGGGCGATGAGGTCATTCACGCCGTTGGTCAGCCACAAGTTTGATCCCCAGCCGTACGGATCGCTGAGCGGCGGCCAGCCCCAGAACTGGCGATCCAGTTGGGCATCGTTCCAGATGAGGTTGGTGATAGTGGTGATTTGTTGCCCGATCAAATCCTGGCCGGCGGGCGTGCCCGGCGGCTGGAAGAATGTATCCATCAAAGTCCGCATCCGGCGCAGCAACATTTGCCGCGTGTCCGGCACGGCGATGATGATGTCGTACATGCGGTTCCAGGAACTGCCGCCGGCTTCCTGCACCTGCGAGCCGCCAAAGAACGGATGGCTCTTGTAAAAATCGTTCGTGGCCGTGATCTGGTAATAGACGGAAGGCTGGTTGGCGTAGTAAAGCTGGCCCCAGGAAAGATTCAGGTCGTACGGAACAATGCTCCACTCGCCGCTGCCAAAAGTGTCGCGATAAAGGCACATGTTCGCCCAAGTATCGTCCCCCTCCTGATTCAGCCGGGCCGTGGCGATGTAGTTGACGATTTCCGGCACGTTCAGGATGTCGAAGGCGTTGGTTTCCCGCTGGCCGGTGTTGAGCGATTCGCTGATGGCGCTGGCCATCGCGTCGAAATCGGCGGTGCTCACGACCACGATGCCATTGGTTTTGGGCAGCAATTTCTCGAAGCCGGCGGTGCTGAAGTGGTACGTCTGGACTGTCCCGGCATTCTTGTAGAGCGCGCCGTTTTGATCATAGCCGAGGTAGCCGAGTTCTTCCGCGCCGAGCGCGTTGTTGTGGTAGGCAAGCTGGTAAAACTGGCCATTGAGCTGAAGCCGGACCGGATAGTCAAACGCCGACGGAACGCCCGCCAGGTTCAGGAGAAAGAAGGACAAGTACTGGCGCAGATACGACGGATCCATGAACTCGGCCAGCAGCGTCGTGTGGGCGATTCGTCCCCCCGGCCCCGGATGGCGCAACTTGTGTTCGTCGTTGAAATTCAGGCGGTGGGATTTCTTCGAGTACTGCGCCGTGGTGTTGCCGCGGAGGTTGATGTCGATGTTGTCATAGAATTCCCCATCGTAATAAAACGAAGCGCGCGTGCCGGTTTGCGAGTCCGCGGCGCTTTGGTTGGCCGGGTCAACGAAGAGTTGGAAAATGGGCAGCTTGCTTGTGACGTAGTCCGGCTGGACCACCGTGCCGTCGTATTCCGCCGAGCTGTTCGTGCTGGGAAACAACGGCCAGCGCGAGGTGTAATTCAAGGAATCCTGGGCGGTGATGTACCACCGGATCATCTCGCCGGCGGGACAGGTCCAGTTGGTGCCGATGTGGTTGGTGATGATCGCGCCATAAACGCCGTCGCCCGCCGCGCCATCACCGTGCAGGCCGTCGTCGTACATGGGCGTTTGTTGCAGCGGGCCATACATCACGCGCCAATTGAGAGTGACGTTGGTAATCGGCGCGAAGGCCTGCGCCACGACGCATGTCACCGTGATGCTGTCGTTGGTGCCGGGCAGCGCCGGGAAAAACCCGTCGCCGTAAAAGATCGGACCGAGGTCTTTCACGCCCGGCATGTTTGGCGCGCCGGGCGTGGGCTGCGTGAAATAGCGCGCATCGGTGCTGTATTGGCAGCCGTCGCCCTCCAGTTCCACCTGGAGCAGGAAATCCGAATTGGTGGCGCTGACGTTCAGGCCCTGGAGGGCGAGCACGTTGGCGCCGTTCTGCAAATACCCGATCGCGTCGGTGAGATCGAAACTCTCAAATTGCAGCGCTTCAGCGGTCGGATGCCAGTTGGTGGCGGAGGAATTCCAGTCCAGCATGGCCGGCGCGTTGGCCGACGCCACCAGCGCGCCGTTCAGGAAGGCGGCAAAACCATCGTCGTATCGCGCGCGGAGCGTGAGGCTGCTGATGGCAGCGGTGTTCGTCACGGTAAACGGCAGGCGCAAATAGGCCGAACTGTTAATGCCGGACATGTTCGTTCGCAGGTCGGTTTTGATGAACGCGGTGTAATTGAAGATATTTGTCGGAGCGACGCCGCTCGTCGCCACCTGGTAACGGTTGGCGATTTCGGTGGCGGACAGGGCGCGGGCGATGACGGACACTTCGTCCACGTCGCCGGCGAAGGGAGACGAGCCATCGCTGCGTGCGCCGATTACAAACTTGTCCGAGGTGTCCGGCCCAAACGCCCCGCTCAAGTTGGTGGAGGCAACGAGGGAGCCATTCACATACAGCCGCGCCGTCGAGCCGTCGTAAACGCCCGCCAGATATTGCCAGTGGTTGGTGTCCACCGTGCCGCCGTAGGCGCGGGCAAAGGTGCTGCTGCTGGTGCCGAGAAAAAATTCCCATTTGCCTTTGGAGTCTAAATCCTGGCAGAGCATGTAGCCGGCGGCTTTGCCGCTGGAGTGGTATGAAGAAACCGCACATCTGACGTTGCCTCCGGATTGCGACGGTTTGACCCAGGCTTCCACCGTGAAGGCCGCGCTCGGATTCAAATCCGGCGTGTAGGGAACCACAACTGTTGCGCCGCTGCCGTTTAATTGTACCGCGAGGTTGTTCGACTCGAAGCCGTTAAACGCCGGCGGCTGCGGTCCGGCCACTCCATTGACCACTCCGTTGGTGAACTGGCCGTTGCCGGTGCCGGCGATCCAGCCGGAGTTGGTGGCCACCGTGCCGCTCGTTTCGCCCAGCCGCCAGTAACCGGCCGGATTGTCCGCCAGCACGTCCGCGGAGACAGCGCCGGGATCTTCACTCTGTCCGGTCTCAAAACCGATGCCATTGGTGGCGGCGCGCCAAGCCGTGTCGTTGAAGCCCGTGGCCGTCCAGTTCGTCCCCAGCGTGCCATCCGCGGGCACCAGCACGCGGCCCGTGGAGTTCGTGGTGAGCAACAAATTGGCCGTGACGTCAAGCCCGAACCCGTATGACACATCCGGCAACTGTGGCGGAAACGTGGGCGCGAATTGGGTGGCGATGGTCACGCCGTCCGGCATCACCAGCGCCAGATACTCGCCAGAGGCGGACAGTTTAAAATTCGTGTGCAGCTCCGCGCCGGCCACCGCGCGGTTTTTGCCCGAGGCGAACACGACCATGAAATTGCCCGGCGGCAGGTTTGTGGCCGGAAACGCCCATTTGGTCAGATCGGAAGCCGTGTCGGTCAAATACCAGTTCAGCAGGTTGACGTTGGTGGTCGAGATGTTCTGGATTTCGATCCAGTCCGAAGAAGCCCCATCCTCATCCAGGAGCGTGTGCGTGTTGCTGGCCATGAACTCGGTGATGATGACCTGGGCGGAAACCGGAACGGCCAGCGACGCTATCAACAGAACGGCTGAGAAGAAACAAAAAGGCTTCATAAAAACTTCGCGTAAAACCAGCCCTCCCCGGCATCAATACACGGTTTGGCCAATGCTGAAATGTTACTGCATTTCTAATTAATATCCAACCAGAACTTGGCAAAACTTGGCCATTGTTTGACAATCCGACACCCCGACCTGGCCGCGCGGCAGCCGGGAGATAATTGAATCGCCTGCAATTGCAAAGCCGGGGCGGTGGCTTTCTCGACGCGCCCGGATGATGGGCTGCCAGTGATCTTCCAATTGCCCGTCGTCCCCTTCTGAGCGCCGCATGGCCGGCGTGTTGTCTGTGGCCGCCATCCTTTCCAAAAATTCCCGTGCTGGTTGGCCATGCCGGATCGGGGCCAACGCTGCGTCCCGCTCAATGCCTTTTGCCCGCGCCGCTGTTCTGTAACCGACCGTCGTCCGCGCGCGCCTTTTGCGCGGCAACCGGAAAGGCCCAAACGCGGCTTTTGCCGGCGGGTTGCCGGCGGGTTGCAAGCCCCTGATACAAGGCAAAAAAATCCGCGGAAAATGTAACCAAACGGTTACTTGTTCGTCTGGTTTAGGTGAGGCAACAACGCCTCGAAACAACTATGAAAACTAAAATGCTCCTCCTGGCCGCGCTCGTCGGCGCGGCCGCCATGTCGGCCAACGCCGGAGTTCGCTTCGGCTTTTCCATCCGGTTGCCGCTGCCGGTCGTCGTTTCCGCGCCGGTGGTTTGTGCAACGCCAGTCATGCCCGTGCCGGTGACCGTGGTTCAAACCGTTCCGCCCTGTCCGGGCGTGGATTTTGTCTGGGTGCCCGGCTGTTGGTCGTATGGCGCGGCCGGCCGGGTTTGGGTGCCCGGCTCATGGCACCATCATCCGATTCTGGTCGGGTTTGGCCATTACCACGCCGGTCACTGCTGGTAATTTGTCAGTCATCGCAACGGCTGCCGTCGCTGACGGCAGCCGTTTTTTCCAGTCTGAACACCGACGACACCGGCGCGGGGGGAAATTGGTTTTGTGCTTTCGGATGAGCGGATTTTACTTGCCTGTCCATTGGCTGGGATGTAAAAACCCAGCGGGGAAAAACAAACGCCGTCTTCACGAGGCTCAACTTTATCAAGCCATTATGAAAACCAAACTGCGCCCTTTGCCTCTAACGCTGGCCTTGCTCGTCAGCGCAACCACGCAACCCTTCGCCCAAGGCACGGCCTTCACCTATCAAGGCCGGCTGAACAACGGGACCAACCCCGTCACCGGCAGCTACGACCTGGTGTTCACGCTCTACAACACAAACACCACCGGCGCGATCATCGCCGGGCCTGTTGGCTCCATCGCCACGGGGGTGACCAATGGTTTGTTCATGGCAACCATTGATTTTGGACCGGGGGTTTTTACCGGCAGCAGCAATTGGCTGGAGATCGCTGTGCGGACGAATGGCGGTGGCAGTTACATTCCCCTCACGCCCAGACAGCAAGTCACGCCCACGCCTTACGCCATTTATTCCGCCAATGCGGGCAGTGCTGCCACCGCGACGACCGCAACCACGGCGGGCAGCGCCAGCTCGGTCGCCGCGGCGAATGTCAGTGGCACGCTGGTGTTGGGTCAGCTTCCCGCCGGGGTGCTCACGAACAATGAAACGGGTGTGAACCTGACTGGCGCGTTCACCGGCAACGGCACGGGGCTGACCAACGTGAACGCGGCGAACCTGAGCGGCACGCTGCCCCTGGCGCAATTGCCGGGCGTGGTGGTGACGAACAATGCCACGAGCGTGAACCTGGCCGGCAGCTTCACCGGCAGCGGCACGGGGCTGACCAACGTGAACGCGGCGGCGTTGAATGGCTTGAACGCGGCGAGCTTCTGGAAGACCAACGGCAACGCGGGCGCAAACCCGACCAACGGCGCCTTCCTCGGCACGGCGGACAATCTGCCCTTGGAATTCCATGTTAATGGCGCCCGCGCCTTGCGTTTGGAGTCGGGCGGGGCCTCGGCTAGTTTGGGAAATGGGACGCCCACGGGCGCGCCGAATGTGGTAGGCGGGTCGCCGGTCAATTATGTGGCCTCCGGCGTGGTGGGCGCGGTGATTGGCGGCGGCGGCGCGACCAATTATGGGGGATCCAGTTATACCAACAGTGTGTCCGCGGATGTATCCTTCCTCGGCGGCGGCGTCGGCAATTCCATCCAACTGTATGCCGCCTACTCCGTCCTCGGTGGCGGCTACAAAAATTCCATCCAGACGTATGCCTACTACTCCTTCCTCGGCGGCGGCTACGAGAATTTCATCCAGCCGTCTGCCGCCTACTCCGTCCTCGGCGGCGGCTTCGCCAATTATATCCAGACGTCGGCCTCCGACTCCTTCCTCGGCGGCGGTGGCGGCAATTCCATCCAGGCGGGTGCCAACGACTCCGTCCTCATTGGCGGCGGCGGCAATTCCATTCAAACGTCTGCCGCCTACTCCGTCCTCGGCGGCGGCAACGGCAACACGATTCAGACCGGGGCCACGAATTCCGTCTTGGTCGGCGGCCAGGGCAATTCCATCCAGACGAATGCCTACGAATCTGTCCTCGGCGGCGGCGAAAACAATTCCATCCAAACGGATGCCAAGTTCTCCGTCCTCGGCGGCGGCGGCGCCAATTCCATCCAAACGAATGTCCAGTTCTCCGTCCTCGGCGGCGGCTTCTTCAATTCCATCCAGCCGTCTGCCGATGACTCCTTCCTCGGCGGCGGCAGCGGCAATTCCATCCAGACGAATGCCTACGCCTCCTTCCTCGGCGGCGGCAGTGGCAATTCCATCCAGCCGTCTGCCGACGACTCCGTCCTCAGCGGCGGCAGCGGCAATTCCATCCAGACGAATGCCTACGCCTCCGTCCTCGGCGGTGGCAGCAGCAATTCCATCCAGCCGTGGGCCAACGACTCCTTCCTCGGCGGCGGCAGTGGCAATTCCATCCAGGCAGCCTCCTACTCCTTCCTCGGCGGCGGCAGCGCCAATTCCATCCAATTTATTGCCGGCGGTTCCGTCCTCGGCGGCGGCGCCTACAATTCCATCCAGCCGAATGCCAGCTATGCCTTCCTCGGCGGCGGCTTCACCAATTCCATCCAGCCGTCTGCCACCTGCACCTTCCTCGGCGGCGGCTACGGCAATTCCATCACCGGCCCTTATGCGGTGATAGCCGGCGGCTCGACCAACACCGCTGTCGGCAGTTATTCCACCGTTCCGGGAGGCAGCCTCAATGTTGCGCAAGGCACTTTCAGCTTCGCCGCCGGGCAGCAGGCCCATGCCAACAACCAGGGCGCGTTTGTCTGGGCGGATTCTCAAAATGCCACCTATGCCTCCTGGGCCAGCGACCAGTTCTGCATCCGCGCCCAGGGCGGGGTGCAATTGGACCCCACCACCAGTTTGTTTTTTGGCAGCAACACCCGGCAGATGGTTAATCTTTATGGCACGGCCTACGGCATCGGCGTCCAGGCCGGAACCCTTTTCTTCCGGTCGGATGGCTCTTTTGCAAATTCAGGCGACTTCTCCTGGTTCAGGGGCGGCACTTTCAACAATGGGCAGAACCAGCCTGGCAGCGGCGGGGCGGAGATGATGCGCCTGGACCACCTTGGTAATCTGAACGTGAGCAACAACGTCGTTGCCCACTCGCTCATTCTCGCCAGTGATCGAAACCTGAAATCCAACTTCATCGCCGTGGATGCCCAGGCGGTGCTGGCCAAGGTGTCCGCGCTGCCCATCACCGCGTGGAATTTCAAGAGTGAGGCGGGGGTGCGGCACCTGGGCCCGATGGCGCAGGATTTTTACGCCGCGTTCGGCATGGGCGCGGACGACAAGCATATCGCGGTGGTGGATGAAGGCGGCGTGGCGCTCGCGGCCATCCAGGGCTTGAACCAGAAACTCAACGAAAAGGATGCAGAAATTCAAGACTTGAAACAACAGAATGATTCACTGTCGGAACGATTGAACGAACTGGAAGCCGCCGTGAAAGTGCTTGCCGAAAAGAAGTGAGGCATTGGTGAACCTGCCAACGTTAATCACGTCGCTCACCAACGGGGCGGTCGGCGTCAGCCACCCGGCCGCCCTGTCCTAGGCATCACGAATATGAAAATTGAGAGCCATCATTGCATTGCTGAGTTGGCCGCCGGTGGCCGAGGTTTGGAACGTTCGTACCAATGAACATATATTTGTATTTTGGCGGTGTCCTGGTGGCGCTATTTGTGTTCGTCATCGCAATCGTTCCGGTTGCGCGAGCCACAAAGTGGAAGCCTAAACCCGTCAAGCCAATTTGGGTGATGCTGATAATTTGGTTGGCGGTCTTTCTGTTCGGGCTTATCAGCAGCTTTGTGAGCAGAGATATTCACATGCTTTACTGGTGGCTTCTTGGAATTCCGATGGCAGCGGTATTTTTACCGGTGATTTTTGTTTTAGCCAATTGTTGCGGGCGATTATTCGACATCACCTTGGATTTTATTATGGGCCGACACAAGTGAGGACCACGATGCCTAAGTCGCCGGAGCTGGCGGGAATCCAGCCGGTCATTCTTGCGCCGGCGTTCGGGACTCAGGCGGATCGGACTGATGACCAGGCTGTGGGCGCCGGCCCGGACTTTTTACCGCACCCACTTGCACGAGGCGGGTGGGTGATCTGCTTCAAATCCACGTCCAGGCCGAGTTTTAGCACCGGATTGACTAGGGGATTGCTTTGCGACGGATTTTGTGTTGTGTTGTTCACGTCATGAATGGGTTGATTTTTGGCTTTCATTCACCGGAGCAGGTGCCCGTTTTGCACGCGCTCGTCAACCCATCATGGCATCTAACCGCCGTTGGCGCTGGCCGTTCCGCTTCGCGGTTCACGGTTTCTGGTCCGGCGTGGTTCAGCTCGTTTGGCGGCAGAAGTTTGTATGCACCAAATAATGTTATGGTTTTAAGCCTGGAATTCGGAAAAAAGCTTTATCATTACTGGGGACGACACCCAAGATCGTATAGTTTTATCCGTTGGGTATCTTGTTTCGGCAGAGAGAAGATGCTTGAGAAACGCGTTATCGAGGCAATTGAGCTTCAAAAGGGCGACACCGTGCTTGATCTTGGATGCGGCAGCGGTGTGAACTTGGTTCACCTGCATGAAGTGGTCGGCCCGGCCGGGAAGATCATCGCTTTGGATTATAGTGAGGAGATGCTTGCAGTTGCGAAAGCGCTTGCTGTCGAGAACGGTTGGCGGAACATTCAGTTTATCCAAGGCGATGCCGCCAAGGTGGAATTGCCGCGACATTCACTCGATGGTGCCGTTTGCACTTTTGTATTGAGTGCCATGCCCGGAGAGGATGCTGCCATCCGCACTGTTGCGACTGCATTGAAGCCACACCGCAAATTTGTCGTATTTGATGCCAAGCCGTTTACTGGCATTGGGAGAATATTGAATCCAATCACCTACCTTGTCTTCAAATACATCACAAATTGGAATTATAGGAAGAATGTGGTTGGCATATTGAGGCAGCATTTTCCAAATATGGTAGTGACCGAGTTCAATAGCGGTTGCAATTTCATTGCGGTAGCCCAACAGGAAAAATGAGGCTTTTGCCGCCTCACATTAAGCCCGGACGGTCGATAGGAAAAAGCATTCCCTAACGGAAAGATTTTTCTTTCCGTTTTCGCGTCCTCAGAACTGCGTTAAACTGCGTTAAATGAATTGCATGTTGAATTTGCATGGCCTAATATACGAACGGATGGTTCGTTGAACAATTGTTAGGCCTCGTTCGCGTTTATGTGGCAAAGATTCATATTTGGGATGCACTGGAAGCATGAGGGCAAGATGTATTATGATGAGTTGCCAGCCGACTCAAAAGAAGATGCGGCGTTATATTTTATAGACAATAAGCGTGACGACGTTTCTTTGGTTAAAGTTGAGCCGATATTTGCCAAACAAATCAGCAGCCAACGCCGGTTGGGCGTCTCAGTTCCGCTTTCGCGGTTGACATCGCACGTCCGGCGTGGCTGAGTTTGGGTCGTTAGCGTCATCGCAACTCATACATGAATGCGCCACCTCCAATTCCTTCGATTCCCGCTCGAAAGCGGAGTCCCCTTAAGCTTATCATTGGCCTCGTTGGCGGTGGCATCCTAATTCTATTTCTGGCCGGCTATTTTGTCATCCATTCCATCATTGCTTCGGGAATTACGAAAGGTCCCGACAATATGTTCGGAGATCAGAACCTTAAGACAGCAATTGCCTTGATTGAACTGAACAAAGTGCGATACGGAAAGTATCCTGACACTTTGCGCGACTTGAAGTTCACCGGTCAATGGGATCAGCTTGCCTTGAACAGCGTTGCATATTATCCCAATGCTGACCGCACTCGATATTATATTGAGGTTGAGCGTGGTTGGGTTGGCAAGCCTCGTTTGCAGATGCCGGACGAGTTTTGGCAAGGCACAGGATATGACCCCTCTCTGAAGCCAAAATGAGAATGACAAACAAATCGCTACAGCAGGCAGCGCGGGATGGCGCCTTCCGCTGGCGCCGAAGCCATGGTGGACAGGCCAGTTCCGCTTCGCGAGCGTATAGCCCCGTGGGGCCACGCACCTTTACGGGGTTCACGTCGTTTGGTCCCGCGTGCCTGGACGTTGGGCTCGTGCATTCTGACTGGCCGATATGAGCGAGATTATTCAATGGCAAGGCAGCACAGTAGATGTGCAGGCTCGGCTTATTTCGCGCTATTTTTGGACCACGGCCTCCATTGACGTGTTCGTGGACGGGCAGTGCATCCTTCGCACAGGTGGGCAGAAGAAATGCACGGGCTCATGTTCTGTGTCGTTCACGCATTCTGGTTCCACACATACGGCAGGGTTGTCTTGGGGATATGGCATCTTGCGTTCATTTCCATATAAGCTCCAGATTGACGGGGTTCCCATTTCCCAGGCGCGAGTTCATGTCCAGAATTGGCCGCTGGGATTGATTTGGCCAGCCTTAGTTGTAATAGTGTTGTTGACGGTTTACCATTTTGGGCGTGGTGATGTATTACCAGAGGCGGAGCAAGCGAGATGAGAAACCAGTGGCCTAACCAATCGCGAGCCTGTGTGAAAAGCGCTGACGGGAAATTTGGTAACGAGCACATTTTCGCGGTTGACATCACACATCCGGCGTGGCTGAGTTTGGGTCGTTGGCAGCATCACATTTATGGAAAAACCACCACCACTACCACCACGCAGCGTGCCACCTAAAATGAACCCGCCTGGAGGCCCCCGACGTAAAGCTCAATCGAAGGGTGCAGAATTGACAGGTGCAGGCAGGGTGGTTATGCTTATTATCATCGCGGCTACAGTGGGTAGCGGCATATTCTTCCCATTCTGGCTTTATCCTCGAATCTTACCGAGTGGCGTTTATCCTAGAATCTTGCTCGTTATGCCGATAGTTTTGTCCGGTTTGGTTATTGGCGGCATTGTGTCATGGATATTTAAGATGCTTGGCTTCCCTAGTTTCAAGGACGATTCTGATGATTCGGATACTGCCTAACGAAGCCAGATGCAGCGAACCCGGCGATGGCGCTCTGGTTGACAATCGAAGATCAGTGACGCGGGGTCGCTGAGCCGGAACGTTAGGCGGCATCGAGCATTTACCATGAAACTTATTCGCTACATTGTCGGAGCCGTTGGATTCCTGCTTGTTTGGGGATTTGTCGCTGCTGCGGTCAATGTTCTTGTGACCTTTTTCATTTCGCCAGGACACCACGACTTTGCAGGACCTGGCCTCGGTTGGAATTGGCGGGATCTGCCTGGGCATCTTTTGGGTTTGTTTGCTGGCATTCAATCATTTCGGGCATCAGTCAGAGTGCCGCAAGAGAAATCCAGCAAGGCAATTCAGGGGTTTACTTGGATGCTCGCGTTGATTGCGTTCCTGCTGTTCGTGTTTGTGGGTTGCTATCTCTATCTATACTTATGACACAGCCTGGCCAATCGCGAGCCTGTGGATTGTCCAAATCCGTGTGAAGCCAAACTGTCATGCAAAGACCGGGTTTACCCTGATCGAACTGTTGGTGGTGATTGCCATCATTGCCATGCTTGCCGCGTTGCTGCTGCCGGTCTTGTCCCAAGCCAAGGGCCGGGCGCAGGGCATGGCCTGCCTCAATAATGGCAAACAAATGATGACCGCGGTAATCCTTTACACGACCGACAACAACGAATTTTTCCCGCCCAATCCCGACGGCGGCACGACTGATCCCGGCTATAATTGGTGCGCCGGACAGGCGGGAATCGGGGGCGCGGACGAATTCAATCCTGATCTGATCGAAGACCCGAAACATTCGTTGTTAATAGTTGATCTGGGCGGAAACAACTCCATTTTCAAATGCCCGGCGGACACCCGCATGGGACCATATCAGGGAACCAATCCGTCACTCATTGGCCAGATTGTCCCCGCCGCCAGAACTTTCTCGATGAATAATGCGGTGGGCACGATTGATCCCGGTTTTGATGCCACCGGGCCGGGGCCGGGAGCCTCCCACAGCGGGATTCCGAACCTGCCGGTCAACGGCCCGTGGTTGAACAATCAGGATACGCACCGTCGTAACTCGCCGTGGCGCACTTTTGGCAAAGCCACCGACGTTGGCGCGCCCGGACCATCCATGCTCTGGGTGCTGGTGGACGAAGACGTCAAAAGCCTCAACGACGCGGCTTTATGTTTTGGCATGGAGCAACCGATATGGTATGACTCTCCCGGCTCGTCTCACAACGGAGGTTGCGGTTTTGCCTTTGCCGATGGACATTCCGAAGCCCACCGGTGGATCAGCCGCGGTGAAAAGGGCAGCAATGGTGCTGTCATTGATAATGCGGCGGATTACCAGGACTGGCTATGGATGCGGGAGCGGACTTCGGCGGACACCACCGGAACCATGCCGACACCGCCGCCCCCGTAAGGGAAAATCTTGCTGGCCGCCCTTGAATAACTTCGGATCTCCCCCTTCCGAGCGTCGCATGGCCGGCGTTTTGTCTGTTGCCATCATTTCCAAAATAATTCCCGTGCTTGTCGGCCACGTCGGCTTGGTGCTAAAGTCGCGTCATGCCGGATGGGGTAAAACTCGCTGAGTTCACCTCGTGGTGCCAGAAAAACATCACGGGCGACGAAAAAGATCAGGCGCGATAATGGAACTAACCGTTAATTCCGCAGTGGTAGCGTTCGGGGCCAGGGCCAAAACCAAGCTGGCCAATCCGGGCGCCAGTGGCGAGCCGGAAGACCAGCTCCGCGCGCCGTTCGAACAGTTGCTCGCGGATTTGGCGGAGCTTGCCAACTTGCCCAAGACCGCCGTTGCTGCCGTGGGTGAATCTTCCGTCAGCGACTTGAAGACCCGCCCGGACTACGCCGTCACCGTTCACAAAGCGCTGGTGGGATTCATTGAACTGAAAGCGCCGGGCAAAGGCGCCGATCCACGGAAGTTCAAAGACCCACATGACAAGGCGCAGTGGGAAAAACTTCATTCGCTTCCCAATCTGATCTACACAGATGGCAATGCGTTCAGCCTCTGGCAGGACGGGGAATTGGTGGATTCGGTGGTCACGCTCATTGGCGACATCGAATCTTCAGGCAGCCAGCTTCAATCGCCGCCGGGTCTGTTGAGTCTGTTCGAGAAATTCCTCCGCTGGGAACCGCTGCCGCCGCGCAACGCCAAGGAACTGGCCCGCACCAGCGCCCGCCTGTGCAAGTTGTTGCGCGATGAAGTAACCGAACAACTGGCTTTGAAAAGCGAAGCCCTCACGTCGCTGGCCATGGATTGGCGCAAGCTGCTCTTTCCCGAGGCGAACGACAAAACCTTCGCCGACGGCTACGCCCAGGCCGTGACGTTTGGATTGCTGATGGCCCGGGCGAAAGACATCCGGCTCGCCACCGGTTTTGAAAAAGTCGCCCGCGAACTGACCCACACCAGTTCGCTGATTGGCGCGGCGCTCCGGCTCCTGACCGACAACGCGGAGAATCAGGCCACGCTCAAGACCTCGCTCGGCACGCTCACGCGCGTGCTCGACGCCGTGCATTGGCCTACCATCGGCAAAGGCCGGCCCGAAACGTGGCTGTATTTTTATGAGGATTTCCTTGAGGTCTATGACAACACGCTGCGCAAGCTGACCGGTTCGTATTACACGCCGCCGGAAGTTGTTGGCACCATGGTCCGGTTGGTGGATGAGGTGTTGCGCAGTCCGCGCTTCGGGCAATCTGCCGGGCTGGCCTCGCCAACGGTGACGGTGGCGGACCCGGCCACGGGCACCGGCACCTACGTTCTCGGCGTGCTGCGGAAAATTGCCGAAACCGTCCAGGCGGATGAAGGCGCCGGGGCCGTGCAGGAGGCCATCAACGCCGCCGTGAACCGGCTCATTGCCTTTGAAATGCAGCTCGGTCCGTTCGCCGTCGCCCAGTTGCGCATCCTGGCCGAAATCGTGCATCTCACCGGTGCCGCGCCGAAAACGCCCGCCCGCATGTTCGTCACCAACACCCTCGGCAATCCGGAGGACGATGAGGGCTGGATTCCCGGCATTCTCGCGCCGATTGCCCAATCCCGGAAGGATGCGAATAAGATCAAGCGCGAGGAGCCGATCACCGTCGTGATGGGCAATCCGCCCTACAAGGAAAAAGCCAAGGGCCGCGGCGGCTGGGTGGAAGGCGAAAATGCTGTGGCGGAAAAAACCGCGCCGCTGGCCGCCTGGATGCCGCCGCGCGAATGGGGCGTGGGCGCGCACAGCAAACATCTGCGCAATCTCTACATTTATTTCTGGCGCTGGGCGACATGGAAAACGTTCGACCACGGCCCCGGGCACAACACTGGCATCGTTTGCTTCATCACCGTGGCGGGTTTCTTGAGCGGCCCCGGCTTTCAGAAAATGCGCGATTACCTGCGCCGCACCTGCGACGACATCTGGGTCATTGACTGTTCGCCGGAAGGGCATCAGCCGGAAGTCAACACGCGCATCTTCCAGGGCGTGCAGCAGCCCGTGTGCATCGTGCTCGCCTCGCGTTCCGCCAAAAGCAAAGCCGGGACGCCGGCCAAAGTTCATTTTCAATCGCTGCCGGCCGGACATCGCACCGAAAAATTCGCGGCTCTCGGCAAACTCACCATCGGCGGCAAAGCCTGGGCGGATTGCCCGACGGACTGGCGCGCTCCTTTTCTGCCGGCTTCAACCGGCGCGTGGTCAACTTATCCAAAATTGGAGGAACTTTTCATCTACAATGGTGCGGGAGTCCAAACCAAGCGCACTTGGGTCATAGCTCCCGATGCTGATTCGTTAGTGCGGCGCTGGAACGAACTAATCGCAGCACCCGCTGATGAAAAGGAAGAACTGTTTCACGCAACTCTTCGCGATGGAAAACCGGCAGATCGCCATATTCGATCAATCATAAAAGAAGCGCTTCCCGGTTATGAGCCAAATCTGACACCGATCATCAATGAGAAAAATGTCTGCGCAACTCCTGTCCGATATGGATTTCGTTCTTTCAATCGGGAATGGATTATTCCTGACAATCGAGTAATCACACAACCCAATGCAGAACTCTGGAAATCGCGTTCAGAAAAGCAGGTTTATTTAACTGCTTTCTCTGAAGAATCGCCCAGCAACGGGCCTGCCGTCACGCTGACTGGACTTGTTCCAGATCTCCATCATTACAAAGGTTCTTTCGGCGGGCGTGTTTTTCCGCTCTGGCGCGACGCGAACGCCAGCGTCTCCAACGTGCGGCCCAAGTTGCTCACCTTTCTGGCGCAGAAATTGGGACCGGTCAGCGCCGAAGACATGGTGGCTTATATTGCCGCCATCGCCGCGAATCCGGCCTTCACCGCGCGTTTTCAGGACGACCTTTCCACGCCGGGCCTCCGCATCCCGTTCACCGCCGACCCGAAAACTTTCGCCGAAGCCGTTGAGCTTGGCCGCAATGTCATTTGGCTGCACACCTTCGGCGAACGCCTGGCCGACCCAACCAAAGGCCGCCCCGCCCAGCCGCCGCGACTACCCGCATCGTGCCGTCCGAACATTCCCAAGGCCGGCGCCATTCCGCCCGACCCCGCCGCGATGCCGGACACGATCAACTACGATGCGAACAAAAAGCGGCTGTTGATTGGGAAAGGCTACGTGGAGAACGTTGAACCCGGAGTTTGGAATTATGAAGTGTCGGGCAAGCAGGTGTTGCTGCAATGGTTCAGCTACCGGAAAAAGAACCGGGAACGTCCCATCATCGGCGACCGCCGCACGCCTTCGCCTTTGGGCAACGTTCAGCCCGATCATTGGCTGGCCGAATACACCACCGAACTGATCAACGTCCTCAACGTGCTCGGCTGCCTCGTGGACCTGGAACCCGCGCAAGCCGCGTTGCTGGAAAAAATCTGCACCGGCCCTACAATATCGGCGGAAGAGTTGCGCGCCGCCGGAGCCTTTGAATTGCCCATTGAACCCAAACGCAAACCCAAACCCCACGCCACGCCCGACCTTTTTGGCGGTGAAAAATAATGAGGTGCGTATGAAATCAGCCGAAACTGTCGCCGTTGCAGTCGCCCACCACCTCGTATGCAACCTGAAAATCAAATGATGGCTCATCTTATGAAGCCGGCAAGCAAGGAGGAGTTAATGGCGTTTGCGAAAAAGGCAGAAGAAGGCAACGGATACTTATTTCAACTTCACTATCCTTTTCACCTGCCGGGCAAAACCAACGCGCGGGAACTCCTGTTTTTCGCCGGCTTGGAGTTGATGGAACGATGGGAGCAGGAATTGAACGAAATCGAAGATAAGCAACTGCGCCGCGACGTAGCTGCTGAAATAGAGAACGCAACCGGAGTTTTTAGAACGTTTTTGGATCTGGTTAAAGGCGGGTTAAGTGTTGAGGGTGCAAACCAGCAACTGAAAGAGGCAGGCAAGCTTGGAAAGGAATGGTTGGACCTTCCCGGCCAGATTGATGCGCGGCTGAAACAGTCACCCGATTTTCGCGACTTGCTCCAGACCTTGTTGCAATTCGGTGAGTTGCGCCTCGCCGCGCTGGGCAAACAGCAGGTGGCGGTTAAGCAGGCGTTGGATTGTTTCTCCACTTTGGGCACCGAAGCGATTGAGCACGGTGATGAGTATGCCACGACCATGCTGGTTGAACTGACCAAGTATGCCGTAACGATATTGGAAACCCTGACCGAAAAACGGCCTGAATTGATCCGGCCTTTCGCGCGCAAGTCCGTGCAATGGCCGGTCATGGCCGGCGTGGAACCGGAATGGCAGGTTCAAGCCCAAAAGAAACTGCATCGGATTTTGGAACTCGGCGAGGATACCCTTCATGGACGACTCGACCAGTCAAAAGCCTACAGCTTGGAAAATGTTTCCCGCCGCTATGCTCGCGGCATCGTTGACACGTTGGAAAGAAACCGCTGCTGTGCGGCTCTGTTTTCCATGCAGAAGCAGATTATTATGGCCAAGCAGAAAAAGGACGGGACTATGGTGCTTTTTAAGCCCAGCCCAGCTTGGGTTGCGGACGCGACAAAATTGGAGCCATTCAATCGTGATACTGCGGAAGCCTGGCTGGATGTCGGAATCGAGATGCTAAAGGAACAATGCCATTACCTGCCAAAAAGTGACGACTGGGTGCGTATCGCGAAACACTGGGAAAATCGCGGCGAAAAGCTGACTCCGGGCCGGATGTGGAACCGCATCAAGGACGCTCTCCGGTCACCTATCAAGACCATCGCTCGCTACCAGCGTCCCAGAAAGGTTACCCAAGTCACGCAACCCAATTTGGGCAACCCAATTCCCGGAACAAACAAAACGTAAGTATTTATTTCTGTCCTGTCGCAAAGTTGCGGCATGACATGGATAACACTGGACTCAAGTTGCGTTGCCGCCATCGGATACGAGAACGGCACGTTGTTCGTGCTTTTTCATCACAATCCCAAAACCTACCAGTTGCCGAACGTGCCGTATGCGTTGTTTGCGGCATTTGTGGACGCGTCCTCACCGGGCGAATTCTGGAACCGGCATTTACGTGGCAAATTTAAATGAGCACGGACAACTCCGATCTGGCCGAGACCAAATCATTGCTGCTGGGCATGGTGGCGGAAGCGAATGATTTGAAACGCACTGCGGGCGGTTCCATCACCGATGCCGTGGCCGGCTGGCTGGCGCCGCAATACCTGCTGGCGGCGCGGGAAAAATTGACGGCAACGGACGGGACCGGGCGTTTTGACGTTTTGCGGACCTTCGTGCAGGACTGGGCCATGTTGCGCCACGGCGATCACACGGCGGAGCGGCTCCATATTGAGCGTGAGCGGCTGAAACTGGCGAAGCGCGACACCAAACAAAAATGGGAAACGAAGATTCAAGCCGGATTGGATGAGCTCAATAAAGAAATCAGACACAATCCGCAGGCCGATGCTGCCTGGCAACGTCTGTATGAATTGGTGGCGCCTGACATCAAATCGAAAGAGGAAAAGGAATTTCGGGAATGGCTCAAGCGGCCCGAAATCCGCAAGGAGGTTTTTTCGGAACTCACTCGCGGCCTCAGTCCTGAAACTTTGGAGAAAATCAAAAGAGAATTGAACCTGTTATGAACCATTTTCAAAAAAAGCTGAATTTGAATGTTCGCAATCCCACCTATGGTCAGGCGTTTGCACACCTGGACGCAGCCTTGGCGAAAAATGCCCATTCGAACGACATTGAAAAAATTGACCGGCTGCGCCGGGCTCTTTTCGGCGAGCTTCCCGAGGATAATCCCAGCGGCGTGAACGAATTGCAAAGGAGTGAAGCCAGTCCCGACCGTGACCGGTCTTTGAAATCATGAAAATGACCCGCAACGGAAAAATTGCGCGTCCGATGGTCCGCAATCCCGCCTATCGTCAGGCGTTCCAACGGCTGGATGAAGCGTTGGAGCAAAATTCGGAATTTTCCAATGCCGAAAAAATCCGGTTGATGCGCCAGACCATATTTGCCGACGTGGATGAACTGCGGAAATCCGGCCGGATCAAACTTCCGAAACCGTAAATATGATTCGACACCTCATCGGTTCCCATGAACCTTGTAGCAGCGGACGTCAGTCCGCTCCATCTTATCCGAAGCGATTTCAAAGCCGACTTGCTTGTGTGGCGTTCTCTTGCACAATTCAAATTCGCGTCCATCAGTGTTCATCCGTGGTTAAAACTTTTGTTCCCACATGACCCGTAACGGAAAAATTGCCCGCCTGTCGCGCCCGATACGCGATGAATTGAACCGCCGGTTACAGGACGGCGAACCGGGCGTCCGGCTGGTGGCCTGGCTTAACGGATTGCCCGACACCCAGCGGGTATTGGCCACCGACTTCGGCGGACGTCCCATCAGCGAGCAAAATCTGTGCGAATGGAAGGCTGGCGGCTATCGCGACTGGCTCGCGCGGCAGGAAACGCTCTTACAGGCGCGCGAACTGGTGGCAGATGCCAAGGAATTGACGGCGGCAACGGACGGCAAATTGACGGATCATCTGGCCACGGTGCTGGCCGCCCGCTACGCCGCCGCGCTGGCGGGCTGGGATGGTGAAGTAACCGAGGAATTTCGCCGCAAGCTGCGCACTGTTGCGCAGTCTGTGCCAGGATATTGTCGAATTGCGCCGGGGCGACCACAGCGGCGCCCGCCTGAACCTGGAGCAGGAACGGCTGGGACGGGAACGGGAAAAAACTGAGGAAGAAGTGGTGGAGCATTTTAAGCGTTGGGCGAAAAACCCTACGGTGCGTGATTGGATTTGCCAGGATTGGGTGAGTCCCGAGGAACGTGAACGCCGGTTGCGTGTAATTTTTGGTTTCGAACCAAATCCGCCGGATGCAGAGGCAACTGATGAATCGGAAGAAAAAGAGCGACAGATACGCGAAATTTATGGCCTGCCGCCGAAACCGCCGGAAGCAGCGGCAACTAACGGCTCGGAATCAAGCCCGGTCAAACCAAATCAAACTGAATCAAACCAAATCAAACCAAATGAAAACACCGCTGTATGACGACCTGTGCCATGTCACCCATATATATATTGGCTTACCAAGTGTCTCCAAGCAGGTGAACAACGCCCGCCGCACACAACTCCCGCCGGCCGAACACCACCTTTATCGGTTCCCAAAAGGGTCCCGGTAATGGACCATTTCTGCGCCGCCGGCAGTTTGATCTTCGGCGGCCCCGGATCAACGCCATGGTCAACTTGTGAAAATATTTTGCCAATTTTCCGGCAAGGCGCTTGACAGAAAAAATTAATTCTCTAGGTTGAATGAAGCGGTTAGCAAACTGTCAAACTTAAAACGACCAGTCTATGGACATACATCATCCGTTCCTGAGTGAATTCCCCGAACATCGTGAAACCGTCCGCCACCTGCGCCTGAGTGACAACCAATTCCGTCAAAAGTTTGAGGAATATCACCACGTGGACGACGCCATTTGCCGCATCGAGGAGGAAATTGAGTTCGCCACCGACCAGGAAATTGACGAACTGAAGTTCAAGCGCGCCAAGCTCAAGGACGCGCTCTATTCCGCAGTCAGCCGCGCCACGGTCGCGGCGCACTGAGCGTGGTATTTTGCCGGCGCCATCGCGCCGCCAACGCCGGTCGTTTCAATGCGATTCGGTGGTGGCGGCTTTCTTTTTCTTCGCCTCTTCGATCACCTTTTCCGCCGCGTCGCGCGGCATTTCCTCGTAATGGCTGAAATCCTCGCTATGCACGCCGCGCCCGCCGGTCAGTGACCGCAAGGTGCTCGAATAGTGGTACAGTTCCTTGGCCGGAACCTGCGCCTTGATGACCTGGAACCCGCCGTCGGCCTCGATGCCCTGAATCCGGCCGCGCCGCGACGACAGATCGCCCATCACCTTGCCCATGCAATCATCGGGAATCTGGATTTCGATGTTGTTGATTGGCTCCAGCAGGCACGGCTTGGCCGCCGTGAACGCCTCCTTGAAGGCAAAATAACCGGCAATTTGAAACGCGATGTCCTTGGAATCCACCGGATGCATCTTGCCGTCATAAAAATCAACCTTCACGTCCGTGACGCGGCAGCCGGCGAGAATGCCCTCGGTGCAGGCCTGGTTGACGCCCTTCTCGACCGACGGCACGAACACGCGGTCCACGTTCTGGCCGACCAGCGAATTGGTGAACTCCAGGCCCGAGTCACGCGGCTTGGGCTCGATGCGCATCCAGACCTCGGCGAACTGTCCCGCGCCGCCGGTCTGTTTTTTGTGCCGGTATTTTGAATCGCCCTTGCCCTTGATGGTTTCGCGGTAACGCACGCGCGGCTCGCCCAGTTCCACGTGGACGTTGTGCCGGCGGCGAAGGCGGTCGGCCACGACTTCCAGGTGCAGTTCGCCCTGGGCGGAAATGATGGTCTGGTGCAGTTCCGCGTCCACGACATAAAGGAACGTCGGGTCTTCATTGTGCAAAGCGGCCAGACCGGAGGCGATCTTGTCCTCCTCGCCCTTCACCTTGGCGACCAGTGACGCGTGGATGTTGGGCTTGGGATAAACCACCTTGGGCAGCGACACGGCTTTTTTCGCGTGGCACAGCGTGTTGCCGGTGTGCGTGTCCTTGAGTTTGACGGCCGCCGCGATGTCGCCGGCGCCGAGAGTGTTGACCGCCTCGCGAATCTGGCCGTTGAGCAGGTAAATCTGCCCGATGCGTTCGTTGGTTTTGCGGTCGCTGTTGTACAAGTCCATGCCGGTGGAAACCGACCCCGAATAGACGCGGAAGAACGACAGCTCGCCGAAATGCGCCTCGGACATCGTCTTGAAAATGTAAATCACCGGTTCGGGATCATCCAGGGCGATCTCCACCTCCGCGTCGCTGGCGTTGACCGCCTTGACCTTCCTGCGGTCCACCGGCGACGAACCGTATTTGGCGATAAAATCCATCAGCCGCGCGGCGCCGATGTTGTTTTCAGCCGACGTGCAAAACAGCGGAATCAACTGTTCCTTTTGCACCGCTGCGTGAATGCCGGCGCGGAATTCCTCCTCCGTCAGGCTGCCCTGCTCGAAAAACTTGTTCATCAGCGCGTCATCGGACTCGGCGATGTGCTCGATCAACTGGCGGTGCAGTTCCTTGACCTTCGTTTCCCATTCGCCGGAGGCCGGCTCTTCCTTGTACTTGCCGCTGAAATCGGTCGCGTAGGTCACCACCTCGTTGCGCAACACGTCCAGCACGCGGTTGAAGCCGGGGCCGGGATTCATCGGCACGCTCAACGGAAAAACATGCCGGCCAAACCGCTCCTGCACCTGTTTCACCACTGCGTCGAAATCCACGTGCTCCTTGTCCATCCCGTTCACCACGATCATTTTCGGAATGCCGTATCGCGTCGCATAATCCCACACCCGGTCGGTGCCCACGCCGATACCGTGTTGCGCGTGAATCACCACCAGCGCGAAATCGCCGACGCGCAACGCGCCCAGCCCCTCGCTGATGAAGTCAAGGTAACCCGGCGTGTCAATGATGTTGAGCTTCTTGCCCGCCCACTCCGTGTGCAGCAGCGACGCCGAGACCGAAATCTGCCGGTTCTTTTCGCTGACGTGATAATCCGACACCGTGGAACCGTCGGCGATGCGGCCCATGCGATTGATGACGCCGCCGCAGGCGAGCATGGCCTCGCAGAGCATCGTCTTGCCGGACGAGGCGTGACCGACGACGGCGAAATTGCGGATGTCTGCTGGAGTGTAATTTTTCATAGTAAAATTTCTTTCAATTTGGAAACAATGGAACTCCAATCGCCCGCGACTCAAAGGAGCGCGGCTCGTTTGAAGACAAATGCAACTTTGTGAAAGCCCGTCGGAGACAGGCGCCGATGGTTTGCATACGCCATTTTATACCCGACCCGCCACCCCGCTGAAAAGAAAAGTTTGGCTTTATTGCAGAAAATCTTGCCGCGTTGCCCGGAGCGCAACCTCCCTTCGCCCGTTTTTGACAAAGACGGTGTATTTCGATTTACTGGCCTGGATTCAAATACGTCTTGAATCGGCGCGGTTTTCCCAACACACTGGAAGGGTTCTATAGAAAATTTTCCGGCAACACGACATATGAGCATACAAAAGATTAAAACCGCCTGGATCAAGGGCGGCCCCGTCAAATGTGAAATTGTTACACAACGTCCCGCGCACCTGTATCGCCTGGTGCTGCTGGGCGCGCCGGGCGTGGGCAAGGGCACCCAGGCCGAATTGCTCTGCGAACGGCTGGGAACCTGCCACCTCTCCACCGGCGACATCTTCCGCGCCGCCAAATCCCTCGCCGAGGGCGAGCGCAGTCCGGCGCTGGAATCTGCTCTGGGCTACATGAAACGCGGCGACCTCGTCCCCGACCAGACCGTTCTCGATCTCATTGCCGAGCGCACGGGCTGCCTCCGTTGCGAAGCCGGATTTCTGCTCGACGGATTTCCGCGCACGGCCCCGCAGGCCGAGGCGTTCGCCAAAATCATGGAGCGGGAAAAAATTTCGCTCGACGCCGTTCTCAATTACGAGCTGCCCATTGCAAAAATCGTCGCGCGCCTGGCCGGGCGGCGCACCTGTCCGAAGTGCAAGGCCGGCTATCACGTGACCACGCTCCCGCCGCGCGTCGAGGGCGTCTGCAACCATTGCGGGACCAAACTCGAGCAGCGCGAGGATGACCGGCCTGAAGCGGTCCGCGTGCGCATGGAGGTCTATGACAAGAGCACCAAACCGCTGATTGATTTTTACCGGAAACGCGGTTTGCTGTTGACCGTCGAGGCCGAGGGCACGCCGGAGGAAATTTACCAGCGCACCCTCACCGCGCTGGGCTCGCTGCGCGCCAGTTAACCTGTGCGCTGCCTAACGAGGATTAACTTGAAATTGTCCGCTTGAATGCCGGGGGATTCTTCACCCGGCGCATCTTTGCCAAAAGAATGGAGGATCCAACCCCCGGCCAACATGTCCCCTCCTGCAACCGCCGGGCAAGGAATGTGGGCATTTTGCCAAGAGTCGTGTAGTGACGCTTTCGCCGCGGACTTATCGTGCCAATAAGAATTGTGGAAGCCGCCATTCAAAAGAACTTGAACTCGACCGCAACCAGACCGTCCAACGGGAAAGAACACGTTGCGATTCCGGAAACGGCTTTCGGCTGTCCGCGCGATTTTCTCAACAACCGCTTTGTGTATGCGGTCATTTCAGCCCGCGCCCACGGCCTGTCGCTGGGTGTGAACATGAACCCCGACAAACGCTGCAGCTTCGACTGTCTCTATTGCGAGGTGGATCGGCGGAATCCTCCGCGCGAAACGAGGCTGGACGTGGACGCCATGGCCGCCGAACTTCACAAAACTCTCGCGTTCGTGCTGGCGGGGAAATTGCAAGGGCGTCCTTGGTATTCCACGCTCTCCAGGGAACTGCTCACGCTGCGCCACGTGGCCTTGAGCGGCGACGGCGAACCGACCCTCGCGCCGAATTTTGCCCAGGCCGTTGAGTCCATCGTGCATATCCGGGCGCTGGGCGAATTTCCGTTCTTCAAAATCGTGCTGATTACGAATGGCACCGGGCTGGACCAGCCCCAGGTGCAGCAGGGCTTGAAACACTTCACGAAGTCCGACGAAATCTGGGCCAAGCTCGACGGCGGCACCCAGACGTTTTTCAACCGGGTGGACCGGTCGAGCGTGCCGCTGGAGAAAGTGTTGTCCAACATCCTGCTGGTGGCCCGCCAGCGCCCGGTCATCATCCAAAGTATTTTCCCCGCCATCAACGGTGAAGAACCGCCGTCCCGGGAAATCGAGGAATACGCGCATCGCCTCAAGGAATTGAAGGCATCGGGCGCGAACATTCCGCTTGTGCAGATTTATTCCGCCACCCGGCCGATGTCTCACGCGGAGTGCGGACACCTGCCGTTGAAAACGCTTTCCCACATCGCCCATACCGTCCGCCATGTGTCCGGCTTGAAGGCGGAAGTGTTTTAAGACCGCATTCTTCCAAATCTTGGTTGCCGCAAAAAAGCGCAAAGAACACATCGCGGCGGAGCCGCAACCAAAGAAACGCGGCTGCGGTTGCAAATCCAGCCGCGGCGTTTTTGGTGCTTTGAGAGTGCTGCGGCTGGTGCTTCGCACACAGCCGCGCTCCAAAATCCTCGCGCGGCACGACGATTTGGACGGTAGCGGGACAAAGTTAACCCCCAAAAAGCGAACAGAAGCCAACGGAGGAAACAGAGAACGAATGCCCGCTACTCAAAGTAGCTGTATTCATCTGCGGTTAAAAGGTTTCCCGGACTGCATGGTTCCGGCTAAAACACGAGCCTGTGTGAAAACTCGCGGCGGGATTAACGAATAAAAGCGGCCGCGCACCGGGTCCGGGCAAATCTTCGAACCGGGAAATCTCGCCGGTGTGCTTGCGGCGTGCCAGCCACATCAAGCCTTCTTGCGGTCGAAGAATGGATTTTTGCCGGTCACGCTCAAGGGAATGCCGAGCGCCTGTTTGACCTTCGGCCCGAACATTCCCAAATCCAGGCACGCCCGTCCGATGGAATACATGATGCGGTTGTCAATGTGGAACCGGCCGGCCACTTCCGCCGCCGACAGGGTGGCCATGCCGAGGTCAATCGAGTTGAAGGTGCAGGTCCCGCCGGCCAGCTCCTGCGCTTCACAGGTCGCCTTGCCGCAGAACCCGCAGTTCAGGCCCGCGGCGTTGGATTCCACGCCGATGAGCACCAGCGCGGGCGAGTTCGCGATGTTGCCGGCGTCGCGCGCGAGGCCGGGCCGGCTTTCCTTTGTGGCAATCTCGCGCATTTTGGCGATGACCTTTTGTTTCGTCGGTTCGTCGTCAATCGCGGCGGTCTTGATATTGTCAATGCCGCATGTCTTGGGCGCCGTCCGCGCCGCCGCGGCCATCAGCGCGGCAACCTGCAAGGCCGCCGATTTTTCCAGTTCAGCCGTTGTTTTCATGGCGGGAAAATACGAACCGTTCGAAGGGGAAACAAATGAAAAACGCAGGAGGCTGTGGCTGATGGTGGGGCGAGCGTCCTCGCGAGCCGTCGTCGCCATGCTTTGACGCGTCAAGCCCGGCTCGTCAGTAGCCTCGCCCCACCAAAATGAGTCACTACCTAAAACAATCGCCGCTTGCGACGGCGGTGGGAATGCCTAGATTAATTGTGTGTCCACCGATGCCAAACTTTTGACGTTCAACCTGGCGCGAGAGATTTCCGCCTCGACGGCGCACACCCCTGCCGCAAATCCGCCGCCGGTTTTGCCGGTGGATTTGCCGGCGTCGAACAGCGCCATCTCGCTGCTGGGCGTGGATTACATTCACTTGAAGACGGAGGACGGCGGCGACCTGTATCTCACGCGCTTCGGGCTGCCGTTCTGGAAAAACCTGCTGCCGGAGAACTGGTATGCGCGCGAGTGGTTCGAGGCCAAGCGCGAGCGGCTGGAGGGCACGAGCACGGTCTATAAAGTCCCGACCCGCCCGGTGAACGGCAAGGTGTTGCATCTGGTCGTCAAATGGTCGCGCGTGGGCGAAATGGTCCCGTTCGACACTCTCACGGTCAACAAGTTCATCCAGGCGGAATTCAACAGTCCGTTCGAGGAATTTTCGCTGCTCATGGAATTGCGCCGGGGCGAGGCCGGCCCGGCGGCCATTCGCATACGCACCCAGCTTCCCCTGGCAATTTACGTGCCGAGCGAGCGGTTGCAGCTCTGGCAGACGGGCCGATCCGAGGATAAAATCCGCGCGAAGATAACGCGGCATCCCGGCGTGGAGATTGACATTCTGCGGCAATACGTCGTGCTGTTCGGCTGGATCAAGGGCCTGGATGGGGTGGACACGGCGGAAAAATTCGGACTGGAAGGCCGGGCGCAGGCGGAATTTCTCGCGCGCGTCACCAGCCTGGTCACGCATGAGTTGTGGCAGAAAGGCTTCCGGGTGGTGGACATGAAGCCAGCGCACATCATTCTGCGTCCGCAGCCGGACAAGTCGTTGTTGCGCGACCACAACGACCAGTTTGCCTACGCGCTGGTGGATTACGAACTGCTCGAACGGACTCCAGAACACGAACAGGCCGTGCGGAGCGTCAATCGGCAGCTTTACCTCAAACACATGGCGCGCCGTTTCGACACCGCCGCCGTCAATCCGCTGCCGGCGCATCTCCGCGCGACGAACGTTCTGGGGGTGGATTACATTTTTGGCCGCGCCGAAAGCACGGGCGGATTGCTCTGGGTGGTGGGCAAGGACCCGGACCTGTTCAATTATTTTCTGCCGGAACGCTGGCGGCGCACGCCCAGGAAAAAATTGTCCTCGCGCAACCAGACGTTTTACACGCGCACCAAGGACAACATCCACCTGGTGTGGAAGATTTCGCGCATGGGCGACGCGCCGTGGTTGAAGAATCCCGAGGCGCACGAGGAGGAAGTGCGGAACTACGGCTTCAACAGCCCCTTCGAGGAATTTGCCTTTGCGCTCGAAATGGGGCGCCACGGCGTGCAGACGATTTATCCCCGCGCCATTTACATGACCGGCCGCCAGCGCGGCGCCGCCCGCCAGGTGGCCGATGAACGGCATTACGACGGGCTGGCGGATTTCCTCACGCCCGACGGCGAGCCGGTGGCGCGCAAGGATCGCGACTATATCACCATCTGGGGTTTTTGGAACGGCCCGGACGAGGTGCTGGCGGCCCAGGACGGAAAATTCTACCAGGCCATCAATGTCAAACGCGCCTTTGCCGGCAAGCTGATTTCCGAGCAAACGATGACCGAGCTGACGCAGATGATGTCGCGCCGGCTTTCGGGGTGCGGTTTTGACGATCTCAACCTCCGTCCGCATCATCTGCTGATTTCCTTCGACCCGGCGCAGAAGCTGGTGCTCGACAGCATGAACAAACCGGAAGTGCGGCTCTGCAATTTCGAACTCATCCGCCGCCAGCAAAAGTGATGGGCGTATGCTTGGTTGGAGTTCATGCTTCAGCGTGTCAGGCGAAGAATCATTGCATTAATGCCCAATAAAACCATGCTGGTGGAACGATGCCAGCCACTGACAATGTCGGCGTCTGTCCGGCAGTTTACCCAAACCACGTTCTGACACCGAATTCTTTAAGGACTAATTTTTGATTTGCCTGTATTTAGCGTCCACAAATATTCTTCCTCTCGAGTCCAAAGGCGGAGAGAACGTCCCTCGGTCCAAAAAAAATTCGACACAGAGTTCTCCGGCACTCCGTAACTTGTGTTTCTCGGCGTTCGTCCATGCCCGCAAGCAGAGATAAATGCGTGCCCAAGGCTCGTCGCACACAAAATGTTACTACTCGTAACTTGTATCCGAACATCTTGTCCATTTGCGATTCCTAGTTTGACTGTCGGATATGCCACGAGATTTAATCGAAGGAGGTTTTCAATTGCGACATCAAATTGCGGAACCTCTTTGCTCAAAAAACCCTTCAAATCGCTAAAAACATATCCACGTTCAGCCCATTGTTCAGGAGGTAATTTATCACGCTCAATTTGCTCGTAAAATACGTCCAGCACGAAAGCATGTGGGGGCGCGAGTTGTTTGAGAATTTCTATAAAAGATGACTCCAACGCTGTCTGATTGTTGGGATTTGCAGCTGATGCAAGCAGGGAAGCCCACCGCTCCGCCATTTGGTCATCTTCTTCGAGGACAGCAGCGTCCAGCAATGGAAATAATACTTTGAGACTTACCGGCTTTGGCTTGAGCCCCGCCTCTTCCAAAATGCTGATTGATTTCGAAAGTAGTTTAGTTTCCTGCTTAAGCCGGAATACGCGGATACGAGATCCGACCGCATCACCTGCTTCCTGAAGTGCAGGGCTTAAAAATTTATTGAGAAGTTCCGTTATATCTTTTACCGGCGCGGCTATTGCCGCCAAAGGTTCTAAAGGATTTTTCATAAGCATGACTTTAATTTCTACCTACGGATCAAGATGGTAGCGGCGGTTCATGTAGAGTTCGTCCGCCACCTGAAAAATAGCCTCGGCGTTTTTCTCCAGTTCCAAATCTTCCGGCGCGGGCTGCGGCGTCAGTTCCAAATTCACGGCGTGCGGGTTGCCGGCATAAAATTCGACCGCCTTTTGCAGGCCCAGCACCACCATCCGGTCGTGGGCAAACATCCCGATGTCGCGGTTATGATTCAGCAGGGCATGGAAGGTGTCCGGCGGGTCGTGCAACAGGTCGCGTCCAAGAAACAGGCTTTCGTAGGGGCGGCCAATCAGGCCCAGAATCGTCGGCGGCACGTCCAGCGAACAGCCGGTCGCGTGAAGGCGTTGTGGCTGGGGCGCGACCGCCGGGCCGAGGATCACGAGCGGGATTTCGTAGGAAAAAATCGGGATGTCCTGGCTGCCATAAACCCGCGCGCCGTGGTCGGCCACAACGACAAAAATGGTGTTCGTCCAAAATGCCTCCTGTTTCGCGGCCTTGAAAAACTGGCCGAGACACCAGTCGGTGTATTTGACGACGTTTTCGCGCATGCCATTCGGGTTTTCGGGAATGCGGCCCTTGGGATAAGTGTAAGGCTTGTGATTCGACACGGACAGGATGGTGGCGAAGAACGGTTTGTTGGTCTGGCTCAAGGCGCGGAACTGCCGGATGGCGCCCGCGTATAAATCCTCGTCCGCCACGCCCCAGGCGTTCACGAACGACGGATTGGGAAAATCTTTTTCGTCCACGATCTGATCGAAGCCATTGGCGGTGAGGAACGGTTTCATGTTGTCGAACATGGCGTGTCCGCCGTAGAGGAACATCGTGTTGTAGCCATCGCGCTTGAGCACGCGCGCGATGGTCTCGACGTTCTCGGAGCGGTCGCGGTGGACAATCGCGTCGCCGGGCAGCGGCGGGAACGACGACAGCGCGCCTTCCATGCCGCGCACGGTGCGGTTGCCGGAGGCGTAAATGTTGTCGAACAGCAAACCTTCCCGCGTGGCGAGCCGGTCCATTTCCGGCGTCAGCGTGTCCGGGCGGCCGAGGCAGCCCCAGAATTCCGAACCGAGACTTTCTTCGAGCAAAATCACGACGTTCAGGCGCGGGCGGTTGGAATCGCCGGAAATTTTTCGCTCGATGCTGAACTGATCGCCGACAAAAGTCGCGTTGGTCGAGGCCAGCAGGCGATGGACGCGGGCGTAGGCTTCGTCGCGCGGCAGGGTTTTGTAAAAAGCGTGGTAATCGAGGTCGCGCGTCCAGGCGGCGGCGAAAAAGGAAATGGCGCCGTTGTTGGCAATTTCATTGAGGGTGCGGTCTTCGCTGACCTGCGGCGGGTTCAAAGAGATCGTCCGGGTCAGGCCAAAAAACAAAATCAGCGTGCCGGCGAACCAGAGAAACCGAATGCCAATCCAGACCGGTTTGGTCCACATCGTTTTGAACCAGCGTCCGGCAATCCACATCCAGACCGCGCCGATGAGCACGCAGCCGGCGACGACCGCCGGAACGGGATAGGCGTCCCAGATGTTGATGAACACCTCGCGCGGATAGACGAGATAATCCACCGCGACCGGATTGAAGCGCGACTTGAATTCCTGGAAGAAATAAAATTCCGCCGCCAGCAAAAAAATCTGGATCGCCCAAAGCAGCGTCATGAAAAGCCGGAACCCGAGGCGGTGGATGAGCGATGCGAACAGGCGGTTACCGATGATGAAGCACCAGAACAGCGGCGGCAGCATGAACCACAGCGCGGCGATGAAATCGCGGTAAAAGCCGGCGGCAAAGGCCAGCAGAACGTTCCAGGGCGCGGCGGAAGGCGGGCCGAATTGCAGCAGCAACACGAGCCGCAAAACGGTGAAGGCGGCCAGCAGCGACACAAAACAAAACCCGAGGAAGCCATAACGCGAGCGCGGTTTTTTCTGGAAACGCGATGTGGGGCGCTGGTTCATCATTTGGATTCTGGCAGGCGGAGGTTAAAGGCGTTCAGACGTTTGGCCAAGCCGGTTTTCTGTGGTGCGGTTCAGACTGCCGCATCGCCCGGCTTTCAGTCACTTGGATGTTGGGTGTTCTCCCCCCTGCAAACTCAAGAAGCTTCCCCAGACGAGTCGCCGGGGCCGTCTTCCGCCGGGTCCGGGAAAAACTTCTTGGCGCAATCCGGGCACAGGCCGTGGGTAAAGGTGGCTTCGGAGTGGACCGAGATGTAGCTCTCCACCTGGCTCCAATAGCCCTTGTCGTCGCGGATTTTTTTGCAGCCGGCGCAGATGGGCAGCAATCCGCTCAACGACTTCACGCTGGCCAGGGCTTCCTGCAAATCATGAATGAGCTGGTCGCGTTCGGCCTCGGTCTGCTTGCGCGCGGTAATGTCTTCCTTGACGGCCACGTAATGGTTGACCCGGCCCGCCGGGTCGCGGATGGGCGAGATGGAGGCGCTTTCCCAGTAAAGCTCACCGTTCTTTTTTTTGTTGTGGAATTCGCCGCGCCATTCCTTTCCCGCCAAAATAGTTCTCCACAGCTCCCGGTAATCTTCCGGGCTTTTCTCGCCGGATTTCAGGATACGTGGATTTTTGCCCAGCGCCTCCGCCAGGGTGTAACCGGTGACTTCGACGAACTTGGGGTTGACGTATTCGATGTCACCGGCGGGATTGGTGATGACGATTGAGGCGGGACTCTGTTCCACCGCCCGGGACAACTGGCTGAGCTTTTCCTCCGCCCGCTTGCGCGCGGTGATGTCGGTTAAGAACGCCACAACGGCCATGCCATCCGGAAGCTCCACGAGCGCCACACTGATTTGCACAGGAAATTGGGCGCCGTCTTTGCGCAGCCCCATCCCTTCATAGTCCGATAGCACCGGCTCGCCCCGCGCGCGTCGCTGCGCGCGTTCCATGATCGTCTCCCGGAATTCCGGCGCCCACTGATCGGCGACCGGCTGCCCCGCAAGTTCATCAATGCTTTGGAAGCCGTATAAATCGAGATATTTTTGGTTGACATAGATGGTTTTTCCGGACCGGCTGATGCTGATGGCAACCGGAGACTTTTCAATGAACGTTCGGAACCGGACCTCGCTGGCTCGCAGCGCCTCCTCCGCCTGTTTGCGCATCAGCGCCGCCCCGATGTGCTGGGCGATGCCTTCCAGAAGTTCAACCGTATGGAGGGTGAAACGTCCCTTGCGCCGGTCGTTGAGCTGGATCAGACCCACAATCCGGTCCCGATTCCGAATGGGGATCAGGGCCACGGAGGCATAGCCTTGATGGATGCATTGGTTGCGCGGATGATGCCGGGGATCCTGGCCGGGCGGGAGGTCCAGCAGCGGGAAGGAATCGTTCGTCCAGCAGCTTCCCCCCGGTGTGAAGAGTGGATTGGCCGGGTCGGTCTTGCCGGAAATGACCAGGCCGCAGGTGCATTCCAGGCAGACGTTGCCGTTTTTGTCCCGGCACACCCCGCCATTCGCGGCCCGCTCGACCAGCGTGTTTTCCGTCAGCAGAAAATCCTTGGAAAATCCTTGCTGCGCGAAATACGGGAAGTCGTCCCCGTCTTGCAGGCGAAGGCCGACGGCATCGAACCCGGTCCGCGTCTTCAATACGGCGATGATTCGCTGGACGGAATCTTGCAACTCACCCGGCTCGTTTAGTATCTGCAGGATTTCCCGGCCCATTTCTCCATAGGCTGCCGTCTGCTTGCGCTCGGTGATGTCGCGGACGACCGCCTGGAGCACCGGTTTGCCATCCAGTTCCATGGCGCTGAGCAGCACGTCGGCGGGGAATGGCTCGCCGGTGTCAATGCGCTGGTGCATCCACTCGAAATGGTTGCCGCCCTTTTCCAGCGCCGTGGCAATCCGCTGGCTGGCCAGCGTCAGGGAATCCATGCCGTCCGGCTGCACCGGCGGCGACACATCAGCGGGGTGTTTCGAGCAAAACTCCTCCCGGCTCGCGCAGCCGAACACCGTCAGGGTCGCCGGGTTGCAATCGAAAAAGCCCTTCGCGTCCAGCAGCATCACCGCGTCACGGGTCGAATCATAAAGCGTGTGGAACTTCGTCTCCGAGCGGCGCAACGCCTCCGCCGACTCATATTGCGCCCGATAGAAGCGGACTCGCTGCTGCCGCCAGACCAGACCCACACTGGCTGCCGAACCAAGGATAAGAACGCAGATCATGACGACCATCTGCCAGAGATGGCTTCTCATTGGTGCGAACACTTCGGCGGTGTCCATGCGCGCCACCAGAAACCATGGCGAATCCGGAACGGCCTTCAGGGCCGCCAGCACGGGATCCCCGCGATAATCCACACCTTCCACAACGCCTTCTTGTCCCAGCACGGCTTTCACCGCGGGGTTGTTGGTTTTGTCCAGGGGTATGCGCAGGTTGAGGGCAGCGTTGGTCTGGAACTTCAGCTCGTTGAGGAACAGCACGTCGTTGCCGTCCCGGCGGACGAGCATCGTCTCGGTCGTTTCGCTGGGCACGGGCCAGCGTTTGATAAAGGGATAAAGATACGTCTCCGGGTCAATGCGCAAGTCGAGCACACCCAGCGGATGATTCGGGTCCGACTCGTCGAAAATGGGCGTCATCACCGTCAGATAGACGCGCTGGTCGTAATTGTTGCGATAAAAGTCCTGAAACGTCACCCGGCCCGACCGCAGGATTTCCGGAAAGTTTTTTTGAATGGTGGAAGACATGGGCGGCAGATTTCCTGCAGGCGATGACATGCGGGGGAGGCACTGAGTATCCAGCAGACGAATCCGGTCATACCCGCCATCAACACGGTATTTGTCAATCCACACCCGAAGCTGCCGTTGCGCGTCCGCGTCCCCCGGTTGCTCGAAGAAGCGGCGCACCAGGGCGGTAAAGGCGCTGTTCTTGAACATGATGGCGCCATCGGCCAGCCGTTCCTTGCGCCACTCCACCAGTTCGTTCACCTTCAAATCCGCGATGGCCGCAAGCTGGCGCCCGACGGTGGAGTAGTAATTTCGCTCGTAGTTCCGATAAGAACGGTAGCCGACCGTGACAATGCCCGCCGCCAGCAGGATGAAAATCAGGGCGAAGGCAAACGCAGTTCGGGAACCGTCCCCGGACAATCCGCCAAACAGCCCGGCCGACCGGCCGGCCAAAGCCATGAGCGCAAGTCCCAGTATCACGAACGTGAGGACGCTGTTGAGCGACGGCGGGAGGAGTGTGCCGCCGTAGAGCAGCGGTGTGCCATAAATGTAAGCCAGCAGGAAAATAAAGCTGGTCCCCACGAGCACGCCCGCTGCGCCCAACGCCAGCACAATTCGCCACGACCGGGTGGTGGACGTTGAAAGCGAGGCCCAAAACGACAGGCTGGCGAGCAGGAAACCCAAAGCGGTCACCGGCGACATATGACCGATGAGCGTTTTGCCCGCCGTTTGGATGATGTTCAGGCCGAGGTGTTCAATCTCCCAATGAATGTTCAGACAGCCCAGTATGAACAACAGAAGCGCGACCATGGTTCCCAAACCGACCATCGCCACGCTGAACCGAAAGGCGAGTTGGCTCAACGGCAGCCGGGCGCGCAGGCAGATGGCGGCTCCGTACAAAAGAAACAGGACGGCCGTGCTTGGCGCCATCGGGATCAGATCCTTTCCGAAACTGGCCAGCAACGGCAGTTTCAGAACCCATCCCAGCAGCGCGAGAAAACCCAAGCCCGCCGTGACAATGCCCGCCGCCAAGAGGCAGAAAACCAAAACGAGCGGATACGCCACGCGCCGTTCTTCCCTTGCCACGGCTTTCATAAGTGACAGCAATTATGAAGCGGGGCCGGTAATTGGCAATCCGCAAATTTTGAAGCGAGCCGGTTATGGCTGATGTGGTTCGTATTTGACAGCGCGCGGTTTGTGCGCAAAATGTACTGCCGATCTCGGTTGCCAGCGTAGCTCAGTTGGTTAGAGCGTGGGACTCATAAGCCCGAGGTCACTGGTTCGATTCCAGTCGCTGGCACCATCCAATAATCACTGCTTGACCTTTTTTGAAATAATGGATTAACTATGCCCCGT
>CAWFZJ010000080.1:0-3941 GCA_963820205.1 uncultured Verrucomicrobiae bacterium
GTCATCAAACCGTTCAAACTGGAGGAAGTAAAATCCGCACTGGCCGCTCTGGGGGTCCAAGGCATGACCGTGGCGGAGGTAAAGGGATTCGGCCGCCAAAAAGGGCACACGGAAATTTATCGTGGCAGTGAATACACGGTGGATTTTCTGCCCAAGGTGAAGATTGAGGTGGTGCTGGCTGATGCGCAGGCCGCGGCCGCGGTGGACGCGATTGTCAAAGCGGCCAAGACGGGCAAGATCGGTGACGGGAAAATTTTTGTGAGTGCGGTCGAGAGCATCGTTCGCATTCGCACTGGTGAAACCGGCGAGCAAGCGGTCTGAATCAAATATTGCGTTTCAGAAAACAACGGAACACAAGTAAAACCTTGATTTAGACCTCCTGTGAATAACTCGTGAACAAAAGTTAATATGTTATCCTAGAAACTTTCGTTCCGATTGCATAAAACGCTCATGTTAATTGAAGTTGTTTGGGGCGTCTTATCATTTTTACCAGACATATGAGGGTGGTGTGGATTTTGTTGTTCGTAAGATGTTGAAAATAAGCAGGTTGTTTCGATTGTTAAATGAAGCTTTTGGCGGTAGAGTTGAACGAATGTCTGCTTTCTCAGGGTCATTGCTCTTTGCCAAGGCGAATATCGGTGGAAATCAGCGGCCAACCCTGAGTTGGGGGGCTAGGTGAATAAACCGCTTGAAATACGGGCTTTTTGACAAAGTGCAAATGCAACTTTCAGCTGAAAAAATTTGGAATTCTGCGCGGGAACATCTTCGTTCCAAGCTGAATAACGACACCTACAACATGTGGTTCGCGCCGTTGCGCGCCTGCGCGATTGACGGCAACAACGTGACGCTGGAGGCGGCCAACGAATTCAGCGGAGTCTGGCTCAAGGACAATTATCTCAGCCTCTTGCAGGACGCTTTTGCCATTGCTGCCGGCCGCCAGTTGCAGGTCAAATTCAAAATTGCCGCGGGAAATGCGCCGGCTCCTTCCGCGGCCGCGCCGGCTCCGGTCAAAACCAAAGCCCCCGAACCCGCTCACGAGCGCCAGGCCAGCAGCGAACTGCATTTCAATCCCAAAAACACCTTTGAATCATTCGTCGTCGGCAACAACAACAACTTCGCCTATGCCGCCGCGCTGGCGGTCGCCCAGGCGCCCGGCAAATCCTACAACCCGCTTTTTCTTTACGGCGGCGTCGGCCTGGGCAAGACGCATTTGCTCCACGCCATCGGCCAGCACGTTTCGGGAAACAAAAAGGGCGCGCGCGTCGCCTACCTTTCATCCGAGAAATTCACGAACGAATACATTGACGGCATCCAAAACAACCAGCTCGCCAAATTCCGCAAGAAATACCGCCAGACCGACGTGCTGTTGATTGACGACATTCAATTTCTCGCCGGCAAGGAACGCATTCAGGAGGAATTTTTCCACACCTTCAACGCGCTGCACGAGTCCCACAAGCAAATCGTGCTCACGTGCGACCGTCCGGCCAGCGAAATTCAGGGGCTGGAACACCGCCTCGTCTCGCGGTTCGAATGGGGTCTGGTCACCGACCTGCAGCCGCCGGATGTCGAAATGCGCCTGGCCATTCTCCAAAAGAAGGCGCAGATCATGGGCGTGACGCTGCCGGACGACATCATGAATTTCCTGGCCAATCGCATCCGCACCAACGTCCGCCGGCTGGAAGGCGCGCTCATCCGCGTGGCGTCCTACGCCTCGCTCACCGGCAAGAAACTCACCATCGAAGTCGTCGAAGGCTTGCTGCGTGAAATCCTGCACGAAGAAGGCCGTTTTTCCATCAACATCGAAGTCATTCAGAAGAAAGTCGCGGAACATTTTGACATTCGCCTGGCCGACATGACCAGCAAGCGCCGCCCGGAAAACATCGCCTTCCCGCGCCAGATCGCCATGTATCTTTCGCGCCAGATGACGGAAAGTTCGCTCAACACCATCGGCGAAGCCTACGGCGGACGCGACCACGGCACGGTGCTGCACGCCTGCCGCCTCGTCAAAGACCGCATGGAAGTGGACGCCAACGTCCGCCAGGTCGTCCATTATCTCGAAAAGCAGTTGATGCGGTAGTTTCAAGTTGGAAGCGTTGCGTTTTCAGCCGCATACTGAAAACTTGAAACGTGAAGCTTGAAACGTGAAACTTCTCCGATGCCCGTCATTGAAGTCAACGGCCTGACCAAGACCTTTCGCACCTACAAAAAGCAGCCGGGTTTTGGCGGCGCCATCAAAGGGCTGTTTCACCGCCAATACGAGCAAACCATCGCCGTCAACGACGTCAGCTTCAAGATTGAACCCGGCGAACTGGTCGGTTTTCTCGGCCCGAACGGCGCGGGCAAGACCACCACGCTCAAGATGCTTGCCGGTTTGCTTTACCCCACGGGCGGTTCGGCGCGCGTGCTCGGCTACGTGCCGTGGGAACGCGCCGACGGTTATCGCCGCCAGTTCGCGCTCGTGCTCGGCCAGAAAAACCAGCTTTGGTGGGACCTGCCCGCGCGCGAATCGCTCGAATTGAACGCGAAAATCTACGGCATCCCCGCCGACCGGTTCGAGCGCACCGTCGCCGAGATGAGTGAAATGCTCAACGTCCGCGACAAGCTCAACGTCAGCGTGCGCGAGCTTTCCCTGGGCGAGCGCATGAAGATGGAATTGATCGCCTCGCTGCTGCACCAGCCCAAGGTGTTGTTCCTCGACGAACCGACCATCGGCCTGGACGTGGTTTCGCAAAAGATCGTCCGTGAATTCATCCGCCGCCACAACACCGGGCAAAAGACGACGATTTTGCTCACCAGCCATTACATGGCCGACATCCAGGCGCTGTGCGAGCGGGTCATCATCATTGACCGCGGCAAAATCTTCTTCGATGGCAAATTAGCCGAAATCGTGGACCGTTTCGCCGATTGCAAACTCGTCACCATCCAATGCGAAAAGCCGGACGATTATCCGGCGGAAAATCTGGCGCGCTACGGTGAAGTCGTTGAAAAAAACG
Source organism: uncultured Verrucomicrobiae bacterium (assembly GCA_963820205.1). Classification (GTDB taxonomy): domain Bacteria; phylum Verrucomicrobiota; class Verrucomicrobiia; order Limisphaerales; family UBA11358; genus UBA11358. Next base: position 2,994 of record CAWFZJ010000080.1, read on the forward strand.
CCGGCTCCATCAAGTTCAAGGTCAAGCGCGACCGCGTCATCGCCGTCTGCAAATCGCTGCTCGATGATTTGCCGATAAGCGACATTGACATTCAGGAAGTGCCCATCGAAGACGTCATCCGCCAGATTTTCGCCCGGTAAAGGAGTGGGGGGGATACGCGGAAGATTATGTTTTGCAATCGGTTCCGTGCTGGTAAATTGGCCGACATAAAATGTTGAAGGCAACGTTGTGGTCCTGATGACCATTCTATTACATAATTCTTTCCGCCGGAAAGGCTGTCAATCCGTGGATATCTTTTGGCTTATTTCATGAACGAAAGATCGAAGAAAAAACCCACTGTCACGCATTCGGTCCCGCCCGCTTCACCCGCCCGTGAAATGCCAGGAGCGGAAAACTCCCGCTCGCTGGCATCCGAAGGCCCGGCGGCGAGTTTGAACGACCGCTGGCTGGTACTTGGGGTCTGCATTTTTCTGGCGGCTGTCATTTGGGTGGTCTTTGGGCAAACCCTGGGGCACGAGTTTGTCAACTACGACGACCAGGCATACATATATGAAAATCCCGCGGTCACCCACGGGCTGGACTTGAAGGGAGTTGAGTGGGCTTTCACCCATACCGTGGTGGCCAACTGGCATCCGCTGACGGTGATGTCCCATATGCTGGACTGCCGGTTATATGGATTGAATCCCGGCGGCCATCATCTCACCAATGTCCTCCTCCATACGGCCACGGCAATCCTGCTCTTCCTCGTGCTGCGGCTGATGACCGGCAAACTTTGGCGCAGTGCGTTTGTGGCGGCGGTGTTTGCGATCCATCCGTTGCGGGTGGAATCGGTGGCGTGGGTGGCGGAACGCAAGGATGTGTTCAGCGGACTGTTTTTCATGCTGACGCTCTGGGCGTACACGCGATATGTGACAAGTGGCAGGTGGCAAGTGACACGAGCGAACTCCA
>CAWFZJ010000081.1:0-91584 GCA_963820205.1 uncultured Verrucomicrobiae bacterium
TCTTGTTGCGCCAGTGCCGGTGAATGGCCGCCGCCACTTTATCGAGCCATTCCGGGCTGGCAAATTTCTCCGCGAGCGCGTCACGCGAAAAATGCTTCACGCAATAGCGCCCCGGATGGCCGAGCGGCTTGAGCAGGCCCGACCGCACCAGTGGCGGGATGGTATGCGTGGCAACGCCCAGCGCTTCGGCCACTTTCTCCTTGGTCATCAAGACCGGAAATTTTTCCAGCGTCTGTAATTTCAATGACGATTCGGGATTCATACTTTCTCCTTGGTAAAAGCGATGGTGACGGCGGCAACATGGGTTTTGAACGTGGCGGCGTAGCGCCGGTCAGCCGCCTTCACAAATTTCAATTCATACTTTTGGATCGCCCGTTCAACGGCCTTGAGTCCGCTCCCCAGCACCGCAACTTCGGCCACGGCAAAACAGAGCAACAGCTTTTCGGGCGGGGCATCCGGCTTCGTTTCCAACGCCGGATTGGGAATCATCTCTGCATACAGAAATTGCGCGTAAGGCAGTTGGTAACTCTTGCCGTCGTCGGCCACCACGTTCAAAGTGGCGACCGTGGAATCCGTGCCGTAAGAAGGATTGTCGCGCGGGTTAGACGCCGATTCGGTGGGTGGAGGTTCGTTGGTGTTCATAACGGGGTGTTTTCATTTGTGGGCTGCGATTGTCAGGTAAAATGGTTTGTTGCAGTCCGAGGCGCTGGCGGAACTGTTTCAGGAAGCGATGACCGCGCTGCAAAACATTCAGGATGAATTTTCGGCGGTGGGCGGGCGGGACCACTTCCACCGCCGCCAGCCGCGCGCTGGAACGGGTGACGTGCGAGCGCAACATCTCGGCATCATCAGTGAACACGCGGCAAGCATCGCGCCCGCGCGAGATGCTGACGTAAAATTGCTGCTGATTGATCGCCGGCAGCGAACGCGACGACGCGACGACCAGCACTTCATCCACCGTCTTGCCCTGGGCGGCGTGCGATGTGACGGCGTAGCCGTGCGTGAACGTGCGATAGTTTTCTGGAATCACCCGGCCATCGGCCAGCACCACGGAATCGCCCTGAATCGCCCGCACCTCGACGAGTTCGCCATTGATGAATTTTTTCTGCCAGTTCGATTGCAGCAGCAGCTTGTCGCCAGCGGCCATTTTCAATTTCCGTTTCTCCCCCACATCAAACAGGCGGAGCCTTGACCCAATGGGAAAATACTTTCGGAACCGTCCGCGCGTTGAACTTTCAAGGCGTCATTTTCGACGGCGACCACCGCGACGGTTTCATCTTTGGCAAAACCAGTTTTTTGCCGGTGAAACCGAATCGCCAGGCCGGGACGGTATTGCCGCGCATCCTGCTTCTGCGCTTCCGTCCACGACAGCGAATCAAAAACTTGAAACTCCTTTTCGTCACCCGCCAGCCGACCGGACGTTTTCAACGCGGCGCGGACTTTTTCCGTCACCGCCTCGATTTCATTCCACGTCGGCGCGACCAGCAGCACGGATTGGTTTTGCTGCAATGCTTTTACATACGACTGCGCGGCTTCACCGTGCAATTGATCGCCTGAAAATTCTGTTACCGCTCCCATGCGTTCCAGTTGAGCGAACGCTTCATTGGTATTTTTCTGCGCGGCCAGTTCAACGGCCTTGCGATATTCGGCTTTGCGTTGCCGCCGGATGCGGGTCAATTGGCCGGATTGAAAATCCGAATGATTCTCCAAAATCCGCAGCGCGTCGCCACGCGCGACCGATGCGTGCTGGCCGGTGTCGCCGGAAAGAACCACGCGGGCGTCACGCGCCAGGTCAAACAGCCGCTTCATGTCGTCCATTCCGACCGCCCCGGCCTCATCCAGCACCACCAACTGACGGGCAGACAACGCCGGTTTCGTCAGCAGCAAACTTTGCAGTGTCACCGCCTCGAATCCTTCTTTTCGCAAAACCTCGGTTGCTGCCGCCGTCGGTGCGCAGAACAGCGGTTCAACGCGGGCTTCCTTGCAGGCGGCGACCAGCTCGCGCAACGCCGTGGTTTTGCCGCTACCGGCCAGACCGCGCAGGCCGGTGATACGGTCACTGGTGCGCAGCACATTATAGATGGCTCGCTGTTGATCTTCGCCAAGCCAGTCGGCAGGGCGATAGCTGGGATGCAATGGCGCGACCGCATCGCACCCCGCGTTGACCGTCTGAATCAAATCCAGTTCCGTCGCCAGAATCTGCCGCGTGGAAAATCCACGTTCCGTTTTCACCAAGTCCGGTGAATACTTCACCGCCGCTTTCAACGCCGGTAAATCCACTTCGCCCAGACGTTGCGATAGGGCCACATTCAACAGTTCATGCTCCGGCACGACCGACTTGCGCTCGAACACATGGGCGACGGCATGGTTCAGGGCTTGGTTTTCGGGTTCAAAGACGCTGGATTGGCCGGACGGGTTGAACCGATGCCGAGAGTTTTTTCAACGCCTGTAATTCATCGGGCTGTAATTGTGCCAGTTGGCGTTCGCGCACTTCCGCTGTCGAGATGCCTTTGACTTTTTCTGCCCGGCTCTGGTGGACTGCGAGAGAAATTGCATTGTTGGAAAGTTTGCGCCCCAGCTTTTGTTCCAGTTCCTTGACCACCGCGTCACGTTGTTGCTGCGCGTTTGGAAAATCGTTTCAACACCTCATCGCTGACGCCCTCGATTTGAAAGCCATGTTTGGACGGTTGAATCCGGTAGCCAATTTGTTGCACCCGTTTCGCCAGTTCATTCCGATAGACCGCCGTGCCGTAACGGATGGCGTCATACATGCCGCCCGCTTGCAGGGCTTTCCAGGACCGTTCGCTGTCATCAAACGTGGCGTTGAACACCGTGAAGTGGGTATGCAACTGCGGGTCGAGCGCGCGGCTGCTCGTGTGCGTGAACGCAGCGGCGGCGAGATTGCCGGTGGTTCGGTCTTTCTGATTGCCCTGCTTACGGACTCTGGTAGCAGCGAAGGTTTCGAGTTCGCGGAACGCAATGCGCGCGGCCTCCTCGTGCGCCGTCACCAGCCGTTCATCATCCATCGTCACCGCCAGCACCGACACCGATTTCGGCGCGGAACAGGTGAAATCATAAAACACCCGGCGCTGGTCCTCCTTCAGTTGCCGCTGCGTCAGCCGTTCGCCGGTTTCAGGATTTCGATTTTCGCACAGCGCATGAAATTGTTCGCGGGTGACGTTATTCTTTAATCCCAACCGTTCCGCGCCCGCGCCGATCCACTGGCCGGGACGGATTTCACCCGCCGCGTAGTAATCATTCTGCGCCAGATGCTCGTCAAAATAACTCTCGGCATCGGCCAGATTTTTTTGCGCAACGGCGGTAAACATAAGGCGTTATTTTATCGGTTTCTCAAAAGGCTTTGTTCCCATTTGGAACAATCGTAAATTTCTTCATTCATCGTTTTGCCAATTTATCCGCAGGCGAACCTGCAAAGATGTGCCAGACACGCAAAATGCGTTTTCATCATTGCCGGGATGGTCGCAGGAATCGTCGGAAAGAATTTGCAGGTGCTGCAACAAATTTGCTCCGGCCTGTGCCCGTTCGAGGCGACGGGGTTTTCCCAAAACCTTTTGAAATGGCTTTTTTGCTTTTCGATGCCAGTCAAAAACCAATTTGCACTGGGCCGATAATTTTTCCATTCGGCGACCAGCATGACCGATAAAACGCCCTCGCTTGCGTAATGATTGCACAAAATGAAAGGGCCGAAATTAACGACAAAAACCTCCATACCCATTGATTTTATTGGTGATTCTCGCCAGCGGAGTCGGCAGAATTGTAAAATTGTTCACCTAGCAATGCCGCCCGGCGCTTTGACCGCCCGCTTTCTGGCGTGCCTTGGAAACCGGCCAGACAAGTTTCTTTTTTCAAGAGGCACAAGCGATATCCGCATTGAAAGCGCCGGCAACGCTGCTATTATCGCTGTAGAACTTGTGACAATAGCCACCGCACATACGAACGTCATTGCCGGTGAAATGCCGACTTTTTCGTCATTTCCCCCGGCTTTGCGGGACGACCTGGACAAGCAGCACGAACTGGGGCAGTTCCTGACACCCTCGCCCGTTGCGGAGTTCATGGCGTCGCTTTTCGAGATTCACCGGAACGAGGTGCATTTGCTGGACGCCGGGGCTGGAGCGGGTTCGTTGTCCGCCGCCCTGGTCGGACGGTTGTGTCACGAGCCACGAAAGCCAAAGCGGATTTCCATCACGGCTTATGAGGTTGACGCGGCGCAGATTGAATCGCTGCGGGCCACGCTCGACGATTGCCGCCGCGAGTGTGAACGGGTGGGTATTTCATTTTCGGCTACGGTCTTGAACGAGGATTTTATCGCAGCCGCCGTGCCGATGGTGCGGAATGATTTTTTTGGGTCAAAACCGTTGCCTTTCAACGTTGCAATCATCAATCCGCCCTACCGAAAAATTCGCGGTGATTCTTCCGCCCGGTTGTTGCTCCGGTCGGCGGACATTGAGGCCAGCAACCTGTATGCGGGCTTCGTCGCACTCATCATTCGATTGCTGGTCAATGGCGGTGAGTTGGTCGCCATCACGCCACGCAGCTTTTGCAATGGTCCCTACTTCAAACCGTTTCGGGAAGACTTTCTGGAAACGATGTCGCTGCGACGGCTTCATGTCTTCAAGTCGCGTTCTGCCGCGTTCAGCAGAGACGCGGTGTTGCAGGAAAACATCATCTTTCACGCAGTCAAAGGCACAGCCAAGCCTGAGCGTATTATCATCTCAACCTGCAGCGGTGAACCCGCCGGCACGGTGACGGAGCGCGTGGTGGATTTCCGCAAAATTGTTTCACCGGACGATGCAGAGCATTTTATTCACCTGCCGACGGACGACCAGCATGCCCAGGCCCGCCAGGCAATGGAGCGACTCTCAACTTCGTTGTCGGCGCTGGGTGTGTCGGTTTCTACGGGACGCGTCGTGGATTTTCGGGCAAAAGAGTTTCTTCGCCCGCAACCGGGGCGCGATACCGCGCCGTTGATTTATCCCTGCCACTTCAATGGCGGGTTCGTCCATTGGCCGCGCGAAAAGGCGCGCAAACCAAATGCCATCGTGAGCAACGAGCACACGCACGAGTTGCTTGTTCCTGCCGGCATTTACGTGCTGGTGAAGCGCTTCACGGCCAAAGAGGAACGAAGGCGAGTGGTGGCGTGCATCTATGATTCACACCAAATCGCGGGGTCGCTGGTCGGTTTCGAGAATCACCTGAACTATTTCCACATGGGGGGGCGCGGCTTGCCGATGGCACTGGCAAAAGGGCTGGCGGTTTTTCTGAACTCGACGTTTGTGGATTTGTATTTTCGGCAGTTCAACGGTCATACGCAGGTCAACGCGACTGACTTGCGCAGCTTTAACTATCCAAGTCGCGCGGAACTGGAGCGCTTGGGCGAAAGCATTACCGATTTGGAAATACCGCAAGAGCAGTTGGACAGAATCGTGGAAAGGGAATTCTTCTGATGGCAAAGCATTCAGATCGTAAGGACAAACTGAACGGCGCGGCAGAAATCCTGGGCGCGCTTGGCTTCGCACCGAAACAGAGCAATGAAGTAGCAGCTTACACGCTGCTCGCGTTGCTTGATTTGAAGCCCGGCCAATCTTGGAACGAAGCCTCAGCGCCACTGCGGGGCATCACGCCCATTATAGATTTTGTGGCTGCGGCTTATGGCGTCCGCTATGCCCCGAACACCCGCGAAACCATCCGCGACGAGGCTGTGAAATACTTCGTAGAGGCTGGCTTGCTGCTTCGTAATCCCGACGATCCGGCACGACCCACTAACAGCGGCAAGACCGTCTATCAGGTTGAACCTCACGCGCTGGAACTGATCCGAGCATTCAACACCCCGGAATGGAGCGGAAAGTTGAAAGCGTATCTGGTCACCTGCAACCGCATCCGCAAGGAATTGGAACGCGGTCGGAAACTCGCCCGCATCCCGGTGAAACTTCCGTCCGGCAAAACCGTGACCATTTCTCCCGGCGGACAAAACCCACTCATCAAAACAGTCATCGAAGAATTCTGCCCGCGTTTTGTGGCTGGCGGAACAGTCCTCTACATCGGTGATGCCGAAAACAAGTTTCTCCATCTGGACGCCGACTATTTGCAACGGTTGAAAGTCGCAATTCCCGCGCCGGCGAAAATGCCTGACGTGGTTGTGCATGACACGCGGCGCAACTGGCTTTTGCTGATCGAGGCCGTGACCAGTGCCGGACCAGTGGACGGCAAGCGGCGGAAAGAACTGAAGGGTCTATTCGCAGGTTGCAAAGCGGGCTTGGTGTTTGTGACCGCGTTTACGAACCGCGAATCCATGCGGAGTTTTCTTACGCAGATCTCATGGGAAACGGAAGTTTGGGTCGCCGAAGACCCAGACCATTTGATCCATTTCAATGGCGAGCGGTTTCTAGGCCCGTATCCTGACGTAATGCCCCAGCCATAGTAAAACGAATTGGAATGAATCGGCGCTTTGACTGCCCGGCTTTCCGGCGTGCCTTGGAAACCGGCCAGACAAATCGCCGTAACAGAAACCTATACGGTCGCGCACTCAACGGGCGTTTCCAAAATCCCGCGACTCCACAGCCGTTCCGTCCGCTCCGATTTCAGAAACGCCCGTTCAGTGCGGTCGCAAACTTGCTCCCGACTTCAGATTGCGGTATGAATTTCTTCAGTGAAAACGATGTCCTTCGATCAAATGAAACGGCGGAAGCGGAAAGTCGCATGGCGGCAATCCGTAAGGCTCGCCGAAGTCCGGCGGCGGAAGCGGCACAACAGAGACGCGCCTCACTGGTGGGCGACGGTGCGAAATGGCGCATCACCAATTTCAAACAGGTCGCCTGTGCCATTGCCAAATGGAAATAGCCTTGTTTTTTATCTCACCCATTCCAGCACTGACCCATTTTATCGGGCGATGACAGCACCCAACAAGAATGCAGCGAACCCCGCGATTGCGCCACAGTCCCAGCCAGGAGCGCAGCGGTGCGGAATCTTTGGTTCACATCGTTCACTCGAAATGGCAGACGAGAGCTTATGGATGCGCATCTGACCAACGACTACCTCGCGCGGGCACGGGAGATTCATGGCGGCCGAACTGACACCGAAATTGAGTATGACAACACGGTCGTTGCGTTCCTGGCAAAGGGCATGGACATCCAGAGTGCCGTTGATGCCGCCAACAGGGAACACCCGGACGAGGCATTAAAACCCGATCCGGCTCACTGGGAGGATTTGGCGGCCCGATACGATTACATCAGCAAGCACAAATTGATGCTCCAGAAATTGGGAATCAAGGAATGAACCGCCAGGGCAGCGCAACAAACGGAAGCGGCCAGCGGGTGCTCGCAAACCGGTCAGACAAATCGCCACATCGCAACGGAACCTATACGGTAGTGCAGTCAATGTCCGTTTCCAAAATCCCGCGACTCCACAGTCGTTACGTCCGCTCCGATTTCAGAAACGCACGTTCACTGCGCCAATCATCATCCAATTTGATACGTTCAGCCGAACGTGATTCTGACGGCTTTCTGAAACTTGAAAGCCTTGATTTTTTGCGAGACACCATCCCCTACCAAAATCGGTAGTGAAAAACGCAACCAGAAACCAGGCAACTAAAAGCGACGAAAAGCGACAACGCATTTGTCACTTTTCGTCGCATCCACTCCTGACATTTCGTCGGCACTCGCCGCTTTTCGTCACTTGAATTTGTCGCCATTCGTCGCCCTTTGCCGCTACACGCGGCGTGATTTCATCTCACTTTAACTTTCACCTGCTCTCTTCCACCGTTTTTCATTATCGGGCTATTCTGTCCGGCGATGACTGAAACGGCACATCAAAAACGCGGCGGCAAACCGTTCCACAGCATTTTGGAACCGCACTTCGATTTCATCCGCGAGCTGCGCCAACGGCGCAAGACGTGGCAGGAAATCGCCGACTTGCTGTTGAGTGAAAAGGGCATCCGCGTCACGTTTCATGCTCCGTATCTATTTTACCGGCGCAGATTGAAGCGGGCGACCAAACCGCATTGGGAAGATGCGGAAAATAATTCCGAATTCCAACCCGCCCGCCCCAACGCAGCGGCCAGCCGGCCGCAATCACGCCAATCGCCGTTGCCGAAACCAAGCCCTTTTACTCGCCCAAACATCAAAAACATTAACACCGATCAAGAATTCACATGAACACCAACATCACCAAACGCATCCACATCAATCCCCAATCCAAAGGCAGCCTCGGCAAAAGTTTCGAGGCCGAGTTCCGCACCGCCTGGCTCGACTATCACGACATCCACTGGAATGGCTCCGACCTCGATGATCGGCACCATTCTTTTGCCGACCGCCATCCCGAACAGGTGCAGTCCTACACGCTCGGCAATGACGACGACAGCAAATCCACCCTACTCGGATTGTTTCGCAACGTGTCGCGCAGTGACGCGCCGGTTCACGTCATTGATTGCCGGGCGCAGGCCGACGGCCTCATCGTGCAGGCGCTGGAGTCGTTGCAATTGCTCGAATCGCTCGCCACCCAGGGCATCCGCTTCACGTTTTTCCTGTTTCCCAGCGAGGACACGGAGAGCATGAACAATCTGCTCGACCTATTTTATTTCGCGGGCGACCGCGTGGATTACGTCATTGTCCACAACCCGGCCAAAGTGAGAACGAACCTGTTCAAGAAATCCAACATCGAGGCCGAGTTGAAAAAGTTTGGCGCGAAGGAACTGACGTTGCCGGTGGTGACTTCCATCACGCTGCTGGCGATCAAACGTGCCGAGGCCAAGGCGGGCCGCAAGTTGAGTTTTGCGGAAGTGGCGACTCCCGGTGCGTCGCACTTGGAATTGATGCTGGCCGGGGAAATGCAATGGGCGATGCAGCAGATGTTCCGGCAATACGACGCCATTGCCGATTTGCTGGTGCCAGAGCAACAGGTGCCGGAGGTCGAATCACGGCCGGAACCGGCGGCAAAACAGGCCCGCCCCAAGCATCCGATGCTCAACTTGGGCGAATGAGTATGGACAAGGATGATTTGACCGCCCTGTTGGTTGACGCGCCCGCCGAGGAAGTGGATCAGATTCACCGGCTGTTGCATGAATGGAGCGTCGGGCCGGATAGCAGTTTTCCGGTGCAACTGGCGTTGCTGACCAGGGCTCAATGGCGCATCGCGGCCAATCTGCCGCGCTTGATGAATGATGCCCGTAAATTGATTGAACTGCATCTGGCTGAATACCGGCGGCAGAGTCAGGCGATGGCAGATGATTTTGCCGGCACGGTGGACGGCCAGAACAAGGAGTTGAAAAAAACAGTCGAAATTCACATTCAGGCAACCCGGCAGGCGGCGGAACAAATCCAGGTGCAGCTTGCCGACGCGGAGGCGGTTGCCAAGTCGGATCAAATCTTTGATGGAAAGCGCGGCGTCTGAATGGGAAAACATCAAGGCCAGCACCACGGCTCAATGTGAACGGTTGGAACAAGTCTCTGATGACTTGCAAGACCGGTTCGCGTGGCGGGTGATGCTTCGGTCGGTCGCTTGGTTCTTGCTGGCTCTTGGCTATGGAATTTGCATCGGCCATTACTGGATTCATTGAGCTTTGCTCACGGGCGCAGTCGCGCGGGCAATGACGCGCGCCAATCCAGATTCAATTGTATGTCGCCGGTCAGTTTGTCAAGGTAGTCCGCCCTGTCCCCTGCGGCTCCACCTGTGACAAACTGTCCGGCTCCGGGGGTTTTGCGTTTAGGATTGGGCGCGTGGAGAATTGCTTGCGACAAGAATGGCAAGCCGCACCGGACGCCTTGAAAGTCATGCGTGCGAAAAACTTTTCAACGCCGGCAAAATGCGGCATCATGCCCGAAGTTTCCGAAAACGATTGAGGATTGTTGTGGGCAGAACGGCAGGCAAACATTTTGTATGACGAAACGAAAGACGACAGCCACAGGTTTGGCAAAAACCAGCGGCCAGGGTGGCAAACTGCCCGGCGCGCTTCCCGCTGGTTACACCACGCTCCTCGCCGACCTCAAAGCGCGGGTCCGCGCGGCGCAACTGCGCGCGGTGGTTTCGGTCAACCGCGAGTTGATTCTGCTTTATTGGGACATCGGTAAAATCATTGTCGAGGCGCAAACGACCAAGGGCTATGGCAAACAGGTGGTGGAACGGCTGGCGGAAGACCTGCACGAAGCATTCCCTAAAATGGATGGTTTTTCTCCGCGCAACGTGTGGCGAATGCGGGCCTTTTATCTCGCGTGGACCGAGGGAAGCCAAAAGCACCCGCAGTCCGGCGGAAAATTGGATTCAAAGATTCTGCCACAGCTTGTGGCAGAATTGGGCGGGCAAAATCTGCCACAGCCTGTAGCAGAAATTCCGTGGGGACACAATGTGTTGCTGTTGGAAAAAATTGCCAACCCGATTCTCCGCCTCTGGTATGCGCACAAGGCCATCGAACACGGCTGGTCGCGAGCGGTGCTCACGCACCACATTGAGACGCAACTGCACAAACGCGAAGGCAAAGCCGTCACCAACTTTCAACGCACCCTGCCCCCGCCGCAGTCCGATCTCGCCGAGCAAACGCTCAAAGACCCATACAATTTCGATTTCCTCACGATCCGCAGCGACGCGCATGAGCGCGACCTCGAACAGGGTTTGCTGGACCACATCCAGAAATTCCTGCTCGAACTTGGCGTCGGCTTCGCATTTGTCGGCCGGCAATATCACATGGAAATCAGCGGCCAGGATTATTACCTCGACCTCCTGTTTTACCACCTCCGGCTGCGGTGCTACATCGTGATTGACTTGAAAATGAAAGCCTTCGAGCCGGAATTTGCGGGCAAGATGAATTTTTACCTGTCCGCCGCGGACGACCAGTTGCGCCATGCCGACGACAGACCGTCCATCGGCCTGCTGCTGTGCAAGGAACGTGACCATCTGACCGTTGAGTATGCGCTGCGCGATTTGAAAAAGCCCATCGGCGTTGCCCAATGGCAGACCAAACTGGTCGAATCCCTGCCCAAGAATTTGAAAGGCAGCCTGCCAACTGTGGCGGAAATCGAAACCGAGCTTGGTAATACACGCACTAAATAATATGCCATCGTGAGCGTTACCTATTCCAATGCTCGTCCCAAGAGCGTCTGTGAATTTGCGCTTGCACCAAAGCATTTTCCTGGCCACAGCCGAGGCAACAGAAACACAAACTCACTTCTTGCGTTGTTTGGAAGCAAGCTTGCCAGCCCGCGTAATGATTTCACCCAAATCAATCCCAATGGCTTCAGCGATTCGCAACAATGTGTCCAAGGTGGGATTTCGCAAATCCCGTTCGACAAGACTAACGATGGAGTGGGAAAGCCCGGAACGCTGGGCAACCACGTTCATGGAAAGCCCACGCTTTTCACGTTCTTCCCGCAGGAGCCGAACCACGTTGGCGGCAATGGCATCTCGCAAGCTGTTTTTTGACACGCTCTAGTCATAAACGGAAAACGCATTGAAAATGGATGTGACGATAGTCACAATACGTTTCGTTTTGGAAGATTTGTGGTTTTGGGTTCGGCGCTGTTCGGTGTTTTTGCACCAAAAAACTTGTGTGCTCCGAATATTTGAATATTATCGGTTTGTTCAATCAGCGGGCTTCAAAGTGAAAGCCATGAGCAGAACGCGGCGTAATTTGGTTGTCGTAGCCGTCTTGACAGTGGCATCTGCCATCATCGGTGCTTCCATGGTTTTTGCCCAGCAGACCCCCAGTGCCGTGCCTTTGATGATTCCCGTCAGCAGCAACAGCACAGACCTGATTCTCTCTTGGACGCCGGTCACGGCGGACATCTACGCCAATGAACGTGCCAAGGCGGCTGGTGCCACGCTTCCGACTGTCAGTTTCATACTTTCAAGGAATTCGTTCTAAAACACGCCGACCATATTGCCATAAAAATGAAACTATCCATTCTTGGCTTAAGAAAGGGGAGCGATTATTACATGAAACCGAAAGCCTTCCCTCTTGCAATGCTGTTACTGATGCTGACATCAGCCTGTATTGCTTCAGATGTTGAAGGTGTTGGAGGACAATCCAAGCCTACCTCATCATCACTTAAATCCCCCTCTGTTGGAATGGCACTTCAAACAGCGCCCAAGGGTGCGGCGAAAGCAAATTCCCCTGCGGCAAATTCCACTACAGGTGCCGGTAACACAATCACCTTCGACGACCTTGCTACTCCAACAATGTCACCCTCTGGCGATTATCCAGCCTATTATGGAACTATCCCCAACGGGTATTACGGTCTCAACTGGAGTACTTTTTATGTTCTAACTCCAGTAGAATCATTGCCAAGCGGCTACAATCCTGGCCTCCAATCACCGCCCAATGTGGCCTTCAACAATAATGGCACCCCGGCGTCAATCACCAGTTCGTATCCGTTCAATCTTATCTCGGCTTATCTGACTGCCGCATGGAACGACAACCTTCAAGTAGAAGTCCAAGGAAAATTGGCCGGGGTGTTGGTTTATGACAATACTTGGACGTTGAGCACGACAGCTCCCACCCTGATAACCTTCAACTATATTGGTGTGGATGAAGTGGATTTTACCTCTTCTGGTGGAACTCATCATGCTGCTTACAGTTATTATGGCACACAATTCGCGATGGATAATCTTTCTGTTCAAAGCCTCACGACGATTTCCGGTTATGGCAGCGTTCCGAATGCTGGAATCAACCCGCCCAACAACCGGATAGGCAGTCTCGTTGCGGAGCCGGTGGATACGGGAACCGGGGCGCACGTTCTTCAACGCAGTCTTTTGAAGGTTCAAGGTGCGAAAGATTTAGAATTCACCGCCGACTACGATTCCATTTGCTACTTCTTCCTCGGTAGCATGGGAATAGGCTGGTCACACAACTTTGAAGCCAACGTGCAACCCTTGACCAACGGCAATGTGTTGCTTCATTGGAACGCAAAACGCAGCAACCTTTTTGCTCCGAATCCGTCAAACACAAACCTCTTGTTCTGTCCAGATGTCGCGGTCGCGTATGATACATTGGTTCATAACACGAATGGCAGCTATTCTTTGAAGCAGCCCGACCAAAAACATTATGAGTTTGATAATACAGGCCGCTTGCAGCAAATCGTCAATGCTCATGGGCAGGCCGTTCAATTGTTTTACAACACAACCAATACTTACCCGATTCAAGTTCAGGAAGCCATCTCCGGCAAATCGTTGTTTTTCACCTACAATACAAATCTGAATCTGCTCGCTTCTGTCTCCGATGGTTCGGGCCGCACCGTCAGTTTCAATTATGACTCGTCCGAGGAATTGAGCCAAATCATCAAGAGCAACGCTACCACTTCGCAGACGTATTCTTTTGACTACAATTCTGCCGGTCAAATCACCGATGAATATAACCCGGAGGGGAGTAGGGTGTTTTATGACACCTACGATTCTTCAGGCCGGATTGCATCCCAGGAGGACGCCCTTAATCAATATACCTATTTCTACTACAACGAAAGCCAAAGCAACCGTCTTGTTACTACCGTGGTGGATCGCACCGGCGCTACCAACACTTACGTCTGTGACCAACGCTACTTGCTTTGGAGCGTCACCGACGGTCTCGGTCATACGACCAGCTATGGTTACGACACGAACGGCGACCGCACCAGCATCGCCAACGCCCTCGGACAAGTTCAAATGTTTGTTTATGACGGTTCTGGAAATGTGATTGCGACCACTGATTCCGCCGGAAACACCACTTGGTCGCAATATGACAGCCGCAATAATTTAATCGGCACTACGAATGCCGTCGGCAGCGTGTCGTCGTTTGCCTACGACACCAACAATAACCTGACCAACTCATTGGACTTTCTGACCAATCGCACCACAATAATTTATGACACCAATTCGCTGTTGATTCGAGACTGTCTCGCCACGGGGAGGGATTACCGGATTCACCTATGCAGGTGGTCTCACAACGAGAATTACCAATGCCGTGAACAACGTGACCCGAATGGCTTATGACGTTGTAGGACGACTTATTGCCGTTACCAATGCCGACGGTTTTGTCACCACCAACGCCTATGACCTAAATGACAATCTGATCGCCACCGCCGACGGTCTCGGCAATGTCTGGCAATACACCTATGACTCTGCGGGGCGAAAACTGACTGAAACCGATCCATTAAACAACACAACCTATTTTTATTACAATGGAGATGGTGATTTGATTCAACGTTATGACGCCCTTGGAAATTCCACTTACTACGGCTACGATGGCGAAGGCCGTCTGACCGCCATAGAGGATGCCAATGGCAATATCAAGCGCATGACCTATGATGCAGCGGGACGTCTGACCTCCACGCGGCTGCCCTTTGGGAATACAAATGGGTTCTATTACGATGCCGTCGGGAATCTTGTGGCGACTGTGGATTCGTTAGGCATTACCAATCAAATCTCGACCTATGATGTCCGCAATCAACCCGTCGCCATTCAGGATGCGCTGGGAAACACCAAGCGGCTGTCCTACGACGCCTTGCAGCGGCTGATTCAGACCGTGGATGCCCTCAATCGCACCAACAGCCTTGCTTACGACGCCTTGAGCCATCTCACCACCGGCATCAATCCGTTGTCGCTGGTAAGCCGCCAGCAGTTCGACTCCGATGGCAATCGCACAAACATCATTAACCCCAAAACAGCATTTACCACCTTTGCCTACGATTTGGCGGAACGCCTGACCAACACCGCCACCGCCACGGGCAAGCAGACCGGCTACGCGCTCGATGGCCGCAATCTCATTACGAAGATCACCCAGCCCTCTGGCGCGCAGACGACCAACACTTATGATGCGGCTGGTCGCCTGATTCAATGCCAGGACTCCGTTGGCACCATCAGCTATACCTATGACAATAAAGGCCGCCTGTTGACCGTCACTGAAAACGGCAAGACGATCACCCGTCAATACAACGCGCTGGACCGTCTGACCCAATACACGGACGCAGCCGGAAATGTTCTGAAGTATGGCTATGATAACGTTGGCAATCTTACTTCCCTGACCTATCCCGACGGAAAGGTTGTCACTTACAGTTACGGTGTTAATAACTGGCTGAATTATGTTTCAGATTGGAACGGATTCGTCACCTATTATTATTACGACGCCGACGGACGGGTCATCAAGATTTCGCATCCCGATGGCAGCACCACCACACGCGCCTACGATGCAGCGGGACGGTTGGTGCAGCAGGCGGACGTGACTTCCGCCTCCAGCAACATCTACTCCGTCAATTTTGCCTACGATGCCGCTAATCAGATCATTGGCGAAACCAATCTGCCGGTTGCCGCCGATTACCAGCCGGCGGCCGTGACCATGAATTACAATGCCGACAACGCCCTGACAAATTATGGCGGGCAGGCGGTGACATTGGATGCCGACGGAGACATGACTTCCGGCCCGCTGACCAATGCCACCTTTGCCACCTACACCTACAACGCCCGCAACCGGCTGACTGGCGTGGGCGGAACCACCTACACCTACGACCCGGCGGACAACCGAGTGGCATCAACAAATGGCGGTGTGGTGACAAGGTTTGTGGTGAATCCGAACGTTGCGCTTTCCCAGGTGCTGATGCGGGTGAAGATCGGTATGACGAACTACTACGTTTATGGCCTCGACCTGCTTTACGAAGTTGCCATCACCAATGGCACGAGCAAAGTGCTGACCCACCATTACGATTACCGGGGCAGCACGGTGGCGTTGACGGATGGCAGCGGCAATGTGACCGACCGGATTTCCTACTCGCCTTATGGAAGCATTATCACACGCACTGGCACGAACGACACGCCGTTCCTTTTTGCCGGAAAGAACGGCGTCCTTTCAGATAACAACGGGTTGTTGTATATGCGCGCCCGCTATTACAACCCGTTTATCTCTAGGTTTGTATCGCAGGATGTCCTCGTCGGGGATATTACCACTTTAATTTCACTAAATAGATATGCTTACGCCGCCAATAGTCCGATTATTCTAGTTGATCCAACTGGACGTGATTATGTCGATATTCAAGTTTTTGGTGGAGATATTTTAGGTGGCTACCTTGATATTCAACTGCCGTTGTCAGGTGGTTCTCCGGTGGTGGAGGTTGGCCCCGGTGTTGCTGAGGGGTTCGGAGGATCTCTTAGCATAAGCACTGGACAGCCTTCTGCATCCGGCCAAGGCATCGTTGCAACTATTGCTTCTGGCCCAGTCAGCGCTCAGGTGAGCCAGATTTGGCAGCCTGGGAATTCACCGAGTTCTGGAGTGTTTAGTGGTCAAGGACAGATTGGTGAGGGTCCTTTTAGTGCTGGCGCCACAGTTTCGCGAGGATCGTCAGGGAATTTCACCGGAAGTTTACAAGCTAGTTTCGGCGGAGTGAGAGGCGGTGCTGGTGGCGGTGTGTTTTATGTCGAAACCCCTAATGAATGGTTGGCACAAGCACAAACAGCCGTTGGAGCGTTTTGGATGTCGATGTTTCCAGATTGGGAGCCGCCACTACCACAAGGGATTACAACAACACAACGTCCTTACGATGAAACCATCACCCCGCCGCCACTTTACCCGTGGAATGGTAATTTCTCCACAGGTAACTTGAAATGAAGAGGTGTTTTATGAAGCCAATCTTGAAACAACTCGTTTGCCCCATTTTCGCGGCCTTGTGCGTGTTCATTCCAAACTTTGCATCGCAAGCTCAAACCTACACCTACGATTCAGGCGGGCAATTGGTGCATATCACCTATCCCGATGGAAACAGGCTGGACTATGCGTATGATACAGCCGGAAATATGCTCGCCGTTGCCACAAATACAATTGTTTGGACCACCAACACGCTGTCTGTGCAAATCAGCAGCCCGGCCCAGAACAGCCGGTTGAGCAACGCGGTTGTCACGGTGACAGGGACAACCGCCGACAATGGCAATGTCCAAGTGTCGAGCGTATGGTGTCAACCGAACAGTTCGGGCTGGCAGCCAGCGTCAAGCACCAACGGCTGGGCGAACTGGAGCGCGGCGGCGACGTTCTTGCCGGGGACGAACACGATTACAGCTTATGCCGTGGACTCTGGCGGGAATGTTTCGATGACGAACAGTGTGATTTTTGATTACGTCGTAACCAACCAACTCCAACTGCGCGCAACCGGCTTGGGAACCATCTCGCCCAATTACAGCAACGCCTGGCTGGAAATCGGGCGCAATTACAGCATCACTTCGTCGCCAGCCAGCGGGTTTGTCTTCACTAACTGGGTGGTTTCTACCAATTGGATTGGCGGCGCAACGATGAGCGGCCAGACTCTGCAATTTATGATGGCGTCGAATCTGACCTTGCAAGCCAACTTTCTGGAGACGAACAAGCCGACGTTGACCATTACAGCGCCGTCCAATTTGCAAAAGATGACGAATGCCCTTGCAACCGTCACTGGCACAACCAGCGACAAATGGGGTGTGGCTGGTGTCTGGTATCAGTTAAACAACGGGGCTTGGAACGCATCTGCAACCACGAATGGCTGGACGAATTGGGCAACCACAGTTGAACTGATTTCTGGCACCAACACTGCGAAGGTGTATGCAATGAATCTAGGTGGACTTTTTTCAACCAATAGCGTAAGTATGGTGTCGAGCAATACCTTCAAGCTGCAACTGGCCTTCACCAATACGCTCCCGTTGAAAACAAACGGATTTGTCTTCATCCTGGAATTGTCAACGGGGCTGAACGGGCACATCCAGGTTTCAACGAACCTGACAACATGGACAACGCTGACCAATTTTGTCGGCACCAATTCCACGCTTAATTTCCGCGACGCGGCGGCGACGAATTTCAACAACCGCTTCTACCGGGCGGTAATACCGTGAGTTCTACAAGCCAAGTCAGAACTTCAAAAAAGTTTCAAAAAAGTGCCAGCAGAAGTGCCAGCAAACCTCATTGGTAGAGAGTAAAAAGAGGTTAAGAAAAGTCGGCTGAAGTTAAGCTTGACATAATGCAGGAGCGTCTTTATTTTCAGGGCAACGGTGATGATTTAGATAGTTGATTCCGAGTGGCTTGTGGAAGACGAGACTGTTCGATTCCGACCCTCGCCTCCAATCAAAACCCTTATTTATAAGGGTTTTATTGGGGTTGGGAGTCAGAGTTTCACCGGAATCTTCACCTGTTTGGCTGCCCGTCCAGAAACCTGTCACTGCACGGTCAACGCTCGCCCACTGCTCGCTTACGCGACGGATGCCGATGCCGGCACACTCATAACCATGAGTGAAAACATGAAACAAGCATTCGGTCTGGTCCGGCGTCCTTGGGGCGTCTTCTACCTCAAACACAAAATCACCGGCGTTCAAACGAGTCTCAAAACGAGCGACAAGTACGAGGCGCAACGCATCTTCCAGGCGCACAACGAATCGGAGTGTCAGCCGCACTTCAACCTGTCGCTGGCGCGGGTGTATCTCAACGGCGCTGATCCCAAACTGGCAACGCGGACGTGGCAGGAGGTGATGGAAAACATCGTGGCCAAGAAAACGGATGAGACGCAGCGGCGCTGGGAAACGGCGATTAAGGACCGGAATTTCGACTGCATCCGCAACCTGCGCTTAGCGGAAACCCGCCCGGAACATTTCGACCGGGCGCTGGCCGATGGCAAGGTCTCCACCAATGTTTATCTGGCGGATTCACAATCACGCCCTAGGCATGGAATGGCTGCTGAAATCGGTCATCCCGCGCCTGCAATGGCCCCGGCCGGTGTTCAAGGCCAAGCGTGCCATCACGGCGGAGGAACATGCCGCGATTGTGGCGCGGGAACAGAACGCGGAGCGGCGGGATTTTTACGAACTGCTGTGGCATACCGGCGCGGCGCAAACGGATGCGGCCTGTCTGCTGGCGGAGGATGTGGACTGGAACAGTCACACGATTAGTTATTCGCGGGCAAAATTGAAAACGCGGGGGACAGCCATCAAGCCGGCGCTAATTCGCTTCGGCACGGAAAATTAAATCAGGCTCGATTGCCCGTTCGACTTGTTTCACTTTCGTCTGGCCGACATCGTGAAGATTGCGAATCAAAATGAGCCCGTCATTTCTTTTTGGTTGCTCTGGAATTTCAATCCAGAAAACCCCATTCAAGCCGCCGGTGAATGAACCTGCGTAAGCGCGATAATCAGACTGGCCGATGGCTTTGATTGTCGCAAGCTACATCACACTTCATCCGTCACCGCATGTTTTAGGGCATGTCCGCCTGCCGAAGTTTGACGCGAAGAACAAACAACATTGTCGTCTTGCCGAGTTGAGCGAAAAAGCCCACGCCCTAGCCGTTGAAGAAACTGAAGCGGCCAATGAAAAATTCCAGTCGCTCGAAGCCGAAACAGACGAAACCGCCGCCGGACTTTGGGGTATCAACGCTACTGAACTCAGCGACATCCAATCCAGCCTCGCGGATCTGTGTTGAGCGATTGCGTGAAACGGGGATGTGAAATAAATGCGTCGCCTGAGCGATGGATGCAAATAATGCTTTGGGTTTGACAAAACATGGCTTGCCAACCACTCCGCCTTGTGAAAAATTTCACCCATATTTATGGCACACGTCAAATTACACATACCGGGACCGATCGAAGTAAGCGAAAAAACATTCAAGGCGTTTCGCTCGCCGATGATTGGTCATCGCGGACAGGGTTTCAAAGACCTTTACGCGAAAATTCAACCGCAGCTCCAGCAGCTGCTTTATACGAAGCAGCAGGTTTATATCTCCACCTCGTCCGCCTGGGGCGTGATGGAAGGCGCGATCCGGAATCTGGTTTCCAAAAAAGTCCTGAACTGCATGAACGGCGCGTTCTCGGACAAATGGTTCGACGTGTCGAAGCGTTGCGGCAAGGACGCCGAGGCGCTGCAAGTGCCGTGGGGTTCGCCCATCCGCGCCGAGGCCGTGGACAAAAAACTCGCCTCCGGCCAGTTTGACGCGCTGACGGTGATTCACAACGAAACTTCGACCGGCGTGATGAGCCCGGTCGCCGAAATCGCCGCGCTCAAGAAAAAGTATCCCGACGTGATGTTCATCGTGGACACCGTCAGTTCGATGACGGCGGTCAAGCTGGAGTTTGACGCGATGGGCATTGACGTGATGATTGCCGGCACGCAAAAGGCGTTCGCCCTGCCGCCCGGCACGGCGATTTTCACCTGCTCCAAGGCGGCGCTGGCCAAGGCGGCGACAATCAAGGACCGTGGCTATTATTTCGACTTTGTCGAATTCCAGAAAAATGCCGAGTCAAGCATGACGCCGAGCACGCCGAGCATCGGCCACGTTTTCGCGCTGGCTTCCAAGCTCGAAGACATTTTCGCCGAAGGCTTGGAGGCGCGTTTCGCGCGTCATCGCAAGACGAACCAGATGACCCGCGACTGGGCTGCCAAGCACGGCTTCACGCTGTTCCCGGACCCCGGCTTCGAGTCGCTCACGCTGACGTGCGTGAACAACGGCGCGAAGCCCGGTGGACGTGCTCCCGTGGACGTGCCCAAGCTGCAGAAGCTGGTCAAGGACCAGGGCTTCCTCGTTGACGGCGGCTATGGAAAAATCAAGGGCACCACCTTCCGTGTTTCGAACATGGGTGATGAAACCGAAGCCACGATGGGCCAGCTTTTCGCCGCGATGGACAAGGCGATGGCCCAGCTCTAAACGACGCAGAATTCATTTATCACCGGCAATCCGCAGCCGCGGGTTGCCGGTTTTGCTTTTTGCCGGCTTGCCAAACCCGGATGCCAGTGTAGTTTTCTGTTATGAGCATGGCTGAATTGATGCGGGTCGTGGTCGGATTGCCGGCGCAACAACAAAACGAGTTGGCGGCGTTTCTGCTTCATTTGCGTCTGCAGCACGATGCGGCTTGGCGCACGGAAATGACCCGTCGCATTGACGACAAAAATTCGGCGCGCTGGGTCAGCTTGGAGAATTGGAAGGCTGAACTTGCTTCCGGCAGCCAGCCATGACTTCGTATCGAGTCTTCATCGCAACCGATGTCATCCTGGCGTTGAGGAAGTGCAACGCGGCGGACAAGAGCAAAATCACGCGCCTTTTCGATGAACCGTCCGGCAATCCGTTTTTACCCGGTGACTATGCCGAGCATGATGACATTGGCCGTCCCGTCCAGGTTTTAATAATCGGTCGCCACGCGGTTTGTTACTGGGCCGACCACGCGGTGAAGGAAGTAAAGATTCTGGATTTGAAGGTCGCCGGGAACTGATCACTAACGAGCTTGTGAACTCCGGCTACAGCCTTGTCTATCTGCGCAACGGCGCGTGTTCCGTCCGTTCGCTGGCCGAAGCCGAGACGTTTCATCCCGGCATCGGGCCGGCCAGGGAAGCCGAGGCGCTGTACGCACGGCAATTGCGCCTGCCGGAACGCGTGCGGGAAGCGTCCGGCGAATTTGTCATTTGGGATGTCGGACTCGGCGCGGCGGCCAACGCGCTCACAGTGATTCGAATTATTCGAGAAGATCTGGCGAAGCGTTGGAGTTCACGCTTCAGCGTGCCCCCGAACAAGCTAAAGCTTGAACTCCAACACCCAGCCCCGAAGACTCTGCGGCTCGTCAGTTTCGATCACACCACCGACGCGGCGGCGTTTGCGCTCGAACACGGCGCGGAACTGGAATATGTCGCCAGCTACGCATCCGCGCTGGCCGAACTGGTTCAAAACCATTCCGTGAAATTCGGCGATGATTGGCTCCAGGTCGAATGGACATTGGAACCCGGTGATTTCCCAGCGTTGCTCAAAAGTTGGAGTTCAAGCTTCAGCTTGTCCGACGCTGACACGCTGAAGCGTGAACTCCAACACGCTCCGCACGCCATTTTGTTCGACCCGCATTCGCCGAAGAAAAATCCCGCGATGTGGACGGCGCGGTTGTTTGCCGATTTGTTCCACCAACTCGACCCGCAACGACCGTGCGCGCTGGCCACCTTCACGCGCAGCACGATGGCCCGGGTGTCGCTGCTGCTGGGCGGATTCTTCGTGGGCGTGGGCCATCCGTCGGGCTTGAAGGAGGAAACCACCGTGGCGGCCAACCGGCTTGACCTGCTGGACGAGCCGCTCGATCGCCGCTGGCTGGAGCGCGCGAAATGTTCCCACAGCGCCGAGCCGTTGAGCGGGCCGGGTTACCGGCAGGCGCCGTTATCGCCCGAAACTTGGGATAAATTGCGGCAGCATCCGCAATTCGCCTGATGGGCTTGGCAGTCTGCGCTTGCGCCGCTGGCCGGATGCGCGAAACTTAGAATATGTTGGCGCGAAACCAAGCTGGACAATCGAATGTCCGCCCAAGGCAGTCGTGGTTGCCCCGCTGGCTGCAGATCGTGGTGATTGGGCGCAATCCCAAAGTGACCTTGGTGCGCGTGGTCGTTTTGATTGTCACCTGCTTTGTCGTTTTCAGATTCATCCTGTTGCCCGCGCGCATCGAAGGCATCAGTATGTTGCCCACTTACCGGGACCGTTCGGTGAATTTCGTGAACCGGCTGGCCTACCGCTGGCATGGACCCCGGCGCGGCGACGTGGTTGGCATTCGTCTGGCCGGCCCCCACGTAATGTATATGAAACGCATCATCGGCCTGCCCGGTGAAACCGTAGCTTTTGTTGACGGTCGCGTGCTGATCAACGGCGAAGTGCTGGACGAGCCTTATGAGAAATCGCCCTGCAACTGGAATTATCCGCCGGTCAAGCTCGGCCCGGATGAGTATTTCGTCGTCGGGGACAACCGCACCATGCCCTGGCAGGAACACGAGTTTGGCCGGGCCACGCGCGACCGGATTGTTGGCAAAGCCCTCTTATGAAAATTATTTTTCGCATCGTGTTGCTGGCCGCGCTGGCGGCGCTGGGGGTCTGGCTGTGGACGATTCTTTTTCCCAGCCCGGGGAAAGACATTCACCGGCGGCTTGCGAAACTGGCAAGCACGGTTTCGTCTTCGGCCAATGAAAGCGATCTGACGCGACTGGCGGCAGCGCGCAGTGTGGCCGGCTTTTTCGCCGCCAATGTCGAGTTGAACGTGGATTTGCCCGAACTCGGCCACCGCGATTCCATGGATCGTGAAGAAATCACCCAACTGGCCTTGATGGCCCGTTCGCGGGCCGGCGGTTTGCAGGTCAAATTTCCCGACATAAACATAACCGTCGCGCCGGACAAACAATCCGCCGTGGCGGACCTCACTGTCGAGGCGAACATTTCCGGCGAACGCGACCCCATCGTGCGAGAAATGAAATTCACCCTGCGGAAAACCGACGGCCAGTGGTTGATCACGCGGGTCGAAACCGTCCGCACCCTGACCTGGGGCGCCGAACTCTGATTCGGCAAGGTTCGTGGGGATTCACTGGTTCGTGCCGATTCGAAGATCGGCGTTCCGCCATTTTGAACTTTGAACCGGCGCGATTTTCTTCCATAGTTCTAGCATGAACGTTTTTGTCACCGGCGGCGCCGGCTATATCGGTTCCATTTGCGCGGAAGAACTGCTCAATGCCGGCCACCAGGTCACGGTTTATGACAACCTCTGCGAAGGCCATCGCTCGGCGGTGGATGCGCGCGCAAAATTTATTTTGGGCAAGCCCGAGCAGGAAGGCGACATCCTCAACGCCGTCAGGTCCGCCAAACCCGATGCCATCATGCATTTCGCCGCGAGCGCGCTCGTGGGCGAATCCATGACCAACCCGAAAAAGTATTTCCACAACAACGTCGTCAACGCGCTCAAATTCGCCGACGCCGCCGTCGAATGCGGCGTGAAGAAGTTCGTGTTCAGCTCCACCTGCGCCACCTACGGCCCGCCCGACCGCGTGCCGATGACCGAGGATTTACCGCAACGCCCCATCAATCCCTACGGCGAAGCAAAGTTGATGTTTGAAAAGGTCCTGATCTGGTACCAGCAGCTTTACAAATTGGAATTCATCGCCTTCCGCTATTTCAACGCCGCCGGCGCGAGCGACAATTTCGGCGAACACCATCGCATCGAGACCCACATCATTCCGAACGTGCTCCAGGTGGCGCTCGGCCAGAAGCCGCAGTGCGAGATTTTCGGCACGGATTACCCGACGCCCGACGGCACGTGCATTCGCGATTACATTCACATCAAAGACCTCGCGCAGGCGCACATGCTCGGGTTGCAGCCGGGCAAAACCGGTTTTTACAATCTGGGCAACGGCGACGGCTATTCCGTCCGGCAGGTCATTCAGAGCTGCGAAAAAATCACCGGCAAGAAAATTCCCACGGTGGAAAAACCGCGCCGGCCCGGCGACCCGCCGCGGCTGGTGGCATCCGCCGAAAAAGCCATTCGCGAACTGGGCTGGAAGCCGAAATATCCGAAGCTGGACGACATCGTCGCCACCGCCTGGGCTTGGCACAAAAAGCATCCGAACGGCTATCCGGATTGAATTGTGGGACAGGCTTCCAGCCGGTCTCTAACTTAAAGATGGAGACAGGCAAGATGCCTGTCCCACATTTTCCGCCAAAGACTTTATTCCGACCAAAGCCTCTCGGGCGCATCCGGCTTCGGTGAAGTTTATTTCACAGCTAAAAAGGGCGGGGTTTTTGTCAACCATCGCGAGTGTCGCCGCGACTGACAACCTCATAAATATTCGCGGATGAACTCCTACGTTGTTCAGCCGCGCAGCCAATGCTGTTGGAAACTCGCACCGTCCCCAAACCCGGCGCAAAAGGTCTATAACCTCTCGATTCCATGCCCCTTCGCCAACGAAGCAACGCACAAAAAAACCGCCCGCCAATTTGGCGGGCGGTTAAAAGTTTTTCGATGTTTATTTCCGGCGGCGGAACAACAGCAGTCCCAACCCGCCCAGCGCGGCCAGCGCCATCGTGGACGGTTCCGGCACCGCTTCAGTGGTGACCCCGATATATGTAATGTCAGGATATTCAGCGGTCATGCTGCTTATCTCGATGCCGGTCACCCCCAGACCACCCGTATCGAAGCTGGATATGTCAAGCGGAAGGTAACAATAATCGGCATTTAATGGGACGAAGCCGCCTCCACTTTCCTGATAAAAGGTCATATTATCGTTGAGCGTAGTGGTAACAAGGCTGGCATCAGTGAAGGCCACGCCGGGGGTGTAGGATCCGTCGGAGAGCTTCAAACTCACCGTGCCGCCACCCCATGCTGGTGCACCAATATATGCCCCCACAATTACGATGTCGGCTCCCGTGCCATGGAAATAGATTCCTCCGCCAAAATCGCCAGCCAAAGTCCCGCCGTTAACACCAATGTTTGCCACCCCGGTTGTCAATGAGTCGTCGGTCATATACAAGACCTCCGTCGCAGGCGAATACGTTAACGCAGAAGCATCGGTGATGTTGGCCAAGCCCGCTTGGAAAGTATAGACGTCAAATGTTGATTGTGCGGTAGCGGTTGTTATTGCACCGCACAGGGCGAAGCCGCAGATTAGTTTTAAAAGGTTGGTTTTCATGACTTTGTTTGGTTCTTCAATTTTGCCTAATTTAGTTTTTAGCCTAAACAATTTTTGCAGGTCGTCAATAATTTTCTAACATTTTGTTTTTTAAACACGGCTTTGCAGTCGGATTCGTTTTACGACGGCAAATCCCTGCCCGTTGTGGTCACGGTGAGTTTTCCGTGTTTCGCCCCCTTGGTGGTGGCCGGTTCCTGACGCGAAAATCAAAACATAAAGCTCAGGTTCACCTTGAACAGCACTGGCGCGGCCACTTGATTGCCAGTGAAGTTTTGAAAAACGGGAAATTCGGCGTCCGCGTAGATTTTCACCGGATGAATGTGGAATTCGATCCCTGGTGAAAGCAGGATGCGCTGGTAGCCGGAGTTGTCGGAATTGGCGGCGGCGCCGCTGTCACTGGTCCGTTCGGAAAAGATCACCTGCGCCACCGGTGAGATTTTCACCCGGCCGAGCGAGAACCCCTTGTAATCAATCCCGGCGGCCGTATCCAGTTCCACGCCCGGACGGTATTGGGCTTGAATCAGCACCGGCACGTCCAGTTGCAACTGCGCGAACCAGTCCCATTTTTGGTTGCGGTCCAAATTACCGCGGTAAAACCCGCCCAGCAAAATATCCGTGCTCCCGGTGCCGATTTCAGTGTCGCGGTCAACATCGCCAAAGCCATTGTTAAAGGTCCAATCGCCGGTTGGCAGCTTGACGCCGAACGTCAAGCCGGCGGACGAATCCGCAAAAAATCCGGTGTAAATGCCCTCCACCCGAATGTCGCCCAGCGCGCCCCAGTTTATGGTTGTAATGGGGTTGCCAGGAGCCGCACTGGTTGTCTTGAAGGTGCGATAGTCATAAGGCACTTCAAGTTGAACACCCCAACTGCGATTGAACATATATTGGAAACCGGCGGTGACGAAATCCGTCTCAATTTGTTTGTCTCCATTGTTCGCCGCCGGGGCCTGCGATGTGCCGCTCCAATTATGATTCTGATCTTGAAAGTCATATTGAAGATAAGCCATCCCGCCCCCGCCGGACGGAAACATGGAGCTGGTGCCCACGTCAAAAACGCCGCACCCGCACGCGCAGGCATGAACCACGCCGGGCGCGAGAATTCCCGCCAGCAAACCGCAACTCACTTTTACCGTTGCCGCCGAATTAAATTTATTTCTCATTTTGTAAATTCCAAATTGCGAGAACGCGCCACGGCGCCCTCAGGTTAAACGAAAAACATTCACACCCGCACCAGCAGTTGACCGTGTTCATCCACGAAGCTGGGCAGCACCGGCAAATCACGTCGCGCCGGGCCTTCGGTGACGTGGCCGGCGGGGTCGAAGGTCGAGCCGTGGCATTTGCAGTAGAAGGAACGGTCCGGTTCGGCGATGAGCTTGCATTTGCGATGGGTGCAAATGGCGGATAGCGCAAAAAGTTTTTCACCTTTGCGAACCACAAAAAAACCCTCGTCCTGAAAACGGCTGTAAACTCCATCAGCGGCATAGTCACCCACCGGGCCGGCATTGATCACCCGTTCTTTGCCGGCGGTGGAACCACCGCCGTTCTCCACGGAGTTGCAGCCCGCGCCAACCACGGCGACGGCGGTCAGCGCCAGAAACTGCCGCCGGTTCATGCCTGTGGCTTTGGGGTCGGAAGACATTTAATACTCGAATACCAGGCTGGTGAAAACGCCGCCATGCACATCGGCCCGCGCGTTCTGGTCGAGCGGGAACACAAATCCCAGCCCCAGCCGCGGCTGCACCCGCCCGATGGCTTTGAGGTTGACGCGCAGGGCCGCGTTGCCGAGGACACTGTTGCGCCCGGGATCGGCATGGTTCAATTCCGTTTCACCAGACAATTCAAAGACGGGGATGATCTGAAGCACGCCGGGCAGCGGCAGGCGCTGGTGGTCAATCGTGTAACCGAACACAAAGCCATATTCAAACGTCTGCAACCCGCCGTCGTCGCCGGGGCCAAACAGCGTGGAATATCCAAAGATGGATTGCAGCGTGAAATTGTTCACCTTCAGATCGTTGAAAAGCTTGGGCACCAGTTCGGTGTTTTTACTGACCGGCGAACCCGTCGGAATGCCGACCTCAATCGCCGCGCCGAAAGTCGTGTCCAGCAGTCCATTGCGCGAGACGAATTGATAGAACGGACAACGCGCGCCCAGGTCAATGTTGTCGAAACCCTCCGTGGTTGCGCCTGCGGTCGTATCGCGTTCGTAGGGCACTTCCAATTCCAGAGTCACCAGCCCGAAACCCTTCTCGACTTCGGCCGTGACGAGATCACCGGTTGTTCCGCCCGCCCGCGTGTGCAGCCAATCCAGCCGGGCTTCGTTGACTTCCAAATCCGAGTCATCCACCAAGAACGGTTCGGGAAAAGCGTCCTGGCCATATTCGCTGCGGCTGTCCAGCCAGTTGAACAGACCATGCCGCGTGCCTGCCGGTGACGCCGCAACGGCTGACTCGGCGGAGGGGGACGGCAATACGGGTTCATCCGCCCTGAGCGTGACGACACCGACGGCAAAGGCGCAAATGCCAGCCATGACCGGGAAATTCCTCATGCCGATGAAAGTATCACCACCACAAAATTTTGCCACCGTTGGCTTGCTGTTTTTTCCCGGTGGGTGCGCTCTCCCTCACCTTGCGAAATGTCTTATGACGGCAAATCCCTGCCGGTAGTGGTCACGGTGAGTTTGCCGTGTTTTACTCCCTTGGCGGTGATGAGTTCATCGGCGATCTTACGGATCACTGCCGCCTGGCCGCGCACCAGCAACACTTCCAGGCAATTGTGATGGTCCAAGATGCACATGCACCGTTGAAAGAATCACGTCGTGATGGTCGTGCTGGATGTCGGTGAGCGATTCCTGCACGTGTTGTTTGTGATGGTCATAGACCAGCGTGATGGTGCCCGCGATGTCCTCGGTGCCGAATTTCTGCCGGTGCTCGACGAGGTGATTGCGGATCATGTCGGCGATGGCCAGCGACCGGTTGTCGTAGCCTTTCTCGCCCGTCATTTCATCCAGTTGCCGCAAAAGCGACGGCGGCAGGGACACGCTGAATCGGCTCACAGTTTCTTTTTTCATGGCAACCGGCGTTGACAGTAACAAACCCGCGCCGCGCGTCAACCCGGAGCCGCAAAGTTAAGTCAATGGTCATCTGGACGCGCTCCCAGGAGTTTTGTCGATGGCCGGGCCGGCATCATTTTCAGCCCTTGTCCGATTGAGGGAGTTTCTCAATCGCAAAAAGTTTTTCTTCCGGCAACTGGCCGCATTCATGTGCGAGCGCATCCAGTTGGTCATCCGGCTGGGAGCGGATTTTCTCCAGATATTCCACTTTGGGTTTAAGGAGCAAAACCGGGCCGATGCCGTCCTTGCGCCGGACGCTTACGTGAACGTCCGCCATGGTCATAACTTCACCCAGCCGTATGTCCAGCCGGCCAATGCTGTTGCCGGTGCCAACCACCAATCCGTCGGCAATGCACGAGTAAGGCGTTTTCAGTGGAATGTAGCAGATGACGTCCAATTCGTGCTGACCCCAGGCCGCATTCAACTCGCGCAGCGCCGCCTTGCCCATGCGCCAGCCGAGGACATTCCACGGACCGACATGGCCGTGCGCCTGTTTGATTTCATTCCACCAATTGGTGGATTCCTGGGCGGCGTTCCAAATGTTCGATCCGGCTGCGGACGGTTTTGCCGCCGGCGTTTCATCGTCATGCGCGAAAAGCCTGGCCAGAGCCAAAAGGGTGATGACGGGCAGTAGAACGAGAATCAGAGTGTGTTTCTTCATGGGATTTTTGGTTGTTGGTTATTGGCTGCTGAATTGTGTTCCGTTGCGGTCGGCGTAACGCGCAATGACGCCGCCGCCGCCGGTGCGGTTATACCAACTATCGCTGGTCAGCGGCGCATAGGCGTTCTGGGTTCTGGCGCTGTTCGGCTGCGGCCCCAGACTCCAGATGACCCAGCGCACGGGGCTGGTCATCGCATTGGTGAAATACTTTCCGCCGCCGGACATGTCCGGCGTGTTGGTCGGAACCCACAGTGAATAGTTTCCCGCCGGTGCGCCGTTGAGCAGTTGCGGCCCCGGCGCGGCGTATTTGTAGGTGTGATCGGGATTGAAAACGTCTTCGAGGTTGGCGCTGCAGCCGGCCTTCTGGCTGCCCCCGACGTAATTTAACGCGGCCAGTTCCACCGGCAGTTCGCACCAATGCGAAGCCAGATCGGTGTTGCAATTGTTGCGCACCGGCGGAACCTTGCCGCCGTAATCGGTCGAATACATATCGAACGCCAGACCGAGGGCGTTCA
The DNA here is from genome assembly GCA_963820205.1 of uncultured Verrucomicrobiae bacterium. Classification (GTDB taxonomy): domain Bacteria; phylum Verrucomicrobiota; class Verrucomicrobiia; order Limisphaerales; family UBA11358; genus UBA11358. The sequence goes on from CAWFZJ010000081.1 coordinate 29,664, forward strand.
ACTCCGCGCGGACTCTCGCCACTTTCGCCTTTTCCTTCGCGCCGGACAGGGTGGGCAGCAACAGCGCGGCGAGAATGCCGATGATGGCGATGACCACCAGCAGTTCAACCAGCGTGAACGCAGCGTTGTTTCCGCGCCGTCGCATATTTGGCCATCCAAAATTCCGGCAACCGCTCATTGCACGCGTTGCAGCCGGAAAAATTTCTGCGTGCCCGCCGGGTTCAGCACCACGGTATTCTGCCCGTTCACCAGCACCGTTGCATTGGTCACCGCCGACCAATCGGGGCTGGTCAATGAATCGCTGCTCTGCACCTGATAATTCGCCAGCGCCGCCGGCCAGGTGATGACCGGCTGGTTCGCCAGATTCAGCACCGCGCTGGATGACGGCGCGATTTCCTGCACGAACAATTCGTAGCCGAACATGCCATCCGTGCCGGAGCCGGATTCCTGAAGGAAAACTCCCGTGGCATCGAACTGGTTCGTCGGGGCCGGGCCGAGATCATAAAGCGGGTGAATGAGCGGAAACTGCCGGCCTTCGCCATCCGTCGCGGTGCAATAGCGGGAATCCCAATCCGAATTGGTGTTCCAACCATCGGTCGTGACCAGGGTCAGTCCGTTAATGCGGACGCGCATTCCCTGATAATACTCGCCGCCGGTCAAGCGCGTCGGATCAAAAATGTCGTAATGCCCCGTCGCGCTGAGATTGGTGCTGATCACCGACGATAGTGAAATCACCTGCGGCGCGGGCAAACCGAAATTTGACGACACCAGCGAAATGGTGAATTGGTAGGCCGGGCCGGTGGTGTGTTCCTCGTTGACGTTTTGCATCCCGCCGTAGAACAGCGAACCGTTGGCCATAATCATCACCAGATCGCCCTTGTGAAGGGCATAACCGGTGGCGGGATCGTGACTCACACGATTAACATTGGCAGTCCAGGCGTCATCCGTATAGCTGTCGCTGCCATCGTGCGGTTCCCACGGCAGGTTGCCGTAATTCTGCGCCATCCAGCACTCCACGCCGCCCCGGTCGCTGCCGCCAACGACGGCCTGCACAAACACCTGCCACTGGCCGCCCAGGTCATAGGCATTCGCGCCATCGTCCCACGGAAGATAGTCCGGCGTTGCATCGAGCATTTCACTCGGATCGGTCAACAGCACGCCGACCAGCGTAACCGGGTAGCTCCCGTTCCAAGTGCTGAAGCCGTTGGCGTCCACGGCCTCCAAATTGGAAAACGATTCCGCGCGGGAAATCCCCGCCGCCAGCAGCAGCCCACAGAAGCCGGCCAGGAGAGTTGAAGCAAGGTTCCGTCCCGCGCGGCGCGAAACCGGCGCTTGACCCGATGAGGTTGTAAGTGTTACGTTCATAGGCAACAGTATTACCAGCGGCTCTGGTGTTACGCAATATAAAAATCGTGTTACCATAATTTATTAGCTAAAGTTTATGCATATTCCAGATGGGTTCATTGACGGCAAGACGGCGGCGGTCACGGCGGTGATTTCCGCCGCGGGCGTCGGCTTCGCCCTGCGGCAGGTGCGGCGCGAACTGCCGCCCCGCCGCGTGCCGCTGCTCGGCCTGGCCGCGGCATTCCTGTTCGCGGCGCAAATGGTTAATTTTCCGGTCGCGGGCGGAACGTCCGGCCATCTGGTCGGCGGCACGCTGGTGGCGGCCCTGCTCGGCCCGAGCGCGGCGGTGGTGGTGGTGACCACGGTGCTCATCGTGCAATGTTTTTTGTTTCAGGACGGCGGCGTCCTGGCGCTGGGCGCGAATGTTTTCAACATGGCCATTCTGAATTCCGTGATCGGCTACGTAATTTACCGGATGGTCTGCCATGGGTTGACCGGGATTCGCGGGCGGGTGACGGCGATTGCCTTTGCCGCGTGGTGCGCGACGGTGCTGGCGGCCATCGGTTGTGCCGGCCAACTGGCATGGTCGGGCACCATTCCATGGTCGGTCGCGTTTCCGGCCATGGCCACCGTACATATGTTTATTGGCATTGGCGAAGGCTTGATCAGCGCGCTGGTGTTTCTGGCGGTTTACCGCGCCCGGCCCGACTTGATCACCGAAACGGCGCAGCCGGGCCAGCCGCAACGGCTCTGCGAATTGGTGCGCTACGGTTTGCTGGTCACGCTGGGCGTGGCGGTTTTCGTCGCGCCATTTGCCTGTTCGTGGCCGGATGGATTGGATTCCGTGGCGGATAAATTTGGGTTCAGCCATAAAATGGCGCCGTTGCTGCCGGCGCCGGCGCCGGATTATCTGGTGCCCGGCATTCATTGGGCGGTGGGCGCTACGGCAATGGCGGGCGCCGCCGGTTCACTTATTGTGTTCGTGCTGGCATTACTCATGGGGCGATGGCTGGTGCCCAAACCGAAAGATTTGTGAGCGTTCATCTGGTCAATCATCATCACGGCCAGCCCGACAGCCCGGTACACCGGCTGCCGGCGGCGCTGAAGCTCGGCGCTGCGCTCGTCATCATAGTGGCCACCGTGCTGGCGCCGATTCAATGGCGGGCCTGGTTCATCTGCGTGGCGATGTTGCTGGTTTTTACGGCGAAGTTAAGCCAGTTGCCGCTGTTCTTTTTAATCCGGCGGCTGCTGGTGCTGTCGCCGTTCGTGCTGGGCGTGGTGCTGGTCAACGCCTTTCAGCCGGCGGGCCGCGAACGGTGGCTGGCGGTGGCGGTGAAAAGTGTTTTGTGCCTGCTGACGGTCATTTTGGTTTCCAACACCACGCCGTTCAGCCAGATTTTGCGCGTGCTCAAATCCATCCGCGTCCCGGCGCTGCTTATCACCACGCTGGCGCTCATGCATCGTTATCTCTTCGTGTTGATGGACGAATCCGAGCGGATGCGCCGCGCGCGCTCCAGCCGCACGTTTACGCGCGGACGGCGGTTCCATTGGCACACACTCGCCACGGTGGTCGGGCAGTTGTTCATCCGCGCGTCGGAGCGGGCCGAACGCATTTACGACGCCATGTGCGCGCGAGGCTGGAAATGAATGCCGCCATCGAAATCACGAATCTGAAATACCGTTACCACGACGGCACGGAGGCGTTGCGCGGGGTGAGTTTTCGTATTGCGCCGGGCGAATGTGTCGCGTTGCTCGGTCCGAACGGCTCCGGCAAATCCACGCTGTTGCTGCACCTGAACGGCATTCTGCCGGAAAAATTGTCCGGCGCCGGCGCTGTAAAAATTCTGGGCGAGCCGGTCACGCCGGAAAATCTTGAAACCGTCCGCCGGCAGGTCGGATTGGTGTTTCAAGACCCGGACGACCAGCTTTTTTGCCCGACGGTGCAGGAAGACGTGGCCTTCGGCCCGCAACAGCTTGGTTTGGGAGACACGGAAGCGGCCACGCGAGTGCAAAAGGCGCTGGCGCAAGTCGGGTTGTCCGGTTTTGGCCGGCGTGCCACGCATCACTTGAGCCACGGCGAGAAGCGCCGCGTCTGTCTAGCGGGCGTGCTGGCGTGTGAGCCGGCAGTATTGATTTTGGACGAGCCAACGAGCGACCTCGACCCGCGCGGGCGGCGGGAATTCAAGGCGTTGCTGCGGCAAATTCCCGCGACCAAATTGATCGCGACGCATGATTTGGAACTGGTGGTGGAGCTGTGTTCACGCGCAATTGTGCTCGACCACGGTTCGGTGGTGGCGGACGGGCCGATGTATGAATTGCTCAACGACGAAAAGTTGATGCTGGAGCACGGCCTGGAGCGACCGCACATTTTGCGGCATCAGCATCCGCACTAGGTTGTTGCGCTTCGGTCTTGTGGGCACAAATTGGATTGACAGAGTCCGAACCAATCATTACTATTTAATACGAAAGAGCATTCTCATGAAAACCAAAGCTTTTGAGATTGTGGTAAAAACCGCCTTTTTTCTTTGTCTCTTAATGCCCGGCACAGCAGGCGCAACCGGCTACACGCTCACCGTCAGCGCCCAAGGCTCCGGCACCGTGACCAAAAATCCCACGAACGCTACTTATCCTCCGGGGGTCAATGTCATCGTCACCGCCACGCCTGATACGGGCTGGTATTTCGCCAACTGGTCAGGCGACACCAACGGTACTATCAATCCGCTCAATGTGACCATGAATTCGAGCCTGGTCATCACCGGAAATTTTCTGGCCTATCCCACTTACACGCTGACGCTGGTTACCAATGGCCAGGGAGCGATTGATTTGAGTCCGGCAGGCGGCAGTTACTTGAGCAATACCATCGTCACCGCGACCGCCACGGCGGCGACAGGCTGGGTGTTTATGGACTGGTCGGGCGGCACGAACAGCAGCGCCAATCCGGTGTCGCTCACACTGAACACGAACCTCTCGTTGACTGGCACTTTTGCGCAGTTGCCCGCGTTCGATATTCAGCCGCTCAGTGTGACCAACGTCGTGGGCAGCACCGTGAGTTTCTCCGCGCACGCGGTGGGCAACGCGCCTTTGGGATATCAATGGTTCTTTAGCGGCGGTTCACTGATCAGCGCGACCAACACCACGCTATCGTTGACAAATGTTCCATCAGGCAAGGCGGGCAATTACTGGATTATCGCCACCAACAGCTACGGCAGCGCAACCAGTCACGTGGCATCGCTCACGCTCACCAATGCCGGCGGGTCAACCAACGTGGTCATTTCGCCAACCGAGGCGAGCCTGCGCGCGGCCATCAAAATCGGCGGCTGGGTCAGCCTTGCCTTCAACGGCACGGTCACCATCACCAACACCATCAGCATCACCAACAATGTCATTCTGGATGGGACGGGCGTCTCGGCGACCATCAGTGGCGGCAACGCGGTGCGGCTGTTTTACGTTGCGCCGGGGGTGACATTTTGCGCGACCAATCTGACGCTGGCCAATGGCAGTTGCCTTGTCACCAGCGGCATGCCGGGAACGCCTGCCGACGCCGGGGCGATTTACAACGACGGTGGCGCCGTGACTCTGGTCGCCTGCACGTTGACGAATAATAGCGCGCAATCATTGATCTATGGCGGTCTGGCGCGCGGTGGCGCCATTTTCAACAATGCTGGCACGGTGTCACTATGCCAATCCGCTATTTCCAATAACGCAGCTATCGCGGGCGGGCAAAACGGGAATGGTGTTTTGGCGAAAACCGATATAGGCTTGGGCGGAGCTATTTATAACACAAACGGCTCGGTGACGATTGCGGGGTGCAATGTAAGCGGCAATTTCTGTGAAGGCATGTGTAATTACAATTATGGGATAACTGGTCTGGCGATGGGTGGTGCCGCGTTTCAAGCATCTGGCTCATTAACGGTCTCCAACAGCATCTTCTCGTTCAATTCAGCGTTGGGGGGCAGTGCCGGAAGTGGTTCTATTCTTTTAGGTTCCCCGGCATATGGCGGGGCATTGGCGGTTACGGTCGGAAGCGTGGTAATGGATCACAGCCAATTTGCAGGGAATACCGCACAGGGAGGATACGGCGCTCTGGTTTACGGCGGAGCGGTCTATTGCACTGCCAATCTGACGGCAGGATACACTGCGTTCCATGGAAATCAAGGCGCAAGCTCATGGGGTAACTCGAGCCCTTCTGGATATGGCGGGGCAATCTATAATTCCGGCAGCATCGAACTGAACCAATGTTCGGTTTACTCCAATTCCATTCAAGGTAGTTGGGGGAATAATTCTCATTTTATTAATCCTCAGAAGGGCGGCGATGGATTGGGCGGCGGGATATATAATGCGTCTCAACTGGCCGCGACGAACTGCACCATCGCGCTCAATTCCGCAATTAACGGCAGTGGCTCTGCCGCACTTGGAGGCGCCGGCACTCTTGGAATGAATGGAAACGCACTTGGCGGCGGCATTTTCAACGCTGCAAACGCAACGTTCACCGCCATGAATGTCACCATCGCCAGCAATTCCTGTGTTCAGGGAACTTATCCTTATGGCGGTTCCATCCCTGGCCTCGCCGCCGGAACCCAGATTGCCAATGCCACCAATGGCAACGGCACGTTGAGCCTGCACAATTGCCTGATCGCCGGCGCCAACAGCAACGCCTACGGCACCATCACCGATGTCGGCTACAACATCTGTTCCGACGGCTCGGCGAATTTGAACAGCGGTTCGAGTTATAGTTTCACCAACCCCAGAATCGGGCCGCTGGCCAATTACGGCGGCCCGACCCTTTGCCTGGCCTTGCTGTCAAACAGTCCGGCGATTGATTTTGGAGACAGTTCGGGAGCACCCGCCACCGATCAACGCGGATTCATCCGCCCCTTTGGTGACGGCGTGGACATCGGGACTTATGAATATGGCTCGTGTCCATCGGTCATTCCGTATCTGAACATCACCTCCACCACGAGCAATGTCTGGCTTTCTTTCGCGGCCTTCCCGCCAAGCTTGTATCGCCTCCAAGTTTCCACCAACCTGTCAACCTGGACTGACCTGAACACCAACGGCCCGTTCGCCTGTTCAACGAACATAAGCCAGACCATCAGCAAACAAGGTTTTAATCGCCGTTACTTTCGTGTGCTGGCGCAATAACGCCGGGAAATCGAATTCCACCTGTTCTTTGTTTAGCGCCGCAGGCGCGAAATTTTTTGGAATCACGCGCGGCCGGATTGACAAGCTCCGTCAGGAGCGACATATCGGATGATGCCGCTCCTGACGGAGCTTGCGTTACAACCGGATTTGTAACTACAAATATGTCGCGCCGCCGGCGCTCCGAAAATTTCAGCACCATGAAACCCGCCACAAAATTCGCCGTCGTTCTGGTCACCGCGCCGGACTTGAAAACCGCCCGCGCGCTGGCCAAGGCTGCGTTGACGGCGCGGCTGATTGCCTGCGCGAACCTCATTCCCAAAATCGAATCGCATTACCGGTGGCGGGCAAAGATTGAATCCGGCGCGGAGGTTTTGCTGGTTTTGAAAACGCAGAAGTCAAAACTCGCCGCGCTGGAAAAATTGATTCTCGCCCAACATCCCTACGACACGCCGGAGTTTATCGTTCTGCCGTTGAGCGCGGGTAACAAAAAGTATCTTGACTGGCTGAATTCGAATTGTCGCGGCGCTCTATGAGCGTCGCCAACCATGACCACCAGCACCCATCCATTCAAATGGATTATTGCGGATGCCGGAACATGGGCGCGGCATCTCGCGTTCAGTGGCCCGCTTCGGCCGGGGGTCTTTTAAATTGACCTGTATTCCAGCGTGGTTCATACCATATTCCAGTCCATGCGCCATTACTTTCCAGTCGCTCCCTGGTCAACGGGCCTCAAGGCAACTTCAGCCGTTGGCACCGTCCTGGTTCTCGGGATTGGCATCGGCGCTTACCGGGCCATCCCGGTTCCAACCGGTTTCACCCATCAATTCGGCCTCGCCGTGGCTCTTATCTTGCCTGCGGTTCTCGTTGGCAGCCTGCTCTTCATGGTCACTGGCTATGAGGTCGAGGGCACGGAGCTTTACGTCAAGCGGCTTCTGTCGTCCACCCGCATCCCACTTGAAGGTCTTGGCCGGGTATGGATCGAGCCAGCCGTGTGCAAAGACACCATCCGTGTTTTCGGCAATTGCGGACTCTTCTCGTTCAGCGGATGGTTCTACAGCCGGCGGCTCGGTCGCTATCGGCTCTTCGCCACCAACCTCTCCCGTTCCGTCGTCCTCGTTCTTCCGGCCCGGGTGGTGGTTATCACACCAGCCGAGCCGGAGACCTTCATCGAGCATGTGCGCCAGTCCCTCCCCCGTGTTCAAGTCGGGCCTCCGGATGGATAATTCCGGCTTTGTCCGAAAGGTTCCGTTCGCAATTCAGTTTTCAACTTCCCGTTTTCCGTTACACTGGCGCCGATGCACTGGCTGCAAACGCTCGATACGGGCCTGTTTGATTTCGTCAACCAGTCGTTGGCCAACCCGGTCTTCGACTGGCTCATGCCGATTTTGAGCGGCAACGCCTTTTTCGCACCCGCCTTGTTCCTGTTGCTCGCCGGCTTGCTTTGGAAAGGCAATGCCCGGCTGCGCCTTTGCGTTCTGTTGCTGGTTTTAATCCTGCCGCTGGGCGATACTTTCATCTGCAACACCATCAAGCACGCGGTCGCCCGCCCGCGCCCATTCGTCACGCTGCCGGAGGCGCGGTTGTGGGGCAAGATCGGCAACGGCTACATCCCGCCACAAATCAATGAACACGGCGTGGACCTGGCGGCCAATACAGGCAGCCGCACCAGCATGCCTTCGTCGCACGCGGCTAATTGGTTTGCCGCCACCATGATTCTTTTCCTTTATTACCGGCGCAGCCTCCGATTCATGCTGCCGCTGGCGCTGGCGGTTTCGTTCTCGCGCGTTTATAACGGCGTTCATTATCCCGGCGACGTGCTGGCCGGCGCGATTTTGGGCGCGGGGTACGCGGTGGCGGGAGTGATTGCTCTGCAAACGGCGTGGCAGTGGATCGGAAAAAAATGGTTCCCGGTCTGGCATGCGCAATGGCCCTCGCTGTTAAATCCAGTCCCCAGTCCCAAGTCCAATGTCCAAAGCCAGGAACCACAGACTGAAATTAAATCCGAAATCCGAAATCCGAAATCCGAAATCGAATGGCTTCGCCTCGGTTACCTCGTGATTTTCGCCACGCTTATCGGGCGCTGGATTTACATTGCCAGCGGCACGATTGATTTGGAAAAGGACGAAGCGTATCAATGGCTTTGGTCGAAACACCTCGCGCTGTCGTATTACAGCAAGCCGCCGGGCATCGCGCTGATTCATTTCCTGGGCACTTCGCTGTGGGGTGACACGGCCTTCGGCATCCGGTTTTTCCCGCCGTTGTTCGCCTCCATTTTGGGCGTGATGGTGCTGCGCTTTTTTGCCCGCGAAGTCAGCGCACGGGCGGGATTTTGGCTGTTGCTCATCGTCGCCGCCGTGCCGCTGCTCGGCATCGGCACGATCTTGACGACGATTGACCCGCCGCTCGTGTTGTGCTGGACCTGGGCGATGATTGCCGGCTGGCGCGCGGCGCAACCGGACGGACAAACCCGCCACTGGCTCATGGTCGGCCTGGCCATGGGACTGGGTTTTCTCTGCAAATACTCCGCCGTCTGCCAGATTGTCTGCTGGGCGATTTTCTTCGCGCTTTGGCCGGCGGCGCGCGCGCATCTGCGCCGGCCCGGCCCGTGGCTGGCGCTGCTGATTTTCCTGGTTTGCACCACGCCGGTCATCCTCTGGAATGCGCAACACGGCTGGATCACCGTCCATCACGTCGCGAGCAATGCGGGTCTGGACAAACGGTGGCAGCCGACGATGCGATACTTTTGGGACTTTTTGTTCGTTGAAGCGGGTTTGCTGAACCCGATTTTCTTCGCCGGCGCGCTGTGGGCGATGCTGGCCTTTTGGAAACAACCCCGGCACAAAATGTCGGGGTTGTGGCTTTACTTTTTCTGCATGGGCGCGCCTTTGTTCCTGGGCTACTGGCTTTACGCGTTTCACTCGCGGATACTGCCGAACTGGATTGCGCCCGCCATCCTGCCGATGTTTTGCCTGATGGTCGCGTATTGGAATGAGCGGCGGCAGGCGGGTTCGCGTCTGGTCAAACCATTTTTGGCCATCGGCCTCGCTTTGGGCTTTTTTGTTGTGGTGATCCTGTTCCAGAGCAATCTCATCGGCAAAATCACCGGCCAATTATTGCCCGGCGAAATGGATCCCTTGCGCCGCGTGCGCGCCTGGCAGCCGACCACCGCGCTGGTCGAAGGCCAGCGTGAAAAATTGGAGGCCGAAGGCAAACCGACGTTCATCATCGCCGATCATTACGGCATGACCGGACTGTTTACCTTTTATTTGCCACCGGCAAAAGCCGCATTGCCATCCGAGCCGCTGGTTTATTGCGCCGATTCGGATGAACCGGAAAACCAATTTTATTTTTGGCCGGAATACGACTACCGCGCCCATCGCCGGGGTCAAAACGCCGTTTACGTCAGTGAACTTGACCCCTACCGGCTCGAACCTGGCTGGCTTTGGAAATGGTTGACGCGCCAAAAGGTCGGTTACGCCACAGTGCCGCCGCTGTTTCCCATGCCGCCGCGAATGGTCCGGGAGTTCGAGTCCGTCACCGACCTCGGCGTATTCGAAATCAAAATCGGCAACCGCGTGTTCCGCCGGCTCCACCTCTGGGCGTGCTACAATTTGAAGTGAGCAATAAGAAGCGCGAAGTGAGAACGAAAAGCCGAAAGCCGATGGTCGTGACCGCCTCCGATTCCTCCTCGTTCTCGTCCTCGTCCTCGATTCGAGATGTTCGAGGACGAGAACGAGGACGATTGGAAAGCGCTTCGACAGAAATTCTCCTCCGTGTCTGCGATTATGATCTGGCTGCGACGCTGGACTCCGGCCAGGCCTTTCGCTGGCAACTCCGCGGCGATTCCTGGCTCGGCGTCATCGGCCGGCGCACGGTGCGATTGACACCCCTGCGCGGCGGCATTCGCGCGCAAACCGCCGGACCGGTCGCCGACTGGCAGTGGCTGCGCGACTATTTGCAGACCGAAGTGGATTTGGACGCCGTGCTCAATACTTTTCCCGACGACGGCCCCATGCGCGATGCGGTGGCCGCGTGCCGCGGATTGCGCGTTCTGCGGCAGGACCCGTGGGAATGTCTCGCGTCATTTATTTTGTCTTCGACCAAACAAATCGTCCAAATCCGGCAAATTGTCGCCCGGCTCTGCGAACGGTTCGGCGAACCGGTCTCCCAGCCCACAGCCACCCCACTCACCCACCTCGTAGCAGCGGACGTAAGTCCGCTCCATCTTATCCAAAGCAATATCAGAGCCGACTCACGTCGGCTGCTACGATTCAGCGGTTCCGGTTTGAACAAAGACCATCTATCCCACTCCTTTCCAACGGCTGAACGGCTTGCCGCCACCACCGAAGCCGGCTTGCGCGCCTGCAAAATGGGTTTTCGCGCGCCGCATCTGCTCGCCGCCGCGCGGCGGGTTGCCGGCGGCCAGTTTGATTTGGAACGCCTGCGCCATCTGCCGCAGGCGGAAGCACGCGAGGCATTGATGAAACTGCGCGGTGTTGGTGGTAAAATCGCCGACTGCGTGCTGTTGTTCGCCTATGGCTTCGATGGCGCGTTCCCGGTGGATGTCTGGGTGGAACGCGCGTTGCGCGAACTGTATTTTCCACGCCGCCGCGTCAATGCCAGACGGCTTCAGCACTTTGCCGCGGCCCATTTCGGGCCGCACGCCGGTTACGCCCAGCAATATCTTTTTCATTACATGCGGACGAAAATTAAACGGGCCGGTTCAAGTTGACATGGGCTCAGTCAAAAAGCGGGCGGAAAGCCACTGCCGCCAAAATCTTCCCGACGCACGAGAGTTCTGACAGATGGCAAAGACGCCAGGGCATAGCGCGGCGGAGCCGCGCTCCGGGAAAATCTTCGCAAAGTGTGACGAAGTTGCGAGATTGCAAAGGACAGGCGGTGTCTTCACTGCGGTTTGGCGGCTTTGCGCAGGCTATTCGCAAGATCTTTAGCGGCAGTGCCGTTGTTGGTGGATTGAGCGGCTCAATTTGATTTGCCACCGCCGGACTTTGCGCTTTTAACCAGCGCCGTGGCCGCGTATAAATTGCGCGTGTCTCAACCGGTTCAATCCGCCATCAATGCCGCCACGCGCTGTTGCGCGGTCTATGGCTTTCCCATCCGCCATTCCGCGTCGCCCGCGATGCACAACGCCGCGTTCGCCGCGCTCGGCCTGAACTGGCGTTACCTCGCGTTTGAAGTCCGTCCCGACGATTTGCGCGCGGCCATTGCCGGCGCCAAGGCGATGCAGTTCTCCGGCTTGAACCTCACCGTCCCGCACAAGCTGCTCGCGATGCAAATCGTGGATGAACTGGATGAATCGGCCAAAACGTGGGGCGCGGTGAACACCGTGCGATTCGAGGGTCGAGACGACAATGGCGCATGGTTGCCGTTGCACGAGTTTGATAGAGAAACCGCGGGCGAAAAAAGTAGCGCAGGCGTCCCGCCTGCAAATTCCAGCCATGCAGGCCAGAGGCCTGCGCCGCTGGAAGTCCGGTCGCAGGGATTCAACACCGATTCCGATGGAGTGGCCCGTTCGTTGCGTGAGGACCTGGCCCTGAAGCTGGTGGATGCGAAAGTGTTGCTGCTCGGAACGGGCGGGGCAGGGCAGGTGGCGGCTTTGAGGCTGGCGCTGGAAAACGTGTCTGAATTGTTTCTGGTGGATTTCGTGAGTGCCAAGGCCGAGGCGGTGGCGCAGGAAATCCGCAAGCGGCATCCACGGGTGAAAGTAAAAGTCGGCTTTCCGCCGGGGCCGGTGGATTTGTTGTTGAATGCCACGCCACTCGGTTTGAAGCCCGGCGATCCATTGCCGTTGGACGAAAAACAATTCCCCTTGTGTCAGGCGCGCGCGGTCTTTGACATGATTTACAATCCGGCGGAAACGCCATTGCTCAAGGCGGCCAAGGCCGCCGGTTGCAAAACCGCCAACGGCCTGGGCATGTTGCTGCACCAGGGCGCCAAGGCTTTTGAAATCTGGACCGGACAACCCGCGCCGCTCGCCGTGATGCGCCGCGCGCTGGAGAAACATATCTATGGAAAATGACGAATGACTAAATCCGAATGACGAAAGAATTCCCAATGACCGATTCCATAAAATCCCGGAGCGCGACGGAGCCCGTTTTATCTTTCGAGCTTTGTCATTCTTCAGTCATTAGCGCTTCGTTATTAGTCGTTCGTTCGCCAATTCCACCGAATAGGTTGAGGAGCCATATTTATGGGCAATGACGCGATTTTCAGCGCTCACAACTGGTCCCTCCTGCCGTTCCATTTCTGGTCGCTGGTTTTTTTCTCGTTTGGCTGCATCGCCGGCAGTTTCTTGAATGTATGCATCCACCGGATGCCGCTGGGCATGAGCATCGTTACGCCCCGGTCGCATTGCCCGCACTGCAAGTATTCCATCCCGTGGTATCTGAACATTCCGCTGGTGACGTGGCTGGCGCTGCGCGGACGCTGCAAAAATTGCGGCGCACCGATCTCCTTGCGTTATTTCGTGGTGGAACTGCTCACGGGCGCGGCGTTTCTGAGCTGCTGGCTGGCGTTTGGCGACGCCGGTCATCCGTTTGAGTCACTGCCGGTGGCGTTCATTTACGCGATCTTTCTCTCAGGACTGATCGCGGCCACGTTCATTGACTTCGAGCATTTCATTATTCCCGACGAAATCACGCTCGGCGGCATGGCGGTGGGTTTTGCCGCGTCATTTTTTCTTCCGTCGTTGCAGGGTGCGGCCACGTTGAATGGCGGGATGTGGCGGAGTTTCATCGGCGCGGTTGTGGGTGCCGCGACAATCTACGCGATTCTGCGGCTGGGCAAGTTGCTGTTTGGCCGGCAACGGGTGAAGCTGCCGCTGGGCGCGAAAATTGTTTTTACCGAAACTTCCGTGCATTTGCCGGACAAGGAGATTCCCTACGAAGAATTATATTACCGCAAATCAGATGTGATTGCGTTGCGGGCGCGGACGCTGGAACTGGTGGATCGCGGCTACCAGGACGTGCTGGTGCGGCTGTCGCCATCGGCGCTGGAAATCGGCGGAGAAAAAATTGATCCGGAAACGGTGGCTTACATGGAAGCCGTAAGCGCGGAAATCATCCTGCCGCGCGAGGCGATGGGTTTGGGTGATGTGAAATTCATGGGCGCGATTGGCGCGTTTCTCGGCTGGCAAGGCGTGGTGTTTTCGCTGATGCTCAGTTCGATGATTGGCGCGGCGGCGGGCGTGACGCTGATCGCAATGCGCCGGCGCCAGTGGTCTTCGCGGATGCCGTACGGGCCTTACATCGCGCTCGCGGCGACGATCTGGATTTTCGGCGGAAAGAAACTCTTCCACGCGCTTATCGGCTTTTAAAACGCGCGGAAGTGAGACTGGACTAAATCATGGGGCGGGTTTAATTTTAAACCATGACAACGACTGCGGAAGTCAATGAGTTCACCGGCCGGCTTGCCGAGTTGGTCAAGCGGGTTCAGTCCGGCAATGAAGTGTTGTTGACCCAGGGCCACAAGCCGGTCGCCAAAATTGTTTCCGCGGCGGAAAACGAAATCGCCGCCGGCTCCGTCTTCCAAATTCATTCGCTCAAAGGCCATCGCGTTTTGACACCCGTGATTTCCCAATCGGAACTCGCGGGCGAAATGTTTGAACGGTCATGACTGGGCTGGACTGCAACATTCTTGTTCAACTCGCCCTGGCGGACCATCCGGCAAACGCAGCAACCGCAGCCGTTGTGCAAGCCGAAGTGCAAAGCGGCAGCCGTCTGGTTTTCCCGCCGTTGACGATGATTGAGGCATTGGATTGGGTGGAAAACTTTCTCGCCAACCCGGCGGCGGGCTTGCTTGAGCCGCCGTCCGAAAGCCTGCGCCAGACCTTGCGCTGGATGCGGCAATTTAACTTGGGACGCAAACGGATTCTCGACACCCATCTGGCCGCCATGCTTCACACCGCAGGCGTGCGCCGGTTGCTCACGTCCAATCCCGGAGATTTCACCGTGTTTGGCGTTTTTGAAATCGTCACGCCATGAAATCAATTCGTTTTGGTCTTTGACAACGACGATTTGAGAACGCCATTCCGTCTGGCGGCAGTTTTTCAAAATGGACGGCGGACATTTTCGGCCAAATCCATTCCCGGCTGGCTTGAGCCGGTACTTTGAAAGATAACTATGTGGCTGATGACCAAACACGGATTTCATTCCATCGTGCAGAAGCTGCCGGGCGAGTTTCATGTCCGCGCCCGCGTGCGGCAGGATTTGGAAAACCTCGTCGCGCGCGTGCCGCTGCCCGGCGCGGAAATCCACGCCACCAAGACGGCGGACTATTCGTTTCGCATCGTCACCGGCAGGGGCGACGTGCTGAAGGTGATGCAGTTTCTGGGCGAGTCGCTGGACTATTCCAACTTCAAGGACACCGTCGCGCGCACGCCCGACCAGCAAGCCAAACATGACGCTTACGCCTCGGTCTGGCACACGATGATTGACGCGCTCGGCGGCTACGGGCGTCCGCCTGTCAACAGACATGGGAAATAAATCAACTTGCGACATTTGATCCACTTCCTAGACTCCGATTGCGATATGAATAACCTTGAAGCAACAGAAATTGAGATGGCTGGAGGAGGCGCGTTTTCGGATACCGCAGAATCAAAATCATCGGATAAAATTCAAGCCCTATTAACAAATCCAGATTTTTTGAAACTGAAACGGATTTTGAATAAAACAACCGCGAATTTATTTAGCACGCTTGCGGTATCGCATCGCGAGCGGTGGCACAGTGCATTCATCAAGTGGATTATAGACCCAAAATCGAACATCGGATTAGGTGATTTCCCGGTAAAGCGTTTTTTCCATCTCGTGCTCAAACATTATTCAATTGGCAATGGCGGAGAACCGCCAGATTTGACGTTCGGCGATGTTGAGAGCATGGAACTTGTATCCAGCAAATTTAACAACGAAGAGGAAATCAAAGTAGAAGGCGAAGCGGATTTGCGAAGAATTGATGTCTATGGGGAAATTCAGACGTGCTTTGTCGGGAACGAAAGAGAGAATCTCAAAAAGACACAAATCATAATTGAAAACAAGGTCGAGGCAATAGAGGGGAACAACCAAACGGAGGCATATGCAGCTTGGGCTAAAAGCGACCGGAATAAATTTAAGCCAGATTTTCTTTTCTTAATTTTTCTATCACCAACGAATCACGGTGAAAAATTAACAAGTAATAAGTTTGTAAAAATCACCTATCAGCATTTGGTTGATGATGTCCTATTGCCTTGCTTGCAACATCCGGATCTAAACCAGGAAGGTAAGTATTGGTTAGAGCAATACTTGCTGAATCTTGGGATGCCTCTTAAAAATAAAAAAACTATGGCTAAAACAAATAAAGAAATCTGTAAACGGATTTACGATGTTCACAAAACCGTTCTCGACGAAATATTTTCGTCCGTCAATGATGGTAAATTGCCAGAAAGCGAATCGGAAAATCAGTCTAAACAACACTTCGATATTTCTCTCCAGAATTTAGTTGAAAGAAAGCTATTAAGTTTAACGGATGCACTCCACGGTGATTACAATGGAAAACATTACACCGCTTCGCTTATACAGAATGATGATTCAGTCGGAATTGTTTGCGGCGGCATTGAATACGACACACCAAGCGCTGCCGGGAGTGCTGTCAGAGACAACAAAGCAACGAATGGCTGGGCCTTTTGGGAAATCAAAGATTCAAGCGGTAAATCAAAAGGCAAGTTATCTGAAATCAGAGAACAGTTCCTCAATTCATAGTCATTCGCTTTCGAGGGCACAAAGTTGTTTCACAATCTGCACCATGCCCATTGTGTCCAGCCCGCAGTATTCTTCCAGATGCTGGCGCACGCGGTGGAGTTCGGCGGCGGTTACTTGGCCGTGGGTCACGCGCAGGAATTCGCGGCTGGCCGCGCCGCCTTCTTGAATCGCCAGATGTTCGTAGCCCTGGCCGGTCAGGGCGGGCAGCACGGCTTTCATTGACGCGCTGCCGTGCTGCTGCGGGTGGTAGTAGCGGAAACCCCGGAACGGCAGCAGCAGGTCAACAATGCGCGGCGTCACTTTCCGCAACCACGGTTTGAATTCCGGCAGCAGTTCGCAACATTCCTTCAGGCGTGCGGTTTCAAAGCTGGCGTTGTAAGTCACCACCGAGCCGGTTTCCGGCAGGGCGTCGCGCAGTTGGCGCATGAATTCCGGGCGCGGGTCAGCCGTGCCGTCCGCCAAAAACGAGCGGTGTTCCGGGTCGAACCTCGACGTGGCATCAGGCCGGCGGAGAATGTGCAGGGAAAATTGAAACGGGATCTGCTGGAACGGGCGCGAGTCATCAAACAGCGGGATGGCCGTGCCGATGGTCTCGAAATCCAGAAAGCTGACGGGATATTCAAGCTGGCCGAGAAAAGCCGCGAGCGCAGGCCGGTCAATGTGCGGTTTGCCCGCGAGCAGGGCGGCGCGCTGGATGGATTGATTGTCGGTGAGCGCGAAGTCGGCGGGAATTTTTTCCAGATGCTGGATGCCCTGCTTGAGCAGCGTGAAACTTCTCTTGCCGCCGCGATAAAGCGTGAAGACGCTGGCTTCGGGCAGGAACGACCAGCAGCGTTCGTGCAACGGGCAGGTGTAGGGATCGTCGCAATGCGGGCCGATTTGGATTTCAGGATGCGCCTTCGCGCCGATGATGCGTTGCAGCGCATCCAATTGTTCCCCGACCTCGCGGCTCAAAACGGAGACTTCCTTGGTGACTTCTTCGAGCGTGAAAAACTTCTGCGGGTCAATCGCGCCGTGCCGGACGAATTCGTTGTTGATGTGGGCGAGAAAGCATTTGCGGATTTTAATTCCCGCCCCGGCGAGCACAAAGGCTTGAAACGCGATGTCGGGCAGATGGACTTCTTCCTTCAGCTTGGTGGTGGATTTGACCTCAATCAAATCCCACGCATCACGGGCCGCCGGCACGAGGATGTCCGTGCGGGCGTAGCCGCCGTGAAAAACGAACGCGGCTTCATACAAAGGCCGGCGGGCTCGAATTGCCTTATGGGTTTCGGCGATGACTTCGTCCGGCTCGATGATTCCGGGCGCGACCACCATGCCACCGGGAAAAAGTTGTCTCGCCAGTTCGCCGACTTCCGTGCCTTGATCAAAGACGGCCTGCGTCGCCTCATCGGGAGCGGGGATTTGGTCTTTGGCGTTGTAGCGAAACCAAATCAGCTTCTGACATTGCAGCCCCATCAGGTAGGTGGACTTCGAGATGTATGGCTGGTGTGATTTCATTGGCTGCGTTGTGGGCATTGTTTTTGGTGCGAATGAAAACTGCAATGGTTTATTTGCGCGAACCTGACTAAAATCGTTTGCACCCAGCAATTATACGCGCCTTGGATCTTGTTCACCCGCGAAAGGCAAAATTGGTTCGCGCTGCACTCCACTCCAAAAGCAACGCGCCCCCTGGCTTTCGCCGGCGAGCCGCGCCTAAAACAAGACCATTCCAGGATTTTGCGTCAGGCCGCTTCCACCAATTCAATCCGCACCGCTTTGCCCAACGCCCGGGCCACACGCGAGACGGTGGATAATCTGACGTCTTCGGCATGGTTCTCCAGCCGCGAAATCGCCGACTTCTTCGTCTTGGTGATCCGCGCCAGTTTTTCCTGCGTCACGCCTGCCTGTTCGCGGGCTTCACGAAGCATCAAGCCAATCTCGAACTCTTCGTATCCCGCATCAAAATCTTTGGCGAACGCCTTGTCCGTGCGTTTGCGGCGTTCGATATAATTTCCCACGTCATTTTTCATGTTGCTTTCTTTCGGCTCAGATAATCTAAATAATCGGGACAGGTTAACAAATGTGTGAACCTCTGTCAAGATGGCTGCACGACGGGTAGTGTCCTAATTTGAAATCTGACTCACTTTTTTTCCAAAACCCCAAATTGAACACCAAGCCGCGTAAGCATTGTGAAAACGTCAATACAGGGTACTTTGAAATTATTTGCTTTGCACACGTTTGGAATGGGAATTTTCCTTTTAATAAAAGCATTGAAGACTTCCTGCGTAACAACTGTGAGGTTTTTGGCTCCTGCATAAGCTATTACCCACGCATCCGTTTCATCCGCAAACTCTGCTTTGGCCGCATTTGAAAATTGAATTTGAGAATTTGCCCACAGTTGGATTTGAGCATACCAATCAACTACTACGGAATCATTTGTTGAAGCAAAACAAGTTTTTGGCATCTGGAATTTCGCCCATGCCACCAGTTCATCCTCATCGCCATAGCAAATTTCTTCCAAAACTCCATCAATACTTAATACAAGTCCCTGTTTGTGAAGCGAAATCAAACTTTCCCAAAATCCGGGGCACAAACTAAAAGAGTAATATGCCCTATAAGCTTGAATAAATACGCTGGTATCAATCAGGTAACGTGTTGGCTGTTCGCTCATCCGCCCTCCTCCCTTACCTTAGCAATATATTTATCAAAAGTTTTGCCCTGTAATCCGGTTAATTTGTAGGCATCACGGTAAAGTAATCGGCCAGCAAAAGCGGCGCGGGCGATTGCTTCGGCGAATGGGCGGCCTATCCGGTTATCGCAATTCGCATAAAAATTCCCACCGCCATCTTCTGCTGCCTTTTTTTCTGCCTTTTTGGTGGACACCCAAACCATATACTGTTTGTAGAATTCAAAAAATTCACTTTTTTTAATGTAACCAGCATCTAAAACCCGACGCGCCGCAACCAATGGGCTGACCTTAAATTGACGAGCCAATGCGCCATAGGGAGATGTTTGGGATTTTATTTCATTCCACACAGCTCGAAGTTCATTGTTAGGAACCAGAAATTCGGCAGCAACTTCGTTGCAAAAACGCTCTGTGTCATTATCTGCTGGATTCATTTCCCGAAAATTCAAAATGCCAGCACTACCGATCCATAGATGAGCCAATTCATGCGCCAAAGTGAACATTCGCGCAGCCTTGGCATCAGCGCTGTTGATGAAAATCAGCGGAGCATGGGAATCAGATAGTACAAATCCTCGAAATTCATCAACATCCAAAATGCGGCGCGTATTGTTGCCAACCATGCTATTCCAAACCGTAAGAATGCCAACTTGTTCCGTTTTCAAGCTCAATTCAATCAGTGCTTGTTCCCATGTAGGAATGGAGCGGGCCCAAGCTGGCGTAATCCCCAATTGCTTGCGCATATCAAGGGCGACGTTTTCAGGTTTATCACTAATTTTGAAAGAGCCAACAAAGGCTAACGGTTCCGCCCCTTCATCAATAATAAAATCCTTATACCAGGACTGCCGACGTTGCATGGAAAAAACCGTTTCCAATAAATCGGGGCTCGGCTGCTGGATTGGCGTATCATCAACACTGCGAAAATCAGGAATGGGAAGTTTTTCTTCTGGCGGGGCAGGTAAAAAGAAATATCCCAAAGGAGCCCACAATCGGCGCGCTAATTTCTCCAGTTGGCGCAATGTGGGCAAAGAATCGCCCGCTACCCATTCTCCAATTTTGGGGAATTGGTTTAAGAGATCATTAGCCTCAATGCCGGCGCGATCAATCGCCCAGCCTATGAGTTCTTTTTTGACGGATACAGTATTCATGTCGTGGCCTTTCCTGCGACAAATCGCCTTAGCAAAAGGTCAACGAGTTGAGAGCGGCTCCCGTTCCATGTTTTTGAGGCATCCTGCCACACCGTCTTGGTGACGGAAACACAAAACTTTACCGTTCCACCTTCCCGACCCTTCACGCCCGAACCCTCTCGCCGACCGCCCCATTGCGATTTCTTTGTTGTTTTTTTATTTGACATTCAAACTTGATTGAGTAATACTAAATCAAGATTAACAACAAGTCAACTGGAATTTTATGAGCAACGAATTAAAGCATGAAAACAAGGTGCAAGCGGTAAGCCTGTTATGCGAAGGAAACAGCATCCGCTCCATTGAACGCATCACGGGCATTCACCGTGATACAGTCATGCGGCTTGGCGTTCGCATTGGCACGGCTTGCGCCAAAATCCAAGACGAGAAAATGCGCGGCCTGAATTGCGACCAAATTGAGGTTGACGAAATTTGGGGATTCATCGGCGCGAAACGAAACCGCGCCGATGCCGTTGGCGCATACGGTGACGTTTGGACGTTCATCGCGCTGGACGCGGACACGAAGCTGATTCCGTCTTTCATCGTCGGAAAGCGTGACGCCTATCACGCCAACGCTTTCATTTCCGATTTGGCTGGCCGTCTCAAAAAGCGGGTTCAGGTTTCTTCCGATTCCCTGCACGCCTACGCGAGCGCAATGGAAAGGGGATTCGGCGCGGAGGTGGATTATGGCCAGATTTCAAAAACCTACTCATTCGTCAACCTCACCCAAAATGCCGCTGGCCGTTACAGTCCGGCGGAAGTTGTGAAAACTGAAAAGACGATTGTGTCCGGTATGCCGGACGTGAGCCGCATTTCCACGTCTCACGTTGAAAAGCAGAATCACACGCTCCGTATGCACTGCCGCCGCCTGACTCGACTCACCAACGCATTCAGCAAAAAGTTTGAAAACTTTCAAGCTGCGGTTGCGCTCAATTTCGCATACTATAATTTCGTCAAAACGCACGGCGCGATTCGTATGACGCCAGCACAGGCCGCTGGCGTTGAGAATAGCGCGTGGACAGTGGCGGAATTAGTAGAACGCTGTGGAGAATAAACAGGATTATCTGGCAAAGGTTCAGGTTGCCGTCCAGCAGTTGCACAACTGCGGGGCGGTTTGGCGTGAAACTGTGCCCGTCCATGAAGTCTTTCGCGGCGAAACGGTGTGGCAGGGCGATGTTGAGGTATTCGATCTGCATGGCCACCCCAAAGCCAAACGCTGCTACGCATGGAGCCATTTAGACGGCGCGAATGACGAGCGCACGCGATTCGTTGCCGTGCTGGAAATCCCGCCGGTCGTGGATGCCACAACCGCCGTG
The DNA here is from genome assembly GCA_963820205.1 of uncultured Verrucomicrobiae bacterium. Classification (GTDB taxonomy): domain Bacteria; phylum Verrucomicrobiota; class Verrucomicrobiia; order Limisphaerales; family UBA11358; genus UBA11358. Next base: position 51,067 of record CAWFZJ010000081.1, read on the forward strand.
CGGGTACAAATCGTCAAAGACACGAAAGGAAAAAAATGAAAAAGGCAGCAATCGTTGTTGGAAAACCTAACGCTGGAAAAAGCACGACTATAAGGGAATTCAAATCAATTGTAAAAATGGAGAGTTTCCATACTTTCAAACATTTTGGTAAGCGGGGATATATTCTATCATGCAGTTTTGAGGAGGCGAGACGGAACATTGAAGCGACCATTAAGAAACTTTCAGGATTCGATTATTTGGTTTTTGCCTGTCAAGGGCCGAAACTATCCCGCGTTCATCAAGCGTTGGAGAAAGAATCATTCATGCCGCATGACATACTTATTAAGTCGGGTGACAACACTCGAAAAAAGGCAAGTGAGATTGTCAGTTTTTTCAATTCAAATTAGGACACTACCGCACGACGGCTGGACGACATTTGCGACCCACGCAACCAGGTGAACTCGTACATCACTCGCAATTTCAACCAGCTTTCAACCTCGTTGGTCCTTCAATCACAAAGTTGGCTCAGTACAGCTTACCTGAACTGCAAATAAACACGGCTGCCGTCGGAACGCACGCCGCCGGTCTGATTTTCGGTGAGGAAAAGGCGCGCGGCTTCGACCTTGCCCGTTTGCAGAAGGTAGGCGCGAACGGCTTTGGCGCGATCGGACGCCAGCGCTTCAAAATCACCAGCCGGGATGGGAATGGTGGCCATCAGCAATGTTTCCATCGGGTCGGTGAGCGCGGTTGGCGCGGTTGGTTTGGCCTGAGTGGAAACGCCGGCGGGTTTGGACGATTTCGGCGCGGGGGTTGATCGTGACCTTTCATCAAAAGGGTCGCGCCCTTTTCAATTTTGGCCGAGCGCGATGGAATTTGCGCGGCGAGGGCGGCGAGATTGGTGTTGGCGGTGATGAACTCGGTGTTGATGACACCCTCGTCCCAAGCCTCGTCGTAAAGTTTCTTCACCCAGGCGGCATGTTGCTCCGGGGTCAGCGTGATTTGATCGGGCGTGGTGGCGGCGTGTTCGGATTTGTCGAGCGACATCCATTGCCGGGTGCGGATTTGTTTTTCCAGGCTGTTGTAGCGCAGACCGTCGCGATCGGCCACGGGATCAATGCTGCCGGCGATTTCCAGTTGCAGGCCAGGGCGTTCGTAAAGCCCTTTCGCCAAAGTATCGAGCTTCTGTTCGTTGGCTGGCGACAGCACCGCGCTGGCCGGCGCAAAATCCTGATAACTCAACTCCTCGCCGCCTCCGCCGAACGCCGCGCCCAGCAGTGAGAACGGTGACGTGGCGGCCTTTTCGAGAATGTTCAGAAGGGTACGCACTACGACCTTGCCGATGCGGAATTTCGGGTCGTCGAGGCTGCCTTCGACGGGCAGGTCGAGCAGAATCTGGCCGTTGCGGTCCTTGAGGATGGCAACGGCGAGGCGCACGGGCAAATGCGTCGCGTCAGGACTGTTCACCTTGTTCGCCGAAGGTGAACCGGTCAAGCGTGATGACATTTTTCGATTTCAGTTTCCGCCCGGCCAGGTTATACGCCAGGTCCAGGTTCAACTTTCCCTCGGCGATGGGATAGCCGGCGTATTTGCCGGAATACGGGCTGGTGGGCGTCAAATCCACGTTTTTGAAGGTGATTTTCAGATCGTTGGTCGCGGTCCTGCTGAAGGGATTGATGTGGCCGGCGATGTCAATCGGGCCAACGCCATCCACGGCGGCATGCAGATTCACATCCGCGTGCCGCGGTTCCGTGGATGAAATGCCGGCGATTTCCCCGCTGAACTGCTGGATGGCGACGTGGACATTTGGCGTGAGCGAACGGTCGGTGAAGCTGGCGGCGGCATTGGATATGACAATGCTGCCGATGGTGATCGGCGGCAGCGGCGCAGCGGGCGTTGCATTGGTCTCGGGCGCGGCTGGAGTTTTAGTGGCGGCTACAACCTTGGTTTCGTTGGTGGTGGCCGGCGCGTTGGTTTCCGCCGGGGCATTGCTTCCCGCCGGACGCAAAGCGGCGAGCAGATTGATGGTGTGATTGGTTTCGATGACGAGGGACGCCGTCACGTTGTTCAGGGCGATTTCCTTGATGGCCACGCTCAGTGGATTCAGGTTGGCGTCAATGCCGGAGACGCGGACGGAATCCCATTTCAACAAATCCTCGCCCAAGGCGCCATCCACGGCGCGAAAGCCGTCGAGCCACGTGTCGCCCTGGAAGGAAACCTCCGGCAGTTGACCCGCCGGGGTGTGCAGTTGAATCCGGCCGTGGAGACCGAACTCGCTGCCGGGAATGTAGAGATTCAATTTAGGTTCGAGATACGGATCCAGCGGACCAAAATCGAGCCGGTCCAGATCAAGCTGGATGTCGGCGGTCGGTGGCGCGAAGGAGACGGCCACTTCGGTTTTGATGGCGCCGTTGGTGTTCCAGCGCAGGGACAAAGCGACGGTGAGATTGGTGCCGGGGAGGTTGGAAATATTTTTGACGCTCAACGTGATGTCATCAAGGTCCAGCCGGGCCGGGCGGGAATTGGCCAGGTCTTCGAGGCTGAAGGCGCAATTGGTGAATTCCACGTCGTGGACGGTGGCGGTCCAGAGATTGGTGCTATTGAGGAGCAAAGCGGCGGCGTTGGTAATGGAACCCAGCAACGCCGGAATGCCGCCGGGCGCGTTCGTGGCAGCTTCCGCCGGTTGGGAAGGCGCGGTCACGGCCACGGCCACATTCGTTGAATCATTCCGCTTGCGAAGCAAAAAGAACTTGCCGCCGTCGGCGGACACAAGACCGATTTCCGCCTGCCGGGCCACGGCATCCACGTTCACCCCGGTCACGGCGAAACGGGAAAGCTCGACCATGTTGGTTTCGCTGTCCGGTTCGGCGAGTTTGAAATTCCGGAGCGTGAAGCTGGTGTTGGTCACGGCGATGATCCGGTTGGTGGCGCTGAGTTCCAGCCGGTAATTCACGTCAACGCCCACAAACCCATCGCGGATTTCAAAGGGCAGCCGGTCTTGGTACAGCGGGGCGTATTTGTTCAGCGGGAGATTTTCGAGCGTCAGCTCACCGCACGAGCGCAACGGGTCGAGATAAAAAAATCCGTTCCACGAAATCCTTTCGCCCGCGTCCGTCGTGCCGGTGAACACGTGGGGATTTTTGTTGTCCGGATTGGTTTTGAAATGTTCCAGCGTCAGGTTCCACGGCCCGGCCAGCCGCTTGAACGGCTGGCGATGCGTCAGGTCGGTCACCGAGGCGGTGGCGTTGGTGATGAGCAGCCGGTCAATCCACAGGCCGATGGGTTTGGCCGGCGTCCTTGGGCGGCGCGGCGGGTGCGTTGGTGGTGGAGAATTTCGTGATGAGGTCGGAAAAATTAAACGTGCCATCCTGGTTCATCTGCACGCGGGCAAACGGTCCGGTCACGCTGATTTCCTTGAAAACCCAGGGATGGCCCAGAAACGACGAGAGCTGGAAATTCACATAAACCTCGTCCCACGAAACAAACGGCTCGCCGTTCTTGTCCTTGATGAGGAGGCCGCGAATGGTGGTTGAAAGGACGAACGGATTGAGTTTCACCTTCTGGATGGAAACCTCGCGGTCGAGCTGTTTGGACAACTGTTTGACCGCCACGGCGCGGATGATGGGCGGCAGGATGAAAAACCCGATGATGGCGTAGGCGAACAACAGCCAGAAAATCCAGAGCGCCAACTTGCGCCGCCGCGGCGAAAGGGAATCCCAAACGCGAAATTTTATCTTGTCAGCCAAGCGAACAAGAATTTGCGCGTGACGCCCCGTGCCGTCAACTCCTTCGTGCGGTGGAGGCGCGCAGCGGAGGCTGTCTCAAAACATCCTCTCATCGCAGCAGCCGACGAGAGTCGGCTCACTTTTCCCGGGTTTTGCCGGGCTGCGGGCAGCCGGTTCAGTGTTTCCGCACGGGTGGTTCAAGGGCGTCCAGCCGCTTGCGCGCTTCCTGCCACTTGGCGGTTCCCGCCGGTGCGTTGGAGAGGCAAAGTTCCAGGTGGTGAATGGCGAGATTCGTGTCGTGCCGGCGCCCGGCAATTTCCGCCAGGCCGAAATGCACAGAAAAGGCGTCCGCCCGTGAGTTGTCGAGTTCAAGATAGTCTGCTTCCGCCGCTGGAAGGTTTCCGGTTTGCAGATACGCATACGCGCGATTGAACCGTGCCAGGGGATTGTTGGTGATGGCCAGCGCGTGGTTCAAGAGCGCGATGGCATTGGAACTGTTTCCCATCCGGATCAGGACGCCGGCCTGATTGACCAGGGCCGCCACGTTATTGGGTTCCGTGGCGAGTTGCCCGGACACCAGTTGCAGCGCGTTGGTATAATCACCCAAGGCCAGATAGGCCTGCAATACCAGATTCAAGGTCCGGTTGTCATCCAGATGGCGCTTCAAAACAGATTGCAGCACGCTGTTCGCTTGGGCGAGGTTGGTTTGCGACAGCCAGGAATTGGCCTCCAGCATGGCCAGATCCACATCCAACATGTCTCCCGCCGGCGAAGCATGTGTCTGCTTGCGAAGCTGGCTGACGATTTCAAAAACTTTGTCATCCATGCGCCAGCGGGAATAAAGTTGCGCCAGGGTGAACTCCGGCGCCAGCGAACCGGGAGCGAGCGTCCCGGCGCGCTCAAGTTGTTGCACGGACTGGCGGAACAGACCGGTTTGCCGATACATATTGCCCAGGAGATAGCAAAAGACGGGACTGTCGAATGGTCCGTAACGGCTGATCATCACACTCAATTGCCGCAAGTCCCCCAACTGGCTGGCGACCGTGTCCGCTTCAGCGACGCTCATGTTGTTGTGGGCCTGAAGATTGGCGTTGCACTGCAGGTTGATCCTCGCGGCCGGGTTGTTCGTGTTCAAGGCAATGGCCTGCTCAAATCGCCGACGCGCTTCCGGCAACCGGCCATTGCGTTGCAATTCCACGCCCCAGCCGTCGAGGGCGGCGGAGCACCAATCGCCCAGCAACTGGCTTTGATAGGATGGGATTGCGCTCAAATGAAAACGCCGAAGAAAAGTCTCCCGGGTTTTCGGCCGGCCGGAATACTGTGGAGAGCAGGCCCGGCTTGCCGGCTCCAGTTCCGTTTGCCAGGCTTCATCCCAGAACTTTTCGTTCTGATCCGCCTCCAACGCTGACATCGGCGGTCCATTGAACTGGTCCTTCGGATAAGGCTTCATTTCGGTAAACGGCACCGTGCGGTTGCAGGTAAAACCGTTCCAACAAAAAGCCAGACGCGGGGTGCAGGTAAAAGAGACGTTTGGTTTGCGCCGCGTGGTCGAGCAATGACATCATTTCAGGCGGGTTGAGTTCATGCCGATTGGCGCCGGTCAACCAACCGTCCGGACACTTCCGTTCCAACTGCGCCCGATATTCCGGGTCCGGCAACGATTTGGTGTCCACCGGCAACCACCGGCGGCTTTCACCACGGCGGGCCAGGGCGGCTTGGAAAACAAACAGTTTTTGCGGGTCATCGCTCAAAACGATGCCGCCTTCCGCCGGCAGGGAACGCATGGCCAGATCCCCAAAACTGTGCAGCGGCTGACGGTTTGCGTGCATCACGGCGGAAGCATTCCGGGCAATCAACCCCACCGTCATCAAACCCAACACACCCGCCAGCATCGGCGCGGCCATGCGCTTCGCCAGCCACCATAAACCGGATGATCGGCTGCGACGCTGCTGCGAACCCATTTCGAAAATCAGTAAAAGGCTCCCGGCCAAAAAGCCGGCGCCCAACGCATTCAAGTAATCAAAGCTCAACAGGGGCAGCGAGACTTTAAATTGTCGCATCACGATCTGCCGCGGACTGACGGTCGGGTCAAACGTCAGCCACAGACACACCAGCAGCAGCGCAACGCGCAAAGCCCGGTAAATCCAGATCTGAAACTGGTCCACTTTGGGTTTGTTTTGGTTTCCCTCGTCGCGCAAGCGCACCAGGCAGGGCAGAGTGGGCACCAAATAAAAGATCAGCACCGCGAACATCATTGACCGATGCCCCACCCAAAACCGGGCGTAGAGCATCAAAAGAGTATGTTTGGTCAGCTTGAAGGTCGCGATCCAAGCTTCGCCAAAACTCCAGGGCGAATGCGGCATCAAACCGTTGACCAGCGGCGGCAAGGCGTAAATGGAGAAACCCGCCAGTCCCAGCAACATCATCCGCAACAGAAAATCCGCCTTGAAAAAACGCATCTGCCGCAGCCAGATCAAGGACACCACAAACAATGGCAGGGTGAGCAGCATCACCCAATTCTCCGCCAAGCCCAAACCCCAGATAACCGCCGCCGCATTAACCCAGCCGGACTGCCTGCCGACACGATATTCCAGCAGGCACCAGATGGCCGCCGCCAGGAGCAGCATGTCCAGCATCTCGCCCGTGGCGGCGGTGGCCTCCTGCCAGAAGGCAAACTCCAGTCCGCAGACCACGCACGCCAGCAGCATGGGCAATTTGTCAGCCCAGCCGTTGTTGGTGTTCCAAGGGCGATCCCACGGCAGCAACTGGATGGAACGGGCCAGCAATCCCAGCGTCAACGCCCCGCAAACGGCGGAGAACAAATTCAAGCTGACGGGAATCCAGCCGGCCGGCAGGCCGCGCAACGGCAGAGTGAGCAGCCACAGCAACGGCTGGCCAGCCATCGGCTGCCAGTCCCAGCCCGCTACTTTCGCCGTCAGCGGCAGACTGTGCAGCGTGACGCCCCGGCTCAGGGTCAACCCATAAATCAGCAAGGCGGCCAGCGCGACATAACGGGGGAAGCGGCGGTTGGTTTCGGCCATGACGGTAGTTGTTTCAGAATTGCCCGATGAAATCCATAACAAAAGGATGCGGGACGAGTCCCGCATCCAATGAGAAAACGTCAAATCAGCATAAAAAACGTGTCATCCCGGCCCGTTTTTTCATGTAAAAATCGTAAAAAATTTGTTGACTTGCGTGGAAAAAAGAGTAAAAATAACGACAATTGGTAACAGGTTGGAGATTTTCAATGCCTCTTGGGAGGCTTAAAATGGTTTTTTCCACCCATAAATCGGAGAAAATTATGAAGCTGAAACAATATATTCTTGGATGCATGACGGTAGCGGTCGTGTTCGGCAGTTCGGTGGCCTCGGTGAAGGCAGATGACCTTTATCCGCCTCCGTGGACGAGGGGCGGTCCCGGCACAACTTATCAGGCTTGGGATTTCGCGGCCATTGCCAATCCAGTAGTTGCGGACACGTACTACAACCCGTATGGGACGCCAACGGCAACGATTAATGGCGGATCTTGGTCGTATTTTTACGACAACCATATTGGTGTCTGGACCCTCGGTGCCAACGATTCGATTGACTTTTATGTCCCCAACACTCCGTATGATCCCTATTACACCAAGGAAGTGTGGACGCAGGTTACTTGGCAGCCGAACGCCGGCCCGGCGCCAGTTGTCACGGTGGACTACGGTGATGAACAGAGCGTTGTATCAACACTTCAATTCACCGTCGCAGCGGGAAGTGGTGATTGGTTGCAATCTGTCTATCTGGCTGATTTGCCGATCAACCCGGCGTCGGAGGATGTGATTGTAACGGAGACCGGGGACGTGGGTCAGGTTGTGATAGACACCATATGTATTCCCGAGCCTTCCAGCCTCGCGCTATTGGCGCTGGGTGGTATCAGCCTGCTGTCCTACGCATCGCGAAAGCGATAATTGGCTGCGCAGGCCAATCTGGCGAACCAACTTAAAAACCAATCGAGCCACCCATGCGGGTGGCTCTTTTTGTTGGGTCGCACGCCTGAGCTCAACCCACTTCGCACCCATGTCCACCGCATCGAACGCATTCCCGATGAGGTGGCCGTAATTCGTAAACGTAATTGTTCCGTGGGACGCCGCTGGCTGCCACCACCAGCTTCGTTTTTTGATGGAACCGGATATTGCCGGTCTTGGGAGCGCCGACGTCTCGTCGGGCGTGGAAATGTCTGTCGCAACGCGGCGGGCGGGCGGACGCCGGTCAGTAAATTCAGATGGCCGGTACGAATCGCTGAAGCCATAGTGTCGCGCCAAACAAAGTCAAAAACACAAAACTCAGCCAGTTCGGGCACAATGGCGCGACCGCCAGCCAGTCCACAAAAACAATTCCCGCCAGCAAACCCGACACAATGTGCGCGACATTGCCCGTGCCGGCTTGAAAAATTGTCCGTACGCAAAGCGCGATCCACAGCGCGAGCACGAGCGACAACCAGATGGCTCGAACACGATATTCCCCTGAGTTCATCAACACGGCTAAAACGATCGGCGCCGCCACCAGCGCCAGGGGCCAATACGGCATCCGCCTGCGAGCACTTTCGTGCCGCGCCAGATAACCCAATCCGGCCACATATAATGCCAGCGCGACTGCCGCACCAAATCGGCCCGCCGTTGACGCCTGCCACGCCCGTCGAAGCGGCAATGCCATACACCCAGAAACGGCACAAACCCATCAGCCACGGCGACGCGGTGACGGCTTTGTGCGTTGCGTCGTAAATGATGATGCACATCAGCAGCACCACCGTGAGCACCCCGGCCGTTTTGCACAACGCAGTCAAACACAGCGCGCCCAGACCGAGCCACGCCAGTCCCCAGCGCCAGACGGCGGGCAGCGGAATCGCGCCGGAAGGGATCGGGCGTTGCGCGCGGCGCTGGCGGTCAAAATCCGCGTCAAAGGCGTCGTTTAAAAACATTCCGCCCGTGTAAAGCGCGCTGGCGCCCACAAACAACAGCGGCAGTTTCGCAACATTGCCGTGACCGCCCAGCCACCAGCCCGCGAGACAATTCGACCAGACCGTTGGCAAATGCGACACCCGGCCCAAAGCCAGCAGGGAGCGCAGTTGGCGAATAACGGTTTGATTCATGGCGGAGAGCAAATCAGAAAATTCACCGGCTGGCCAGTCCGTGATTGCCACGGAAACTTTTAGGAACGACAAATACATCCGGACCTGCAATTTTTTGGAGGATGACGCCGTTGCCGGACGAAGCGATTATGCGCCAATCCAAACACGTTTTTGGCGTTTTATTCAATATTTCGGCCTTTGACCGGCGTCATTGCACGGCATCCCGCATCCATGCCGCAAAAGAAGAACTAAATATGCGGTTACACAAAACGTAAACCGGCATTGACACATTGGGCGCGAACGTTTAACTTATCGGCAAAATTGCAATTCAAGCCATGTTGATTCGTATCAGTCTGATTGTGGCCATTCTTGCGGCGCTGGCCGCGGGCACGGTGAACATTATCTTGGTAAAAGATAAAATCTCCACCCTTGTCACCGATCGAAACACCCAGCGCGATGGCCGAGTTGCGGCCGAGGGCGAAAAAGAAAAAGCGGAAAAAGAACTGGACAAGGCGAAAAAAGACCTGACCCAAGCCAATCTGGAGTTGACGGATGCGAAGGCCGAGGACGCCAAGGCAGTTGCCACCGCCGCGGAGCAAAAGAAGCGGGCTGATGATTTGTCCGACAAGCTGACCAAGACCACCCAGGAACGCGAGGATGCGCTGGCGGAACTGGGCCAGTATCGGGCCACCGGCGTGAAGCCCGAGGAAGTGGGGAAATTGAACCACGCCTTGAAAACCGCGCAGGAAACCATCGAGGCCATAAACGAGGAGAAGATTGTTTTGGAACATCTCGCCAACCGTTACAAAACACAGCTTGAGGCACTGGTAGGACAGGATACGACTGTACGATTGCGCGCCGATCTCAGAGGCAAAATTTTGGTGGTGGATCCGAAATGGGATTTTGTTGTGCTGAACATCGGCCAGGAACAGGGCGTTCTCGAAGACGGCGAGCTTTTGGTCAGCCGCGACGGCAGACTCGTCGCCAAAGTCATCGTGCGCAGCCTCGAAAAGGATCGTTGCATTGCCAACATTGTGCCGGGTTGGAAACTCGGTGAGGTGATAGAAGGTGACGAAGTCAGCCCGGCGCATCCAGCTTCCTGAGATGAAATGCCGCGCCGTCAAATGGCTCTTGCTTCTTTTGCTGGGCGGTGTGCTCGTCGCGGTCAGCGGTTGCGAAACCGATGAACCCGAAAACGCTTCGGCTCGTCCGTGGAATGCCCCGCAGGGCTGGGAAAACGGCATGCCGATGATGAACCAGCAGCATGAATAATAATCGCGCTGCACATTCAATCCGCAATTTCCCCACAGCGCGCCGGCGTCAAAATAAAATTCAGGCGAACGTCCTGCGAACCGGTCGGAATTTCCTCCATCACTTGTTCATCAAAAGCAATTCCGCATTTGATGCCGCCCACATCGGCCAGCAAACGATCGTAAAATCCCCGGCCGCGGCCCAGCCTCCGCCCCTGTAAATCAAACCCCACGCCGGGGATGAGCGCCAAATCCAGCCGTTTCAACGGAATCTCAACGCAATACGTGCCCGGCTCGCGAATGCCGAATTGCCCGGTCACAATTTCGCTCCGCAGATTTTTCACCCGGCACGCGACGTAAGCATTGCTTGCAGAATCAAAGCGGGGCAGGGCGGCAATTTTTTTACCCGCCAGCGCGTCCTCCAACAGCGGCCACACATCCGGCTCATCCGGCAGCGGCGCGAAAAACAAAACCACTCCGGCGTTTTTCCAAATAGCCGATTCTTTGAGCCGGTCGCGGATTTGCGCGGACATCACGTTGCGCGCCGCCGGGGAAATCTTTTGCAGCGCGCCGCGGATTTGTTTTCGCAGCGCGGCTTTGGAATCTGAAATGGGAAAAGTCATCGTGATTTTTTCAAAAACAAGGTTTGTCATAGTTTCCCCATCGGATCGAAGCGTTGCGCTGACGCAGCCAAGAAATAACTTCCCGCAGTTGTTCTTGCGATATTCCAGTTCCTCGAACGGCTTCGATTGCCAGTTGCGTGCCGTCTTTTAGATGCAGTCTGATATTTTTTGATTCTGTCACGGACTCGTCAACGGCTCGCCCTTGGCCATCCAAGGAATGTGCCCAATACACAATCTGTGGATTTTCTGCGACTTTCCATGCGGAGATGTATTTCCGCCCGACAGGAAGCAAGGCGGTAAGACGACATACCAAACTCATAATAAATGCGACAATAGCCCAAGGAATCCAACCGTGAAAACCCATTCCCGCGATAAATGCCCCGCCAGCACATCCGCAGAAAAAAAAGTAGAATGAATGGAGAATAATTCCTCCACGGCGAAGTCGGCGAATTAACATGCAAAAACCCTCCGGCAATTGCAATTCTTCCATCCGATCTCCCATCCTGTCTCGTTTCATAAATTATTTCTGTTTTGTTTTGCTGCCGAGCGCAACTTGTTTTTGCTTTCGCCAGTTGTCCAGCCGCTCCTTGATTTTCTTTTCCACCCCCTGTTCGGTCGGCTCGTAATAACGCCGGTCCGCGCCGAGGTAATCCTGCGCGACAAAATGTCCGGGATGGTCGTGCGCGTATTCGTAGCCCTGGCCATGACCCAGCCGTTCCGCGCCCTTGTAATTTGCGTCTCGCAAATGTTCCGGCACGGGCAGCGTGCGACCGGAACGCACGTCCTCCAGCGCGGCGTCAATCGCCAGGTAAGCGCTGTTGCTCTTGTTGGCGGTGGCAATATAGACCGTCGCTTCGGCCAGCGGAATTCGCGCCTCGGGCCAGCCGACAAATTCCGCCACCTGCAACGCCGTGTTGGCCAGTACCAGCGCCATCGGGTCCGCCAGACCCACGTCCTCCGCCGCGCAAATCACAATCCGCCGCGCAATAAAACGCGGGTCTTCGCCGGCGTGAATCATCTTCGCCAGCCAGTAAAGCGCCGCGTCCGCGTCGCTGCCGCGCATGGATTTGATGAAGGCGGAAATCGTGTCGTAGTGCGCGTCTTCGTCGTCGTACACCACGGATTTTTTCTGGATGCTTTGCTCGGCAGCGGCCAGGTCGAGGTGAATCACGCCGTTTTTTTGCGGCGACGTGGTGAGCGCGGCGATTTCCAGCGCGTTCAGGGCCTTGCGCGCGTCGCCATCGGCCATTTTTGCGAGATGGCGCAACGCATCCTTCTCGGCCTTGATTTTCATGTAGCCTAGTCCGCGTTCAACGTCTGCCAGCGCGCGTTGCAGCAGTGAAAAAAGTTCATCCTCCGTCAGCGGGCACAGTTCAAAAATCTGCGAGCGCGAGACGAGCGGTGAATTGACGAAGAAAAACGGGTTATGGGTCGTTGCGCCGATAAGCCGGACGACACCGCTCTCGACATCCGGCAGCAGCACGTCCTGCTGCGCTTTGTTGAATCGGTGGATTTCGTCAATGAACAAAATCGTTGGCTGGCCGGTGTTTTCGAGGCGGTTGGCGGCGGCGGCCAGCACCCGGCGCATGTCGGCGACGTTGGATTCGACGCCGCTGAGCCGCTCGAATTTGCTTTTGGTCTGGCGCGCGATGATTTGGGCGAGCGACGTTTTGCCCGTGCCCGGCGGGCCGAAGAAAATCAGCGATTGGATGCGGTCGGCTTCGATGGCGCGGCGCAGCAACTGGCCGGGGCCGAGGAGGTGCGTCTGGCCGGCGAACTCATCGAGCTGGCGCGGCCGCATTCGCGCGGCCAGCGGCTGATGGCGGGAAGCTTCCGGCGTGGTCGAAGCGCGCGGCTTTGATTCAGCCGGGGTTGCAAACAAATCATCGCGCGCCATGAAGGGAGATTAGCACCAGACGAAAAGTTTGCCCAAAACAAAAAGCCCGCCAATTGGCGGGCTTTGCTTCCCCACTTAAAATAAAAAACCCCGCCATTGCCGTGTGCGACATGATCCTTTGAACATGTTTTACAACATGCGGAACCGCCGGGCTGCTTTCGACTTCCAGTGAAGGCATGTCGGCCACAGTCACAGATTGGCTCCATTGATCGTTTATTACTACGGTTCAAGGATTGTAGCGAATCACGAACAGAGCAGGGTAAATCTGGTTGGACTTTCCAAAGAACAATGCGCATTTTTTAACTCGCGCCTACTGGCTATCTCTTCGCTCCAAACCAAAACTTTCTCAAGAAATATTTTTTGAAAAATTTCCCGGAACGCTCTTGACAAACGCAAAATGAGTTGTCCAAAAAAGCGGGGCCGCCGCGCTCAAAAGTGGGTGTTGTCCAAGGAGATGCCGGAAGGTGCGTCCTGTTTCAACTGGTTTCCAGGGTTGCCTGAACGCACACGACCTGCAATATTGGCCCGCTCGGCGAAACACAGGGGCACCCTGCGGTCGCCTGAAATTTTGAGCATGAAAATCCGACGCCATCAAAGATTTTGCCTGCGGGCGTGGGTGTTTATTTTGCTGGGTTTAGCGTCGTTCGCCCGCGGGCAGGACGGGACGTTCACTTTCACCATCGCATCGGAGCCGGTAACGGCCGGCAGTTCTGTGAGCATTTGGTTTAACGCGCTAAATACTTCGAGCAATGAGGTTTCGTGGACGTTTCCGGAGCGGATCGAAAGAAAAATCATTTCTTCGCAGGGCACATTTGACGGTTCGATGGAGTTGCGTTCCGCTGAATCCAATGTGGTCACGATTGTGCCCGGCGCTTTTGTTCGCCGGGAATATCTTTCCACCCTGCCAAATTCAGTCACGGGGCGGGTCGTGATTGAATTTCCCCGCCTGAAGGCAAACCGCGTGGTGCTGGACGTGGAAGCTCCGGCTCTGATCGCGATTGCGCCGGAGCAAGAAACGGATTCGATTTTTACCCGGTTCATCAAGGAAGTCGAGCCGGTGGAGCCGGGCAGGGGCTTTGATCCCGGCCGGTTTTTCAAGGAGCACATCTCCGGCTATGAACCGTTCTATTTCATCGCGGGAACGAAATCGCCCAACGCCAAATTCCAGATCAGTTTCGCGTATCAACTTTTGTACAATGAAGGCTGGCTCGCGACCAACGTGCCCGCGCTCAAAGGCTTTTACATCGCCTACACGCAATCTTCGTTGTGGGATTGGAACGCGCCGTCGGCTCCATTTTACGACACGAGCTACAAACCGGAATTTTTCTATTCGTGGGAACGCATGGTTGGCGGACAACCGGCCAATTGGATCCAACTCGATTTGCAAGGCGGGTTGAAGCACGAGTCCAACGGCAAAGACGGCGCGGATTCGCGCAGCCTGAACATTGCGTATTTCCGGCCAACGCTGGTTTTGGGGCGCGACGATGGCTTGCAACTTACCTTGCAGCCGCGCACGTGGGTTTATCTCGGTGATTTAAGCGACAATCCTGACATCGCCGATTACCGCGGCTACGTGGACTTGCGGGCCATCACGGGCTGGAAGCGCGGATTGCAATTGTCGGCGTTTGGCCGGATGGGCCAGGACGCAAATCACGGGAGCCTGCAACTCGACCTGACTTATCCGACGATGAGAATTTTTGGCAGCTTCAGTTTGTATCTCGACGTGCAATACTTCACCGGCTATGGCGAAAGTTTGTTGGGCTACAACAAAAAATCGGATGAATTCCGCGCGGGCTTTTCGCTATACCGATAGGCCGCGCCATAATCCGCCAGCGGTCATTGACTGCCGGGGCCGTACAAATCCATTGCTCCCAACACTTCGTCGAGCGACACGGTGGCGAAGCTGGTGGCGTAGTCGCTCATGCCGTACGGGATGATGAGTTCCTGACCGTGCCGCAGCGCACCGCAAGTGTACACCACGTTCGGGACGTAACCTTCGCGCTCCGATTCGTTCGGAGAAAGCAAAGGTTCTCGCAGGCGGCCGATGACGCGCGTGGGGTCGTTCAAGTCGAGCAGAAATGCGCCGAGGCAATATTTCCGCATCGCGCCGACGCCGTGACTCAACACCAGCCAGCCCCGTTCGGTTTCAATCGGCGAGCCGCAGTTGCCCATCTTTATGAATTCCCATGGTTGCGCGGGCGAGAGCAACACTTTGGGCGTCTGCCAAAAATGGATGTTGTCGGAAAACATCAGGAGGATGTTTTCGTCGTCCTGCCGCGAAAGCATGGCAAATTGGCCGTTGATTTTGCGCGGGAACAGCGCCATGCCCTTGTTCTGCACGGCGGGACCGTTTAACGTGGTGAATTTGAAATCCACAAAGTCCGGCGTCTCCAACAGTTGTGGCAGGATCATCTTGCCGTCATAGGCGGTGTAGGTGGCATAGTAGGTGACGCCGCCGTCGTCGTTCTGGAACCGAACGAAGCGCGCGTCCTCGATGCCGTTGCGCTGGCTGGCCGTGGACGGGAAGAGGACGCGCTGGGAAACGCGGCTGTCAGGGGCAAAGTGGACTTCGTAGTTCGACTCGGCCAGCAGCAGGATGCCGCGTACGGCACGGTCTGCCGTGGCGTCCGCCGGGTCCGTTTGCCGGCGCTCCGTGGTCAGGACGTGGTGCAGGTCGTCGAGGATGAAGGCCTCGGGGAGTTGCCCGAGCACGCGCTGGCAAAAGTCATTCTGCACGCCCGCTTCCTGGAGTTTGCGGCCAAAAAGCGCCTTCTCGTAAGCTGCGCTCGGCACACGCTCCGGCTCCGTCACAAACGGCCCCGGCGGCGTGAGCGTAATCCGATGGTGCGCGCTGACGATGCCGGTGCGGAAGGTGATGGAGGAGATGTGTCCTTCGCCCGTGGCCCGCAGGCTCAGGATGAAACGCAGCGCGCCTTTGGGCAGCCCGCTTTGGTCGGGGTGCGGCACGATGGAAGGATTGAACAGCGCCGCGGATTCCGGGGAGTATTCGTGCGTGAAGTGAGCGCCGATGAGCGCCTGCCGTTCCAACGAAGTCTCCCATGCCTCGCCCAAGTAATGACGCACCTGCGTGAAGCGGCTGCGGAAAAAACTTTCAACGTGCTCGTGGCGATCCGCAAACTCGCCCAACACCTGGCTCATCAGCCGGGCGACGGCTTCGTCTGAGAGGGCCAGGACGCGGGCGACGATCCTCCGCGCGATGTCGTCGCGGCTGGGATAAAAGGGTCGCATGAGCACCCGCGAGCGGTCGGGCACCAGGGTGGGGCCAATGCGTTTGGCGTGGATGGGTGGCTGGGTGGGGGTGGTCATAATATTGACTGCGGGGTTCTGCGCGCACCGGTCATTTGCCGGCGGGTTCCTTGAAGCTGGTGATCGTGTTCTGCAGCGCCTGCATTCCCGCCAGCGCGAGCAGGAAGGCGAGCGTGGACTCGGCGCCCTGGTTCTGGCTCAAACGGTCCACGTGCAATCCGTCCCGGCAACCGCCGGTAGTCGAATCGTAAAGTGCCAGACCCAGATCGTTTCGACCGAGGAACCACTCGAAAGCCCGCCGCGCTTCCGTGACCCAGAACATGTCGCCCGTCGCGTGATACGCCTCGATGCAGGCGGAAATTGTCACCTGGGCTTCGATGGGTTGTTGATCGAATTGCGCGCGTTCATGGCCGCGCGGATAAAATCCGTTCGAGCCGATAGGCCGGAAGGAGCCGGCATCCGAAGTCTGGATTTTTATCAGCCATCGCAGGGTCTTGAGGCCGAGTTCCAGCATCGGTCCGTTGTTCAGGCAGCGTCCGCTGAGAATCATCGCGTGCGGCAGCTTGGCGTTGGCATAGGAAACCACTTCTTCAAACCACTGCCACTCGTCGGTGGCGGCGTCGGTGTGGCGTTGCATGAGTTTTGCCGTGAGCGATTCGCGAATCTGGTTCGCGCGCCGGTCCCCGCTGAACCGCCGCAGATATTCGTCAATGCCGATGAGCGTGAACGCCACCGCGCGCGGCGACATGAAGTCGGCGGCCACGGGCAGGGCCTGTTCGAACAATTCCGCCGCCAGCATTTGAAAACTGCCCTGGCCCGCCTGCGCCACGCACAATCCCAGCGCCCAAAGCGCGTGACCCTGGCAATCCTCCGAGCCGACTTCTTCCAGCCAGTGCCGGTCAAAGCTCATGAAATTGCGGAAGCGCCCGCGCTTGCGATCGAAGGCGTGGTTCAGGAACGCGGCGTAGGTGGCGGCCTGCGCGCCGAGGTGCGGCGAGCCGTGGCCCAGCCGTTTCAACATCAGCGCCAGCACCAGCGCGCGCGCATTGTCATCCGTGCAATAACCTTCGGCGAAGTTTGGCACCGTGAAGCTCGCGTGCTGGAAAATGCCGGTTGAATCGCTCATCCGAAACAGATGATCCAGTTTCATCTCCGGCAACTGGCCGGGCTGCTCGTCGAGCGTCTTGATGGGCGAGGATTTTCTGCCCACAAAACTGTGGTCATGACGGGCCTGCTCGAAGGACTTCATATAAAGCTGCGCCACGCGGCTCCACACCATGTCGCGCCCCAGCTTGTAGGCGTTCTTGCGCATCGAGTGGCGCAATGGTTCATCGCGCAACAGTTCGACAACGGCGACGGCGATGGCCTTGGCGTCGCGGAATGGCACCAGTTTGCCGCGTTCGGCGGTCAGCAATTCCGCCGCGTGCCAGTAGGGCGTGGACACCACCGCGTTGCCCGCGCCGAACGCGTAGGCCAGCGTGCCCGAGGTGATTTGCGCCTCGGTCAGATACGGCGTCAGGTAAATGTCCGCCGCGCCGATGAACCGCATCAATTCCTCCAACTCGACGAAGCGGTTGAAGAATACGACGTGCTTCTGAACGCCGAGGTCCTTGGCCAGTCGCTCCAGGCTCAGGCGGTAGGCTTCGCCCTCGTTGCGCAGCAGATTCGGATGCGTCTGGCCCAGCACGATATAGACGATGTTGGGATATTCCCGGATGATGTCCGGCAACGCGCGCAGCGCATACTCGATGCCCTTGTTCGGCGAGAGCAATCCGAACGTCAACAACACCTGCTTGCCCGCCACGCCGAATTCGTCCTTGAAATAATTCGGGTCGGCGAACGGCATGTCGGGAATGCCGTGCGGGATGAGGTCAATTTTGGCTGCCGGTGCCTGATAGACTTCGCGCAGGAACTGCTGGCCGCGGTCGGTCATGGTCACCAGCCGCGTCGAAAGCCGGATCAGGTCGCGCATCACGCGCCGCTGCTCCGTGTTTGGCTCGCGCAGCACCGTGTGCAGCGTGGTGACGATGGGCATTTGCAGTTCGCGCAGCAGCGCCAGCACGTGACTGCCCGCCGGCCCGCCGAAAATGCCGAACTCATGCTCCACGCAAACCACGTCCACGTCCGTGATGTTGAGGAAATCCGCCGCGCGCAGGTAGGACGGCAGGTCCTGCTCCGCAATTTCAAAGCGCACTTCCGCCGGGTAATCGTAGCCGCCCGCGAGGTCATTGACCGGGACGACCAGGCACTGCATGGCCGGAAATTCCGCCGCCACGGCGCAGCGCAAATCCGTCGTGAACGTGGCGATGCCGCATTTCCTGGGCAGATAATCGCCGAGGAACGCGATTTTGCGGATGTCAGATGGTTGCTGCATGAAACGTTGTCCGATGCCAGACGGCGCACCTGCCTTTGCTGACCATTCATATAATGGGCCAAGCGCCTGCATTCACCAAGAACCATTGGTGGTTATCGTTGTGTAATTCGATTCTTCCACCGTCTGACCCAGGCCGATTTGCTTCAAATCTGACTCTTGTTAACGCCAACTGCAATGGGGTGAACACCCCATACGATTCAATCTGAACCCGAAGTCGTCGGCGGGGTGGACGAAGTCAGGCCGGAGTGCGCCCGTCCTCGGGCGCTGCAACCAATAAACTTCCAACTCGCCTTGCACGCCGGTTTTTGACTAATCTCCAGCCTGATTTTACCATGATGACCAGCACGCAAATCCGCCAGTCGTTCCTCGACTTTTTCAAGTCGAAGCAGCACACCATTGTGCCGTCTTCCAGCCTCATGCCGGACAGCCCCAACCTGCTGTTCACCAACGCCGGCATGAACCAGTTCGTGCCCATCTTCCTCGGCCAGACCAAATGTCCCTACACCCCCGGCCGCGCCGCCGACACCCAGAAATGCATCCGCGCCGGCGGCAAACACAACGACCTCGACGACGTCGGCCTCGACACCTATCACCACACATTCTTCGAAATGCTCGGAAACTGGAGTTTCGGCGATTACTTCAAAAAGGAATCCATCGGCTGGGGATGGGAACTGCTGACCAAGGTCTGGAAATTTCCCGCCGACCGCCTGTACGCCACCGTTTATAAACCCGGTCCCGGCGAGCCGTCGGATTTTGACCAGGAAGCCTACGACATCTGGGCTGAAATTTTCCGCCAAGAAGGGCTTGATCCAAAAGTTCACATCGTCTTCGGAAACAAAAAGGACAATTTCTGGATGATGGGCGAAACCGGCCCGTGCGGCCCGTGCAGCGAAATCCACGTGGACCTCACGCCGGCCGGTGACACCAAGGGCAGCCTCGTGAACAAAGGCGATGCCCGCTGCATCGAAATCTGGAACCACGTCTTCATCCAGTTCAACGCGAACCCGGATGGCACATTTTCGCCGCTGCCGGCAAAACACGTGGACACCGGCATGGGTTTCGAGCGCGCGACGAGCATCATCCAGGGCACGAAAGGCTTCAAAGATTTTGCCAACGCAAAAATCTCGAATTACGAGACCGACATTTTCCGCCCAATTTTCGACAAGCTGGAGGAGTTGAGCGGGAAGAAGTACGGCAGCACGCTGCCGGTAGTGGCACAGGCGTCTCGCCTGTGTGTTGAGGCTGGGAAGGAAACTCACAGGCAAGATGCCTGTGCCACTACCGAGCAAATCCAAATTGACATTGCGTTTCGGGTGATCGCCGACCACATCCGCACGCTTTCGTTTGCCATTGCCGACGGCATCCAGCCCGGCAACAACGACCGCAACTACGTCCTGCGCCGCATCCTGCGCCGCGCCGTGCGCTACGGCCGCACGCTCGGCTTCCACGAACCGTTCTTCTACAAACTCGTGGACGTGCTCGCCGACACGATGGGCGACGTCTTCCCCGAAATCCGCGCCCGGAAAAAGCACGTCCAGGAAGTCATCCGCACCGAGGAAGAGGCATTTAACAAGACGTTGGATCGCGGCATTCAAAATTTTGAAACCGGTTACATCTTTGCTAGCATATCCACGCAAGAAGTTTGAAAAATCGGAATACGCCAACACTCACGGAAACGATTTGGACGCGCTTCGTGCTTTACAACCTATTACCGAGGGTCATTGATACTGATGCATATCTCGAAAGCGCGATCAACCAAAGGGCCTTTAAAAGTATTGGATAGCTGCCAGTGTATGTCGGATTTGCTTACGACTAGTCCGATTATTCAAGGAGAAGTGGCGTTCAAATTATATGACACATATGGATTTCCGCTTGACCTTACCGAGTTAATGGCGCGGGAACACGGCCTTACTGTGGACACAAGGGGTTTGAAAGCGAAATGGAAAAACAAAAAGTTCGCGCCCGTGCGGCGCAGAAGAAGGAAGTCATTTCGCTTTCGCAAATCGAGACCACCATGCCCACGAAGTTCGTCGGCTACGAGAAACTGGAGACGCAGGCCAAGGTTTTGGAAGTCGTAGGTTTGAAGGACAAAACCGCCATCATTCTCGACACCAGCGCTTGTTACGCCGAGATGGGTGGCCAAGTCGGGTGACACCGGCGAAATCCTTTCTTCCGTAGCAGCCGACGTGAGTCGGCTCACTTCTTCAGATGGAGCGGACTCACGTCCGCTGCTACGGGTGACGAATACTCAGAAATCCGGCAATACCTGGCTGCATTTCGTGCAAGGCGAAAATCTTCCCGCAGTTGGTGATAAAGTTGTTCTTCAGGTTGATGCTCCCCGCCGCAACGCCATCCAGCGCCACCATACGGTCACGCATTTGCTGCATTGGGCGTTGCACGAAGTCGTGAGCAAGGAAGCTTCGCAGAAAGGCTCGTTCGTCGGCCCGGACAAATTGACCTTCGATTTCAACAGCGCGCCGCTCACGCCGCAGCAGGTCGCGGATGTCGAGAGACTCGTCAATGAACGCATCCTCGAAAACGCGGGCGTGTCACTGGATTGAAGTTCCGCACGCTGACGTAAAATCGCGCAAGGACGTGATGCAGTTTTTCGGCGACAAATACGGCGACACCGTCCGTGTCGTCCAGATCGGCGGCCACGCTTCCAAGCTGGACGGCTATTCGATGGAACTCTGCGGCGGTACGCACACGCGCGCGACGGGCGAGATCGGCCTGGTCCGCATCGTTGGCGAAAACGCCATTGCCGCCGGTGTGCGGCGCATTGAAGCCGTTGCCGGCCTCGAAGCTTATCGCAAAGCCACCGACGAACTTGCGCTCATCAAGTCGCTCGCGGGCAAGGTGAACTCGCCCGTGCATGAACTGGAAAAGAAGATTGAATCGTTGCTGGAACATCAAAAAGCGATGGAGAAGCAGGCCAGGATTGCGCAGCAGCGCGAAGCCTCCAACGCCGCGAGCAACCTGCTCGAGGAAATCAAGACCATCAACGGCATACCTGCGATCATTCACAATCTCGGTTCCGCCGATGGCGATTTCTTGCAATCTGTTGCCGACTCGTTGAAAGGCCGTTTCAAGGGCGTCATTGTGCTGGGCGCCGCGGCCAACGGGGCGGTGGCGCTGGTGGCCGCGGTCTCACCGGATTTTACGGCAAAAGTTCAGGCCGGAAAAATCATCCAGCAAATCGCGCCGATTGTTGGTGGCAAAGGCGGCGGCAAGCCCGACAACGCCCGCGGCGGCGGCAAGGACGCGGCCAAGCTGGACGAGGCGCTGGCGAAGGCAAAGAGTCTTCTCGGATGACGCGATCAGTGCGGGGGCATGCCCATGCCGCCGCCCATGCGCTTCATCATTTCCTGCTGCATCATGGCTTGCATGCTGTCGTACTGTTTGTAGCCGGACGGCGGGTCAAAAAGGCCGGCATCCGGCTTTGCCAGGTTCACGTCTTTGAACAAGATGGTCATCGTCTGCCCCTGTTGGACGGTTTCAATTTTGACCGGGAATTTTTTCAGGTCCGTCGCGTTCCAAACAACGGATTCGTGTTTGGCGCCCTGGTCATCGGTGACGATGACCTTGGTTTTGACGCAAGGATGGCCGTCCACCGTTTCCTTGCCCAGTTCGGTGGTTTCCACCTTGTAATCGGCGGTGGATGCGGTGGCATCGTGGTCTTGGATGGGATTCTCCGCGTAGGCCTGCAGGCCAGGGTAAATCAGGTACGAAACCTTTTTATCGGGACGGCTGATCATCACCATGCTGTCCATGCCCATGGCTTTCATCTGCTCGGCGGCATCCGGGGGCATGTTTCCATTTTTCATTTTCGCCAGGTCGGTTTCGATGCGTGTTTTGCCATCCAGGGAAAAGATTTTGCTGGGCATGGTCATGTTGTTGCCGGAACGGTCCTTGGACTGGGTTTCCATGGTGGCGGAGTAGGCGGAGATTCCGCCGAACAATTTGGCCATGTGGCCTCCCAGATTGGGCATGGCCGGCCCCCGGCCAGGTTGGGAATACACCGGGACAAGTCCCGCGCACAGGAGGATTGAAGCAAGGATCAAATGGTTATTTTTCATGGTTTGCAGGTTTGTTTGACGGAGTTATCAGACAATGGTTCTAAAAAGACAAGAAGAAATCCGCCGATTCAATGCCGGGCCAGTCCATCCAGACAATCGCGGACTTGTTTCAGGAGTTGATGGAGGCCGAACGGTTTTTCCATGAAGTTGGGGTTGTCGCGCAGGGGTGAGTTTTCGCCGAGCATTTCATCGGTGTAACCGCTGTTGTAAATGACCTTGAGGCCGGGTTTTTCCGAACACAGCCGGTCGGCGAGTTCCTGGCCGGAAACGCCGCCGGGCATGACCATGTCGGTGAGCAAAAGATCAATCGTGTCGCGGTGTTGTTTCCACAGTTCCAGGGCGCTCAGGCCGGAATCGGCCTCGATGACGTGATAACCTTTTTGTTCCAATACCATCCGCGCCATCGAACGCACGGGAGCTTCGTCTTCGACCAGCAGAATGGTTTCATTTCCGCCGCGGACTTCAGGGGGTTGCGACAATTCGGTCAGCGCTTTTTCGCTTTCCGCCAGGCGGGGCAGGTAAATATGAAACAAGGTTCCGCTGTTGAGTTTGCTTTCCACTTCGATCCAGCCGTGATGTTGCTCAACAATGCCGAAAACGGTGGCCAGACCCAGGCCGGTGCCTTTGCCGACTTCCTTGGTGGTGAAAAACGGTTCAAAGATGCGCTCCAGTGTCTCCGGCGCCATGCCGCAACCGGTGTCGGTGACCTTCAGCCGAATGAACGAGCCGGACCGGGCCTTCGGGTTGGCCTCGGCGTCGGCCGGGCTGACGACAACGGCAGCAGTCTGAATGACCAGGCACCCGCCTTTGGGCATGGCGTCGCGCGAGTTGACGGCGAGATTAATGAGAATTTGTTCCATCATGGTGCGGTCGGCCTGGATGGGAGCGCCGCCCGGGGCAAAATGGGTTTCCAGGCCGATGTGTTCGCCAATGAGCCGCTGCAGCATTTTGCTGGTATTGGCGACGACTTCGTTCAGGTCGAGCGGTTTGGGTTGAAAGATCTGGCGCCGGCTGAAGGTGAGCAACTGACGGGTGAGGTTGGCGGCGCGTTCGGAGGCTTTGGAGATTTCCACCAAGCACCCGGCTTGATCGGGATTCAATGGTTCCTGGAACAAGGCGACGTTGCCCTGGATGATGGTCAGAAGGTTGTTGAAATCGTGGGCGATGCCGCCGGCCAACTGGCCAAAGGCTTCCATCTTCTGAGACTGGCGGAGCTGTTCCTCGAGCTGCTTGCGTTCGGTGATGTCCTCCTTGACGGCGAGGTAGTGGGTGATGGCCCCGGCCGCGTTGAAAATGGGCGAAATCATGGACAACTCCCAGAAAAGTTCGCCATTCTTTTTCCGGTTGTGGAACTCACCGCGCCACTCCTGGCCATCGCGAATGCACTTCCACATCCGCTGGTAAACCTCCGCCGGCATTTCTCCCGATTTCAAAATGCGCGGATTCTTTCCAATCGCCTCGCTGAAGGAATATCCCGTCACCTCCGTGAACTTCCGATTGACGTATTCGATGTTTCCGTCCTTGTTCGTGATGACGATGGAAACGGGGCTTTGCTCGACGGCGCGCGACAATTGACGCACCTTCTCATCCATCTGCTTGCGCTCGGTGACATCTTCGTATGTTCCCAACACGCCAATCACGTGGCCGTCTTTGTCGTGCAACGGCACCTTGTTCGTCCTCAACCAGCCGGTGCTCCCGTCCAGCTTGTTTTGCGGTTCTTCGTAGTTCAGTTTGGGCTGGTTGGTTTCCATCACTTTGCGATCATCAGCGCGATAGCGGTCCGCCTGGGATGTGGCAACGGTTTCGTAATCGGTTTTGCCGACGAGCTTGCCGGCGTCAGAATAACCGCAATCGGCGGCCAGCTGTTTGTTGCAACCAAGGAAAACCGAATTGCGATCTTTCCAGAAAACGCGCTGCGGAATCGTGTCCAGCACGGTGCGCAGCATCTGCTGGGAATGGAACAGTTCCGCTTCGGTTTGCCGCTGGCGTCGGCGTTGCAACAATAATGCGGCAATCAAGCCGGTTTGGATGACCAGTGCCGCCACGATGACGATCACAAGCTGGTGATACGCCTCCCACAAGGTGGGCATGTGGGATCGCACCCGGCTGCCCGGTGGAATCAGCTTTTCGCTCAAACCGTATTTTTGCATCAGCCGCGCATCAAATGTCAGCACGCTGCTCTGGCTCTGGATCACCGGCACGGAGTTCGCGCTGCCGGCACGGACGACGGCGGCAATCTGGCCGGCCACCTCGGGGGCCAGTTTCCGGCTGATAATGCATGAGCCACCCATCATACCGGACCCGATGTAGCTCTCCGTATGGCTGAAAATAGGTGCGCGGGAGACCAAGCTCAACTCCTCCAGCGCGTCGCCGGGGACGAAAAACTGCCCGGCTGCGTCCTTCCAGATATCGTCATAAAACACTATGGTATCCGGAGGCAGAGCGGCCAGACGTTCTTTGGTCTCCGCCATCGTCAGCCCCACGAGTTTGATCAACTCGAACCGGTTCGTGGAAAAAGCCTCCACCTTTGCAAGGTCTTGTTTATGAAATTCCGGAAGATCAGTTTCTGCCGATGAAACGAACGCAATCCGCCGGGTGTGCGGAAATAGTTGCAGCGCCATTTTCAACGTGCCCGGCACATCAATATCAACCGTGACTCCGGTTACATTGGTCTGGCCCGCCAGCAACTCGGTTTCCACCCCTTTGGTTCCAATGGCAATCACCGGCGCCTCCGGCCAAACTTTCGGGCGAACCTTCAACACAAAATCAATGGACGTTTCGCCGGAAGCCACGATGGCATCCATCTTGTGCCCCTGATATTTGTTGCGAAGCCAGCCTTCGAGATCGGTACGATAGCTGGTTCCGGCAAAACGCGCCAGATCCAGATTCTCCCGGTAAAACACGACGTGGCTGGGCAGGTTGGTTGTCAACACCTGGCGCAACCGGGACATGAAATCTAAAAATATCGGACGCTGATCCCCCTGTTCCACGACCAGGATTGAAATGGTTGCATTCGTCGTGTCTGCCGCCCGGGCGGCCGGGGCAAAAAACATCGCCACGGCGGCCAGCAATCCCAACCCCGCGGGAAAAATGAAATTTTGGCCGGGGCCATGACCGCAAGAACGCCGCTCAAAGTGTCGGGATTTTAAGACCGGGGGATTCATTGTGCGGCTGGGTTTGAGATGGCGCGCGCATCAGCCGAGCCGCTTCCGCAGGCCGTCCAACTGGTCGTTCAGTGCTTTTGGCAAATGACTGCCCAGCGTGGCGTAATTCGCGGCCACGTCTTCGATTTCCTTTTTCCAGCCGCCAATGTCCACCGCGAGCAGTTGCTTGAGGTAGTTGGCGGGCAGGTTCAGGCCGGACAGGTCGAGCGCATCGGCGGCCGGCAGGTTTCCGATGGGTGTTTTTTCCACCTTGCCTGTGCCTTCGGCGCGTTCGCAAATCCATTTGAGCACGCGGCTGTTTTCGCCGTAGCCGGGCCAGAGCCACCGGCCATCGCCATCCTTGCGGAACCAGTTCACGAAATAAATCTTCGGCAGCTTGCCGCGGTCGGCGCGTTGCGCGAACGAAAGCCAGTGCGCGAAATAATCGCCCATGTGGTAACCGCAGAAGGGCAGCATGGCGAACGGATCGCGGCGCAGCACACCGGCCTGGCCCAGCGCGGCGGCGGTGGTTTCCGAACCGCAGGCCGAACCCATGAACACGCCGTGTTCCCAGTCAAACGCCTCATTGACCAGCGGAATCGTGCCGGGACGGCGTCCACCGAAAAGAATCGCCGCAAGCGGCACGCCTTCGGGATTCTGCCAGTCGGGATCAATCACCGGGCATTGTGCTGCGGGCGTGGTGAAGCGCGAGTTCGGGTGTGCGGCTTTGCGCCCTGATTCCGGCGTCCATTCCTGGCCTTCCCAATCAATCGCTCTCGCGGGCGCGGGCACGCCCATGTCTTCCCACCAAACGTCGCCGTCCGGTGTCAGCGCGACGTTGGTGAAAATGGTGTTTCGGGAAGTGGCAATCATCGCGTTGGGATTCGATTTCATCGAAGTGCCGGGCGCGACGCCGAAGAAGCCGCTTTCAGGATTCATCGCGTAAAGCCGCCCGTCCTTGCCAATGCGAATCCAGGCGATGTCGTCGCCGAGTGCCGTAACTTTCCAGCCGGGCACCGTTGGTTGCATCATCGCCAGGTTGGTTTTACCGCAGGCACTCGGGAAGGCGGCGGCGATGTAATGTTTTTTGCCCTGCGGCGAAGTCAGGCAAAGGATGAGCATGTGCTCCGCCATCCAGCCCTCCTTTTTGGCGACGGTGGAGGCGATGCGCAATGCGAGGCATTTTTTGCCCAGCAACGCGTTGCCGCCATAACCTGAGCCGTAAGACCAGATTGAAGGCTCGTCGGGAAAATGAACAATATATTTATTTTTCGGGTCGGGTTCGCACGGCCACGACACATCGGCCTGGCCGGGCTTGAGCGGTGCGCCGACCGAGTGCAGGCAGGGAATGAACGATCCGGTCAAACCCAGCTTGTTCAGCACCGGCTTGCCCATGCGCGTCATGATGCGCATGTTGACGACGACATACGGAGAATCGGTAATTTCAATGCCGATTTTGCCGATGGGCGAACCGAGAGGCCCCATGCTAAATGGGATGACATACATCGTCCGTCCTTTCATGCACCCGTTGAACAGGCCCAGCAGCTTTTGCTTCATCTCGTTGGCGTCGGCCCAGTTGTTCGTGGGGCCGGCCTCGTCTCTGGTCTTTGAACAAATAAAGGTTCGGTCTTCGACGCGCGCCACGTCGCTGGGATGCGAGCGGGCCAGGTAACAGCCCGGGCGCTTTTGGGCGTCGAGTTTGACAAAGGTGCCGCTCTTCACCATCAGGTCGCAGAGCGCCTGATTTTCAGCGTCCGAACCGTCACACCAGTGAATGCGCTCCGGCTGGCAGAGTTCGGCCATTTCCTTGACCCAGGCGAGAAGCTTGTGATTTGAAGTGGGCGCGTGGTTTGCCGTGCTTGTCATATCGTGCGTCATTTATGCCAAATAATGGCCGAGTAAATTGCCAGAGGCACGATGGTTTGAACAGCCCAAACTTGCGTTCCGTCCGGCAGCGCATTCGGATTCATCCGGCGAGATTACCGGCGAGCCGAAAGTTGTTTTTGTTTTCGCGGCTCGCGAGGCGCTCGCCCCAACGATGAAATGAGGGCGCGTTTTCCCGGTTGGCGCTGGCCGGCGGGTTTGCTAGGCTTCAGGCATGGAACTGTTCCAGCGCATTCTGAAAACGGCCATCGAGGGCGGTGCATCGGACGTGCATTTGAAAATCGGCACGCCGGTCGTTTTTCGCATCAACCGCGAATTGATCGCGGTGGACTCACCCCACCCGACCCTGGAATGGATGGTAAAAATTGTCGAAGCTATCACGCCGGCGCACATGAAAAAGCGCCTCGACGAGGAACGGGAAATTGATTTTTCGTATTTTGTCCCGGGCACCGGACGTTTCCGCACCAATCTGTTTCAACAGCGCGGCCAATGGTGCTTGGCGATGCGCTACGTCAAGACGCAGGTGCCCAGCTTTGAAGAACTCGGGTTGCTGGAGCAGATAAAAAAGATCGCCGAATCACCCCGCGGGATTGTGCTGGTGGCCGGGGCCACCGGTTGCGGCAAATCCACCACGCTCGCAGCCGTGGTTGAACACATCAACACGAATTTCAAAAAGCATGTCATTACGCTGGAAGATCCGATTGAATACGTTTTTGAAGACAACCAGTCGGTGATTGAACAGCGGGAGGTCGGCCTGGACACGGTTTCCTTCCATCATGCGCTCCGGAATGTTCTGCGCCAGGACCCGGACGTCATCATGATCGGCGAAATGCGGGATGACATCAGTTTTTCCGCCGCCATGAGCGCGGCGGACACGGGACATCTGGTGTTGTCCACGTTGCACACGACCAACGCGTCGCAATCCATCAATCGCATCCTGGAATTCTTCAAGGCCGAGGAGCGTGAGCAAATCCGCCGGCAGCTTGCCGGCACCTTGCACGCGGTGATTTGTCAGCGCATGGTCGGCACCCTGGACGGCAAATCAATCCCGGCTTTTGAAATCCTCATCAACACACCGATGGTCAGAAAACTCCTCGAAGAAAACCGCCTCGACAAATTGCCTGCCGCCATAGAAACCAGCGTGGACGACGGGATGCTCACGTTCAACCAGTCGTTGTTCAATTTGGTCAAGGCGGGACGCGTGACGGAGAAGGAAGCCATGTCCAAAGCCACCAATCCACAGGCGCTGGAAATGAATTTCAAGGGCATTTTCCTGGACGAAGGCCGTCGCATTATCAGCAGTTGATTCAACGTCCGCCGAATAAGTCAAAAAACAGCAATTGACTTAATCCCGACCTGGCGTATCGTTTTTTACCATGCGAGTGTCGAAGGAAACTGATTATGCGCTGCGTGCCTTGTTTACGCTGGTGGACCATTTCGGCGGCGCGCCAATACCGATTCGTGAACTGGCCCGGCGGAATGACGTTCCCAAACGTTTTCTTGAGCAAATCATGCTCAAACTCAAGGCGCAGGGCTGGGTGGACAGCGTGGCCGGTATGCGCGGCGGATATGTGCTCGCCAAAGATCCCGGCAAGATTACGATGGGTGAGGTGGTGCGGCTATTTGACGGTATAATTGCGCCGATTGACTGTGTATCGGTCTCGGGCTACAAGCGATGTTCGCAAGAGCCAGTTTGCCGGTTTAGGCGTGTGTTTCTCGACGCACGCAATTACGTTGCCGGATTGATGGAGCACGCAACGCTCGCCGAAATTGCCAAGGGCGCGCCAGTGTCAAAACAGGAGATTTCAGCCGGTTTCATTGGCGGAGAAGGCATTTAAAAGAATTTCAAAAAAACTGTTGACAATTCCGCCCGGCCGTGGATAATAACGACACAATGAGTCGTCAATATGGATTTATGTTTGGGGGTGGTTGGGTGCTATTTCAAAAGCTGGGTTAAAGCATTAGCGGCGACTTTTTATTTGCATTTAATAACGATAATATTGGTCGTGTATAAAATTTGATATGAGCATAACGAAAATTGAAACCAGTTTGCCATCCGGTGCGGTGCCGGAGTGGCTGGAGTTAGTTTGGCGTCAGATTGGGTCGCTGCATTACGGCACTGTGGAAATCGTCGTGCATGATTCGCGAGTGATACAAATTGAAAAAACCGAACGGATGCGACTGGAAAAAACACTGCCCGAAACCAACCAACAAACGAAAAACAAACCATAAAAGACAATGGCGCCGACCGGTCGACCGGAAGTTACTCAAAAAATGAAACACAACTGGAACGATGAAAATACGTAAATATATCGTCGCGAAACAAAACACAGTCGCACAAAAAGTGCGGGTCAGTAAGACCGCGTTCACCTTGATTGAACTGCTGGTGGTGATTGCCATCATCGCCATCCTTGCGTCCATGCTGCTGCCGGCGCTGGCGCGGGCGAAGGACTCGGCCAAGCGTGGAGCGTGCGTTTCGAACGCCCGGGAAATCGGCGTTGCCTTTAAACTCTTCCTTGGAGATAATAACGATCGCTTTCCCAAAGCCGTGACGGAACGGGAAGCCACGGACACAGCGCGTTGGGGAGCGATTCCCGACACGCCGGGGGACCGCGCGGCGTTCTCCATACGCGGACAATTGGAGCCTTACATCGGCAGCATCGGTTTTATCAACAACACCAACGCCAATTCCGACCCCAACGCCAACGCGTTCCGATGCCGGTCTTCGCTGGAATGGCCTGCGCCGGCCGCCGGCCAATGGTACACGACCGACTACGGTTTCAATTTGAGCGAGGCCAATTACTCGCCCGGCTTCGGCCAGAGCGCCTGGTACAAGGCGAATCCGGATTATGGTTTCAATGAAAATTATACCGACAACTCAATCCGGAAGCCGTCGGATTTCATCATTCTCGCCGACGCCGGACGCGGGGACAACACGCCATCCCGCGGCGGATTGTATCCGATTCAGGTTATCGCGCCGGGGACGACCTCGCAGGCGCAGATGCTGGAACGGCACAACCGCCGCGCCAATGCGGGATACGCGGATGGCCACACGGCGGAAACTACTTTCACAAATTCGTGGACCGCCGGACAATGGCAGCGAGATTAGAACCGCCTTGTCAGTGGAAATTGAAACAAATTGAAATCAAAATGGTATGAACAAAAAAATATGGTTGAACATTCTTGCGATTCTCGCCTTCGCCGCCGGGGTGGAAGCGAAGGACATCAAACTCCTGAATGTCTCCTACGACCCGACGCGCGAGTTGTATCAGGATTACAACGCCGCGTTCGCCAGGTATTGGAAGGCGAAAACCGGCGATGATGTGGTCGTCGCGCAATCGCACGGCGGCTCCGGCAAACAGGCGCAATCCGTCATCAACGGCCTCGAAGCCGACGTGGTGACGCTCGCGCTGGCTTACGACATTGACGCGATTTCGCAACAGGCAAAACTGCTGCCCGCCGACTGGCAAAAGGGTTTGCCCAACAACAGCACGCCCTACACCTCGACCATCGTGTTTCTTGTGCGCAAGGGCAACCCGAAGCATATCAAGGATTGGGACGACCTGGTGAAACCGAACATGGTGGTCGTGACGCCGAATCCCAAAACCTCCGGTGGCGCGCGCTGGAATTACCTCGCCGCGTGGGCTTACGCGCTCGACCAATATGGCCACGACGAAGCCAGGGCGCGTGACTTCATCAGGCGGCTTTACAAGAACGTGCCCGTGCTCGATTCCGGCGCGCGCGGCTCGACCACGACGTTCGTGGAGCGCGGAATCGGCGACGTGCTGCTCGCGTGGGAAAACGAGGCGCATCTCGCCATCAAGCAATTCGGTGTGGACAAGTTTGACATCGTCACGCCGCCGTTGAGCATCCTGGCCGAGCCGCCGGTGGCGGTCGTGGACAAGGTGGCGAAGAAGCACGGCACGGCCGACGTGGCGCGGGCTTATCTCGAATACCTTTACTCCGACGAAGGCCAGGACATCGCCGGCCGGAATTTTTATCGCCCGCGTTCGGAAAAGGCCACCGCGAAATACGCCGGCCAGTTTGCCCCGGTGAAACTCGTCACGGTGGACGAGACGTTCGGCGGCTGGCAGAAGGCCCAGAAAACCCATTTCGCCGATGGCGGCGTCTTTGACCAAATCTTTCAACCCTGAAACCGCTTCGTGGTTCCTCGCAAAAGAAAAACCACCAGCCCAAATCAAAAAATTTATGCCAATCGTTGCAACCCAATCCCGGGCCATCGCCCAACCGCCGCCGGCGCGCCGGCGTTCCATCGCCGACCTGCTCGCGCCGCTGGATCAAATCGCCGCCCAATCACCGAACCTCGTGGCGAACCACGAAGCGCGCTTTGAGGCCGGCGGCGAAACCTACACCCTGCCGCGCTATTTGTTTGTCGGTCCCAGGGGCGGCGACACGCCGATCCGCGTCGGGATTTTTGCGGGCATTCACGGTGACGAACCGGAAGGCGTGCGGGCGGTGATTCAATTTATCAAGCTGCTGGAAGCCAAGCCCGAACTGGCCGCCGGTTATTATTTGTCGCTCTATCCGGTTTGCAATCCGACCGGCCTGGAGGACGGCACCCGCCACTCGCGCGGCGGGAAGGACTTGAACCGCGAATTCTGGGGCGGCTCCAGCGAACCGGAAGTCCGGCTGTTGCAGGCCGAACTCACTTCGCGTTCCTTCAACGGCATTATTTCGCTGCACACCGACGACACCAGCGCCGGTTTTTACGGCATTGTGCGCGGGGCGACGCTCACGAAACATCTCATCGAACCGGCGTTGCAGGCCGCCGGGAAATTCCTGCCGCGCGACCAGCGTTCCATCATCGACGGATTTCAGGCGCGCAACGGTGTCATCCGCGACGCCTACGACGGCGTGTTGAGCGCGCCGCCGAAAGTGCGGCCGCGCCCGTTTGAAATCATTCTCGAAACACCCCAGTCGCCGCCGACCTTTTTGAAGGAATGCGCGTTTGTCGCGGCGCTCACATCCATTTTGACCGAATACCGCCAATTCATCGCATACGCACCAAACCTATAACATAAACATAAACATTATATGAGCCGAATATTCAATGACATCACCGAAACCATTGGCAACACGCCGCTCGTGCGCCTGAACCGCACGGCGAAAAAACACGGCGCCATCGCCGACGTGCTGCTCAAACTCGAATTTTTCAATCCGCTGTCCAGCGTCAAGGACCGCATCGGCATCGCCATGATTGACGACGCGCTCAAGTCCGGCGCCATCCGCCCGGACACCGTGCTCATCGAGCCGACCAGCGGCAACACCGGCATTGCGCTGGCGTTTGTCGCCGCCGCCAAGGGATTGAAATTGATTTTGACGATGCCCGAAACGATGAGTTTGGAACGCCGCAAACTGTTGAAAATTCTCGGCGCGAAACTCGTGCTCACCGAGGGCGCCAAGGGCATGAAAGGCGCGATCGCCAAAGCCGAGGAACTGAACAAACAAATTCCCAACAGCTTCATTCCCCAGCAGTTTTCCAATCCGGCCAAACCCGGAAATCCATCGCAAAACCACCGCCGAGGAAATCTGGCGGGACACCGACGGCAAGGTGGATTTTGTCGTCGCGGGCGTCGGCACCGGCGGCACGATCACCGGCGTTGCCGAGGTCATCAAAAAACGCAAGCCGTCGTTCAAGGCGATTGCCGTCGAGCCGGCGAAGTCGCCGGTCATTTCCGGCGGCGCAGCCCGGCCCGCACAAATTGCAGGGCATCGGCGCCGGTTTCATTCCCGCCAACCTGAACGTGAAAATCGTGGACGAAGTCATCCAGGTGAACGAGGAGGACTCCGGCCCGGTTTCCAAGGAGGTCAACCAGTTGGACGGCATTCCCGTGGGCATTTCCAGCGGCGCGGCGATTTGGGCGGCCTTGCAACTGGCCAAACGCCCGGAAAACAAGGGCAAAACCATCGTCGCCATCGTGCCGTCGTCAACCGAACGCTACCTTTCGACGTGGCTGTTTGCCGACATTGACACCAATGCCGACGACATCACCGAGTCTGATTCCCGCCGGTAAAACATCCAATTAAACCGATCAGAAAACTGAAGGCCCCAAAAATCATCAATCAATGTTTGTTCAGCCCGACCGGACCACCGGAGGATTGCTGGCTAAGAAAATAAAATCAGCCAATGAAAATCAATCTGTTTGTCCGAGTCATTCAATCCATTCAAAACCGGCGCCCGCGTCTCATGCTCCTGTTTGCGGCGCTGCTGCTCGCCTCGGCGGGCGGCGTCAAGGCCGACGATACGACCACCAATGCCACGCCCGCAAACGCCACTACGTCGGCGAAGAGTGAAAAGCCACCGCCGCTTCCGTTGCATCAGATCGAAGGCAACGGCGGCATTTTTGCCACGCTGTCGGCCTACATTGTAAATCCGCCGCGCAACGGCGAACCCATCGGCCGGCCCGCCGTCGGCTTTTCCTTCGTTGACCTCGGCCACGGCCAGGACCTCGAGGCCTTGACGTTGACGGAATCTCCGTTGAGCCGCCTCGAACTGGGTTATGGCTACGAGAATTTCAATCTGGGCAATTTGCCGCTGACGGTTTATCAGGCGACAAAACTCAATTTGAGTGAAACTTCCGTTGAATTACATAACTTCAACGCGCGGGTGCAGATTTTGAAAGAAGGCGAGTTCGACCAGAAGTGGATTCCGGCGTTGACCTTCGGCGCACATTACAAATACAACGATTCCTACAACGACATAAACAACCAGCTTAGCGGAACGTTGAAAGCCATCGGCGTCAGCCAGGACGACGGGGTGGACTTCACGCTCTATGCGTCCAAGCTGTTCACCCAGTTGCCGCGTCCGGTGCTGGTGGAATTGGGCGGTCGCGCAACCGAAGGCGTCTGGAACGGACTGCTTGGCTTCACGGACAGATACAACTTTGTGTTTGAAGGCAATGTCGTCGTGTTTGTGACCGATTCCATCGCGCTGGCGGCGGAATATCGGCAGCAACCCACGGATTACAATTACAACAAAGTTCCCAGCCTGATCGGAAAAGCGGGCGACTGGTGGACAATTGATGCCGCTTACGTCGTCAACAAACACCTGACGCTGGCGGTGGGCTACGGACATTTCGGCACCGTGCTGAACAACGAAGCCAACGGCGTCTGGGGAATCACCACCAAATGGGAATTCTAATTAACAATCAATTCAGGCTGGAGGCCGGACGGCGGCTTGCGCTTTCGTCGTGCGTCTCCTCCGAACGCGCTGGTTCACGCGGCTGGTTTCGACCTTCAGCCATTCAATTTATCCATCCACAAATCCGCAAACATCCTGTGGTGG
This sequence comes from uncultured Verrucomicrobiae bacterium, assembly GCA_963820205.1. Taxonomy (GTDB): domain Bacteria; phylum Verrucomicrobiota; class Verrucomicrobiia; order Limisphaerales; family UBA11358; genus UBA11358. The sequence continues at coordinate 85,691 of CAWFZJ010000081.1, forward strand.
CGCAGGCGGCGCATCGCGATTTACCGCGATGTGCAATTGCCTTCGGCCACTTCCGCAATATCATCAACCACTGTTAACCAACAAAAAACATGAGCACCCAAACAAAAGGTCCCAGCACGCTGGCGCTTCACGCCGGCCAAGTTCCCGATCCCACCACCGGCTCGCGCGCCGTGCCGATTTACCAGACGACCTCCTACGTCTTCAAGAGCAGCGAACACGCCGCGAACCTGTTCGCCTTGAAGGAATTCGGAAACATCTACACGCGTTTGATGAACCCGACCACCGACGTTTTCGAGCAGCGCGTCGCGGCGCTCGAAGGCGGCACCGGCGCGCTGGGCGTGGCGTCCGGCCAGTCGGCCATCACCTACTCGCTGCTGGCCATCACGCGGCTGGGCGACGAGATCGTCGCGGGCAACAACCTCTACGGCGGCACCTACCAGCTTTTCCATTACACGTTCCCCAAGCTGGGCCGCACGGTGAAGTTTGTGGACTCGCGCAACCCGGAGGCGTTCCGCAAGGCCATCACGCCGAAAACCCGCGCGATTTACGTCGAGACGGTCGGCAATCCCAAGCTCGACGTGCCGGACTTCGAGGCCATTTCCAAAATCGCGCACGAAGCGGGCATTCCGCTGGTCGTGGACAACACGGTGGGCATCGGCCTGGTGCGGCCGTTTGATCACGGCGCGGACATCCTCGCCACTTCGGCCACGAAATACATCGGCGGCCACGGCACCAGCATCGGCGGCGTCATCGTGGATTCCGGCAAGTTCAAGTGGAACAACGGCAAGTTCCCGGAATTCACCGAACCCGATCCGAGCTATCACGGCCTGGTCTATTGGGACGCGTTGAGCAACGTGCCCGGCCTGGGCAACGTGGCGTTCATTCTGAAAATCCGCGTGACGCTGCTGCGCGACATCGGCGCGGCGCTCAGCCCGTTCAACGCGCACCAGTTTCTGCTCGGCCTCGAAACGCTGCCGCTCCGGCAGAAACAACATTCCGCCAACGCGCTCGAAATCGCCAAATGGCTCAAGACGCATCCGCTGGTGAGTTGGGTGACGTATCCGGGTCTGCCCGACGATCCCAGCCACAAGGTCGCCGCGAAGTATCTCAAGAACGGCTTCGGCGGCATCGTCGGTTTCGGCATCAAGGGCGGATTGGAAGCCGGCAAAAAGTTCATCAACTCGGTGAAGCTGCTTTCGCATCTGGCCAACATCGGCGACGCCAAGAGCCTGGTGATTCATCCGGCTTCGACCACGCACCAGCAGTTGACCCCGGCGGAACAGGCTGAGACCGGCGTCACGCAGGATTATGTCCGGCTGTCCATCGGCCTCGAAGACGTTGAGGACATCAAGGCGGACATTGACCAGGCGCTCAAGCAGGCGGCGTCATAACAATCAAGGATGGGGAAACGGCAGGCGGAACCAAAAAATTGGTTCCGCTTGCCTGTTATTTCCGGCAGGCTGGACGGACGGGAAGCGGCGAAATTATGTCTGAAAAACAAATGCTCGAAGGCGATTTGCAGGACCAGGTGCTCGGGGAATATCACTCCGACCTGGGCGTGACGCATTCGCAGGTGGCGACGCTGCCGGGCTTTGTCACCGAGTCCGGACATGAGTTCAAGGAAATCCAAATCGCCTACCAGACGCTCGGCAAATTGTCGCCGCAGCGGGACAACGTGATTCTCGTTTGTCATGCGCTGTCCGGCGACGCGCACATGGCCGGGATCAACCCCGCCACGGGCCGGCCCGGCTGGTGGGATTTTCACGTGGGGCCGGGCAAGGCGATTGACACCGACCGTTTTTTTGTCGTCTGCCCCAATGTTTTGGGCGGTTGCTCCGGCAGCACCGGCCCGTCGTCGCTCAATCCGGAAACCGGGCATCCCTACGCCACCGATTTTCCGCCGGTGACCATCCGCGACATGGTGCGCGCGCAGGCGGCGTTGCTGGATCATCTCCAGCTCCCGGAAATTTTCGCCGTCACCGGCGGTTCGATGGGCGGAATGCAGGCGCTGGTCTGGGCGACGGATTATCCGGAACGGGTGAGGAACTGCGTGCCGATTGCCACCTGCACGGCCCATCACGCCATGCAGATTGCCTTCAATGAAATCGGTCGGCAGGCGATCCTCACCGACCCCAACTGGCGCGACGGCCATTATTACGACAACCCGGATGGCGCGCGTCCCGCGCACGGGCTGGCGGTGGCGCGCATGGTCGGCCATGTGACCTACCTCAGCGAATATTCCCTGCGCGCCAAGTTCGGCCGCCGTTTGCAACGCGCTGCCCAGCCGGAGGACCTGTTCCCGGATTTCTTCTCCGTTGAAAGTTATCTGCACCATCAGGGCGACAGTTTTGTCCGCCGGTTTGATCCCAACTCCTATCTTTACCTGACCAAGGCGATTGACCGGTTTCGATTTTCTGGCGGGCCGCGAGACGCGCGAGGCGCTGGACAAGGTGCGGGCGCGGTTCCTGGTGATTTCCTTCGAGTCCGACTGGTTGTATCCGCCATCCCAGTCGCGCGATCTCGTCAAATTGCTCAAACGCCACAATCTGGCGGTAACCTATCTGAACCTGCCGACGCCTTACGGGCACGACTCGTTCCTGATCCAAAACCCGGAATTTTCCCGTGCGTTGAGCCATTTTCTCAACCAGGAATACGACTCCCGCGCGGCGAACACCGCCGCCTGAATTCCATGCACCCCGCGCTTTATGACCAGGTGATCGAGTGGCTGCCGCCCAACGCGCGCGTGCTGGACTTGGGGTCCGGCGACGGCGCGTTTCTGGAGCGGCTGGTGAAAACCCACAAGGTCCGCGCCGAGGGCGTCGAGCGCGACCCGGTCCTGGTTTCGCGGTGCATCGAACGCGGGCTGGTGGTGCATCAGGGGGACATTGCCGATGGACTGGATCAATACGCCTCCGGGGCGTTTGATCATGTGCTGCTGCTGGGCACGTTTCAGGAGTTGTTGGCTCCGGCGGACATTCTTCGGGAAGCCTTCCGCGTCGGGCGGGAGGTCATCGTCGCTTACACCAATTTCGCCCACATCCGCGTCCGCCTGCAAATTTTGTTCGAGGGCCGCACGCCCATCACCCGCTCGCTGCCGGCGCCATGGTATCGCACGCAGCAACTTGCATTTCCTGTCCCTGCTGGACTTTCAGGAATTCTGCCGCGACCTCGGCGTCCGCGAAGTCAGCCGCGCCTGTTTCAACACGCGCGGCGCGGTGGGTTTCCTGCCCAATCTGCGGGCGGAAGAAGTCGTGAGCCGGCTCCAGGCCGGAACCCTTCAAACACCAGCATCCAAACCTTATGACGCGCAGATTTAACCGCATCAACAAAGTCCTCACCCGGCTGCTTTCCGCAGGCGCATCCGCGCACTACCTAATTTTTCTCCCTCTCCTCCCCAAAGGAGGAGAGGGCCGGGGTGAGGAGGCCGATTTTTCAAGATCAAAGCCCCTCGCCCCAGCCCTCTCCCCGCTCAGGCGGGGAGAGGGAGTGGCAATGCGCCCGCTTTCCGCTGCCGCGTAAAGAATTGCTTTCGTTGCATTTTAACAACGGTTATACCGCTTAAAAGGATTTTGCATGGCGAATAAAAAAAACAGCGTGTTGCCCGGCTTCAAGCTGACACTCGGCTACACGGTGCTTTATCTCGGGCTCATCGTCCTGATTCCGCTGGCCTGCACCTTTTGGAAGGCGAGCGCGCTGACGTGGGACCAGTTCTGGCACATCGTCACCGCGCCGCGCGTGATGGCGTCGTATCGCTTGAGTTTCGGCGCGTCGTTTCTGGCGGCGCTCATCAATTTGTTCTTCGGCCTGCTCGTTGCCTGGGTGCTGGTGCGCTACCAGTTTTGGGGCAAACGATTCGTGGATGCGCTGGTGGACCTGCCGTTCGCGCTGCCGACGGCGGTGGCCGGCATCGCCTTGACAGCCATCTATGCGCCGAACGGGTGGATCGGCCACTGGCTAGCGCCGCTGGGCATCAAGGTCGCCTACACCAGGCTCGGCGTGCTGGTTGCGCTCACGTTCATCGGGCTGCCGTTCCTTGTGCGAACCGTGCAACCGGTGCTGGAGGATTTCGATTGCGAAATTGAAGAATCCGCCGCCAGCCTGGGCGCGAACCGCTGGCAGACGTTCTGGCGCGTCACGCTGCCGATGCTGCGCCCGGCGTTGCTGACCGGGTTCACGCTCGCGTTCGCGCGCGCGCTGGGCGAATACGGTTCGGTCATTTTCATTGCCGGCAATTATCCGATGAAAACCGAAATCACCCCGCTCCTCATCGTCACCAAGCTCGAGGAATTTGATTATCCCGGCGCAACGGCCATCGCCGTGGTGATGCTCGCCGCTTCCTTTGTGCTGTTGCTGGCCATCAACTTTCTCCAATGGTGGAGCCATCGCCATTACGCGCCAGTTTGATTTATGGTTCCCGCATCAACCATTTCCACACCGCGCCGCGCCGCTCCCCACCGCGTGACAACCGAACCGCCATTCATGCGCTGGCTGCTCATTGGAACTGCGTTGTTGTTTCTGGGCTTGTTCCTGGTCGTGCCGCTGGCGGCGGTTTTCACCGAGGCGTTTGCCAAGGGCATCGGATTCTATTTTCACTCGTTCAACAACGCGGATGCCATGTCAGCCATCAAACTGACCCTCATTGTCGCCGGCATCGCCGTGCCGTTGAATTGCATTTTCGGCGTGGCGGCGGCGTGGGCGATTGCCAAATTCGATTTTCGCGGCAAAACCGTGCTGATCACGCTCATTGACCTGCCGTTTTCGGTTTCGCCGGTGGTTTCCGGAATGATTTACGTGCTGCTGTTTGGCGCGCAAGGGCTGGTTGGTCCCTGGTTCATCGCGCATAACATCCAGATTATTTTTGCCGTGCCGGGCATCGTGCTGGCGACGATTTTTGTGACGTTCCCGTTTGTCGCGCGCGAATTGATTCCGCTCATGCAAGCGCAGGGCCGCACCGAGGAGGAGGCGGCACACGTGCTGGGCGCCAGCGGCTGGCAGACGTTCTGGCGGGTGACGATGCCCAACATCAAATGGGGGCTGATTTACGGCGTCATCCTTTGCAATGCGCGCGCGATGGGCGAATTTGGCGCGGTGTCGGTCGTCAGCGGCCACATTCGCGGCCAGACAAATACCATTCCCTTGCAAGTTGAAATTCTGTACAACGAATACAATTTCGTCGGGGCCTTTGCCGTGGCGTCGCTGGTGACGTTCCTGGCGTTTGCAATGCGCGGGCGATGGGCGAATTTGGCGCGGTGTCGGTCGTCAGCGGCCACATTCGCGGCCAGACAAATACCATTCCCTTGCACGTTGAAATTCTGTACAACGAATACAATTTCGTCGGGGCCTTTGCCGTGGCGTCGCTGCTGACGTTCCTGGCGATTGTCACGCTGGCGCTGAAAACCTGGGTGGAACGCAAACACACCGGCTGCGCGGGACGGAAAATTGATTTAAGCGCATGAGCGTCGAAGTCCGCAACGTCAGCAAAAAATTCGGCCAGTTCACCGCGCTCGACAACGTGAATCTGAAAATCGAGTCCGGCGAACTCGTCGCGTTGCTCGGCCCGTCCGGTTCGGGCAAGACGACACTGCTCCGCATCATCGCCGGGCTGGAGTTTCCCGATCCCGGCGGCGCGCAGGTTTTGTATTACGGCGAGGACGTGACCCTGATTCCCGCGAGCCAGCGCAAGGCCGGTTTCGCCTTCCAGCATTACGCGTTGTTCCGGCACTTGAACGTCTTCGAAAACATCGCGTTCGGCCTGCGCGTCCGTCCGCGCGCGACCCGGCCCGACGAGGCCGAAATCCGCGCCCGCGTGGAAAAACTGCTGAAGCTGATCCAGCTCGAACCGCTGGCGAAACGGTTTCCGTCGCAACTCTCCGGCGGCCAGCGCCAGCGGGTTT
>CAWFZJ010000082.1:0-6518 GCA_963820205.1 uncultured Verrucomicrobiae bacterium
TGCAAGCTGAAACCAATCAAACACCATCATCCAAACCTTATGACGCGCAGATTTAACCGCATCACTCTAGCCGTCATCCCTGCCGGGCCTGTTGACGCTCGTGACACCCGGGCGGATCCGGTTCAAACAATTTCCCGGGACGTTTTTCCCTCGCCATGGTGCTGAAGTTGAACAATCGTAAATCAATGTTATCTTCTTTATTTATTTGAATTATGACACCGGCCACAAATACCGCTCCGCCGTCGCATAACGAGCTCTTGAAAGAGAGCAGCCCGACGCTCTCGGGCACGATTGTTCAAACGCTCGCCGATGCGCAAGCCAGCCATTTTTCCGAGGACGACAGCCAGTTCCTGAAGTTTCACGGTACGTATCAGCAGGACGACCGCGATCTGCGCAAGACCGGCAAGAAATACATCATGATGGTCCGCAGCCGCATTCCCGGCGGCGTGATGACGGCCAATCAATGGCGCGTGTTCGACGATTTATCGGCCCTCTACGGCAATAACACGTTGCGGATCACCACGCGCCAGACCATCCAGTTTCACGGCATCCTCAAGTTCAACCTGCGCGCGGTCATCAAAGCCATTAATGAATCGCTGCTCTCCACGCTCGCCGCGTGTGGCGACGTGAACCGCAATGTGCTCGCCCCGCCCACGCCCGCCTACACCCGGGCGCGCGAACAGGTCTTTCAGGATTGCCACCGCGTCGCCCTGGCGCTAGCGCCGCAAACCGGTGCTTATCACTCCATCTGGATTGACGGCGTGCAACTGGATCTCGAAAAGCCGGAGAACAAAGATTTCATGGACCCGCTCTATGGCAAAACTTATCTGCCGCGCAAATTCAAGATCGCCTTCGTGATTCCGCCGGTGAATGACCTGGACATTTTCACGAACTGTCTCGGGTTCATCGCCATCGTCGAGAACGACCGGCTCGCCGGCTACAATCTCGCCGTGGGCGGCGGCATGGGCCGCAGCCACGGAAATGAGCAAACGTACCCGCGCCTTGCGGATGTCATCGGCTTTTTCAAACCAGAAAAACTCGTGGACGTGGCAAAGGCCGTGCTCACGATTCACCGTGATTTCGGCAACCGCGCCGACCGCAAGCGCGCGCGCCTCAAATACGTCGTGGCCGAGCGTGGCGTGGACTGGACGCGCGCAGAAATCGAAAAACGGGCTGGTATCAAACTTGAATCCGCCCGGTCTTTCAAGTTTACCAGCACCGGCGACCTTTACGGCTGGCATCAAGCCGTGGACGAAAAATGGTTTCTCACGCTTTTCGTCGAAACCGGTCGCGTGAAGGACGCGGGCGAGCGCCGCTTGAAAACCGCGTTGCGCCGGATTGCGGAGAAATTTCCGGGCCTCGAATTCCGTTTGTCGGCAAATCAAAACGTCATTCTGGCGAACGTCGTCGAAACCGACAAGGCGGGCATCAACGCGCTGCTCGCCGAACACGGGGTGAAGACGGAAAATCAGGCGAGCGTGCTGCACGCGGCTTCGATGGCCTGCCCCGCGCTGCCCACCTGCGGCCTCGCGCTCGCCGAATCCGAACGCATGTTGCCCGGATTGATTGATCGCATTGAAAAGCTCTGTGCCGAAGTCGGGCTGGCCGGACAGGAAATCATCATCCGTTCCACCGGCTGCCCGAACGGCTGCGCCCGGCCTTACATGGCGGAAATTGCATTCGTCGGAAAAGCGCCGGGACGCTATCAAATCTGGCTGGGCGGCGACACATCCGGCACGCGCCTCAACCGCGTTTGGAAAGACGTGGTCAAGGACGCCGACATCGAAAACGAATTGCGCCCCATCCTCGCGCGCTATGCGAAAGAGCGCAACACCGGCGAACGTTTTGGCGACTGGGTCGAGCGAGTGTTGTGGAAAGAACAACCCGCCGCTGCGAATTGATTTTTCATGACTCCCGAAATCGCCAAAGCCAACGCCGGGTTGCGAAACCAATCGCCGCTCGAAATCGTCCGCTGGGCCGTCGCCCAAGCCCGGGGGCGTGCGATTGTCTCGACGAATTTCCGCCCTTACGAGGCGGTCATTTTGCATCTCTGCGTGCAGGTGCAGCCGGACATTCCGGTGCTTTGGGTGGATCACGGATACAATCGTCCCGCGACTTACCAGCACGCGGAAGAATTAAAAAAACGGCTCAAGCTGAATATCAAAGCGTATCTGCCCAAATTGACCGTCGCCCATCGCGACGCCGTTTACGGCCCGATTCCGACAACGGACGACGAGAAAGGCCTGAAACAATTCAGCGCCGTGATGAAACTTGAACCGTTTCAGCGCGGCATGAAAGAACTCGCGCCGGCGGTCTGGATCACCGCCCTGCGCAAGGTGCAAAATCCAAATCGGGCGGGCCTCGACATCGTTTCCGAGGACAGGAATTTCAACACACTCAAGGTCAGCCCCGTGTTTTACTGGAGCGACGCGGACATGGAAAATTATTTGAAGCAGCACAACCTTCCGAACGAATGGGATTACTTCGATCCCGCGAAAGCCGATGAAAAGCGCGAGTGCGGCCTGCACGCTGGTTGGGGCGCGGACGCCATGGTTTCAGCCGGGGCTGGCATTTGACGGGTGAATTGTGAATCATCTGCTCAACCGAAAATGAATTCGTATCATCTCGACCATCTTCAGTATCTGGAAACGGAAGCGATTCACATCATGCGCGAGGTCGCGGCGGAATTCGAGCGGCCCGCCCTCCTGTTTTCCGGCGGCAAGGATTCCATCTGCCTGCTGCGCCTCGCGGAGAAGGCGTTCCGCCCGTCCGACATTCCGATGCCGTTTCTCAACATCGAAACCGGCCACGAATTTCCAGAGCTGATTAAATTCCGCGACCGGCGCGCGAAGGAACTCGGCGCGAAGCTGATCGTCCGCACCGTCGAAGATGCCATTGCCAAAGGGTTGGCCCATCCCGCGCCGGGCGAAGTCAGCCGCAACAAACTGCAAATTCCCGCCCTGCTGGCCGCCATTGAGGAGTTTCAATTTGATTGCGCCATCGGCGGCGCGCGGCGCGATGAGGAGAAGGCCCGCGCGAAGGAGCGCTTCTTCAGTTTCCGTGACAGCTTCGGCCAGTGGGACCCGAAGGGCCAGCGGCCGGAAATCTGGAATCTTTACAACCCCCGCGTGAATCCCGGCGAAAACATGCGCGTCTTCCCGCTCTCCAACTGGACGGAGATGGACGTGTGGGAATACATCAAGCGCGAAAAGCTGGAGGTGCCGGCCATTTATTTCAGCCACTCGCGCAAATGCGTCCGCCGCAACAACCAGTGGCTGCCCTACACGGATTTGCTGCCACCCCGGGAAAAAGAGCAGGTAAAGGAACTGGTCGTCCGCGTCCGCACCATCGGCGACATCATCAGCACCGGCCTGGTCGAATCGCCGGCGGACTCGGTGGACGACATCATTGCCGAAATCGCCGCCGCGCGCGTGACCGAGCGCGGCTCCCGCGCCGACGATAAAGCCGGCGAAGCCGCGATGGAAGATCGAAAGAAAGCGGGATATTTCTAAACCATTTGCGATATGAGCGAGCTTGAATCCAATCCCGAAAAGCGCGTTGCGCTATTTCAGCGGAAGGAAGTTCGTCGCGTCATTCATAACAATGCGTGGTGGTTTGTCATCACGGATGTCGTAGCGGTATTGACCGATTCAGTTGATTCGTCTGACTACCTAAAGAAACTACGCAAGCGCGACCCCTCTTTGAGCGAGGCTTTCAAAGGGGGGGACAACTTGTCCCCCCCCTTGGCCTCGAATTCGACACGGCAGGCGGACGCCAGATGCTGCAATGCTGGAACACCGAAGGCATCTTCCGCCTCATCCAATCCATTCCCAGCCCCAAGGCCGAACCGTTCAAACGCTGGCTCGCGCGCGTCGGCTACGAGCGCATTCAGGAGATTGAAGACCCGGAACTGGCCACCAAGCGCACCCGCGCCATCTATCAGGCCAAAGGTTACTCCGCCGAATGGATCGAGAAACGGATGCGTTCCATTGCCATCCGCGATGAACTGACCGATGAATGGAAAAAACGCGGCGTGAAGGAACAGCGCGAATACGCCATCCTCACCGCCGAAATTTCCAAGGCTACGTTCGGCCTGACGCCGACGGAATACGCCGAGTTCAAGCGGCTAAAGCGCGAAAATCTCCGCGACCACATGAGCGATTTGGAACTCATCTTCTCCATGCTCGGCGAAGCGGCCACGACCGAGATCGCCCGCAACCGCGACGCGCAAGGTTTTCCGCAAAACCAACAAGTCGCCCACGCCGGCGGCAAAGTGGCCGGCAACGCCCGCCGCGACCTGGAAAAGAAAAGCGGCCGCAAAGTCGTCACGAACGAAAACTATCTTGGTTTGACGCAGGCGGTGAAGAAGGCGAAACGGGCGAAGGGCTGAAAAAATGAACGAAGCAGTTTTTGAAAATCTAGCTGAGCGCATCTTCAAGTGTCCTTGCTGTGCGGAGTTTTCATATAGCTTGACCAATCAATTTTTTCTATGCCCGCCAAAACCATGATCGAATGTGAAATGCTGACCAAACTGTTCAGGCAATTCGGACCGTTAGTTTTGACTTGGTTGACGCAAAACAGTGATTAAAATTTTCAGTTCATTGCAATGCCACATACGCAACATCCCATTGAAATTCTGCGACTCAACACCTGCGGCTCGGTGGACGACGGCAAGTCCACGCTCATCGGCCGGTTGTTGTACGATTCCAAGAATCTCATGGAGGACCAGCTCGAGGCGCTCGAACGTTCCGCCGACATTACTGGCGGCGGGCAGATCAATCTGGCCAACCTTACCGACGGCCTCCGCGCCGAACGCGAACAGGGCATCACCATTGACGTGGCGTATCGCTACTTCGCCACGCCCAAGCGGAAGTTCATTGTCGCCGACACACCCGGACACGTGCAATACACTCGCAACATGGTCACCGGCGCCTCAACCGCAAACCTGGCCATCGTGCTCGTGGACGCGCGGCAGGGCGTGATCGAGCAGAGCCGCCGCCATACTTACATCGCCGCGCTGCTCGGCATTCCGCACCTGGTCATCGCGGTGAACAAGATGGATTTGGTGGATTGGAACAAGGAACGATTTTTGGAAATCCGTGACGAGTTCGAGGATTTCATCCCCAAACTCGACGTGTTCCACGACGTGAAATTCATCCCCATCAGCGCGCTCAACGGCGACAACGTCGTCGAGCCGTCCAAGCACACGCCGTGGTATGAAGGCCCGCCCATGCTCGCGCATCTGGAAACCGTCCACATCGCCAGCGACTGGAACCTCAGCGCGCTCCGATTTCCGGTGCAATGGGTGAACCGCCCGAACAACCCCACCGACCCGCAACTGCATGATTTTCGCGGCCTCAGCGGACAAATCGCCAGCGGCATTGTGCGCAAAGGCCAGCAGGTGGCCGTGTTGCCCGCCGGCATCAAGACCGTCGTGAAAGACATCTGGACTTATGACGGGTCGCTTGAAGAAGCGTTTTGCCCGCAATCGGCGACGCTCTGCCTCGAACACGACATTGACGTCAGCCGGGGCGACATGATTGCGGGCCTGGAAAATCTGCCGGGGCAAAGCTCCGATTTGCATGCGCACGTCTGCTGGATGCACAAGCGCCCGTTGCAACCGGGCAAAAAATATTTTCTCAAGCACGCCACGCAAACCGTCCAAGCCGTCGTCACCCGGTTGGAAAGCCGCATCAACATGGCCACCTTTGAACCGGAAGCCGCGCCCGCCGCCCTGGCGGTAAACGACGTCGGCATCGTCCGACTGAAAACCGCCAAGCCGATAGTTTATGACGGTTACAACACCAACCGGCTCACCGGCTCGTTCATTCTGATAGAACAGGGCACCAACGCCACCGTCGGCGCCGGGATGCTGTTGCCGCCCACCGAAGCCGTGAAACCCGAATACACCGACTTCGCAATTTGAGAAAGATCCGTCCATGGCAAACCAAGGCATCGTCCATCTGGCAGGAGCAGCGAATCCTGCACGAACGAAACTGACCGGTTGCGGGAGGATTGCGCAATTACGTAGAATCAGAAAATGAAAACCAACCTGTTTGTCCGGGTGAATAAAAACAGCGTGTTGCCCGGCTTCAAGCTGACGCTTGGTTACACGGTGCTTTATCTCGGGCTTATCGTCCTGATTCCGCTGGCCTGCGCGTTTTGGAAGGCGAGCGCCCTGACGTGGGACCAGTTCTGGCACATCGTCACCGCGCCGCGCGTGATGGCGTCGTATCGCCTGAGCTTTGGCGCGTCGTTTCTGGCGGCGCTGATCAATCTGTTTTTCGGCCTGCTCGTCGCCTGGGTGCTGGTGCGCTACCAGTTTTGGGGCAAGCGGTTCGTGGACGCGCTGGTGGACCTGCCGTTCGCGCTGCCAACGGCGGTGGCCGGCATCGCGTTGACGGCCATTTACGCGTCCAACGGCTGGATCGGCCACTGGCTCGCGCCGCTGGGCATCAAGGTCGCCTACACCTGGCTCGGCGTGCTGGTCGCGCTCACGTTCATCGGGTTGCCGTTCA
>CAWFZJ010000083.1:0-22394 GCA_963820205.1 uncultured Verrucomicrobiae bacterium
TGGAACCCAAGGTGCTGCTGCTCGACGAGCCGTTTGGCGCGCTCGACGCGAAGGTGCGGAAGGAACTGCGCCGCTGGCTGCGGCAGTTGCACGAGGAAATCCACATCACGACGCTGTTTGTGACGCACGACCAGGAGGAGGCGCTGGAAGTGGCCGACCGCGTGGCCATTTTGCGCGTGGGCCGGGTCGAGCAAATCGGCACGCCGGAGGAAATTTACGACAACCCGGCCTCGCCGTTCGTTTATGATTTTCTCGGCAACGTGAACCTGTTCAGCGGCCGGGTGCGCGACGGCACGGTGGTTATTGGCGAAACGGCCTTCGCTGTGCCGGAAACCGCCGGCGAGTCCGACACGAACGCCATTGCCTTCGTGCGGCCGCACGACATTCGCGTCACGCGCGAGCCGGGCGGCCCGGCGACGCTGGCGGCGCGCGTCATTCGCAGCAACGCCGCGGGCCCGCTGGCGAATCTTGAATTGGTGCGGCTCGATACGGGCGGACAATTCACCGTGCAGTTGAGCAAGGAACAATTCCAGCAATTGCAGCCGAAGGCGGGCGAACCGGTGTACGTGGAATTGCGGAACGTAAAGATTTTCTCCGACGATTATTCGATTTGAACTTGACCGCCAACCGTGAAAGACTGGCACCAATGAACAGATTTTTAGGGAAATTATTATTTCCACGCCAGCCGCGCGATGTGCAAAGGCGCAAGATCAACACCATCCTGATGGTTCTGTTGGTTGGCCTTCTTCTCGGCGGTTTCGTGGCGTTTTTTATGGTCTATAGAAACAAAATGGGTGTTCGTTGAACCTTTTTCGATGTGGGTACTGAGGGAAAATGGGGTGGTCAACGGGATTTGAACCCGCGACAGCCAGATCCACAATCTGGGGCTCTAACCGGGCTGAGCTATGACCACCAACCGGCTGATAAGCTAGTTTTTCCCGCCGCCCGCGTCAAGTTTGCGCGCCGCATTTTCATTTTCGTTCCGCCATTGCCAAGCCCGCGCCGCCGCCTTAGAATTTTGCCGTTTCATGGCCGAATACAAAGTCCAGTTCGAGGTCTTCGAAGGCCCGCTTGATTTGCTCCTTTATCTCATCAAAAAGGAGGAGGTGGACATTTACGAAGTCAACCTCACGCGCCTCGCCACCCAATTCATCGAATACATTGACCTGATGCGCCAGTTCGATCTGGAGATCGCCGGCGAATTTCTCGTGATGGCCTCGACGCTCATGTACATCAAGAGCCGCGAATTGCTGCCGGTGGACCAGCAGGTGCAGGTCGAGGGCGAGGAGGAAGGCGAAGACCCGCGCTGGGAATTGATCCGGCAGCTCGTCGAATACAAAAAATTCAAGGACGCCGCCGCGCGCCTGCAGGTGCTGGAAGCTGAACAGGAAAATATTTTTCCGCGCCTGCCCGGCAAGCTCGAATTTGAAAACGCCGCGCCGCCGCCCAAACCGGATGTTTCGATTTTCGATTTGCTCAATGCCGTCAACGGTGTGCTGCAGCGCTTCAAACAGCGTGAAAACTTGGGTGACATTTTTGAGGACAAATGGACCGTCAGCGAAAAAATCGAGTTCATTCTCCGCATGATTTCCGAACGCGGCGGCCTGCGCTTTGCCGAATTGTTCGAGAACGCCGCCAGCCGCTCCGAGGTGATTTGCACCTTTCTGGCGCTGCTTGAATTGATCCGCCTGCGCCAGCTCGTTTGCTCGCAACCCGAACCTTTCGGCGAAATCGAAATCCGCCGCACCGTGCCGACGGCGCCCGGAGCGCCGGCCTCCGGCCCGGCGCAAAACGATGCCACGTCATCACCCGCGACTGAACCCGTTGCCGCAGTTGAAATAAAACCGCCACAGTAATAAAAAGTTTTTTATCTGGCATATGAGAATTACCCCGCGAAGACTGTTATATGCGGCACAATGGAGTTGGGTGGAGTTTCTCCTTTATGCCATATTTGGCGGCAAGGATTCGGTGGTTAGACTGCTTCGAGGAATAGCCTTTTTAATCCTTGGAGTTTTGTTGGGTGACTTTCTGAAAAAGTCATGGGGAATTACAGTATGGATCGGATATCCACTCGGATACGTGGTTGTGTGTCTTTTGGCTTGGGCTGTTTTGTTGGGGCGGATTCTTTTGTTTGTCCCATTTCCACTCTGTCGAAAAGGGAAATGCCACAGCATTGATGACTATTCATGGTTCATGGGATCATTTTTTGGAAAATGTAAATGGGGCGTGTATTGGTATAAATGTCACTGTGGGGATCAATACTTGCGTCGCGGGAAAAGATTTATGGAATTTATACCTGATATCACAGTGCCTCCCTCGCCGTGGGTGAACATAAATAAAGGCACCACTCGTCCATACAAGAAGCTTGTCGGTTTCCGCAAATGGGCTGACGACGCAGGATAAAATTTAACAATTATGGAACTGAAATTCATTCTCGAATCGCTGCTGTTCTCCGCGCAAAAACCGCTGAGTGTGAAGGAACTTCGTGACGTACTCGCCGCCGCCACCGAACAGGAGGGCGCCGATGCCACCGCCAAATCGCTGGCCAAAACCAGGGACACCGAACTGACACTGGCGCTCGAAGAACTGGCGCGCGACCATGAAGCCGCTGCGCGCAGCTATCGTCTCGCGTGCGTCGCGGGGTCGTGGCAATTCGTCACCCAGCCGGAATTCGCCCCGTGGCTCAAGGCGCTCGTCGGGGTGAAGGCGCGGCCGCCGCGGCTTTCGCAGCCCGCGCTCGAAACGCTGGCCATCGTCGCGTATCGCCAGCCCATCACGCGCGCCGAGATCGAGCAGATTCGCGGCGTGAACGTGGACGGCACGATGCAGACGCTCACGGAACGCGGTTTGGTGGAGGCCGTTGGCCGCGCCGACGTGGCGGGCCGTCCGCCCACTTACGGCACGACGGCGTTGTTCCTCGAATACTTTGGTTTGAGCAGCCTGGAAGGTTTGCCCGCCGCGACGAACTCCGCCGCATTGCCGTCGAGAAACCGCCCGGCCCGGTCACCGCCGAACCCGGCCTGGCCACGAACCCGCCGGAGCAACTTCATTTGAAGGAAGAAGGCGGAATGCAGAGTGCAGAAGAAAAAGTTGGTTCCCCGCCAACAGATTCAACAAACCCAGCGTCTTGATATCTGGTATTTCAAGTTTGTCGCGCAACCCAACTTGTTCAATTAAACATCCCCATGGGAAGAAAATTCAATTTCGAGCGACCGGTGAAAAAGTGAATCTACGGAATTATTGCCCGATAGAACCGGTGGTTTGAATTGGTTGCCGCCGGGTCGCGGAAAGTGATCATGGAATTGGTGCCGACGAAATTCGTCAGTGTGGTCCAACTGGTCAGGTTGGTTGAAACCTGGATGTGTCCGTTCAAGCCGGTTGACAATTGCAGGGTGAAGACCAGTCCATTCGTTTTCAGCGGCAGCGCGTTGGTGAAGGCCAATTGCAGCTTGAAGGTGTTGCTCGAAACCACGCTCAAGCTGTTGGTCGTTGAAAGGTTCCCGCCCCAATCCATCGCATACGCCTTCACGGTATTGGTGCCGGTAATCAGTTCCACCGTGGTGGTCCAGTTTGTCCAGCCGTTGGTGGTTGTGGTTGCGTTCCAAGACCCGTTGTTTAGCTGATACCAAACGCCAGCCACTTTCCAATTGTCGCTGGCCGTTCCAACCACGGTCGCCAGGGCATTGGTCATGTGCTGGCCGGAAGCCGGCGCGGTGATCTTGTTGGTCGGTTTGATCACGTCCGCGAAATTCACCAGCAAGGTCAGGTTCGAGGCCATCATGAAGGTCAGATTTGTCTTGCTCGTTGTCGTGCCGCCGATCCAGTTGGTCGAAGCTACCCAGTTGGTGGACACAAAGCCGCTGGCGGGCGTGGAAGTGATGCTATAGTTGCGTCCGATTTCCAGCCAGACGTTGCTGTAATTGGGCGACACCGTCCCCAAACCATTGGCGCGAATTTGCAATTGATTGGTCGCCACGAATTGGAAGCTCACGCGGTTGGTCGTGGAAACATTGCCGCTGGTGTCCACCGCATAAGCGGCCACGGTGTTGGTTCCCGGAATCAAATTCACCGCCGCGGTCCAGTTGGTCCAAACGTTGGCCGTAGCCGCGTTGCTCCAGGCTCCGCCATTGAGCTGGCAAACCACGTTGCTCATCTGCCAGTTATCGCTCGCCGTACCTTTGACGGTGAACACCCCGTTGCTGATACGCTGACCCGCTGTCAGATTGGTGATGTTCACGGTCGGTTTGATCGTGTCCCAAAAGTTCACTTGCAGGGTCAGGTTCGAGGCCATCATGAATTGCAGATTCGTTGTGCTCGTTGTTGTGCCGCCGATCCAGTTCGTTGAGATCACCCAGTTGTTGAAAACAAAACCGGCTGCCGGCGCGGAACGTGATGCTGTAATTTCTTCCGATTTCCAGCCAGGCATTGCTGTAGTTGGGCGAGACCGTCCCCAACCCGCTGGCGCGAATTTGCAGTTGATTGGTTGCCACATATTGGAAGCTCACACTGTTGGTCGTGGAAACATAGCCGGTGGTGTCCACCGCGTAAGCGGTAACGGTGTTGGTTCCCGGAATCAAATTCACTGCCGCCGTCCAGTTGGTCCAAACGTTGGCCGAGACCGCGTTGCTCCAGGCTCCGCCATTGACCTGGCAGACCACGTTGCACACCTGCAAGTTGTCCCGGGCGGTGCCGGTCACGGTGAACACCGCGTTGCTCCAGCGCTGGCCGGAAACCGGCGCGGTAACGGTCAGTGTGGGATTTGTCACGAACACAAAGTTGGCCGTGAAAGTCAGGTTGGAGGCCATCACGAAGGCCAGCGTCGCTCCGTTGGTGGTGCTGCTGCCCGTCCAGCCCGCGAACCCATAGCCCGGCGAAGCCGTCGCCGTCATCGTGAAGCTCTGACCGATCGGCAACGCGGCCCCGTTATAATTGGGACTGATGGTTCCATGTCCGTTGGTCTGCACTGTCAACAATGTGTTCAGCACATAATCCATGCTCACACTGCTGGTCGGTGAATAGAACCCGAACGGATCCACCGCATAGGCCGCAATCATGTTCGTTCCCGGAATCAAATTCACTGCCGCCGTCCAATTGGTCCAATCATTGGCAGTGGTTGCCGGCGTCCACCCAGAATTGTTCAACGCATAAAACACAGTTACAACCGCCACCGTGTCGGTCGCTGTTCCGGTGATGGTGTAATTTGCGTTGCTCACCGCCAGCCCGGCCGGGGGGGCGATAATCGCGAGCGTGGGGATGCTCTCGGTCAACTCCTCAGTTGGAAGGCCAGTGCCGGCGGAGAAGTCAGCCCAGCCCGTGGTCCCTGGCAAGTAATAGATGGTCGCATTGGTGTCACCGGAGAACACATCCAAACCACCAAGGCTGGGAGCGTTACCACTGAAATAAAGTGCATTCAGTCTGTAACATGAACCGAACGCCTCATCCCCGATGCTGGTGATGTTGGTGCTGATAGTCACACTGGTCAGGTTCGTGCAGTAATAGAACGCATATTCCGCAATGTTGGTAACACTGTTGGGAATTGTGACGTTGGTTAGGCTCGTGCAGTGAAAGAACGCGTCTTCTCCGATGCTGGTGACGCTATTGGGAATCAAGATACTAGCCAACCGTTGGCAAGAGTAGAACGCCTCATCCCCGATGCTGGTGACACTGTTGGGAATCATGACGTTGGTTAGGTTGTAACATTCTCCAAACACATAAGTTTCGATGCTGGTAACGTTGGTGCCAATGGTGACGCTGGTTAGATTGTAGCATTCTTCAAACGCCACCATTCCGATTCTGATGACGCTATTTGGAATTGTGACGCTGGTCAGATTGGTGCAGTAATAGAACGCACTTTCTCCGATGCTGGTGACGTTGGTGCCAATCGTGACGTTGGTCAGACTGGTGCAGTAATAAAATGCATCATACCCGATGTTGGTGACACTGTTACCGATTGTGAGGCTGGTCAAACCTAGGCAATAAGCAAACGCGTAATCTCCGATGTTGGTAACGCTGGCGGGGACCGTATAGCTGCCAGCCTTGTCACCTGGGTATCCAATGAGCGTGGTTTGGCCCTTGTCAAACAAAACCCCAGCCACACTGCTATAGACGGGATTGTTTGTAGCCACAGTGATTGCCGTCAGGCTCGTGCAGTATAAGAACGCTCCTTCCCCGATGCTAGTGACGTTGGTGCCGATTGTAACACTGGTCAGATTGGTGCAGTAATAAAACGCAGATTCCCCGATATTGGTGACGCTGTTGCCGATGGTGAGGCTGGTCAGGCTGTTGCAAGCATCGAACGCATATTGTCCGATGATCGTAGTGCCGCTGGGGACTATGTAACTGCCGGCCTTGCCACCCGGGTATTCGATGAGCATGGTTTGGCCCTTGTCGAACAAAACCCCGGCCACACTGCTATAGACGGGATCGTTTGTAGCCACCGTGATGGTCGTCAGGCTGACGCACCAATAAAACGCATCATACTCGATGTTGGTGACACTGTTGGGAATTGTGACACTGGTCAGGCTGGTGAAGGAAAACGCATCATCCCCGATGCTGGTGACGTTCGTGCCAATCGTGACACCGGTTAAACTTAAACAGAAATCGAACGCATCATTCTCGATGCTGGTGACACTGTTTGGTATTATAACACTGGTCAGGTTTGTGCAGTAGAAGAACGCGCCGTCCCCGATGTTGGTGACGTTGTTGAGAATCGTTACATTGGTCAGGCCGGTGCAGTAAGCGAACTCATATTCCGCAATGCTGGTGATGTTAGTGCTGATGGTAACGCTGGTCAGGCCAATACAGGAATCGAACGCGTCTTCCCCGATGCTGGTAACACTATTTGGAATCGTGACATTGGTCAGGCTGGTACAGTTAAAAAACGCGCCGTCCCCGAGGCTGATGACATTGGTGCCAATCGTGACACTGGTCAGGATGCGATATGCGAACGCGTCTTCCCCGATGCTGGTGACCGGCAGGCCATTGGTCGTGTCAGGTATAATCACCGCCCCGCCGGAACCGGTGTAGTTCGCGATGTTGAGCGATCCATCGGTATTCGTCGTGAAATTGAATTGGGCTTGCACCGCGGCGGGCGCGGCCAAAAACAACGCGCTGAGAAGGCAAAGTAGAAGCACAGAGCGGATGGTTTTCACAATAAAATCAGGGTTTCATTTCCTACGGGATTGTCGCCCGATAAAATCGCGATTTGAAATTGGTCGCCGCCGGGTCGCGGAAAGTGATCATGGAATTGGTGCCGACAAAATTCGTCAGCGTGGCCCAGCTCGTCAGGTTTGTCGAAACCTGGATGTGGCCGTTCAGATTGGATGAAAGCTGCAAAGTAAAGTTCAACCCGGTGCTGGTCAGCGGCTGGCTCAGGGCAAAATTGAGCTGGAGCTTGAAGGTGTTGCTCGAAACCACGCTCAAGCTGTTGGTCGTTGAAAGGTTCCCGCCCCAATCCATCGCATACGCCTTCACGGTATTGGTGCCGGTAATCAGTTCCACCGTGGTGGTCCAGTTTGTCCAGCCGTTGGTGGTTGTGGTTGCGTTCCAAGACCCGTTGTTTAGCTGATACCAAACGCCAGCCACTTTCCAATTGTCGCTGGCCGTTCCAACCACGGTCGCCAGGGCATTGGTCATGTGCTGGCCGGAAGCCGGCGCGGTGATCTTGTTGGTCGGTTTGATCACGTCCGCGAAATTCACCAGCAAGGTCAGGTTCGAGGCCATCATGAAGGTCAGATTTGTCTTGCTCGTTGTCGTGCCGCCGATCCAGTTGGTCGAAGCTACCCAGTTGGTGGACACAAAGCCGCTGGCGGGCGTGGAAGTGATGCTATAGTTGCGTCCGATTTCCAGCCAGGCGTTGCTGTAATTGGGCGACACCGTCCCCAAACCGTTGGCGCGAATTTGCAATTGATTGGTCGCCACGAATTGGAAGCTCACGCGGTTGGTCGTGGAAACATTGCCGCTGGTGTCCACCGCATAAGCGGCAACGGTGTTGGTTCCCGGAATCAAATTCACCGCCGCGGTCCAGTTGGTCCAAACGTTGGCCGTAGCCGCGTTGCTCCAGGCTCCGCCATTGAGCTGGCAAACCACGTTGCTCATCTGCCAGTTGTCGCTCGCCGTACCTTTGACAGTGAACACCCCGTTGCTGATACGCTGACCCGCTGTCAGATTGGTGATGTTCACGGTCGGTTTGATCGTGTCCCAAAAGTTCACTTGCAGGGTCAGGTTCGAGGCCATCATGAATTGCAGATTCGTTGTGCTCGTTGTTGTGCCGCCGATCCAGTTCGTTGAGATCACCCAGTTGTTGAAAACAAAACCGGCCGCCGGCGCGGACGTGATGCTGTAATTTCTTCCGATTTCCAGCCAGGCATTGCTGTAGTTGGGCAAGACCGTTCCCAAACCGCTGGCGCGAATTTGCAATTGATTGGTTGCCACATATTGGAAGCTCACACTGTTGGTCGTGGAAAATAAGCCGATGGTGTCCACCGCGTAAGCGGTAACGGTGTTGGTTCCCGGAATCAAATTCACTGCCGCCGTCCAGTTGGTCCAAACGTTGGCCGAGACCGCGTTGCTCCAGGCTCCGCCATTAACCTGGCAGACCACGTTGCTCACCTGCAAGTTGTCCCGGGCGGTGCCGGTCACGGTGAACACCGCGTTGCTCCAGCGCTGGCCGGAAACCGGCGCGGTAACGGTCAGTATGGGGTTCGTCACGAACACAAAGTTGGCCGTGAAGGTCAGGTTGGAGGCCATCACGAAGGTCAGCGTCGCTCCGTTGGTGGTGCTGCTGCCCGTCCAGCCCGCGAACCCATAGCCCGGCGAAGCCGTCGCCGTCATCGCGTAGCTTTGACCGAGCTGCAACCAGGCCCCGTTATAGTTGGGGCTGATGGTTCCGTGTCCATTGGTCCGCACCGTCAACACCGTGTACAACACACAATCCAGGCTCGCACTGCTGGTCGGCGAAAAGTTCCCGTTCGTGTCCACCGCATAGGCCGCGATCGTGTTCGTTCCCGGAATCAAGGTCACTGGCGCCGACCAGGTGGTCCAATTATTGGCCGTGGTTGCCGGCGTCCAACCTGAATTGTTCAAAGCATAAAACACATTGGTAACCGCCACCGTGTCAATCGCGGTTCCGGTGATGGTGTAATTTGCGTTGCTCACCAGCAGCCCGGCCGGGGGGGCGGTGATGGCAAGAATGGGGCCGGTCAACTCCACGGTTGGAAGACCGGAATTGGTGGAGAAGGCAGTCCAGCCCGTGGTTCCTGGCAAGTAATAGACGGTCGCATTGTCATAGCCGGTCGCATTGTCATAACTGGAAAACACATCGGAACCCAGGCTGGGGGCGTTACCCTGGAAATAGAGTGTATTCAGGTTGTCGCAGTCAAGGAACGCCTCGTCCCCGATGCTGGTGACGTTGGTGCCGATCGTGATAATAGTCAGGTTGGTGCAGGACTCAAACGCATAGTCCCCGATACTGGTGACGCTGTTGGGGATCGTGATGCTGGTCAGGCCATAGCAGCCAATGAACGTTCCGATTCCAATGCTGTTGACGCCGTTGGGGATCGTAACATTGGTCAGGCTGCTGCAATCAACGAACACTCCGCCATCAATACTGGTGAGACTGTTAGGAAGCGTGACACTGGTCAGACTGCTGCAACTGGTAAACGCAGCGTATCCAATGCTGGTGACGTTGGTGCCCAGCGTGGCGCTGACCAGGTTGTTGCAGTCTTGGAACGCATAGTCTCCAATTGTTGTGACGCTGTTGGGGATTACAATGTTGGTCAGGCCGTAGCAACTATAGAACGCCTCGTCCTCGATGTTGGTAACATTAGGGCCAAGCGTGATGCCGGTTAGGCTGGTGCATTCCATGAACGCATCATACCCGATGCTGGTAACGCTGGCGGGGACTGTGTAGTTGCCGGTTTTGCCCCCCGGGTATTCGATGAGCGTGTTCGTACTCTTGTCGAACAAGACCCCAGCCACGCCGCTATAGAAGGGATTTTGCGCATCCACCATTATCGAAGTCAGGTTGGTGCAGTCCATGAACGCCTCCTGCCCGATGCTGGTGACACTTTTGGGGATCGAGATACTGGTCAGGCTATCGCAGTTAGCAAACGCCCAGCCCACGATACTGGTGACGTTGGTGCCAATCGTGACATTGGTCAAACTGGTGCAGTAATTGAACGCCCCCATGCCAATGCTGGTGACATTGGTGCCAATCGTGACACTGGTCAGGCGGGGGCAGAAATTGAATGCATTGGCCCCGATGCTGGTAACGCTGTTGGGGATTGTGTAGCCGCCGGCTTTGCCAGTGGGGTATTCAATGAGCGTGGTCTGGCTCTTGTTTAACACGACCCCAGCCACGCTGCTAAAGACGGGATTGTTTGCAGCCACCGTGATTGCCGTAAGGCTGGTGCACTCATAAAACGCATCGTAGCCAATATTGGTCAGGCTGTTGGGGATTGTGATGTTGGTCAGGCTGGTGCAGCCCAAGAACGCAGCGTAATCAATGCTGGTGACGTTGGTGCCAATCGTGACGCCGGTCAGGTTGGTGCAGCCATCGAACGCCTGCTCTCCGATATTGGTGACACTGTTGGGGATCGTGAGGTTGCTCAGGCTGGTGCAAAAATAGAACGCAGCGTCAGGGATACTGATGACGTTGGCGCCAATCGTGACGCTGGTCAGGTTCGGACAAAAAGCGAACTCTTCATACCCGAGGTTGGTGACGCTATTGGGGATCACGACGCTGGTCAGGCTGGTGCAGTAATAGAATACCCCGACCCCGAGGCTGGTGACGCCGTTGCCGATCGTCACATTGGTCAGGCTCGTGCATCCGTCGAACACAGAGTTCCCGATGCTGGTGCTGCTGGCGCCGATTGGGCCGCTGTTGCCGATCATAACGCTGGCCAGGCTGGTGCAGGCCATGAACGCTGCGTCCCCGATGCTGGTGACGTTGGTGCCGATTATTATGTTGGTCAGGCTGGAGCAGCCACAGAACGCATTGGTTCCGATGGTGGCGACGCTTTGGGGAAACGTGACGCTGGCCAGGTCGTAACAGCAATAGAACGTATAATCCCCGATGCTGGTGACGTTCGTGCTGATCGTGACGCTGCTCAAGCCATCGCATAAACCGAACGCCTCGGTCCCGATGTTGGTGACGCTGTTGGGGATCGTGACGTTGGTCAGGCTGTAGCAATCATAGAACGCATTGGTTCCGATGGTGGCGACGCTTTGGGGAAACGTGACGCTGGCCAGGCTGTAACAGCAATAGAACGTATAATCCCCGATGCTGGTGACGTTCGTGCTGATTGTGACGCTGCTCAAGTCATCGCAGAAACCGAACGCCTCGGTCCCGATGTTGGTAACACTGTTGGGGATCGTGACACTGGCCAGAGTGAAGCAGTAATAAAACGCCTCGTCTCCGATGCTGGTGACCGGCAGGCCATTGGTCGTGTCGGGAATGATCACCACCCCTCCGGAACCGGTGTAGTTTGCGATGTTGAGCGATCCATCGGTATTCGTCGTGAAATTGAATTGGGCTTGGACCGCAGCAGGCAGCGTCAAGAGCAGCAGCAGCGCCAGCAGCCTCGTGGCGCAGGCAAGCCGGGGCCGCTGGCAGGTGAATATTACATTGGGGAATATGATCGTTGCCATAAATGACATGGTGGTTCTCAAAAAACAAACTGCAGTTGCGCTTTTACAGACAATGTATTCGATCAATAACAAGCATGCCCCACCGATTTTGCTTTTTTGTTTGGCAAATTAAGGTGATGTGTTTGATCCCACACCGGAGCGGGGCCTCCCGGCTAAAACACTTTCAATGAATCGAACCCCGGCAGTGGCGGAAGTCACAGACCGTCTGGCAACGCTAAGAAAACCTGCGCCAGTTTCGCACGATGAAAGGGTGGGTCGCTTTCACAGGGTATTCTGAAAAACAAATGAATTGGTCTGGCCCAAAAATCCGGGCAGGATAAATTGAAAAAAAACATGCCAGCTCAAGCATTCATTCGTTTTAATTTGACCGCGGCGATATTGATGCTGGCGACAGCGACAGCCAATGTCTTTGCCCAGACCAACCTTCCGGCGGCGCGGGACATCGCCGCCGGTCCGTTTCAACCGACGTGGGAATCGCTGGCCGCGCAGTATCAATGCCCGGAATGGTTTCGCGACGCGAAGTTCGGCATCTGGGCCGTGTGGGGACCGCAATGCCAGCCGGAGGACGGCGATTGGTATGCGCGCAGCCTGTATCAGCAGGGCAGCGCCCAGAATAAATTCCACGTCGAACATTACGGACCGCCATCGAAGTTCGGATTCAAGGACATCATTCCCCTGTGGAAAGGGGAGAACTTCCATCCCGACGAGCTGCTCGCGTTTTACAAAAAATCCGGCGCGAAGTACTTCCTGGCCATGGCCAACCATCACGATAACTTTGACATGTATGATTCAAAGTATCAGCCGTGGAACTCCGTCGCCCTCGGTCCGAAGAAAGACATCATTGGGCTGTGGGCGCATGCGGCGCGGAAAAACGGATTGCGATTTGCCGTGAGTGTTCATGCTTCGCACGCTTGGTCGTGGTATGAGCCGGCGCAAGGCGCGGACCAGGACGGTCCGCTGGCGGGGGCGCCTTACGACGGCAAGCTGACGAAGGCGGAGGGCAGGGGACTTTGGTGGGACGGCCTCGATCCGCAGGACCTTTACGCGCAAAACCACGCGCACGGCACGCAAAAAGATTGGGAATGGTGGGAATGGAATGCCGCCAAGGGTTGCAGCCTTCCGGATGCGGCTTACGTGCAGAAGTTTTTCCGCCGCACCAAACAGCTTTGGGATGATTACCGGCCGGACATGATTTATTTCGACGACACCGTGCTGCCGTTTCACGGTATGACGGATGAGATCGGCCTCGATTTGGCCGCGCATTTTTACAATTCCAGCATCCAATGGCATGGCCGGAACGAGGCCGTGATGAACGCCAAGCATCTCGATCCGATGCAGCGCAAGGCGCTGGTCTATGACATTGAGCGCGGCAAGGCGACGGACACATTGCCCGAGCCGTGGCAGACCGACACCTGCCTCGGCGACTGGCATTACGACCGCCAGATTTTCGAGAAACACCAGTACAAATCCGCCGCCACGGTCATCCCGATGCTGGCGGACATTGTGAGCAAGAACGGCAACCTGATGTTGAGCGTGCCGGTGCGCGGCGATGGCACGATTGACAGGGACGAGATGAAAATCGTTGGTGACATCGGCGCCTGGCTCAAGGTCAACGGCGAGGCGATTTACGCGACCCGTCCATGGAAAGTATTTGGCGAAGGCCCGGCTGCGAAAACGTTTGAGCAAGGCCAGTTCGACGGCCAGAGCGACACGCACAAAAAACCGTTCACGCCGGAAGATATCCGGTTCACGCAATCCAAGGATGGCAAAACGCTTTATGCCATCGTCCTGGCGTTTCCGGCGGACGGCAAAGTGACCATCCAATCGCTGGCGGAAAACTCCCCGCACTGGCCCGGCAAGATTGGCGGCGTCCGGATGCTGGGTGTCCGCGGCAAATTGAAATTCGTCCGCGACGAAAAAGGCTTGCACCTGACGTTGCCGGACAAAAAATCGTGCGACATCGCTTTCGCGTTGAAGATTACCGGTTGAAATCGTATGAGCTTGTAACCGTTATCGCCGTTATGGCTTGCGGCTTCGCGCTAGCAGGTGAGCCAACTGCTTGGCTTGCCTCCAGTCTTTCCCTTGATTACGCTCAATGCACTTTTATGAAATTTCTGAAATATTCCCTGTTGTTGCTCCTGGGCAGTTCGCTCGTCTCGTCCGCTGTGGCCGGCGGGAATCCGCTGGTCACGAACATCTTCACCGCCGATCCCTCGGGCCGCGTTTTTAACGGACGGCTTTACGTCTATACCTCGCACGACCTGCCGGACGCCACCTACTGGGACATGGTGGATTGGCGTCTGCTCTCGACCGCCGACCTGGTCACCTGGAAGGATCACGGCTCGATATTTCGCGTGAAGGATTTCGCGTGGGCGAGCCACTGGGCGTGGGCGCCGGATTGCGTCAAGGCGAACGGCAAGTATTATCTCTTCCTGCCGGTGGATCGTACGAAGATCGGCGTGGCGGTGGGCGACAAACCGGAAGGGCCGTTCAAGGATGCCATTGGAAAGCCGCTGATTGACAACGCCTCGCTGACGAACGCGGGTCCGGAGCCGATTGATCCCGCCGTGCTTCAGGATGACAACGGCCAGACCTATCTGTATTTTGGTTGCCGTCAGCCGATGGTGGTGAAACTTCGTCCCTCCCTCACCGAACTGGCTGGCAACCTGCAAATCGTTTCTTTTCTCGATGCGCAAGGCAAGCCGGTTCCGCTGGCCGCGCCGGGCAAAGATCCCGTTTTGCCTGAAGGCTATGGCGAGGCGCCTTGGGTGTTCAAGCGAGCCGGGAAATACTATTTCGTGTATTCCGATGGCTGGGCTCCGACGGCCACGCAGGTTTATGCCATGGGCGATCATCCGATGGGACCGTTCACCTATGCCGGCAAGGTGATGGAGCACGCCGCTTCCGTCACGCAACACGGCTCCGTCGTCCAGTTCAAGGGCAAGTGGTATGTGTTTTATCACACGAGCGAACTCTCGAACGGAAACTCCTTCCGCCGCTCGGTGTGCATTGATGAATTGACCTTCGACGCCAATGGCCGAATCAACACTGTCACGCCGACCAAAAATGGTCCGGCACCCGCGGTCGCCGGCACAGGTTCCAAGTAGCCGCTTGCGGAAAACAGACGCGGCGGGCGGGCTAACCATCGAAAGACAAAATGAGAATGAAAATGGCGAGACTAAATGGTTTGAAATGCGCTCTTTTGGCCTTGAGTGTCACGGGAATTCTTCCTGTGCGCGGCGCGGACACGCCAGCGGGGGAATCGCCGGTGGACCGCGGCGCGGCACGGCATCCGTTTCTTTACGCGGGAGAATGGGACACGCGCAAACCGCTGGAGCAGTCTATTTTCATCGTCCGCGACGGCAGGATTGTCTGGCAGTATTCCATGCCGCTGCATCCGAAGCCGGGCGCCAACCAGGAATTCGACGACGCCACGCTGCTGTCCGATGGCAACGTGATTTTTTCCCGCATGTCGGGAGCGGGCATGGTCAGCCCGGACAAAAAACTGCTGTGGGATTATCCCGCCCCGACGGGAACGGAAATCCATTCGTGCCAATCCATCGGCAAGGACCGCATCCTGATCATGCGCAACGGCAACCCGGCGCAGGCGATGATCATCAATACCGCCAGCGGCAAAATCGAAAAGGAAATTCCCATTCCGACTCCGGTCAAGGGCACGCACGGGCAATTCCGGCACATTCGCATGACCCCGGCGGGCACGCTGCTGGTGCCGCATCTCGGCGAAGGCAAAGTGGTCGAGTATGATCTGGACGGCAAGGCGCTGTGGTCGGTCGAAGCCAAGTCGCCATGGCAGGCGGTGCGGCTCAAGAACGGCAACACGCTGATCGCCGGCGACTGGAGCCGCTACGCGCGCGAGGTGAATCCGAAGGGCGAAACTGTCTGGGAATTCACGCAGGCGGATGTGCCCGGTGAAACGCTGGGAAACATTCAGACGGCCGACCGGCTGGCCAATGGCAACACGGTGCTGTGCTGCTGGATCGCCGGGGATAACAACACGTCGCACTGGCCAGGCACGGTGCAGGTGTTTGAAGTGACGCCGGCCAAAAAAATCGTGTGGGCTTTGTCTTCGTGGAAAAATCCCGACCTCGGACCGGCCACCAGCATCCAGCTTCTGGATGAACCGGGCCCGCCGGAGAGCCAGGAGCGTTGACGCTTTTGCGAAGGCTCAGGAAAGGCAATTACCATCAATACCAAATGAAAATTCCATCCTCAATCATCCTGTTGCTGGCTTTGACGGCCAACGCCGTTTTTGCCCAAATGAAGTCGGCCAATCTCGATCCGGATGCCTGGTATTCCATCGTCGCCGTTCACAGCGATAAGGCGCTGGAAATTGCGGGCGGCGTGGCCGGCAAAACCAATGGTCTTCAACTTCAGCAAAACGACGTGACCGGCGCGGCCAACCAGCTCTTCCAGTTCAAACAAGCCAAAAGCGGGTTTTTCACCATCACCGCCAAACACAGCGGCAAGGTTCTGGAGATTCGCGACAACTCGATGAAAGACCACGCCCCCGTTCAGCAAAACGAGGCCAACGGACAGGACAACCAGCTCTTCACCCTTGTGAAGGAAACCTCCAACAACTACCGGATCATTGCGCGCAGCACGGGCTACGGATTTGACGTGTCCGGTGGCGTGAAGTCCGTGAGCAATAACATTCCCGTCATCGTCTATCCGGCAACCGGCGCCGCCAATCAAACCTTCAGGATTGCCTTGAAGAAACCGGAGGCTGAACCGGCCCGCAACCCATGAAGAACTTCAAACAAAATTTTCTCCATCCATTTCGTCCACTCACCTGCGTGCTGGGTCTGGTTTGGCTGTCATTCCAGATAACCCGTGCGGCCACCGGGGCGGAGGACCCGCCGAACACTCCGATGGGCGTGGGCAAGGGAATTTTTCCAGGTCGCGTGGTGTGGGCGCGTGACCCGGCGGCGACGCCGTGGGATGGTGTCACCGGCCATTGGTGGGATGATGCCGCAACCGCTCAGAAGGTGGTGGACCAGATGACCGCCCGCAGTTTGCACAGCCTCACCGGTGCCGGCACGGACGCGGAGTCGTGGGACAAGCTTTTCAAGTATTACAACCGCACTCACGGACGCGGCAACGCTGGTTATCAGACCAACGAACTGGTGGCGGTGAAGATCAACTGCAACAACGCCTACGATGGCTACGGCGATGTGGACCAACAGATTGACGCCTCGAAGCAGACGGTGCTGGCGTTGTTGCGCCAACTGGTCAACCAGGCGGGCGTGCCGCAGGACAAGATTGTCGTGTATGAAGCCATTCGCGTGATTCCGGACCGGATTTATGTTCCCTGCCACGCCGAATTTCCCGGCGTGCTGTGGATGGATTCGCAGGGCGACGGCAAGAACGGCCGGCAGCCGGTCAACTGGCGGGCAAATTCCCTGACTTACTCCGCCAAAACGGTGTCCGGCACCAGCATTCCGCAATTGGTCTATGACGCCACCTATCTCATCAATCTGGCCGTGCTGAAAGGACATCACTCCCTCGGAATATCCCTGACGGCCAAGAATCATTACGGCTCGATCAAGGAAGACCGGCAGCATTGGTGGCCGGACAAGGCTTACACGCCGTTGGTGGATTTGATCGGCAGCAAGTATCTCGGCGGCAAAACGGTTTTGTTCATGATTGACGGTCTTTACGGCATCAAAGACGTAAATGACAACGTGACCGCCGACTCCGCCCATTGGACCAATCTGTTCCACGGACAATGGTGCGCGAGCCTGTTCATGTCGCAGGATCCGGTTGCCATTGATTCCGTCGGCTACGATTTTTTGCGCTCTGAATTCGGCAGCCGCCTGGCCACGGATGCCAAAAACAATGGCAATGGTTTTGCCATGGATGCCTACCTGCGCGAAGCCGCGCTGGCGGACAATCCGCCCTCGGGCACGATCTATCAACCCGACGGCACGCGCATCGCCAGCCTCGGTGTTCACGAGCACTGGAACAACGCCATCAGCAAACAATACAGCCGCAATCTGAGCACCAACGGCACCGGCATTGAACTTGTAAGTCTGTTGGCGCCGAACCCAACCGCTTCCGCAAGCAAGGACGGCGTTTTTAATGTCAAAGATTTTGGCGCAACTGGAGACGGCAAAACCCTCGACACCGATGCCATCAACCAAGCCATCATTGCCGCCAATGCGGTCGGCGGCGGTACGGTAAGATTTCCGGCTGGCACTTACCTGTCCGCCTCGATTCGTCTCAAGAGCAACGTGACGCTATTTCTTGAAGCTGGCTCAACCATTGAAGCGGTTTCCGAGAAAGTGGCGCCTTACGACCTGCCGGAAACCAACGCCTGGACCGCCTACCAGGACTTCGGCCACAGCCATTGGCACAACAGTCTCATCTGGGGCGAGAATATCGAGAACGTCTCGATCATCGGACCCGGACTCATCCACGGCAAAGGACTGAGCCGGGGCTACGAAACCAGCCTTTACAAGGATCCGCCGCCGGGTGCCGGCAACAAGACGATCAGCCTGAAGAACTGCCACAACGTCATCCTGCGCGACATTTCCATCCTGCACGGCGGACACTTCGCCATCCTGGCCACCGGGGTTGACAATCTCACCATTGACAACGTCCGGCTCGACACGAACCGGGACGGAATGGACATTGATTGCTGCCACAATGTGCGCATCTCCAATTGCAGCGTGAATTCGCCCTGGGATGACGGCATTTGTCTGAAAAGCAGCTACGCCCTCGGCTGTTTGCGCGCGACGGAAAATGTCACCATCAACAACTGTTACGTGACCGGCGGTTATATCGAGGGAACACTGCTGGACGGCACGTTCCAACGCGCCCCTGACG
This sequence comes from uncultured Verrucomicrobiae bacterium, assembly GCA_963820205.1. Lineage (GTDB taxonomy): Bacteria > Verrucomicrobiota > Verrucomicrobiia > Limisphaerales > UBA11358 > UBA11358. Next base: position 18,496 of record CAWFZJ010000083.1, read on the forward strand.
GCTACGCCGGGCGAACCGGCCGCATCAAGTTTGGCACGGAATCCAACGGCGGTTTCAAGAACATCGCCATTGCCAATTGCAACTTCGACGACTGCGGCGGACTGGCCATCGAGAGCGTGGACGGCGGCGACATCGAGGATGTCACGATCAACAACATTTCCATGCGGGACATCGTCAATTCGCCAATCTTCATCCGCCTGGGCAATCGCGCCCGCGGCCCGAATCATCCGCCCGTGGGCGTCATCCGCCGCATCAACATCAGCGACCTGGTTGTGTCCGGGGCCCGGCAGAAACTCGGCTCGATCATCAGCGGCATCCCCGGCCATCCCGTCGAGGACGTGCGGATCAGCAACATTCACTTCCTCCAGGAAGGCGGCGGTACTGCCAAGGAAACCGCGCTCCAGCCGGCGGAAAAGGAAACCGCCTATCCGGAACCCGGCATGTTCGGTACCATGCCGTCCTACGGCTTTTTTATCCGTCATGCGAAGGGAATGGAATTCAGCAACGTCACGCTGCGCACCACAAAGGAAGATTTGCGTCCGGCATTTGTGCTTGAGGACGTGGCTGGCGCGAATTTTCAAAATGTCCAGTGGCAGGCAATCTCGAATGCTCCGTCATTCAGTCTGAAAAACGTCCAGGACTTCAATCTTCATCAAAGCCTGTTCCTGCCGGATCAAAAGCTGGAACGTGTGGAGCTGAAGCAGTTTTGATTTAATTCCCGGGAGCGCCGGCGAGACGCCGGCGCTCCCAGGAGGTTCATGGAAAGAAGCCAATGTTCACATGCACGAACCTTTCACCCCAGCCCTGCTCCCCATTTGGGCGGGGAGAGGGAGTTGTTTCCGTTTATATGAGAAACGACGTGGAAAATTACATTGAGCGGCGCAAACGCACGAACAAGGCGTTCGCAAAAGATTTTGAGACGGGATAACGGCGCCCGCCTGCGGAAGGATGGGCCGGCCGAGGAAGGCGTCGGCCGTCCAACACGCCGGCGGTTGCAGGCGCTGTATGGCGAGGCCCACGGCCTCGAGTTGCGCGACACGCTGGAAGGCGGATTGCTGGTGCGGCTGGTGATTCCTTTTCGGAAGGAGGAACGCCAGGCATGAAAATCAAGACGTTCATTGTGGACGACGAACAACTGGCGCGCGACCGGCTGCACCAGTTGCTTCAAAACGAGCCGGAGATTGAAATCGCCGGCGTATACGCCAACGGGCACGCCGCCGCCGCCATCCAGAAAACGCCGCCGTCCGAAATAACCGACCGGGTGGCGGTGAAATCGGGCGGGCACGTCGTGTGGGTGAAGCTGGAGAAAATTGACTGGGTCGGGTCGGCGGACAATTACGCCGAACTGCATGTCGGAGCGAAATCGCACCCGTTGCGCGAGACGCTGGGCGCGCTCGAAACCCGGCTCCCGCCGGAAAAATTCGTCCGCATCAGCCGCTCGGCCATCGTCAACGCGCCGCGCATCAAAGAACTTCACCGGCTGTTTTACGGCGGCTGTGAACTGGTGCTCCACGACGGCACGCGCCTGACGTTGAGCCGGCGCTACCGCGACAAGTTGCAGCAGCTCGGCGTGAAATAGCCGGCCCGTCCATCGGCCTTTTATCCCTGAATTCCCACCGCCCATCCCTAGCAGGTTGGCTTTTACAATTCATAACCATAACTTGTCATAAATTAACCAAAAAAGGGTCGGGTAAATTATGTCATCAAAACCAAGAAGCAGTATCTCCAACCGTCGAAACAAAACCGTCTTGACCGGCGGGGCCATGGTCCTGGCCATCACCGCCTCGGTGTGGGCGCAGGGAATACCGTTTATGCAGGCGGGCACCTCCCAGCCGCCACCACTGCCGCCGCCCAAGGCCGCCGAATCCGCCGCCACCGGGACCAACGCCGTCGCCGCCGCGGATGCCAACCCGCTGGAGAAATTTATTAACGGAGAGATTCCCGACGCAATTGCGCGGGGAAAGTTCAACCTCAACGTCCGCCTCCGTTATGAACAAGTGGACGACGACAATGTTCCGGGCATCACCAAGAACGCCTATGCGCCCACGGTGCGGACGCGTTTTGGATATACCACAGCGCCGCTCTACGGGTTTCAAGGCATGCTCGAAGGGGTGAATGTTTCCGTGCTCGGACCGGAATCCAATTACAATGCCGCCGGTTCGAATCACCAGCCCACGCGTCCGCCGGTGGGCGACCCGCCAATGACCCGGCTTGATCAGGCATGGCTGGGGTACAGCAGCACCAATTATATTGATTTCTCGGGCAAGGTGGGCCTGCAGCAGATCAACCTCGACAACCAGCGGTTCATCGGCGACGCCGGCTGGCGCCAGAACATGCAGACCTTTGAGGCTGTCGAAGCCCAAGTCGCACCGGTCAAGGATCTCAATTTGTATTACAGCTACGTCTGGGACGTGAATCGCGTTTATGGCGATGTGTCCGGCCTGCCGGCGGCCAACACGGACTTTGACTCGCGGTCACACTTGATCAACGTCTCGTATTCAGGGTGGCAATATGGCCGCTTCGTCGGTTACGCCTATCTGCTGGACCTGAGCAATGGCGCCGGCAATGGCAACTCTTGCGCGACGTATGGCGGTTACTTTGCCGGTGCCGCGCCCATCAACGACAAGGCGATGGTTGACTATCGCGCCGAATTCGCCTGGCAGGATCAATACGCTGACAATCCGCAGCGATACAGCGCCGACTATTACAATTTTGAACTCGGTGCCAACATTAAACCGATTGCCATTGGCGCCGGCTATGAAGTGCTGGGCAGCGGCGCCAACTCGGGTGCGGGCGGCGGGCGGGTCGGCTTCAAGACCCCGCTGGCCAGCCTGCATCCCTTCGATGGCTGGGCGGAGGTGTTTATCACCCACCCGAACAACGGCTTGCAGGACATCTACGAATACGCGCAGGTGACTTTGCCGGAGCAAATCCCGGTCCGTTTCATCTATCATAAATACTACGCCGATTACGGCAGCGGCGATTACGGCCAGGAAATCGACGTGATGATTTCCAAAAAGTTCGGCAAATACTGGAACGTCATGGTCGAATTCGCCGATTATCTCGGCGAAAACACAGCGCCACCGGCGATCACCGCCCCGGAGGTGAACATCCAAAAGTTCTGGGCGGCGGTGGAATTCAACTTCTAATCTCATGTCCGCCGCCATCCATTCACCACTTTCAGCGCGACTACGGTTCCTCCAGTCGCCGCGCCCGTCCCAAGGAGGTGGGCGCCTTCTTCTTAAACCCGAACAACGAAGTTATCGGTGCGAACAAGGCAGCCGGAGTGCGCCCGTCCTCGGGCGCAGCAACTGCCAAGCTTCGAGCCACGGAACATTTCTCAATCGCCGGCCAGTCCAGCTTTGCTGCGGCCGGGACGGCCGCACTCCGCCAACACAGAAATTCAACTTCGAAGTTTGGGTTGAAATGCCGCAACGCAGGCAACAACCTGTTACCGGCCTGAAATTGTCTTTCCCATGGCCGACACTGAAATAACACCCGCCGGCAAACCGGTGAGGAAGAAATACGTGCGGGCCATCGGCCCGCGACTGCGCCTCCTGCTGTATTTCATCTTCGCCCTGGTCGCCATCCTGGCTGCCAATTCCGTTTATCTCAGTGCCATCAGTTTCCTGGAATGGCTCAAGAGCGACCCCAACACCACCTATCAAAACTGGTTTTACATGGTGATGTTCGGAACGCACCTCGGCCTCGGCCTGCTGATCGTCCTGCCCATCGTCATCTTCGGCATTGTTCACATCAAAAATGCGCATGACCGCCCGAATCGCCGCGCGGTCAAGGTCGGCTACCTGCTTTTTTTCACCGCGCTGGCCGTCCTGGTCACCGGCCTGCTGCTGACGCGCATTGACATTTTTCATTTCAAAAACATCGGCCTGAAAGAT
>CAWFZJ010000084.1:0-24682 GCA_963820205.1 uncultured Verrucomicrobiae bacterium
TCGCCCGTGACGCGGGCGTTCATGATGACATACGGGCTGTCGCCGGCAAAGGGCGGTTCGCCGGTGGCCATTTCGTACAGGATCGCTCCCAGGCTGTAGATGTCCGTCCGTTCGTCACCCCGGCTGCCTTTGACCTGCTCCGGCGCCATGTAATCGGGCGTGCCCATCGTGGGCGTGAAGCCGACAAAGGTGAGCCGCCGGGCATTGGCCGCCCGGGCAATCCCAAAATCCATGATGCGAATCGAGCCGTCGTTGCACAGCATGATGTTGGCCGGTTTCAAATCGCGATGCACGACTCCGCTTTGGTGCATGTAAGAGAGGGCGGTGCAAATGTGGCTGGCGATTTTGACCGCGTCCGGTTCCGGCAAGGGCCGCACGTTGCGCAGCAATTCGCTCAAGGTCTGGCCTTCGAGATATTCCATCGCGAAGTAAGGCCGGCTCTTTTTTTCGACGGGGAGAATTTTCAGGATATACGGATGATTGAGCCGAATACCGATTTCTTCCTCGCGGCGAAAACGGTCAAATCCCGCCGGGTCGCTTTCAATTTGCAAATAGGGAATTTTCAAGGCCACCGCCTTGCCGGTTTGCCGGTCGTTGGCTTTGAAAAGCGAAGCCATGCCGCTCTTGGCGATGACATCGGTGATTTCAAACCGCTCATCGAGCAAGCTTCCCACGCCGATGTCATTGCCGAGCGCGCGGCGGGTTTTGACGGCGGCGGTCTGGGCTTGCAATGACTGTTCCACCTGCCACACCTGAATAATCTGGACGGAAACATTGTCGCTGGCCTGGCGGCGTTCCGCCTGCTCGATCAGCCGTTTGCACGCTTCGCCGGGATGATACTTGATGACCGCATCCAGAATTTCATCGTCCAAAACAAAACCGTAAAGCCCATCCGAACAATGCAAAATCAAATCTCCCTGTTCCAGGGTCTCCGTTTTGATGTCGTAATGACAAATCGGGTCCGAGCCGACGCTGCGCGTCAGCGTGGAGCGGTGCTGGCTGGTCATGGCGTTGCGTTCCAGCAACAATCCCAATTTAACCTGCAACGAGGTGTAGGAATGGTCAGTGGTCATCCGCTTGATTTTTCCGGCGCGGATGAGGTAGGCGCGGGAATCGCCGACGTGCGCGATGGTGACCTTGTTGTCGCGAAAAATGGAGGTCAGCAGGGTGGTGGACATGCGGCCCTGCTTTTGGGCGGCCTGAAAAATTCTCGCGGCGGATTCGTCGAAAATCCGGCGGACGGAATCATTGGTGGGAGTTTCCGGTTTGGCTTCCTTGAAAATTTCCAGCGCGGTTTCCGCCGCCAGGCGGCTGGCGATGTCACCGTTGCCTTCGCCGCCCACACCATCGGCCAGAACGGCGATGCTGCCGATGGCTTGCAATTGCTGAAAATCTTCCGGCTCCCAAAAAGCGATGAAATCTTCGTTGTGGTCGCGAACGGTTCCTATGCTGGAAAGCTGGAAACATTTTATTTTCATTGGCTGGCCAAGGTTATCCGAGAATTTTGTTGAGCGAAAGACTGTAAGTGGCGGATGTTGTCCCGCAGCGGTGCAAAGAAGCCCGGCCACCATCACGGTGGCCGGGCTGTGCATTGTTCCTCCTCGGCTTCAGTTTAATAAGCGGGTTTCTCGGTCAGAATTGTGGACCGGCCGAGTTTGGCGCTCCTGGATTTGAAGTAAATGACGCCGTAGATGCCCCAGATCGCGGCGAAACCAAGCGCGATGTAAGGTTCATGCCAGCTCATGCCGCTGACTGTGAACGGGCCGACCAGATAGAACATCATGCAGCCCAGGTTCGCCAGCAGTCCGAAGATCGGCACCACGAAGTGCTTGAACCCATTGAAGCTGTGGTGCTCTCTGAACGCCACGATGGCCACGATGCAAGTCGTCATGTAGAGCAGGAACGTGCCGAAGTTGCTGATCAGCGTAATGGTGACCAGCGAATTGGGCAGCCAGGTATAAGCGTGCGGCGAGAAGATGCCGAAGCTGTACCAAAAGTTGTGCTTGTCCAAAGCCGCCAGGTCCGAGGATTGCCCGCCGAGATAGATCACCGTTGTCAGAATGCCGATGACGACCGAGATCACCACCAGCGCCCAGATGGCACGGTGCGGTGAAAGCGTCCGGCCATGGATCAGGCCGAAATGCGACGGCACTTCCTCGTCCCGGCCCATGGCATAAGTCACCCGCGCGCCCGTGTTGATGCAGGCCAGGGTCGTGCCGATCAACGCCAGGAACACCGTGCCGGCCTGCACGAGCATGAAGGCCCGGCCCGCCGCATAACTGCCAAACGCCCACGTGCCAACGAGCACCATCATATCGCCCAGAGGCGCGCCGGAAGCCCCGGCATTGGACATCGTGTAGCCGCTGTTCAGGAAATAATTCGCGGCGAAATACTCGAACAGGTAGCACATGGCGCCTTGAATCACCAGGGACAGCAACACGGCGCGCCCGATGTCCTTCTTCGGATTCTTCGCCTCTTCACCCATGGACGTCACCGACTCGAATCCCACGAGCAGAAGGATCGCGATGCATGCCTGGATGAGCAGGAAGTTGAATTTGTGCGGCGCAATGACCGACTTGGCCGAAGTGTGAAAATTAAAGGTTTGCGGATCTTTCGCGTCACCCGGCTTGCCGGTGACGGCGTCTTCGGGCTTGTAGCTTAAAATGAACGGGTCGGATACGGCATGACCGTCCTTGTCCAGTTTGAGCTTGCCGGCCTCGTCCTTTTGAAAGACCGGATACGGGTCGCCCACGGCGAGTCCCATCGCGGTCAAGGTGCCCAATACCACGGCATCGGTGTTCTTGGTTTTATCCAGGTCGTCAGCGACGACTTGACGGTCTTGTTGTTTGTAAACCGGTTGACCCTTGTCGTCGGTTTTTAGCGAGCTGTCCGCCCAGGTGTCTTGCACGGGCTTTCCCTTGTCATCCGTGACATTCACTTGATCCACATTATAGTTGACCGGCGTTCCGCCGGACAGATGCCAGCCCACCGATCCTTGCGGATGATTGCTGCGATAGGCGATGGCCATTACCGCGAAAACCACCAGCGCGCTGATCTGAATGATGTTGATCCCCATGTTGACCGCCGTGGTGCCGTTCACGCCGCGGTAGGCGATGTAGCCCACCAGCACCGAGAAGACGATGCAGAACAGCCACATGAACAACGGGCTGTTGTAGGTGCCACTGAAGGTGTTCGGCCAAAACTGGCTGGCCAAGTAGCCGCCCAGAATCGCCGTGACCCCGACCATCAGGCCGGGATAAACCCAGTAATACAAATGACTGGCCCAGCCGGTGAAGAATTTGGCGATACGCGCAAATTTATACGCACGGGTCTTGGACAAAAACGCCTGCTCGGCGTACAGGTAGGAAGAGCCCGCGCCGGGATAGAGTTTGGAGAGTTCGGCGTAACTAATGGCCGTCGCGAAGCACAGCAGCAGCGCGGCGAGCAGGCCAATCCACATGCCGCAGCCGGCCATTGGCGCGCCATAGAGCGCTTGCTCCTGAAACGTCAGCCACAGGAATGCGCCGGGCGCAATCAAGGCCATGGCGTTGATGGTTAGCCCTGTCAATCCCAAGGTTGCTTTGGTGGTGGGTTTGTTTCCGCCGCCGGGTGATGTTGGTTCGTTTGTCATATCGGTTGTCGTTTAACTGTTTCTGTTTTGCTGGTTTATTTGGTTTCTACGTTGCTGATCATATTGCCAGGTTGCCGGTTTCATCCGTGCGTATGCGAACTGCCTGTTCTATGGCTGTGACGAAAATTTTCCCATCGCCGATTTTTCCGGTCCTGGCGCTGTGAACCACGGCGGCAATGGCGTTGTCGGCACGGTCGTCTGGCACGACGAGTTCGATTTTGATTTTGGGCAGGAAGTCCATGGTGTATTCGCTGCCGCGATAGATTTCGGTGTGGCCCTTCTGCCGGCCGAAACCCTTGACCTCGCTCACGGTCATCCCTTCGACGCCCACTTCGGCGAGCGCGTCTTTAACTTCCTCAAGCTTGAAAGGCTTGAGAATGGCTTCGATTTTTTTCATGTTTGTTTCACAGTGTCGTTTAATCATTCAACTGCACTTGCGTCTGGCTGAACCATGCCAGACCCGTTTAGCAGCGGTAATGCCAGCCGTGGATATTCCTAATCGAAGGCGCACAAAGCGCCCTGTTTACAAAGGTTTATATTGGGTATTAATAATTTGATGCCGTTGAAAAACTCTCGTCATCTCTGTTTCGTTTTGCGCAGCCGATCAAATTTTCGCCACCCGCAAGCGAAATGCGAACAACATCAGGAATAATCCGGGGAGATATTTGCGGAACCGGGATGAAGAAATAAAAATGGTCGGAGCGACAGGATTTGAACCTGCGACAGCCAGCTCCCAAAGCTGGTGCTCTACCAAGCTGAGCTACGCTCCGACGGGCAGGGGTGATAATGACATTAATTTGTCCCACCGCAATTTATTTTATCAATTATCGTCCGCTGCCGAACGGAGTGTTGGAGCGATGGAGTAATGGGATGTTTCTTCCAGTACTCCAATGCTCCATCACTCCAGCACCACATTCCCTCCGCCTTTCCGGCTGGACGGTGACAGACGCCATGTTACATTGCTTCCGTCATGTCAACAAGAGCGCCCGCCGCCCAAAAAGTCAACCTTCGCCGGCCCGACATCATGGCTGCCGTGCAGGCACAGGTGCTTTCGCACTATCGCAGTGAAGTCGTCGAGCGCATCCGCGCCAATGGCCACGTGCTCTCCGCCGGCGACCTTACCGTCAAGCTCGCCAAGGAATTCGGGTTTTGCTACGGCGTCGAGCGCGCGATTGACCTCGCCTACGCCGCGCGAAAATTTTTCCCGCCGGACAAGCCGATTTACCTGCTCGGCGAAATCATTCACAACCCGGAGGTCAACGACCAGATTCGCAACATGGGCATCAAGATCATTTCGCCCAAGCCAACCGAGGATGAACTGGCGCAATTGCAGGCCGGCGATGTGGCCATCATTCCCGCCTTCGGCACGGAAGTCGCCACCCGCAAACGGCTTGAGGAAAAGGGCTGTGTGCTCGTGGACACCACCTGCGGCGACGTGATGAGCGTCTGGAAACGCGTCCGCCAATACTCCAAGGAACGCGTCACCAGCATCATTCACGGCAAGTCATGGCACGAGGAGACCAAGGCCACGAGCTCGCAAGCGCGCGCTTACGGCAGCGGACATTATCTCGTCGTCTTCACGCTGGAGGAAACGGATTACGTCTGCCATTACATCATCAACGGCGGCAACAAGCGGGACTTTCTGGAAAAATTCAAGGGCGCCTACTCCGAGGGATTCGACCCCGACCAGCATTTGCAGGCCATCGGCGTCGCCAATCAAACCACCATGCTGCGCGGCGAGACCGAGGAGGTGCAAAACCGCCTGAAGGCCGCGATGATTAAAAAATTCGGCGTAGCGGCCATTGACCAGCATTTCCGCTTCTTCGACACGATTTGCGGCGCCACCCAGGATCGCCAGGACGCCCTGCAAAAACTTTTGCGCGAGCCGATTGACCTGCTCATTGTCATCGGCGGCTACAATTCATCGAACACGTCGCACCTCGCCGAAATGGGTGAGGCCAAACTCCCGACCTACTTCATCAAAAACGCGGCCAAAATGGAATCCGACAAGCTCATCCGCCACTACGAGCAGCACGACAAAAAAGAAATCGAAACCCGCGACTGGCTGCCACATGGCAAAATCACCGTTGGCGTCACCGCCGGCGCCTCCTGCCCGAACAACCTGATCGAGGACACCATCCGCCGGCTCTTCGAGCTGCGCGGCATTTCGGTGCAGGAATTGGTCGCCGCCAATTGACTTGGGGCGGTTTTCATTCCGCATTCAAAAACATTCCCGCGTCATGTCAAAGCCCAATCTCAAGTCGTATGGCGAGTCCGCCAGGTTAAGTATCGAAAGAATTCAAATCAATGACCTGCCCCAACTCGCCGGGCTCTACGATCAACTGGTTGAGGAGAAGACAGATCGGAAACGGATGAAAGAAATCTTCATCAAGATGGACCATTGTGACGATTATTATCTGCTGGGGGCAAAAACTGAAAACCATCTGCTGATCGGCTCAATAATGGGAATCGTCTGCCTGGACCTGCTGAAGCAGGGCCAGCCCTTCATGGTCATGGAAAATCTCATCGTGGATTCCAAGTGGCACGGAAAAGGGGCGGGGAAATTGTTGCTGGCTGAAATCGAATCCATTGCCATAAAGCGAAACTGCATTTTTATACAGTTTTGCTCTTCATCCTATCGCCAAGCCGCGCACAAATTTTATGAAGCCTGCGGTTATGATTTGAATGAGGTTCATGGTTTTCGAAAATTCCTCCCGACCTAAAGGAATTGTCTTGCACCGGCTCCTGTGACTCCTTGATATCGGAATGGGACCGCCCCAGGCAACGGCATAAAGCATCGCTATCGCAGCTCCAGAACGCGATTTGCGTTTGACTCCTGCCTGCTGGCAGACAGGTCCAGCCGGGTGGTTTGATGTGGAAGCGCGGTCATAACATTAGTACGGTTTCGTGGCCCGGCGGCAGGATGCCCGCCGTTACAGTTTGGCGGCGGTGGCGAATGCACCCCGCCTAAACTCGATAAACTGGAATTTATGACAAACCTTCTTGCGAGTGGAGCGGACGCCGACTAAACATAACCACAACATTTGCGGAGTGATGGACAATTTTTGACCAAGTAAGCGGTCGCACGTAATGCCAGCGATTTTTCCGAAGTGGACAAACTGGTTGCCGCTGCAAATTGGCGTCGTGCTGGCGCTGGTGGGCGGCGTGGTGATGGCCGGCGTCATTTATTATTGCACGCCCAAATATACCCGCGTCGGCTACCAGCCGGTCCAGCCGGTGCCGTTTTCCCACGCCGTTCACGCGGGGCAACTGGGCATGGACTGCCGCTACTGCCACAACACAGTGGACCAATCGTGGTTTTCCAGCATCCCGGGCGCTTCCACGTGCATGAATTGCCACAATCAGGTGCTCAAGGACGACCCGCGCCTCGCGCCCGTGCGCGAAAGCGCGACGACCAGCCAGCCCATTCCGTGGGTGCAAGTTCACATCGTGCCGGACTACGTTTATTTCAACCACTCCGTCCACGTCGCGCGCGGCATCAGTTGTGTCGAGTGCCACGGACGCGTTGACCAGATGGACGAGGTGCGTCACGCCAAATCATTCAGCATGAGTTTCTGTCTCGATTGCCATCGCCGTCCGGCGGCGTTCATCCGGCCGGTGGACAAGGTCACGGACTTGGGCTGGCAATGGAGCGCCGATGCGAACGTTGCCGCGCAAATGCAAAGAACCAACGGCATCCAATTCGTCCACGACTGGCGCGTGGAATCGCTCGAAAACTGCTCGGCTTGTCACCGATGATGAATTTACAATTTACGATTTACGAATTACGATTTACGGTGCGAATCCCGGTGGTTGGGAGTTCCGCCTCTCGTCTCGGCGAAGCCTCTGGCACAGTCTGGGTCGTCAGGCGGCTTGCGGGTCCCGAACCATCTAAAGCCATAACCATGCAGTCGGATTTTAACGCCAAGGCGCAAAGACGCAAAGGCGCAAAGGCTGAATCAGAAATTGGCTTCAGGAAAAACAAGGCGCTATTCAGCGACCGGTTGCCGAGGCAATTTATTCCGGTTCTTCTTCGCGTCTTTGCGCCTTGGCGTCTTTGCGTTAAAGAATTTCAAGGATGAAATCGAATCCTCCAATTTCCGGGGATGTCCGCCACGTCGCCTCGTCGCCTACGGGCCGCCGTTACTGGCGCAGCCTGGATGAACTGGGCGACACGCCGGAGTTCAAGCAATGGCTGGAACGCGAGTTTCCCGAAGGCGCGAGCGAGTTTACCGATCCGGTGTCGCGGCGGCATTTTGTCAAAATCATGTCCGCATCGTTCGCGCTCGCGGGCCTGGGCGTGATGGGCGCGGGCTGCCGCCGGCCCGAGGAAAAACTGGAGCCGTTCGGCCAGCAGCCGGAAGGTTATATTTACGGCGAACCGAAATATTATGCGACGGCCATGCCCACGCGCACCGGCGCGATTCCGCTCGTCGCCAAATCCTACGAAGGCCGGCCCATCAAGCTGGAGGGCAACGCCAAATTCCCAGGCGGCAACGGCGGCACCGACCGCTACGCGCAGGCTTCCATCCTGGATCTTTACGATCCTGATCGCGCGAAGCATTACACGCACGATGGCAAAACCGTTTCACGCGACGAAGCGCTGAAATTCCTTGATGACCTGTCGAAGAAATTTGCAGCGAATCAGGGCGAAGGCTTGGCGTTTCTCGCTGAAAGCAGCACGTCGCCGTCACGCGCTCGGTTGCAGAAAATCATTGCCGACAAATTCCCGAAATCGCAGTGGTTTACCTACGACGCGATTGATTCGGGCATCCATCAACGCGCGGCGACGCAGGCGTTCGGCCAGCCGGTGAAGCCGGTTTTCCATTACGACAAGGCGAAGGTCATCCTGTCGCTCGATTGCGATTTTCTCGGCGGCGAGGACGACGCGCACAATCACATCCGCCGTTTCGCCGCCGGCCGCAAGCCGGGCAAAGGGATGAACCGGCTTTACGCGGTGGAATCGCTGTTCACGCTCACCGGCGCGAACGCGGATCATCGGCTGCGTGTGGACTCAACTTCAATTGGATCAATCGCCGCTGAAATTATTACTCTTGCGACTGATCCTTCAGCGCCTACGCCGACAGATCCAAATATCAAATGGATTGCTGAATGCGCGAAAGATCTGGCCGCCAATCGCGGGAAAGTTCTGGTTGTAGCAGGTCAGCGCCAGCCTTTGGCGGTTCACTTGATTGCGTACGAAATTAACTACGTTTTGGATGCAATTGGCGAAACGATCACGTTGCTTTCAGCTTTGGAGACAAATGGACCGGAACTTTCGCAGTTAAACGAAAATCTTAAATCTGGTGCGTTGGACACGTTTGTAATTCTCGGTGGAAATCCAGCTTCTAATCTGAATTTGCGGTGGATGCCAGAACAAAGGCCGAAAAATGTAATTCGCCTGGGTTGCTATGAAGATGAGACAGCCGAGATGTCGAATTGGACTTTCCCAGCGGCGCACTTTCTCGAATCTTGGGGTGATGCGACTACCAGTGATGGATCAACTATTCCTATTCAGCCGTTGATTCAGCCGTTGTTTGGTGGATTGACCGAACTCGAATTTCTTGCACGACTTGCGGGAGAGTCGCAGTCGAATCCTCACGAAATTGTTCGTACCACATTTGGCGGCTCAGAGGAGGAATGGAAAAAGTTTTTGTTTAATGGCTTTAGGGAAAATTCCGCCGCCAAATCCGTGAGCAGCCAGATGGATTATCAGACCGTAAATAATGCCATCATTACTGGTTTGAGTGTTCGTGGTGCTTCGTCTGTTAGTAATCTCGAAGTCGTTTTCTATCGCGACGCGAAGATGGACGACGGGCGTTATGCGAACAACGGCTGGATGCAGGAACTGCCCGATCCCATCACCAAGCTGACCTGGGACAACGCGGTGCTCGTCAGCCGCAAGACGGCGCGCGAACTCGGCGTCCAGAACGGCGACGTCGTCGAAATCACGTTGAACGGACGCAGTGTCAAAGGCCCCATCTGGACACAGCCGGGCATGGCGGATTATTCGCTCGGCCTGGCGCTCGGTTACGGACGCGAAAAGGCCGGTCGCGTCGGCACCGGCGTCGGGTTCAACGCCTACGAAATATTCTCCGGCAAATACATCGAGACCGGCGCGACGGTTCGCAAGACGGGCGAAACCCACACATTCGCGACGACGCAAAGTCATTGGTCCATGGAAGGCCGCCCGATTGTGCGAGAGGCAAACCTGGCGGAATTTTCCCAAGACCCGGGTTTTGCGAATGAAATGCACGGCACCGAGCCGCCGGTGGTGCAGTCGTTGTATCCCAATCCGCTCGACGAGGCGAAGAAGACCGCGCTGCATCAATGGGGCATGGCGATTGATTTGACGGCGTGCGTGGGTTGCGGCACCTGCGTGCTCGCGTGCCAGAGCGAGAACAACATTCCCATCGTCGGCAAGGACCAGGTGCGGCGCGGCCGCGAAATGCACTGGATGCGGATTGACCGTTATTACACCGCCGATCCGGCGAAGGAAAAACGGTCGGACGCCTTCCAGAAGGACGACGAGCAGCAATTTGCGGAGTGGATTGACGACGTGCAGGCGGTAAACCAGCCGATGCTTTGCCAGCAATGCGAGGCCGCTCCGTGCGAAAACGTCTGCCCGGTCAACGCCACCGTCCACGACCAGGAAGGTTTGAACGTGATGGCATACAACCGCTGCATCGGCACGCGGTATTGCGCGAACAATTGTCCGTACAAGGTCCGCCGATTCAATTATCTCGATTACAACAAGCGCCCGTTGACCGAACTCAAGGGTCCGTATTATTCGACACCGCTCACGCACAAGACGGACGGCAAGTGGGATTTGTTGAGCTGGTTCAAGGCGCCCGACGCCAGCGGCATGCGCGAGGAGGACGAATGGGATTTGATCAAAATGATCAAGAACCCGGACGTGACGGTGCGCATGCGCGGCGTCATGGAAAAATGCACCTTCTGCACCCAACGCATCGAGCAGGCGAAAATCGCGCAGAAGGTCAAGGCCGGCGCATCCGGCGACGTACGGTTGGTGGAAGCCGCCGGCAACATTCCAAAAACCGCGTGCCAGCAGGCGTGCCCGGCGCAGGCGATTGCGTTCGGCGATATCAGCGACCCAAGCAGCAGCGTTTCCAAGCTCAAAGCGCTCCAGCGGAATTATTCCGTGCTCGGCGATTTGCTGACCAAACCGCGCACGACGTATCTGGCGCGCATCCGCAATCCGAACCCGGCCATGCCGGATTACCGCGAATGGCCGCTCAGCTTCGAGGAATACGAAAAACACGGCGGTGAACTCCACGCGGAAAAGAAGGGGGCAAGCTGATGCCTGAATCCGCGACCAAATTGAGCGCCTTTACGCCACCGGCGGAATTACGACGCGCGCCGATCGTGGCGAACAACCGCGGGCCTGGCTGGCTGACGGACAAGCTCTCGTCGTTCGCCGAGGGCAAGACACCGCTTTGGTGGTGGATCATGTTTGTTCCGGCGGTGCTGGGCGCGACCGTATTATTGCCGGCGATGTTGATTTATCAGATTTCCACCGGCGTTGGTGTCTGGGGCAACAACCAGCCGGTGGCGTGGGGCTGGGACATTATCAATTTCGTCTGGTGGGTTGGCGTCGCGCACGCCGGCACGCTGATTTCGGCGATGCTGTTCCTGACGCGGCAGCATTGGCGCACCACCATCGGCCGGGCGACGGAAGCGATGACAGTCTTCGCGGTCATGATGGCGGGTCTTTACCCGGCCATTCACGTCGGGCGCGTATGGTTTGCTTGGTTCCTGTTTCCGATTCCCAACTCAAACGCCATCTGGCCGCAGTTCCGTTCGCCGCTCATGTGGGACGTGTTCGCCGTCAACACCTACATGCTCGTCTCAATGCTTTTCTGGTACATGGGAATGATTCCCGACCTCGCCGTGCTGCGCGACCGCGCGACGACACGGGTGCGGAAATTCATTTACGGTTTCCTGGCGATGGGCTGGACCGGCTCGGCGCGGCACTGGCATCATTATGAAAAGGCCTACGTCGTTTTGTCCGGCTTGTGCACGCTGCTGGTGTTCACGGTGAGTTCCATCGTCGGTCTGGATTTCTGCACGTCGCAACTGGCGGGCTGGCACGCGACGATTTTCCCGCTGTATTTCGTCGTAGGCGCGGTGTATTGCGGCTTCGGCATGGTGCTGGTGCTGCTCATTCCGCTGCGCAAGCTGTGTCATCTGGAGGAAATCATCACGCCCCGGCACCTGGACCGCATCTGCAAGCTGACTTTGCTCAGCAGCCTGGCCATCGCCTACATCTACCTGATGGAATATTTCATCGCATGGTACAGCGGCGACGCGTATGAACGCTGGATTTTCGGCCACCGCCTGTTCGGCCACACCTACTGGTACGACGGCTGGATCATGCTCGTGGTCAATGTGGGCCTCGCCCAATTGCTCTGGTTCAAACGCGCCCGGCAAAATCTGAAACTCGTCTTCGCCATCGGCGTGCTCATCAACATCGGCATGTGGTTCGAACGCTTCGTCATCATCGTCGGTTCGCTTTACCAGGATTTTCTGCCCGCCAACTGGGGCGTGTATTACCCGACGTGGGTGGACATCGGCACCTATGTCGGCACGCTCGGCGCCTTTTTCATGATGTATCTGCTGTTCATAAAATTCCTGCCGCTGGTCGCCATCGCCGAGGTGAAAGGAGCGATGCCGCAGGCTGACCCGCATCATCCGCTTGGCGGAGCAAACGGAGGCCGTTCATGAGTGACAAAACCTACGGCCTTATGGCGGAATTCGATTCACCCGCGGCGATCTTGCGCGCGGCGGAAAAAGTCCGTGACGCGGGTTATCGTCGTTGGGACGTTTTCACGCCATTCCCGGTTCACGGCCTCGACCGGGTGATGGGCTTCAAAAATTCGCTCGTGGGCTGGTTCGCGCTGGTTTTCGGCGGCGGTGCGTTCGTGGCGACCATGGGGTTGATCTGGTTCACCAACACATTTGACTATCCGCTCATCGTGGGCGGCAAACCGATGTTCAGTCCGCCGACGGCATTCGTGCCGTCGTATATCCTGATGGTGCTGGGCGGCGCTGTCGGCGCATTCGTCGGCATGCTGGCCTTGAACGGATCGCCGCGCCTGCATCATCCGCTGTTGCAGAAGGCGCGCTTTGCGCTGGCGTCCCGCGACAAGTTTTTCCTCGTCATCGGTGCGAATGACCCGAAATATTCCGAAACCGAAACGCGGCTGCTGCTCGAATCCATCGGCGGCGCGCACATCGAAAGGGTGGAAACCTGATGCGCCAGTTGCTTTACATCATTTTGATATTGCTGACGGTCGTGGCCGTGGGCGTTGGCATCGCCGGGCGGCGGGGAAGGCTGTCGCGCCAGCCGCCCATCGAAGTATTCCCGGACATGGACCGGCAATTGAAGCTGCGGCCGGCGCAGCCCAACGACTTTTTCGCGAACGGCCTCAGTTCGCAATTGCCGCCGCGCGGCGCGGTTGCCCGCAGTGAACCGTTACAAACTGTCACCGGCCCCGTTTACGCCTATGAAGATGCGCCGGTCAACACCGGCCGCGTCACCGGCACCACGAATTTTGTGGAAACCAACCCGCTGCCCGTCAACGGCCAGTTGCTCCAGCGCGGGCGCGAACGTTTCAATATTTATTGCACACCGTGCCACGGCGCGCTCGGCGACGGCAGCGGAATCACCAAAAAAATCGGCTCGATGCCGGCGGTGGCCAATTTGCAGGACAAGCGCATCGTGGAAATGGCCGACGGTGAGATTTTTAACACCATTACTCTTGGCAAGGGCTTGATGGGCGCGCACGGGCCGTTGGTGCCGGTGGCCGACCGCTGGGCGATCATCGCTTATCTGCGCGCGTTGCAATTGAGTCAACTGGGTTCGGTGGCCGATCTGCCGCCAGATCAGCAGGCCGCCTTGAAAAAATGATAAATGAAATTCGCCATAAAGTAGGGCGGGCGTCCCGCCTGCCCAAGCCTCGCAAAGCGAGGCAGGAATGCTTTCGCTTGCGCGCTTCGCGGACAGGCGAGACGCCTGTCCTACGTTAAAATCATGATTACCCCCAACGACACAACACCTTTGCCGCCGCCGCTCGACCTGTCCAGGTGGCGCAAGCTGCCCGCCGTCTTAATGGCCGCCGGCGCGGTGTTGTCGGTGATTGGTGTTGCGGTGAACCCGGCGGAGTTCGGTTTCTCGTGGCTGCTGGCGTTCATGTTTTTCCTGAGCATCTCGCTCGGTGCATTGTTTCTGGTGATGGTCCATCATTTGAGCGATGCCGGCTGGTCGGTGGCCACGCGCCGGGTTTGCGAACACATCGCGTCGCTTTTGTTTCCGTGGCTGGCGCTGCTGTTCCTGCCGGTCGCGTTTTTCGCGAAGCACATTTATTCGTGGATGACGATGGACCCGCACGGCAACAGTTCGTTGAGCGCGAAATGGCCGGTGTTCACGATGCCCGGCTTTTACATCACATCGGCGATTTTCTTCGGTCTGTGGTGGCTGCTGTCGTCGCGGTTGCGCTACTGGTCGCTCAGGCAGGACGAAACCGGCGGCGCGCTTTGCACGCATCGGATGCGCTTCCATTCGGCGTGGGGGATGGTGGTGTTCGCGCTGACGCTGACCTTCTCCGGCGTGCTCTGGATGCAGGCCGTTCAATACCTGTGGTTTTCGGCCATTTACGGCGTTTATTTCTTTGCCAGTTGCGTGTGGGCCGCCCTGGCGGCGGTGTATGCCATCACCATGCTTCTGCAACGCCAGCGCGTCCTTGACCGCGTGTTGCACAACCACCAGTTTTACTTCTTGGGCCTGCTGTTCTTTGCGTTCACTGTCTTCCAGGCGTACAACGAGTTTGCGCAATATTTTGTTGTCTGGAACGCGAACCTGCCCAGCGAAACCTTCTGGTATATCATCCGCCAAAATGGTTCGTGGTGGTGGGTGGGCATGATTCTCATCTTCGGTCACTTTTTGCTGCCGTTCTTCGTGCTGCTGCCGGTGAAGGCGAAAACCGATTTCAAAATCATGCTGCCGGTCTGCGCGTGGGCTTTGGCGATGAGTTTCGTGGACCTGTCGTTCAACCTCCTGTCCGCGCAGCATCCCGGCGGTTATCCGTTCCATTGGCTTTGGCTGCAACTCGGTTGTCTCGCTTTCATGGGCGGATTTCTGGAGTGGGCCTTCCTGAAGAATTTCAATCGCCACGCGCCGTTCCCGCAAAAGGCCCCGCGCCTGCTCGAAGCCATGGGAATCCGTTACGTCGAGCCGGAAGAAATTTCCGGCGCGCCATCAATCCCCGGAGGTGCCAATGAATAACGAACGCACCGTCTGGCCTGTCGGTCTTGCTTTCCTCGTCGCGTGCCTTTTGTTTGCCGTGATCGTCGCGGCGGTGAAATATTCCACGCCGGTTCCGGCCATTGACGCCGGCCGCGCTGCCGTGCGCGCCAAGGCGCTTGCTGAAATTCGCGCCACCGAAACCCAGGCGCTGAACCATCCCGGCTGGATTGATGAGAATCGCGGTCTGGTGCGTCTGCCGATTGAGGTGGCGATGCAAATCGCGGCCCGCAAATGGCAAAATCCCGCCGCCGCGCGGTCGAACCTGATCGCACGTGTCGAAAAAGCGACCGCCCCGGCACCGCCAGCCCCGGCCAAACCCAATCCTTTTGAATGATCGCGAGCGAAAAATCTGACAGCGATTTTGGTGGGGCGAGCGTCCCCGCGAGCCGGCTCGTCGGTAGCCTCGCCTCACCGGTTGACGCTTCCCTGCGCGTAACTTTGCTCGCGCTGTTTGGCGGAGCGGTGCTCTGGCTGGTGGCCGGTTCGGTGTTCGCCATGATTGCCTCGATCAAATTTCATGCGCCCGATTTTCTCGCCGCCTGCCCGTGGCTGACTTACGGCCGGGTTCAACCCGCGGCCGACGACGCGCTGCTTTACGGCTTTTGCATTCCCGCCGGACTGGGCGTTGTGCTGTGGCTGTTCGCACAACTCGGACAGGCGCCGCTGCGCGGCACCATCGTGCCGGTCGTCGCGGCCAAACTTTGGCATTTGGGCGTGCTCGTCGGTCTGATCGGCATTTTATCCGGCGACAGCACCGGCTTTGCGTGGCTGGAATTCCCGCGCGCCGGTTCGGTCATTTTGTTCTTCGCCTATTTGCTGCTGGCATTGTGGGCAATAATGAATTTTGCCGCCCGCCGCGAACGCGCACTGCATCCATCGCACTGGTTCCTGGTCGCCGCGCTGTTCTGGTTCCCGTGGATTTATTCGACGGCCAATTTATTTCTGGTCGCCTGGCCGGCACGCGGCATCGTGCAGTTCGCCATCAACTCGTGGTTCGCCAACAACCTGCTGTTCGTCTGGCTCGTGCTTGTTGGCATCGGCACGGCGTTTTATTTCCTGCCCCAATTCAGCGGCCGTCCGCTGCAAAGCCATTACTTCGCCCTGTTCGCGTTTGGGACGCTGGTTCTTTTCGGTCCCTGGTGCGGCATTCCGCCGGGCGTGCCGCTGCCCGCGTGGATGCCGGCGCTCAGTTCCGTCGCCGCCACGTTAACCGTTGTGCCCGTGCTCGCCATTGGCGTCATTGCGTGGCAAACCCTTCGCGGCTCGACCCATTGCGAGCCGAAAGGCGGGCCGTTTTGTTTCATCAGGTTTGGCACTCTGTCGTTTGTGCTCGCGTCATTGATGCTTATCGCGACAGCCTGCCCGCGCATCAGCCGCATGACGGAATTCACCTGGTTCGGTCCGGCGCAGACGCAACTGCAACTCTACGGTTTCTTTGCCATGACCATGTTTGGCGCGATTTATCACCTGTTGCCGCGCGTCGCCGGTTTTGAATGGCCTTTCCCGAAACTGGCGCGCGTTCACTTTTGGATTTCGCTGCTTGGGATCGCACTTCTGGTATTGCCGCTCGCCATCGGCGGGGTGGAGCAGGGCTTGAAACTCAACCATCCGGATGTCGGGTTCATGGACGCGCTGAAAGCGACGCTGCCGTTCCTGCGCGTCAGCACCATTGGCCTGATGCTGCTTTTGTTCGGCAACCTGCTGTTCGCATTGAACATCTTCGGGCTGACGTTTGTTTGGGAAAAGGCGCTGGTTAAAAAGGCCTTCGCCGCCGTGACAGCGCCACTGGAAACCGAAGGTGAAGCCGGGTCCGCCTCCGCTTCGCTACGGCGCGACAAGGAGGTGCGGGCATGAAAAATGGCGCGCTGATATTTTTCGCCGCGTTCCTCGCGCTCGGCGGTTCGTGGTGTGGATTTGTGCTCGTGCCGCTGTTGCAACTCGGGGATGCGAAGCAAACCACCATTCTCAATTCATCCGACGTTTATCCGTTAGGGCGTCCGGGCGAAGCCAGCCTGGGGTTGCAGGTGTATCGTGCGAACGGCTGCGCCGCTTGTCACACCAAACAAGTCCGGCAGGATGGCGTGGCTTGCGATGTCATCCTTGTTAACGCTGGCACAAACCGGCCAGCCGTGCAGGCCGCTGCTCTGGCCATCAATCCGGCGCTCCCGGGGCTGACCGGTTCGCAACAAACCATCCTGCACAACGCCAGTAAAGTTGACGCGGACGCGGCGGTCGGAAAAATTTCCGGCGCGGGCGGGAAGGCTGAAATATCCATCATCGCCACCGGCCCGGACATTGCCCGGGGCTGGGGTTTGCGCGGCAGCGTGGCCGAGGATTTTCTCTACGACAACCCGGTCCAGCCTGGCAGCCTGCGCGCCGGGCCGGATCTGGCCGACGAAGCCTCGCGGCTGCCCGACATCAACTGGCAATTGGTCCACCTTTACGCGCCGCGAAGCCTGATTGAAGGTTCGATGATGCCGCCGTACCGTTATCTGTTTAAAGTCCGCAAAATCGGACGCAAACCTTCGGCGGACACCCTGATTC
The DNA here is from genome assembly GCA_963820205.1 of uncultured Verrucomicrobiae bacterium. GTDB lineage: Bacteria > Verrucomicrobiota > Verrucomicrobiia > Limisphaerales > UBA11358 > UBA11358. The sequence goes on from CAWFZJ010000084.1 coordinate 17,502, forward strand.
TGCCGCCGGAACTATCGCTGGCCGGTCGCGAAATCGTGCCGACGCCGGCGGCGAAGGAACTCGCGACGTATTTGTTGAGTCTGCATGTCAACACACCGCTGCCGGACGCGCCCGTCACGCCTCCGGGCGGCAGCTACGCTTCCGCCGGCGGCGAGTCCCAAGTCGGATCGGGAGAAGACGCCATGTTTGCGCGGGGCAGGGCGGTGTATGGTTCTCTTTGCGGTCTGTGCCATGGCGACGACGGTCTTGGAAAACCCGGTCAGGTGCCGCCACTGGCCGGTTCGGAATGGGTCAATGCCAAGGGGAGCCAACGCCTCGCGCGGATTTCGCTGGCCGGTCTCAACGGCAAAATTCAGGCTGGAGGCAGGGATTGGAATCTTTCCATGGGGGCGATGGGCGCGGCATTGTCCGACGCCGACCTCGCCGCTGTTTTGACCTACATCCGCCAATCGTGGGGCAACCAGGCCGGCGCCGTCACCGCTGATGATGTGACGGCGGTGCGCGCGGCGGTTGGCACCCATCCGCAACCGCTGACCGGTGGACAATTGAAATCCATGCCCGAATAAAAAAGGGTTGGAGGCTGGAGGCTGAAATTAAAAAGACGCTGAATCGGATTTTAACCCTTGGTGATTTGGTTTCAGCCTTCAGCATTCCTCCACAATTCCGCCCCTCAACGGGCGCAATTCACCCCTCAAACCCCGCAATGTGTCCCTTATTCGTTCTCTTTTAACCAGTTTCGGTTAAATAAGACTATGACGAGATTGTAGTCACGAATCAACAATCAACAAAACCGGATTTAACATGAACGTAACTGGCATACCTGATAAGACGCAATGTCACGCCGCTGGCATTGGGATTGACAGTGCTCCCGAGCGGAGTTCTCAGCCACAACCCAAACGGAATCGGTCCCTGCACATCCTTTGCATTGATGACGACGAACTGTTCCGGAAAATCATGTCTCAATGTCTCACACGTTTCGAACATCGGGTGACGGTTGCCCCTGGCGGAAAAGTCGGGTTGGAACTGTTCCGCGCCGCCACGCTGGATAACCAGCCTTACGAAGTGGTCATTACTGATTTGTGCATGCCGGATATTGATGGCAACAGTGTGGTCCGGTCAATCAAGGCCGAATCCCCCCAAACGCCAGTCATCATGATGACCGGCTACGGCGCCTTCATGAAGAATAACGGAGAGTCCGCTCTGCCCGTGGACGCCGTAGTCAGCAAACCGGCGCGCATGCAGGACCTGAACGACCTGGTTCTCCGGGTTGCCGCGCCGGCCCCGCCCAGCGTTTAGTCACGAATCCCTTTTCTGCACAGGATGGGAGACTTCGAGCCGCAGAGATGCCAAGATGCGGCGGGACAAACCCTCAATTTTTCTCAACCACGGATGGACTTGACGCTGATTTGCACTCATTGGATGTTGGGCGTTGAATGTTCGATGTTTTCAGCATTTAGCCTTTGATTTGACTCTCGCGCTGTCCCGGCGCACACTCATCAAACCAGCCGCTCCAGGACGCGGCAATCGAACTGAAAGCGGTCCCGGCGTTATGGATTGTGGAGCCGTTTGAGCGCTTATGTCAAACCGACTCGAAGAACCGGTAATGCCAACCACCATCACGAAAGATTCGAAGCAAAACCGAAGCCCTTTGTCCGAGACGAAACGGTTTTTGCGCCGGATTTTTTGGGCGGGCTTTTGGCTTCGGGTTGTTGTCTTCTGTTTTCTCAGTCCGTTCAACAACGACAGTGTCGGCCATCTCGAACATATCTTGTATTTCAAAACCCATTGGATGCCGCCTCCCGCAGGTTTTTGGCACGAAACGTTTCAACCTCCGCTATATTACTTCCTCGCGTCTTTTCTCGCGCGTTTCTACGAGGACCCGAAATTTCTACAGATGTTTTCCCTGCTGACATCCGTGGGCACCTTGTACCTGGCGCAAAAGGTGGTTTGTTCGGGCACCCTGATTCGGTGCAGGGAAGCCAAAATTGCGGCCTTGCTCATCGTGGCATTCCTGCCGCAGTTCGTGATGTTCGGCCTTTATCTTTCCAATGATTCGCTGGGCATTTTTCTTGGTTTTCTCTCGGTTTACACGCTGCGCAAGTTCTTCGTGCGGGCCACAATTCGGAATTTTCTGTGCTTGATGTTGGTTTTAAGCCTCAGCCTGCTGACCAAGGGTCAATTCTTGGGAATCTGCGCGGTCATGGTTCCAGTGGCTTGGGTTTGGATGCTGCGCGAACACCGAGCCAGGGGCTTCCAGAGGTTCTGCACGTTCGCCGCCGCAGTGTTGTTGCTGGCCATGGGAAGCATGAAGTATGGACAGAACGCGCTTCTTTACGGCAAGCCGTTGGTCACCAATCTGAACTTCAATCCGCCCTGGGTTGCCGGGCAGCAGGGCACCTACACCGGGTTGAAGTCGGCGCTCGACGCAAACATTCTCAAACTCGTCGTCAAACCGACCAGTGACGAGTCCACGCGTCACGCCGTGCCGTTGCTGTTGTATGGAACTTTTTGGTATCAATATATTCCCGAATCGAACTTTCAGGGCAACCTGTCGCCGGGGCTCAAAAGACTGGGTTCCTGGATGTATGTCGTTGGAGTCATTCCGACTCTGCTCCTGCTTGTTGGCCTGATGGCATTGATCCGAAGTCCATGCTTGACGCTTGGGATTCCCGGTTGGCGCGGTTGGTTCAGGGCGGTTGCCATCGGTGCATTTGCGGTAAACGTGGCTATTTTATTATGGACGTTCAAAAACTTTGACGTCTGGAGCATCCTGCAAGCCCGGCTTCTGTTTCCCACCCTTCCCGGCGCGTTTGTTTTGCTCGATGCCGGAATCGCGTCAATCAAAGGGCGGCGGAACCTCAGCCATTGCCTGTGCATTTGGTCCACAGCGTTTGGAGTCGGGGTGATTGGCTACTTCGGGTCGGAGATCGTTCTCCAATGCATTCAAATCGCCCGGGGGTTTTTGGGCCATAACCCAGGTATTTAAAAAGCGGCCGGAAAGTATTCCTTGATTTTGACATATTTCTTCGCTGCTTGAGACGGGAAAGATTGTCTGCACCTGGCGGAGCACGCGGACATTCCGCCGATTGAGTGTAAATGAGCCAAATAACTGGAAAGGCTAAAGACTGAACGCTAAAAGGTTCACTGGGGTGCCGGCCACTCCACACACCGCTCGTTGCGCAGGTTCTGTAGTGTCGGCTCGATAAATGGCGTCATGTCCCCGAGTTGCTGCCTGGCCCAATCCTGTGCCAGATAGCGACGGAGATATTGCGAATATTTCGCCTCCGACAGTTCCCCGAACTTCGGCTGTTCAACCACGCCGGTGGCCGGGTGCAGTTCGAAAAACTGCACGGGCAGGCGGCAGGCAAAATCCATCTTTTTGAAGTCCAAAGTGCGCACCTCGGGATGGCTCAGGGTGCGATAATGGATCTGGCGCGCCGTGACGTCATAGACCAGCCGCCACACCGTGTCATTCTCGGAAACTTCCTGCAGCACTCCAAACGCGTAGTCCAGGTTTTCGCGCGGCGTGCCGGATCGGAAAGCCGCCGCCCGCGTGGCGGCGCGCTCAAACCGCCAGAAATGCGGATCGCCGCTTGACTTTTCCCCGGGTTTCCCTGCCGTCGGATGCAGCTTGGCATCCGCCGCCGCCGCCGCGTACGGTTCATTGGCCAGCGCCCGGCAGAACAGTTGCTTGCCGCGATGACAAACCGTCTTTCCGTTGAGGTACTCGATCACGGCGCAGTTGCCCGCCGCATCGCATACCAGGTAATGTTGTGGCGCCCGCAGACCGCCCGTCTCCACCCGAATCTTTTGGTCGGTGGCGATGACTTCCTCCACGGTTTGGCAGTTGTCGAGCTGATATTGTATCCACTGAAGCGAATTGAGGGCCGCGCGCGAGTCCGGTGCGGGATACTGCGTCTCGTTCAGCCACATGCACTCGACCACCAGCCCCGCTTCGTTCATGCCGCCCGTAGGCAGTTCCCAGCCCCCGCTGTTGAACGTGACGCTTCCATATTTCGAAACCCACTTTAACGGGGAACTGCCGGACATCACGATGGCGGACTTTTGCACCTGGCGCGGATTCACGATGACCAGTCCGTCTTCTGAAAACCAATCCAGGTTCCGGCCAAAATAGAGGTGGTTGGTGCTTTGCAGCACAAACGTCGTACAGGCCGGTGCCGTGCCGGTCGCAAGCAATACGCACGCCAGCGCGCCAATGTGAATTTTGGCTAACAAATGGGATGGATGCCCAATCTTCATGATAAAGTGTCAGTATGCCCCTGGGTTCGCGTCCGTCAACGAATAAACAAAGTCGGAGTGAGAACGAAGGTTGAAGGCTAAAGTAATGAGGGCGCAGTCAGAACATCAGAATGCGCCTTTGGTGTTTATTAAAAAAACTTTAGCCTTTAGCCTTTCGGCCACGCCTTCTCTCCGTTTGCTCCTGTTCAATTCTGCCGGATAAATCCGGCGTTCCTGCCGCCGATGGCAGGTGACATATCTTCAACAGCGCCTTAAAGTGGCTTGTCTATGATTCGCTGCCCGCTATGTGTTTTGGCCGTGCTGCTGGGGTTGGTTGTTTGCACCGCTCCCGGCCAGACGAACGATGTTCCGCTCGCGCAACGGCGCTGGCTGGAGACGCGCACCGCGCATTTCAACATCTACAGTTGCGGCGCGCCCCAGGACGTTTACAAACTGGCCGGGCGGCTGGAGCAGTTTTGCGAGGCCTACACCCTGCTGGCCGGGGCGCAGGCGGTGGCGTCGCCGCCGATTGTGGTGATGGCTTTTCCCGACCAGGAATCGTTGAAGCCATTCCTGCCGCTTTACGAGGGCAAGCCGGCAAACTTGGCGGCCTTTTTCCAGCGCGGCAGCGACGAAAACTTGATTGTGCTCGCGCTTCCGGACACCAACACGGCTTTCACCGAAATGGAGGTCATCTTCCACGAATACACCCATCTGCTGTTCCGGCATAACGACCATCTCTGGCCGCTCTGGCTCAAGGAGGGAATGGCCGAGGTTTATTCCACCTTCGAAACGACCGGCTCCCAGGTCAGCATCGGCAGCCCCATCGAACATCACCTGCAGTTGCTGGCACAACAACCGCTCATGCCGCTGGCCGAGCTGTTTTCTGTTGTTCACGACTCGCCGCAATACAATGAACGCAATCGCCAGGGAATTTTCTACGCCGAATCCTGGCTGCTCACGCATTTCCTGATGGCGGGCGACAACCCGGAGTACAAGGCGCGCTTCAGACAGTTCCGGGATCTCCTTCTTCAGGGCCAGTTTCCGGAACAGGCCTTCACCAACGCGTTGCAGACCACCCTGCCGGCGGTGGAAACCGAACTGCGCCGCTACCTGAAACGCGGCGTGTTCACACCCATTGAACTGCCATTGCCGGCGTACCTTTCGGCATCCATCACCGTGAATACGCGGGTCATCACTCCGGTGGAAACCTGGTTCCGTCTCGGGGACGAACTTCTCCGAATCAACCGCCCTGATGCCGCCGAGTCATATTTTGCCCTGGCGCAAAAGCTCGCGCCCGCCGGCCCGCTGCCCTACGAAGGACTGGGCTTGCTGGCTGCCGAGCGTGGGAAATCCGACGAAGCAGTGCGCTACCTGAAGGAGGCGCTGCAGCGCGGCTCGACCAGTTTCCTGGCTCATTATATCTATGCCGAGGAAAAGTATCGGCGCACGGCGGATTCCCAGGACCGGTATGCCCGCCTGAAAAATGATGAGGCGGCGGAGATTCGCGATGAACTCCAGAAATCCATCAAGTTGATGCCGAGCTTCGGACCGGCGCATGAATTGCTCGGCTTTTTCGAGATGGTCCAGGGCGATTCGCTCGCGACGGCGGAGCAACATCTGCAACTGGCCATCCAACTCGAGCTGGAAAACCCGGCCTATCTCTTTACGCTGGCGCAGGCGCAACTGAGAAGCCGAAATCCCGACGCCGCCCGCCACACTCTGGAACCGCTGCTCCTGCCCAATGCCGACCCGAAGCTCCGTGCGCACGCCGGGGAGTTGATCAAAGAAATCGGACGGGATTACCCCGGTCATTGATGTGCAACTGGTGGGGCGAGTGTCCTCACGAGCCGTTAGACCCCAACTTGGTTCGACCTCTGTGTTTTCCCATTTTGCATTCTTCACTTCTAAAATTCGCCTTCTTCCGTCATTGTGAACCGCACATGAAACCGCTGGAACCACCGGACAGCCACCATCTTTCAGCCGCCATTGGCTGGCTGGGATTGGGCAATGTCGCGGAGGCCGGCGCGGAACTGGGAAAAATCGCGCCGCCATTCCAGTCCCATCCCGATGTGCTCGCCGTCCAATTCGACATCCACGCCGCCGCCGGAAAATGGGATGCGGCGGCGGAAATTTCCGGGACGCTCACCCGGCTGGAACCGGACGAATCGGGCGCATGGGTTTCGCTGGCGTATGCGACCCGGCGAAAAACCGGCGGCGGAATTCCCCGGGCCCGGGCGATTTTGATTCAAGCCCAGCGGACATTTCCCAAGGTGCAAATCATCGCCTACAATCTGGCGTGCTATGATTGTCAATTGGGTGATTTGGAAGCGGCCAAAGCCTGGCTGGATAAAGCCTGCACGCTGGGCGATGTCCATAAAATCAAACACATGGCCTTGCAAGACCCGGACTTGGAACCGTTGTGGCCGGACCTCCATGAGACCTGACTTGCCTGCCGGCAAAAACCAACCCTCTTGCACCGAATAAAGAAAACTGCCGCTGCCGAAATCATTTTGGGATGGACGATTGGGGTGAATGAGATTTGTGTTTTACGCTCGCCCTCACCTTTTATCCTCTCCCCCAGGAGAGGAAATGGCTGGTGGACGTTCTGGTTTGGCGGCTAACCGTCCGGCAAATCCAGTTGCGCGAATTTGAAGAAGCGGGCGAACGATTCTCCTTCTCCTTGGGGAGAAGGCCGGGATAGAGGGGAGGACGTCAACCCGTTGAAATCCGAATTCCGCATGGGCAACTTGTCGCGCAGCTCGGCGCACGATGCTTGGCGATGACGTAAAACAAATTTGGGCGCACTCCGCACTCTCCATTCCGCACTTGAACGGCTCTTTTCCTGTATCCATTTTAGGATGACCCGCGCTATTTTCAAATCAGCGTGGTCTTTGCAGACGGCCACCATGCAGCCGGGCAAGGTTGGAATTCAAGCTTTA
>CAWFZJ010000085.1:0-10146 GCA_963820205.1 uncultured Verrucomicrobiae bacterium
CCCACGGTAGGGTTGCCCCTACGCCTGATTTCGAGTCAGGTGCCTTTAACCACTCAGCCACCCTTCCGCGCAAATCGTCGCTGAAGACGCATTGCGCTGCGTTCCGAGCGAACACATTGTGCTTGCTTCTGTGTCGGGGGCAAGTTCATTCGCCGGCGGTAATTGAGCAGTGACTCCCGCGTTGGCCGATGCCGGAAGCGCATCGAATTGGCTTGCCGTGGGCTTTAACTCTCCCAAAATAGAGGATGTTCGCAACGTGCGAGTTTGTTGACAAACGGAGGCCAATGTAGCTCAGCGGTAGAGCAACGGTTTCGTAAACCGTCGGTCGCCGGTTCAATCCCGGCCATTGGCTCCATTTCTTCCACTAGCCAAACACACAACGCGATGAAGGAACGCTATTTCATCATCGGCTTCCAGCCTCCGCCACGGCGAATCAGCCCGGATAGTGAACGGGTGGAAAGCGCAACTGACGCCATGAGGCCCGAGGCCGGGATGGTCACTTGACACCATCAAACGGCGCAATCGAATGCTTATGAAAACAAACCGCCATTGTCTCAGTCCGATCCATTCCCAGAGCAACCTCCTTCCCCGGTGCGCGGGCGTCGTCCTGCTGGTTACGCTGGTGGCGCTGCCCTTTTGGGGTTTGGCGGCGGACTCGCCAAGCCTCACCATCAAGCCGGGGCGGCAGTTCAGTATCACGCTGGAGTCCAATCCGACCACCGGCTACCAATGGCAACTGGCAAAACCGGTCGCGGGATCGTGCGTGGCGCTAGTAACCAATCAATTCATCAGACCAAAGTCCGAGCTGACCGGGGCTCCCGGCAAAGAACTTTGGAAATTCAAAGCGCTCCGCCAGGCAAGACCGAAATCGAACTGGAATATGTGCGGCCTTGGGAAAAGGGGGGCGAGCCGGCGCAGAAGACAAACCTTGTGGTGCTCGTCACCACTTCAAAATCCGCCCAGTAATGGAATAGAGCGCGTCTCAATTTTTTAGCCGGTGCTCTGTTCCGCAGGGACGATGAAACGAAACGTCATTTTCTGTCGTCTCTGCGGGACTCGTTTGCAATACCGTCAGACCCCAGCGTTCAAACGCCGGGCTATTTTCAAAATTTCCCTGCGGAACCCCGTGTTTTCCGACTGCACAAAAACTGAGTTGCGCCTGATGGAACAGAAGCTGCTTCTCAAGCCTGAAGATGGGAGGTAATAAATACTATGAAACTCGAAAAGGGTTCTCTCTTTCGCCCGCTGGAGTGCCTAGCTCTGTTCCTGCCGATCTTGGCGACCGCAGCCCCGGACTATGGGATCATGCCGTTGGGCAACGGCCTGTTGCAGGAATGGCAGGCGGAACTGGCCAGCATGCCAGTTTACCAGGCGCCGGGCGGTTACCTGGGGCTGCCCGGGTCGGTCAATCTCCTGGACCACATAACTTACAGTGCAGAACTCCGCGACCAAGGGCACTCCGGCACGTGCTGGATGTGGGGTTGCCAGGCCGTGATGTCCATAGATTACGCAATCAAGAATCCCGGCGCGCCGGTGATCACGAACGGCTTTTCGGTGCAATTCCTGGCCAGCCACGTGGTGATGGTGGATCCCTTGCTCTGGGGGGGCGGCACGGCCATCAAATTCGCGCGGTTTTTCGAGGCCATGGGCTACACTATTCCTTGGAGCAACACCAACGCCGCATGGACCGATGGCAGCGGCGCGAACAGGACTTTCGCCGCCTGGATTCACACCCAGCCCAATCAGCCCTTGGACGCGGTCAGCGTGTCGGATGTCGCCACCTTTGACCTTTCGGAGGCCCAGGCCATTGCCAACATCAAGAGCGCGCTGGATGCCGGCCATCCGTTGTGGTTCAACCTGACCTTGGCCGACGAAAACGATTGGGAGGTTTTCTGCACCTTCTGGGGCAAGACCAACGCGACCGAGGAGACGGTCGTCAACTTGGACTATGGCGACGGGCACCACCTGAACAATGATACGGGCGGCAGCCACCTTATGGCATGCGTGGGCTACAATGATCTGAATCCTGACCCGGCCCAGCACTATTGGATCATGCTCAATAGCTGGGGCACGGCGCGAGGGCAGCGTCCCAACGGCGTGTTCCACATGGCAATGCACACGAAGTACAGCGCCGTCGTCAAGCCGGACATGGGCGATGATGTGCCAATGTTCTCGTGGGGGTTGCTGGACACGGAGTTCACCTCCAAGGTGCGCAAGGGCATCGGGAGGCTCGCGCAGAATCTGCAAACCCGCGACACCAATGCCGGCGCTTTTCGCATCACCCGGGTTTCCTTCCCGAAGGCCAGCGCGCCGACGAATGTTTATTCCGCAAGCTTGGAGATCAATGACCGTTCATTTCCCTGCAGCCCCGACAACGGCGACTGGACACGCGACACCAATGGCTTTCACTACCAGACCCGTGCCGGGGAATCGCCGGTCCTCCAGATGGATATTGATCCGGCGAGTTGCACTTGGTCTTTTGCCGCAACCAACATCAGCGCCGAGGAAAGCCGTTACATTGACAGCCATCGCGGCATCTGTTTTACCGCCACCTGCAAGCAGGCTTCCGACAGCGAGGATCAACTACAGCTCGGCATCATGCGCGCGGTGTCGTTTGACGAGCTGGCCACCGCGGACGCCGGCGAGTATTCCAGCCCGCCGCCGGATTCGCCCGAGCTTTCCTTGCAGATCAACGGCAGCCAGGGGGTTCTCCGCATTGCCGGGGAGACCGGGTTTACCTGTCTGGTGCAGGAAACGGGCCTGTTGAATGGCTCCTGGACGGTTCGGGCGACCGTGCCCATGACCCAGCCGGTCGAAGAGGTGACGCTCCCCGCTCCCGCAGGAACCAACCGCTTCTGGCGGGTCAAAGTTCAATAAGATGCTTCGGCCCGCAAGGCCAACACACCACCAACGCTTCCAATTATGACTCGATACCTCTCGTTCTTCCTGCTGGTTGTCCTTGGCGGGGCGCTCGAAGCCCAGCAACTTACCATCACCAACCCGGTCGCCGGCGCGCAGGTGCCCGTGGGCGCGCGTTGCACCATTGGCTGGACCAACTCCGGCCTCGCGGGGCAGACACTCACGATCACAATCAGCTTGAACGGCCAGATGCCGCAGTATGCGGTGGCGAACCTCGTGCCGGTGGAGGCCGGCCAATACCAGTGGGACATCCCGTGGGAATTGTCCCCGACGAACCCGTGCCATGTTTCAATCCAGGCCGGAGGAGAAGGGGGGCCGCAATGGGCTGGTCCGGATTTTGCAATTGTGGCCAACACCGACCCGGCCTTGATCGTCCGGTCGCCTGCGGGCGGCGAGCAATGGCCGCAGGGCACGACTCGATCTGTTTCCTGGGAACCCCACAACCTCACCGGCACCCTCACTCTGGAACTACTGCAAGACAGCACGGTGGTGGACACCGTCAGCGGCATTCCGGTCTCCAGCGATCGTTTCGATTACGCCATCCCGCCGGGACTGCCTGCCGACAGCAATTACAGCTTCCAGCTCACGAGTGATTCCGCGCCGGCGGCCAACGCCACCAGCCATCCGTTCAGCGTGACGGAACAGGCCCCCGCTTCCAGGAAGTGGACGATCCTATTCTACTTCGATGCCGACGCCTTCATGCAGGAGTCGAATATGATTCAGAGCTTTCTGGACCTTGCGGCGTTGAGTCCCTCAACGAATATCAACTATGTCTGCCAGGTGGACCGGTCTCCGAAATACGCGACCAGCTACGACAACTGGTATGACACGAAACGATTCGTAATCCTCCCGGGATTAACGCCAACGCCCGGGAACGCCATCCAGGACCTGGGCGAACTGAACATGGCGGCACCGGGCAACCTGACCGACTTCATCAACTGGGCGGCGGACAACTATCCGGCCGAAAAGTATTTTCTCATCATCTCAGATCACGGTGACGGCTGGAACGGGGGGCTTCTGCTGGATGAGTCCAATGGGAACCAGTGGATGTCCACGCGGCAGCTTCAGGAGGCCCTTGACGCCGCGGACACCCCCATGACCATCCTGGGCCTGGACATGTGCCTGGAAGGACAGATTGAGGTTGCCTACCAGCTCCGCAACACCGGTCCGCAGATCCTGATCGCTTCCCAGTTCAAGGAATCACGGAACTGGCCCTACCGGACCGTGTTCCAGCAACTGGAGTCCAAGCTTGACAGCATGACACTCGAAGGACTCGCTGCCCTGTTCTGCGACACCTTTGTGGCCTCGCATTCCGAGCCGCTGGACTCGGGGACGTTGAGCGCCATCGAACTGACCAACGTGGATGCCTTCACCGCCGCACTGGACGTCTTCGCGGACACCATGGTGACGAATTATACCAACCAGCCGGCCGTCCGCCAGAAGGCCGACGCGGTCTCGGCGGCCTTCAACAATGCGGTCTTCTATTGCGCCCGCACCAAGGTGCTCCAACAGCAGGCGTTTGGGTTGAACGTCAATTTTCCCCTGGATCCCGACTCCGGTTCTTACATCGCTTATACCCCGGAGCGTTTGGATTTCGTGGCCGACTCCCACTGGAAGACCTTCCTGGCGGCCTATTATCAGAACATGACCAATTCCTGGATTGGGCAGGCCCGGACCTCACTCGTTCCGCCTGATGACGCCTCGGCAGACATTTACCAGTTCTGCCAGGCCATCAGCCCGGCGACCAACGCCGTAAAGCTGACCATGGTCTCTGTCGGCCAGGGAGGGACCATCCCGATTGGCAATGGGAGTGTGTTCGCCACCAATGGACAGGTGCTCACCATTCAGGGTGTCCCGGCGCCACCGTGGAACAGCCCCACGAACTACTTCGTCCGCTGGGTAGGGAGCGCCAATACCGTCATCGCCGACCGGTTTGCGGAGGAAACCACGGTGCAGCTCACCGGTGACGCCCTGGTGGTGGCCTACTTCGCCACGAACAAGGACAGTTACCTGGTGGACTTTGTCACTGAGTGCAACGGCCGTCTCGCCTACACTCCCGTAAGCGCCCCCACTAACGGCATCACGATGGTCATCCCGGCCGGCGGCGATTGCGCGCCGGTCACCGCCGTGGCCGACCCGGGATATGTCTTCTCCGGGTGGGGCGGGGATTATCCGGCCACTGCCAATCCACTGACGGTTACCAACGTCCAGATGGACACCACCGTGATCGCTTTCTTCTGGCCGGCCCCGCCGATGATAACCATTCAGCAAGCTGGGGCGTCGGTGAACCTGGCCTGGCCCGCCAGCGCGACCGGCTATGTGCTTGAGTCCTCAGACAACATCTCCACCGGCCCTTGGATTCCCGTTCCAAGTGTGACCACGAACTCGGTGACGCTGCCGATCAGCAGCACCAACCAGTTCTTCCGGCTGAGGAACGACTCCGACCAAAGCAACTGAACCTGCCGTTCGCCCGCTGACCAGCCCTGTTCTTCAAGCCGCCCTTGGCCCACTTGTGGTTCAATCCCGGTCATTGGCTCCGCCCTTCACTTTCCTGACCGCTCGATTGCCGCAGGAGTGACAATGGCGGCCAAATCATCGCGGAAGGGCGGGATCGTCAGCGTGAGGGTGGCCTCCTCGGTCGTCCCTTCCGTTGTGCCGGCCACTTCTCCGGTGCGCGGGTAAAACCAACACGCGGTGAACTTTCCGGCCGGCCAGTCCGCCAGTTTTACGAATTGATCGGCAAGCAGCGGTGGATTGTAGCGAAGTGCGCCGGCGGGATAAGCCACCCACGGCGAATAAACGTAGAAAACCGCCTTCTTTTCGCTGCGGAGGCCGACGGCTTCAGGCGCAAAATGCCAGCTGCCGGCAAACTCCGCCGGCAGCACCTGTTCGAACTTCAATGAGTCTATCAGTATCCAGTCGGCCCCGGCCTCATTGGCGATTTCGATGACTCTTTTGCCCGGGGAAAGATCAACGGTGAATTCCTGGTTGATATCCCGATACGTTGCGGTCACACCCGCAGCGCGGATATAATTGGTGTGGAGCACTTCTGTGCCGTCCACCCGTACAATCAACTCGGCGTCGGAATGGACCGTCTTGACGTGCAGCACCAGCTTCGCTTTTTCACCAAAGAACGCGGTGATCCGGTACGGGTGCTGAAATTCGGCATCATGCCTGCCCAGCAGATAGGTCATGAGGCTTTGTGATGCCTGGTCGGCGGCCAGGCGATCGGCCAGTGCCAGTTTGCCCGGCAGTTTGCGTTGCAGGCGCCAGGCGGAATTAAGCGTGAGTTGCGCATTGAATGGCTCGCCATTGGGAATGGCACGGGTCAGGTCCGTCGGCGGTGTGCCTGCGCTGACAATGTCCGCTGGTGTCCAGGCGCCTTCCTGCCAGCCCGCGCTGCGCAGAATCCCATTCAGGGCGGCAAACAAAGGATACACGTCATCCTTATGCATGTCCTGCCACCACCAAGGCATGGCCGTGCCGACCGAACCGCCGAGCGCTCCACCCCACAACGCCTGCCGGAACCCGCGCAGATAAGGGTCGGAGGCTATGTTCCACAAACGTGCATCCACGCCAAACTCTTCAATCATCATCGGCTTGCCATAATCTTTTACAAACGAGCGGGCGAGAGTTGCCATGCCCCGGCCCGGCGCGGATTCGTTATAAGAGTGGTACACGGAAAAATCCATTTCCGGCAGTGCCCAGATTTCCGGCCGCTCGCTGCCTCCGGTGAGGCTGGTGGTGACCAGATGACCGAAGGGATCGTGCGCGTGAAGCCATTGCCCCATTTCCCGATGCCACGCGAGGACGTCGTCGCCGTTTACAGTGGTATTATAAACGTTGTCAATCTCATTGAAAAATTGCCACGCGAGCAGGCGGGGGCTGTAACCGTACCGGCCGATGAGATAGCGCAGGCGTTTCTCGTAAATGGTGCTGGCCCGGACATTGGTGAAGAAATCGTTGGGTTTTTCGCACGGGCCGCCGTTGATCTGGTTGTAGGCATTGGTCTTCCAGAAATTGTTGCTGCCGCCCCAATTCCGATTATTCGTCTGAAACATCCCATGGTGGTCAAAGCAGAGCAACAGATACATTCCGGTCTGGTCGGCCAGATCGAAAATATAGTCGAGTTGCCAGGCGCTCCGCAGGTCATAGTTGTTCAGCCGGCCCGGCATATGTTCGAGCCCCAGGAACCACGGCGACATCCACAAGCGCGCGAAATTCTCGCCGGCGTTTTGCATCGAAACAAACCAAGTGTCGTAATCAAATGTGCCCTGGTTCTCCCCCCAGCACACGTTTGCTCCAACCAGCCGCAACGGCCGGCCGTCGGACGTTTCGAAATACCGCTTGTCCGGCCCCACGCGCACATAGCCGTGCCGCCCGGACGGCTGGGCAACGGGAACGTTGAAATGAATCGTAGCCGGGTTGCCTGCGGACACATCGTTGGTTTGGACGTTCAAGGACATCGTGTAGTTGCCCGGTTCGGTCGGCGTGAATCGAATCCGCCACTGCGGCTCCCCCACCGGCGTGAGGACTTCCGCCCCGTTGGTGAGCGCGCGGGAGAAATCCTGATACCAGAACGCCGGGACCGTCAGGTTCCTCCCCGACGGTGAAGTGAACGTGGCGTCGAGGCGGATCAGGTCGGGATCAAAACAATTTGTCGCCACCGGCGCGCGCTCGACGCGAAATTCCGCCCGCTGCCAGAGTTGCGGCGCGGCCAGCGGAATGATTTCGGGTGTTTGCGCTTCGAGCCGGCTGAAGCCGGAGGCGAGAACTGCGGCAAGGAACAAAACGCGGAGCGGCAACGGACCGGACATCGGACCGGCGGTTTTTTTGCATGCGGCGATGAGTTCCGTCAGCATCGCCTCATCATGAACCGGCTTCGCATAACGGGGAAAGCAAATTCTCGTGAGCAGATTGGTGGGCCAGTCAACCGCGTGCTGGGTGGCGACTGGCCCGCGGCCCGAACGCCGCTTTAGCGTGCAAACGGGCATGGACGAACGATGAACCTTGAGACTTCCGAATAATGACGCGGCGTAAACCGTTCTCCGAGGAGGGTCCGGGCGCGCCCGGCTGAAAATTGTCAATAATTCTGTCTTGAATTAGACTGCGGATGGGTCCAATCCTTACATAAGCACCGTATGGACCTGGGCGACATTTTAAACAAAGCGCAGATTATTCCCGATTTGCGCGCGACCAATCGCTGGGAAGCGATTGACGAATTGATCGAGAATCTCGTGGCCACCGGCAAACTCCAGGCCGGCGACCGCGATGCCGTCACCGCTGCCGTCAAGAAGCGCGAGACCTCGATGAGCACCGGCATCGGGTTCGGCATTGGCATCCCGCACGCCTCGACCGATTTGATTTACGAGGTCGTCGGCGCGCTCGGCCGTTCCAAGGCCGGCGTGAATTTCGACGCGCTCGACAACCAGCCGGTGAAGCTCGTCATGCTTTTTCTCGTGCCCCAGGGCCAGTTCCAGAAGCATCTGCACACGCTGGCCAACATCGCCAAGTTTCTCCACAAACCCGACTTCCGCTCGGCGCTCGAACAAGCCCCCGACGCCGACGCGATGCTCAACATCATCCGGGAATACGGGAAAAAATGATCCTCGATTTGGAGGCCGGTGATCGTTGGCAGGCCATTGATGAATTGATCAACAATCTCGTGGCAACCGGCAGCATAAAGCCGGAACATCGGGATGCCATCGCTGACGCTGTCAAGAAGCGCGAGTCATCCATGAGCACCGGCATCGGGTTCGGCATCGGCATTCCACACGCCTCGACCGATTTGGTTTCAGAAGTGGTGTATGCTGTAGGCCGTTCAAAAAAAGGCATCAACTTCGACGCGCTGGACAGGCAGCCTGTCCGCCTTGTCGTTCTGTTCCTTGTCCCGGCGGGACAATTTCAGAAACACCTTCACACGCTAGCGAATATCGCCAAGCTCCTGCATAAGAGAGAATTTCGGCAGGCCTTAGAAAAAGCGCCTGATGAGATAACCGTGCGCAAAGTCTTCACGGAATATGGGTCTATACAGATTCCGCAGTCAACTCCTCCCGTGCTGCCGCACAAACAAATTGAACTGAAGCTCCAGGCCGCCGTCCGCGCGATCCTGCCGGAGGCGGACACCGCCGTCGTTCTGGTCCGTCCGTGTCCTGATCCCAAATTCGGCGATTACCAGAGCAACGCGCTCATGTCGCTTGCCAAGGCGCGCAAAATGAATCCGCGCCAGCTCGCCACCGAAGTGGTCGCCAAATTGGATGTCGGCGATTGGTGCGATCAGGTGGAAATCGCCGGCGCGGGCTTCCTGAATTTCCGGCTCAAGCCTTCCGTGCTTTCCCAAACACTCGAAGCCGCGGCGCGCGGCGAACACTTGTTCTTTGAGCGGGCCGCACAACCGCGCACCGTCGTCATTGACTTCAGTTCGCCGAACGTCGCCAAGCCGATGCACGTCGGCCACATCCGCTCGACCATCCTCGGCGATTGCCTCGCGCGCACGCTGCGGCTGCTCGGCCACCGCGTCATCACCGACAACCACATCGGCGATTGGGGCACGCAATTCGGCAAATTGCTCGTCGGCTGGAAAAAACATCTGGACCCCGCCGCGCTCAAGGCTGATCCGATTGCCGAAATGGAACGGCTTTACAAGCTCGTGAATGCCGCGGGCGAAGCCGATGAAAAAGTTCTGGAAGAGGCGCGGCAGGAACTGGTGAAGCTCCAGGGCGGCGACGCGGAAAATCTTCGCCTCTGGCGCGAGATGATTGCGCTGTCGCAGAAGCAGTTCGACACGATTTATGCGCGGCTCGGCGTGAAATTCGACCACGCACTCGGTGAAAGCTTTTACAATCCACGCCTGAAGCCGCTGGTGGACGAGCTGCTGGCCAAAGGCCTCGCCCGTGAAAGCGAGGGCGCGATCGCGATTTTCTTCGACGATATTCCCCAGCTCAAGGAGCGGCCCGCGCTCATCCGCAAAATCGACGGCGGATTCAATTATGCCACGACCGATCTGGCCACGCTCGCGTACCGTTTGGAAACGTGGCATCCGGACGAAATCATTTACGTGACCGACGGCCGCCAGCAGTTGCATTTCCAGCAGGTCTTCACCGCGTTCCGCCGGTGGCAAGCCATTCTTTCGGAGGGGCGAGTTACACGAGTCCCCAATTCTTCCGGCGAAAAAAGTATGGGGCTCTCGGAGCTCGCCCCTCCGAAAAATGATGTGAAACTCGCGCA
>CAWFZJ010000086.1:0-98831 GCA_963820205.1 uncultured Verrucomicrobiae bacterium
ATTAACCCTGGCTGGGTGCTGTAGACGGGAACACGGCTTTCTGAAATCATTTTGGGATGAACGAGTGGGGTGAATGAGATTTGTGTTTTACGCCCGCCCTCACCTTTTATCCTCTCCCCCCGGAGAAGAAATGGAAATTGGCCGGTTTTGTTTGTGCGGATGAGCGTCCGGTAAATCCAGTCGCGCGAATTTTCATGGAAACGGCGAATAATTCTCCTTCTCCTTGGGGAGAAGGCCGGGATGAGGGAGGTCGTGGACCATTTGAAATACACAAGGCAATGCAGAGCCTGACTTTGTGTCAATACTCAGGACACGTTTCCGTTTCCGAAAATGTGTCCGCATAAGGCTTGTGCGAGTGTGAAAAGTGTGTATTTTAGCTTCATGGAAGCAACATTGACAGAGTTACGGCGGGACACTTCGCGGGGGTCCGTGCGGCGGACAAGGGCGAAGAGGTCATTTTGACGGAGCACGGCGAACCGCGTTACAAGCTGCAACGTGTCCAAGCCATTGGCTGGAAGAAGGCGGCGGCGGCTTTGCGCGCCATCGGGCCGGTCACATTCCTGCCGCGCAAATTAAATACCTTCTGGACAACAACGTCCTGTCCGAATGGTGGAAGCCAGGCGCGGAAGCCGACCCCAGCGAGGCCCGCAAAGTTCAAATCAATTCCCGGCTGGACGATTTTCTGCGGAATTTTGGGGAGCTGGTGATGGTGTGGGACGCCGAAACTTCGCGGACCTGGGGACGGCTGAAACATTCCCATCAAGTCAAACGCCAGCCGCAAGCGTTATGGGACAGTTTGATTGACGCCATGGCGGTGCGGAACGATCTGATTGTCGCCACGCGCAACCGAAAAGATTTTCGCCACGCCAAAACGTTCAACCCTTGGGATTAAAACACCCTGACACGTTTTAGACTTCTACAATAGCCGGGACTGACGGCTTTTAAGGACTGACCCTTTCACTTTCAAGTGTGCAGTCTATTCTGTTACCAATTGCTCTTGCCATGCAGACTATTTAGGATCATTTCTGCGATTTGTTGCGACTCCGCTTCTCGTTTGACCGGCCCACCTACGTTTACTTGGATTGCCTCACGAGCCAATGGAACTTGAAATGCGCACACGGAAATGGGGCCTCCTCTCATCGCGATCCTGCTTTGGAACCCTTGAATGTCAAAGCCGGTCCATCGCCCCTTGACAAGTTTAACCTCGCTCCCCGGGGGTAGTTGCCCCATCATCTTCTTCACGTCTTCTTGTCGCAATGGCTCCTTCCCTATTCTTTCTCCGAGATTCTGAATGGTGATGGCGGTTGCGCTTCCATCGGGGTTCTGTCGAATGAACGAGTATTCAAACATGGGGTCTGCTTTCGCCTTCGGATTGTCAGAAAAGTCGTGCGGTATCTCAAAACTGTATCCCAATCTCTGGTTGTAGATCAGTCTGCTATCAGGGAATACTTTCCCGAATGAATTCGCTTCCTGTTCGGTTAGACCAGCCGTCTCCTGCAGCTGCATCGCTTTGTCTCTTTCAAACTCCTTTATCATCCACGGAATAAAAATGAGCCATGATAGGATGATTATTCCATTGATAATGGTGCCAACGACAGCCCATCCGAAAATACCTTCCCGGCCAAGCCGCTTGGTGGCCATGAGAGCCATAATGCCAAAAGCCAGGCCAACGAAAATTATAAGTGCCGAAATTGAACCGAGTACAATCGTGGCAATGCGGTCGCCATGCAACTGCGGCCCAACAACAATGCCAATCACGAATGATACAAATGGCGCGAAAAAGCTGAACTTGGCGGCCTGCCTGGGAAATGAGCTGTCTGGTGTTGTATCTACTGGAGATGGCGGTGGTGACGGCTTTTTGTTCGTCTGAAAGCGGGTAAGATCAGCTCCGCAAGCGCACGTCTTTACGGGTTCACTTTGCTCAGTCGGAATCAATCGTTGGCACATCGGGCAATGTGTTATTGCCATAAAATTCAGCCTTTATGTGATGTTCAGGTGGCCGGGCGGCTTGACAGATAATGAGCAACCTATCCTATTTTAAAAAAATTGTAGGCCGGGCTGAAATCATTGTCCAGCATATTATTTCTCCGGTTATGACCCCCGCAATTCGCCCCGACAAAAACTTCAAGCGCGCCATAAGGATTTAAGGAAGCCAGCGGCCGTGAAAGGGTCCTTTATATTGTCATATCGACTGGCCATTCCTGTCTTGATGTTCGTTGGCGACACGCAAACGGACCATGAGCATTGACAAAAAGTCAGGCTCCGCTTTTCTTCGTGGATTGTGGCGCCGATTGGTTCGAGTCGCAGGCTCGACGCTACAACCATCCTTTTCTAGCCGCGCGTGAAACGCTACGCTGTGCGAATTCATGGCTGACCGTTTGCCCATTTACGAAATCGAGCGCGACATCATCGCCCGGCTGAAAACCGGCCGGCGGCTGATTTTGTCCGCGCCGACCGGTTCCGGCAAATCCACGCAGGTCCCCCAGATGCTGCTCCGGCACGGATTGCTGGGCGACGGGCAGGTGGTGATTCTCCAGCCGCGCAGGCTGGCTACGCGGTTGCTGGCGGCGCGCGTGGCGCAGGAACTCGGCGTCCAGCTTGGCAACGAAGTCGGCTACCAAATCCGCTTCGAAAATGTCACGTCGCCCCAGACGAAAATTCGTTTTGTAACGGAAGGTGTTTTGCTCCGGCAAATGATTGACGATCCGAAGTTGCGCGGCATTTCGGTCCTCATCTTCGACGAATTCCACGAACGGCATCTTTACGGCGACATCACGCTGGCGCGCGCGCTCGACTTGCAGGAGCAGCACCGGCCCGACCTGAATCTCATCGTCATGTCCGCCACGCTGGATGTGGAGTTGTTGGAGGATTATTTATCGGAGCGCCGGTCTCCGACCCGGCTCGATGAATCTGGAGTTCAAGCTTCAGCTTGTTCGGGCGGCAGGCTGAAGCCTGAACTCCAACGAGCCGTGCCGGAGGCCGGCGCTCCGAGGTGCTCCATCCTGTCCTCCGAAGGCCGCGTGTTCCCGGTGGAAATCGAATACGCCGCGGAGCCGGGTTACACGGACAAACGACCGGTTTGGGAGCAGGCGGCCGAGGCTTTCAGTCACTACGTTGGTTCCGGCGGGGAAGGGGATGTGCTGGTGTTCATGCCGGGCGGTTATGAAATTTCGCAGACCATTGAGGCCATCCGTCACACGTCGGAATCTAAAGGTTTTATTTTGCTTCCGTTGCACGGCGAACTTTCCCCCAAAGACCAGGACGCCGCAGTGGCGCGTTACGGCCAGCGCAAAGCGGTCGTTTCCACCAATGTCGCCGAGACCTCGCTGACCATTGACGGCATCCGGCTGGTGATTGACAGCGGGCTGGCGCGCATTCCGCGTTACGATCCGTATCGCGGCATCAACACGCTGCTCATTGAAAAGATCAGCCAATCGTCCGCCGACCAGCGCACGGGCCGGGCGGGTCGCACCGCGCCGGGCGTTTGCATGAGGCTTTGGTCGCGGGAAGAACATGGACATCGGCTGGTTCAGGAACTGCCGGAAATCAAACGGCTCGATCTGGCTGAAGTCGTGCTGACACTCAAAGCCGCCGGCGTGGACGATCTGCGGAAATTCCGCTGGCTCGAATCACCGAATGAACAAAGCCTGGTCCATGCGGAGGAATTGTTGCTGGATTTGGGGGCTTTGCACAAAGAGGAACAGGCTTCCAGCCTGTCCAAAGAAAAAAAAGTTTCCTCCGTTGCAGACTGACAGGCTGGAAGCCTGTCCCACTTTAATCACGCCAACCGGTCGCAAGATGCTCGCTTTTCCGCTGCATCCGCGTTACTCGCGCATGCTGCTCGCCGCCCACGAATATGGTTGCGTTCATCAAGCCTGCCTCGTTGCCGCGCTCACGCAAGGCCGCGACCTGCTGCTCCGCAATGTGGATCGCGACACGAACTCGTACCGCGAGGATTTGCTGGGGGAAAAGGCATCGTCGGATTTCTGGATTCTCATGCGCGCGTGGACTTACGCGGCCAAGAACCAGTTTCGTCTCGATGTCTGCCGACGGCTTGGCATACACGCCGTCACCGCGCGTCAGGTCGGGCCGTTGCTCGACCAGTTTATTCGCATCGCCGAACGCGAGGGGTTGGACGTGAAGCCGCGCGAGGTAAAGGACGAGGCGTTGCAGAAGTGCATTCTCATCGGGTTTTCCGACCGCGTGGCACGGCGGCTGGACCAGGGCACGCTGCGTTGCGAACTTGTTCACGGACGACGCGGCGTGCTGGCGCGCGAGAGCTCTGTGCAACACAGCCCACTCTTCGTCGCTGCCGAAGTTCGCGAAGTCGAGGGCAGGGAAGTGAACACCATTCTTTCCCTGGCCACGGCCATTGAAGTGGAGTGGCTGCGCGAACTTTACCTCGAAGACATGGAAACCGACCTGCACGTGCAATTCGACTCGACGGCCAAGCGGGTACAAGCTGCGGAGCTGGTGAAGTTTCGCGGCCTGGCGCTGTCGGCCAAACGCGTTGACCCGCCGCCGGCCGACAGGGCGGCACAATTGCTGGCCGATGAAATTATTGCCGGGCGACTGCCGTTACCGAATTGGGATCACAGTGTCGAGCAATGGCTGTTGCGGCTGCGCCTGCTTTGCCAGCATTGTCCCGAACTTCAGCTTCCGCCCATCACTGAAGACGACCGCAGGCACATCATCGGGCAGCTTTGTCACGGCGCGGTGAGTTACAAGGACATCAAGGAACGCGAGGTGAAACCGGTCGTGATGTCGTGGCTGTCCGAGGCGCAGCGCGGGTTGCTGGACAAACACACGCCGGAACGGTTGACGCTGCCGAACGGCCGCACGCCAAAGGTGGCTTACGAATCAACCGGCTCGCCGTATATTTCGTTGCGCATTCAGGAGCTTTACGACGTAACCCAGACGCCGAAGATCGCGATGGGTCGTGTGCCGGTGCTGGTTCACATTTTGACGCCGGGCATGAAGCCAATCCAGATTACACAGGACCTGGCTAGTTTCTGGCGCGAGCACTATCCGCGCATCAAATCCGAGTTGCAGCGGAAATATCCAAAACATCTGTGGCGATGAAATTGGGAAAATATGCGAAGTGAACGAACCCCTCGCCCCATCCCTCTCCCCGTTTGGCGGGGAGAGGGTGCGGAAAGCGGACAGTGCGCGATGAATAAAAAATCTCCAGCCGACTTTGTTTCGCAGCTTTGCCCCAAGTGCGGCTTGTGCTGCAATGGCGTCTTGTTTGCCGACGTGGAATTGCGAAAGGGCGACGACGCCCAACGGCTGGCTGAACTTGGATTGTCGTTGGAGAAAAAAAGGCGCCATCGGGCTTTCGCGCAGCCGTGCGCCTGTTTCGATGGCGCGCTTTGCCGGATTTACAACGATCGTCCGAAACGTTGCCGGACATATGAATGTGGTTTGTTGAAGCGCGTTAAGGCCGGTGAGCTTGACGCGAGTGCGGCGTTGAAAACGATTGCCCAAGCCAGGCGTCAGGTGGAAAAAGTTTGCAAGATTTTGCGCTGCGCGGAATCGGATGACGAGCGGCTCGCGTTGAGTCATCGCTACGCGCGGGCCATGAGCGAGCCGGTTGATTTGTCGGGAGGGAAAGCATCAGCCGCGTTGCCTGGCAAGCTGATGACAACCTATCGTGATTTGATGTTGGCGCTTCAGGGCGATTTTCTGAGGGAACGATAAAAATGTTGCCCTAACCCGTGGTAACATTGAAGCCGCGAAAGCCCAACGCCTCTCCATCCACCAACACAACCGCTTTGTAGTGGCCAGCGGCATTGAAAACGATGGGAGGGATGGGGAATGATATTTCGGCAACTTCTCCCATTGCAATTATACCCGATCCGCCGACGTGTCCCGGGGCGCTGGCAATAACCTTGCCAGTCGAATCTTCAATGTTCATTGATACGGGGAGCTGCTTGATTCTGCCTTTTATATTGGTCACGAAAGCCGTGGCGTAAAATGCTGCCGATGTAAATGGAAATTTAGTTGTTTTAATGCAGTGAAATATACCCACCAACGTGAGCTTTCCGGTCTCCTGGTCTCGAATCTTTTCATCCGAGAAAGTAATCGCTGAAGGCAAAACGGGTTCGCTGTCCATGAACTGACAATACTCAAAAAACCGGCAAAAACAAGCGCAAATTATTTTGGAAAGACTCGTCCAACTTCACAAGCCCGGCGAGGTTTTCCGCAGGAAAGCTGTTGCCTGTTTCGTTTGGTTTGTCCAAGGTGTCAGCATGGCTACGGAAACATTTCAGGCGAGCCGTTGGACACACGGGAATTTCCTGTTTCCCACCGTCATCGAGGTGACGGACCAGGCGGTCATCCGCCGCAAACGGTCGTGGTTCAGCAAGGACGAAATCAGCATCAGTATTACCAAGGTGGCGTCCGTCCACATCAAGACCGGCATCATCTGGTCGGACATATTGATCGAATCGTCCGGCGGCAGCGACCCGCTGGCGAGCCACGGCCACACGAAGGCCGACGCGCGCCGCATTCGCGAATTGGTTGAGTCGGCGCAAGGAAGTTCAAGCGGCCCGGAAAAGTTGAAGTTGTCTTGAGCGGTGGGGCGAGCGTCCTCGCGAGCCGAAAACTTATCAACTTGCGGCTCGTCAGTAGCCTCGCCCCACCAACGTAACTGAAAATGGAAGCGTGATATTTGCTTATGAAATTATTTTGGTGCATTTTCGCATTGCTGTTAACGGGTTTGCTGATTGCGCGGGCGGGTGACGACACGGTCACGTTGCCGGAACTGGTTCAAGACGCGCAAGAGTGGGCGCAGGAAAATCTCGACACAAACGTTCTCAACGCGCTTCCCGAGGTGGACGAGCGCGCCGTCCAGCAATTTTTTAGCGAAATGCAACAGCGCTTTCAAGGCGACTACGTAGTGGATCTGGCGGCGTTGCGGCAAACCGCGCGCACCGTCCTGCCGTTGCTGGAAAGCCATGAGGAAACCCGGCCCTATGCCGCGTGGCTCAAGGCGCAGATGGATTACCTGGATGTCGCGGACGAATTCCGGCTCACAATCCCGCCGCCAAAAGTTGAAACCAACCAGCCGCCTCAACTGGTTCCCAATCCTCCGCCGCAAAAGGAACGCGAGATTTGGGTGAGAAAAGTTTCCGGCCATCCCTGGCCGGCCCTGGCAAAAGAATATGTGCCGGAGTTGAAGCCGTTTTTTGCGGCGCAAAAGATTCCGCCGGAGCTGGTCTGGGTGGCGGAAGTGGAATCGTCATTTGACCGCCGCGCCCGGAGTCCGGGGGGGGCGGCGGGATTGTTTCAATTGACGCCGGACACGGCCAGACGATTCGGTCTTTCCCTGTGGCCGCGCGACCAGCGTTATCAGCCGGAACCGAGCGCGACCGCCTCCGCCCGGTATCTGAAACAACTTCACGACCGTTTCAAGGATTGGCGGCTCGCGCTGGCCGCTTACAACGCCGGTGAAGGCACGGTGCAAAGACTTCTGGACCGCTATAAAACGGGCAGTTACGACGTCATCGCCGGACATCTGCCCGCGGGAACGCAAATGTATGTGCCCCGGGTGGAAGCCACTCTCTTGCAGCGTGAAGGCGCGAAACTCGAACAGCTTTCCGCGCCGCGAAGTTAAGCCAATTCCCGGCGGAAATCGGCACATCGGCAGGGGGCGCAGCCTCTGCGTGTCTTCCTGTGGCAGCCGGCGTGAGCCGGCTCATCATTGAACGCAACATGGGAAATGTTGCGTGAATAGAGCGGACTCACGTCCGCTGCTGCAAAATAAAAAAAGAGGCCGCGATTGCTCGCGGCCTGGGTCGTTCGGCGGACGAAAGGCTATTTCACCAGCGTCCGGCAGAATCTGTCAATCCGCTCCAAACCCTTTTCCAGGTTTGCCATGCTGGTGGCGTAGCTGATGCGGATGTAATCGTCCGCGCCGAACGCGATGCCGGGCACGGCGGCGACCTTTTCCGCTTCGAGCAGCTTCGCGCAGAATTCGGTGGACTTGAGACCGGTCTTGGAAATGTTCGGGAACAGGTAAAACGCGCCCTTTGCATTCACGCACGAGATGCCGGGGATGCTGTTCAATTTCTGGTGCGCGAAACGGCGGCGCTTGTCGAATTCCGCGAGCCACGCCTTCAAATGGTCCATCGGACCGGTGATGGCGGCCAGCCCGCCCTTTTGCGCGAACGACGTCGGGTTGCTCGTGCTGTGGCTTTGAATCGCGTCAATGGCTTTCGCAATCGGTTCCGGCGCGGCCAGGAAACCCAGCCGCCAGCCGGTCATGCTCCACGCCTTGGCGAAGCCGTGGACGATGATGGTGTGCTCCTGGTGCGCTGGCGAGAAGCTGGCAACGCTTTTTACTTTCGCGCCGTCGTAAAGCAGGTGCTCGTAAATTTCGTCGCTCATGATGAGCACGCCCTTCTCGATGCAGACATCGCCCAGCGCCTTGGTTTCCTCGGGCGTATAAACGCTGCCGGTCGGATTGCTTGGCGAATTCAGGATGAACAAGCGCGTTTTCGGCGTGATGGCGGCGCGAAGTTGCGCGGGCGTGACTTTGAATTCGGTCTGGTCGGTGGTTTGCACAATCACCGGCTTGGCGCTGGCGAGCTTCACCATTTCCGGATAACTCAACCAATAAGGCGCGGGGATGATGACCTCATCGCCTTCCTGGCACGTCGCCAGAATGACGTTGTAACAGGAATGTTTGCCGCCGCAGCTCACGATGATTTGCGACGGTTTGTAAGTGAGGCCGTTTTCGCGTTTGAACTTGTCGGCGATGGCCTGGCGCAATTCCGGAATGCCGCTGGACGGCGTGTATTTGGTGAACCCGGCGGCCAGCGCCTTGGCGGCGGCGTCCTTGATATGTTGCGGCGTGTCAAAATCCGGCTCGCCGACGCCGAAGCCAACGACGTCCTCGCCCGCGGCCTTCATGGCCTTGGCCTTGGCGTCAATGGCGAGGGTGAGCGACGGTGACAGCGACGCGGCGCGTTGAGAAATTTTATAATTCATAATTTTAAACGCGGAAAGATTACGGGTGATGCGCTGAAATTCAAGAAAGGAAATTCAATGCAAGGCAAAGTCGGCGCAACCGGCGGCGTTGGGGTCGGTTTATTGAATAAGGAAACCCGGAAACCAGGAAGGCGGAAGCGAAGCCTGTTCATCGTAGCAGCCGACGTGAGTCGGCTCGCCTTTTCCGAATATTTTGAATGAGATGAGAGCGGACTCACGTCCGCTGCTACAAGTTCATTTACTTCGTCAGATAATATTTCCGAGTGTATTCCTTGACCATGAGGTCGGTGGTGAATTGCGACACGAGCCGCCTGAAGGCAAAACTCCCAACGGGGCAATGCTCGGGTGCGCTCGCCACTGTTATAATCAAAATCGAATTATTGACTTGGTTGATAATCGCGGCAACATGCAACAACACTTCTTTAATGAAGAAACGCTTTAAAACCAGTTCCGGCATTTTCCAAAATGTATTTGCCCTCCTGTTTTTGTTCGCTCTGCAAGCGCAAGGCCGCGTTTACGTCGTTACCGACACAAACGACACGACCAGAATCACCAGCCTGCGCGGTGCCATCATTGACGCGAACCGTCATGGCGGGAATAATACCATCATTCTTGGCCAGCAATTCGGGCGGTGGAACAACCAGCAGCCGGTTTTTCATCTGACTATTTCCGGCGCGGACGAGGACACGGCACGCACAGGCGATTTGGACATCACGCGTGGCAAGCTGACCGTCAGCGGTGCCAGTTCCAAAGCAACCATTGATGCGACCGGTTTGGGTGACCGGGTGTTTCAAGTTTTTTCCAACGCTCAGTTGACGCTTGAAAATCTCATCATCACCGGCGGCACCGCGCCGGGTGGCGGTCAATACTTTATTGCGAGTTCGACGGACGAACCCGGAGGTGCAATTTACAACGACGGAACTTTGATAATACGAAACTGTATCATCGTTGGAAATGCGGCGGGCAATGGAAGCTTAAATTGGATCAATAACGATTTTTGCGAGTGTCTGCCCGGCGGTTATGGCGGCGCGATTTTCAACTTGGGCTTGTGCGTCGCGAATAATACCGTCATCATAAGCAATACTGCGGGTTTGGGTTGCGGAGGATTAACGCCTGGTTGGTTTGGGGCCAATGGCGGCGATGGTGGAGGGCTTTATAATTCGGGCACGACAATTCTCGAAAATTGTGTTATTGATGAAAATCTTGGCGGAACAGGAGGTGATGGAAGTTACCCCTCTGGCTGGATTGAGATTGGCGAACCAATTGGTCCGGGAGGCGTGGGCGGCGCCGGGGGTGGCATTTATAATAGCGGCATACTAAAGATGAATTTTTGTTCAGTCGAAGGAAATCTCACTGGGAATGGAGGCGTGGGCTGTTGGGGCGGCGCTGGTGCTGGGGGTGGCGGTGGAGGCATTTATAATGTCGGTGAAATGGAATTAAATTTTTGCACTGTAAATGGCAACAACAGTGCTAATGGTGGGAATGGCTTTATTAGCGACCCGGGCGGAAATGGGGGTGCGGGCGGTGATGGAGCCGGCATTTTCAACTGGGCGCTTTGAGTTTGAACACCTGCACAATCAGCGGAAATTTTTGTGGAAGCGGCGGAACGGCTGGTGATGGGTGCTGGTTCGACATTGGTGGTAATGGCGGGGACGGTGGCAATGGCGGTGGCATTTACAACGCAGGTTCGTTCGATTCGACTTCCTGTACAATCGTCTTGAATTTAAACGGTGCTGGCGGCAACGGCGGCAACGGCGGCGAAGGTAGTTTTAACGTTACTTCTGCTGCCGCTGGTGGACAGGGCGGCAGCGGCGGCGGTATTTTGAATGATGAAAGCAACACAAATGTTGTTTTGCGCAACACTTTGGTTGCATTAAACACGGCAAGCGCTGGAGGATTGGGCGGAACAACTGTTAATGATTATACGCAACAAGAAACGATAGGGGATGCTGGTTCTACAGGCTTCGGTCCCGATCTGGCAGGCGATTTTAGTTCGCAAGGATACAACTTGATTGGCATGGCTGATGGTAGCACCGGCTTTGTCAACGGCGTCACTGCCGACCAAGTTGGCAGCATTGCCTCACCGATTGACCCGCTCATCGGTCCGCTGCAAATGAACGGCGGGCCTACGCCCACCCATGCGTTGTTGCCTGGCAGTCCGGCAGTTGATCAGGGCAAAAGTTTCGGGGTTCACACTGACCAGCGCGGTTATCGCCGGCCTTACAATTACACCGCCATTTCCAACGCGACGGGAGGCGATGGCAGTGACATTGGTGCCTTTGAACTGGGCGCACAGAGCGACACGCATTTGAAGTGCAAGGATGGAAATTAAACGAGGTGGTGAAGTCGGCGCAACCAGCGGCGCGCAGGTGTTGGGGTATTGAATAAGGAAACCAGGAAACCAGGAAGGCGGAAGCGAAGCCTGTTCATCGTAGCAGCCGACGTGAGTCGGCTCGCCTTTTCCGGATATTTTGAATGAGATGAGAGCGGACTCACGTCCGCTGCTACAAGTTCATTCACTTCGTCAGATAATACTTCCGGGTGTATTCCTTGACCATGCGGTCGGTGGTGAATTGCGACACGAGTGTGACCATCGCGCGGCGGATGCGCTGGATCCACTGGCGCGGGATGCCTTGTTCGTCGCGGTCGAAGAACATCGGAATGACCTGCTCCGTGAGCGTCTGGTAAAGATTGGCGCTGTCCACGCGATCCTGTTCCTCGACATTATTCGGATTGGAATCGCCGCCGATGGCAAAACCGTTGGTGCCGTCGTAGCCTTCGCGCCACCAGCCGTCGAGGATGCTGAAATTCAGGCAGCCGTTGCAGCCGGCCTTCATGCCGCTGGTGCCGGAGGCTTCCAGCGGGCGGCGCGGGTTGTTCAGCCACACGTCGCAGCCGGAAACCATCTGCCGCGCGATGTGAACATCGTAGTTTTCGACAAACACCACGCTGCCCACCAATTCGCCCTTGCTGAGATGAATGATTTGCTGGATGAAACGCTTGCCCTCGTCGTCGCGCGGATGCGCTTTGCCGGCAAAAATGAATTGCACCGGACGCTGCTTGTCCTTTACGAGCTTCACAATGTTGTCGAACTGCTGGAAAATCAGCGGCGCGCGTTTGTAAGTGGCAAAGCGGCGCGCGAAGCCGATGGTCAGCGCGTCAACGTTGAGCAAATGCTCGAAGCGGATGTAATCGCCGGGCGCGATGCGCTGGGTCTGGTGCAACAGCCGGCGGCGGATGAACTCAATCATCTCGCGCCGCAGTTTGTAGCGCAACGCCCAAAGCTCCTCATCGGAAACAAACGACGGGTCGGCCATTTTTTCCCAGAATTCAGGGTGGTGGATCGCCGACGCCCAATCGTGTCCATATTTTTCATTCCACATCCTGACCACGCCCTCTTTTTTGTCCTTCATTTTTTCCCGCCAGAACTGGCGCACCGAGCCTTTCATCCAGCCGAGCATGTGGATGCCGTTGGTGATGTGGCCGATGGGAACTTTTTCGACGGGCGTGCCGGGGTAAAGGCATTGCCACATGTGGCGGCTCACGTCGCCGTGCAGCTCGCTCACGCCATTGGCGGCGCGCGAGACCTTGAGCGCGAGCACGGTCATGCAAAACGGCTCCTGCGCGTTTTCGGGATGCACGCGGCCCAGCGGCAGGATGTCTTGGAACGGCACGGGCAACTGGTGCTGGTAAAGCATGAAGGCAAAGTCCATCAATTCCGTGGGGAAGCGGTCATGTCCGGCCTCCACCGGCGTGTGCGTGGTGAAAATACATTGCGCCTTGGTGGCGGCAAGCGCGTCGGAAAACTTTTGTCCGGCCACCAGTTTTTCGCGGATCAATTCCACCGTCAGGAAGGCCGCGTGGCCCTCGTTCATGTGAAAGACCGACGGTTGCACGCCGAGCTTGCGCAGGAGTCGCACACCGCCGATGCCAAGCAACATTTCCTGCATGACGCGCATCGTGTTGTCGCCGCCATAGACGCGAGACGTCAAATCGCGGAAATGCTGGGCGTTTTCCGGGCGGTTGGCGTCCAGCAGATAGACCGGCACGCGCCCGACGTTCACGCGCCAGGCCTGAAAGAAGACGCGGTTCATGTCAATTTCCACGTCGCCCACCAGCGGCTGGCCATTGGCGTCCAGCACGGGTTCCAGCGGCACGTTTTTCGGGTCCACCAGGTTGTAGAATTCGGTCTGCCAGTTGTTCGAGTCAATGGCCTGCTGGAAATAACCCTCGCGGTAAAACAAACCGACGCCGACGAAGCCGAGGCCGAGGTCGCTGGCGGATTTCGCGTGGTCGCCGGCCAGGATGCCGAGTCCGCCCGCCGAAATCGGCAGCGACTCGTGAAAACCGAATTCGGCGGAAAAATAGGCGACGGGATTTTGGAGCAATTGCGGCGCGTTTACCTGTCCCCAGGTGTTATTGCAGGCGAGATACGTTTCGAAATCGTGCAAAACCGCGCGTGCGCGCTGCTCAAAGTGGGCGTCTTCGAGGCGCATTCGCAATTCGTATTCCGAGACTTCGCGCAAAATGGCGGCGGCGTTGTGATAAAGATTTTGCCAGGCGCGCGGCGAGAGTTCCTGGAACAAATCCTGCGCCTCCTGATCCCAGCTCCACCACAAATTGCGGCACAACTTGTTCAGGCCGGCCACCAGCCGGTCCAATTCCGCGCCCGCGAGAGGTTTCCTTGTCATGCGTCTTTGGTTTTTAAGGTTGCGCTGGCCGGCACAAATGCCGGCCAACGGCGGTGACACTAATTGCGGACGCGCGATTCGGCAAATAAAAATTGAGTCGCAATCCGCGCGGCGCATTCGGGCATGGCCGCCGATTGGTAGCGGCGGGATCTTTGCCTGCCGCCCGGCCACTAAACCGATCTCGTGTTTTGACCTCGCTTCCACACAGACCACCCGGCTGGAAGCCGGGGAATACGGCAGCCAGGATGGCTGCCGCTACGGGGGCGGTGCCCGGCATGCGGTCAATTGCGCCTAAAGCAGGGAGCCACCGCCCTGACAGTTTCTCTCTTCGGAGCGCCGCCGTCCCGGCGGTGAGTGGCAGATGTCATGCCTGATTTCCATTCGCAATTTGGTTCCGCGCGGTTAAATTCTCCGGGCAGGCGAATGAAAAAATACTGGCACGTCATCGGCATCGGGATTCAAAACAACCTGACGTATCGCTTCAATTACCTGACGCGAACGCTGTTCAGCTTCATCCCGCTGTTCGCCATGCTGTCGCTCTGGCGCACCATTTACGCGGGGCAGGGCAGGGCAGGGGCGGCGCTCTCCGGATACACGCAGGCGCAGATGATTTTTTACTACCTGCTCGTGGCCGTCGTGGACGTGCTGACGGCGGTGAACGAGGATGACTGGCAGATCGCCGCGGACATCCGCGAGGGCAACATCAGCCAGTTCCTGCTCAAGCCGATTGATTATCTGTGGTACCGGCTGTGCCTGTTTTTTTCCGGGCGCATCGCGTTCATCGCCATGGCGTGCGTGCCGCTGGCGGTTTTTGTTTTCTGCTTCCGGGATTATGTGGTCTGGCCGGCCAGTGGCGAGGCGCTGGCGGCGTTTGTAATTTCGCTCGTGCTGACGGCGTTGCTGCAATTTTTTATTTCCTACACCATGGCCATGCTGGCGTTCTGGATGCTGGAAATTTCCACGTTCATCTTCATCCTGTTCGCCTTTGAATACCTGGCCAGCGGCCATCTCTTCCCGCTGGATCTGTTGCCGCCCGTGATCGGCCACGCGCTCTTCTTCACGCCGTTTCCGTCCATGCTTTACGTGCCCATCGCCATTTACATGGGCAAAATCGCCGGGGCCGCCATCTGGTTCGGATTGCTGGGGCAATTATTGTGGTTGCTGCTCGCGTATTGCCTGGCGCGGTTCGCGTGGCGGCGCGGCATCAAAAAATACGCCGCGTTTGGAGGATGAAATGAGTCGAGAGACTAAAAATGTGACAAGTGACAAGTGGCAGGTGTCAGGAGCAGATTCCCAATCGCTTGTCACGCGTCACGTGTCACGTGTCACGCACTACAGCGCCGTTTACACCGCGTTGTGGAAGACGTCCGTCACGCGCGAGATGTCGTTCAAGGGCAATTTCCTGCTCTGGATTCTCGTCGAATTGCTCTGGTTCGGACTGCAACTCGCTTTCGTCAGCGTGATTTTCAGCCAGACCACCACCGTCGGCACGTGGACGGTGTGGCAGGTGGTGCTGCTCACCGGCACGAGCAGTTTCATCCAGCAGATTTACCAGGCGTTTTTCCTCGTGAACTGCACGAACCTTTCCGAACTCGTGCGCACCGGCAAAATGGATTTCCTGCTGTTGCTGCCGGTCAACACGCGCTTTTTGGTTTCCCTGCGGCAGGTGGACATCCCGTCGTTTGCCAACGCCGCGTTCGCCGTTTGCGTCATGACTTATGCGGCGGGAAAATTGCATTTGCACCCGACGGCCGTGCAGTTCCTCGGCTTCGGCGCGTTGTGCATCGTCGGGCTTCTGGTGCATTATTCGCTGATGTTCATGCTGGCCTCGGTGAGCTTTTGGACGGTGCGCGCGCAAGGCATCGTGTGGGGCTACTACAGTCTGTTCAACATTGCGCGGATGCCGGACGAGGCGTTTCGCGGCGTGTTCAAGGCTGTGTTCACCTTCGCGCTGCCCGTGCTGCTGGTGTCCAACGTGCCGGTGCGCGTGCTGGCGGACAAATTGACTTCGGCCACCGCGCTGGCTGGTGCTGATCGGCTTGGGTGTCGTTTGGGCGCTCATTTCCGAATGGTTCTGGCGTTTCTCCATTCGCCGCTACACCAGCGCGAGCACGTAGGAAAAAGTTGAGAGTTAGAGTAAAATGGCTTTCGGCAGAAAGCCGCGATATCAACCGGGAACTTCGTTTTCTTGCAAAGCGCCAGAGGGCTGGCGCAGTCCAAGACGCTTCGCGTATTTCAAAAATCATCGTATCACGCACAGCGTTTTGGAGTGCGGCGGCCCTCCGCCGCTTTTTTCACGGAACCATGTCAAACTGTGTCAATATTAACTGAAACGGCCATAATCCGGCGGTCTGCCGACCGCCGCTACGCCGCCGCTATTCGTTGTGCGGAATCTGGATCGTGCTGCCGCCGATGAATTCCCGGATCACGGCGTCGCCCGGGATGAGGTCGCCGGTGGCAACTTGTTTCTCCGTGAAACCTTCCACCGATTCGAGCAGCGCCTTGATCCGGTCGTAACGGATGCGCGCGTCGAGAAAACCCGCGTAAGGCGCGAAATCCTCCGGCTTGGGCAGCAGGCCGCCTTCGCCGATGAAGAACGGTTTGAGCGCGGGCAAATCGAACGGGAACCCGCCGTTGATAATGCAATCACAAAGCCCCATGAGCGGGATGATGCTGAACAGTTCGCCATAGCGCACGTAATGCCAGTGCAAAATCGTGCGCAGCGCGCTGTGATTGCGATGGCGCGCGTCGCGCAACATGCGCCGGATCAGGCGCACGTCGGTGAGTTGCGTGAGCCGGTTGGTGCTGCCATCGCCTTCGTACAGCACGTTCAGCGTTTCGATGTAAAGACGGAATTGCACGGAGGCGTCAATGCCCTCGGTAATGGGCGGATAAAATCCGTGCAGACAATCCAGCAACAGAATCTGGTCGGGCTCCAGCCTCACCCGCTTGCTGCCCACGCGCCCGCCTTCCTTGAAACTGTAAACCGGTTTTTCAATCGTCTGCCCGTCAAGCAGCGCGCGGAGATGCTGATTCAACAACTGGATGTCCAGCGCTTCCGGCGTCTCGTAATTCCGGTCATTGATCCAATCGGTTGGATGCTCGACCAGCGACCAGAAATAGTCGTCGAGATTGAGCATCAAAAACCGGAGGCCGTGCTTTTCGAGCCGCTGGGTCAGCTTGACCGTGGTGGTGGTCTTGCCGGAGGAACTCGGGCCGCTCACCCATATCATCCGCAAACGGTTGCCGGCGTTCAGGCGGGACAAAACCTTCTGCGCGGCGTCGTCGAGCGATGCCTCATAAACGGCCAGCGACGCAGCGATGACCTCCTTGATGCGCCCGCTGCGCACCGCCTCGTTCAGGCCGGCCACCGTGTCCACGCCATTCCGGCGGTTCCAGTCGAGGATTTGCTTCATGCGCTCGATTGGAAAGCCGTTGCCGGAGAATTTTTCCGGCGTCAGCGCGCCTTCCCGCAGCCAATGCCGCCCCCAGCGGTAACACTCGTAGGCGTCGGCGGTGTTTTGGAAACCATAGCTGCGCAGCGCATGCAACACCTCGTCCTGGATGGTTTCGATCGGCGGCGGAAAATTCGAGATCAGGTGATGCGGGTCGGAATTGAGACAGACAATGGCCACGTCCGCCAGAAAGCCCGCGATATTTTCATCCGAACCTTGCGCGCTGAAAATCTTGTCGTTCACCCCCGGCAGAAAATCCGCCTGAAAACCGCCGATGGATTCCGCGGCCCACAAGATGACCTTGCGGATGCGGTCCGAATCGAATTTGACCAGCGCCCGGTTGCGCTTCTGAACTTTGACAATGCGGTTTTGAACTGGCATCACGCGAACTATATCGCAGCCGGAGAAACACTCAATGTCATTTCAGCGTCCAACGGGCACTGCCCCGCAGTGATCGCCAGCAAAACTGCCGCTACAGATCGGTGGCCGTGCCCGAATGCGCCACGCGCGATCGCGCCCGGCGGGCGGACACCGGCAAAAATGGGTTTTTGCTAAAACGTGAGATTGCGTGAACCGGAGCAACGCGCCAAGATGAAGCCGTGCGATGTTTGAAACATTTTCACAAGCTGATAATGGCTGGCGCCTGGACTTTGGCGTGGGCGGCCAGCGCTTCCGCCCAAACCAAAGTGCCGCCGAAAATCCCGGCTGCGGCGGCCACCAACTACCTGAACCGGGAGGTTATTGTGACCGACCGGGTGGCCCAGGTCACCATCCGCCCGACCATCGTGTTCTTGAATCTGAACCAGAAATATCCTGACTCTCCCCTCACGTGCGTCATCAAGGGAAGCGACACGAACAATTTTTCCGATTTGAGGAATTATCAGGACAAGGAAGTTGAGGTGTCCGGGCGCATCACTGGTTACCAGGGAAAACCAGAAATTTTACTTACGGCCACGAACCAGATCAAGATTTTGGGTGACACCCAGTCCGGGACCCAAGCCACCCAGACGGTTATTCAACCGGTGACGAATGAGACACGGCCCATTCCACCGGCGGCAGCCGGACCGGCGGCGAAAACAGTCCGGCCAGAACAACCACCAACGGTGGTAGTCGCTCAAACTCCGATTCAGATGGTGTGGTGGATTGTCGGGTCGCTCGCCGCCATCATCGCGCCGTTGGGCTTTCTGGTGTTTCGATTCCGGCGCAAAGACGCGGCGGGTTCCGGCGCGCGCGCGATTCACTCGCTGTCCACGCTGCCGGCGCGGCCGGAGGATGCGGCGGCGGATTCATTATCCGTCGAGGATTGGAAACAGCGCGCCCTCGTGGCCGAGGCGATGGCGGGGCGGCAGGGACAGATGCTGCGGGAGAAAATCATGCCCGAGCTGACTGAATTCGCCAAACAAAGCCTGGTTCAAGGTTTGTACGCGCAACGCAACGCTCTGATTGAGAGGCAACAAAAGGCGCAGCAAGCCCTCGCCGAATTTGAATTGCGGCTGGCGGCCCTCCAATTGCCGTTCCAGGAACGCATTCGCGCTTATGAAAAGCGCATCGTCGAACTCGAAAAGGAAGTGGAGACACAGGGGGAAGAAATGCGGGAATTAACCCATGCCACGCTGGTGCTCGTGCGGAAGAAACTGGAGGACGAGCGGGAGAACGGACGCGCCCAAAGCCGCTTCAATTAAACGGCGGATTTGCTGGCTGCAATCGCACGGAGAAGAGCGCGATCGGGCACTGCCACTGTAGCGGCAACCATCCTGGCGGCTGTATCACCCGGCTTTCAGCCGGCTGGCCTGATGTGAAAGCCGGGTTGTGACGTGGATTCAGTTTTGTGGCCGGGCGGCGGGGATGCCGCCGAATACGGCAGGCAAGGATGCCTGCCTTGACCCCCGTCATTGCCGGAGAAACTGGCCAGCGGCGGCCGTTTGCGCCATATTGTTGGCGCGTGGATTTGCTCAACCAACATTATCTCTGGGCGTCGTGCATCTGGGGCGCGATTGCCAGCGGCTATTGCATCTATGGCTGGCGGCAACGGGCTTTGCTGCCGTTCCTTGGCGGGCTGGCAATGACCGCCGCCTCTTTTTTCATCGTCAGCGCATTGTGGATGTCGCTGGCCTGCATTGCCTTGATATTCATCACCCATTGGCTGTTGAAACAGGGGTATTGAATTCAATCTCGTCCTCGTTCTCGTCCTCGAAAAGGATTAATGGATCGAAGACGGAGATGATTGAAGCACCACCCAATCATCGCTTCTTCGCCAGTGATTGCACGTAGCGTTCGATGCGATTGCCGGCTTCAATGAGCTGTTCGTAGCTGGTCGCGAAGCAGGCGCGGCAGAAGCCGGCGCCATTCTCGCCAAAGGCCGTGCCCGGCACCATCGCCACGCGCTCGGCCTGCAGCAAACCAACGGCAAATTCCTTTTCGCTCATGCCGGAAACGGCCACGGACGGGAACGCGTAGAACGACCCGCGCGGCAGGTGGCATTTCAACCCGATTTCGTTGAACCGGCGGACGATGAAATCGCGGCGGCGATGGTACTGGTCGCGCATCGCCTTCATGGCGTCCTCGCCGCGTTGCAACGCCTCGATGGCGCCTTCCTGGCTGATGATGGAGGCGCACATCATGGAGTATTGATGCACCTTCATCATGGCCTCGATGAGCGCCGCCGGGCCGCAGGCATAACCGATGCGCCAGCCGGTCATGGCGAAGGCCTTGGAAAATCCGTGCAGGAAAATCACGCGTTCCTTCATGCCCGGCAGGCCGGCGATGCTGACGTGTTCGCCTTCAAACGTCAGTTCGGAATAAATTTCATCGCTCAACACGAGCAAATCCTTTTCCACCGCAAATTTTGCGATGGCCTCAATCTGCGCGCGGTTGCAGGTGCCGCCGGTGGGATTGCACGGCAGGTTCAGCACGAGCAATTTGCAGCCCGGCTGCCACGCGGCGCGCAAGGCCTCGGAGGTGAGGGCAAAATTGTCCTTTGCGTACGTCGGCACGGGAACCGCCACGCCATGCGTCAGCGTGACGCTGGGATGATAACTGACATAGCACGGCTGGTGGAACATCACCTTGTCGCCGGGATTGACGAGCGCGCGGAACGCAATGTCCAGCGCCTCGCTCACGCCCACGGTGACGAGGATTTCGTCCTCGGGCCGGTAGCCGATGCCGAAGTTTTTTTCGACGTAACGGCTGATGGCGCGGCGCAGTTCGATCAAGCCCAGGTTGGAGGTGTAATGCGTTTTGCCTTTTTCCAGCGCGTAAATCGCGGCTTCGCGGATGTGCCAGGGCGTGTCAAAGTCCGGCTCGCCAATGCCGAGCGAGATAACGTCCTTCATCTTCGCGACGACTTCAAAAAAGTCGCGGATGCCGGACTTGGGCAGGTCAATGACGTGCCGGGCAATGTGGCGTGTGGTGTCCATGGTGGAAATTAAATTCCGCAATCCGAAATTCGCATTCGCAAATCAGTTCACGGCGTGACGTTGAGCCGTTCGGTTTCCTCCGATTTCACGTCCATCATGAAGCCCTGTTCCTTGTAGGAGCGCAGCATGAAATGCGTGGCGGTGGAAAGCACGCCCTCGACGGTGGCGAGTTTTTCGGAAACGAACCCCGCGACCTTTTGCAGGCTGGAGCCGGTCACAAACACGAGCAAATCGTAGCCGCCGGACATGAGATAGCACGATTCCACCTCGTCGAAGCGGCTGATGCGCTCGGCCAGGCGGTTGAAGCCGCCGCTGCGTTCCGGCGTGATGCGCACCTCGATGACGGCGCGCACCGCGCCCGCGTCCTCGCTGGCGAGATTCAGCACCGGGCGATAGCCCAGCAGGATGCGTTGCTGGCGCAATTCGTCCAACTGGCGGTCGATTTCGGCCTCGGACAGATTGAGCACCTGCGCCATTTGGGCGTTGCTCAAACCGCCGCCTTCGAGCAAAAGTTTGATGATCGGTTTCATGTAAGCGCTTAACATCGCAAAATCCGGCCGGAAATCCACCTAAAAACTACGCCTGCCCCCGGAGCGCGGCTGTGTCGAAGATCAGCCGCAGCGGCTTCGCAAAACTCAACATGTCCGAATATTCCTGATGCCACAGAACTGATTGACGATACCACCGTCAAAACGGCCAGTGACACGATTCAATTTTTTTCTTGCGTCACAAGTCATAGGGGGTCAGTTTTAAAATTAACCGATTAGCAGGAGAATATTATGACCATCTCAGAATTAAACCTTTGCAGATGAAATCACTCTGAAAGGCATTTAGCGCCGCCCATCTTCCGCCCAAAAAACCGCTTCGATGAAAGTCATCAACGTTTCCTTGACCATTTTTTCCCTTTCGTGGCTCCTGCTGACTTCCTGCACCAGCCAGCCAGTTCATTCCGTGTCAGCCAGCCCACCGCCCGGTCCACTGGTTCGCCAGAGCGTCCAAGCCGGTTTGATCCGGCAAATTCCCGCGTCCGACCCGCGTTTCCGTTACGAAGGCCGGTTCGACTTCTCGGATACAAATTCACCCGTCGTCATCTGGCAGGCGAGCCGAATCAGCCTTGATTTTGAGGGGAACACGCTGGGTCTGGATTTCGACAATGCCAGGGGCCAGTGCTTTTTCAACGCGACAGTGGACGGCTCGAACACGGTCGTTGAAATCCGGGAGGGAAAACCGGCTCAACCCGCCATGCTCACCGGTTTCGGGCTTGGACGTCATCATCTGGTGCTCTTCAAGCGCAGTGAAGCCGATGCCGGCACAGTCTGTTTTCGCGGAGTTGAACTAGCTGCCGGGGAGAAAGCCTGGGCAGCGCCGGCGCCGGTTTACCGGCTCAGGATGGAATTTTTTGGCGATTCGATCACCGTCGGCGCCTGCAATGAAGACGGCAGCGCCGACCAGTGGGACAATCGTCGCACGCATAACGCCGCCCTCAGTTTCGCCGCCCTGACGGCCGGCGCGTTCTCGGCTGATTATCGCAATACCGCCGTCAGCGGCATGGGTATCATCACCGGCTGGGTTGACAAAACTGCCGGGCAGGTCTGGGACAAGACCTATCCCAACCCCGCATCGCCGCGCGCCGATCTGACGCAATGGATTCCCCAGGTTGTCTTCGTGAATTATGGCGAGAACGACGATTCTTATCCGAGAGCCCACGGCCAACCTTTTCCACCGGGCTATACTGACGGGTACATCGCTCTCATCCACACTATCCGCGCAGCATATCCGGCCGCGCACATCGTGCTCCTGCGCGGCGGCATGTTTGGCGGCGCGCAAAGCGAACCCCTGCGCCAGGCGTGGGAATCCGCCGTGACCCAACTTGAAGCAGCCGATCCGGCCATCAGTCACTTTGTCATCAAACACTGGATGCCCACTCATCCGCGCGTGGCCGATGATCGCGCCATGGCCGATGAGCTGGTTGCCTGGTTGAAACAGCAGGAGTTCATGCAAGCCTGCCGTCGTTAGACGGTGGCCATCACGGCAGTTTGCCGACCACCACTACAACAAACAAGTTGCCGCTTGTGTTCGCCAGCCGCTCTTCGCCAAGATTCCCGACAATCAAACGGTTTCTGACTATGAATAACCACATCCCATTCCGCCATGCGGTGCTCGCCGCCGCAATGATCGCGCTTGCACCGCTGGCCCAAGGCGTCGAAACTTCAACCAACATGCCCGCCTGGCTCGAACATACGGTCTTTTACGAAATTTATCCGCAGTCGTTCCGCGACTCGAACGGCGACGGCATCGGCGACTTGCGTGGCATCATGGAAAAGCTGCCCTACCTGCACGACCTCGGCATCACCGGCATCTGGTTGAATCCTTGTTTCGAGTCGCCCTTCCGCGACGCCGGCTACGACGTCTCCGATTTCTACAAGGTCGCGCCGCGCTACGGTTCCAACGACGACCTGCGGGCGCTGTTCGCCGAGGCGCGCCGGCTCGGCATCCGCGTGATGCTCGACCTCGTCGCCGGCCACACTTCCGACCAGCATCCCTGGTTCCAGGCATCGCAACGGCACGAGCGCAACAAATACACCGACTGGTATATCTGGACGGACAGCGTATGGACGTGGACCGCGCCCGGACAGCAGGTGGTGGTCGGCGGCGCTGAACGCGACGCCAATTACATTCCCAACTTTTTCCATTTCCAGCCGGCCCTGAACTACGGCTACGCCAAACCCGATCCCAAGGCGCCGTGGCAGCAACCGATTGATGCGCCCGGCCCGCGCGCCGTGCGCGAGGAACTCAAGAACATCATGCGCTTCTGGTTTGACATGGGCGCGAGCGGCTTCCGCGTGGACATGGCCGGTTCACTCGTGAAAAATGACCCGGACGGCAAGGCCACAGCGGCGTTGTGGCACGAGTTCCGGCAATGGATGGACAAGGAATATCCCGATTGCGCGTTGGTCTCGGAATGGTCGCAGCCGCAGGTGGCCATCCCGTCGGGGTTCCACATGGATTTCCTGCTGCCGTTCGCCAAGCCGGGCTACAAGGCGCTGTTTCGCCCCGAAGGCGATGCGAAGCCAATCTTTGATCGCAGCGGCCAGACCAGCATCAAGGTGTTTCTCGACGAGTTCGAGCCGCTCCTCGCGGCCACGAAAGGCAAAGGTTTCATCGCCATCCCCAGCGGCAACCACGACACCGCGCCGCGGCTCGGCAACGGGCGCGATGCACGCGAGGTGGACGTGGCGATGGCTTTTCTGCTCACGATGCCCGGCGTGCCGTTCATTTACTACGGAGACGAAATCGGCATGCGCTCGCTGAACGGTCTGCCGTCGAAGGAAGGCGGTTACGGACGCACCGGCGCGCGCACGCCCATGCAATGGGATGCCTCCACCAACGCCGGCTTTTCCACCGCACCGGCGGAAAAACTTTATCTGCCAATTGATCCGGCCACCAACCGGCCAACGGTCGCCGCGCAACTGGCCGATCCGGCGTCGAGCCTCAACCTTGCGCGCACGCTGATCGCCTTGCGCAAAGCGCACCCTGCGCTCGGAGCCAGCGGCGACTTCAAAACCGTGCTTGTCGCAAAGGGCGGCTGGCCGTTTGTCTTCCGCCGCGCGAAGGACGGCGAGGAAATTCTCGTGGCGCTCAACCCCACTGCGAAGAAATGCGAAGCCGCCTTGCCCCGCAAAATCATAGCGAGCGAGTTTCAATCGTTGGCTGGCGAAGCCACCGCGTTCCGCCGTGAGGGCAACGCCTGGCGCGTTGTCCTGCCCCCGGCAAGCTTCGCTGTGGTGAAGGTGAAATAGCGAGATGTGGCGACAGAAAACCCGGAAGCCAGCCCCGAAAGCTTTCGGGGCCAGTTGCCCGGCTTCCGGGTTTTGAATTTTAACCTGGCCGCGATTCGCCGCCACGGTGATGCTGCTTGAGCTTGTTGACCGCGCCTTCAGGATGAGCCGGCACCAGCCGTTGGCGGGTGCAGTCCATCAGCAAATCCATTTTCTCCAGCAACGTCTGGCCAATCAGGACTTCATCGCCAAGGATCAACGCGTCATCGCTGGAGCGGCGCTGCATAATCTCGAAGCTGACGCCTTCCGCAATGCCAACGGCACTCTTGCGGCCATCCGCGAGCTCGATGGTCAACCTGGTTATAAGGCTTGATACCCAATCGCTCCAGCAGCGATGCTGGAACGCAAGACCGGATTGCACCAGTGTCCACCATCGCATCGGTTTCGACAACCCGCACCCTGTCGGGCGACAACCTGCCCTCGGCTGCGGCATTGGCATCGGCATTGTTGAACAACCTGACCGTTGTTCTGACTTCACCCATGTAAGAAGTCGGATTCTCTCTCAGCTTCATGGCCGGAATATAACTCCGCCCGGAATTGAAAACAAGCTTACCGCCCCTTCGGCAACGCGCTCGTGCCGGCATAGACGGCGTTCTTGCCGAGCAACTGTTCGATGCGCAGGAGCTGGTTGTATTTCGCCAGACGGTCGGAACGGCTCAAGGAACCGGTCTTGATCTGGCCGCAGTTCGTCGCCACGGCGATGTCCGCGATGGTCGCATCCTCGGTCTCGCCGGAGCGATGCGAGATGACAGCGGTGTAGCCGTTGAACTGCGCGAGCTGCACAGCGTCCAGTGTCTCGGTGAGCGAACCAATCTGGTTCACTTTGATAAGAATCGAGTTCGCCGTACCGGTATCAATGCCCTTTTGCAGGAATTTCGGATTGGTCACGAAAATGTCGTCGCCCACGAGTTGAATCTTGTCGCCGATTTTGTCGGTGAGCTTCTTCCACGTCGCCCAGTCGCTTTCGCCGCAGCCGTCTTCGATGCTGACGATGGGATACTTGTTGACGAGCTTCGCGTAAAAACTCACGAGGTCGTCGCCCGTCACGGTTTCGCCGGTGCTTTTCTTGAACGTGTATTTCGCGTTACCGCTGTAAAACTCGGAGGCTGCCGGGTCGAGCGTGAGATAAATGTCCTTGCCCGGCTTGTAGCCGGCATCCTTGATGGCCTGGATGATGGTTTCCACCGCCTCTTCCACACTGCCCAGCTTGGGCGCGAACCCGCCTTCGTCGCCGACGGCGGTGCTACAGCCTTTTTTCTTCAGCACGGCCTTGAGCGCGTGAAATGTTTCCGTGATGGCGCGCAGGCCTTCGCTGAATGTCGGCAGGCCCAGCGGCATGATCATGAATTCCTGGAAATCAATCGGGGCGTCGGAATGCGCGCCGCCGTTGATGACATTGGCCATCGGCACAGGCAGGACCTTGGCATTCGGTCCGCCAAGATAGCGGAACAACGGCTGGTTCAGCCCGGCGGCGGCGGCCTTGGCGTTGGCCAGCGATACGGCGAGGATGGCGTTCGCGCCGAGCTTCGACTTCGTTTCCGTGCCGTCAAGCTTGAGCATAGTGGCATCCACCGTCAGTTGATCGTATGGG
This sequence comes from uncultured Verrucomicrobiae bacterium, assembly GCA_963820205.1. Taxonomy (GTDB): domain Bacteria; phylum Verrucomicrobiota; class Verrucomicrobiia; order Limisphaerales; family UBA11358; genus UBA11358. The sequence goes on from CAWFZJ010000086.1 coordinate 25,987, forward strand.
TCGAGGCCGATGAGTTTGGGCGCGATGAGGTTGGTGACATTTTTGACGGCCTTCTGCACGCCCTTGCCGCCGAAACGGTTTTTGTCGCCGTCGCGGAGTTCGATGGCTTCGTGTTCGCCGGTGCTGGCGCCGCTGGGCACCGCCGCGCGCCCGAACGCGCCGCAGCACAACGTCACATCAACTTCCACCGTGGGGTTACCGCGCGAATCGAGGATCTCGCGCGCCTTGATATCAATAATTTTACTCATAATTTGTTTTTTAAATTTTCAAACTTCAAAATCCGAAGCAGACATAATAAAAGTTGCGCGCAGCGAGTCAAGAAGGCGTTGGTTGAAATTCTCGGGGCGTACTTGGCACCGCTCCCAGGTTGAAGCGGATGATCCCATTTCCGGCGGCTTTCCGGCAATGGGCTTGTTTTGGGCACACGTTATGCTAATTTATTTTTGTGAACCGGTTCTTCAAGGTCAACCTTGACCGCCACGGGCGAATGGCCCGCGGCGTCATGGGCGCGTTGTGCCTCATCGCGGGCATCATCATCGCCGGCGATTATCTGTGGTGGCTGGGGTTGATTTTCGTGGCGGCGGGTCTTTTTGCCATTGCTGAATCCGTGAGCGGCTGGTGCCTTGCCCGCGCCTGCGGCATCCGAACCAGGTTCTGAAGCATAAAAATTGTTTTCCCCGCGCGAACTTCGCCTATCCTGCGTCCAGAATGAATCTCTGGTTTGAAGGAACCTTTGCGGTCATGGTGGCGGCGGCGGGTGTGGCGCTGGGTTGTTTATTTTCACGCCTTCGGAAGCCGTATTGGATGTTCGGCTATTTCATTCCGCTCGCGCTGGTCCTGATTTACGCGGTGGCGATTCACTTGCCAGCGTTGTCTTTCGTGCCTCCTATTTCGTGGATGATGATGGGCCGCAAGAAATTTGCCGTCCTCGGTTTTGTGGCGACGATGGTGTTGACCACGCCGCTTTCCCGGGTGCCAAGGAAACGGGACCGCATCGTGATTTCCATTCTGATGGCCGTGATTGTTTTTGCGGGGTCGGTCTGGCCGTTTATTGTGCCGGCGTTTGAGCGAAATGAGATCGCCCGCCTTCAGACCCACATTGACGCGAATGGGGTTTGCATTCAAACGACCGATTTCACCTGCGGACCGGCGTCGGCGGTCACAGCCTTGCGCAAACTCGGATTGCCGGGCGAAGAAGGCAAAATCGGGATTCTTTCCGGAACGAGTTCCGTCGTTGGAACGCCGCCGGATATGCTTGCTGAAGCATTGCAGAATGAATATGGCAAGTACGGTTTGATTGCTGAATACCGTCCGTTTAAGGACATCTCGGAATTGAAACAGGCGGGATTAACCCTGGCCGTCATCAAATACGCGTTCATGGTTGATCATTACGTCACAGTCCTTGAAGTGACCGACACTGAAGTGATCATCGGTGATCCGTTGGACGGATTGGGACAGAATGTCTTATGCCGACTTTCAGAAAGAATGGCGTTTCGTGGGTGTCGTGCTCAAACGGTCCTGAAGTGCGCCAGCCCTTCCGCCTGCGCGGCGCGACGGCGGCTGGCACTTTGGGCTGCAAGAAGACTATCGGGCTTTTTCGACCACGAGCATTTCGATGGATTCACGGCTGGGCACCAGTTCCAGACCGGCTTGAGCAAGTTCATCGGTTAAAGCCTGTTTTTTGCCTTGCGCATCTTCCCATTGGAAGGTGATGTCGTAGTTCCCGGACAATCCGGGTTGCACGATGACCGGCTTGTCAAAAGTGCCCTCCAAATAGTCTGCCACATCGGATATTGGGAAATTGGACAAGGCCCACAGACCTTCGTCGTGCTTGAAACCCATCTTGCTTCCGGGTTTGCTGGTATGCAACGCCAGCAGGCCAGGGTCTTTGACTTTCAGCAATAGCACGTCGGTCTCACGGGTTTCGCGCCGGGCCGCAAATCCAAACTGCCGGTGAATGGCTTTTTGCAACGCTTCCACTTGATGGTCAGGCAGCGTGAGCATGAGGTCAAATCGGTTTGCCGGAATACCTGCCGGGAGAATCATCCTTTGGCGACTTAGCGAATACGCATATTGTAGAAGGCCTGCAAAATCGGTGTTTTGAGCAATGACTTTACGAATAACTTTGCCGTCGTATAAGTTCATCGACCCACTTTTCGTCGGACTTTCATATCGGGTGGGTCTGATGATCAAAACGGATGGCGCCTTCCGGAGGTTATCAGGCATCAACTGCCAAAACGATTCATCCACGGCGGGCGATCTGACCTTTTCAACGACGACCACGGTGGTGCCGGTGGCGAATAACACCGCGACACTCACCATGATAATTGTCTTCGCTTTAGTCCAGGCCATAATTTTCAATGCTCCTTTGATGAGGGTTAAGGTTGAACCGCCCGCTGCCGCGCCCTTGGTGACCGCAACAGCAGTAATGGATTTGGCCAGCGCAACCGGCGCAGTCTGAATCGAATGAATCGAAACTGCGTTGGCGATGGTGGCTGTGGTGGAGGCGATGCCGCGCCGGGCAAAGAAGGCATGGAGTTTTTCAAGTCCGCGCGCCACTCGTTTTTGGGCGGCGCGCTCCTGCAATCCCAGCGCGTCGCCGACTTCGCGCAGACTCTTGTTCTCGAAATACCGCAAGACAATCGCGTCGCGGTCCTGGCCCCGCAGTTGGGCCATGGCTTCGTCCAGCAGCGGCGACAATTCCTGCCAGGCTGCGTCCGTCGGGTGATTCTCCAGCGTGGATTGCATGCAGGCCTCCTGTTCGCGGCGCTGGCGGCGGGCTTCCTGTTTCAAGGCGGCTCCGGCGGCGAACCGCGTGGTCCGGTAAAGCCAGCCGGGAAGAATGGTTCGGGAATTGAGGGAACCCGCCTTGCGCGCCAGAATGATGAAAACGGTTTGCGCGATCTCCTCGGCCAGTTGCGGGCTGGCGGCCTGCCGCAGCGCGGCGGAATAGACCAGATTGACGTGCCGGGCAACCAGCGTCGCAAAGGCGCTTTCCGACTGCTGGCCGGCGTATTGCCGCACCAGCTCCATGTCATCGTTCGACATTCACCCTATTTATGCACACCAAACTGGACAGGAGACAATTTTCTTGCGTGGCGCCATTGCTGGTGAAAAAGCCCCGGCCAGGCGTCGTGAAAGATTTTCCACCCGCGACCAACGCTTGCGCATTCACGACGGCGTGTTCGTCACGGCGTTTTTCCGGCTTGGTAAGAGTCAAATAATTTGCCAAAGAGGTCTGCAAATTGAAGCGCTTCGGATTGCCGATGCTCCTGTTTAAGCAAAGCAACATATCGCCTGCCGGGGTTGTTGGAGGCGGGCGAAAAAGGCCACAGCGCGATCGCCTGACGGAAGGCAAAGTCCGCTTCGCGGACCATGCGCGCCTTTTCCGCCGGGTTGGTGGTGTGTTCCGCGCGCCAGGCGTACATGCCGCCGATGGCGTTACGCAGGTTGGAGAAAATCTGCTGTTGACCTCGCGTGTCCTCAACAAAACGGCGATCGCCGGTAAAGCCGCTGAAATCATGTTTAAGCCGCACCCGTTCCGTCCACGCAGCGAGTTCCTTGACCGGCGTATCGTAGGTGAGCCAGCCGCCAATCATCGGCTGGAGTTGCTTGACCCAGAAATCGTGGTCCTGCGCGACTGCTTCATCCGGCAATTCAGACAACGGCTGCCGGTTGAGTTTCAGAATCAAGCCATGCGGCTCAAGGTACGGATACATCCATTCGACCGGCCAGGCTTCTTCGAAATAAAACTCACGGTCCGGGTTCTTGTCGAAGATGACTTTGGCAATCAGCCTGTCAATGCGCTGAAAATCTTCCCGCTGAAGTTTGTTTTGCTGGTTGCGAAGCAGAGCGTCGGGCGCGTAATCCCGGAAACACTTTTGCACTTCTTCCTCCGTTGGAATATACATTTTATCGCCATACATGTTTCGCAGGTAGGTACGATAGCTCTCGTCAACCAATGAGCCTTGATTGAGCGTAAAGCAGGGATCGGCGCTCACTTCTGACTTCTGCAATGCGGGGTATTATATGGGCTCCCGCAGGCACGCCGGTAAAATAAATGCTTCCCGGCGGAATGGATTCGATGATGCCCCGGGCATAGGCCAGCGCATACTTTTCGTCCCACATGGAAAACATTTCAAAGGCGTAATCAGTTTCCTTGGCGGCTTCCAATGAAGTCACCATCAAAGGAGCATGTCTTCCCAAGCCGTCAAAGATACGGCGCATCGCCGGCAAATTTCCCTTCTCCGCTGCCGCGAAGAACGCGTCATACTCGGTTGGCATTTGTTTCCCTTCAGCCGTGGCCGCCGCCATCGCCTGCGCTTTCTTTTCCGCGACGTATGTCTTGAACAAGACAGCCGCCCTCGACGCCTGGGCCGTCCCCGGTGCCGAGTGAACCGTCTTGACCACCACTGCGGTCGTGCCTGCTGTCAGAACGACACCCGCAGCCACAACAATTGCTGTTTTCACTTTTGTCCATGCCATAATTTTCAATGCTCCTTTTACGAGGGTTAAGGTTGAGGCTGCAACGGCTGATCCTTTTGCCGCCGTTGCGGAAATAGCTGCCGCCAGACCCACCGGCGCGGCTTGAACCGAGTTGGCGGAAACCGCGCCGGCGATGATGGCCGTGGTAAGCGCCACGCCGCGCCGGGCGAAAAAAGTCCGCAGCTTTTCCAATCCGCGCAGCACCCGTTTCTGCGCGGCGCGTTCCTGCAACCCCAGCGCGTCGCCCACTTCGCGCAGACTTTTGTTCTCGAAATACCGCAGCACCAGCGCATCGCGGTCGGTTGGCCCCAGCCGGGCCATGGCTTCGTCCAGCAGCGGTGACAATTCCCGCCAGGCCGTTTCCATCGGATGATCCTCAAGCATGGATTGCATGTAAGCCTCCTGTTCGCGGCGGATGCGGCGCCATTCCGCCCGTTGAAAATTGGCCGCCGTCAATCGCGCCGTGTGGTAAAGCCAGCCGGAAAGGACGATCCGTCGCGGCAAAGTCCGCGCTTTGCGCGCCAGGATGATGAACACCGCCTGGGTGATTTCCTGGGCGTGGTGTGGATTGGCCGTGTGCCGCAGCGCGGTGGAATAAACCAGGTTGATGTGGCGTTCCACCAGCGCGGCAAACGCCGCTTCGGATTCGCTTTGGACGAATTGTTCCAGCAACCCGGCATCAGGGGCGTCGCGCATTCTGGTGTTATATGTGCGCCGACGCCCAAAGGAGACATTTATTTTGCCAGATCCTCCACATCCACCAGCACGAAGCGGGTCTTCTGGGTGAGGGGAGCGATCACGGTTTGCCCCTGCCGGGTGATCCTCAAGTTCATGTCCGCGTCATAGGAGATCTCCACAATCATCTCCAGCTTGGGATCGAACCAGGTCTCGCCGGACACTCTTCCATTTTCGATCATTACGGGAAGGCTGGCGGCATCGGGGGCGGCTACAATCGTGCCCGCGAACACGATTCGCATGCATTTGCGATCCTCGTGCTGCTCCCAGCTCTTGAATGTGCATTTCAAATCCACATAGTGGGCGCCGGCGCCGCTTGGCTGTTCCAAGTGTATCGCCCAACTGTCACCCAGTTTCACCACCCGATGGGGCGTCGAGTCCTCCCCGAACGAGCCGAATTTTTCGAGCACCTTTTCATCGAACAAATCCTGAAAGGCCGCTTGGTCCTTCGGATTTTCTCCCGCCGCCTGCTTCACCAGATCCGGATATCCCTGCATCTTTTCCACCTTGCCATTGGCATTGACGAAATACTGGAGGTGGGCGCCGACCATCCTGCGCAGCCGTGCTCCCACCGGATTTCTGGCATCCAGAGCGGTGTCCTGGGTGGAATCAGCGCTGAACAGTTTGTGCTCCCCATCACCGACCTCCACCGTCAGGCCCTCAAATTCGAGTTGCAGTTGCTGGCCGCCATTGTCGAGATCCCGGACCAGGGAGAGATTGAAGTCCTGGGCCATCTTTTGCACCTGCTTCGCCTGGCTGGGCGGTTTTGTTTCGGTTTGGATCGTTTCCCGGTGCATGGCGTATTTCTTGCCGGCCTGCCATTTCATCTGCATTTCGACGGGACCGCGCCCGTCCGAGCCGCCGGCTGGCGCGATTTCCTTGACGACGATTGCGGTTGCGCCGGTTGCCAGGATGACACCGGCGGTTGCGATGATTGCTGTTTTTGCTTTTGCCCAGGCCATAAGTTTCAATGCTCCTTTCACGAGGGTTAAGGTTGAACCGCTGACGGCCGCGCCCTTGGCCGCCGCCGCGGTGACGGTTACGGCCAGTCCCGCCGGCGCGGCTTGAAGGGAATTGGCCGAGACGGCGGCAATCAAGACACCGGCCGAAACGCTGACGCCGCGCCGGCTGAAAAAGCTCCGGAGTTTTTCCACCGCCCGCGACGTGCGTTTGTGAACCGCCCATTCCTCAATGCCCAGCGCGGTGGCGGTTTCCGCCCCGCTCTTGTTTTCGAAAAAGCGCAGGGCCAGCAACGCGCGGTCCTTTTCGCCCAATTGCGTCATCGCCTCCTCCAACAGCGGCGACAGTTGCCGCCAAACTCCGTCGGCGTCCGGTTCGTTCAAGCTGGATTGCATATAAGCCTCCTGTTCGCGGATCTGGCGCCGGACGCGGGTGCGGATGAATCGGGCGGCGGTGAACCGCGTGGTTTCATACAGCCAGCCGGTCAGAACGGTTCGGTCGCGCAGGCTGGCGGCTTTGCGGGCCAGAATGATGAAGACCGCCTGCGTCACGTCCTGGGCGTCCTCGGAATTGCCGGTGCAGCGCAGGGCGACGGAATAAACCAGGTTGATGTGCCGCTGCACCAGCCCGGCAAAAGCCGGTTCCGAGTGGTCGCGGGCGTATTCCCGCACCAAGTCCATGTCGTTCGCATCAGGCATCCATCTATTATTCCCCGCCCGGAACGGAATTGGACATTTATTTTTTCAAGCCGGGCGTGTGTCAGCTCGACACCGGCACAGGTTGCGCAGCATGGGCGACAGCTTTTGGACTGCGCTGGCAGAGCGAAGCGGCGACAGCGCTTTCGCAGGGTAAATCAGGGTGCGATTTTTTTCCAAAGCGGCGTCGCGCTCCGCTTGCCGCCGCAGTCCAAAATTTCCCGTTTCGAATTACGCGCCTTATGGTGCCCTTTCGATGACCAGCATTTCAACCGGTTCGCGGCCGGGCACGAGTTCGAGGCCGAGTTGGTCAATCAAAGCTTGTCTCAAAGGGCCGGGTAGGCCTTGCGTTTGTTGAACTTTTGGTTCGATCCATTTCAGATCAAAATCAAAGCGGCCAGTGAGACCAGTTTGGTCCACCACTGGAAGCCCGGCATTAGCTTCCAAAAAATTGACCAGATTGGTGAGAGGCTTATCAACAACACCATATGACGTTGTTCCATAATATTCTGCCGGAGACTGTTTCTTCGCAGCCGGGCTTAAGCCTGGCGCGTTTGGAATCTTTACTGTAAGAAGTAAAACATTTGTTTCCAACATTTCCCACTTCGCAACCACCCCGAATTTTTGCCTTATAACCCGCTGCAACGCTTCATGGTTTCCTTCGGGCAGGTTCGCGATGAAATCATAGTTGCCGTCAGGCAGACTGGTGGTAAGGACGACTCGATCAGGGAGTTCACAACCGTAAGCGGCGTTCACTACACTTTCGGCTGGCACCGCCACGCCCATTGTTTTGCCATGGCTAAATAACCAATCTCCACGCGGACGAAATTTTGTCGGGCGAAATTTCGACGGCAAAACCCTGACCTGTGGGGGGACTTGGTTCACTTTTTTGAACATGGTAAGGACATCTTGAGTCCGCCAAGTATCATCGAATACGTGTTTTTGAATTTCTTTCAGAGTCACAGTGGTGGTTCCGGCGGCGAGCAGCACGGTGGCGCCGACGACGATGGCGGTTTTAGCTTTGGTCCAGGCCATAATTTTTAATGTGGTTTTGATGAGGGTGAGCGTTGAGCCGCTGCCAGCGGTGCCTTTCAAAGCGGCGGTGGCCGCGATTTTTGAACCCAGTTCAACCGGCGCGGCCTGCACGGCATGAGTTCCAATCGAAGCGAGCAGCGCGGCGGTGGAAACCTGGACGCCGCGCCGGATGAAATAGTCGCGGAGCTTGTCCGTGGCGCGGTTAACCCGCTTTTGCGCGGCGTCTTCCCGCAGGCCGAGCGCGGACGCCACTTCGCGGACGGTGCGATTTTCAAAAAAACGCAGCACGACGGCGTCGCGTTCCTTTGGCCCGAGCCGCATCATGGCTTCCTCCAGCAGCGGGCTTAACCGGTGCCACGAAAAATCCGGTTCCAATTGTTCAGAGAATTGCATAAAGGCCTCCTGTTCGCGGCGCTGACGCCGCCGAGCGGCCCGTTGGAAGTTGGCCGCTGTGAGTTGCGCAGTCTGATACAGCCAGCCGGACAGAACGGTTCCCCGGCCAAGGCTGCCCGCTTTTCTGGCCAGGATGATGAAGACGGCCTGCGCGACCTCCTCGGCTTCGTGTGTGTTGCCGAGCCGGCGCAACGCCGCCGAATAGACCAGGTTCACGTGCCGCCCGACCAGTGTGGCGAACGCCGCCTCGGAACCGTTCGCGGCAAAGTCCCGCACCAAATCCATGTCGTCGGCGTGCATTTGCCCCATTATGTCCGCCGGGACGGCAAAAGCGGACATTCTTTTTTGCGGGCAGGCCGGGCCTTTCAGTGTCCGTTCAGGAAATCATTGGGCGGCGTAAGGCACCACGACGCCGGTGGTGGCCTTCTGCAAGGCTTTCGGCGGCAGGAGTTGAAGTTTTTCGTCCACCCGCCAACGTGCGGGATCGGATTTGTCGAATGAACCCAGCAACAGGAAATCATCCTCGGTTTCGTAGCCTTTCTTTGCGCTAAACTGCCGTGTCGTATTGTTGAACACGACATAGTCCGTTGGGCCATGGAAGACGCCGTTCATGTTCTTCAAAGCTTCCGGAGACACCGTTCCGTAGATGACCAACTGATGTTCCGGGCTGAGCGGATTGGGGCAGGTAAAAATGGCCCCCACATCACGTCCCTTGCATTTCTTGTTGCCCACCACAATGCCGTCATCCTCGAAGACGATAGGCAACTGGTCGCGCACCCGCTGGAACAGGCTGTGATTTTCGGGTGAACCGTAGATGTAAATGTTCCGGGTCTGGATGTCCTGCTCGGTCAGACTCGCGGTCGCTTTTAATGGCGTGGGCGGGATCGGCGGTCATGTGGAACATTTTTAAAATGCCCTCAAGGTAATGATGGGTTGCCTCATCTCCGGCGGGGTAGGTAAAGAGGTGATCGGGGAGGCCATGGGCATTGTTGATTCCGTTGCTGTAAATCTTTGGTGACCGGTTGAGTTTCACCTGGGTCTCCGCGGGACGATTGGCATTCCCGCGCCCGATTCCGAACGCGCCGGTTTTGATTACGATGGTGGCGGTGCCGGAAGCCGCGATGATGGCGGCGACGGCAACGGCTGTGGTTTTAGCTTTGGTCCAAGCCATAATTTTCAATGCTCCTTTGATGAGGGTTAAGGTTGAACTGCCCGCCGCTGCGCCCTTGGTGACCGCAACGGCAGTGATGGATTTGGTCAACACGATCGGCGCGGCCTGGATCGAATTGGCTGAAACCGCGTTGGCGATGATGGCCGTGGTGGAGGCAATGCCGCGCCGGGCAAAGAACGCGTGGAGCTTTTCCAGTCCGCGCGCCACGCGCTTTTGGGCGGCGCGTTCCTGCAAACCCAGCGCGTCGCCCACTTCGCGCAGGCTCTTGTTCTCGAAATACCGCAGCACCAGGGCGTCGCGGTCTTTGTCCCGCAGTTGTGCCATGGCTTCGTCCAGCAGCGGCGACAATTCCTGCCAGGCCGCGTCCATCGGGTGATCATCAAACGTGGATTGCATGCAAGCCTCCTGTTCCCGGCGTTGGCGGCGGCGTTGGGTTTTCAGCGCGTCGGCGGCGGCGAATCGCGCCGTGCGATAGAGCCAGCCGGAAAGAATGGTTTTGGAACCGAGCGAGCCGGCCTTGCGGGCGAGGATGACAAACACCGCCTGGGAAATTTCCTCGGCCAGATGCGCATCGCGCACCTGCCGTAGCGCCGCCGAATAAACAAGGTTGACGTGACGCGAAACCAGCGTCTCGAAGGCGGTTTCAGACTGGCTGGCCGCGTATTCCCGCACCAGCGCCATGTCGTTACTCATCATCCATCAGATACATGGACGCCGGGAGTAAAAGGAGACAATTTCTGTTCTGAAATCGCGCTTTTTTTGTCAGCATCATTAGACGCGCCAGCGGTTTTGTAATTCAACGAAGCATTCTCTTCGATTTTCGAGGAAATCATCGAATTGAGCCGGGCAATATCCCAAGTTGCATTCACAACTGTTGCGCGAAAACATCCACTCGAATTTGTGTAAACCATTGTGTTTGCACATCGTTTACCGACTCCATAACAATTCACGCGTCACGATTAGCCGTTCGTCCAACCCAAACTGCTTTTGGCAGCGGCGGTTGGCCCCGCTTGGCGCGGCCGTGTTCCCCGGCAAGCAGGGTCATTACCAACGCCGTAAAAAATCCGACGGCAGAAGCGCCATGATTACGCGGCGGTGACTTCCTGTGATCCCAAATTCAAAATCCCAGCCCCCGCAAACAATTTAACCCCGCCGGATGCGGGGTTTTTTGTTTTGCAACACCGCGCGAACCTTTATTCTCGTCGCATGCGCACCGTTTCCGTTCAATTGGGTAATCGCAGTTACGCCATCAAAATTGCGCCGGGTTTGCTCGACCAACTTGGCCGGGAATGCGCGCGCCTCAAGCTGGGCGCCCGCTGCGCCATCATCACGGACACCAACGTCGGCAAACGCTATGCCAAGGCGGCTTTCAATTCCCTCGCCACAGCGGGCTTTTCGCCCTCGTTGATTGTGGTTCCGGCGGGGGAAACGGCCAAAAGTCTGAAAACCGTCCAGACCTGCTACGACCTGCTCGCGGAGCACCGGCTTGAGCGTAAATCTTTCATCGTGGCGCTGGGTGGCGGCGTGGTGGGCGATTTGGCCGGGTTCGTTGCCGCAACGTATTTGCGCGGCGTCGCGTTTGTGCAGGTGCCGACGACACTGCTGGCGCAGGTGGACAGCTCGGTGGGCGGCAAGGTCGGGGTCAATCTCAAGGCCGGGAAAAATCTCGTGGGCGCTTTTTATCAGCCGCGGCTCGTGCTGTGCGATCTCGACACGCTGGACACCCTGCCCGTGCGCGAATTCCGCGCCGGTCTGGCCGAGGTCATCAAATACGGCATTATTTCCGACGCGAAACTTTTTGCGCGGCTCGAACGCGACCTGCCAAAACTTTTGCGTCGCGAATCGAAAACCCTGGCCGATGTGGTGGCGCGCTGCTGCGAGATCAAGGCCGAAGTGGTCGGTCAGGACGAGATGGAAGGCGGGCTGCGCGCGATTTTGAATTTCGGCCACACCATCGGCCATGCCCTTGAAGTTATTTCCGGCTACGGCAAATATCTGCATGGCGAGGCGATTTCCATCGGCCAGGTGGCGGCGGCGGGACTTTCGCAAAAGATTTCCGGCCTGCCGGCGCGCGATGTTCTGCGAATTGAGAATTTGCTCCAAGCCGCCGGCCTGCCGGTGGAGGTCAAATTGAATCCGGCGCGGCGTAAAAAACTTTTCGCCGCCATGCGCCATGACAAAAAAGTCAGCGGCGGCGAAATCAAGTTCGTGCTCGCCAAGCGGATTGGCCGCGTCCAATTCGGCTGCCGGATACCCGCCGACCTGATTGAACCGGCCCTCAACCTGCAACTTTCAACTGTCAACTAACGTGTCGAGCGTCAGCGAAACCATTGTCCGGGAATACTTCGAGCTGCACGAATTCCTCGTGCGCCAGCATCGCAAATACATTGCACAGACCAAACGCGAGGATGATGACATTGATTTCTTCGTGCTGAATCCGCATCCGCAAAAGCGCGAAACCGAATTGCCGTTTGTTTTGTCATCGCCGGACCTGAAGTTTATCGGGCGCGCCGTCGTGGTGGTGAAGGGCTGGCACACGGAGACGTTCAGCCTGGCGGTGCTGGCGCACGCGCCGGAGATTTTCCGGTTTGTCGAGCCGAAGGTGTTTCAGCAGGCGGTCCGCACGTTTGGCGCGGAAGGCGCGCCGACGAAAATTCTGGTGGTGCCTGCGCTGCCCCAGGGCGAGGACGCGCGCCAGCAAAGCGTGGAATTGCTGCGGTCGAAGGGCATTGACGCGGTGATTCCGTTTCACGTGATGCTCGCCGACCTCGTCGGGCACATCGAGGTGAACCGCAACTACCAGAAATCCGACCTGCTCCAGATGATCCGCATCTTCAAGAACTACGATTTCTTCAAGGAACCGCAGTTGGAATTGTTCAAATCGAAGCGAAAACGGCGTTGAAGCGTTTAAACCGTCCTCGCTTGGACGAGCTGGGCAAAACGCTCAAAGCTGCGGTCGTAGGTCCGTTCCACAGCGTCCGGGAAAAAACAGGCCGGAAGCTGGCGCAGGCCAAGATGGTATTGCAGGCATTCGCAGCAAATACCCTGTCTCGGACACCCGCCGTAACTACAGTTGCACCGTTTCAGATTGGTTGATTGTTTGCATTCCATGATGGCCAAATTCAACTTCTCGGCAGCCAGCGTCAAATCAAATTGATTTCCTGATTTCCAAAATCGCGCGCCGTGTTAACCTGTCGCCGACATGGTTCTGGTCATAGACAATTACGATTCGTTCACCTACAACCTCGTGCAATATCTCGGCGAGTTGCAGGTGGAATTGCAGGTGCGGCGCAACGATGAGGTCACCCTCGACCAAATCCGCTCGCTGAAGCCGGAGCGCATCCTCGTGTCGCCGGGGCCGTGCTCGCCGCGCGAATCGGGATTGTCGAACGAGGTCATCCGCACGTTTGGGCGGGAATTGCCGGTGTTTGGCGTCTGCCTCGGGCACCAGTGCATCGGGCACGTGTTTGGCGCGGAGGTGGTGGTGAATTACCGCATGATGCACGGCAAGACCTCGCCGATTAAGCACAACGGCAGGGACCTTTTTGTGGGCATGGCCAATCCGTTTGTCGCCACGCGCTATCATTCGCTCGTCATCAAGCGCGACACGATTCCCGATTGCCTCGAAATCACCGCCGAAAGCGATGAGGGTGAAATCATGGGCGTACGCCACAAGACGCTGCCGATCTGGGGCGTGCAGTTTCATCCGGAAAGCATCCTGACCGAAAACGGGCGTCAAATTATCAAGAATTTTCTCAAGTTGAAGTAATGGCGGCGTGCGCTATACTCAAAAGCTCATGCAGATTGTTTTGCTGAAATCGAAGATTCACCGCGCCACCGTCACGGGCGGCAACGTGAAATATGAGGGCAGCCTGACCATCGCGATTGATCTGATGGAAAAGGCCGGCCTGCACCCGTATGAAAAAATCCTGTGCGGCAACATGGCCAATGGCAAACGGTTCGAGACGTACGCCATTCCCGGCAAACGCGGTTCCGGCGAAATCATCCTCAATGGCGCCGTGGCGCATCTCGGCAAAAAGGGCGATTTGCTGACCATCATGAATTTTGCAGTCGTTGGCAAGGCGAAGGCAAAAAAGTGGCAGCCGCGCGTTGTTGTGCTCGGCAAAGGAAACAAGATTGTGGACAAACGGGGTGTTTAATCACGCATAAACACAGATTAATTCGATGTTGGATGACCGCTCGCAATTGATCGGAGTTGGATGTTCGATGTTTAATTTTGCTTTTTCCTCGCCGCGAAGCCCAGCGGTTCAACATGCACGAGCACGTCGCTGACGGCGGGCAGGGTGTCGCGGATTTTATCCTTCACGTCGTGAGCGATTTTATGCGAGTCGAGCACGGTCATTTGCGGGTCCACCTCCACGTGCATGTCCACGAAATACTGGTAACCCACTTTGCGCACGATGCATTTTTCCACATGCTTCACGCCGGGCGTGGTGCTGGCAACCCGGCGGATTTGGTCAACGATTTCACGGCTGGGCGCGGCGTCCATGAGTTCGTTCAGCGCCGGACGGAGCAAATTCCAGCCGTTCCAGGCAATGACGCCCGCTGCCGCAATCGCCGCCACGTCGTCGGCGGATTCATACCCATTGCCGCCGATGAGCGCCACGCTGATGCCGACGCCGGCGGCCACGGACGTGATGGCGTCACTGCGATGATGCCAGGCGTCGGTCTTCACGGCGGAGCTGTCCAGGGCCTTGCCCTCGCGCGAGACGAACCGGAACAAAATTTCCTTCACCACCACCACCACGACCAGCACGATGAGCGTAAATGGCGCGGGCGGCAGATGCGGCTGCCTGATTTCGCTGAACGCCTTGAGCGCGATCCACAGCGCCGCCCCCAACAACATCGCGGCGACGATGGCGGAGGCAATCGGTTCGGCCTTGCCGTGGCCGTAGGGGTGGCCTTCATCCGCTGGCGCCGCGGCCACGACCAGTCCGCGCCACACGATGAGCGAACTGAAAATGTCGGCGAAGGATTCCACCGCATCGGCGACGAGCGCGTGTGAATGGCCGGCCATGCCTGCGGCGAGTTTTGTGCCCGACAACACGACGTTGACGGCCATGCCGGCAAAGGTGGCGCGCAAGCCGCGTTGGAGGCGATTCATTGGCACGGGCGGATTGTATCGCCGCGGAACCCCGGCTCGAACCAAAAATATTAAAAAAACGCGCTTGACACCCCGGCGAACAACTACTATGCTATGCAAGGTAGCTGGTATTACATTGTAAGCGATGGACGATTTTTTCGACAACTGGACGGTGCAAGTGCGCAAGGGGCTGCTCGAATTGTGCATCCTCAACGCCCTGGCCGACGAGGAGCGTTACGGTTATGACCTCGTTAAAACGCTGGTGGCCACTCCTGGACTGGGCGTCACGGAAGGAACGATTTATCCCCTGCTTTCGCGTCTGCGAGTGGCCGGACTGATTACCTCACGATTGGAGGAATCCTCCGCCTGCCCGGCGCGAAAGTATTACTCCCTGACCCGGGAGGGCCGGCGGACTATGGAGACGATGAACGAATACATGGGGGATTTGAATCGCGGCGTGACGCGGTTGCGGAAGAAAGGAGCATGATATGACTCAATGGACGGAAACAGCACGACGGACTTTGGACGAGTATTGCGTCCGCTCAAAGGCGGTATTGACGGGCACCGGGGCCGATGCGGACGAGGTAATCGACGATTTGCGCCGCCATGTGGACGAGGAAATTCGCGTCGCCGGGCTGACGGTGGTGACGGAAGGCGACATTCGCCGCATTTTGGACCGGGTCGGCGAGCCGGGATCAGCGGTCGAGATGAAGGCAGACGCCGCTCAGTCGTCTCCCCCGCCGGCAACGGTGCCGGAACGCGGAAAAGAGGCTGCCCCGCTTCATATCGCTGGCATCAGCTTTCATATTACTGGCACTAGGAGTCGTGCTCCCGTTGATCACCTTGATTTTTGAATGGATCACGGGGATTTCCGCCGGGGTGTTGTTTGATCCCATTCCCAACTGGTTTCACATCCTGGCCGTTGCGCTGGTTCCAGCTGCCAACCTGTGGATCTGGCGGGCAGGCCGGAACGCATGATGCCCGCCACGCCCGCCTGCTGGGCTGGCTCAACGGCGCGGCCTGCGGCATCTGCCTGTTTTATTCGATCCTGTACCTGCCATTTGTTCCCATTGCCAGCATTGCGGTCATTTACTTCGGCTTGGGACTGATCCCGCTCACACCGTATCTGGCGCTGATCGCAACGTTATTTATGCGCGCCAGCTATCAGAAGCGGATTGGAAAACCCGTTCTACCCCGTGCCTGGAAGGGCGCGGTCGCCGCCTTTGGAATTCTCGTGCTGCTCCAATTGCCTGCGGCGGTCACATATTATGGCCTGGCCCGGGCGGCGGAGGAGGATGCCGACATCAAACTTCGTGGGGTGCAAGTGCTGCGGCAGTTTGGCGACCGGGAACTTATCCTACGCGCCTGCTACGGTTTGTTGCGGCGGGAACTGGACTTTGACCTTGTCCGCAATCTCGCCAGCGGCAACCAGACCGTTTCCGCCGACCAAGCGAGGGAAATTTATTATCGGGTCACGGGAAAACCCTTCAACTCCGTCCCGCCACCGTCGCTTTACACGCGAACGGGACGCTGGACGGGCCTGGATGAGGAATTCACCTGGGATGACGCCCTAGGCGGAGAAACCGTTGCCGGACGGGTGAAAGGTCTTTCGCTGTCGGGTTCGCGCATGGATGCCATGGCAGAACCGGACGCATCACTGGTTTACTGCGAATGGACCTTGGAGTTTAAAAACATCTCCTCGCAGCCGCGGGAGGCACGGGCACAAATTGCCCTACCCCCGGGGCTGTGGTTTCGCGCGTGACGCTCTGGATCAACGGTGAAGAACGTGAAGCGGCTTTCGGCGGCCGCTCCCAGGTGCGGGAGGCTTACAAGGAAGTCGCAGTGGTGCGACGGCGCGATCCGGTGCTGGTGACCACCTGCGGGCCGGATCGGGTGTTGCTGCAATGTTTTCCCGTTCCGACCAATGGCGGCACGATGAAAGTGAGGATGGGAATCACTGCGCCACTGGTGCTGGAATCGTTGGAACAAGGGCATTTTGTCTGGCCCCGATTTCTCGAACGCAACTTCGGGATCGGCCCGGACCTGAAGCACGCGCTCTGGATTGAATCGCCGACCCCACTGACGCGGGAGAAAGTCAGTCCGGTTTCTCCACCAACCGGGACACGCCCGTTTGCGTTCCATGAATCGGTGTCGGAGGCCAAACTGGCCGCGTCACCAGAAATTGTCGAAGTCCACCGCCCGTCCGAAGTCGGTACTGTCTGGACGCCGGCAGACGAGTCCGGCCTGGTCATCCGGCAAACCATTCGACCGGAATCCCCGATCATGCCACGGCGGCTGGTAATGGTGCTGGACGGTTCCGAGGGAATGCAATCTGTAGCGCGGGAATTTATGGCAGCACTTCCGGAAATACCCGAAACGACAGAGATCGCCGTGATCATTGCCGACGACCGGCAAAAAGAATTCAACGCCAAACCACAAAAAGCAACGCCGGAGGTCATCCGCGGGATCCAACGCAACCTCAACCGGACGCATTTTACCGGCGGCCAGGACAATTTGCCCGCACTGGAAGCGGCTTGGGATCTGGCTGCCGAGGTGGATGGCGGGGTGGTGGTTTGGATTCATCAACCTCAACCCGTGCTGCTTTCCAACGAGAGCGGTTTGCGGCAGCGTATCGAGCGGACTTCCATACCGGTGTTCCTGCTTGAAATTCAGACCCGGAACGGACCCGACCGGATCATTGAGAAGCTGGATGGTTTGGCCGCGGTCGAACATGTCACACACCTCGGTTCACTGCGGTCCGACTTTGGGCAATTGCTAGACCGCTGGACCGGCAAGGCCCATGACTTTCATCTCGTTCGTGAACAAGTTGCCACTTCAGTGGAAACGACCAACGGCACACGGGTGGACAAACAGATTGAACGTTTATGGGCGCGGGACGAGGCGTTGCATCTTGCCTCCAAGCGCCAGCGCGATGCAGCTGTGAAACTTGCCGCCGGAAACCAGCTGGTCACGCCGCTGACCGGTGCGGTGGTGTTGGAGACCCAACAACAATATACCCAGCACGGGCTGAATCCGGCCAACCCGGAAACCGTTCCGTCGGTGCCGGAGCCGCAAACCTGGGCGTTGATGGGGATGGGAATCCTCGCTTTTGTGGTGGGACGTTTCAAACGGGCGCCGGGTCGCACGCATTGAAGGGGAAAGTGCCATGAAGGACATTCGCATAGGGCTGCACAGCTTCATGCTGATGCTGGCGGATTTTGCCGGAATTTTTGGTGTTTTTGTGGTGTTTATAACCTTCGACTTCGAGCATCTGTTGACTCAACTGTCGCTGGCTGCGGGCATTACGATTCTCCTTTTTGTGGTTTGGTCTTTTCTGCTCCGGGCTTTGGGCGGCCAACAACTCGTATTGCTGGAGTTGCGGGAACTGCTTTTCGTCTTTTTTGCCGCCATGGCATTGAATCTGGCGATTTTCGTGTCCCTGAATTATTTCACGCGGGGCGGCCTTGCCGACAATATGAACCTGGTCTTGCTGGCCTTCTACCAGTTGCCGGTCAATCTCATTGCCCTGTGCGGGGTCTGGATCGTTCAGAACTGAAGGGTTGAAAAACCTCACGCCTCACGTCTCGCGTTTCACGCAATCATGTGGCAAAACATCGCGTCGCGGAGCTTGGGTTCAAACCACGTGCTCTTCGGCGGCATGATGCCGCCCGCGTCGGCGATGGACATCAAATCTTCAATGCTCGTCGGGAACATGGAAAACGCGCAGGCGTATTCGCCGCGGTCCACGAGCTTTTCCAATTCCGCCGTGCCGCGAATGCCGCCGACGAAGTTGATGCGCTTGCTGGTGCGCGGGTCGTCAATGCGGAAAATCTCCCCGAGCACCAGTTGCTGCAGCAACGACACGTCGAGCGAATCAACCGGGTTGTCCGCCGTGATGAGTTTTTTGCGGAAGGCCAGGGTCCGCCATTGGCCCGGCAAATAAAAGCCGAGCTCGTGTTTGTGCGCCGGCACCCCCGTGCCCTGCGGGTCGGCGACAAAAACCTTGCCGAGAATTTCCAACAATTGTTCCGGCGGCAAGTCGTTCAAATCCTTCAACACGCGGTTGTAGGGCAGGATTTGCATCTGGTTGTGAGGAAATATCACGGCCAGAAATCGCCCGCTCTGGCCGGCGCCCCGCCGCGATTGAAATACCCGCGCCGCCGCCGCGCTGCGATGGTGGCCATCGGCAATGTAGAGAAATGGGATTCGGGAAAATTGTGTTTCGATGAATTTGATCCCGTTCGCATTGGCGATCACCCAGGCCGTGTGACGCACACCGTCCTTCGCGGTGAAATCAATTTCCGGTTTTTGGGAAGTCCTCTGCGTGACAAATTTGTCGAGTTCAGAGCTGGCGCGGTACGTCAAAAAAACCGGGCCGGTTTGCGAGTTCAGGGCTTCGATGTGCCGGACGCGGTCGTCTTCCTTGTCCGGCCGCGTTAGCTCATGCTTTTTGATGACGCCGCCGAGATATTCCTCGCAACTCGCCGAGGCAACCAGCCCCACCTGGCTGTGCTGCCCCATGATCTGGCGGTAAAGATAAAAGCACGGCTGCGTGTCCTGCTTCAGCGCGCCATCGCGGATCAGCTTTTGAAAATTTTCCGCGCCCCGGGCATAGACTTCCGGCGCATGAGGGTCCGTGTCCGGCGGCAAATCAATCTCCGGCTTGCTGACGTGCAAAAAACTGAGCGGGTTGCCGGCGGCAAGGGCGCGCGCCTCGTCCGACGACATCACGTCGTAGGGCAGTTCACAAATGCGCGCGGCCAGTTCGGGTTTCGGTCGCAGCGCGGCAAAGGGTTTCAAGGTGGCCATAAAGCGAAGCGAAGATACGGACGACCCCGGCCGAAGGCACGCTGAAATTGAACCCGGAAACCCCGGCTAATGTTTTTTGCGGGACGGGCCGTATACGCTCCCGAGGACGAATGGTTATACGATGACGCCGTCGCCCGGTGAAACCCAATCCCGGTCGTTCGCGAGGCCGAAAACAGCGGTTTCTTGAAGGCGAGGGCGGATTTTCAGGGATTTAGGCGGGTTTACGCGCCGTATTTCTTCGCCGGCTTGTCATGCAATACCAGCGCGGCGGTGGTGCGGGAGTCAGGATACTTTTGCGCCTTGGACTTTGGCGCGCGTTTGGAAAGATAAAGCACTTCAACTCCTACGACCGCATTTTTGCGGTTGTAATCCACAACGACACCCGGCGCGATCTCCTCCGATTCGATGACCTTGGAATCATCCAGCCGCAAATAAAGCGCGTCGGCTTCTTTGTCCACGTGCAATCTCATAGTTTGCCTTTCATCTTCCGGTCAAAGAATATATTCACCACCCGGTTTGGTTCAACTGCCGTATTGACGGCCACGCGCAACACCCGCCCGCCAAATTCGGGAATCTTGCGGAAACGCCGTTCCACCGTGGCATCGTCCGGGTCGGGCAGCACCAATTCCGGCGCGGCCAAAGTTCGTTCCAGCCAGTCCACCGGAATATCCCGTTCGGCCAAAACCCGCCTGGCGTGCCTGGTCAGTTCAAATTTCATCTGTCTGGCACGACAGCGGAGCAGAAATTTCAGAACGGCTCAATTCAAAATGCGGGTGCGCCCCGGATTTCAGAAAGTTTGGTTTGGAGTTTTGCTCGAAGCGCGCGGCCTGTTCCCGGTCGTCTGCGAGGCGGTCAGCAGGCAAAATTCGACAATACGGGGCTTCCGCATTTGTTGGAGTTCACGCTTCAGCGTGTCTTACCACCCACAATGACGGGTTGATTAAAAATGCCAGCGGCCACATCGAGGCCGGGCCGATGCCGGATTTGCCATCCCAGCCGGAATTGGGGCTGGCGCATCGGTCAATCCATTTGCATTATGCGCACCATGACGAATTGCAACCTTAAGCAAATTTTTTCCGACAAGGAAACCAAAAACCACATGCCCGGCTTCGTGGAACGCTTGCCCCTCGTCTGGGATTGGTTCGTCAGACATAAATTTCAATAGCATCGCCGAGGTTGGTCAAGAATCGTGTGCTCATTGCAGGTGGCAGTTTGCTTGGGAATGATTACAGCGTCAATACTACGTCAAAATTGACTGCGAAAAGGCCTGACGACGCTGCTACGCGGCAAAGGCGAAGGCGTGACCGGTCTAAACAAATGCCGCCGCTTTGAAGTGCTTTGCCTTTGGCATGACCACAAAATTAAGCCGGTTGAACGGTGCGGACAATTTATTTATGCTCGCCCCATGCCCGTCACGCTACCGCAACTCACGCGCCGTGAATTCCTGAAACGCGCCGCGATTGCCGGCGTTGGCCTGGGACTCGTGGAACTCGCCCCTCCGAAAAGTTACGCCGGGCTGTTCGGCAAATCGCGGGACAAAGACACCGTTGCCTTTTTCTCCGACACGCACATTGCCGCCGATGCCGCGTTGAAACACAGCAATGTCAACATGGCGGACAATCTCGCTGCCTGCATTCGCGAACTCGCCGCGTGGCCGGTGAAGCCCGCCACGGTCATCGTCAACGGCGACCTCGCGTTTGAGTCCGGCCAGCCGGGCGATTATGCGATGTTCGGAAGGTTGATCGAACCCGTCCGCGCGCTGGCGCCCATCCATCTTTCCCTCGGCAACCACGATGAACGCGAAAATTTCTGGCACGCCTTCCCGCACGATGCGACGAAATTGAAATCGGTTCCGCAAAAGCAGGCGGCGGTTTTTGCCAGCGACCGCGCGAACTGGTTTCTGCTCGATTCGCTGGATGTCCCCGACACCGCGCCCGGCGCGGCCGGCTCCGCGCAGCTTGACTGGCTGGCGCGTGAATTGGATTTGCGTCCGGACAAACCGGCCCTGGTCGTTTGCCATCACAACCTGCAGGCGCCCGGCGGCACGACGGGCTTGAAGGATTCAGCGGCGTTTGAGGAATTATTCGCGCGGCATCGGCAGGTGAAGGCGTTCATCTTCGGGCACACGCACAACTGGCATTTCGAGACCCATGCGAGCGGCGTGCAACTCGTCAATCTGCCGCCGACGGGTTTCGTCTTCAAGGCAGGCCGTCCGAGCGGCTGGGTGCGGGCCACGCTCACGCGCGATGGCGCGGAATTTGAACTGCGCAGCCTCGACCCGCAGCATCCCGAACACGCGCAGGTCAAACAGGTGCAGTGGCGCAATTCAACCGGGTGAAATTTCCGCCAATTTTTTAACCACGAAACACTTGGTGCGGCGACAGCCACAACCAAACGACTGGAAGCTTTAACGCAGAGATGCGGAGGACGCTGAGAACCGCGGAGGGAAATTAAACTCTGCGAAACTCTGCGTTCTCCGCGCCTCTGCGTTGGAAAATTTGCGCGTTGTGCCCCTCCGCCCTCCGAAACTAACATTTTCGGCTTTATTCCGGCTCCTGAATTCTAAATTCTGGATTCAACTTTATGGCATTGCTCAACGACAATTATCTCAAGCTGAAAGCCGGCTACCTTTTTCCCGAAATCGGCCGGCGCGTGAAGGCGTTTTGCGACGCGAACCCCGAGGCCGCCCAACGCCTCATCCGCTGCGGCATCGGCGACGTGACCGAACCGCTGCCGCCCGCCGCCATTGCGGCCATGCACAAGGCCGTGGATGAAATGGCCGGGCGCGAAACGTTTAAAGGCTACGGCCCGGAGCAGGGCTACGAATGGCTGCGCGCCGCCATTGCCAAAAACGATTTCCGTGATCGCGGTTGCGACGTGGCTGACGATGAAATTTTCGTCAGCGATGGCGCGAAATGCGACACGGGCAACATCCTCGACATTTTCGGCCACAAAAACAAAATCGCCGTCAGCGACCCGGTTTATCCGGTCTATGTGGACACGAACGTGATGGCCGGCCACACCGGTGAAGCCAATGACACCGGTGCTTACGCCAGGCTCGTCTATCTGCCGTGCAAACCCAGCAACGGTTTCATTCCCGAACCGCCCAAGCGGCACGTGGACGTGGTTTATCTTTGTTCGCCGAACAATCCGACCGGCGCGGCGGCCAATCGTCCGCAGCTCGAAGCGTGGGTGAAATACGCGCTGGAGCACAAGGCCGTCATTTTGTTTGACGCGGCCTACGAGGCTTACATCACCGACGCCAATTTGCCGCATTCAATTTTAGAAATTCCCGGCGCGCGCGAGTGCGCCATTGAATTCCGCAGTTGCTCGAAGAACGGCGGGTTCACCGGCGTGCGCTGCGCGTTTACCGTGGTGCCCAAGTCGCTCAACGCGCAGACGAAGGACGGCGAATTCCAACCGCTGCATCCGCTCTGGCTGCGGCGCATGACGACAAAGTTCAACGGCGTGAGCTATATCGTCCAGCGCGGCGCGGAGGCGTTGTACTCGCCCGAGGGCAGGGCACAGGTGCAGGCGCTCATCGGGCATTATCTTGGCAACGCGAAAGTCCTGCGCGAAGGCGCCAAGCAGGCCGGGCTGAAGGTCTTCGGCGGCGTGAACGCACCTTACATCTGGGTGAAAACACCCAGAAGCGTCACAAGCTGGCAGGCATTTGATAAAATTCTTGGCGAAGCCAACGTGGTTATCACGCCTGGCAGCGGTTTTGGCTCCAAAGGCGAAGGCTATTTTCGCGTCAGCGCGTTCAACAGCCGCGCCAATGCCGAGGAAGTCGCGCGCCGGTTGCCGCTGTTGAAGTGGTGAAAATTACGGCGGGGGGGCAGATGAAATTTGTGGGATACGCTCGCCCTCAACCTGACCTTCTCCCCCAGGAGAAGGAACAGCAATCGCACATTCTGGTTTTGCGGATGACCGTCCGGCAAATTCAGTCACGCGGATTTTCAAAGAGACGGCGGACAATTCTCCCTCTCCTCGGAGGAGAGGGCCGGGGTTAGGTCGGGCGTTAACCATTTGAAATCCGAATTCCGCATGGACAACTTGTCGCGCCGAAGACAGATGCAGGCGAACGGGAACTCTTTTCCTGAATTCATTTTGGGATGGACGATTGGAGGCAGATTTACCCTTGCTCAAATCCCGTTTCCGGCGAAAATTGCCTTATGACTGCCACAGCCGTCATTGAAGAAATCGAACAACTGCCGCCGGAAGAACAATCGCGCGTCATTCAGTTTGCCATTGAACTCGCGCGCAAACGCCAGCTTACTGGAAAAGAACTGGGCGAACTGGCCCGGCGAATGGTTGAGACAAAAGACCCCGCGGAAGCCGACCGATTGCAGGAAGAAATTGTGCGCGGATTTTACGGCGGCAAACCTCATGCCTAAAGTTCGCCGCCAGAAGTTGCCCGAAGCCTTGCTGCGACATCTATTAATGCGAACGCGCCAACGAGGCGTTTCCGACGGACAAATTGTCCTGCTCGCCCAGTGGCTGGACACCGATCCCGAAGTGCCGGAGGGAAAATGGTTCAAGCAACTCTCCGGCATGACCGTTTGCGGCGAAGGCGAACTCATCAAAACTTTATTGCAGCCGGGACAAATTGCGACCGGCGAAGAAATAAATTAAATGCACGAACAGGCGGACGGGGCGCAGTTCTCGTTCTCGTTTATTGAGGTGGGGCGAGGCTACTGACGAGCCGGCTCGCCGGGACGCTCGCCCCACCAGAATACGGCGGTGCTGGTGCTGGTTTATTGAGTGGCGGCCAAATTAATCATTTCCAATCAGCCGCAATTCTGATGGATTGCAATTTGTGAACATCGTTGTCTGGTTAACCTTGGGACTGATTCTCGCCCGGCTGGCGGCGGAACTATGGCTGGCCTCGCTCAACCGCCGCCACGTGCTGGCGCACTCAGGCGTAATACCGCCGGCTTTTCACGGGATCATTGACGAGCCGGCTTATAAAAAATCCGTCGCCTACACGCTGGCCAAAGGCCGGTTGGGGAATGTTGAAGACGCCTACGACACCGCCATCTTGCTGGTGGTTTTGTTCAGCGGCGTTTTGCCGTGGGCGTTTCATCTGTTCTCCCACGGATTGGGCCAGTCGGCGTGGGCGATGGCGGCGTTTCTGTTTGCGGCCGGGCTGGCGGTGTCGCTGCCGGACTGGCCGTTCGACTGGCACGCGCAGTTCCGGCTCGAACAAAAATTCGGGTTCAACACCACAACGCCGAAAATCTGGTGGACCGACCGGTTGAAAAGTCTGTTGCTCGCAATGGCCCTCGGATATCCGCTGCTGGTGCTCATCTTGAAAATTGTCCAGTGGACGGGAGCGTGGTGGTGGCTATGGGTCTGGGGTGCGATGCTGGCATTTCAACTCCTTATGAGCGTGCTCGCGCCGGTCTTGATTCTGCCGCTGTTCAACAAATTCACGCCGCTGCCGGAAGGCAGCCTGCGCGAACGGCTGCTCGAACTGGCGCGGCGAACCCAATTCCGCGCCCAAAGCATCCAGTTGATGGACGGCAGCAAAAGGTCGCGGCATTCAAACGCGTTCTTCACCGGCTTCGGGCGGTTCCGGAAAATCGTGCTGTTCGACACGCTGGTTCAGCAACTGACCGGGCCGGAACTGGAAGCGGTGCTCGCGCACGAAATCGGCCACTTCAAGAAAAAGCACATCCCCAAAATGCTGGCCTTCTCGGCGGCCGGCTCGCTCGCCGGCTTTTATCTTATTTCCGTTCTGGCCCGGCAGGAATGGTTTTACCGCGCCTTCGGTTTTGAACGGGGAAACGTTGCCCCGGCGCTGCTGCTGTTCGGACTGCTGGCGGGGATGGTCACATTTTGGTTTTCCCCGCTGATCCATTGGTGGTCGCGGCGTTACGAATATCAGGCCGACGCCTTTGCCGCGCATGTGATGAGCGGGGCGCAATCCTTGATTGGCGCACTGCGCAAGCTGAATGAGAAAAATTTGAGCAATCTCACCCCGCATCCCCTCTACAGCGGGTTTTACCATTCGCATCCCACGTTGCTGGAACGGGAGCAAGCCCTGCAGGGGAAGGCATGACGGAATTCTGTCCCCCAAAAAAAAGGCGCGGCGAGAAGCCGTGGGCGCGAGCGTCAGATTATTTCGCTCGTGCCAACGGCTCCCCGTGCGCGCCCGTGCCCCGCTTTAAGCTGGCGCGATTTCATACGGTGAGCAGTTCGCAGCTGCTCCTGAAAATGCGCGCCTGGCGTTCAACCTGGCGAACAGCAGCCTGGGTTTTTTCCTCGAACAGCACAGGGAACACCAGCAACGGGTAAAGGGTCGCCCATGCCAGTGCCGCCGCCTCATTGGCCGCGCGCCGCAACGGAGGGTTCAATTCCGGCGTCGGCGCCTCGGCCAGTTGCCGCGCGAGCAAACGGTTTTTCAACCGTTCGAACTCGGTGTCCTGCGTGGCCCGAAACGGCACCGGCGGCGCCGGTCGCACTTCGAACCGTGTTTCGGGGCCGAACCTGGTCAGCACCCGTATTTCGTTTTTGTTCATGTTTTTCCTTTCTTTTGGTTTTGGGTTAAAAAGCGAAAAACCCGCGATTGACTGGCAATCGCGGGTTTTTCAGAAATCTTCGTCCTTGTATCAGAATTTCACTCCCTCGATGCCAAAACGCCGGCAAACGCGCGTCCAAATGGACATGCGTCCACTGGTCTGCGCGTGCTTCAGCGTTGGATTAAACGTGTTTTTCATGTTCAACTGGCGGGAAGAAACACCATTTTGGCCCGTTTGTCAAATGGTTATTGAGACCATTAAAATGCGTTTTCTCAGCTTGTCGGATGACCGGGTGGTGGTAAATTGAATTAAAACATGAGCGAAACGCTGCGAATGGTCACTTGCGGATGGTGCGACGCGAAGGTCTTTATTCCCGGAGACCTGGCCCCCCTGGCCACCGAACCGTGCAAGAAATGCGGCCATCCCATCATGATGCCGATGATGATCCGGCAATTCGAGCTGCGGAGCGTCGTTGGGGCGGGCGGCATGGGCACGGTTTATCGCGCGTGGGACACAACCTTGGAACGCATGGTGGCGGTGAAGTTGATGCGGAAGGAGCTGCTCACGGACCAAATTGCGCTGGAAAATTTTTATCGGGAGGCGCGCGCCTGCGCCCGGCTCAATCACACCAACATCGTCCACATTTACGCGTTCGATGAATGGGAGGGCCAGCAGTATCTGGTGATGGAACTGGCTGATCGCGGCAGCCTGGACGCGCGCATCGAGAAATTGCGCCTGCTGTCGGAAGTGGACATGCTCGACTACGGCATCAAAATCGCCGACGCGCTCAACATGGCGCTCAAGTACGACCTGCTCCATCGCGACATCAAGCCGGGCAACATTTTGTTCAACGCGGATCACGAACCCAAGCTGATTGACTTCGGCCTCGCCCGCAAAGCCGACGTGGAACATCAGGTGGAAGATGTGACGTGGGGCACGCCGTATTACGTCGCGCCGGAAAAAATCAAGCGCGAGCCGGAGACCTTTCTATCGGACATGTACAGCCTCGGGGCCACGCTGTATCACGGAATGACCGGGCACGTGCCGTTTGACGCGCCAACGGTCGAGGAAGTGATTGTGGCCCAGGTGCAAACGCCGCTGACCCCGCCGAATCTGGTGGTGCCCGAGATCACGCAGCCCACGAGCGACGCGCTGGTGAAGGCAATGGCAAAAAATCCGGCGGAACGTTTCCTGAGTTATGACGAATTTATCATGGCGCTGACGGCGGCGCGCAGCCAATTGCTCGTGATACAATATCAAACACCGCATCCGCAAAAGTCCAAAAGCCTCACCAGTTGGTGGAAGCGGCAATAAAAAAACGTTTCCAAAGAGGGACTAGCCGGAACCGAGGAGAGTCACTGCCGGAGAATTTGCACACGGTAAAAGCGGCTGCCGGGCACGGCGGGGGACGGATCTTTCAACTGCTGCTCAACGGAATTGGTCGAAATCGAAGTCCAAATCACCCAATTCGTCGAGTATTGCAGGACGTAACTCACGTTGGTGACACCGTTCAACAACTGGATATGAAACGATCCGTCACCGGCAAAACCGATGGGTTGGAGCGTTGGCCCGGAGTTTGTCGGAACGGTAAAGTTGGTGCTCGTGACTGGTATGCTCCAAGAGGTTATGGTAAAGCTATAATCACCCGGGGCCAGCGTGCCTAAACTGACGGTGGTGGTTTCATCGATGACAAACATCGGGCAAGCTATCCCCGGCCCGGTTTCCTTTTCGAGTTCGAAATTATACGAGAAATTGTTGCCGTTGCGGATCAGAGGCCCCATGCTGGCCACTTCCTCGCAGCCCATCAGTCCCCAGTTAAATTCGGCATAGGTAATACTACCGGTCGTAACGATGCTGACCGGCCCCACGCCCACCTCGATCGGCACCATGCCCGGCGACGGCGACCAAGGCGGCCAGGTTTGAGCGTGGACCAAACCCACGCACCCAATGCTTGCGCACAATCCAATAAACATGGAGCCAAGAAACCTGGAACCAGTTTTCATGCATTTAATATGAGAAATTTACGGTCGGGAGTAAAGTCAAAAAAGTTTCATTTTTGGAACTCTGCGGAATAAAAACCCATAAAAGCATTGATTATATTGTGATTTTTCCAGTATTGGCGAATGACCGACAATGAAAAAGGCGGGCGTTAACGCCCGCCTTGAAAGCGTCCGGTGATTTCAGACCATTACTTCTCGTCGCCCGATTTCTTGCCGTCGTTGACGGTCGTCGCGGTGAGCTTGCCGTCGGCGGTTTTCTTGTAGGCGATGCCAACCTTGTCGCCCACGGCGACGCCACTCAAGGTGGCTGGCTGGCCGTTTTTGGTGATCTTGGTGGCGGACGTGATGTCGAATGTGTGTTTGCTGACGGTCAACGTCATGGCGTTGGTGTTCACGGCGCTGACGATGCCGCTAAATACCAGGCTTTCATGTTTCTTGGGTTTGGGTTGTGTGGTTTGGTTGGTCGTTGCCGGCGCGTTTGTGGCTTCCGCGCGGGATACCATCGGCATGGCGACCAGCGCCGCGGCGAACAAGCTCAGGACTGTAATTTTGGATATGTTTTTTGTCATATGATTGATGGTTTGTTATTCAGTTGTTTGTTACAAAAGACAAAACAGAATAAGGATCGGATTCAACAAATTCAACTTATTTTACCAAGCGCCTTCGGTCAGCAATTCCGTAACGTTACGCGCCAGGTCCTCCGCGAGCAGCGGCAGCGACTGGCGTTCCGCGTCCGCCAAATCCGTGCCAACGTGAACCAGGGTGTAACCGTTCACGGGCTTGTCAAACAACAATTTGCCCGTGGCGGTTTCGCGCGCGGTGACGCGGGCGATGATGCCGACCCGGTAATTCTCCGTCGTGATGACATCATTGTTCAAATAGCTCAATACTTCGCGGTTGTAATGCGTAATCACGCCGCTGACGACGATGTCGCCACCGCCACGCGTGGCGAGGTGGTAAGTGCCGTCGGTCTGGAGCCGTTCGCGCAGCGCCTGCGTCACCGCGTCGCCGAGCCGCGGTTGCAGGGTCTGGTTGTTGAACGGCAAAACTTCAACCGACTGTTCGCCAGCGACGGCGCCATTGACCGGGCCGAGACGATAGCCGGCGCAACCGGCGAGCAACACGGCCGCCGCGGCAATGACAATCATTCCCGGCCGGCGCATAGATCAGTTGGCGGTTGACGCTGGAATGTGTGTTTTGAGGGATTCAATGCGCTGGCGCGCGGGCGCGGCGAAAGACGAATTCGGATCCAACTGCAACACTTCGTTGTAATAAACCAGCGCGCCATTCCACCTTTTGCTCTTTTCGTAGAATTGCGCAATTTGAAAATTGCCGCGCACTTGTTCGGCTTTGAGCGTGGCAATGGCTTTTTGCGCTTCCGGCACGCGCTGGTCGTTGGGAAAAAGCGTGATGAAATCTGTGTACGACGCAATCGCCTGCGCGGCGGTGTTTTGATCGTATTCGGCCGTTGCCGCCTGTTTCGCATACGAAATGCCTTCACGGAACAAAGCGTCGGCGGCGATGGCCGGCTGGTCGTGGTACCGGTCGGCGGCGGTTTCGTAAGCCTTTACCGCGTCGGAAAAATCTTTCTGCTTTTCGCGGGCGGCGCCAATGCGCAATTGCGCCTGCGGGGCGACGTCGCTGTAGGGACCGTTGTTGACGATTTTGCCGAACAACCCGGCGGTTTGATCCATCGAGGGGTAAAGCGGAATGGTGCCCCAGATTCGGAACCATTCGCCGCCGAGGAAACGGTTGGCGATTTCATATTGCCGCCAGAGCACGTCTTCATAGCGGCTGCTGCGCGGATATTTTTCGATGATGTTTTGGTAGGCTTTGAACGCGGCTTCATCCTTGCCCTTCGCCTCCAGACAACGGCCAATGAAATATTCCGCGTCCGGCGCGTAGTCCGACAATGGCCACATGCGCAAAACCCGGTGCGCGGCATGGAGTGTGGTGGTGTAATCGTTCTGGTTGAAGGCCTGCTCCGCAACGTCCAATTGTTCCTTGGCGCGGGCGCGCTGCCATTTGACATTCTGGCCATGCGACTCGTAATACCAGCCTTCACCCGGGACGTAAAACAACGGCGCGGGCGCGCGGACCGGAAACAGCGCCACGCAGGCAATGCCAACAAGCAGGAAAACAAACCGGCGGTTCATGCAGCGACAGTAACGGCCCCCCATCGGCAAGTCAAGACGGGGCCAGCAGAATCATCCCCGATACAAAATCAGCAGGCCGTAATCGTTCAATATTTTTTGCGTGCCGACGTCGAAGTGGGTGTAGCTGACGGTATGGGCGACAATGAGATTGGTCTCACCGATTTCACTCAAGATTTCCGTGATTTTCTCATCAAACTTGTCATGGCCCGCTTCGACGCAATTGGAATGGCGAATCGTTCGGGCCCGGATTTTTTTCCCGGATCCCCTGGCCACCACCTCCAACGGCGGTTTCGGTTTGGCAATGAGAACTTCGCCCGGCTTGTCGCGCACCGGCACCTTGAGATGCATTTCGACCTTGGCGGCGGCGGACGAGGCGATGCTATGGGCGGTGGACTGATGACTCATGCCGCCGGCTCCGTCCGGAGCCGGCGGCGTTGCTGCCGCCGGAATTATGATTTTCTCGTTGCACGACGGGCACTGGATTTCCGACCCCGCGCCGGAGTTGTCCACCGCCAGTTCCTGTTCGCAATGGGGGCAATTAAAAACAATGTCCATAAGCAGGAATAGGTTGACTGTGCGTCCAGGTTAAACCCGCGCCGCCCCGCAAACCAGAAAAAAATCACACCAAATTATTCCCACTCAATCGTCCCCGGCGGCTTGCCGGCATTCTATTTCTGCGCGGTCAAGTCCACGATGTCCGCGTGCGGCAGGACGTGCCGGAAATGGGTCGGGTTGGCCGTCACAATCACCTTGCGCCCCGCTTTCACGGCGCACTCCGCGATGAGCGCGTCGTAAAGAATCCGCCCCTGAATGCCGCGCGCCGGCGCGGAGCGGATGACGCGCGCCTCGTCGGCTTCGCTCAATGAAAGCCATTCCACAAACTCGTCGAGCGATTCTAGCAATTGCAGGGCGACATCAGCCGGAATGCCCATGCGCCCGGTGGCGGCGCAATAAAATTCCGCGCGCGACCGCCGCGCGGCGCAGCTACGCCCGTCAAAGACGGACTCGGCGGCGGCATGAAAATCATCCTTGGCGCACTGCAACGCCAGCAGCGCACTCGTGTCCCAGAAATCAGATTTCATCGCGCAGCGCGTTGACGGCATTGGCGGAGTTCACGCCATCGGGCAGTTCGCCGGTCCAGACGACGCGGCCCTTGTTCCTGACCAGCCTGCCGGCGGCGGGCATGGCCTCGATGATGATTTTGCCCGGCATGGCCACGGCGCGGAGCGGCTGCTTCCGCTTGAAACCCGCCGTCGCGCGCAACGCCCGCGAGACGGGCAGGCGGTTGAAGTTGTCGAGTGAAACAGTCGCATTCATGCCAATAACTTGCCAAAGAGTTGGCAAGTTGTCAAACCACCGACCACATCATTGGGGAATGAAGCGCGAAAAACGCCAAAGATGTGAACGGAAAGGTTCCTTTCACGTGGTTCACGGTTCAATTTCAGATGGACAACCGGCGGCAGCGGGAGCAGTGTCGGGCGCGTAAACGGAATCAGCAACTGAGAAATCCAGGAGACGGGCGGTGACCGGCCTTAAGCTTTTGCCTTGCCAGCAATCAAATCAGCAGTGGCTTTTAGTCTCTTTACAGTTGCTTCATCCAACTCGCGCACCGGCTTTAACGGCAGATGGCGACCGTAGTAATTCCCAGTGAGAATTCCAACAGGACTAATCGCAAAATCAAATTTGTCCACGGCCTGTTGTGCTTCAAAGAATGCAAATTCGTAATCCGCACTGATTTCCGAAGAACGAGACTGTTTCATCAGATGACAACTGAGAACAGCCCTAGCTCTGTTCTCTAAAGTCATTTTTGGTCCAAAGACAAGACCTTTGATGTTTTCCATTCCAATCCTCAAAGTGCGAACATCTGGCAAAAGTAAGTCATATGCAGGAAAAAATGCTCTAACTTCCTTTTCATATCGCCAGCCTGAGTATTTCACCAAGCCAATGAGGTGATCCTTCTTTTGTTCTGCGTCTCCGCCAAGGTTCAACGGAACGTCGTAATGATCTTCTTTTTCAGTATATGAAAATTTGTGGATGAGCCGATGAAAGGCGTTCACTTTTGGAATCTCTTTTCCATATTGAACTCGCTTTAGTTCCAAACTTTCATCTTTATAGATACCAATCTCGGTAACATCGGTGACGCCGTTGGCCATTTTTGCTGGCCTTGTCCCACGAAGGATATTTATGTCTGAAAGAACTTTGACCTTGCCGTCGTCTGTTCCGAACACCCTCACAAATCCACGTTCCGCATCTGCATAGTGACCCCACATCGTCGGGATTGGTTGCGTTTAGCGCAAACGATGCAATGTATTTCTCATCCAAGAGGATTTGTGGCAATCCTTCTTGAATAAAGTTACTCGTCAGATGCTCCGTCATACGCAGCAAAAAAGGCGATAAATTTTCTGATCCACAAGATTTAAGCGCGTTACGGAATGCTGACCCAAGGCTCTCAATCCCAAAATCTTTATTCTTCGCTTGTTTCTTTAACAGCCGCCCAATGGTAACACTTAGATCGAGTATCTGACGGATTTCATCTTTTTTATCGAACTGAAAATAATCAGATCCAAAGCAGGCATTTTCTAAAATAAATTGCGCCAAGCGCTGCCATAGTTCTTCACTCCCCTTCAAAATCAAACGAGGACGACATTCACTGGCGTCATTCAATTCTCCGGCAGAAGCGAAATATACTTCACCCTGCCGGAGCATACTAAAATCGAGATTTCCTGTTTTTTGGTATTTGTAGAAGAACATTGGTCATTCTACTCCCACTCAATCGTCCCCGGCGGCTTGCTCGTGATGTCGAAGACGCAGCGATTCACGCCCTTCACCTCGTTGATGATGCGGCTGGCGAGTTTCTCCAGCAAGCCGTAGGGCAGCTTCACCCAGTCCGCCGTCATGCCGTCCTGCGATTCCACGGCGCGGATGGCGATGGTGTAATCATAAGTCCGCTCATCGCCCATCACCCCCACGCTGCGCACGGGCAGCAACACCGCGAAGCTCTGCCAGATTTTGTGATACCAGCCGCTGGCCTTCATTTCGCCGACCACGATGGTGTCGGCGTTGCGCAGAATTTTCAGCCGCTCCGCCGTCACTTCGCCCAGAATGCGCACCGCCAGGCCGGGTCCGGGGAACGGCTGGCGCAAAACAATTTCCTGCGGCAGGCCCAGTTCCAGTCCGAGTTTGCGCACTTCATCCTTGAACAGGCGCTTCAGCGGTTCGACGAGTTGAAACTTCATGCTCTTCGGCAGGCCGCCGACGTTGTGGTGGCTCTTGATCATCGCGGCCGGGTTGCCGCCAATGGGCACGGATTCGATCACGTCGGGATAGAGCGTGCCCTGGGCGAGGAATTTCGCCTTGCCCGCGCCGTTTCGTACGCCGCCTGGAAAACTTCGATGAACGTCTTGCCGATGATTTTCCGTTTGCGTTCAGGTTCGGTCACGCCTTTGAGCCGCTTCAAAAACAGTTTCGCGGCGTCTTCGTATTGCAATTTGATTTTGAAATGGCGCCCGAAAACCTCCCGCACCACCTCCGCCTCCCGCGCACGGAGCAAGCCATTGTTGACAAAGATGCAGGTGAGCTGGCTGCCGATGGCCTTGTGCAACAACGCCGCGGCCACGCTCGAATCCACGCCGCCGCTCAGGCCGAGAATGACCTTTTCCCCGCCGACTTGCGCGCGGATTTCGGCGATGGCCTGCTCGACATAGCTGCGCATCGTCCAGTTTTTTCCGCAGCCGCAAATCGGGTGGACGAAATTGGCGATGATTTCCCGGCCGCGCGGCGTGTGGACGACTTCGGGATGGAATTGCAGGCCGAAAAATTTCCGCGCGCGATTTTCAATGGCCGCGAATTCGGAATTTTCCGTGACGGCGACCGGCTTGAACCCGGTTGGCAGTTTCGTGAGCTTGTCGCCGTGCGAATTCCAGACCTGAAGAGATTCGGGCAGATTGGCGAACAGCGGGCAGGAGCCGTCGGTTACGCGCAATGTGCCTTTGCCGTATTCGCGTTTGAGGCCTTTCTCGACCTGGCCGCCAAGATATTGCGCAAACAATTGCACGCCGTAGCAGATGCCGAGAACAGGCACGCCGAGCATAAAAATATTCTTGTCGGGCAACGGCGCGTCCTTGGCGTAAACACTGGACGGACCGCCGGACAGAATGATTCCGCCCGGCTTCAGCGCGGCGATTTCCACCGCCGGCGTGTCGTAGCGCAGGATGACCGAATACACGCTGCACTCGCGGATGCGGCGCGCGATGACCTGCGTGTATTGCGACCCAAAATCCAATATGACGATTTGTTCGTTCATCGTTCAAAGAGACAAGACTGATGCCTGTGAACGGGTAATTTTACGAGAAAAAAATGAAACTTGTTCTGCCGGTGACGACGGCCGGCACGGCTCGCGGGCGGGACACTCAAATTAAAAAGCAATTCGTCCCGCCCGCGTGACGGGGCGGACGACGCCACCGGCAGACTCACTTTGCCTTTGGGGCGAAGCTGGGGCGTGACGGCATGGCGGCTGGCCTTTGCTTTCGCAGCCGCCATGACGACACGCTCCAGCGGAGAGGGGATTGCCCGGATGGTGACGGGAAATTTGCCGGGACGTTGCCGGGCCACTGACCGGAAGTTTCCCGGATGTTGCCGGGACATTGCCCGGACAGTACAGCGGACATCCGCCGGATTTCCGCCGGTTCTCCGGCAAACAAAAAAAACTTGCCCGGCTAAGGGGTAAGGCTTCCACGGATCAATTAGCCGGTTCCAAGTTGCGGGAGCCGTTCGGATTGATGGCTGATTGAACTGTGAAAACGCCGTTGTAGGACAAAAAATAAAAGTCAATCCGCCCATAGTTTCCGTTGGGCAGTTGCATGTAATACTTGCTGCGGATTTCCCCCTGCCAGTTTTCGTTTGTCGCAGGCATGTCTATCACGATTGGAGATTGGTATCCGCCTTCCGGTGCTTGAAAGGCAAATTCCTCTGGGGTTTCAACCAGGCCGCCACCGGGAATGGTAAGCTGGCATTTCCAGTCGTAGATATTTGAGTTTCGATTGGTGATGGCCCGCCAAAATTCCAGCTTGAGCTGGCCGCTTCCGGCTGGAACTTGAGCGCCCTTAAACAAATCAAGTTCAACCGGCGTTCCATCGTGGTGAAGTTGGGCGATCTGTCCCATGCTGTTTGGAAAAGCCGTTGTGATCAACGATTCGCCCTTCCCTTTTTTGTGCAGGTTGAAAACAACCGGATTCATAGGGTCGGGCGAATACATCGTTCCCCAAAGAATACAGGAAACTTTCTTCCCCTCCGTGTGAAGCATAGTAACCCTCTTTGCTGACCCAAACATGTAAGCTCCGGCCAAGTTTTCCGTGAAGTGAAAACAGCCCTTCCACATCGCTTTGAGTGGTGGAAGTATTTGCATTAACGTCTTCTGACATGTCGGCCCAATGGAACCGAATATTTGCACCCGCAACGCCATTGCTGTTTTCATCCAAGACCCTGCCGTAGAACTCAATCGGCTTTTGCCAGTCGGCTTGCATTTGCCGGGATATCCAGTTTGACAACTCGATTCCGCCAGCGGGTCGAGGCGGAACTGTGTCGGCAATCGAAGCTTGGGGACTTTGGTGTTTTGCGGGAGCTTCGGACGGGGCTGGGATTGATTCGCAAATTCCGCTAACGGTTGGTTCGTCAGCATCACCCCGGCAGAGGACGAAGTGCTCGTCTCCGGGCTTTGTGCTGCGATGATTCAACAGCCATGCACAGATGGCCAAAACAACGGCGCAAGTTATCCAGATGCTTTTTCTCATTGTAGTGGTTTGATTTGGATCAAGACTTGGTTGTAATACGGCAGACTAGTTTGAATTGGCCGTGTCCATTGGGCGCTGTGTTCATCGGTGGTGTCACCGTTGAATCCATACTGTGCGTTAAGGTCCACGGCTGATTGTATAACCCCATGTGCCGATGCAGGCCCACTCTGCCCGATGGGCGAAGTGCGGGAGCGCGAAACCATGGAGCGGGATTCCTCGGGTCAGTAACCAGATAGGGGTCTGCAAGCACTGGATAAAAGTAGCTGTTCACTCCATCATAGTAATAATGTGAGGTGTCGAAATAGACTGAGGGTTTGAGCAGTTTTTGATCGTCCACCCAGTAACCCAGAACCTTGTCCAAGGGATTGTAGAAATTCACAATTTTTCCAGTAAAATTTGGGCCGGTAAAATTGGTGTAGATGCCGTGATAACCCATCGGCTGCCATTCGGGCGTGATATATTCACCATGTTCATGGGACGCAATGTCGGTATTGATGGGGGCATCCACATCGTAAGCACTATCCGGCAAGGCACCCTGCGTCAGAATGTAAGTGTCAAATGACACGCCGCCCCGTCTGATGGCTTCACTCACGATGGCGTTGCCCTGGCTATGCACGAGGAGATGCAGGCGGTAGCCGGGGAACCGGGGCGCGCAGTTGCGCCAGATAATTGGTCAGTGCCGTGCTGGCCTTGTAAGCTTGCATTTCGCTCCGGTTGAAACAATCCAGATCGAGCGGTTGCGGAATGGGGGTGAGCAGGTTGCAGGGCCATTTGACCGTGGCAAATTTCCCGTGATAGCCCGCCCAATACAGCCGCTTGAACACCGTGTCGCCCTGTTGCAGGCAATCCATAGGACGCACATTGATGCCGTGAATCAAGACGATAGAGGTCCTGGTCATCGCCCAAGGCGGATGCTGTTGCCGGTTGCACCATTTCGATTCCGCTGGTCCAATTACTAAGCGCCCCGCTCATGTTGTTCGTGATGACGGCTCGCTCGTAAAAATCCCTTACATCGTGCAAATCCAGCCACACGCCCGTTTGAGCAATGGCATTTCCGTTTTGCGAAATCGTCATCACCAGTTCACCGGCACCGATACCAGCACCTTCAAACAGCAAGTATTTGTTGCCGCTGTTCGTGAAATAGCTGGCCGGGAAAGTGAACGTCGCGCCGTTGGAAACCGTGCCGATACTGACTCCCGGTCCAGGGATATAATAGGCCATGTTGGTATTGAGCACATACGTTTGAACCGCCGCTTGCGTCGCGGCAACATTCGTGTCTGTCAGGTAAAGCGTGCCACCATTGGTCTCGACTGATTGAAAGAGTTTGACGACCGGATTGCCGCTGCTGACGTTCGCCCAACTCATTGTGACCTGATAGCCGCCATTGGTGAGTGCTGGCACGCCGCAAATCCAAAGGCGGGTGTAATCTTCCAGGTCTCGTTGCGAATGGACGCACGTTTTGCCATTGCCGTAGATGGGGTCGGAAAACGCATAATCAGGGGGCATGCCCGGAGATTCTATATCGTGGTCAAGACCTCCATAAACACCGGGGGCATCATCATCATTGTTGATCCACCAGCGGAGCGGGCTAGCCTGGGAAGTGGCATTGGGGACTGAAAAGCTGGTATCCAGGACATTGGTGTTATGATTCTTATCCAATACCTCGGAGAAACAATTTACCGTGCAAATGCCGCGCTCGCCCGTGTCCACATCCGGCATCGTCACCAACGCCGCCGGACCGGGTTCGGTGGCGAAGAAATTGCCGTAAGGTGAAAGAACGCCGGTCGTGTTCGTCGTCACGTTGCCATTGGCATCAATTTGATAGGCTTGGTCAAAGTATTGGCCGAGGTAGCCATATACGCCGGGATAACCATTGAGCACCGCCAGCTTGGCATAGCCGGCGATTTGAATTTGCGAACCTGATGACATGAAAATCTGTCGGCTGGAATTGGTAGGAGAAAAAGCTGGATTGCCCGGCAGCGTGTCAACAATCCACGTCTGTGACAATCAGGGCCCAAAAAGCGTAGGGATACCAAAAATCATATTCCACCGGCTGGAACTGCGGCTGGGCGGTTTCAGGATAGATATCGCTATTATTGTCCGATGCAATGCTCCAAGTGGCATTGATGGAAAGAGACAGCGTATCCCCCGCTGACAATACGTTGGTCGTCAGCCCGACAGGATTTCCACTGCCATCGTATGTTGTTGGATAAACAAGATTGACTGAAAGATATGGCAGGCCAAACCAATTCCGATAACCGCCGGACATGGAATAAGTGTCGGAATAAGTGTCTCGATCAAGGTCCGGAGTGACAAGCCCAATGTTAACCACGTTGTAATCGCCGAAGTCTCCCAAATCCCCGGCTGCATCATAAAGCAGCCAGCGGGTGCTGTTTGTTGAAAGCAAGGCTGGCTGACTGGACGGATCACCTGGAAATTGATATTTTACCGGCGCGTCGAGAGAAGCAAAGTTTTGATTCAAGTTTGCTCCCGTCGCTAGGTTGCCATTAGAACCCACATCCCCCAGCGTGAATACAAAGTTTCGATAAAGACAATTGTCTGAAAATGGCCGGATCAGGTTTAATGTTTGATCGTCATAGAAACCGGCGTGGGCGTAATTTGTAGAGCTGGTGTAAGCCAAATAATAAAATCCATTGAAATTAGAATGGTATTGAAAGGAGGCACTCATTCCCGCCGCCCGCAGTTGAAAAATCAAGTTCTGCTTCAACTGCACCCGCCCGTCGTAAAACGGCGGAATCAGTCGGACACGGATGGGATCGGTGCCGTCAATTTCGCCAAGTTCCTTGGCGATGCTGGTTGCCCCCCCATCAGCGTTTACGGTTTGCACCCACAAGATGTAATTGGAATATCCGTAAGGATCAGCCACCGCTGTCAACCATGCCGCCGGTATCGGATAAAAGCCGTTGGTTGAACTCGAAATAAGAATCGTATTGGTGGTGTTTAGATCGAATTTACCATAGCCCGTCGGGACCGTCCCATAATTATTCTCAAAATCGACATCCTCCCGCGTCAGTCGCAAGGCTGTGGTCCCCGACGGCAACGCGGAAACCGCAAGATAAGCAGCACCCTGATGGTCAGACACCAAAGATATTTGAAACCACAAATTGTTAGGTACCAGTTGGGCGCTTCTCACAGAAGAATTTCCGCCAGCATATAGAGCCGTCACTTGATAAGTTAAAAGTAATGTCGGCCCGTATCCTTCGCTGTAAGCATCCGGCAATGTCGAAACATCATCTTGAAAACTGGTGCTGCCGGAAGACAGGCTGAAAGTGGTCTTGTTGCCCCACCAATCCGTTCTCGTCACCAGATAACCCGTCACATTGCCTGAAGCCGGCAGCCAGCTTACCGTCGCCATCCCACTGTTGCCGTTATAGAAAGCCGTCAATCCTTGCGGCGCAGGTGGTGTATGGAAAACCATTGGGTTATACCCCGCCTCAAAGTCCTGCCAAATGGTCCAACCGTCACCTGCCGAGTCGAATGCAAACGGGTCTCCGCCCACGGAACCGAAGTATTGCAGCCACCACCAATCTGGAATCCCGCTTTCGGTGCTGTCCGCCCAGGAGCGGATTCTCACAATAAGATTCGTCCGATTGCCCTGCGCCACGTTCATCGGCGTCCAGTTCGTTAATTCCGAACCGAGAATGAATCCCTCGGAATTCCAACCTGTGTCTGGTTGCGCCTGGTTTTAGGGATTGAATCTCATAGGAAATATCAGGTTGAGAATTCGACACGATCCCCACCAGGCTCCCGGAGGAAATCCCCACCTGCGCAATCCACAAATTTGTGCCGTAATCTGGCAACGTGAAGCTCGACGCATTAAACGTGTATGAGTTTGTTCCATCATCGCTGCCGTCGTCGGGCATCGGCGCGTCCATGGCCATCATGGTTCCTGCCATCGTATGCTTTTGTGCTGGCGGATGGTCCAGATCATCCAGCAACCACACGCCGTCGCCTAAATTCCATGCTGGAACCAAATTGATATTGTCCGGGAGCGGCGGCCAATTCGGGTGCAAGGCGCTGTAGAACGTTGCGCAAGGTGGTACGGATTCCGCTGGCAGTGGCGTGGTTGATTCCACCGCCGGCAACATCACCGCCATATTCTCTGCCGAAGCCGCTTGAATTGCTTTGGCGTTCGTTTGACCGTGAACGAAGTTCAATGACGCGATAAGCCCGCCGATGATTGCCAAACTGCCGAAACTATTTCTGATTGTCGTCATGGTTCTCTTCCCCGCGTCCCCGTCCCTCAACACAGAGGGCGTGATTACTCACGCTCCTGCGGGCACTGGTATGCCTGAAAAGAACGCTTTCGGCACGCCCAGCGCGGGCGTACTCCGAAAGCTGCCTTTTCATTTGAAATTACCAGTTTCGCAGGGCAGCAGCCGAAGCCGCAGATTGTTTTTGGTTTCTGTTTTTTTACATTCGTTTTTGAAATTTCCCGTGTGACAATGCGGTTCTACCCCCTCCACTGGAAATTGCCAAGAATTATTTCAGGCTTAATTGTTGAGCGCTTTGCCAAAATGAGCGTCGGTGTTTGCCTGCCCTTCATGTTTTTGGCGAGCGAAAAATGTTTTCACCTCCGCCGGACTCGGCTAAACAACACGCGCATGGCAGCTCCAACACCGCCTTCAGGCAAAGAGTGGTTGAACCGAACGTGCCGCTGGCTGTCGCTTCACCCGAAGCTGACGCTGTTGCTGGTGGTGCTGGCAATGCTGGCGCCGTTTCTGGCCAAACCGTTCAACATTGACGATCCGCTTTTCCTCTGGACGGCCCGGCAAATTCAGGCGCACCCGGCGGACCCGTATGGGTTCAAGGTCAATTGGTATGGAACGGCGGACCTGATGTGGTGGGTGACGGAAAATCCGCCGCTGGCCAGTTATTACCTCGCGCTGGCGGCGGGAGTTTTGGGCTGGAGTGAAGTGGCGCTGCACTTCGCCTTTCTGTTTCCGGCGGCCGCGGCGATTTTGGGAACGCACCGGCTGGCGCGTCGCTTTTGCCATTCACCGATGCTGGCGGCGCTGGCCACCTTGTTCACGCCGGTTTTTCTGGTTTCCAGCACGACGCTGATGTGCGACGTGATGATGCTGGCGTTCTGGGTCTGGGCGGCGGCCTTCTGGCTGGAAGGATTGGAGGAAAACCGTTCCGGCAAATTGTTTGCCGCCGGCGGGTTGATCGCGCTGGCGGCGTTGACGAAATACTTCGGCGCGTGCCTCATCCCGTTGCTGGCTGTCTCCAGCGTGATTGGCAAACACCGGTTCCGGCTGTGGGCCGCGCCTTTGCTGATCCCGCTGGCGGCGCTGTGCGCTTATCAATGGGTTACCCGGGCGCTATACGGCCACGCACTTCTGTCCAAGGCGACGGATTACGCCCGATATGCCAAGGGGCTTTTTGAGGTTTCGGGCATCAATTCCTGCTTGATCGCGCTGGCGTTCACCGGCGGTTGTCTGGCGGTGGCGGTTATGTTCGCGCCCTTGCTGTGGCGACGGCGATTGCCGGCCTTATTTGCCGGCGCGGCGGTCCTGGCCATCATCGCCCTTCTGGCCGGCGGGATGATGCCGCGCCATTACAATTGGTTCCAAGGCGCGTCCCGGACGCTGGTGGAACTTCAAGTTGTTTTCTGGGCCGTGGGTGGAATCGGCGTGCTGGCCCTGGCCGTCGCAGACGTTTTCCGCCAGCGCGATGCGTATTCGTGGCTGCTGGCGTTGTGGGTGTTTGGAATGTTTTTGTTCGCGGCGTTTTGTAATTGGATCGTCAACGGCCGCACTATTTTGCCCCTGGCGCCGGCAGTGGGAATTTTGATTGCCCGGCGTTTGGGGCAAAACGGTTTGTCAAATCACAATACCTTTTCTCGTGGCGCAATGCTTTGCCTCGCCGCCAGCGCCGCGCTCGCCTTTGGGGTGGCGCAATCGGATTTTCTTCTCGCCGTCGCCACCCGCCAGAGCGCCCGGCTGGTTTGCGCAAACGATAAACCCAAGGCAGGGATCCTGTGGTTTCAGGGACACTGGGGATTCCAGTATTACATGGAACAAGCCGGCGCGTGGGCGCTGGATGCGAAACATTCCCGGTTGAAACCCGGCGACTCGCTCGCCCTGCCCATGAATAACGAGTCATTTTCGGTAAGCTTGAAGGACATGGTATTGCAGGGAACCTTTTCCGGTTCCGGGCCGCGCTGGTTTTCTACCTGGAACACCCTCATCGGCGCCGGTTTTTATGCGTCGTCCTGGGGACCGCTGCCCTTTGCCGTGGGCCGGACGCGGCCGGAAATCGTGTCCGTCTATGTTCTGTGAGCCGGCGGCTCAGGCACCGCCCAAATAGCAAGCGAGCAAAAAAGACTTTGCCCGGTTATGCGCCGCCGACAGGTTGCGTAGGCGGCGGGTTTCCATTGTCATGCGCGGCGGATTCCGCTAAAAAGCCTGCATGAAACCCGTCCCCCGTCATTGCCGCCCGGCCGCCGGTTTCTCGCTGATTGAACTCCTCATCACACTGGCGCTGATCATTGTCATGACGGTGATGCTTTTTGGATTCGGTTCGGCCAGCCACCAGCGTTCGCAAAAAAAACTGTGCGCGGATAATTTGCAGAAAATTTATCTGGCAATGCAGATTTACGCGAACGACTGTGGCGGCCGGCTGCCGCAAGACACCAACGCGGTGACTTCCGAGCCGGTGCTGGATGAACTTGTGCCGCGCTACACGGCGGACACCTCCATTTTCATCTGCCCCGGCGGCCGGGACCCGCAGATCCCGTTCCGGCGAACCGCTTGTCAAACACAAGATCAGCTACGCTTACTACATGGGCCGCCGGCTCGACACTCCGCAAAGCGTCCTGATGTCCGACCGGCAGGTGGACACGCAGCCCAAGGCCGCGGGCGAATTCGCTTTTTCTGCCAACGGAAAACCGCCGGGCAACAACCATCACAAATACGGCGGCAATTTTCTGCTTGGCGACGGCAGCGTGCAGCCCGGCCCGGCGCAACTGACGTTTTCGCTGCCCATCCCACCCGGGGTCGTGCTGCTAAACCCCAAACCCTAGACGCCCATGAAAATCCAATGTTCCTGCGGCGCGAAGTATAGTTTTGAGGTCACGCCTGAAATGGCGCGGAACCCGATTCGTTTTGTCTGCCAGAGCTGCGGTCTGGATTCATCCGATTATGTCAACGGACTGGTCCGCGGCGAAATCGAAAAACAATTTCCCAACACCGCTTCGCCGCCACAACCCGCCACAGCAATGGCCCCGCAACTGAGAATTTCGCGTGAGGAGAAACCGCCGGAATCGCCGCCAGCCCCGCCCGTTTCCCAGTATTGCACGAGGCATCGCACCATGCGGGTGACGGAACAATGCGCCGTCTGTGGGAAACCGATCTGTCCGCAGTGCCTGGAGCTGTTCGGCTACTTTTGCTCGCCGCTTTGCAAGAACAAGGCTGAATTGCAAGGAGTGGCCTCGCCGGTTTATGCCGGACAAAAATTCCTCGTGCAAGCGCGGTTCTGGCGGAAGGCCGGATTGATTTTCGGTTCGCTTGGCGCCGTCATGGCTTTGGCTGTTATATTCTGGATTTGGTATGCGTGGTTCGGTTCGGTGCCGCATCCGCGTTTTTCCGTGCGTTTTGACGACGCCGACCGCGCGTACGCGGGCGCTACACAACTGACCGGCAAGGACCAGATCGTTTTTCTGCACGGCGGCACCCTGGCGCGTTACGACCTGAAAACGAAAAACCCCGTCTGGTCGCTGGAACTCATCACGAAGGCCCAGATCGCCGAAGTCGTCAAATGGGAGGACGATTTGCGGGCGCGCGAAAACCAGTCGGGCGAATACGGTCGGACTCCAGCGCCGGGAGCACAGGAGCGCGAGGCAAAAATCGCGCTCCAACGCGAGCTGTCGTTGCACGTTTCCGGCCAGAACATCTGGGTGGCCAGGCCGGACAAGCTCACGCATTACGATTGGGACACCGGCAAAGTGTTGCAGGAAATCCCGCTGCCGCAATTCCACGGTGAACTGGTTTCGCGCCCAGAGCGAGCTGCTGATGTTGCCGGAGCCGGCATTGGCGCGCAGTCCATCACGCACATCAGCCTCGCGAACGGCGAGGAACACACGGAGGAATTTCACGAGCCGGGCGCGGTCACCGTTGCCTCCGCGCAAGGCACGAGCGGAAGTTCAGGGAGTTCCGCCCCGGGTGCCGCCGCCAGCCAGCCGCCCGACGCACAGAAACTTGCGGAACAGGCGCAGAATTTGAATCTGCCCGGACGGATTGCGTTGCCGGCGCTGCTCGCCAACGAGATGCACGAGCAACAAATCATGGCCGAAATCAACGACAACAACCCGGCTCGTCTCCGGCCGGCAAACCTCAGGAAACCTCAAAGAGCATCTCTTCCTTTCACACTCATTCCCGACCAAAATGGTTATCTGCAGATCGCGGTGCGTTTGCTCGAAGAACACATCGTCACGCGCGAGGCGATGAAAGCGCCGCCGAAAAAATCCACGCTCAACGGCGATCTCTCGGTCGCCAATTCGACGGAAGCCGCCAATGAAATGTTGAACGAAATGCAGCGCAACAACGGCGGCGGCAACGTTTCGGAAGACCAAAGCCGCTATCAAGTCACTCTCCACCGGCCGGATTCAACGACGACGCCCGACTGGATCGGTGAAGTGATTGGACCGCCCCAGTTGTTTCCGTTGAAAACCGTGAATGTTCTCGCCGCGGGCAGAACTGTCATCGTCTTTGACAAATCGAACAAAAAACTTTGTGATGCCTCGCTCACTTACCCCATCTCCGCCAGCCAGCGTGGATTCGGCGGGGCCGAACCGCAATTCGGCGACGGCCCGTGCGTCGAACACGGCGACCTGCTTTACGTTTTTGATCAGGCGGTTTTGAGCGCCTACGACCTGGCCACCGGCAACGCGCGCTGGCGGTTGCCGTCCATCGGCGTCGTGGGCTTGTTTTTCGACGGCCAGGGAATGCTGTATGTCAACACTACCACCGGTAACCCGGACGACATCAAATATGCCCGCCAGATT
Source organism: uncultured Verrucomicrobiae bacterium (assembly GCA_963820205.1). GTDB lineage: Bacteria > Verrucomicrobiota > Verrucomicrobiia > Limisphaerales > UBA11358 > UBA11358. Next base: position 70,871 of record CAWFZJ010000086.1, read on the forward strand.
GACATAACCAAATCCACAGCCGCCATTCTCCTCAAAGTTGATCCCCGGACTGGCAAGACTTTGTGGAGCGTCAAGCCCGGCGGTTTTGTTTGTTACCTGTCGGGAAAGTATATTTACACCCTCCAGTCGTATGACCCAAACCCCAGCGACGTGGAAGTCTTCAGCGACACGCTGGAAGGACTGCAAAAACCGCCCTACCTCCACATCGCGCGCATCAATCCGAAAAACGGACGCGTTATGTGGAATCATTATCAAGACCGCGCGCCCGTTTACTTTCGGTTCCAGGATAATTCCATTGAGCTGGTCTTCAAAAAAGAGGTGCAGGTGCTCACCTACCTGTCATTCTAAAAAAACTACTGTTTCACCACTTGCACCTCGCCCTTGGTCGCATCGTATTCAATTTTGTAACCGAGGGGCGCGACCGGAATTTTGGAGATGTAACTGGGGACCAATTCATCGAGCGTTTTCGGGTAACGCCCTTCCTGCACATTGAACAGTTGCACCTCCTGGTTGAGAGCCGCAACGTCAATCGTCTTGTCCGCCGTTTTCTTCGCGTTGACCAGGGTGCCCCCGTAATCCAACGCCTTTTTGTTTTCTTCAACAGAACCGTATTTGCTTTTATCGCAACCGGCCACAAGCAATCCGGCCACGACCGAAATCAGGAAGAACGCTTTCATACCAGCAATCTAGCTCAAATCGTGGAAAATCCAAGTTGAACCTGGCTGGCGATTGGGTTGAAGCGCATTTGGACACCCGCACCAAACGCAAGTACTGTATGGATACGGCTAGAGTTTGCGTAGGCGTATCGCGCCATATTTGACCAGACCGATGGCGGTAGCAAAGTCCGGCAGGTTTGCGGTCGTCAGGCCGCTGATGTCACTGGCGCGGCCAATCGCTGCTTTCAATTGCAAGGTCTTTTCCGCCAATGCCACAATCTCCGGTGTGTGGGCCGTTCCGCCGCAGATAAAAACACCAGCCCGCAGGCAATCCGCCAGCCCCGCCAGCGCCAACTCCTGCGCGATGACCGAAAATGTCCCCGCCAACCGCGCCGACATGATGCGCTGCATTTGTTGAATCTGGATGCCGCTGGTCTCTCCGTTCGCGACGGCGACCAGCGCGGAACCGTGTTCCAGCTTCAATTTTTCCGCCCGGCTCAACGGGATTTTTAAACCATAGGCCAGGTCGTTGGAAATGTGCCTGCCACCGAACATCAATACGCCGGAATGCCGGAGGACGCCATTGGCATAAACGACGTATTCCGTCGTTCCGGCCCCAATGTCAATCACCAGCGCGCCCAGTTCCCTTTGTTCGTGAGTCAGAAGCGCCAACGCTGAGGCGAGGCCATTGAAAACAATTCCATCCACTTCCAACGGTGTGGCGCGAACCAAGCGAATGGCTTGCTTGACCGTGTTCCCGACTTCATCCGGCGAAATTTTATGGTCAGCGGAAACTGGATGCTCGCCTCGGTGGTTCAACCCGCAAATATGTTCCCCGGTCGCGCCCAGATAGACGCTGCGGATTTTGACATCAGCCATCTGCCCGGCTTCTGACACCGCTGCGCGCACATCCTCCGCGGCCAGTTCGGGTTTGACGATTTCACCATCGCGCACGCCCCGCGAACGCGATTGGCCGATGCCGATGATGTTCAGCGTGCCGTCGGCGTTCGGTTCGCCAACCACGACGCAGATTTTGTGGGTGCCGATTTCCAGACCGGCAATGATGTTGTTGGAATTTGTTGTGTTGGTCATGGCAGGGTCCTCTCGAATTGAGCCAGTGTGCCCAGAACAATTCGGATGGAGGCTTTGGTTTGGGGCGTGAGGTTGCGGTCAATCAGGTCATCCGCTTGCAGTTTCCAGACCCAATCGTATTTGAGGTCATTGAAGCGAATCTCAATCTGGCATTTCTCATCGTATTTGAGTTGAGCGGCAAGTTGATCCAACTGTTTCTTCAATCGTTCGGTTTCGGGGCCGGTAGCGGCTTGCGCTTCCAATATTTTATGGCGGGACAGGAGGTTCAGCGCACTGGCCTTGGTGCTGTCGTCAACGACCATGGCAGGGAACTTGCTGAGAATTTCCACTGGAGAACTGTCAATCCCTGTCTGCCCGCCTGGCAGTGACGAGACTAGGAACGCAGCCGGGTCGCCGGTAAAAAGTTTGGCTTTAAGCTCCGGGTATTTATTCCGAATCTGGTCGAACCGCCATTTCGCAGCGGCAACCGCAACCTGCAATTGATCAAGGTTCAGCATGGATGAGAGCATCCACCCGTCTTGATTGCGGTTCAAAGGAACTGAATGTCCCCAATCCCTGTCCCAAGCCGGTTTTGTGCTGGACACGAATTTCCCAAAATGGGAACATTTCATTTGCATCGGGGCGATTCCCATGCAAGCATATGCGAGTCATATCGAGAAAACCGTTGCATGAACTGGCCAAACGATTTCCCGAGGCAAAAGTTGAACTGGATGCCTGGTTCCACGAGGCGGAGTCCGCCGGTTGGGCCAATCCGGCGCAAATCAAAGAAAAATACGGCAGCGCCAGCATTTTGAAGGGGAGCCGGGTCGTGTTCAACATTTGTGGAAACAAATACCGGCTGGTGGTTAAAATAAACTATGCCTACGCGGTGGTGTATGTCCGGTTTGCCGGAACGCATCGGGAATACGATCGAGTGAATGCGGAGGAGATTTAATGAAAATTAAAGTGATTAAAACGAAGTCTGAATACGCGGCAGTACTGGCGCGAGTTGAAAAACTCATGGACGCCAGGCCCGGCACTTCATCCGGAGACGAGTTGGAGATTCTTTCGTTGTTGATTCACGATTACGAGGAAAGGGTTTTCCCCATCGCCAAACCGGACCCGGTGGCGGCGATTCGTTTCCGAATGACGCAACAGGGCCTCACCAACAATGATTTGGTGCCGTTTCTGGGCAGTCGAAGCCGGGTTTCTGAGATTCTCTCAGGGCGCCGAAGCCTCAGCCTCAAAATGATCCGTGCCCTGGTTGGTGGTTTGCGCATCCCGGCTGACATCTTGCTGGGTGAGATGCAACATGCCTGATGCGTGGCGCAGGCACTCCTCGTAAAACCCGGATGCCGCTCGATTACTTTGGTTTTTCCACCGACCGCCGGTTCTTGAATTCGGCCCGGAGCCGGCTGATGCGTTTTGGGCTGGTGCCCGGCACCCAGCCAAGACCAGCGCATAGGAACTCATGCTTCTTTTCACCTTTCAATCCGAGGCGGAGGGCTTCTTGGTCAAGCCGGCGAAGTTTCCCGGCGGCTTTCATCCGTTCGGCAATTCCTTCGGCGAGGGCGGAGCCTTGACGCCCGGGAACGCGAACGCGGTGGAGACTGGCGATGGCGTCCCAGCGGATGTCGCGCTTGGGGTCAAATGACCAATAGGCGGGGATGTGGATCATCGTCCCGTACGGCGTGAGGTTGACCGCGAGTTTGAGCGGGAGCGGTTCGTCGTTCTGCATGCCATAGAGGTTCCAGCGCAGGCAGAACGCGTCGAACGCAGCGTGAAAAACATCTTCGTGGCGGCGCACGTTTACAGAGAACGACGGGCGCAGGTTACGCTCGGCGCTCATGGTCCGGCGGATGACGCCCTTGTGGTCGCAGTAGGTTTGGACGTTGAAGGCGGCTTTGATGCGCGTCCATTGGCGGCGAAGTTCTGGATCGGTGCGAATGGCGAGTTCGTTTTGGGCATATTTGGCCTGCGTTTTGACCAGGTTTTCGTAGGCGCCTTTCTGAACGTGGAGTTCGTGGCCGGCCACCGCAGCGCAGATGGTTTCGTCCGGAGGCTCCGGCAGCAGATCAATGAGCAGTCGGTGCCGCGCGTTCAGGCGTTTTCCCTTTTCCAAAACCGCAAGGCAATCCGCCAACACATCCTGGACATTAAACGGCCATAGCGTTGGCGGGACGAACATCCAGTGGTAAAGCCCGCGCAGTTGTTGAGCAACCCCGGCGTCAAAATTCAGGTGCAGATCGTGAAAGCGTCGGAGAGCTTCCTCTGCCCATTCGGCCCGGTCATAGGCGCGGGCTTTGAGTTTTTTCAGGTCGAGATCGAGTGCTTTGGTCATGATTCTTTCGTGACGGCGAGCATATCCCGGCGGAGACTGGGTTGCAAAATAGGAAGAATTGAAGAAAACAGCTTCATGAACGTTTTCAGTGAAATGAGTATTTACGCCCGCCCTCACCTTTTATCCTTTCCCCCAGGAGAGGAAATAGCTTTCAATTGTTTCTCGTTTTGCGGATGAGCGTCCGGCCAATCCAGTCGTATAAATTTTCAAAGGAGCGGCGAACGATTCTCCCTCTCCTGGGGGAGAGGGCCGGGGCGAGGGCGGATGTCACCTTGTATCCATGATATCGTGGCCGCACCCGAAAAGTCCGGTTTCATGCCATGTCACCCGCTGAAAACATTATCCTGCTTTCGCCACCAGCTCGCGCGCCTGCCGGATCAAATCGAGATCGTCCACCAGATCACCAAAACGGAAATTCGGCAAGCCGCTTTGTTCCCGGCCCAGCAGTTCACCCGGCCCGCGCAATTTCAGGTCCGCCTCCGCGATGCGAAAACCGTCGTTCGTTTCTTCCAGCACTTTCAGGCGTTCGCCGGCCCCGGCGGTTTTCGCGTCGGAAATCAAAATGCAATACGACTCGTGCGCGCCACGGCCGATGCGCCCGCGCAACTGGTGAAGCTGCGCCAGCCCGAACTGCTCCGCGTTCTCAATCAGCATCACGGTCGCGTTCGGCATGTCCACGCCCACCTCGATGAGCGACGTGGCGAGCAGCACGTTCACCGCGTTCGCGCGAAACGCCGCCATGACCTCCTCCTTCTCGCGGCTTTTCAACCGCCCGTGCAGCAGCCCGACGCGAAAGGGCGCGAGCCGGGCTTTCAAGTTGTCAAATTCCTTCGTCACCGCCTTCAAACCTTTCTCGCCGGATTCCTCAACGCGCGGATAAACCACGTAAGCCTGCCGACCGCCAGCGAGCTTTTCCCGGATGAATTCCCAAACCTTGGGCAGTTTGTCGGCGGTGCGGATGAACGTTTTGATCCGGCCGCGCCCGCCGGGCAGTTCGTCTATCACCGAAATATCGAGGTCGCCGTAAAGCGTCAGGCCGAGCGTGCGCGGAATGGGCGTGGCCGTCATCACCAGCAGGTGCGGATAACGGCCTTTGCGCACGATCTGTTCGCGCTGGGCCACCCCGAACTTTTGTTGCTCGTCAATGATCACCAGGCCAAGATTCGGCAGATCGAAGCCGGAGGTAAGCAAAGCATGAGTCCCAACGAAGATGGAGGATGGAGGATTGTGGATGGCCGACCGTGCCTGCTTTCCATCTTCCATCGTCCATCCTCCATCCTCGCCGCTCTTGCGGCTGCCGGTCCGCAAAACAACGCGAACACCGAGTGGTTCAAACCAACGCGAAAGGTTGGCGAAGTGCTGTTCCGCCAGAATCTCCGTCGGTGCCATGAGTGCGACGTTGAAGCCGCTTTCCAATGCCATCAGCGCCGTGCAGGCGGCCACGGCGGTTTTGCCCGATCCAACATCGCCCTGCAGCAAACGCCGCATGGGATGGGTGCCGCCCAGGTCCGCGCGGATTTCGCGGAGCACCTTTGTTTGCGCACCGGTGAGCTTGAAGCCGAGTTGCGCGAGAAACGGTTTTATCAAATGGTTGTCGCCGCCGCACGGCAACGCCTGCGCGCGGGACTCGAAAGTTTTTCGCCGCTGCTGAATTTGCCGCTGCAATTCGATGAATTCATCCAGCGCCAGCCGTCGCCGCGCGATTTCCACGTCCGCCAGTTCCTCGGGGAAATGCGTCATGTGGATGGCTTCAGAGGTTGACGGTTGAAAGTTGAAAGTTGAGGGTTTTTCGGCAACCGGCGCTCCTGTTTTTTCAACTTTCAACCTGCAACTTTCAACCTGCAACTTCGATTCCAGTGTGCGCCAGATCAGCCCGCGCAGCCAGCGTTGCGGCAGGCCTTCGGTGAGCGGATACACCGGCGCGATGCGGTTGACGTGGATGAAACTTTCCTCGCCGCCCTCGATGACCTCGGTTTCGGGATGGGTCATCACGCGCGGCTTGGTTTCGCTCAATTTGCCATAGACGAACACCTCGTCGCCCATGGCAAAATATTTTTCCATGAACGGCAGATTCCACCAGCGGCAATGCAGCCGCGCCGTGCCGTCGTCGAGGATGATTTCAAAAACGGATTTGCTGCCGCCGCGAAAACGCTTGAGGCCGGAGGCGACAATCGTGCCGCGCGCCGTGGCGGGTTCATCCTTCGTGAGTTCGGCGATTTTGCGGAAGTGGCGGCGGTCCTCGTAACGCCGCGGCCGGTGCAGGAGCAAGTCCTCGACGGTGCGGATGTCGAGCCGCGCGAGTTGCGCCGCGCGTTCCGCGCCAACGCCCCACAACGAGGTCGCAGGCATTTTGAGCGGTGATATTTTGATTTCCGGCGGCGACATTGCCCGCACGATACAAACCGGCGCGGGCCGCTTCAACGGGAAACAAGTTGGAGTTCAAGCTTTAACTTGTTCCGGAACACGCTGAAGCGTGAACTCCAACCCGGACAAACCGCCCGGACTCCGAACTCAAGCCCGTTTGGGAGTCTTTTGTTTTTGCACAGGCAGGAGCCAGATGAGCACTAACGCGAAGAACAGCTGATAGGGACAATTTAAAACTACAACGTGCCAGGTTCTTGAATAAACATCACCGGGCAGGAGCATCATTCTCGCCGCATAAATTGCATAAATAATTTGTGAAATAACGCTGAAGGTTAACGATATGACAATGAATACAAGAGCTGTAACCGCCAATCGCAGGCGATTCTCCAAAAGGGGCCTCAATTTAGAGAACTGCCGAATTATTTTTTCAGACCTCATTGACACGGCTATAATTATTAATGCCAGTGGAGTCAAAATTGGCATTATTGTCAGTATCAGGTTTGCCACACCAACGAATTTTCCAGTGGTATTGACAGGTTGCAAAGCTAATTCCACATCCCTAAACATGCTGCCCCAAAAAATTAATAAACAAACAGCCAGCCACATCCAAAACATCCGCTCGCGCCAGCCGTTGGTCGGATCAGCTTTAACAAATTCTTCGCCGAGCCGTTCCGGCGGGCCGACGCGCCGCCGCGCGAGCCAGAACGATTCTTCATCGTTCAAACCCTGTTGCTGGAATCCGGCAATGGAATCTTGCAGGTGCGTTTCCAATTCGTGCCGGTCGTCGGACGTGAGATTGGATTGTGCGGCCAGTTCCCGCCGCCAGCTTTCAATGGCGGCGTTTAGGTCGAAACGGGTTTGATTTTCCATAATCGGCTCAAGGTGTTGTGAACGGCCAGCCATTGCTGGCGTTCGGTTTTGAGGGCTTTGCGTCCGTTGGAACTCAGGAAATAGTATTTCCGCTCGCGTCCGGTGTCGGCCTCCTTCCACTCGGACTCGATCAGGCCGTCGCGCTCCAGCCGGTGCAGCACCGGGTACAGCATCCCGTCGCTCCATTCGATGTGGCCGCCGGAAAGTTCGCGCACCTTCTGGATGATTTCGTAACCGTAACTCTCGCCGTCGGCGAGGATGGAAAGCACCAGCGGCTTCGATGAAGCGGCGACCAAATCTTTAGCAAGCATGGCGGTCTTATACATTGTTCTGCAATGTATGTCAACAAAAAATCGCACGTTGGTTTAAATCTCAATCACCGTGATTTCCGGACGGCAGTTGAAGCGGACGGGAATCGGAAACCAGCCGATGCCGGGATTGACATACAACGGGCCCGCCTCGCGTTTGAAACAAGCCCAGATCATATTCGTCCACGGCGTAAGGAACCATGATCGGTCCGTAAAAAGGGATGCGCACCTGCCCGCCGTGCGAATGTCCCGCCAGCATTAAATCAAATTTTTGACCCGCCAATTGCTTGACCCACGCCGGGTAGTGCATGAGTAGAATGTTTTTCCTTTCGGGATCGGCGGATGGCAACGAATGTCCGGGGCCAAGGCGGGCCATGCCCACAAGATTGATTTTTCCGCCTGCAATCACTCGTTGTTCATCCACCAGCCAGGCGCCGCCGGTGGCGGCGAAGCATTTGCGAATATCGCCAAACGGCGCGCGGCTCCAGTAATCATGATTTCCCGGAACGCCATACATCGGGGCTTTGACGCCGGACAGGATTTCGAGCGCTTCCGGCAGAAATTTTACCTCTTCCATGATGTCGCCGGTGAAACACACAAAATCGGGCTTCAGCGAATTGATCTTGTTTACGACGGATTGGGTGTGGGCGCGGTCGCCTTTGTGGTGCAAATCAGTGAAATGAACGAAGCGATGGGCCGGCTTGCCCTGCGCCAGCCGCAACCGGCGGATTTTCACCCATTGCGGTTCGAGCCACGCGGCATCGGCGACCACCACGCAGGGCGCGGCCAGCAATCCTGCGGCGAGGAAGGCGCGTCGGCTGAATTTGCGCGGTTTCATTGAAAGTCCATTGCCCGCGACAGACATTGCGCGCGGCAACTGGCAACGGTAACTTGGATGCCGCGTCCATGGGTTCCGTTCAATCAAATAACTTCGCCGCTGTGGTTGTTGCTGCGGGTCAACGCGCGGCAAAGCTGGCGGCGGCTGCTGGCCGCGCGCAAACAATCGCGCCTGCTCACGGGCGTCATCGGATTGTTCATCGCCGGCTATCTCGTCGTGTCGTTCGCGCTGTTTTATCACGGGCTGAGATTCATCGCGAAATTTCCGGGCCTGGGCGCGGTGCTCACGGAACGGTTGCTCTACGTCCTGTTCGCATTTTTATTCGCGCTGCTGCTGTTGAGCAATCTCGTCATCGGCTACACGAATTTGTTCCGCAACCGGGAGACGGCGTTTCTGCTGTCGCTGCCGGTTCCGGCCCAGACCATCTTCCGCTGGAAATTCATCGAATCCACGATGCTGGCGTCCTGGGCGTTTGTGTTTTTGATTTCGCCGCTGCTGGCGGCGTTCGGTTTGTTGCGCGGGGTGCCGTGGCATTTTTATCCGGTGACACTGATGTTGATCATGCTGTTCATCGTGCTGCCGGGCGTGTTGGGCGCCGCGCTGGCGATTGGGATCGGACGATATCTGGACCGGCGCAGTTTTCAAATCGCCCTGATTGGAACCGCCCTGATTTTGCTGGCGCTGGCGGCGTTCTGGTGGAAGGCGCAGCCAGTGGACGACAATTTGCTCGATCGGCGCACGCTCGAAGCGCTCGATCAACTGCTCGCCAAAACGCGGTTCACCCTGTTTCCGTTTCTGCCGAGCTACTGGCTGTCGTCGTCCGTGCTGCAATGGGCCGAAGGCGTCCGGCGCGGCGCGGTGTTTTTCGCGCTGGTGCTGTTGAGCCACACGCTGTTTTTCGGCGGCATTGCGTTCACGCGGTTTGGCCGCCTGTTTTACGACACCTCCTCGGCGGTGCAAAGTCGTTCGGGCGGCGGACAGAATTGGTTTCGCACCCGTCAGGATGGCCGGTATTCCGTCGGCGCGCTGGAAAAAATCGCGGCGAAATTTTCCTGGCTCAGCCGTGACACCCGCGCGCTGGCGGTCAAAGACCTGCGGATGTTCTGGCGCGACACCACGCAATGGGGCCAGTCGGTGATGCTGTTCGGCCTGCTCGGCGTCTATATCATCAACCTGCGCAATTTCACGCACCAGTTGAGCAGCCCGTTCTGGGTCAACCTGGTTTCGTTTCTGAATCTCGGCGTTTGCTCGCTGAACCTCGCCTCGGTCACGACGCGGTTTGTGTTCCCGCAATTTTCGCTGGAAGGCCAGCGGCTGTGGATCGTCGGCATGGCGCCGATGGGCATGGCGCGCGTGGTCAAAATCAAATTCTGGCTGGCCAGCACCCTGTCGCTCTTCGTGACTTTTGGCCTCATCATGCTGTCCTGCTATCTGCTCAAAACGAGCTGGGATCGCGTGCTGTTCTTTGGCGCGGTGGTCACCATCATGACGTTTGCGCTCAACGGGCTCGCCATTGGATTGGGGGTGCTGTATCCGAATTTGAAGGAGGCCAACCCGAACAAGATTGTCAGCGGCTTCGGCGGCACCCTGTGTTTCGTGCTGAGTTCGTTTTACATCCTGGCATCCGTGTTGTTGCTGATGTTCGGTGCGGCCGGTTTGCACGCGCGCGCCAGTTGGACTGCGGAAGGCATCGCCGGCTTCGTGCTGCTGTCCGTTTGCATCGGCTGGCTGCCGCTGAAATTTGGACTGCAACAGTTGAAAAATTTCGAGATGTAAATCGCAGGTCCACCGTCGCTGGCGGAAAGCGGTCCGGGAGTGGATTGGCTGAAATGCGTCTGCCTGAGGAGTGTATAATTTCCAACAGGCGGTTGAAGTTTTTGCTGGCCATCGTGTAGGGAAACTGATAATATATCAGCCGACTTGGGAAAGAGCTGTCGATTTGCAGCGGGTTATGAAAACTCCGCCACCATGGCAGGACGAAAAACAGCGACTGGAGGTTCTCCGGCAGTATGAAGTTTTGGATACGCCGCCGGAGGAAGCCTTTGACAATCTCACCTTGCTGGCAGCGCAAATTTGCAAGGCCCCCATCGCCCTCATCTCGCTCGTGGATGAAAACCGGCAGTGGTTCAAGTCGAAGGCTGGCCTGACGGCTTCCGAAACCGCACGCGACATTTCCTTCTGTGGCCACGCCATCCACCAGTCCGGCCTTTTCATTGTGCCGGATGCAACCCGCGACGAGCGGTTTGCCAACAATCCCCTCGTCACTGCCGAGCCGCGCATCCGGTTTTACGCGGGCGCGCCACTGGTGTCTCCCGAAGGCCAAGCGCTCGGCATGCTCTGCGTTATTGACCATGTTCCCCGCAAGTTGAGCCGCAGTCAACAGGAGTCTCTCCGCAGGCTCAGCCGCCAGGTCATGGCGCAATTGGAATTGCGCCGCCGATTACGGCAACTGGCCCGCGTTCAATCCGACCATGACCGGCTCATGAAAGCTGAGATAGGGTTGCGCGACAGCGAACTCAAATATCGCACGTTGTTCGAGACAGCCCACGATGCGATCATGTTGATGCGGCGCGATCGGTTTTTTGACTGCAACGCGCGGACGCTGACGATGTTTGGCTGTGGCCGGGAACAGATTGTCGGCGCGCCTCCATACAAATTCTCGCCGCCAACGCAGCCGGACGGACAGCGTTCCGAGGAGAAAGCCCTGGAGAAGATCAACCTGGCCCTGACCGAGGGGCCGCAGTTCTTTGAATGGGAACATTGCCGGCTGGACCGGACGCCGTTCCGGGCCGAAGTGAGCTTGAACCGGGTCGAACTGGGTGGAGAAACCCTCCTCCAAGCCATCGTGCGTGACGTTACCGAGCGCAAACGGGCGGAGGAGGCCCTGCGCGAGAGCGAGGCTCGCTTTCGCCGCCTTTCCGATGCAACGTTTGAAGCCGTCGCCATTCACAAGAGCGGTGTTCTGCTGAACGCAAATGACCAATACTTTGAGATGTTCGGGTACACCCCCGATGAGCTGCTCGGAAAACAGGCCCTGTCGTTGACGGTCGCTCCCGAAGCCAGAGAGCACTTGATGAAACAGGTGGAGAGCGGCGACCTCGGACCGTATGAATCCATCGGGTTGCGGAAGGACGGGACCAGTTTCCCGATGGAGATTCGAGCTCGAGAAGCGGAACACGAGGGACAAAAAATCAGGGTGGGTGCCATCAGGGACATCACCGATCGCAAGCGGGTGGAGGAGGCACTGCGAGAAAGTGAGGAAAAGCACCGCGTGTTGATCGAAACCACGGCAACCGGATTCGTGTTCTTGGACGCGGATGGGCGCGTGCTCGACGCCAATGACGAATACCTGCGGTTGGCCGGCTATGACAAACGGGAACAGATCCTGGGCCGGCTCGTGACCGAATGGACTGCTGAATACGACCAGGCTCGAAATGCCGCGGAAGTCAAGAAGTGCATTGCCAGCGGTTCGGTGCGGGGACTGGAAGTTGATTATGTGCATCCGGACAAAACCGTGGTTCCGATTGAGATCAACGCTTCAATTCTGGGCGTGGGCGACAGCTTGAAAATTGTGGCATTGTGCCGGGACATCACCGAGCGCAAGCGGGCGGAAGCGGCGCTGCACGAGAATCAGCGCCAACTGGCCGAAGCCAATCAGATGCTGCAGATGGTGATGGACACCATTCCGGTGCGTATTTTCTGGAAGAACACGGATTTGGTCTATTTGGGATGCAATCGCCTTTTTGCGGAGGACGCCGGGCAAAAATCCCCCGAGGAACTTCTCGGGAAGACTGATTATGACATGGGCTGGCGGGAGCAAGCGGGACTCTATCGCAAAGATGACATGGTGGTCATGCGCTCCGGCAATTCAAAGCTGGGCTACGAGGAACCCCAAACCGCGCCTGACGGCAAACAACTCTGGCTGCGGACCAGCAAGATCCCTCTCCGTGACATCAATAATCGCATCGTCGGGATTTTGGGCACTTATGAAGACATTACCGCGCGCAAGCAGGCCGAGGAAGCGATCCGCGAACTGAATGTCACTCTGGAGAATCGTGTGGCGAAGCGGACTGCCGAACTGGCTGTGGCCAAGGAGCGCGCCGAGGAATCCGACCGGCTCAAATCCGCGTTTCTGGCGACCATGTCGCACGAATTGCGCACCCCGCTGAATTCCATCATCGGGTTCACCGGCATCATCCTCCAACGACTGGCCGGGCCGTTGAACGGCGAACAGACCAAACAATTGGTTATGGTGCAGGGCAGCGCGCGGCATCTGCTGGCGCTTATCAACGATGTGCTGGACATCTCGAAGATCGAAGCCGGCCAGCTGGAAGTCCGCGCCGAGCAGTTCGATTTTCCGGACTCGCTGGAGAAGGTGGCTGCGTCGGTCAAACCGCTGGCGGATAAAAAGGGGCTGGCGTTGCGGGTGGTTCTGTCCCCGGACGTGGGACCGGTTGTCAGCGACCAGTTGCGTGTCGAGCAAGTGCTGCTGAACCTGCTGAACAATGCCGTCAAATTCACCGAGCGTGGGGAGGTCACACTCACGGTGGAAACCGAGCCTGGCACACTCCGCACTCCGCACTCCGCGCTCCGCATTTCCGTGGCCGACACGGGCATTGGCATCAGACCGGAAGACATGGAGAAAATCTTCCAGCCCTTCCGGCAAATTGATTCCGGCCTGACCCGGCAGTACGAGGGCACGGGTCTGGGGCTGACCATTTGCCGCCGATTGGCGGACCTGCTGGGAGGGGAAATTTCCGCCAAGAGCGCCTGGGGTGAAGGAAGCGTTTTCACCTTCCTTCTGCCATTGAAACACAAGAGCAAGCCATGAAACCGAAAATTCTTTTGATCGAAGACCACGAGCAGAATCGTTATCTTGCCACGTTCCTGCTGGAGAAGCATGGTTACGCTGTGGTGTCCGCATCCGATGGCCCTGCCGGCATCGAGCTGGCCAGGACCGTCAAACCCGCGCTCATCCTGCTCGACATTCAATTGCCGTTGATGGACGGTTACACTGTGGCCCGGGAACTGCGGAACGATCTGGCGTTGCGAAACATCCCCATCATCGCAGTCACATCCTACGCGATGGTCGGCGACCGCGAAAAAGCGCTGGCCGCCGGCTGCAACGGCTATCTGGAGAAACCGATCAATCCCGACACGTTTGTGACGGAGATTGGACAATTTTTGCCGCCAAACCAGAAAGGAGAGCAACATGATCCGAGTCCTGATAGTAGATGACCGGGAGGAGAATCGCCAACTCCTCAGCACACTGTTGAGAAGCAACGGCTACGAGGTCGAAAGCGCCTGCCACGGGGCGGAGGCCCTCGACAAGGCCCGGCAAAACCCGCCGCAACTTATCATCTCCGATCTGCTCATGCCGCGAATGGATGGCTATACCTTGCTGCGACAGTGCAAAGCGGACGACCGGCTCAATCAAATTCCCTTCGTCGTCTATACCGCCACCTACACCGATCCCAACGACAAGCGACTGGCCCTGAACCTCGGGGCCAATGCCTTCATTCTTAAACCCGCCGAGCCGGCGGACTTCATTGCGCGCATCAACCAGGTCGTCGCCGCTGGCGCATCCGGCAAGAAAGCCGTGATGCAAACGCCGGCGTCGGGCGCGCGCACCCGCATACCCATTGCGGTTCCAGAGGAAGAAGATGCGAGAAACCTCCGGCTCTACAGCGAAGTGCTCATTCACAAGCTGGAAGACAAAATGGAGGAGTTGGACAAGGCCAACCGCGAACTCCAGCGCGATATCGCGGAGCACGAGCAGATGCAGAAACGGCTGGGGGAGAGCGAGCGGAAGGCGCGGGCCATCTTCGATCGCTCTTTCGGCTTTATGGGGCTTTTGACTCCTGATGGGTCGCTGGTCGAAGCCAACCGTTCCGCGCTCGACTTCGCGGGCGTCCAACTGTCGGAACGTGGCGGGCAAGCCCTTCTGGGAAACGCCCTGGTGGATCCACTCGACGGAGGCGCAGGAACGCATTCGCGCGGCGGTGCGGGCTGCCGCCAGCGGCGAGTTGGTGCGATTCGAAACGACTCACCTTGCCACCGACGGCATGCTTCACACCATAGACGTCTCGCTCAAACCCCTGAGGGATGAGGCGGGCCAGGTCGTTTTGCTGATCCACGAGGGGCGCGACATCACCGATCGCAAGCGGGCGGAGGAAGCGCATGCCCGCCTGGCCACCGCCGTGGAGCAGGCCGCCGAGGCGATTGTGATCACGGACACCAGCGGCCAGATTCTTTATGTGAATCCCGCATTTGAAAAGACCGCCGGTCACCCGCGGGAGGAAGCGGTCGGGAAGAATCCGCGAATACTGAAAAGCGGCAAACACGACAATGCCTTTTACCGTCAAATGTGGGAAACACTCACGCAGGGCAAGGTGTGGTCGGGCCGGATCATCAATAAAAAGAAAAATGGCGCGCTTTACGAGGAAGAGATGACCATCTCGCCCATTCGTGACTCGGCGGGCAAGGTCATCAATTACGTGGCTGTTAATCGTGACGTGACCCAGGAAGTTGTGCTGGAAGAACAGCTTCGCCAGGCTCAAAAGATGGAGTCCATTGGCCAGTTGGCCGGCGGTGTGGCGCACGACTTCAACAACATCCTGGTCGTCATCCAGGGCAACGCCTCATTGCTGCTCGAAGCGAAAAACCTGTCGGAAGCGGAAGTGGACCTGGCCAAACAAATCATCAACGCCGCCGAGCGCGCCGCCGGGCTGACGCGTCAATTGCTGGTGTTTGGCCGCAAGCAAGTCATGCAGCCCGATCACTTGAATCTCAATCAGATTGTGGGTAACATGACCAAGATGCTTCAGCGCATCCTGGGAGAGGACATCGCTTTGCGATCTGACTATGCTCCCACCCTTCCTCTCGTCTTTGCGGACGCCGGCATGATCGAACAAGTCCTTCTGAACCTGGCGGTCAACGCGCGGGATGCTATGCCGTCCGGCGGGCAGTTGATGATCGCAACGGCGGTGAAGACCATTGGCCAGGAATGCGCCCAACAGAACCCGGCCGCCGCCGTGGGCCAGTGTGTTTGTTTGAGCGTCACCGATACCGGCTGCGGCATCGCTCCCGAGAATCTCTCACGCATCTTCGAACCCTTTTTCACCACCAAGGAAATCGGCAGGGGAACCGGTCTCGGACTCGCCACCGTGTACGGCATTGTCAAGCAGCACCACGGCTGGATCGAAGTTGACAGCCAGGTGGGCAAAGGGACGACGTTTCGCATTTACCTGCCGGCGGCCAGGGACGCTGCCGCGAAACAAAAAACAACGGCGGTCATTGCGGAACTGCCGCGGGGCAATGAAGTCATCCTGATCGTGGAAGATGAACAGGCCGTGCGCCTGCTGGTGGGCAATCTCCTGCAACGCTGCGGTTATACGGCCTTGCTGGCCGTCTCGGGAATTGAGGCGCTCAATCTCTGGGAACAGCACAAGAATGAAATCCAGCTTCTGCTCACCGACATGGTCCTGCCGGATGGCATGATGGGGCGCGAACTGGCGGAAAAGTTAAAGGGCGAGAAGCCGAAACTGAAGGTTGTCTATACCAGCGGTTACAGCGCCAGCGTGGTTGGCAAAGGGCCAGCGCTGGTTGAAGGCATCAACTTCCTGCAAAAGCCATATCATCCGCAAAAGCTCGCGCAAACGGTGCGGGATTGCCTGGATCAGAAAGAGGCTGGAGGATAATTGTTGAATCGGATGGGCGAGTTATACGAGTCCCTGACTTTTCGATGGAATGGGATCTCGCGGAGATCGCCCCATCGCCGAGAGCAGCAAGACGGCGACGGTGAAGAAAAACCAGAACCACGGCAGCCGGTCACGCAGCGAGCGGAGATAGAAACGAATTTGGTAAAACGCTTTTCATTTCGCACACATTTCCTAAACTCGACGCATGGCAAAGAAAGCTTCCGGTGCAATCGGAGGGGCGAGTTCCATGAGCCCCCAATCAGAAAAGCCCGCAGAGAAGTCAGGGACTCGTGTAACTCGGCCCTCCGAAACGCGCCAAAAACCCTCCGCCCTCGTGGACACCCGCGTCATTTATTGCGGCGACAATTTGGAACAGCTCGCCAAGCTGCCCGACGCCTGCGTGGATTTGATTTACATTGACCCGCCGTTCAATTCCAACCGCAACTACGAAATCTTCTGGCCGGAGACGAGCGAGAAGCGGCGGTTTGACGACCGCCACGAATCCACCAAGGCTTGCTGTGACCGCCGCCAGTGTCCACGATGATGCGGGCGCGTTTCCAGCCTTCAATGAAGCGTTTGCCGGCATCCGTGCTGTCGAATTGCAAGGCGAGGTCGTCCATGCCCAACGGCGGCATCAGGATTTGACGATCAGCACGCTGCAATGCGCGTGGTCGCTGATGCGGTCGGCGGTATCGCCCAAGCAGCCGGCCCCATAACTCGGAATGGTCGCTGTGGCCGATGACGACCAGGTCGTAGCCGCCCTCCTTGGCGAAGTTCACGATGACTTTGGCGGCGTGACCGGCGCGGCTTTCGCAGGCGATTTCAATGCCCTGCTGTTTCGCCAGTTCCGCCACTTCGCGCTTGCGCTCCTCAAAATAATCGGCGGCGGCTTCGGCTTCGCCCTCGGTTTCGCCGGGCAGGTCGGCGTGCTGGGGCAGGGGTTGGCGCACCCAGAGCGCGGTCAGTTGAGCGTTGTAATGTTTGGCGGCGACAGCGGCGCGTTCGAGCGCGGCCTTTCCGCCTTTTGAGCCGTCGTAACCGACCAGTATTTTTTGAAACATGGTTGCCTCACTTTCCGGTTGCGCCGGCATCCGATGTCGGGATGTTTTTTTGCCGTTGATCTTTCGCTGATAAATCTTGCCCCATTCGACCATCGTTTCAATCGTGCGGCTGGAAAAATTTTTGCGCGATGAGCGTCGGCACAAACGCGCTCAGGATGACGACCGTGACCAGAATCGAATACTGTTTCTGGTCAATGATCTTGTTTTGCAGCCCGAACAGCGCCGAAATCGTGCCGAAGGTCAGGCCGGTGGACATGAGCAGCGTGGTGTAATTGGCCTCGCGCGTGCGCATGAAAAACATCCGCGAGAGCGGCAACACGCCGATGAATTTGGTGGCCATTTTCAGCGCCAGCAAAACCGCGATGACGCCCAGCGCCGTCCAGAGCGCCGGCAGCGACACGAACGAGCCGGCGCGAATGAAGTAAAACGGCGTGAACATCGCGAACGCGATGCTCCGCATCCGATGCACCAGCGTTTTGTCGCGCAGGAACACGCCGGCCACGACCAGGCCGATGAGATAAGCCGGCAGGACGGCTTCGCTTTTGGCGGTGGAGGCCAGGCCGCCCAGGAAGAACAGCACGAAGAAAATGAATTTGATTTCCGGCTCGCTCACGCGCGTTGCGCCCATGCGCACGACGATGAACTCGGTCCACTTGGGCATGAACCAAAGCATCACGCACGTGACGACGACGAACACCAGCAGCCAGAGGTTGAAGTTGGCGAAGATGAGACCCAGCGCCAGCACCGTGCCAAGGTCGTTGATGAAGCACGCCGCCAGAATCATCTTTGCCCAGCGCGGTTTCACTCTGCCGCGTCTCGATCATCACGGCATAGACCACGGCCACGGAAGTCGTGGAGAGCGCGATGCCGGCGATTTGCGCCTGATGCAGCGGCCAGCCGAGAACGAATTGCGCGAACAGCCACACGCCGGCGAACGGCAGCAGAAACGCCGCAATGCCGATGGCCATGCTCGCGCGAAGATTGGCCCGCAGCGAAACCGGATCAATTTCCGCCCCGGCCAGAAACGTCAGCACGCCGCTGCCCAGCATGGCCAGAAAATTGGTCCAGTCGGTCGATTGCAGGATGTGCTGGCCATCGCCGAAGTGGATGTTGCCGGCGGCGACGCCGACGACGATTTCGATCAGCGCCACGGAAATGCCGACGCGAATGGAAATCAAGCTGGCGATGAACGCCAGTCCCATCCAGATCGCCGCGATAAACCAGATATTTTCCGTCATAAAATTTTCGTGCTCGTCCTCGATTTTGTTCGATTACGATTACGAGGACGACGAGGAGGACGATTTTTACTGTGCCGGCAAATCCGGGTCGGCGCGGTAATCAATCACCTTCACCTTTTCCAGTGTGACGAGGCCGCCGCCCATCATTTCGTCGAGCACGGGCAGGAAGGCGTTGATTTTTTCCTCGCTGTCCACGATTTCGATGATCAGCGGCAGGTCCATGGAAAGCCGGAGGATTTTTGCCGTGTGCAGATGGCTGGTCTTGCCGAAGCCCATCGGCCCGCGCAGCACGGTCGCACCGGCCATGTGCATTTCACGCGCCTTGAGGACGATGGCTTCGTAGAGCGGTTTGTGTTCCCAGCGGTCGCTTTCGCCGAGGAAAATCCGCAGCAACATGGCATCATGAGGTAGGTGCATATCAGTTTATTTCATTGGGTTAAAATTACTGGCCAGCAGCCAGCCGAGCCACACACCAGCCAGACACAGAACAACCGAAAGCAGGATATTCGCGCCCGGCCGAAACCATTCACCTTCGTTGGCCAGATTCAGCGTTTGCAGGCTGAACGAGGAAAAGGTCGTGTAACCGCCGCAAATGCCAATCATGAAAAAAATGCGGAACGCCGGTGACACCAGCCAGCGGCCTTCCGTTCCGGTGAGCGACGCGAAGAAGCCGATGACGAAGGAGCCGGTGACGTTGATGAGCATCGTACCCCACGGAAAGGTTTCGCCGAAATGCCGCGAGACGACCCCGTTGAGCCAGAAGCGCGCGACCGTGCCGAGCGCGCCGCCGATTGCAACCCAAAGATACATCAGCATAAAAATACTCCTGCCAATGACCGCGAATTAACGGGCATCGGTAGGAGTCATCAGCTCTGATACAGTCAGGCGGTTTTCCCATGCGGGAATGGCAAACTCCATTGCCGGGGAAATGAATAACAGGCCAGCCGGCGATTGGCAATCGCAAAGCTGCCTCATATTGCTGGCGGCGTGGCTGGAGCTGGCGGAGCGGTTGGCGGGAACACATCGTACTCCCGGCCAAACTGCGCCAGAAAATAGAGCGAGTACGACCGCTTGAACACTAGCACGGGCAACACCACCACCGTGCCCACGTACGGCAGGAGCATCATGCAACAGAAACAGCACGTTACGATCATGGCCATCACAACCATCATGCCAATCGCCATCGCCAGCACGATGGAGAATAGAAGATACAGGATGAACTGGCCCGCATGGAACGAAAGCAGCGTCCACAACTCTTTCCATGCGGTCAGGCACCGGGTGCGCCGCAGAAACATGATCGGCACCACAAAATCCGTGGTGAATTTGTGGATGATGGCAAACACCACGGCCACCGTAATCAGCACCAGCCCAAGGCCAACCGCGCCGAATATGCCGCCGACGTCAGGCTCGCCATGTTGCACCATCCTGAAAATCATCACGGCAATTATCACCACCAGCGGCAAGGTGAGCACCCAGCCGAACAGTCCCAGCCCCAGCCGAAACAGGAACAGGCTGTTTCCCTCGATCGCGA
Source organism: uncultured Verrucomicrobiae bacterium (assembly GCA_963820205.1). Classification (GTDB taxonomy): domain Bacteria; phylum Verrucomicrobiota; class Verrucomicrobiia; order Limisphaerales; family UBA11358; genus UBA11358. The sequence goes on from CAWFZJ010000086.1 coordinate 90,849, forward strand.
ACTGGCTCCACGGTTTTGCGACCTCTGCCTTGTCGAGCGCCACGCAATGGAGGAACATGAATTTGCCCCGGCTGTTGAGCCACAGGAAGAGCAGCCAAAGTCCCAAACCAACGACCACCACCACCGCCGCCAATGGAACAATCCAACCCAGATTATTCAAGATGTAGTCTTTGGCGTGCTCGAACTCATGCCGGAAGTTTTCACCGCCGCCACTGCGTCCACTGCCGCCGGGGACATGGAAACCAGACCCTCCACTTTCCCCCAAACAAGCCAGCCACGCGCAAAAGCCGATGACGAACCATTTGCCCAGATCGAATGGCCGGAACAACATGCCCTTCACCCGCTCCAGCGCCGGGCTGATGGGTTCGACCACGTTGATTTCCAACGGACGAGTTGTCACCGGTTTAATCGGGTTCATCGGTGATAACCTTATTGCAGCCCGGTCAGGCGGAGAAGTATATTTTGGAACGGAAATTGTAACCTACCAGTGGGACAGGCGCGACACCTGTCCTGCACTGCAAGTCGTTGCCGGCCCGTCGCGTTTAACTGCGTCGTTCCGGCTAGATAATACACCACCTGCAGCGGATGGCTGCTTAACATTTCGGAAATTGAGGCCGCGGCTTAACTCTCCGACTGGCGACGGAGAAAATCACCCGGGCAGTTACTGGCTACGCTTTTTTCTCGGCCCTGACTCTGGCCCAGCGCGCCCTGGCGGCGGCGGCAATTTTCCGGCGGGCCGCGAGACTCATGGTGCGTTTTTTAGGAGCCGCTTTTCCAAGCGAAGAGGAGTTGGTGACGACGGCTTGAAGCTGCGATTGCAACTTCTCGATTTTTTCCCTCAACGCGATGATGCGTTTTAATGTGGCGGATGGAAGACTAAGTATCTCTTTCATATGTGGGCGATAGTATGGAGATATCGTGCAATTTGTCCAGCTACTAAATCCAGTTAATTTTGGTTGCGGCCAAGGGGTCCAAAGCCAGGAAATCACAACGCTGCTCCGGCCTGCCACGCGCGACCGTGGCCAGCGGCGGACACCGGCGTAAATGGGGTTTGCCAAAAACCTGGGATTGCGTGAACCGGATTAGCGCGCCATGATGAAGTCGTGCGATGTTTGAAACTTTGCCGCGGGCTGATGATGGCTGGCGCCTGGACTTTGGCGTGGGTGGCCGGCGTTTCTGCCCAGACCAATGTGCCGCCGAGAATCCCGGCTGCGGCAGCCACCAATTATCTGAACCAGGAAGTCATTGTGACCGACCGCGTGGCCCAGGTCACCCTCCGCCCGACCATCGTGTTCTTGAATTTGAACCAGAGATACCCCGACTCTCCACTCACTTGTGTGATCAAGGGAAGCGACACGAACAATTTTCCCGATTTGAAGAGTTATCAGGACAAGGAAGTTGAAGTGTCCGGACGCATCACAGATTTTCAGGGAAAGCCGGAGATTGTTCTCACGACCACAAACCAGATCAAAATTTTGGCTGATACCCAGTCCGGCCCTCAATCCAATCCGCCAGTTGTTCAACCGATAACGAATGAGGCGCGGCTCCTGCCACCGGCACCAGCCCGGCCTGCAGCGAAAACAGCCCAGCCCATGCCACGACCAACGGTGGAAGCCGCTCAAACTCCGGTTCAGATCGTGTGGTGGATCGTCGGATCGCTCACCGTGATCATCGCGCTGTCGGGCTTTCTGGTGTTTCTGTTCTGGCGTAAAGGCATGGCGGGTTCCGACGTGCGTGCGGGTCATTCTCTGTCCACACTGCCGGCGTTGACGGAGGGTGTGGCGGCGGATTCATTATCCGCCGAAGATTGGAAACAGCGCGCCCTCGTGGCCGAGGCGATGGCGGGGCGGCAGGGACAGATGCTCCGGGAGAAAATCATGCCCGAGCTGGCTGAGTTCGCCAAACAAAGCCTGGTTCAAGGCTTGTACGCACAACGAAATGCCCTGATGGAAAGGCAACAAAAGGCACAGCATGCCCTCACCGAATTTGAATCGCGGCTGGCGGCCCTCCAATTGCCCTTCCAGGAGCGCATTCGCGCTTATGAAAAGCGAATCGTCGAACTTGAAAAAGAGGTTGGGACGCAAGGGGAAGAAATGCGGGAATTGACCTATGCCACACTGGTGCTTGTGCGGAAAGAAACTCGAGGACGAGCGGGAATACGAACATACCCGGGGCCGCTTCAATTAAACGGCGGATTTTCCCGCTGGCCGCCTTTCACGGAGAATTCTAAACAACGCCTTCTTGACTCGCTGCGTGCAACTTTTACCATATCCGCTTCGGATTTTGAAGTTTAAAAATTAAAAATACAAATTATGAGCAAAATTACAGATATCCAGGCGCGCGAGATCCTCGATTCGCGCGGTAACCCCACCGTGGAAGTTGATGTGACGTTGTGCTGCGGCGCGTTTGGTCGCGCGGCGGTCCCCAGCGGCGCCAGCACCGGCGAACACGAAGCCATCGAACTCCGCGACGGCGACAAGAAACGTTTCGGCGGCAAGGGCGTGCAGAAGGCCGTCAAAAACGTCACCGATGTCATCGCCCCCAAACTCATCGGTCTCGACCCGTATCGACCAACTGACGGTGGACGCGACGATGCTCAAGCTCGACGGTACGGAAACGAAGTCGAAGCTCGGCGCGAACGCCATCCTCGCCGTATCGCTCGCGAACGCCAAGGCCGCCGCCGCCGGACTGAACCAGCCGTTGTTCCGCTATCTCGGCGGGCCGAACGCGAAAGTCCTGCCCGTGCCGATGGCCAACGTCATCAACGGCGGCGCGCACTCGGATGCCCCGATTGATTTCCAGGAATTCATGATCATGCCGCTCGGCCTGCCGACGTTCAGCGAAGGCCTGCGCGCCATCACCGAGACGTTTCACGCGCTCAAATCCGTGCTGAAAAAGAAAGGCCTGACCACGACCGTCGGCGACGAAGGCGGGTTCGCGCCCAAGCTGGGCAGCGTCGAAGAGGCGCTGGAAACCATTATTCAAGCCATCAAAGACGCGGGTTACAAGCCGGGCAAGGACATCTATCTCACGCTCGATCCGGCGGCGTCGGAATTTTACGTCGGCAACAGCAAATACACGTTCAAGAAAAGCACCGGCGAAACCGTGACGGGTGACGACCTCGTGAATTTTTACGCCAAGCTCGTCAATAAATATCCCATCGTCAGCATCGAAGACGGCTGCGGCGAAAGCGACTGGGCGACCTGGAAAAAGCTCACCGATAAAATCGGCGACAAGATTCAACTCGTCGGTGACGACAATTTCGTGACCAATCCCAAAGTTCCTGCAAAAGGCATCGAAATCGGCGTGGCCAACTCGATTCTGGTGAAGGTGAACCAGATTGGTTCGCTCACCGAAACTTTGGATTGCGTTGAACTGGCCAAAACCCACGCCTACACCGCCGTCATCAGTCATCGCTCCGGTGAGACCGAGGATGCGACCATCGCGGACATCGCCGTGGCGACGAATTGCGGCCAGATCAAGACCGGCATCCTTGAGCCGCTCCGACCGTCTGGCGAAATACAACCAACTCCTGCGCATCGAGCAATTGCTCGGCAAGAACGCCGTCTATGCCGGCACCAGCGCGCTGCCGAAGGGGCGGTAAATGTATTGTAGCGGCGGTCTTCTGACGCGCCGCAAAAATGCGCGACACTCAGTGACGCGCCGCTACCAACGAATTCAAAACCCGGAACCAGTCGCCTGGTTTCCGGGTTTTCTTTCGCCGTGACTCGCTATTTCATCTTCACCACGGCGAAGCTTGCCGGGGGCAGGACGACACGCCAAGCGTTGCCGTCGCGGCGGAACGCGGTTGCTTCGCCGGCCAGCGACTGCATCTCGCTCGCCTTGATTTTGCGGGGCAGGGTGGCTTCGCAAGTCTTCGCAGTCGGGTTGAGCGCGACAAGAATTTCTTCGCCGTCCTTCGCGCGGCGAAAGACGAACGGCCAGCGATTTTTGCGAACGAGCACGGTTTCGTAGTCGCCGCTGGCTCCGAGCGCGGTGTGCGCTTTGCGCAAGGCGATCAGCGTGCGCGTGAGTGTTGAGGCTCGACGCCGGATCGGCCAGTTGTGCGGCGACTGTTGGCCGGTCGGCGGCGGGATCAATTGGCAGATATAGTTTTTCCGCCGGGGCGGTGGAAAAGCCGGAGTTGGTGGAGGCGTCCCATTGCATCGGCGTGCGCGCGCCGGTGCGACCGTAACCGCCCTCTTTGGATGGCAGACCGTTCAGCGAGTGCATGCCGATTTCGTCTCCGTAATAAATGAATGGCACGCCGGGCATCGTAAGTAGAAAAGCCATCGCCACGTTGACCTCGCGCGCATCGCGTCCGTTGCCGAGCCGCGGCACCGTGTCGTGGTTGCCGCTGGGGATGGCGATATAACCTTTGCCTTTGGTCGCCGCGAGGAGCGGCTCGAATTCGTCGAGAAACATCTTGATGCTGGTCTTGCCGCTGCGATCAAAGATTGGCCTGGCGTCGCCATCGGCGCGAAACAGCGCCTTGTAGCCGGGCTTGGCGAACGGCAGCAGGAAATCCATGTGGAACCCGGCGGGAATGGCGACCTGGGGTTGTGACCATTCCGAGACCAGCGCGCAGTCAGGATACTCGCGGTCCATCCATTGGCGGAACTCGTGCCAGAGCGCGGCGGTGGCCTTGCCATCCGGATCGTTTTTCACGAGCGAACCGGCCATGTCCACGCGGAAACCGCTCGCGCCAAGGTCGAACCAGAAGCGCATGATGTTCTTGAGTTCCTCGCGCACGGCGCGCGGGCCGGGCGCGTCAATCGGCTGTTGCCACGGCGCTTTGGGATCCGGTTTGGCGAAGCCGTAGTTCAGGGCCGGCTGGAAATGGAAAAAGTTGGGGATGTAATTGGCGTCGCGCTCGGCGCCGCCGACCACCACCTGCTGCCCGGGCGCGGTCCAGGTCCACACGCTATCCGTCCAGATATACCAGTCGGTGTAGCGGTTGCGCTCGTGCCGCTGCGACGCTTGGAACCAGGGGTGCTGGTCGGAGGTGTGGCCGGCGACAAGATCGAGCATCACGCGGATGCCGAGCCGGCGCGCCTCGGCAAACAGCGCGCGCAGGTCGTCGTTGGAACCGTAGCGCGGCGCAACCTTGTAGAAATCGGAGATGTCGTAGCCGGCATCGCGGAAGGGCGACTCGAAACAAGGATTCAACCAGATGCCGGTGACGCCGAGGTCGTGCAGGTAGGGTAGTTTTTCCGTGATGCCGCGCAAGTCGCCGATGCCGTCGCCATTCGAGTCGCGGAATGACTGCGGATAAATTTCGTAGAAGACCGTGTGTTCAAGCCAGGCGGGCATGTTGGTTGAAGTTTCGACACCCCGGGCCAGTGGGGCAAGCGCGATCATCGTGGCGGCGAGCACCGCCGCCTGGCCGAATGGGGTGTTATGATTCATAACCGGTAACGTTTGATTGGCGCGAATCTTGGCGAATGGCGGCTGGCGAACACAAGCGGCAACTTGGGCCGTGGTTTCGCTGTGTTTTCAGTGGAGTTGATGTTTAGGATCGCCCTCACGGCACGAGGCATGGACATCGTTGACATGATGTCGCGGCTGCACCCGAAAAGTCCGGTTCACGCCCTGTCACCCGCTTTTCATCGGCCAGCCGGCGGTCACCAGCCCTTTGTAACCGCCGATGAGCGAGTGGACGTTGCGATAACCCATCTTCTGCGCCGCATCGCACGTGAGCGCCGACCGGAAGCCGCCGTCGCAATACATGATAATTTCCGTCTTCGGGTCGGGATACAGCTTCTCCAGATCGCGTTCCAGAATTCCCTTGCCCAAGTGCACGGCCTCGGCGGCATGGCCCGACAGCCATTCGTTGTCCTCGCGCACGTCCAGCAGCACGGCCTTGCGATTGGCGGCTAGGCGGGGCGCGCGCCTCGGCCACGCTGACTTCGTTGACGCGCCGTTTGGCGTCGTTGACCAGATTCAGAAAACCGGGTGAATGATCCATGATCCTGTGGGACAGCCAGCGTCCTGGCCAAACCAACGCCCGAAATTCTTAAACCGATTTTTCATTTTCCATCTCGATTCTCAAAGAAATCCGCCTCAAATTGTCGCGGAATCAATCTCTATTGGCCGACATTGATGTTGAATCATTAATAAATGGTCTATACTCACGAGTAGTTGTTGAAATATTTCCCATCTCCGACACAAGCCGCGTAACGGTTCAAAACGTGCATTGGAGTCACACGCGAATTTTCCTCAAGCTAAAATATGTCCCAGTCGCCAATAGCATTCAAGCCATTGAGCAATCGCACCCAGGACTAATTAGGGGGCTTTTGGGGCTAATTGTGGGTTCTCCATATGCCAAAGAAATATCACTTGGTGTTGGGAATAATAAAAATATCGCATTTTTTTTTGCGCGCTGCTCAATGGGATTTGCCGGAATATCCCCAAAATGCAGTCTTCATTCTAAAATACACAAAAATGGAGCAAGAAACAAATTTGTTTAATAAAGTTGAGGTAAAGGGAAAGGATGTTTTTTTCGATAATGAGAAACAGGTGTTCAAGTAAAATTTGAAGTTTTCGAAGCGCCTTTGCCAAATCGAGTGATTACGGCTCACTAGTAGTCTCGCCCCACCTGCTGGAATAAATTTTATTGGCAACGCGCCTGCGCATTGGCTTACTCGCCGGGTGTCGCATCCAAAAAATAACGCTGTTACCGCCGCCAGCTTGCTGTTCGTGATTTTTCTGTGGGGCGGCAATAACGCGGGGACCAAGTGGCTGGTTGCCGCGTGGCCGCCCATCTGGACCGGCGGCATCCGCTTTCTCCTGGCCGGGCTGCTTTTGCTGGCGGTGCTGCGCTTCACTTCGTGGCTCGGTGAATATCGCCCGTTGACCTCCGGACTGCGCCGGCAGTTGTGGTGGCGCGGTGGGTTGTGTCTGTCGATATATATCGTCGCCTTTAACTGGGCCTTGCGCCTGACCGCCGCTTCGCACGTGGCGTTGTATCTCGGCGCGTCGCCCGTGTGGACGTTGTTGTGGGAAGAACGGCCGCAGCGGACGTGGGCCAGTGCGCGGCGTTACGGAGCGGCGTTGCTCGCGCTGGCCGGCGTGCTGGTTTTGTTCTGGCCGGCGCTGCAAACGGCAAAAATGGACCTGTTCGGCGAGTTTCTTGGACTGGCCGCGAGCATTTTGTGGGCGACATTCAGCCATCAAATGCGAATTCTCAGCGCCACTTTGAGCGGGGCGGAGGTCGCGGCGCACACGATGTGGATGTCGGGGATTGCGCTCATGCCGTTTGGGCTGGCCGAGATTTATTTCACGCGCGGCATTCCCATCACCGGCGGAATTCTGGGTGTGCTGGCGTTTTGCATCGTGTTCGGCGGCGTGATTGCCTATGCGCTCTGGAATGACGCGCTCCGGCATTGGCGCACGAGCCAGGTCATGCTGTTCAACAATCTCATTCCGTTGAGCACGATGGGCTGGGCGTGGTTCTTTTTGCAGGAGCCGGTCACGCCCACGTTTTGGACGGCCATGGCTTTGATCATCATCGGGGTGGTGCTGGGCCAGGCCAATTGGGCAAAAATATTTGGAGTGCCGGAGGGGTTTTGAGAGGGGAAATGACTAATGACGAAGGCCAAATGACTAAAGAATGACGAAATCCCAATGACAAATCATTTCCCCGGACGATTAATTCGTTATTCGGTCATTGGGATTTCTTTCGTCATTCGGATTTAGGATTTAGTCATTTTTCTTCGCAGGTTTCGCGGTATGAATGCATACTCATTTAAACGCATGGACATCAAAAATCTCAATGAAGCGCCGTCGTTCATCACGAAGGACGGCTCGGAAATCCGTGAATTGCTGGCGCATCGCAATTCCATTATCCGCAACCAAAGCCTGGCCGAGGCACGCGTTCCGGTCGGCACGAGCACTCAGGAACATTATCACGTCCAGACCGAGGAGATTTATTACATCACGCATGGCGCGGGGAGCAGACCAACGGTACCAGTAGATGATAAC
>CAWFZJ010000087.1:0-57932 GCA_963820205.1 uncultured Verrucomicrobiae bacterium
TCCCGCGCTGGTGAACGATCTGGATTTGGAAGTCGTCGCGCCGGACGGCACGCTCTATCGCGGCAATCAATTCGGCGCGGGCGAATCGGTGCCGAACGCGCCGACGCCGGACAACATCAACAACGTGGAGGGCGTTTATCTCTCGCAGCCCGCACCGGGCGATTATCTCCTGCGGGTGCGCGGCAGCAAAATTGTGCAGGACGCCATCACCAACACGCCCAACGTCATTGACCAGGATTTCGCGCTGGTGTCGTCCGGCAATCTCGCGCGGCCGGGCACGGGATTCATTTTGCTGGACCGTTCCCGTTACACTGCGCCGGGCGTCATGCAAATCGAGGTGTTCGATGCCGCCCGCGCCGCCAGCAACACGGTGAGCGCGCTGGTGACCAATCTCACCGCGCACAAATCGGTCACCAATCTGTTGCACGCGTCGGGAAATTACGGCGCTTTCACCGGCGCGGTTGCCACCGTCACCGGCACGGCGGGTGCGGGACAAATCCAGATTGCCAACGGCGACAACCTGGAGGCGGATTATTTTGACGCGAGCGGGGCGAAACGAATTGCAACCGCCGTGGCTGATCTCGTGTCGCCGGTCATCAGCTCCATCGCATCCGGCACCGATGTCGGCATTCTCACCATCACCTGGCAGACGAGCGAGCCGGCGACTTCCCTCGTTCGCTACGGCACGAACAGTTCCAATCTGAATCTCGGCGTCACCAATCTGGTGCTGGTGACGAACCACGTCGTGAAGCTGACCGGACTTATCCCCGGCAAGACGTATTATTTTCTCATTGTTTCTTCCGATGCCGCCGGGAACTCCGCCACGAACAACAACGGCGGCGCGGATTACACGTTCACCGGCCTGGCGACGCCGACAGTGCTGCTGGTGGACGCTTATGACACGGTGGCGGAAGAGGCAAATGGTTCGACGGTGATTCCTGACAGCGCCTACACCAATGTGCTGGCATCGGCGGGTGTCAGTTATGGATTTTGGAAAGTGAACGCGCGCGGTTATCCGCAGCTTGCCGACCTGCAGCCGTTCCCGGTGGTCATCTGGCGGATAACCGATGACATCGTGAACTACGGAGTTGACGCCGATGGCCTGCCCGACCCCACCGCCACCAACAATACGCTGAACGCCCAGCAGCAATTCATGATTCAGAGCTACTTGAATGGCGGCGGCTCGTTTTTTATGTCCTCGATGGGCATCCTGTCGCAATTGGGCGATGTGCCGTTTCGGAGGAATGTGCTTCAAGTGGCGGGCTTCGAGCAAAATCCCGACCCGCCCGCGCAGTGTGATGATTGCGACGAGGATTTTGGCGTGCCTGCGATTTTCGGCGCGCCCGCGTCCGTCGCCAGCGGCATGAACGTGACGCTGAATTATAGCAGTTATCCCAGTTTCGATGATGGTTTGGGTGATGTCTATGGGCCGGATTTTTCCGACACGTTCGCGCCGTCGTCCGATTCCACGGCGGTTACATTCGAGTCGGTGTCCGGCAAACCGTGCGGCATGAGCTATCCGAACATTGGCGTGGACAGTCCGGGCCGCGTTGTTTTCCTTTCATTTCCGTTCGACGCCATCCCGACAAACGGCGCTGCGCCGAACAACGCGGTGACGCTGCTGCGGAACATCATCAAGTTCCTCGCGCCCGGCGCGAACGGCCAGGGCGTGGTCTTTCTCGACAACACGGTTTATACAACCAACGACGTGGTGACGGTGGAGGTCGGTGACTCGGATTTGGCGGGAACAGGACAAACACAGGTTGGTTTCGTCGCGAGTTCGCGGACCAATCGCACGACGGTCACGCTGTTCGAGACGACGCACCCGGGATTGTTCAGAGGCAGCCTCACGCTCGTCAGCAGTGTGGCGGCGACAAATCAACTGCGCGTTCAAAATGGCGACACCATTACGGCGGCCTATTTTGATGCATCAGCCAACAGCAATGTCACCGCCACGGCCAGCATTGACACCGTGCCGCCGGTCATTTCCCAGGTGGCAGCCACCACGGATTATTCCAACGCCAAAGTGACGTGGCTCACGTCGAAGCCGGCGGATTCGTCCGTGCAGTATGGCATGCAGCAGCAGCCGGCCAACTCGGTTTACGTCAGCGTGTTGGTCACGAATCATTCCGTAACCATCGGCGGACTTTTGGCGAACCACGTTTATTATTACCAGGTGGTCAGCCGCGACCAGGCCGGGAACATCGCCGTGGACGACAACAACGGAAACCTTTTCACGTTCCAGACGCTCAAGGCGCCGACGCCGCCGTGGTCCGACAATCTGGAAAGTGGCGCGCCGGGCTGGACCGTCGTTCCCGACCCCGTTTATGGTTCCGATGTCAATTGGACACTGGGCACGCCTCACAACGGCCTCCAGAACAGCGCGCATTCGGGGACGAACGCGTGGGGGAGCGATCTCAACGGCCAGTCGTTTGATTTCCTGGCCAGCAGCTTTCTCTACAGCCCGGTGATTGACCTCTCTGGTGTCAGTCAGGCCACCCTCACGTTCTGGCACTGTTTCGATTTCAGTTCCGGCCTGGAGGACGGCCAGTTGGGAATCAGCACCAACAGCAGCGTGTCGCCAGACTCGATCCCCACGTTGGTGGATTATGCCGGGCAAACATCCGATGCTTGGGAACAGGAAACGGTGGACCTGACGCCTTACGTGGGAAAAACCATTCAGGTGGTCTGGTATTATGAGGGAGTTGACATCGGCCAGCAGATGTACGGCTGGTTGGTGGACGATGTGAGCATCACCGGCGTGGCCGCACAGACGGGCGGAGCAATTGTCATCTCGAAAAATCTGGGCCAGGGAAGCTGGTCGCTGTCCTTGCTCTCACCCATCGGCCTCGTCCCGGTCCAATCCGGCGTCGCGCCGTCCGTCACCCTCAGCAATGTGGCCGCCGGACAATACGTCGCACAATTCGGCGACGTGCCATATTATCAAACTCCCGCCGGCCAGACGAACACGCTGACCGCTGGCGGCACGGTAAAATTTACCGGCAACTACACCTTCCTTGACGTGAATCACAACGGCATTTCCGACGCCTGGGAAATGGCTTATTTCGGCTCCGTCACCACCAACCGGACGCAGTTCACCGACACGGACGGGAGCGGAATGTCGGATTACGGCAAATTCATCGCCGGGCTCAACCCCACCAATCCGGCCTCGAAATTCATCATTTTCCCGGTAACGGTCCAGAGCAACCGGTTTTTCCAATTGCAATGGGCGGCGATTCCCGACCGGCTTTATCAGACTCCAGACCTTGACCAACGATGTTTCCTGGGCGCCGCTCACCGACTGGATTCAAGCCTCTGACAGCCCGATGTCCTACACGGCAACCAACTTCAACTTCGATCGCGATGCCCACATGTTCCGGGTGCAGGTGCGTCCCTAACCCAGCCGGCTGTTGGCGAAAGAAGTGGTCCTGGCTGGCAAGAGAGGCAGGGCGGGGCGCCTTTCAGGCACTGCCACCGATTTGTAGCGGCGGGCATCCTTGCCTGCCGTAACCGGCGGCATCTTGCCGCCCGGCCACAAACCGTACCCATGTTATGACCTCGCTTTCACATCAGACCATCCGACTGGAAGCCGGGCGATACGGTAGCCAGGATGGTCGCCGCTACGGGTACAGTTCCCGAATGCGATGGTGGAAGGTGCTCCGAAATTCACGCTTTCATTTGCGTGATTTCGCGGTTAGCGTTTTTGGAAAGTGCCGGTGTGGCGAAATGGCAGACGCACAGGACTTAAAATTTGAAAAATGGCCCTTTCTGGCGGTTTCTTGTGATTGCTAAACACACAGGATAAACCATTGTAAACATTATACAATACTCACTTTTTGCCTGTCTTCATTTGAACCGGTTGGCGAGCCATGAAAGTAGCACAAAAAGTAGCACAAACGGTTTTTGTAAGTCGTTGAACTCCAAAAACACGCTCGCGGACAAAAGTCCCATGATTCTGTGCTACGACCTTTCAGACACACACTTTTTCAATACTCAAGATTCCCCGTTCGCGTTCCCGTGGCTGTCATCTGGCTTGCTGAATTGAAGGCCAAGCCGGATGCCAACCACGCGAACACTCACCCCCAACAATGCCTGGTCGTGTCAAATTTGCTACCAGCACCGCGCCACATCCCCCGCTCGCGGATCTGGTTTCAAATCCGACACCACCAGGACAAATCACGCGCGAACGGGTGTCACTGGTCATTGTTCAACTGGCCCGCGAGTTCGGCTGGCCAGTGCTTTGCAGCCGCTTGATTTATTGAAACTTGTCAATCCGCCGGCCTGAGCGATATTATACGCGCATGAGCATGACCGCTGAAAAAGTCGCCGAAGTGCTGGCCTTGCCGGAGCAGGACCGGGCGTATCTGGCCCGCCAACTCATCACCAGCCTTGACAACACCGTGGACGCCGACGCCGAAACGCAGTGGCAGGAAGTCATAGACCGCCGCTCCCGTGAAATCGAGGAAGGCAAAGTCACTTGCCGCCCGGTGGCGGAAACCGTACGGGACATTCGCACCAAGCTCCATGCACATCGTCAGCCATCCTGAAGCCGATCAGGAGTTGGAAGCCGGGGCGCTGTGGTACGAAGACCGGCAATCAGGCCTGGGCAATGACTTCCTTGACGAGTTTGAGGACACATTGCGCCGCATCGTGGCCGAACCGGAACGCTGGCGCAAAATGCGGGGCGACAATCGCAAGCTCAACTTTCATCGCTTTCCTTACGCCATCGTTTACAGTGTGCGCCCCGAAGCCATTTACATCAAAGCCGTGATGCACCTGCATCGCCGTCCGTTCTACTGGCAGCACCGTTGACTGTGTTTTTCCTTTAATTCCCCGTTCGCGTTCCCGTATTTGTCATCTGTCTTGCTGAATTGAAGGCCAAGCCGGATGCCAACCACGCAAACACTCACCCCATTTCAGCCTGGTCGTGTCAAATTTGCAACCAGCACCGCGCCACGTCCCCCGCTCGCGGATCTGGTTTCAAATCCGACACCACCAGGACAAATCTCGCGCGACCGGGCGTTACGGGTTTTTGTTTGACGAAGCCGCGAGCCTGGCAAGTGTCGTACCTAAAAGGTTCCGGATTAGAGCCAGCTTGGGAGTTTGAAGATTAAGGAGGGAAACATCCTGTTTTGCAATCGACACCTGCAATCAAAGAGACATTGCCATTTGCCTCGAGTTCGAAACTTACCACCGGATTACAAACCGGCGCAGGATTAACACTTGTGGCTCCCAGCAATCGCAGCCCCAATGGATTCGATTGTGCTAACTTCGACTTGCGACCATTCGACACGCAAATAGTATCAGTTCTTGACCGAATCCTAGCAAAAACATCGCTATCTGGGTGTTTTGCATCACCTGCAAAAATAACGGCTTTTGCTTTCGGCACATGAGAGCAAACATCCAAGTAGGTTTTGGCATGACGACCTAGATCAAGCGCATTCCTTGCCCCATGGTGAGGCACCTTGAGAATTCTGGCCTTCGGTAAATTTCGTTTGTGGAAATGTTTCAAAGCACTTTCCCAATTTTCTTTGTGAGCATCCGCCCCCAGCAACACAACACTCTCGCCAAATTTCAGAGCAAGAACAGCCGAGAGTAAATTGGGATCTGGTAATTTGTTTTTCGTATCTTCCAATTTTGCTTGATAAGCTCTGAAAAAGGAATTTTGCACACTTTCATCAGGGCTAAGGCAGTATATTTCGACTCCGTCCACAACATCGGCGACCAAATTACTTCGCAATTCATGCGGAGGAAATATTTCGTTCAGCAACCGCTCCAAAAATATCCACCAAAAACTCTCCCCATTCTTGGTTCATTTTCGATGCATATTCTCGCACTTCGCTGGGGAAACTGACAGTTTGTTCAATTCCGTAAATTAAAGCAGGAACATGGTAGATGGTGTGCCAGAATGATTCAATTGTCTTGTGGTTCTGCAAAACCGGCACTAAATCAACACCGTGGTCCGCATGGGGGTGGGACAGGCATACAAAATGAAGTTTCTTGCCTTCGACTAATTTGAGAATATCAGGACGATGGTTATGTTTGGAAGGATGTGCATCGATTAATCCAAGACCACCCGAAGGAAAGGTAATAACAATTGTTTCACCCACTCCAGACTCGTAGAAATCAAGCCTTAGTTTTTGCGAACTTTTTGAGGATAAGGTCACGTTTTCGTTTACGTTCGTCGTCGAAATTGAGCGTTTCGACGTATGCGTCAGACGCTTTTGCCAATGGTCGGAAACGATATCCCACAATTAAACCATCATCCGACTGTATTTCAATTTCATCCATTTGAAATGGCTGATTAATGATCTCAATTCCGGATTTGCGAAGTTGATCGGCAGGCATGTCATATTGAAAGGTCTGACCACTTTCGACAAACGTGACCCGAGCATTTTTCCCCTGCATCTCTGTTAAGAAACCACTTATTCGACGAAGAACAATCGACTTCTGTTTGCTGTCGGAATGACTAGAGCTTCGTTTAACAGGCGCGTATCGGATTTCGGTTTGTGGCCCTCTGCCAAAATTCTCTGCTGGTGGGTAAAATGCTAAACGCTCATTTGTTTCACTGCCCAGTGCATCTGAACTGCGAAGAAAGGTATCCCCTTGAATTGCCGTGCTCATATGCCAATGAATAATTTTTTCAACAAGTCGCTTTTTTGCTTCGAGCTCAACAAAATGCTTTTCTAGCGAAACGTTCGCAGCCGGTTCGTTTTCCATTAAATCTAATTCCAACATGAGAGCGTGCGACACATTAAAGGTCTGGCTAATACGTTCAGCGAACTTGTTGCGTCTGTCAATTCGGTTTTTCTCAATCCTATTGGCTTCCGAGCCGACATTCTGTTTTGACATCCGTTTGGCATCAAACGTAACTGGTTGTACGAGAAGGTGGAATTCTTTGCTTCCAGAAACAAACGTGAAATCCAGTTTCTTATAATCTGGAACCATCCCAAGAACTTTCGCGACGTCGTTTTGATACGCACCCCCCAATTTGAGACTTGCTGCAAACATTGCCTGAATGCTTGGAAATGACCAATACGCTTTTAATGCGAACCCATTTCTTATGATGCTTTGAGGCTTGAAACAGGCCAATGCCACTCCACTGACTTCCCACACAGTTCTAGAAAATACGACCCGTCGTCATTCGGAAGCTCTTGTGCTATAGCAAGCATGTTTGAATCACAATTAAGATTCACCCCTTGCTCCGGAATCTCCAATTTAGCCCCAGTAGGTTTTGCTTCAACCGCGATAAAATTCATTTTTTCCGAAGCGGCGACCATGAACTCTCCGCACTTATCAAGGTACCGAAAACCACCATCATAAGTTTGCTTAAAGTGAAGACTTAACGTTTCCCACGCCATATTCAATGGCACCATCAATATCGTTTTTGTCAAAACATTCAAAGAAGAAAATCACGAAAATCTGTCACCCTTGTTTGTGCAAAATCATACACGTATCTACTGGACAGTTATTAGAGTAATAAACAAGGTTAAGTGGCAGGCCAGCGCGCTCCGCGCGCCCGGCCTGCCACCTTCACCGTGTTCTCACGCCACCAGTTCAGCATCCTTGACGACCAGGCGCTTGTCCCGTTCTTCCCAGCGCAGCACTTTCAGCGTAACTTGCTGGAATTCCGGCAGTTTTGGAAATGTGACGACGTTTTCGCCATCCAGCTTCACCTTGCCGTCCTTGGGGTCGTGGAAGGCTTCCCACACCGCCAAGCCAGGTTGCAACGCCAGTTCATGCCGCGCGATGACGAACACGCCAGAGCCGTCTTTGCGCTTGTGCGCTTTGGCGGTGCTAGACATGACCACGCCACGGATGAACAGGCCATTCAACTTTTCGACTTGAGCAGTTGATTTTGCATTTTCAGCCATAGATTTAATCCCTCCTTTCTGTTGATGATGATTTCCCCACTGCCTTTGTAGCGACCCTCTCGCGCAGCGGATAAAACGAGTTGGTCGAAAATTTCCCGATAGGGCATTTGAAACCCCACCTTGCGGGCCTTGCCGTTCTGCCGGATCACCGCCGAACACGCCCAGCGCCAAAACCGCTCGTCCATCGTGTAGGAGGCGCGCTTGCGGGGTTCCTTGAGCGAAATGATTTTGGGTTTCGGCGGCAGCGATTTCAAAAAGCCTTTGGTGGTCTGAAATACGCGCAGCCGCTTCCGTTTCTTAACCCATTCCGGCAAATCATCCGGCTTGGTCACATATTTCAGCAGGTAGTGAAAATCCGTGGTTTTGATCCGCTGGACTGTCACCCAGCCCCGGTCCCACATTCCGGCCAGCAGTTCTTTGGGCAAAAACCGGCGGGTCAGGAAAATGGCGTGGAAATGCACCCACCCGCTTTCGTGGAATTCCACCTTGATGCAATACGGCGCATCAATGACGTAAATTTTTCCTTCATGCTCCACACCTTGCCGGAGCTGGTAAAACACCTTGCGCAGCCAGTCCCGGCTGTCTTCAAAGGCGGCTTCTTCGTCGGCGTAGTTTTTCGGGTCGAGAGTGAAGGTCAGGAACAGCTTGCCGCTCACGTCGGGCAGGCGATCCCAGAACCGCGCCAGCACCTTGTAGATGCCCACGGGATGAAACCAAGACTCGGGAATGAATTCCTTGATCGTCTGCTCGCCGAGAATGTTTGCGGCTGGCGCCGGCAGGATTTGAACCCCACCCCCACCTCCTTGGCTCACGGTTTCTTTGCGTGGTTCCCCAGGGTGATTCATGGCGCGACCTCCTTGCGCGACGGAACTTTGTGGACCTGGGCGAACTCGCCGCCCACTGCACGGCGATGAAATTCGTCAATTGCTTCTTGCGTCAGGTATTGACGCCCGGCGATGTTGACGGTCGTGAGCCAGCCCTTACGTCGCCAGCGCCACGCCGTGATGGGCGTGACACCAACTTGCTCCAGCCATCCACAATCTCCGGACCAAAATTGACGCGTTCTGCCATCGCCTTTCTGTGCTCGTTTGCGAGGTGGCCATAAACTTTGCCGATCAGCACACCGCCGTCACGATGCCCGACCCACGCAGCGATGGTCATGAAATCCACGCCGGACATGACGCACATGGAGATGAAGTGATGCCGGCAATCGTGAAAGTTGAATTGCGGCATTTTCGCTTGAACCCGTGCCAGGTTGAGTGATTCACGAAACGTTTTCGCTGGGATGTCTTTGTTGCCCCGCTGCGGTGACGGAAAAAGCCATTGCGAATCAGGCGCTTTTCGTTTCTTCATGTCCAGCAAATGCGCCTTGAGTTTGGGATTGAAGTCAACAACCCGCGCAGTCCGGTTTTTCGTGTCGCCTTCCGCGCCGATGGTCAATTGTCCCTGCTTGAAATCCACGTCTTGCCAACGCATCGCCAGCGCCTCATTTCGCCGCGCTCCACAGAAAGCCAAGAACTTGATGTAGTCCGTAAATTGCTCCGCGTTCTCCGTGACGGGGACCGCCTTGCCGTTTTTGTCCTGCTTGGTCTCAGACGCCGCATTGCACAGCTTCCCCAGGTCGTCAGCGGTGAACAGAGGACGTTTGCGCGTGGTCGTTTTCAGCGGACGCAAGCCTTCAGTCGGCAGCCTTTGAATCAATCCATCTTCCAGCGCACGTTTCAGGACCACCCGCAATGCAATGATGTCCAAATTGATCGTCCGCGGCGAAACTTCTTCCTTGAGCCGCTTTTCAATGAAGCGGTTAACGTGGACCCGCTTGATCTGGTCAAGTCGCAGTTGGCCCAGGTAATCCGTCCAACGCGCCAGAATCGCTTTCTCCTTTTGAATGGTGCCGGGCTTCTTCGTGCCCTGCCCGCTCGAAATAAACGCCACGTAGTGCGCTACGTGATCATTGAATTTCGGCATCCGTCCAAGCACCGGTAGGTCATTGTCCGCCCTTTGTGTCTGCAACCGCTTCAATTCCGCCACCGCTTGGGCAACGCTTTGCACTGGACGGCCGTCCTTGTCGTTCAGCGGGACGCGCCGGGTCTTTTTAATGCCGGTGATCGGGTTCTCGATTTTAAGTTGCGCGTAGTAGCGCCCATTGCGCTCCCATAGCGCCCGAATCGGATGCTTGCGTGCATCGAACACTTTTGCGAAGCTTGCAGCATGAGAATTACGATTGACGCGCTCGCTTGTGCTACTGCTTGCGGTTTCCTTTGCTTTCATGCCGCTATAGTAGCACAAATGGTAGCACAGGCGTCAAGCCCAATTCTCAAAAAAGCTGTAAGTAATTGTAAATAAACGGTTGCCGGTGTGGCGAAATGGCAGACGCACAGGACTTAAAATCCTGGGACTGTAAAAGGTCATGTGGGTTCAAGTCCCACCGCCGGCACCAACCGATGCTCGCCGCACGAGCTATGGTTGGCGGGCCAGTCTTCGCCCTTCAAGCTTCGACCCGGCTAGCCAGCCGGATCAGCGAGCCGGTCGCATTACGAATTGCGCACCGGGCTGTGACCGATTACCATTCATCCGATGCACCTTGCGAACGTTTGTGAAAAAGCTTTCCGGATTTCGACGGCCGTCTTCCTGGTTTCGGCTTTTTTGGCGCTGGCGCAAACGCCGCAACGAACGCTCCTGCCCGGCCATCTGCCGGCGGTGGTTCCCAGCCTGCAGCCGTTGGGCCGCCTGGACGGTTCGACCCGGCTGAAGCTGTCCATCAACTTGCCGTTGCGCAACCGGGAGGCGCTCACGAATCTCCTCGAACAGCTCTACGATCCCGCCAGCCCCTTGTACCACCACTACCTCACGCCGGAAGAGTTCGACGCCCGGTTCGGCCCCACCGAATCGGATTATCAGGCGGTCATCGCCTGGGCGGCCAGCAGCGGTTTCACCGTCACGGCCCGTCATCCCAACCGGATGCTTCTGGAAGCCAGCGCGCCCGTCGCGGATATTGAGCGCGCCTTGCAGGTGACCATGCGGATGTATGCGCACCCGACGGAGCCGCGCACCTTTTTTGCGCCGGACACCGAGCCGTCGGCCGGCGCGGGCATCCCGATTTTATACATTGGCGGCCTCGACAATTTCGCCCGACCGCATCCAAAAAATCTGCGGCGCGCTCCGTTGAAGGGTTCCACGAAAGCCACGCCCCAAATAATTGGCTCGGGACCGAACGGCAACCTGGCTGGCTTCGATTATCGGGCGGCCTATGCGCCGGGCGTTTCGCTCACGGGAACCGGCCAGATGGTCGGGTTGGTGGAGTTTGACGGTTATTACGCGAACGACATCGCGTCATACGTGAGCCAGACGGGCGTGTCGAATGTTCCGTTGCAAAATGTCCTGCTGGATGGGTTCAATGGCGTTCCCGGCAGCAGCGACGGCGAGGTGGCCCTGGACATCGAGATGGCAATCTCCATGGCGCCCGGTCTGTCGCAAGTGGTGGTCTTTGAAGCCGGCCCGAACGGACTGCCCAATGACGTGCTGCAAGCCATGTCCTCCTCCACCTACACGAACATCGAACAATTCAGTTGTTCCTGGGACTTTGGCTCAGTCACGTCGGCGCAGCGCAGCGCCATGGACGGCTATTTCATGAAATTTGGCGCCCAGGGACAGTCCTTCTTCGATGCTTCCGGCGACGACGGCGCAGCCACCGGAACCATCCCGCCACCGGATGACGACCCGTATATCACCCTCGTGGGGGGAACCGTGCTCGCCACCGCTGGTCCGGGCGGCGCTTGGTTGTCGGAGACGGTTTGGAATTCGCAGGAAGGGCCGGGCTTCAACGCCAGCAGTGGCGGCGTCAGTTCCGGCAGCGCCAGCTACAACATTCCCACCTGGCAATCGGGGGTCAACATGTCCACCAACAAAGGCTCGACCACCAAACGCAACTGTCCGGATGTGGCCATGGTGGCGGACAACGTTTTCATGGTGGCGGACAACGGCCAGCAGGAAACCACGGGCGGCACCAGTTGTGCCTCGCCATTGTGGGCGGGTTTCACGGCGCTCGCCAACCAGCAGGCCGTGGCGGCCAATCTGCCGACTGTCGGCTTCATCAACCCGGCCCTCTATCACATCGGCGCAAACTCCGGTTACGCCGCCTGCTTTGATGACGTCACGGTTGGCAACAACACAAACAACAGCGCGACCCAGTATCTCGCCGTGCCGGGCTATGATCTTTGCACGGGTTGGGGCAGCCCTTCCGGCGGGAGCCTGATCATTGCCCTGACGCAGCCGGACGGTTTCCAGATCACGCCCGGGAGAGGTGTGGTCGCCAACGGCCCGGTGGGCGGTCCGTTCACTCTTTCGACTCAGACTTTTTCGCTGACCAACACCGGAAAGCCCGCCTTTAACTGGTCGCTCGGGAGCACTTCAGCCTGGCTGAATGTATCGAGCAGCTACGGCACCCTGCCGGCGGGTGGCGGAGCCACCTCCGTTTCTTTGGCCCTCAACTCAGCGGCCAATCTCCTGCCCGCCGGCGTTTACACGGCCAGTTTGTGGTTCACGAACATGACCAGCGGCCTGGCGCAACTCCGGCAATTCACTTTGCTGGTGGGCCAGGAATTGGTGCAGGACGGCGGATTTGAAGCGGGCGATTTCTGCTATTGGACCCTCTTGGGAGACACAAACGTTTACTATTACAATTTTGTGGATTATGCGGATGACTCAGCATACGGCACCGGCTACTCGCCGTTCGCGGGAAATTATTTTGGCGCCTTTGGACAGTCTTCCGACCTCGGCTATCTTTCCCAGCCCCTGCCCACGCGGGCGGGCCAGTTTTACCTGCTCTCCTTCTGGCTGGAAAATCCATCGGGCGACACTCCCAATCAATTCCAGGTCCAGTGGAACACCAACTCCACTTCCACGAACGTCATTTTCAACCAGTCAAATCTGGGCGCTTTTGGCTGGAGCAACCTGCAATTTATGGTTCAAGCCTCGACCAACATCACCACGTTGCGGTTTGGATTCCGCAACGACAACGATTACTTCGCCCTCGACAACGTGAGCGTCCAATATGTGTTGAGCGCGCCCTTGCAGGTACAGATAACGGGTCTGGGAACTCTTTCGCCCAATTACAGCAACGCGGTGCTGGCCATTGGCCAGAGTTACAGCATGACGGCCACGCCGGGAACGGGTTTTGCCTTCACCAACTGGACAGGCAGTCTCACAACCAACGGAGCGACCCTGCAATTCACCATGGCCCCAAGCCTCACATTTACCGCCAACTTCGTGGATACGAACAAGCCGGCCGTGAGCATCACCAATCTGGCGTCGGGCCAGCGGGTGAGCAACACCGTGTTCACCGTCAAGGGGAAGGCCAGCGACAACTGGCAGGTGAGCAATGTAGTTTGCCGGCTCAATGGCGGGGCCTGGAGCAACGCGGCCACAGCCAATGTTTGGACGAACTGGACAGCGGCGGTGAATTTGATTCCGGGAACCAACACCGTGGCCGCTTATGCGGTGGACACCAGCGGCAATGTTTCCACGACCAACAGTGTGAGCTTCCAATATGTGACGACCAATCAATTGCAAATTCGCGCCAATGGTTTGGGGACGGTGTCGCCCAATTACAGCAACGCCTGGCTGGAAATTGGACGCAACTATAGCATTACCTCCACGCCGGCAGCCGGTTTTGTGTTCAATAACTGGGTGCTTTCGACCAACTGGATCGGCGGCGTCACCACGACTAAAACGAACCTGCCCTTCATGATGGCTTCAAACCTGACTTTGCGGATGAATTTTACGGACGTGACCAGGCCTACGAACACCATCACCGCGCCCACGGCCGGCCAGCACATGACCAATGCCCTGGCGACCGTCGTTGGCACCGCCAGAGACAATTGGAAAGTGGCTGGCGTTTGGTATCAGTTCAACAACGGGGCTTGGAACCCAACTGCAACCACCAACGGCTGGACGAACTGGACAACCACGGTGGAACTGATTGCCGGCACCAACACCGTGAAGGCGTATGCGATGGATTTGGGCGGGAACTTTTCGACGACCAACAGCTTGAGCGTGGTTTCGAGCAACACGTTCAAGCTGCAACTCGCCTTCACCAACGCGTTCCCGATGAAAACAAACGGCCTGGTTTTCATCCTGCAAATGTCAACCGGCTTAAATGGGCACATCCAGGTTTCAACCAACCTGACTGGCTGGATCACGCTGACCAATTTCGTCGGCACCAATACGACGCTAAATTTCCGCGACCCGGCGGCAACAAATTCAATCTACCGGTTTTATCGGGCTACAATCCCGTAGAACGAATTCCGCTTATTTACACGCGCACGGCGGGCGCGGTGAAGATGGTCGTCAAACGCATCCATAAAAGTGACTCGGGCCTGCCCTCTGGCCGCCAACCGCTTCTCACAAAAAGGTGAATAAAGGTTTGTTGCCCTTGGCTGTTTTGGGCATTACCGCAACAGACCGGAGTGTTCTTTCAACCAACGTTTGGCCGTCCGGTAATCAGGACAAACGCGCTCCATTTCCCGCCAGAATCCGGGCGAGTGGTTCATTTGCCGCAAATGCACCAGTTCGTGCAGACAGATGTAGTCACTGACGAACGCGGGGGTCTGGATAAGCCGCCAGTTCAGGGAAATTGTGCCGTGCCGCGAACAGGAACCCCAGCGCGATTTCTGATTGCGCACCGTGATGCGGCTCACGTTCAATCCGTGCCGGGCGGCCAGCTCCAGCACACGCGGCGGCAATTCCCGCGTGGCCATTTGGCGAAGATGGCCTTCGATGGCGGGGCGCAGATCGGCGGCCGGATCCGGGACCCGGACTGAATCGCCGCCGAAGCGAACGGTTTCAGCTTCACAGTTCGTTCCCGCTTCAATGCGGACCGTGTCGCCGCGCAGGAGAATCTCCGTCCCAATCGTCCACGCTGCCGGTTTCCGGGGTTGTGCCTGAAGCCGTTGAAGCTCGCGTTCCAGCCAGGCGGCATGGCGTTCGACAAACTGTTGGGCCATCGCCAGCGAGCCGCCGCGGGGAATCGTAACGCGGGCGGTGCCATCGGGACGCAACCGGAGCAGATAGCGGCGTGCCCGCGGATTGCGCACCATCAGGAGCGGTAACGATCGCGGCCCCACCGACAGGTGGACAACTGATGGAGCCGGTGGCGTCCTGGGTCCGATAATCCGTTCAAACAGCATGGCGTAGTAAAACGGGGATTGGCGGAATTGGCAATGGTGGTTGTGATGCCACGTTGCAACAACCATGGTGATATGTTTCCCCAACCCGGAACGAGGCTCCGGGATGGAATTGTCTTTGGGAATTAATGTAAAACCGGCGAAGGCGGCTTTTGCAGAGGATCAATGATTTCCTTGAGTGATTGGTTGGTTAGCCGCGATTTGATAACCCGTTGAAAATTTTGGCTTTGCAAGCTGTTTCGTGCCCTTAAAATAGCCGCTCAAATATTGAATGCCAAGATGTGGCTCTGATGACCATGCTGTTGCCTGATTCCATTTCCGCAGGAAGAAACTGTCAATCTGTGGGGTGCTTTTTGCTCTTTTCATGAGCGGAAAATCCCAGAAAAAAACCACTGTCGTGCCTTCGAATCCGCCCACTTCGCCCGCCGATGAAATGCCGGAAGGGAAAGATTCCCGCCGGCTGAAATCCGAAAAGCCTGCGGCGGGTTTGAATGTCCGCTGGACGGTTCCCGCAGTCTGCCTTTTTCTGGCGGCCATCACGTTTGCCGTTTTCGGTCAGACGCTGCATCACGAGTTTGTCAACTTTGACGACAACCTGTATGTGTCAGATAATCCGGTCGTCCAAAAGGGTCTGACTTGGGAGGGATTCCGCTGGGCGCTGACTTATGGCAGCATCGGTCACTGGCACCCGCTGACCTGGCTCTCCCACATGTTGGACTGCCAGTTATATGGCTTGCAGGCGGGCGGCCATCACTTGACGAATGTGCTGCTGCACACGGCCTCGGTGATCCTCCTGTTTCTGGTGCTGCGGCGGATGACAGGGTTTTTTTGGCGCAGTGCGTTTGTTGCGGCGGTGTTTGCGGTCCATCCATTGCGGGCGGAATCGGTGGCCTGGGTGTCGGAACGCAAGGACGTTTTGAGCGCGGTTTTTTTCATGCTGACAATCGGGGCTTACGTCCGTTATGTGCACCGCTCACCCTCGAAGATCCGCTACAGCGTCGTGATGCTGTGTTTCGCCTTGGGATTGCTGTCCAAAAACATGCTGGTGACAACGCCTTTCGTCCTTTTGCTCTTGGATTACTGGCCGCTGGGCCGGCTTTCCAGCTTCACGCCTCAGGTTTTGTTCCGGTTGGTGGCCGAGAAAATCCCACTGTTTATGCTAACGGTTGGATCGTGTGTGGCGACGGCCCTGGTTCCGGAAAAAGTGACTGCTGACCAGTTGTCTTTCGGGCTGCGGATGGAAAACGCCGTGATGTCCTACGTCACCTATCTCTGGCAGATGATCCATCCATTGGGACTGGCGTGTGTTTATCCCAACCCGGCAAACTATCTACCATTCTGGCAGGTGGCCGGGGCGCTGGGGTTGCTGCTGGCCATAACCGGCGCGGCATGGGCATCTCGCCGGACGCACCCCTGGTTCGTGGTTGGCTGGCTTTGGTATGTGGGGACGCTAATCCCGGTGATCGGCATTGTGCAGATATCCTACTACGCCCATGCGGACCGCTATACGTATCTGTCGCAGATTGGCTTGTATCTGTTGCTGACCTGGGCGGTGGCGGATTTGTGCGCCGGCTGGCGTCACGGCCGCGTGTTGCTGGGCGGCCTCGCCACGGTCATTCTGGCGGCTTTGATTTTCTGCGCGCGCACCCAGACCATGTATTGGCGAAACAGTGAATTGCTATGGACTCACACGCTTGCATGCACCTCAGGCAATTATATCGCCCACGAGGAACTCGGCAACGCTTTGCCCCAACGGAAAAGAGCGGACGAAGCGATCGCCCAGTACCAAATGGCGCTGCAAATCAAGCCCGACGACGTGCTCGCCCATAACAACCTCGGCTATGCGCTGCTCCAAAAGGGCGATGTGGACGAAGCGATCGCTCATTGCCAAAGGGCGCTGCAACTCAAACCTGACTTCGCAGAAGCCTACAACAACCTCGGCAACGCGATGCTCCAAAAGGGACAGGTGGACGAAGCGATCATCCATTGCCAAAGGGCGCTGCAGATCAAACCTGACCTCGCGGAAGCCCAAAACAACCTCGGCAACGCGCTGCTCCAAAAGGGCCGGGCGGACGAAGCGATCACCCAATGCCAAAGGGCGCTGCAACTCAAACCCGGTTTTGCGGAAGCCTGCTACAACCTTGGCAACGCGCTGCTCCAAAAGGGCCGGGTGGACGAAGCGATCACCCGGTATCAAAAAGCGCTGCAGATCAGGCCCGGTTACGCGGAAGCTCACAACAACCTCGGCAACGCGCTGCTCCAAAAGGGCCAGGTGGACGAAGCGATCGTCCAGTACCAAACAGCGCTGCAACTCAAACCCGACGACGCGGAAGCCTGCTACAACCTCGGTTACGCGCTGCTCCAAAAAGGCCAGGTGGACGAAGCAATCGCCCGTTGCCAAAAGGCGCTGCAACTCAAACCCGACTTCGCGGAAGCCTGCTACAACCTCGGCAGCGCACTGCTCCAAAAAGGCAGAGTGGACGAAGCAATCATCCAGTACCAAAAGGCGTTGCAAATCAAGCCCGACTATGCGGAAGTTCACTACAACCTCGGAAATGCCTTGCTGCAAAAGGGCAGAGTGGACGAGGCGATCACCCAGTACCAACAGGCGCTGCAACTCAAACCCGACGACGCGGAAGCCCACAACAATCTCGGCTACGCACGGCTCCTAAAGGGCCAGGTGGACGAAGCGATGGGTCATTTCCAACAGGCGCTGCAAATGAAGCCCGACTACGCGGAAGCCCGCTACAACTTCGGAAATGCCTTGCTGCAAAAGGGCAGAGTGGACGAAGCGATCACCCAGTACCAACAGGCGCTGCAACTCAAACCCGACAACGCCAAAGCCCACGTCAACTTGGGCGGCGCTCTGCTCCAAAAGGGCCGGGTGGACGAAGCGATGGGTCATTTCCAAAAGGCGCTGCAACTCAAACCCGATGATGTCAAAATCCACTCCAACTTCGGAGATGCCCTGCTCCAAGAGGGCCGGGTGGACGAAGCGATTGCCCAATACCAAAAGGTGCTGCAAATCAAGCCCGACTCCCCGTATGTCCTGAACAACCTGGCCTGGCTGCTGGCGACCTGTCCGGACGCACACATCCGGGACGGGGTTCAAGCGGTCAAATATGCCGGGCGCGCCTGCGAACTGACGCGCTATGGCGTGGCGCCCTTCGTCGGCACTCTGGCGGCCGCCTGCGCCGAGGCGGGACGATATGACGAAGCGATTGCGGCGGCGCAGAAGGCCTGCGCGCTGGCCGCGGCGGCGGGCGAAGAGGAATTGCTTGAGAAAAACCGGAAACTGCTGGCTTTATATCAGGCCCACCAACCGTATCGTGAGGCGGCCGGAAAGCTTGTTCCCGCCGCGCCTTAGCGTTGCCGCTCGTCCTGCCATCGCTGGACAATTTCTTGATTTTCGTTGCCGTCACCTTTTTGTGCCCTTGGCCGTTAAACCGCATTGAGGCGGTGAGCGCAGGGGTCGAGCCGCAAGTTTTGCGAAGCGGGCGGGCGATTTCAACTCGGCGAAACAAGGCGCGCCACCCCAAGACACCCCACACGCCAGAGCTGCTCCCCCGATGCCTTCGTCCTGTTCGCTGCTCCATTCCGGCAGCCAAATTGAGTCATTCCACAGAATTGAATGGTGCGACCAAACTGCAAAAAAGCTTGCCGGCGGGTGTTGTCCTGCTGGATTGTTGGTTTCATCTGGCGTGTTCATCGGTTAAAATTTGGAACATTCTTCGATTAACTTAGTCGTTGACCAAACGTCTTTTGTCAAGTGAGCGGCTTGTGCTGGCGTCTGTTTGATGGTGCTGTGAACACGGCAATAATTGAAGTGGGCGATGAACAGGGCGACGGCGTAACGGAGATTTGCCAGCGTCTTTGAATAGCCAATCGTGCAACGTGTGAAGCGGCGGGTGAAATGCCGCACGGAAAGATTCATGCGTTCACAATGGCAGGTTGTGGCGTGTGCCATGTCTGGATTTCCGATTCGTGCCTTACGCTTTATGCGCTTTACGGTGGTGGTGAAACGGAATGGGGCGATTTGCTGATAGCTAAAGCATTTGGTTTCAGTGGCGTAATCAATCTCCTCTCCAAAAACCTGCCCGACACCGCCAGTCTTGGTGCGGCAATAACCGTTGAAGGCATCGGTTGTCAGTTGGAAACGGCCTAACATTCTCGCCTTCAAATCGCGCAGAAATTCTTCGGTTGCCTCAAAAGTCCGCTTGTCCGTTTTCCAATTGATAATCAGCTTGCTGTCACGGTCAACGGACAGGAACGTGTAGAACTCGCCGCGCTCCAAATCGTCTTTGGTTGTTCGCCGCGCTTTGCAGCCGACAAACGTGTGGATTTCGTCTGTTTGGACAAATGCGGCCTTGACGTAGCGCACCTTTGCGTCCAGCAAGGCGGCACACTGGCGTCCAATGGATTCCAGCACGTTCAAAACCGTGTCCCGGTGGCAATC
Source organism: uncultured Verrucomicrobiae bacterium (assembly GCA_963820205.1). Lineage (GTDB taxonomy): Bacteria > Verrucomicrobiota > Verrucomicrobiia > Limisphaerales > UBA11358 > UBA11358. The sequence goes on from CAWFZJ010000087.1 coordinate 19,515, forward strand.
CACAAGCCGAGCGGTTGCCCTGATTCCCATGCCTTCACACAAAAGCGAGATGATTTGAGCCGCCTTCTTTTGGTCAATCCGCATGTTGTCCAGCGGTTGATCTTCGCTGAATGTCCGGTTGCACCGCCCGCAACGGTAGCGTTGAACGATGCGATTGTGATTTTCAAAACGTCCGTATTTTTGAGCTTTTCCATGACAACAATAACACTGCACTTGCGCCTTTCTCGGCCAAGACTTACAGTGATTTTGAATCGTCGAGATTCCACTGAAAGGCTTCGGCCTTTTGGTTGTGCCGTGCCAGTGCTAGAAACACCGGCACGGCTTTTTGTTTATGGTTTGTTCACTTTGCGCGGCTTGCCTTTCGGCCATCCGCCCTTTTTTGCATTTTCACGGGCTGCTTGCGCTTTGGCTTCCGAAGTGGCCTTGCCACCCCTGCGGCCAATCGCCGCAAAATATCCGCGAATTTGCTGGTTCATTTTCATAACACCCACAATATAACCAAGCCGCTTGGGTATAGCAAGAAAAAAATGAGATTATTTCATCCCCAAAAAACGGTTTGCTTTCCGCCGATAGCGGGATATTCTTTAAGCATCGTTGGCAACTTCGGTTGCCTCTCGGCTGGACATGGCGCACCCCTGAAAAAATGCACCATGCCAGCCGTTTTTCTTTCGGCGCTCCGCGTTGCGGCGTCACGCGGGCGCTGTCAGTATTATCTTCATAAAAACAAAAACCGTCACAACCTTGAAAGCCTTCGCGGGAAAGGTGCTGCGGTTGCAGCGGTCGTGACGGAAATTCAACCTGTGCCGCGCATGGACTTTCAAATCCAAGGCGAATCTATCACCGGAACAAAAACGGTCAAAAACTTGAAAGGGAAGAAAATCCCCTATTTTTTCCCTTTCGCGTATGCTTCCCAAAGACGTTCATATTTGGCCGTCTTTATGCCGGTTTTCATGTAATTCACAACTTCTGGATTATTCCAAAATTCAAATTCGCGGCCTATGCGATTTAATAGTTGCCGGGCTTTTTTAACGGAATCTGTGTTCGCTTTTAGGAGCGTGGCTAGTTCCTTGTCGTGTAATGAATCAGGATGAACGCATTTGGGAAACATCATGCCGTTAATCTCGGCCTCGGACAAATTTGACACCGGGATTCGTTCTTCTTTTTTGTTCAGTATGGTTTTGACAATAACCGCAATCCGCCTTCCGCTTGCGTCATATTCCGCTTTCCGTTCATCAATCGGCACAAGCCGATGTTTGCAAAGATATTTAATTACAGCGCCAGATTGCGTCCTGTCCCATTTGTTCAAAATCTTTCTGACAACGCACATGAAAGCAAGAACGTCATCAGGCTGGCGCGCATATATTTTACCAAATGATTCAAAAAGCGATTTCCCGTATCGGTAGCCAGAGAACGAAACGGGATCACAAGCCGCCTTAACCAAAATTAAAAACTCCTCTTTTCCTCTGAATACTGCTGGCCTCTCTCTGGCAAATTTACCCACTTCGGGGTGAAAATTTAGCGCATCATGGATTTCAAAAAACGGGCGGCTCTTTTTTCTCTGCGGCATGGTGTTTTCCCTGTATTAAGCGTACATTGAGTTTTCGCTTTTGATGCCGGTAGAAAGGTGGTAAATTGGCTGCAAGTAAAGTGAAAAGAATAAGACCATACGGAATGCCCGTCCCGCCTAATCCTCGTTATGACTTTGACGCCTTTGTTCAGCGCGTAAAGGCGCTTGATTACGCAGAAATGATAATGAAGGCGTCTGCCGCTTGTGCGGCAGCGGAAAACTCATCTTATGACAGGCCGGGGGCAGTAGCGGCCCGTGAAGGCGGGAGTATAATGTTCGCAAACCGCCTCAAAGAACTTTTATTTTTTCTTAATCACGGTGCGTTGCCTACGCAAGCGACTTTTAATGACACTGGCCTTTATAGAGAAATTGCAGAGTCGTTTGTCGCCAAGGGGCAATGGAATAAAGAGGTTTTGGATTTGTTCAAGCCGCGAAGCTAAAATCTGAATTTTGTAGGCGTCCGTCAGAAACGGATGGTTTACAATATAAGAAACATACAGCGGAAAATTCTTCCCCGAACTTCGGCTAAGCGATTTTTCTCGATTCAATCATAGTGTTGACTGGTCGCTTTATTGCGTCGCAATCCCAACGGACGCAGCTCCAACCATTTCCGTTTCCCGCCAACAATCTGGCAGGACAAGACCTTGCCGGCGGGCTGGCGAAATTCTTGTCGGCTGGTCAAAAAGAAACAGGGGTGCCGGGCATTTTTGAACGACGCCAAAATATCAACCCCCCCAAATACCTTATGAAATGGGCGCTTTGCAGATTTTTGGCTGGTGATTGCCCCGGCTGGCATCGCCGTTGCTAATGGGTGTAGTGCAGCCAAACACAGGTGCAGTAGAAGGATTGAATGACACTCTGAAAAAAATATGAAAAAAATTGAAGCGATTATCCAACGTTCCAAATTGGATGAAGTTCAGGACGCCCTGGGGGAAATCGGCGTTGACGGGATGACCGTTTGTGAAGTGAAGGGATTTGGCCGGCAGAACCGGCATACGGAAACCTACCGCGGCGGCGAATACACGGTGGATTTTCTGCCGAGGCTCAGAATTGATCTGGTGGTGGGAGACCAAAACGCGGAACGCGCGGTGAACGCCATCATCAAGTCGGCGGGGACGGGCAAAATGGGCGATGACAAGGTTTTAATCTCGGACGTCAAGGAAGCCGGGTGCGCGTTGGCGATATGAATGCGGGAAGCGCACATGGCGGCATCAGCGCCGGTAAAATGAATTTCCAGTTAACCTGCCAGTAACCCACCGCAGCTTCATTATTCCAGTCCCGGCCGGCGGATCAACCTACCCGGCTGGGGCTTGTTTTTTTGGGGTGCTGTTGCCGGCGTACTGTCGCCTTGCGCCAGTTTCGCGCGATGAAAGGCAGACTCTACCGATTCCCTTGAGTGGTTGAACGGTTTGCCGTGATTTGATACAAGGAGTGGCATGAGCGGATTGGTGCTGGTGGGTTGGCGCAAGTTGGTCCGAAAGCCGGCTGGAAACCGGCGTTCCGATTTGCTGGGGTGGCTTGTCGTCCGCACCGAGTTTTCTTTTCCCGAATATTTTCCAAGTCAAATCAAAGGATGTTTATGAACTTCACAACAAACTTGTTTCTCATTGGAACCACGAACGGTGAACCGGCGGGGCGTGAAACCGGACTTTCCAAGTGCAGCCACGACATCATGGATGCAAAGATGACATCCGCCCTCGCCCCGGCCCTCTCCCCCAGGAGAGGGAGAATCGTTTGCCGCTGCTTTGAAAATTTATCCGACGGGATTGGCCGGTTGCTCGTCCGAAAAACCAGAAACAAGCGGAAGTCATTTCCCCTCCTGGGGGAGAGGATAAAAGGTGAGGGCGGACGTCAACACTCATTCCACTGGAAACGTCAAGGAAGCAGATGGTTCAACCTGGCGGGTGAAATCACGGCGGCAGCATTGATGGCAGTGCTGCTGGCGCCGCTGGAATTAAAAACGTTCGGGGCTGATGAACGCCCGGCTCAAATCGCAACGCCCAAGGCCGTCGCAAAACAACAATCGGTGCGGGAGCCGGCCGTGGCGGGGTTGTTTTATCCCAAAGACCCGGTCCAATTGTCACTGATGATTGACCGCCTGCTCGCCGCCGCGCCCACTGAGCAGATTGGGGAACTTAAAGCCATCGTTTGTCCCCATGCCGGCTATGAGTTTTCCGGTCCGGTCGCAGCCTACTCCTTCAAGAACCTGATTGGACGCCGATATGACACGATCATCATTCTAGGGCCGAGCCACTACGCGCTTTTTGACGGGGCGTCGGTCCCGGCAGTGGACGCTTATCGCACACCGCTTGGGCTGGTTCCAATCTCCCCCAAAGCCCGGGCACTCGCAAAAATCAGTCCCTGCCTCAGCGAGCCTTGCTGTCCGATGAAACGGCCTGACTGGTGGCCGCAGTCATCCAAGCCGGCGCCCGATCCGGGCAAAGACACGCCGGACACCTGGGAACATTCGGTCGAAGTCGAGGTTCCATTTTTGCAAAAGGTTTTGACGAATTTCGCCATTCTGCCGGTGGTGTTCGGCAACGTGGATCCCGCGCAGGTGGCAAAGGCGGTGGCGACCCAACTCGACGACAAAACCCTGCTCGTGGTGAGTTCGGATTTGAGCCACTACCATCCCTATGACGACGCCAAAGAACTCGATACCCGTTGCGTCAAGGCGATGTGCAGTCTGGACATCGCAGCCATGGAGAACCAGGAAGCCTGCGGCAAACTGCCCATTCTGGCGCTGCTGCACCTGGCACACGAGAATGGATGGCAGGCGCGGTTGCTGGATTATCGCAACAGCGGCGACACCTCGGGTGACAAGAGCCACGGTGTGGTTGGCTACAGCGCCATCGCGTTCTACGCGCCCGCGCAGGGGAATTTCAACCCAACTGAGAGACATCAGCTCCTCGCTCTGGCGCGGCGCGCATTGAAGGAAGCCGTCGCGCCGGGCCATTCCCCGCTGGCGGACACCAACAACTGGCCGGCAAAATTTCGGGAGTCGCGCGGCTGTTTCGTCACGCTGACCGAGGCCGGGGCGTTGCGCGGATGCATTGGCCACATCTTTCCGCAAGAGTCGCTCTATCGCGCCATCCAGGACAACGCCCGGAGCGCCGCGCTGGAAGATCCCCGTTTCCGGCCGGTGCAACCGGAGGAATTGAACCAGCTTGAGATTGAAATCAGCGTGTTGACCGAGCCGAAACCGTTGCCATTCACTTCGCCGGAAGATTTGCTGGCCAAATTGCAGCCCGGCAAGGATGGCGTGGTGCTCAAACTCGACGGTCGCGGCGCGACCTATCTGCCCCAGGTTTGGGAACAACTGCCGGACAAAGTCGAGTTCCTGAATCACCTTTCCGAAAAGGCGGGCTGCGCGCCTGGGGATTGGCGCAAACCCGGCGCGTCGGTCCTCATCTATCACGTCGAAGCGTTCAAGGAATCGGAAAAATAAAAGGAAAGTTTGATGGCCGCCGACACTCCGAATCTTCCGCCTGCTGACAGCAATCGGCTGCCGGTGCTTTGGGCGCTCGCCGGGTTGGGCATGGCCTCGGTGATGACGCAACTGGCGCTGATGCGCGAGTTGCTTTGCGCCTTTGCGGGCAATGAAATGGTGCTGGGCATCGCGCTCGGCCTCTGGCTGCTGCTCACGGGCCTGGGAACTGCGCTGGGCCGGACGGCGGACAAACTCCGCAATCCCCTGGCCGTCCTGTTCATCGCGCAAATCTTCATCGCCGTGATTCCCTTGGCTCAGGTGTTTGCCGTCCGTGCCCTGCGCAACGTGGTTTTCGTGCGGGGCGCGGAGGTGGGCGTGACCGGAACCGTCCTGAGTGCCGTGGTTTTGTTGCTGCCGTTTTGCCTCGTCGCCGGATACACCCTGACGCTGGCGTGCTCGATTCTCAACCGCCGTGGCGACGCGTCGGGCGTGGGCCGCGTCTATGTTGCCGACAGCCTGGGCAGCGTGGCAGGCGGCGCGCTGTTCAGCTTGGTGCTGGTGCGGTTTCTCGACCACATCGCGCTGCTCGCCGTGCCGGCCCTGTTGAACCTCGCCGCCGCAGCGTGGCTGGGCAGGGCAGGGGGGCAATATTTCCCACCGGCCCCGATGGCAGCATTGGAGCGCCGATCTCCGATCCGGCGCGTCTCTGAGAACACTCAACACCTGCCGGGCTGGAGACCGGCGCTTCGGGAAATTTTCATTTTTACGCTGGTCGCGGGCATTGCCGCTTTCGTCTGGCTCGCCCACTCCGACGCGCTCTCGACCGTGCTCCAATTCCCCGGCCAGAACGTCTTGTTCCGCGCCAACTCGCCTTACGGCCGGCTCGTCGTCACAGAATCGGGTGGCGAGACCAATTTCATCGAGAACGGCATCGCCGTTGTGTCCACGCCGAACGTCGAACAGGTGGAGGAAGCCGCGCACTATGCCATGGTTCAGCGACCCGGCGCGCGGCGGGTGCTGCTGGTTTCCGGCGGCGTCGCCGGCGTGGCGAAGGAAATCCTCAAATACAACGTTGCCGATGTGGACTGCGTGGAACTCGACCCGCTCGTCATCGAAACCGGCCGCCGTTTCCTGCCGGAGCACTTCGCCGATCCGCGCATCCGCGTGATCGCCACCGACGCGCGGCAATTCGTGCGGCAGACGACCAATAGCTACGACATTGTCATCCTCGCGCTGCCCGACCCGTCCACGGCGCAGCTCAACCGCTTTTTTACGGTCGAATTTTTCAGCGGGGTCAAACGGGTGCTGGCCGATGGCGGTGTGCTTTCGTTCGCGCTGGGCCGTTACGAAAACTATGTCAGCCCGGAACTGGCCCAACTGCTGGCCTCGGCGCACCGGTCGCTGAAGCCGTCGTTCGTCAACATCCTGGTGTTGCCCGGAGGCCGGGTCTTCTTCCTTGCGTCCGATGGCCCGCTACAGGGCGACATCGCCGCTCGGATCGCAGCGCAGGGCGTTCCGACGAAGCTCGTGAACCGGCATTATCTCGACGCCATGCTCACCTCCGACCGAATGGCGGACATCCAGCGGGCGGTGTCGCAACCCGCCGCACTGAATCGGGATTTCAGCCCGATGCTTTATTTTTATCACCTGCGCCATTGGATGAGCCAGTTCACCTTGAGCTTCGGCGCGCTGCAAACGGTGTTGTTGCTGTTGTTGCTCGTATATCTCATACGATTGCGCGGGCCGGCGCTCGTGCTCTTTGCGTCGGGCTTCGCGGGATCGGCGCTGGAGGTCGTGTTGCTGCTGGCGTTCCAGGTTTTGTGCGGCTCGGTCTATCATCAAGTCGGCGTGATCGTGACGGTTTTCATGGCCGGGCTGGCGGTTGGTGCGATGTTAACGAACCGTAGCAGCCGACGTGAGGAGGCTCTAACTGAAGAATCCAAGAGTGATCAGAGCCTCCTCACGTCGGCTGCTACGAAGTTAATGGCTGGTGGTGAAAAACACCTTGCCTACCTTGCTTTTGCTCTTGCCGGTTACGCCATTCTGCTTCCGCTTTTGCTGCCGCTGCTGAACCGAATGGGAGGCACGACTGCGTCGCTCCTGGCTATCAAAACCGTCATTGCGCTGTTGACCTTGATTCTAGCCGTGCTGGTCGGCGCGCAGTTCCCGCTGGCGAACCAACTACAGTTCGACGGCACGGCGGCGGGCGCGGCGCGGCTTTACACGGCTGATTTCGTGGGCGCATCCCTCGGCGCGCTGCTGGCGAGCACGCTGTTGATTCCGCTGATGGGCGTGACCGGCGTCTGCCTGCTGACGACGGCGTTGAATGCGCTGGCGGGCGGCGTCCTGTTTTGGAGAAAGGTTTCTACATGAACAAACTCAACATGATTTCCCTCAAAATCATTCGTTGGAGCGGCTGGCTGTTGCTGCCGCTGCTGGCGGGATTCCTGGTCACCGGCTATGCCATGACCGGCCAACATGGCTTTAACCGGCTGCTTGACGAAAAAAACGCTCTGACCATTCACCGCATGTTGCACCTGCCGCTGATTGTGCTCGTGGTGGCGCATGTCGTGCCGGCGGTGTATCTTGCCTTCCAGCGATGGGGATGGATCAAACCACGCGCATGAAATCCAAAGTTCAAAGTCCGGAGTCCAAAGTCCAAAGCGCAGGCATCTCCCGCCGCGCTGCCATCAGGCTTGGCGCGGCAGGCGTCGTGGGATTGACGGGCGCCGTGTCGCTGTTCGATCTGTTCTCCAAATGGCGCGAGTCCGAGGCGCCGGCGGACATCTTCAAAGGTGACGCGCCGTCGGGCGAACTTTGGGAACTGTGGCAAAAGCGCGGCTGGGTGAAGGAAGGCCGCCATTACCTCAAGCTCGGCCGCAACGTCCAGTGCAAGGTCTGCCCGAACAACTGCATCCTCGAACCCGGCGACCGCAGCCATTGCCGCAACCGCATCAACCGCGACGGCACGCTTTACACGCTGGTTTACGGCGCCCCCTGCACGTTCCACGTGGACCCGGTTGAGAAAAAACCGCTGTTCCATTTTCTGCCCGGCACTTTGAGTTTTTCCCTCGCCACCTCCGGCTGCGTCTTCCGCTGCCTCAACTGCCAGAACTGGGAGATTTCGCAGAAGAAACCGGAAGAAACCAAGGACCCGCGCGGCGAGGAGTTGCGCCTGCGCCCGCCGCTGCCTTCGAGCCTTTCGCTCGAACAAATGTCGCGGCTCAGCCTGTTCCCCGAAGACGTCGTCGCGGTGACCGAGACGCTCGGTTGCCCGTCCATTTCCTACACCTATTCCGAGCCGGTGGCGTTCTACGAATACACGCAGGACACCTGCCATGCGGCGCGCGAGCGGAAGCTCAAAAACATCGTCGTGAGCTGCGGCTCGATCGAAGAGCGGCCCGCGCGCGACCTGTATCAATTCGTGGACGCCGCGCACGTGGACCTGAAAGGTTTCGACGAGGACACCTACCAGAAGCTCAACTCCGGCAAGCTCCAGCCCATTCTCAACCTGCTCAAGACGCTCAAGGAACTGGGCGTGTGGTTCGAGATCATCAACCTCGTCGTTCCGACCTACACCGACAATCTCGACACCATCCGCCGCATGTGCGCTTGGATCGCGAAGGAGCTGGGGCCGGACCGGCCGCTGCATTTCTCGCGGTTCCACCCGGAGCACAAGCTCACGCACCTGGCGCCCACGCCCGTTGAAACACTCGTGAAGGCGCGCGACTCCGCCCGCGCCGAGGGTTTGCACTACGTTTACATCGGCAACGTGCCCGGCCTCGAAGGGGTGGAGACGACCTGGTGTCCCAACTGCAAAAAGGCCGTCATCGAGCGCGACATCTTCGCGGTCACCCGCATGGACCTCACCGACGGCAAATGCCGTTTCTGCGGGACAAAGATCGCGGGTGTGTGGAAGGCGTAAGGTTGGCCGGGCAAAAAAGTTGACGGCGCGCCCGGAAGTCGCCCCCTGGCAATCCCCCGCCGAACGGCGTCAAATTTTTGCCGCGTCAGAACTGCTGGAACTGGTCAAAGACCGGGCCTGGCTGGTCCAGGTGACCAATGCTGTGAACCAACATTGGGTCCAGCAAAATGCCCGCAAGAAAAACTGTCCGGCCGGGGTTTTATCGAACGGTCATGCTTCGCCAATTGTTCTCCTAATTCTTTAAGATAAGTCACCAATCCATCAACTGAACCCCGGAATCCCCCAGCTTTTTGCAACCGAAGACAAGGACGTTCGAGTGGCCGTTTCCACGCCGAAGCCCCAGAGGACAAGGGCGGAATAATCCATCAGCGGGTTCGCGCCAAAGACCGGCTTGGTGTCGTACAAAGAGCTGTATCCAACAAGGCAAAACAGCAGGATCATGACAGTGTACGAAACCAACAAATAAAGCTTGGTGCGGATGTAAGCCCATTGGACTTCTCGCGACGTGAAGAAAGGCTGTTTTCCAGTTGCAAGTTGTTGAGCGCCGCCGACTGGCCGGCAAGCGGCCGCCAACGCTTGAATGGCCGTGCTCAATGCATTTGGTGTGCCGACGTCAGCGGCATCCGCCGCTGCCTGTAGTGCCTGTGTCAATCGGCTCTGCACGTCTGGGTCTTGGCTGGCCGTGGCTTGATGACGCAAACTGTTGAGTTTTGAGAATAATTGCAGCCACGTGGGTTTATAAACCAGCCAGTTATCCATCATTTTCATCGCCGAAGCCATTTCAGTAGTTGCATCGGCGTATCTTCCCTCATCCAGTTGATTCCTTATCACGTTCAGCTTGTTGGCGATGGCATCCTTGAATTCAATGGCGGTGAAAAAATCAGAGTCCACAGCCAGCATTTTCGCCAGCTTGGACGCCTGCAAAACGAGGACGTCGTATGGACGCCCCGCCTCGCGATAACGCGACAACATAAGACTCAATACACTCCCGACAAAGAGAACGATACCCGGCCAGAGAGGGCCATCCTTTACCCTCACAATTACTTGAACAGTGGAGGATGTATTCGTGGAATAAAAAGAGATATCGCCGGTGTATTCACCACTATGTGCATCCCCCAAATTGATTTGAACGGGTAGCATAGTTGGTCTGCCTGATTCAACACTTATTGACTCGCCTTTGCTGGAATTGAGAGTAATGGCCGAGTCAGGAAGGGCGAGCCCCTCCGCTGTCACCAGTTCTCCGATCTCCCAACTGACCACTGATAATCCGCCTCCGGATCTCAGCGTGATTTTGCGGGCGGAGCTCTTGCCCCTCAACAATGAAAACGTCAAGGGGTTGGGGGACGACATCAGACTGGCTGGGCCGGCAGAAATCTTGGAACCCGGTTGAGAAGGTGTTGCAGAAATGTTACCCGCCGGGCCTGGCGATGCAGACGTTGGGTTTGCGGGCTGATCGGCGAGCACAATGCCCACACACGTCATCAGTATTAACAGCACGCAACCCAGGTTCATTAAACAGATCCTATGTGCCGGATGAATCATCACATGGCTAACGGTTCTTCGGGAGGCCGCCGTTTATCTGGTTCTGCCTCTGGTTCCGCCTCTGTTACTTGAGGCGCGCCCTTCGGCCGGTCATCAAATTCCATTCGCCGTTTTGCCAAGGCGGTCGCCAGATTAAAGAAAGCAACTTCGGAATAAACATTATAGGCCTTGAAATCGCCGGGAGCGGGTTCAAGCGGAATGAATAGTTCCTCCTTGGCTCCATGCAACCAGAGAGAAACCAGGCAAATCGCCGAGATTTGCAACAGCCTCGGCTCGTAATCCTTTTCCTTCACCTGAGCCAAGCCCTCGGCCAGGGTAATGGCTGACGCAGTCGATTGCACCTGGGGTCCCTGATTTACACTTTTGAGATTTCGAAGTTCCGGACCGCCTCCGGTGAATTCGACGGCCGCCACTGGATCGCTGCCGTGAAGGACGATGGTCCGCCAGCCAACCATTTTTGCGGCCCGAAGGCCACGGCCATTGGCGAGTTGGTTAAGCCCAACGGAATACACCTGGTGCACCGCCACGGGCGTAACGACCGCGGCAGCACCCCCGGTCACCCCCGAGAACGCGAAACGCCCGGATGTTTGCGCCCGTTGCAGGGCAAGCGCGACAACTTGCTGCGTTCCTCGCGGAGCTGATGGTAGCTTAAGGCCCATACATTTTTTTGTTAAGGTTTAGTGTAATAACTGTGTGTCCAGACGCCATCGTTTTGATACGCAGTTACAAAGACGGCAAGAGCGACATGAGAACGCCCGTAAAAAGGGTCATCAACCGTGACCTCTTCGACAACGCCATCATTTTGATAACCGGTGATGGCGACGAAGTGCCCGCCGCCGTTGTTCCAGCCGATCCGACTACAAATTGGGTGCAATGCTCCCAACTCCGCCTGGATTCCAGCGGCAGGCACCGTACCCGTAAACCATCTGAGCAGATTATTCGTCCGTTGCAATGCCGTGTCCAGCGTCCAGGTCATGTTGCAGGCAGAAGATGAACCATCGGTGCAGCACGAGGGATTTCCCAGTTCAGCACTGACCAAAGAGCATTGTGTCCATGTGCTGGCTGGCGAATAAAAAAAGCTGACGCTCACGGTAACCGCGGCCCAACACCATAGGCTCTCCGCCTGCCGTTGCATGGTCAATGACAATTGGCAGCCTGGCGCCGCACCCCCAACCAGCGCAAGCGCAGCGAACGTTTGAGGAGACACGGTTTTGGTGGCGGGACCCAAAACGATCGGCTTCAGACGGGAATGCTTAAATAATTGCGACCCAGCCATGGTTTCCTTTCAATTCATTTGAGAGAAAGTTTGTTGATGGCGGCTGGAGCAAACTATTGTGGTTTGCTTGATTTTTTAATGTCCTGCTCCGCGCTGAGAGTTTTGTCCTGTGCATTGAGCAGGTTCAACTGGTCGTTACGTATTTGGAGCGGAATCGGAGCGAGGGCGCCCAAGAGGGTTTTTGGCACTCCGACAATTCCCATGAAAATGCTGGGACGGACTCGTTGTTGTGTTTGCGGAATCCCATTGACCAGGCTGACCTTCGTGGTATTTGCGACCAAAGGCGTACGGGTTAGTTCGATACAATAATCATGCTTCGCGTCGGGAAGCATAACCGTCTGGCTGGGAGACGTGAATGGTGACATGGACTTGCCATCAAACGTGTAAACGTTGGCAGTCACCCTTACAGAAAAAGGGATCATTCTCCGAACCAGAATCCCCGGAAAATTCGTTTCAGAATGTGCATCGGCGTCAGTCCCTGGATTATTGTCTAATGCTGACAGAACAACGTTGAATTTGGCATAAAGTTTATTTGTTTCCTGATCAGGAGACACGACATAAGCCTCTTTTGACGCACCCTGATCATCCAGGACGACTTGGAACGCCGAAAAAAATGCGCCTTTCTTGATCTCGGCAAATTCATCCATCATCCGTTGTTCAGTCGCTCCCCCTGTCGGCAACGGGCCTAGTCCGGCACCGAACGTCAAAGCGCTGGCCGCAGTGCTGATGAGGCCGGCAATTGCGTTCAGGCTTTGGTCCGTGGTGGTGGCATTAACGGTTTGGAGCAGTCCGGTGTTAGGATCGACAGAAATGGTGATATCGTCATCAAAAAGAATATTGATGTGACGGTCTGCCAGATAACGTGCTGAGGGATCAGCTTCAATCACTGGCGTGATTTTTATGTCCCACAGCCGAGCCTCTTTGTTCCAGGTTCCCGCAACAATAATTTTCCCTTTTGGCAAATAGTACGGGATATCCGACACAACCTGGCCCGGCTTGGGCAGATGATCTCTTGGTTCAAGCGTGGAATTAACAACCGAACTACATCCGCAAAAAATCAATCCGGCTGCAACAGCAAAAGATAGTGTTTTCATGGCGCGGTGTTGGGTTTGCCCACAAGTGAACGCCAGCAAGCTTCACATTTGCAATCATAAACTTTAGCAGTCATTATTGCTGAAAGGACGGCTGACGGCTTTCCTTCAGTGGGCCGGTTTGACGATAAACCTGCATTCCGTTCATCTATTTATACGGATTCAAAAGGGTTTTCTTTCAAAATAAGCACCCGTCGGCGCAATTTGCGGTGACGCGCGTTCCGAGTGCGGCAACACCCACGCCTGTCCGATGTGTTGGATGTCGCCAATCCTCGGACGCGGCTTCCTTCTGAAGCGGGTGCATCTTGCTGCGCCCCGGCTTGCGTTACAGCGCGATTCGGAATTGGCAACCCCGGTCGCGCCTGCTATTTTCCGGCGCATGTCTGACGCGGCTGGCACGGCCCCAACGCCTTCGAAGGCACAAGTGTTTCTCCGCCGGTTGATCACCACGGTGATTCTCTGGACGGTGATTCTTGCGGCTTTGTTTTCCGAAAGCCGGCTGGTTTCCAACGGCGGGTTCGTTCTCATCATGATCTTTCTCGCGCTGGCCGGGCTGGCGGAATTTTACGGACTGCTCGAAAGGCGCAATCTGGTCTGCTTCAAATGGTGCGGGTTGTTCGGCGGCGTGTTGCTCATGGTGGGCACGTTTTTGCATTTGACCGGACATCTCGGCATTTACGATTCACCGTCGCGGGCGAACGATTTCGAAACGGGCTTCCTCATTTTATTCGTGCTCGGTTTGTGCGTGCGGCAATTCGTTTCGCGCAGCAATACGGCGGGGATTCTGGCGATTTCGACGACGCTGTTTGGACTGATGTATGTGCCGTGGCTGCTGAACTTCATCCAAAAAATCAATTTTTTCCCGGGCGTGGACGGCAAGTTCTACGTGCTTTACTTCATCATCGTGACGAAATTCAGCGACACCGGCGCGTATGCCGTCGGCTCGCTCATTGGCCGGCACAAAATGATTCCGCGCATCAGCCCCGGCAAAACCTGGGAGGGCTTCGGCGGCGCGATTTTTCTTTCGACCGCGGCAAGCCTGGTCTTTGCGCATTTCCTTGGCGATAAAATGGCGGGCATGAACTGGCGGCACGCCGACGGTGATCGGCGTGTTGCTGGGTTCAACGGCGGTCATCGGTGATTTGATTGAATCACTTTTCAAACGCGAGGCCGGGCGTGAAGGATTCCGGTGGACTGTTTCCCGGCATCGGCGGCATCCTCGACTTGCTGGACAGTTTGCTATTCAATGCCCCGATCATGTATCTATATTTGCGGCACATCCTGACCCATCCATGAGGGAATTTACGATATACGATATACGATTTACGCCTGTATCGGCAGACCAAGATGATTTAACATACAAAGACTGAACCGCTATGACTCGCGAGGAAATGAAGTCTCGGACGAAGGAATATGCGAATCGCGTTGTACGCGTATGCGTAGCGCTGCCGAACAACTGGATCGCGCAAACCTTGGGCAAACAGCTTCTTCGCAGCGGGACTTCGGTGGGCGCAAATTACCGCGCCGTATGCCGCGCCAAATCAAACTCGGATTTCATCAACAAGCTTCGTATTGTTGAAGAGGAGTGCGACGAATCGTTGTTCTGGATGGAACTCCTTGTTGATAATAATCTGGTCAAAGCTGCTCGTTTGCGCAATCTGATGAAAGAAGCGGATGAGCTTTTGGCAATTATCGTTTCATCGGCGAAAACCGCGCGAACATCATCTGGTCGCGTAAATCGCATATCGTAAATCGCAAATGAAAAACGTTGTTTTACTTGGTTCGACCGGCTCCATCGGCACCAGCACCGTCAAGGTGGCGGAAGATTTGCCGGATCATATCCGTCTGGTCGGCCTGGCCGCCGGGAACAATGCCGAATTGTTGCTCAAACAAGCGCAAAAACACCTGCCGGAAGCTGTTTCAATCAATAATTGGGCCAAGGCCCGCGAATTGGAAAAAACCCTCGGTGCGGCGACGCAGGTTTATGCGGGCGACGAAGGATTGATCAACCTCGCCACGCTGCCGTCGGCGGACATTGTGCTCATTGCCATCGTCGGCACGGCGGGATTGAAGCCCGCGCTGGCCGCGATTCGCGCGGGCAAGGACATTGCCATTGCGTCCAAGGAAATTCTCGTGATGGCCGGCGAAATCGTGATGAACGAGGCGTACAAGCATGGCGTTCATGTGCTCGCCGTGGACAGCGAACACTCGGCAATTTTTCAATGTCTCGATGGAAAAACTTCGGATTCCGTCCGCAAACTCTGGCTCACGGCGTCCGGCGGGCCGTTTCGCGCCACGCCCAAGGAGGAATTTCCCAACATCACCGTTGAGCGCGCGCTCAAACATCCGTCGTGGGTCATGGGCCAGAAAATCACCATTGATTCGGCGACGCTGTTCAACAAGGGCCTGGAGATGATCGAAGCGCGCTGGTTGTTCGACATCGGCATGAGCCGCATCGGCGTGCTGGTGCATCCACAAAGCATCATCCACTCCATGGTGGAATTTGTGGATGGCGCGTTGCTCGCGCAGCTTTCCACGCCGGACATGTGCCTGCCGATCCAATACGCATTGACGTATCCCGAGCGCGTGTCCAGCGACCGCGTGCATACCGATTTTGTAAAACTGGGCAGCTTGACGTTTGAGGAGCCGGACGTGGAACGTTTTCCGGCGCTGAAACTCGCGCGCCGGGCGGGGGAGGTGGGCGGCACGTTGCCGGCGGTGTTGAACGCGTCGAACGAAGTGGCGGTGGACGCGTTCGTGAAGGGGAAAATCAATTTCCCGCAAATCACGGAAACCGTCCGCCGCGTGATGGAGGCGCACAAGGTCACTTCGCATCCCACGCTGGAAAAAATTTTGGAGGCCGACGCCTGGGCGCGCACTGAGGCGGCGAAATAATAAAATTGTCCTCGTCCCTCGTCTTCGTTCTCGTAATCGAAAAGCAAAAATGAGGATGATTCATCCGATCACAACTGCATTCCACGCCGAAAGGCTTTACTCACGGCGCAAAATTATGTCCTTTTTGTCAGCCCCTTTGACTCGCCAGTCGGCGCAGAAATATACGCCATCATCCCAACGAATAATTGTTCCTCGAAGCATTGGATCTTTAAGATCAAGGGCACCATCACCAAAACAGACAATAATTCCCCACGACGCATAACTGTTATACTGCAAAAAAACCAGCGCCTTCCCGTTTTGAAACATATTTACGATAAAATTCGGTTTTGAGTTGTCTTCAGTCTTGAAGAACGGCAGTGATCGAATCTCATCCGGGATGTCTGTGTCTTTGCCTGGTTTCAAGTACAATGGCAATGCTGCGGCTTTCACCTTTGATGCCGAGGTGTAAGCCTTGGTATCATTGACTTTGCGCACGAATTCGATGTCTGCTGGCGATTCGTAATAACATCCAATCATCACCACCGCAATCAGCGGTGCTGAGTTGAGGAGCAGGCCAATCCACGCTAACCACCGATACCGCTCATGGCGTAACCACGCCACGATTGCCAGCGTCACTCCGCCTATCAGAGACAGTGGCACCATAAACAATCCCGCGAAAAAAGATTTTGCCGGCCATATCAGTAAATATACAAAACCCACGCCAATAAAAGGTGCAGCGACAGAAAGCATCCCGAAGATAGGTTTGCGACCAACTATCGCCTTGTTTTTTTTGCACCAGTAAAACGTGCCGACGATCAATAGTAATACCAACAAGAGGGCCAGAAACAAAAGCAAGAGTATGATCAGAAGCATAACAATGGCGTCGAATGTTTGAGCAGTCTAACCGATAATGGCCGGCGTCCTGCAATTGCGGAACAGCCCATCCTGTTTCATGTGCCAACCCTATTTCGGCCGTCCGCGGCTGTCCAGAATGATTTTGGTTGAACGCGCCACCTCATCCCGGCTCTCCTGGGAGCGCCGACGTCCCGCCGGCCAGTCAGGAGCCGATAACCAGAACTCGCCGGCGAGACGCCAGCGCTCCCTGGAATTGTGCCCCGGTTCATGGGTTCAATGCGCGAAAGAAACGGCGATTGCAATAAAGACTTGGAAGCTTCAGGCGGCGTACAAACGCTGTTCCTTCTCCTGGGGGAGAAGGTCAGGTTGAGGGCGGGCTAAAAACCCACTAAATTCCATCCCTTAAAAAAGTTGCTCGTGGTGGTTTCTTGCGTTCCGTGATTGCCCGCAAAGTTTTCCCTGATATATTCAGGGTGTCCCTTCGTAGGGGACGGTTTATTTAGCATGACCATTTTGAATGTCATTTACGTGATTGCTGCCGTACTGGCGCTGTTTGGCGCGGCCATTTTCATCCACGAGTTCGGCCATTTCTGGGTCGCGCGGAAGCTGGGCATGAAGGTCGAGGAATTCGCCGTCGGTTTTGGCCCAAAAATTCGCAGTTGGAACCGCGATGGCATTGAATACTCGATCCGCTGGATTCCGGCCGGCGGTTTTGTGAAGCTGCCGCAAATGATCACCTCCGAGACGCTCGAAGGCCAGTCGGCGGAAGATGTCCCGCCGGCGCCGCCCCTGCATAAAATACTCGTCGCCTTTGCCGGACCGTTCATGAACGTAGTGTTCGCGTTTGCCATTGCCACGCTGATTTATTTCGTCGGCCTGCCGGTGCCGGTCAGTCAGCCAATTATCGGCAAAGTTGATCCTGCTTCTCCGGAAGGCAGATTGGGAATTCGTGAAGGGGACCGGGTGGTCATGGTGGATGACAAGCCCATCAAGTCGTGGGAGGATGTCATGGAATTCACCATGATTGCCCGCACGAACTTGATTCCGGTGGTTATTGAACGTAATGGCGTTTCAAACACCTACAACCTGACCGCCACGGTCAATGACGTTATCGGCGTGAAAATTCTGAATCTCGACCCGCGCGAACATCCGGTGGTCGGCGCGGTGGAAAGCGGCAAGCCGGCGGCAGCGGCCGGGTTGCAGTCAGGTGACAAGATTCTGTTTGTAAATGGGATTCCTGTGCCCGGCCAGGACCAGGTGATTGAGTTGATTTCAAAATCGGAAGGCAAACCGTGTAAAATTGTTTTCGACCGCAAGAATGTAAGGAAAAGCGTGACCGTAACACCACAATACGACCGGGCCAGTAAACGCGCCCGGATCGGCATCATCTTCAGCGCGGGCATCTACGAGGTGCAGCACCCGACGCCTTGGGCGCAGGTCAAGGATGTTTGTGCAAAAATGATCGACACTTTCAGCGCGTTGGCGCACTCCAAACAGACCGGCGTGGGCGCGAAAGATTTGTCCGGCCCGGTGGGTATTCTGGCCATGCTCGCTTCGCAGTTGAACAGCGACTATCGCCTCGCGTTGAGCTTCCTGGTGATGCTCAACATCAACCTTTCATTCATTAATCTTCTGCCGATACCCGTGCTCGATGGCGGTCACATCCTGATGGCCATCATTGAAAAAATCCGCCGCCGCCCGTTGAGTCTGAAATTTGTCGAATATACCACGACCGGCTTCGCCGTGCTGCTGCTTTCATTCATGCTTTACATCACGATTTTTGGTGACATCAAACGCTTCCCGCTCTACCGCGCAATGTTCAAAAGCGACGTTCAAATCGAGCAATCGGCGCAGCCAGCGGAACCCGCGCCGGTCCAGTCCAAATAATTCATGCGCTACTGCGAATCCCCGTTTTATTATTACCGGCGCAAGACCCGCGAAGTCGTCATCGGCGATCCGGCGCGCGGCGGGGTCATCATCGGCGGCGACCATCCCGTCGTTAAGCAATCCATGCTCACCTGCGACACGATGGACACCACCGAATGCGTGAAGCAGACGCTTGATCTCGTTGCCGTTGGCTGCCAGATTGTCCGCATCACCGCGCCGACGGTGAAGGACGCGGCAAATTTGCGGAACATTGTCGCCGAACTGCATAAACGCGGCTGTTTCGTGCCGATTGTGGCGGACATCCATTTCAAGCCCGAAGCCGCGATGGAAGCGGTGAAGTGGGTTGAGGTTGTGCGCGTCAATCCCGGCAATTACGCCGACTCGAAAAAATTTGCGACCAAGGAATACACAGACGAGCAATACACCGCCGAGTTGAAGCGCATCGAGGAAAAATTCACGCCGCTCGTGCTGGAATGCGTCCGCCTGAAACGCTGCCTGCGCATCGGCACCAACCACGGTTCGTTGAGCGACCGCATCATGAATCGCTACGGCGACACGCCGCTGGGCATGGTGGAGAGCGCGCTGGAATTCGCCCGCATCTGCCGCCAGCACAACTTCCATAATTTCAAGTTCTCAATGAAGTCGTCCAATCCGAAAGTAATGATCGAATGCTACCGGCTGCTCGTCGCGCGGCTGGAGCAGGAAGGACCAGATTGGAATTATCCGATTCACCTCGGCGTTACCGAGGCGGGCGAGGGCGAAGATGGCCGCATCAAGAGCGCCATCGGCATCGGTTCGTTGCTGTGCGACGGCTTGGGCGACACGATTCGCGTCTCGCTCACGGAGGACAGCCCGCGCGAAATCGAGGTCTGCACCGATTTGCTGGCGCAGATACCTGCACTGACCGTCGGAGCGTCGGAGCGTCAAAGCGTTGAAGTATCAGTACGCTCTCACGTTCCCACGCTCCCACGCTCCGACGAGTCTTTCCCTTTCGACCCGTTTCATTTTGAACGTCGCGAAACGCCCGAAATTGAACTGGCTGGCGGCGCGAAATGTGGCGGCGAACAACTCGTCCGCGTCGCTGTCACCCGTGCCACGTGGGACAAGGTTGCGCCGAAGATTCGCCCGAAGGACGATGTGAAGCCCGAGGCAGTCTATGAAGACCTGAACGTCGCGGAAATTGACCCGACCAAAGATTTCGAGATCAATTGTCAGACACAACTTGTGACCGTGAAGGATGGCGTAAACCTGCCGGTCATCACCGCGTTTCGTTTGCTGGCTTTGAAACTGAAACGGCTTGGCCGGAACAATCCGATTTTGCTGAAGGATTGCCTTGTTGGAGTTCAACCTTCAGGTTGTCCGGACAGGCTGAAGCCTGAACTCCAGCTTGAGCCGAAAATCGCGCTGTTGCGCGCGTCCGTGGTCATCGGTTCGCTGCTGGCGGACGGCATTGGCGATGCGATTTTGATTCGGGGAGAGTCCGGCGCCGGCCAATCGCTGCGGCTGGCTTACAACCTGTTGCAGGCGGCGGGCTGCCGTTCGTTCAAGACCGATTACGTCGCGTGCCCGTCGTGCGGACGCACGCTGTTCAATCTGCAGACCGTCACCGCGCGCATCAAGGCACGCACAGAGCATCTCAAGGGCGTGAAGATCGCCATCATGGGCTGCATCGTGAACGGGCCGGGCGAGATGGCCGACGCGGATTTCGGCTACGTGGGCGGCGCACCCGGCAAGATCAATCTCTACGTCGGCAAGACGCCGATCAAATTCAACATTCCCGAAGCCGCGGCGGTGGACCGGCTGGTGGACCTCATCAAGGAACACGGCAAATGGGTGGAGCCGGAAGAAAAAGAAGCCATTGTGCATTCGTAACTTGGGCTTGTTTTTTTTGGACACACTTGATAAACCAATTACCGCTCGAAAAACATCAAATCTCTGGTATAATTGAGCCATATATTCGTTGCATCGTGTCGGTCTTGCCAGAAGAACAATCCAAATCTTTACGCTTTCGGTTGAGAGTGGCTTTCTCAGACAAACCAAGTGGAAATGGAAAAGTGCTCGCAGGGAATCAGGTCAGCGCCATTACCTGCATTACACCATCAGTTCCGTCAGGAGCGAAATCTTTGTAGCCGGACGATTCCATTAAAATCCCAAGCCCCCGCCTTCATCCAATTACGGCGTGGCAATCCGGCGGGGCGGCATATTCCGTTTTGTTGGAGTTCACGCTTCAGCGTGTCCCCATTTGCACAAGCTAAAGCTTGAACTCCAACCTGCGATGCCGCTCCTGGACGGAGCTAAAATGGTCTTTAATCCGGCAACTACAAATATGCCGCGCCGTTGGCGCTCGGTGTGTTGAATCCGGCTGAAGTTCTATTTCTTGCCGCCAATCCGTTCCACATCCGCCAAATCCTGCGGACGGCCGGTAGCCAGTTTGTTCCGCACGAGCAGTTCCTTGCTGATGACCCAGACCGGCAGGCCGTCGAGGTTCGTTTCGATTTTGGTTTTCCACGCCTCCTCAAACGAAACGGCCGTGACGGAAGTCAGCAGGTCAATCCGGTTGGGAACCCGGCCCAGTTGAACGACGGTTTCGGGTTTGCGGAAATCGCCCGGCTTGAATTCTGGAAATCCAAAATCGTTGACGGCGCCGGCAACAAGCGCGGCGTTTTCCGGCGAGGTTTCGATGAGAAAGTCAATGTCCTCCGTAAAACGAGGCAGGCCGTGATAAGCGACAGCATGTCCGCCCACCAACAGAAACCTAATCTTCCTGGAGTTTAATAACGCGACAAACTCTCTCAAATCTGTGCTTAATTTCATCGGGGTAGGAGGCGGCGATTAAATCGCAAAGCATTTCCAGACGCTGTTCCGGCAACAATGAATGATAAAATTCCCGGTCAGCCTTGTCGGCTTCAGCAAAGGAGCGGAATTTGCGGGCGACTTTTTCCACCGGGAAAGTTTAACAGATTGCCCGCCGGTCGCACAGGAAATTTCAGTGTGCCTGTTTCAACGCCTTCCAAAACGCTTGCCATTTTCATTTATTTGCCTAAAGTGTCCGACCGCTTTTGAATTTATGCATTTAATTGATGTGAACGGAATGCTGGCCCAGGCCGGCGCGCCGCAGACGGGCCAGCCGCAGCAGCCTGTTTGGATGACGTTTGCCCCGATGATCCCGCTGGTCATCGTGTTTTACTTCATTTTGATCCGTCCGCAGCAGCAGCGCGCCAAGCAGCAGGCCAGATTGATTGCCAGCCTCAAGGCGGGCGACAAGGTCGTCACGGCCGCAGGCATCATCGGTGTCGTCATCACGGTCAAGGACCAGACCGTTTCCCTCCGGTCGGCGGACGCCAAAATGGAAGTCACCAAAGCTTCAGTCACGGAAATCCTCGAAGGCGGCAAAGCCGCAGAATCCTGAACCAACCATGAGCCGAAACAATCCCTGGATAATTCTTTTTGTCGTTCTGATCATCTGCTGGTCGTTTTACGAAATGTACCCGCCAAGGTCGCGCGACCTGGTGCAGGAATTTTCGACGCGCGCGGTGAATCGGGACGCGAACTTCACGAACATTTTGGAGCGGCTCCAGCCGTTGCAGCAGGCGCGGCCCGAACGCGAATTCGCCAATTTGCAGGAGGCCATCGGCACGAACACCATCAAACCGTACTTCCCCTTTTTCGATGCGAAGAACCAGGTGCATCCGAACACGTTCATCTTGAACCAGCTTCAACGCGACGCGTCGGGCAAAATCAAACTTGGACTGGATTTGCAGGGCGGCACGTCGTTCCTGGTGGAAATGGACACGAACAAGCTGGTTTATGTCCAGACGGTCACCAACGCCGCCACGGGCGTGGCTGAAACGACCACCAATATGGCGCAGACGGAGAGCGCGTTGTCGCAGGCGGTCGAGGTGTTGCGCAAGCGCGTGGACGCTTTCGGCGTGGCCGAGCCGATCATTCAACCGGCGGGTGGCAACCGCATCTTGATTCAGTTGCCCGGGCTGTCGGAAGCCGTCAAGGCGGAAGCCCAGACCAACATCCAGAAATCCGCATATTTGGAATTCCGGATGGTGAAAGAAGACAGCGCGGAAATCGTTAATGAAAAAACCGGGGAAGTGCTTCAACCCATCCCTCCGGGCTATGTTGTACTTAAGCATATCGAGCAGCAGCCGAACGGTCCCCCTCTCATGGACGCGGTGGTCGTGAAGAAAAAGGCGGAAAATGGACTGGCCGGCGACATCGTCAAAAACGCGATGGCGGTGCGCGGCAACCTGGGAGAGCCGCAAATTGATTTCCAGTTGAATGACGATGGCGCGAAAAGATTCGGAGAGGTAACCCGAAACAGCATCGGCCAGCGGCTGGCCATTGTTTTGGACGGTGAATTGTATTCCGCGCCAGTGATCCAAAGCGCGATTGAAACGGGCAACGGACAAATTACCGGTCATTTCACGCCCGAGGACGCGCAGACCCTGGCCAGCGTTTTGCAAAACCCGCTGCGCGCGCCGCTTAAAATTGATTCTTCCTATGACGTTGACCCGACACTCGGCGCCGACTCGATTCGCAGCGGCATTCACGCGTCCATCGCCGGCGTGGTTTTGGTTTCCGCCTTCATGCTGTGTTACTATTTGCTCGCGGGGATCGTGGCGAACATTGCGCTGGTCACGAACATCATCATCTTGATGGGCGTGATGTGCTCCATCGGCACCACGCTCACGCTGCCGGGCATTGCCGGCGTGGTGCTCACCGTCGGCATGGCGGTGGATGCTAACGTGCTGATTTACGAGCGCATCCGCGAGGAACTGGCCAAGGGCAAATCGTTGCGCGGCGCCGTCGCCGCCGGTTACGCCCGCGCCTTCGGCACGATTTTCGATTCGCACGTCACCACGCTGATTTCCTCGGTCATTTTGATTTTCATGGGCACGGGCGAAATCAAGGGATTCGGCGTCACGCTGACCATCGGCGTGGCCGCCAGTTTGTTCACCGCGCTGGTGGTGACGCGGCTGATCTTCAATTTCCTGCTCGAACACAACTTGATCAAATCGCTGCGGATGTTTCACCTCATTCGCGCCACCAAACTGGATTTCATGAAGCTGGCCAAGCCGGCGTTCATCCTGACCTGGACGATCATTCTCGTCGGCATGGGTTACGGAATTTTTGACCGCGGCTCGAAATTGTTCGGCGTGGATTTTGCGGGCGGTGACAGCACCACGTTTAGTTTTGCGCAGAAGCTGGATGTGGAACAAATTCGTTCCGCGCTGACCGCCGCCGGGGAAAAGGATTCACAGATCCAATATCAAAAAGACGTGGGCGGCGGCACGGAAACGCTCCGCGTGACAACGGCCATCGGCTCCGCTGATAAAGTCGTGCAGACACTCGCGGAAAAATTCCCGCAGGCGCAGTTCAAGATCGCCAGCCAGCAGCGCGTCGGCGCGGTGGTGGGTGACGAAATCAAACGCTCGGCCATCATCGCCTCGTTGTTGTCTTTGTTCGGCATTCTGATTTATGTGGCGTTCCGTTACGAATTTTACTTCGCCGTCGGTGCGGTGGTTGCGGTCATTCACGACGTGTTCATGACGATTGGCTGCTATTGCATTGCCAACGGCGTTTCGGGCCGCGAATTCAACGCCACCGTCGTCGCGGCCATTCTGACCATCATCGGCTTCTCCACCAATGACACCATCGTGATTTTTGACCGCATCCGGGAGGATCTGAAGCTGGGGGTGCGCGGCTCGTTCAAGGAAATCATCAACCAGGCGCTCAATCAAACCCTGAGCCGGACGCTGATCACCTCCGGCACGGTGTTTCTGGCCACGACGGCGCTTTACGTTTTCGGCGGCGGCGTTATCAACGACTTTGCGTTTACCTTCCTCATCGGCATTCTCACCGGCACGTATTCGAGCATCTACATCGCCAGCGCGCTGGTGTTGTGGTTGCACAAGGGCGAACGCCCGGCTATCGGCGCTTCGCAGGTGAAGATGCAAAACACGGCGTCGGCGCGCGTCTGACGGCGCAAAATCATGCCTGGTTTCGTTGAAATCACGCCGTGGCACTGGGCGGGTTTCATTCTTTGCGTGCTGATTTTCATCGCGCTCGATCTCGGCTTGTTTCACCGCCGTGCCCGCGTCGTCAAGTTCAAGGAAGCCGCCGCCTGGAGCGCGGTTTGGTTTGCGCTGGCCATGACTTTTGCCGGGGCCATGGCCCATTGGCGCGGATCGGAAGAGGCGATTCAATTTACCACCGGCTACATCATCGAACTGTCATTGTCACTCGACAACATCCTCGTCATCGCGCTCATTTTTGCGTGGTTTCGCATCCCGATCCACTTCCAGCATCGGCTGCTGTTCTGGGGCATTCTCGGCGCGCTCATCATGCGCGGCATGATGATTGCCGCCGGCGCGGAACTGATCAGCCGGTTCGACTGGGTGCTGTATGCCTTCGGCGTATTTCTCGTTTTTGCCGGGGTTAAAATGCTTTTCTCCGGCCAGCAAACCGTGCAACCGGAAAAAAACCTCGCGCTGCGGCTTGCGCGAAAATGTTTCGCCGTTTCGCCGGACCTGGACGGGCAGAAGTTTTTCACCCGGCTGGATGGCCGCCTCGCCCTCACGCCGCTGGCGCTGGTGCTCCTGATCATCGAGACGACCGATTTGATTTTCGCCGTGGATTCCGTCCCGGCGGTTTTTTCCGTCACGCGCAAGGCCTTCATCGTTTTCACCTCCAACATTTTTGCCATCATCGGGCTGCGCTCGATGTATTTTTTGCTGGCGGGCGCGCTCGGCTATTTTCGCCATTTGAAAATCGGCCTGTCGGTTGTGCTCGCCTTTGTCGGCATAAAAATGCTCCTTGATCCGCACGACCATCCGCCCCGGTGGTTTCAAATGGAAATCCCGACCGGCGTTTCATTAATGACCGTTGCCGCCATCATTTTGATCGCCGTTGTGCTGTCCATCACCGCCGCCAGGCGCGAGAAGCAACTTTATCACGGATAAACACGGATGAACATGGATGCAGGAGCACGAAACGCATGTCAGCGGTTTTTGTTTTCCATCCGTGTTTATCTGTGTTCATCTGTGGTTGAACAAAAATGAAATTCCGCTGGTCGCTCGCGCCGCCGCAACCGCTTCTTGCCGGGCAACTGGCGGCGCGGCTCAAGCTCCCGCCGTTGCTCGCGCAATGCCTGCTCAATCGCGGCTTCAGCGAACCGTCCGCCATTGAAAACTTTCTGCACCCGCGCCTGAAAAATCTCGCCGACCCGTTTCAGCTCCCGAACATGGCCGCCGCCGTCGGGCGGTTGTTCCGTGCCCGCGAACAAAACGAATCACTCGTCATTTTTGGCGACTACGACGTGGACGGCGTGACCTCCACCGCGCTGCTCGTCGAAGTTTTGCAACCCCTCGGCTGGAAGGTGGATTATTATCTGCCGAATCGGATGGATGAAGGCTACGGTCTCAGTGCAGACGGGGTTGAAAATTGCCTGAAAAAACACCCCGCGACGCTCCTGCTCGCTGTGGACTGCGGCTCGACGGCGGTGGAAACAATTAACCGTCTGTGTTCGCGTGGCGTGGACGTCATCGTGCTCGATCATCATCAGGTTTCCAACCCCGCGCCCAACGCGGTGGCGTTGGTCAATCCGCAAGTTGGAGTTCAGGCTTCAGCCTGTTCGGAGCACAGGGAGGGACAGCCTGAAGGCTGGACTCCAACGTTCACCGAACTGTGCTCGGTTGGTTTGGCGTTCAAACTGGCGCATGCCCTGGTCAAACGCGGACGCGAGACCGGTTTGGCCGGCGCGGCGGAACTTGATTTGCGTCCCCTGCTCGATTTGGTCGCGCTGGGCACGATTGCCGACCTGGTGCCGTTGGCTGGCGAAAATCGGATACTCGTTTCCGCCGGTTTGCAACGGCTCAACGCGACGCAACGGCCTGGTCTGGTCGCGCTCAAACAGGTGGCGCAATGCCCGTCCAAACTGGGCGCTTACGAGGTTGGGTTTCAACTCGGCCCGCGCCTGAACGCGGCGGGGCGGCTGGAAACGGCCGAGGAATCGTTGCAATTGCTGCTCGCCCGCGATTTGGCCGGGGCGATGCCGCTCGCGCAAAATCTCGATTCGCGAAATCACGAACGCCAAAAGATTGAGCGTGGCATTGTCGAAGAAGTCATTGGCGCGCTGAAAACGAAGTTCAATCCGCAAGCTGATTTCGTCATCGTTGAGGGGCAATTGCTCTGGCACATCGGCGTCGTCGGCATCGTCGCGTCGCGCGTGCTCCAGCAATTTTACCGCCCCACCATCATTCTCGGCGGCGAGGGCGGCGAATGGCGCGGTTCGGGCCGCAGCATTGCGGGATTTGATCTGGCCGCCGCGTTGCGCGAGTGCGGCGATTTGCTCGTTCGGCACGGCGGTCACGCGATGGCGGCGGGACTGAGCCTTAAACCGGAAAAAATTGACGCGCTGCGGCAGCGGTTGAATGAACTGGCGCGCCGCGCGTTGAAGCCGGTGGATTTGCAGCCGCCATTGCGCCTCGATGCGGAAGCTGGCCTGGACGAAATGAGCCTGGACCTGCTCGGCGAACTGGCGTGCTTGAAACCAACCGGGCAGGGAAATCCACCGGTGCAATTTTGCGCGCGCGGCGTCCATCACCAGCGCCCGCTCCAGCGCATCGGCGCGGACAAGCAGCACGTGAAAATGTGGGTGACGGACGGCGCGGTGACGCACGAAGCCGTCTGGTGGAATGGCGGCGGCCAGTCGTTGCCCGTCGGAAAATTTGACCTGGCGTTCGCGCCGCAAATCAATGAATTCAATGGCCGCCGCACGGTGCAATTGAAAGTGCTCGATTGGCGGCCGGAGTAGAATATTTTCTTCAAATCGGCAGGCATTAATTTCCGCCCGCGAATTGTAGCAGAAACTTCGGCGAGGCGGTCAATATCAGGTCCGGCGCCATTGCTTTCCCTGCTTGTTTTTTCGATGTCTCCCCACCGGCGCAAGCTCCGGTCGGGACTGATGTCCCGGGGATGGCTTGACGCCGGGGCTGGAAGAAATTGAGGCGGACGAAGGCAGTTCCGCAAAGAACAGGGTCATCATCGTGGCAAACCAGGCCAGCAGCACCGGGAGCAGGTATCGGCCTCCGTGGACGTCAATCGTATAGTCGCTGATTGTCGCATTCAGACTGGTAATGTTGGCAAAGCTGGCAAACACTCCGCTGAATGCAGCCAGGGCACCGACGAGCATCGTGAGTGTCCAAACGACGACCGGGCGCCGGGCGGGAACGGCAAACCAGAGCGCCACCGCCATAAACAGGCAAAGCCAGGCCAAACCGAGGGTCGAATGGTTATACAACGATGAAAGACCATCCCATTTGCCGGCCCAGTGGAGCTGTCCGCCTTCACCGTTCCAGCATGCAAAGTCTGAACTCACAAACAATCGGGCGATCAGGATCAGGAAAATGGCGGGCCAGTTCGAAAGCGTGCCGCCAGGATTGTGCAGGGCGTAACCGGCCCAACCCGACTCGAAGTGCAACGAAGGTATCTGGACGCGCAGGCAAAGGAAGGGCAAAGCCGCCAGAAACCAAAACACCAGCACCCGCCAGAAGCCAGGCGACGGTTTCAACGGAGGCCGCGCCGAGGGCAGCAGCAGCATCCAACTTCCCACCAGCGCCAGAAAAATGAAACCCTCAAACTTCGTCATGGCCGCTCCAAACAAAAGCGTCAGCCCAAGAGCAAGCCGGGCGCGGTCTTTTGCAACCAACCAGAGGGCGCATTGCACAAGGCCCATGACGGTGAAAAAGACCATGGGCAGGGTACCGCCTTCCATCTGGACATACATTTGGGTGGCCGGCAACAGCAATACGCCCAGGAGAGCGAAACCGGGGACGGGAAACCAATTTTTCCCGCCTCGGTTCAGCGAGGCCAGGGCGGCGAGGAGAAACAGCAGCATCCAGGTGGGCCAGAATTTGGTGACAAACTCGTCCACGTGACCAATCGAATCATACGTGGCTGCATGCAGCGAGGGCACGAGCGCAGGATAGTCCAGATGCGCATGCGCCAGACGCGGATTGGAAAACCATTGCACCAGCTCTCTCCCGCTGTAGAGGTGCAGGATCTTCGCCTTGAGCAACCACGCCATCACCGAGTCGATTTCGGTGATCCCCTGCAATCCGGCCAGACGGAAAAAAGCCAGGAATACCAGCAGCCCGGCCACCAAAATGGCAATGGCAACGGGACCGTGAACCAGCTTCCGGCAACCGCCACTAATCCCTGTCAAAAAGGCTTTGCGGTCACGCCACATTTCCGCGATGGCGCCGATGGTGGCAACAAAGAAAACCAATCCGCGCCCCGAGAAACCGCACAATTTGACGCCCAATGTAAGCGCGGCTACGGCCATCATTCCCAAGCCCAGGGCGCAGGCCAGTTGTTCCAGCAGCGGCATCCGTTCACTCAAGGCAGGGAACAAAAAATGAAACAACCACATGCCCGCCAATGCGGTCAATAAAGGAAGCATAAAGGCAATAACCGGATCTGAATCTGAGTGGGTTAAAGACCAGGCTGGTGGAGCCGGATTTTTTGTGGGCAATTGTCGCAATAGTTTAAGGACTAGTCTTCCTTCTGGCGTCGCGTCTATCCTCGCATCGAATCCGGCAGCGAGAATTTCCTGGTCGGACTCGGAAGTCTTCCCCGAAAGACCATCCTTGGTCAAATGGCTTGGCTGATCCACGCTCACGCCGATCTCACGAGGGAAGAGATAATAAGCTACGTAATAATAATACCCAATCTTGCCGTAGTTGGTGGGACCAGTCATGTTCGGCATGAAGATGCGTGCATCTTCCGGCAACATCGAATCATGGTGCCAGAACACTTCCACGGTTGGAAAATTTTTCCGGACTCTTTCAGAGACATTATGAGTTTTTGCCAGTTGTTTCCCGTAAAGGTAGGTATAGGTTATGGATGGAAAATCAGTCCCTTTCCAATACAGAAACTGCCACGTTATCACGAGGCTGGCGAAAGCCACCAGTGAGGCGCTGACCAAAGGCAGCCAACGGCTATTCATGCAATTTTAGGCGGATAATCTTCGGGGTTTCATGCGCTAAGGTGCAGGGGCCGGTTTGGCATCCGGGCTGGAAGTAAATGAGGCGAATGAAGGCAGTTCCGCAAAGAACAGGGTCATCATCGTGGCAAACCAGGCCAGCAGCACCGGGAGCAGGTATCGGCCTCCGTGCACTTCAACCGTATAGTCGTTGATTGCCGCATTCAGACTGGTAATGTTGGCAAAGCTGGCAAACACTCCGCTGAACGCAGCCAGGGCGCCGACGAGCATCGCGAGTGTCCAGACGACGACCCAACGCCGGGCAGGAACGGCAAACCAGAATGCCACCGCCATAAACAAGCAAAGCCAGGCCAGACCGAGAGTCTGATGATTATACAACGATGAAAGACCATCCCATTTGCCGGCCCAGTGGAGCTGTCCGCCTTCACCGTTCCAGCATGCAAAGTCTGAACTCACAAACAATCGGACGAGCAGGATCAGGAATATGGCGGGCCAGTACGAAAGCGTGTGCCCGGGATTGTGCAGGGCATAACCGGCCCAACCCGACTCGAAATGCAACGAAGGTATCTGGACGCGCAGGCAAAGGAAGGGCAAAGCCGCCAGAAACCAAAACACCAGCACCCGCCAGAAGCCAGGCGACGATTTCAACGGAGGCCGCGCCGAGGGCAGCAGCAGCATCCAACTTCCCACCAGCGCCAGAAAAATGAAACCCTCAAACTTCGTCATGGCCGCTCCAAACAAAAGCGTCAGCCCAAGAGCAAGCCGGGCGCGGTCTTTTGCAACCAACCAGAGGGCGCATTGCACAAGGCCCATGACGGTGAAAAAGACCATGGGCAGGGTACCGCCTTCCATCTGGACATACATTTGGGTGGCCGGCAACAGCAATACGCCCAGGAGAGCGAAACCGGGGACGGGAAACCAATTTTTCCCGCCTCGGTTCAGCGAGGCCAGGGCGGCGAGGAGAAACAGCAGCATCCAGGTGGGCCAGAATTTGGTGACAAACTCGTCCACGTGACCAATCGAATCATACGTGGCTGCATGCAGCGAGGGTACGAGCGTGGGATAGTCCAGATGCGCATGCGCCAAATGCGGATTGGAAAACCATTGCACAAGCTCTCTCCCGCTGTAGAGGTGCAGGATCTTCGCCTTGAGCAACCACGCCATCACCGAATCAATTTCGATGATCCCCTGCAATCCAGCAGCTCGAAAAAGAATCAGGAACACCAGCAGCCCGGCCACCAAAATGGCAATGGCAACGGGACCGTGAACCAGCTTCCGGCAACCGCCACTAATCCCTGTCAAAAAGGCTTTGCGGTCATGCCACATTTCCGCGATGGCGCCGATGGTGGCAACAAAGAAAACCAATCCGCGCCCTGAAAAACCGCACAGTTTGACGCCCAGCGTGAGCGCGGCCACGGCCATCATTCCCAAGCCCAGGGCGCAGGCCAGTTGTTCCAGCAACGGTATCCGCCCACTCAGGGCGGGGAACAAAAGGTGGAAAAGCCACATGCCCGCCAAGGCTGTCAATAGGGGAAGCAAAAAGGCAATAACCGGATCTAAATCTGGATGGGTTAAAGACCAGGCTGGTGGAGCCGGATTTTTTGTGGGCAGTTGTCGCAATGGTTTAAAAGCCAGTCCCCCTTCTGGCGTCGCGTCTATCCTCACATCGAATCCGGCGGCGAGTATTTCCTGATCGGACTCGGAGGTTTTCCCTGGAAGACCATCCTTGGTCAAATGAGTTGGCTGATCCACACTCGCGCCTATTTCACGAGGAAAGAAGTAATAGGTTAGGGAATAATAGTATCCAAGTTTGGCAAAATTGGTGGAACCAGTCATGCCCGGGATGAAAATGCGTGCGTCTTTCGGCAACACCGAATCATAGTACCAGAACATTTCCACAGTTGGATAAACATTTTGAACTCTTTCAAGGACACTGTGATGCACCGCCATTTTTTTCTCGTCGAGGTAGGTGTTGGTTATGGACGTAAAATCCACGGCTCTCCAATGCAAAAACTGCCACGCTATCACGGAAATGGCGAAAGCCACCAATGAGGCGCTGACCAAAGGCAGCCAACGGCTATTCATGCAATTTTAGGCGAATCTTGACTGACTGAGCGTGCGGAATGCAAGCCACTGTAAGGAACGTCCCATTTCAGTCAAGGCGGATAATCTTCGGGGTTTCATGCGCTAAGGTGCAGGGGCCGGTTTGGCATCCGGGCTGGAGGAAAACGAGGCGGATGAAGGCAGCTCCGCAAAGAATATGACCATCAGCGTGGTGAACCAAGCCAGCAACAATGGGAGCAGGTATCGTCCGGCGGTGTTATCCGCAGTGTAACCGATCACCCGGGTCAGGTCGGTGATGTTGACAAAACTGGCAAACACCCCGCTGAACGCAGCCAGGGCGCCGACGAGCATCACCAGTGTCCAGATGACGACCGGACGACGGGTGGGGACGGCAAACCAGAGCGCTACCGCCATAAACAGGCAGAGCCAAGCCAGACCGAGAGTCGGATAGTTATACAACGATGAAAGACCATCCCATCGGCCGATCCAATGGAGCTGCCCGCCTTCTCCACTCCAGTTGGCAAAATCCGGACTCACAAACAACCGGGCCAGCAGAACCAGGAAAAGACCGGGCCAGTTCGATAGCGTGCGGCCCGGATCGTGCAGGGCATAACCGGCCCAACCCGATTCGAAGTGCAAGGAAGGGATTTGGACCCGCAGGCAAAGATACGGCAGGGCCGCCAGAACACAGAACCCCAGCACCCGCCAGAGGCGGGGTGACGGTTTCATTGAGGGCCGCGCAGCAGGCAGCAGCAGCATCCAGCTTCCCACCAGCGCCAGAAAAATGAAGCCCTCAAACTTCGCCATGGCCGCGCCAAACAACAGGGTCAGCCCGAGGCCGAGCCGGGCGCGGTCTTTTTCCATAAGCCAGAGGGCGCATTGCACTAAGCCCAGAACGGTGAAGAAGACCATCGGCAGGGTGCCGCCTTCCATCTGGACGTAACTTTGGGTAACCGGCAACAGCAATATGCCCAAGAGACCAAAATATGGGGCGTAAAACCTGCCCTTTACTCCATGATTCATCGAGGCCAGAGCCGTGACAAGGAACAGCAGCATCCAAGTGGGCCAGAACTTGGTGACAAATTCGTCCACGTGGCCGAGCGAATCATAAGTGGCGGCATGCAGCGAGGGCACAAGCGTGGGGTAGTCCAGATGCGCATGCGCCAGACGCGGATTGGAGAACCATTGCACCAGTTCTTTCCCGCTGTACAGGTGCATGATCTTGGCCTTGAGCGACCACGCCATGACCGCATCGAATTCCACCAGCCCCTGCAAACCGGCCAGACGGAAAAGAATCAGGAACACGAGCAGCCCGGCCACCAAAAAGGCAGCGCCAACAGGACGGCGAATCAGCTTCCGGAAACCGCCACTGGTCCCGGTCCAAAAGGCTTTGCCGTCCTGCCAGATTTCCGCGATGGCGCCGATGGTGGCAACAAAGAAAACCAATCCGCGCCCTGAAAAACCGCACAATTTGACGCCCAGTGTGAGCGCGGCCACAGCCATCATTCCCAAGCCCAGGCTGCACGCCAGTTGTTCCAGCAATGGCATCTGCCCGCTCAGAGTGGAAAACAAAAAGCGAAACAGCCACATCCCCGCCAACGCTGTCAACAAGGGAAGCAGAAACGCTATGGCCAGATCGAAATCGGAGTCAAACCAATCCGGATTGACCAAGGCTCGAAGGTGAATGTTATTACGCGCCTTGCTAACCATAATATTACCAGGCGCCAAGTCCATTCTTACATCGAATCCGTTGGCGAGAATTTCCCGATCGGACTCAGATGGCTTGCCCCAAAAACCGTCTTTGGTTAACCGCGTAATATGATCCAGGCTCGTTCCTACCTCACGGGGGAAGAGGAAATAGATTGCCCAATAATATTGTCCAATCTTGTTGTAGTTGGTGGGGCCGATCATATCCGTCATGAAAATACGCGCATCTATTGGCAGCTCTAAATCGTGTTTTCGATGTGATCCAGAAGCTGCAGCGGTCTGGCTGTCTCTTTTCACTATATCAGAAATCACCGCCATTTGTTCCCCCCGAAGAAAGGACTCCGCCAGGGACTCATACGGTCCATATGGTCCGCCTCCCCCCACGTCGTAATGCCCAAACTGCCACGCTATTACGAGGCAGGCGAAAGCTACCAGCGACACGCTGACGAGGGCGACCCAACGACTATTCATGCAATTTAAAGCGCATGCTGATTAAACGAGTTTTGCGCAGACCGGAGTACTGTAAAGTGTGCTCCATCTCAGTCAAGGCAGATAATTTTCAGTGTCGCGTAGTTTTCAAAACAGGAATTTTTTGTAGTTAGCAAAACAGGAATGTTCATTTGGGGCGGTTGGTGAAGAGGAGCACGGGTTTTTGTTGGGGATCGGGCGGGGTGGCCAGCACTGAGTGGTGGCCGTCGGGGTGGAGGCAAAGCACCACCTTGCTGCCTGGGGGTTTTCGTCGGGCATCGCTCCGCTCGCCCTCCTTCAAAACGGGATGCGGACAAGGAGATTCCTGTTTTGCTAACTACAAAACTTGTCCTGTTTTGCTCGCCCCGCGACAGGCGGATAATTTTCAGCCGATTGTCGGAACTGGCCGCCAACGCAATGAAAATCCGCCTCAACGTTTGCAGCAAATTCAAGCAAAACGCATCCTGAAAATTTGCTTGCAATTATTTGGGGAATGGCTAAAGTTACACCGTCTGTTGGACAACTTGTCCTTTCAAGGCATGGAAAATCTTCAAGTGAACGTGGTTCAGTGATGATTTGAGACCCGATGATCGGGAACAGTCTGGAAAAACGGTTGGTCTTGAACAGCAAATCATTAAATGAGCACGAAACTGTTTGTCGGAAATCTTTCCTTCAACACCACTGAAAATGACCTGCAAGAGGCGTTTGCCGCCCACGGCACGGTCGTCGAAGCCAACCTCATGATGGACCGGATGAGCGGCCGCTCCCGCGGCTTTGCCTTCGTTACCATGTCCACGCCTGAGGAAGCACAAAAGGCGATTGCCGCCATGAACGGGGCGACGCTGGGCGAACGTCAATTGACGGTCAATATCGCCCGCCCGAAAGAGGAGCGTCCCCGCGGTGACCGCGGCCCGCGCCGTGACTTCGGCGGCGGTGGCGGCGGCGGTGGCGGACGCCGCGATCGTTATTAATCATCAAGCGCATGGCTTTGGCCGGGGCGACGTTCTTAATGGGCGTCGCCCCGGTCGTTTTACTCGGTTTTTTTATTGGCTTTAACGGTGCCGACTTGAATAAGATTCTGCTTTATACATGGAAGAGCACATACAAATCGAAGGACGCATTTTGACGGTGCTGGCGGGGACAATGTTTCGCGTCGAACTGGACAACAAGCACCAGGTGCTCGCGACGATTTCGGGCAAAATGCGCAAACGATTTGTCCGCCTCACCGTGGGCGACCGCGTAAAAATGGAAATGTCACAGTACGATTTGAACAAGGCGCGCATCGTCTGGCGGTTGGGCTGAAGAGGCAGGGACCATTTCGTTGGGGCTGTGCTGGCGTCTGCAGCCGGCTCGCGGAACTTTTTATTGCATGAACGCCGCCATTCTCGTCGCCGCCGGCAAGGGCACCCGCATGGGCGCGGGCGTGGACAAATTGTTTCTCGAAGTGGCCGGACGCCCGGTCGTAGCGCACACCTGGCAGCGATTTGATGGCGCGGAATGCATCGGTGAAATTATTCTCGTCGTTCGCAAGGGAATGCAAAAGGCCTTCTCCAAGCTGGCGGAAAAATATCATTTTCAAAAACCTTTTCGCATCGTCATCGGTGGCACGGAACGCCAGGACTCGGTTTGGAACGGGTTGCAGGCGCTTTCCCCCGCGTCTGAAATTGTGGCGATTCAGGATGCGGCGCGGCCCTGCACGAGCGGGGAGTTGATTGCCGCAACGGTCCGGGCGGCGGATGAAAGCGGCGCGGCGGTGGCGGCGCAGCCGGTGACGGACACGGTCAAGGAATCCGCCGACGGCAGGTTCATTCAGCGCACGCTCGACCGTTCGCGGCTTTGGTCGGTGCAAACGCCGCAGACGTTTCGCGTTGAGGTCATCCGCCGGGCGCTGGCGGACGTGCGGCATCGCGGATTGATTTTCACCGACGACACGGCGGCGTGCGAGTTGATTGGCCAGCCGGTCCGGCTGGTGTCCAGCGTGGCGCCAAATCCAAAGGTCACGGTGCCGGGCGATCTGCCGTTCATTGAAACCTTGTTGAAAGGTAAAATTGGATTTTGAAACCCCCGGACCCAAACGGTTTCCAAAAACTTTGTGTCCGGTGGCCATTGTGGTAGCTTGTTTGCCGTTTATGAAGCGACGATTGATTTATGGTCTGGTGATGGTGGCGTTGGCGTTGAACCTGGCGATTGGCGCGCGGATTTATTTCGGTTCGGCGCGCGCGTCGGACAAGCAGGACACCGTCTATCCGAATCTGGATTTGTTCACCAGCGTGCTTGAAAAAGTGCGCAAGGAATATGTGGACGGCCAGAACCTGACCTATCGTGACCTGGTCTATTCGTCGCTCAGGGGCATGGTCGGTTCCCTGGATCCGCACAGCGAATTCATGGACGCGTACGATTACCAGCAATTGCAGAATGACACGGAAGGACGGTTCGGCGGGCTGGGCCTCGTGGTTTCGATGCGGGACAGTTACGTTACGGTAGTCGCGCCCATGGAGGACACCCCGGGATTTCGCGCGGGAATTTTGTCCGGTGACCGCATCATCAAAATTGACGGCAAGAGCGCTGAGAAAATGTCGCTGCCGGAAGCGGTGAAATTGCTCCGCGGCGAGCCGGGCACGCAGGTGACGGTGACCATTCAGCGTCCGTCGTCGGGCTTGGTAAAGGATTTTACGCTCAAGCGGGCCATCATCAAGGTGGACATGGTCAAGGACATCAATGGTAAAAAGGAGTTTCCCCTCGGCGACGACAAAATCGGCTACGTCCGCATCACGGAATTCGGCTACCAGGCCGGCGATGAACTCGAAACCGCCTTGAACAAATTGAAGGCGCAGGGGATGAAGGCATTGATCATTGATTTGCGCTGGAATCCCGGCGGGCTGCTGGATGAAGCGGTGGAAGTCTGTGGAAAATTTCTGCCGCGCGGCCAGTTGGTCGTCACCACCGAGGGACGCGACTCCAGCCAGAATGCCACCCGGCGCGCCGATGGCCACGGCGATGAATTGAACGGGTTGCCAATGGTTTTGCTGGTGAATCTCGGCAGCGCGAGCGCGGCGGAAATCGTCACCGGCTGTTTGCAGGATTTGCACCGCGCCATCATTCTCGGAGAAAAAACCTTCGGCAAAGGCTCGGTGCAAAGCATTTTTCCGCTGGATGACGGCTCGGCGCTGAAACTCACGACCGCCAAGTATTATACCCCCAGCCACAAGGTCATTCATCAACATGGCATCATGCCGGATGTCGATGTGCCGATGACGGAGGGACAGGAAGCCGCGGTGCTGCTGAAACGCGCGCCGGGCGGGCTGGAATCCATCAGCCAAACCAATCGCGTCAGCATTGAAAACTTCCACGATGTCCAACTCGAACGCGCCGAGGACCTGCTCAAGGGCATCATGCTTTACAACACCCTCAACAATGAGGCCAGGCCGCAGACGCCGGACAAAGTGGCGGCGAAATGAGATTGCAGAGGAATGACTGATTCCTAAACCCTAATGACGAAAGAAGCCCTAAGCTCGAATAAGCAGCCTGGCTGGCGTATTAGTCATTGGGTCATTTGGAATTTCTTTAGTCATTATGATTTAGGGCTTCGTCATTGATGCTTTGCCCCGGCGATGAAGCCGCCGGAAACGTTGAAAACCCTCCAACTTCCCATGACATTGCTGGCCCTTGAAACTTCCTGCGACGAAACGAGCGCCGCCGTCGTGCGCGACGGCAGGGTTTTGTCCAGCGCCGTCTCCTCGCAAATCCAGCTGCACGCCGAATACGGCGGCGTCGTGCCGGAACTGGCCGCTCGCGAACATCTGCGGAATTTGATTCCCGTCGTGCAAACCGCGCTGCGTGAAGCGGGTGTGCAAACCGGGCAACTTGATGCCGTCGCTGCCACGCAAGGGCCTGGTTTGCCGATGGCCCTGCTCGTCGGATTCAAGGCCGCGCAATCCATCGCGTTCACGTTGCGGAAACCATTCGTCGGCATCAACCATCACGAGGCCCATTTGTATTCGCCGTGGATTTCTCAACAACCCCTCTCCCCGCCAAACGGGGAGAGGGTGGTCGGAGACCGGGAGAGGGGCGAAAATGTTGGTGGAATTTTCATCGCCGACTTCACCGCGTTTCAACCGAATATTTCGCTCGTCGTCAGCGGCGGGCACACGATGCTGGTGAAGGTGGAATCGGAACTGAAGCATCGCGTGCTCGGCTCCACGATGGACGACGCGGCGGGCGAATGTTTTGACAAAACCGGCAAGCTGATGGGGCTGCCGTATCCCGCCGGACCGGAAATTGACCGGCTGGCGGAGCAGGGGAATCCCAAGGCGTATGACTTCCCGCGCCCGCTGCTTCACGACGCGAGTGACGACTTCAGCTTCAGCGGACTGAAAACCTCCGTGCGCTATTTTCTCCGCGATCACCCGGGGATTTTGGATGACACGCAACGGGTGCGCGATTTGTGCGCCAGCATCCAGGCGGCCATCGTTGAAGTGCTCGTAAAAAAAACCATCCGCGCCGCAAAACGAAATCACGTCCGTTGTGTGACCGCCTCCGGCGGCGTCACCTGCAATCGCGCCCTGCGCCGCGAACTCGCGCGCGCGTGCGAGCGCGAAGGTTTCGAGCTGCGTCTCGCGGAAAAAAGTCTTTGCACCGACAACGCGGCGATGATCGGCATTCTGGCCGAACGAAAACTTCTGGCCAACCTCGCCCCAACATCGCTTGACGAGGAA
>CAWFZJ010000088.1:0-48980 GCA_963820205.1 uncultured Verrucomicrobiae bacterium
CGATTCGGATATTTTGACGATCAAGCGAAGGAATATGTAATCGAGCGGCCCGATACGCCGCGGTCCTGGGCCAATTATCTCGGCTCCAAGGAATACGGCGCCATCATCACCAATAACGGCGGCGGCTACAGCTTCCACATGTCCGCGGCGCAGGGACGCCTCATGCGGCTGCGGTTCGACGACGTCCCGACCGACCAGCCGGGCCGGTATATTTATCTCCGCGACAAGGAATCCGGCGACTACTGGTCCAATGCCTGGCAGCCCGTCGGCAAACCGCTGGATCAATACAAAACCACCTGCCGGCACGGCACCGCCTACACCATCATCAATTCCCAGTATTCAAAGATTGAAACGGAAACCACCTATTTCGTTCCGCTGGGCAAACGTTTCGAATGCTGGCTGCTGAAGGTCACGAATCGCGACGCGGTCAAACGAAAACTGAGCCTGTTCACCTTCGTCGAATACCCAAACTCCGGGCATGTCTTCAACGACTTCCTCAACCTGCAATACTCGCACGGCATCGTGAAAATGGATTTCGTGGACGGCATCATTGATTACGGCAGCTCCGTCCTCATCAGCGACCAGAACAACCGCTCGTTTCTGGCGTTCCTGGGCGGCGACATCGCCGGCTTCGACACCGACCGCGACGTGTTCATCACCCCGTATCGCAGCTATGCGAATCCCATGGTGGTTGAAAAAGGCCAATGCACCGGCTCCAAGGCCTTTGGCGACGACGGCTGCGGCTCCATCCAGATTGACATCGAGCTTGAACCGGGCGAGACGCGAGAACTGGTCGTGCTGATGGGCGTCGGCAAGGCGGCGGTCGAAGGCAAACGACCGTCAAACAGTTCGGCGACATCGCCACGGTCAAAGCCGAGTTTGAAAAGCTCCGCCAATACTGGCACAACCGCATCGAGGGATTGAGCGTCTATACGCCGGACCCGCAGTTCAACAGCATGATGAACATGTGGAGCCCGTTCAACTGCCTCATGACCTTCGCGTGGTCGAGAATGGCCAGCCTCATCTACAGCGGCGAACGCGACGGGCTGGGTTATCGCGACACCGTCCAGGATTTCATGGGCGTCATGCAAATCATCCCGGATGAGGCGAAACAACGGCTTGAGCTGATGATCACCGGCCAAGGCTCCAGCGGCGGCGCGATGCCCATCGTCATGGCCTTCACGCACAAGCCCGGCAAGGAAAAGATGCCCCCGGAAGACGAATACCGTTCCGACGACTGCCTGTGGCTGTTCAACGCCATTCCCGCCTACGTCAAGGAAACGGGCGACACCGGCTTTTACAACAAGGTCCTGCCCTACGCCGACAAGGGCAAGGCGACCGTGCTCGGCCATCTCCGCCGGGCGATTGAATTCAATCTCAAACGCACGGGCCAGCACGGCCTGCCCAGCGGCCTGTTCGCCGACTGGAACGATTGCCTGCGGCTGGGCACAAAGGGCACTTCGGTGTTCGTCGCCCTGCAGGTGCGTTACGGCCTGACGATCTATATCGAGATTTGCGAGATGTTCGGCAAGACCGCCGAAATCAAATGGGCGAAAAAAGCAGCTCGCCATCATTGACCGCAAACTCGACAAATTCGGCTGGGACGGCAAATGGTACGTCCGCGCCTACAAGGAAACCGGCGAGAAAATCGGCTCCAAGGAAAACAAGCACGGTCAGATTTATCTCAACACGCAGTCCTGGGGCGTCATCAGCGGCCACGCCGATGCCAAGCGCGCCGAGCAGGCGATGGAATCGGTGAATGAAAAGCTCGCCACCGATTACGGCCTGATGCTGTGCGCGCCGCCTTACGAGAACATGCCCTGCGCGGAAATCCGCTCGATTGTGTTCAACAAGGGCGTCAAGGAAAACTGCGGCATTTTCAACCACACGCAGGGCTGGGCGGTGATGGCGGAAACGATGCTCGGCCACGGCAACCGGGCATTCAAATATTTCCGCAGCTGCATGCCGGCCTCGTTCAACGAAAAGGCCGAGATACGCGGCAGCGAGCCTTACGTTTACTCGCAATACACCCACAGCATTTACAGCCCGCGTTATGGCGCATCGCGCGTCCCCTGGCTGACCGGCGCCGCATCCTGGGCGTATTATGCGGCGACGCAGTATATCCTCGGCATCCGCCCCGACCACAACGGCCTGCTCATCGATCCCTGCATCCCTGCCGAGTGGAAAGAATTTACCGCCACCCGCCGGTTCCGGAACAAGACACTGAACATCAGGGTGGTGAATCGCGCCGGCGTCCAGAAAGGCGTCAAAAAAATCACGCTCAACGGCCTGCCGATAGACGGCAACGTGATTCCCGTCTCCAAAATGAAATAGGAGAATGACGTTGTGGTTGAGATGGGGTAATTATCAATTACCCTTTTTCTACTTTTTATGGCCATCAAATCAAAATTGGAACGCACTGTGATTGTATGGTGCGTTATTGTATTTGTGTTTGTTCTCATCGTGCTGGAGTTGAGCGCAGGCTGGTTAAAGCTGCATTCGTATCATTTGGATATTCCATACGCTATCGTTGGTGTTGTAATGATTGTGATAGGTTGTTTTTTTTGGTGGAATGCATTTTTCATATACTCAATTTTTAGTCGGGAAGGAGCGGCCGATTTTTTTGTAGGTTTGGCGGTGTTGCCACTTGCCATATTTCATGTAGCGCAGGGGTTTAAGTTGAGTTGGGCTGCGCCTAATCTTCGTGAATTGCTTTTTTTATGTGTGTCTCTTCCTTGTTTTTTTCTTGCTTATGCGATCCGCCCCCGAAAAAAATAAACCGGTAGAGTAGGCGAAGTGGAAGGAGGCGGGTTAAACTGACCGTAGTTGTCAGTCCCACACTGCCACTTCGAAGGCGAAAAGGCGTCAGTCCAAACAATTTTCAATTATCGGTTTTTTCCATCGCCGCCACGAACAGCCGCATCCTGCGCCCAACGCATTAATGGCTCAACTGAAATTCGGCTCTCGAATGTGAATTGAGCGCCGCTCATCAGCACCCGACTTCCGCCAAAACGGAGCGCGGCTGTGTCGAAGACCAGCCGCAGCAGTTCCCAAAACCAGCCTGCTGAAATATGCCTGATGCCGAAAAGCCTTTCAATGTGCTGCGGCTGGTCCCGCTCGGCGGGACACAGCCGCGCTCCGGAAAAATCTTTGCGCCTTGGCGTTGAATTCCGACTGTCAGGCCGCTTCCGGCACCAGGTCAATCTGTCCGTGGAGTGATCAGTTCAACCGCCGGAAAATATTTTTTGAAGCGTTGCTGGTCGCGGGTGGCAATCTTCCATCCCATGATTTCCGCCTGCGCGCCGATGAAGAAATCCGGCAGCGGCATTTTGGGCGGCGCACTGCCGCCGGAGTCCCGCCGCGCGGTGACATACCGGCGATAGGCCCTGCCGCAAACCGCCGCTGACGCGGCAGGTATATCCGCAATCTGCACACCCCAATTGTGCAGGTCGGATTTAACCTCTTCGGGATGCCAGTCACCCGCGCAAAGTTCCGCCACGGTAACCGCGCTTACGACCACACCCTCACCAAGAACAGCGGAAGCAAGCTGTTTAACGGCCCATGAATGATGGGCTTCGTCTTTGTCCAAAATGTCAATGATGACATTGGTGTCGAACAGAATCATGGTTCCCTGGTCATCGCCCGCAGTTCTTCCCAAGACATCATCGGTTTCATTTTACTCGCCTTGATTGCGGCCATCACCTGCGCCCGGGTCTTTTTCTTCGGGGGAGCAGGTTTGTTCAGGCGCACCAGCAGGAAATGCCCGTTGCCTTCGTCCTCACAGGCAAACACGTCGCCGGGCCGGGCGCCGGGCATGACGACCCGTCTTTTGCTGTCAGCGGTTACGGTCATGGTGGGATAATCCCACATTTTGGGCCGGGAGGCAAGCGCATTTCCGATTCAATTTTCCGTCGGTGCAGGCCGCCGGCGCGGGAAAGAAAGGTGATATTAAGTGCATACCAGATGGTTGCATCCGTTTTACGTTTGGTTCTACCAAATGTAAAGTACGGTAGCATTAGTAAAAAGGCTCCGTTGTGATTTGAGATTTTCCCATCGCCACCACGAGCCGCCGCATCCTGCGCCAAACGCATTTATGGCTCAACTGAAATTCCGCCCTCGAATGTGATTTGAGCGCCGCTCATCAGCACCCGGCTTCAGCCAGGTGAACCTTAAAAGCGCAATGGGAATGGCCGCGAAAGAACTCAAAGAACATAGAAATCCCGAAACGCCCGCTTTTCCCTTCATCCGGACCGCCCAATAAAAGTGCGAACGTGACAACCTGACCGGGCACATTTATTTTTCGGGACATGCATCCGATCATGCCCTGCCAAACACCAACCCAATAATGGAGTCAGCGCAATCAAAAATTTCGCCGGGCCGGCGGCGCGATACCAGCGGGCCGGTTTTTATCCAGATGGCCGCCAATCCGGCCTGCCTTTGCTTGATGCTGGCGGTGG
Organism: uncultured Verrucomicrobiae bacterium; assembly: GCA_963820205.1. Lineage (GTDB taxonomy): Bacteria > Verrucomicrobiota > Verrucomicrobiia > Limisphaerales > UBA11358 > UBA11358. The sequence continues at coordinate 4,458 of CAWFZJ010000088.1, forward strand.
TTGTTTTCTGGTTGTACTCGCCGGCGATCCGGTTTGGTTTCAGCCGTTATGATGACCTGAAATATTTCGAGCAAAACCGGCACGTTCAGGCCGGACTGGGACGGGATGGAGTGTTGTGGGCCTTCCGTTCGGTGGTGGTCAGCAACTGGCACCCTTTGACCATGCTCTCTTTCATGCTGGACGCCACGATTGCCGGCACGCTTGATCCCAGCGTCCCGCACTTCACCAACATTCTCCTGCACGCGATCAACAGCGTCCTGCTTTTTCTGCTGCTGCAACACCTGACCGGCGCCAGATGGCGGTCCTGTTCGTGGCCGGATTGTTTGCCCTGCATCCGTTGAATGTCGAGTCGGTGGCCTGGATTGCCGAGCGGAAGAACGTTCTGAGCACCTGCTTCTGGTTGCTGACGGTTTTCGCCTATGCGCGGTTTGTCCAGCAGTCAAAAGGTAAAAAACAGGTTTCCGGCCTCCGGCTTCCCGCATCCGGTTATTACTGGCTGGCGTTGTTGTTGTTTGCCCTCGGACTAATGAGCAAGCCGATGCTCGTCACCCTGCCCTTTGTTTTGTTGCTCCTGGATGACTGGCCGTGGGGAAGGTGGCGGATGACCTCGATCCGGGAATGGCGGATGCGATTGCCGGGCCTGGCTTGGGAAAAGGCGCCCTTTTTTATCCTCAGCGGACTGTCGTGTGCCGTGACCATTATGGTCCAGCAACAAGGCCCGGCGATGAGATTCATGGACGGCTTGCCACTGGGCGGGCGGATAGAAAACGCCTTTGTGTCCTACCTCCGGTATCTTGGCAAAACGTGCTGGCCGGTGAACCTCGCCATTTATTATCCGCATCCCGGTTACTGGCCGCCTGTGGCAACCGTGGCGGCGGCAGTTTTCATTCTGGCGGCGAGCTTCGTCGTGATACGATCGGGTGAAAAATACCGATACCTTGGCACCGGCTGGTTTTGGTTTCTGGGCACGCTGATTCCCGTGATCGGGGTGATTCAGGTGGGAGGCCAATCCATCGCCGACCGTTACGCTTATGTGCCGCTCATCGGGATTTTTATCATGGCTTCGTGGGGGGCATTTCAAATTCTCCAGGGCCTGAAATTTCCCAGGACGGCCATGCATGTTGCAGCCGGAGTTATTCTGGTTGCCGCCGCCTGCCAGTCCAGAACGCAATTGAATTATTGGCGGAACGACGAAACCCTGTTCCGACATGCCCTGGCCGTAACGAAGAATAATGTCGTTGCCCGCATCATGCTCGGAGACGACCTGGCACATGCGGATAAGCTGGATGAAGCGATCAAGAATTATCGGGAGGCATTGGCCATCGTTCCGAATGACACCTTTGCAGCGAATGTTCGCTGCACACTTGGCACCGTCCTGGATCGCGCCGGACGATTTGTTGAAGCAGAAAAAGAATATCGGGAAGCCCTGCGGATTGCCCCGGGTTTCTTCCTGGCTCACTATGACTTGGGCATCCATTTTGTGCTTTTGGGGCGACGTGAAGAGGCCATTGAACAATTTACCATCGCGGGGCGCTTGAAACCCGAAATGCCGGAGCCGAGGCAAAAATTGCAGGCTTTGGGCGTGCCCCCCCATTAAACCAATTTTCGTCCCGTCAACCCGGCCAGGGCGCGGTCGCACTACGGGGAGATTTTTGCGGCGACACCGGCGACCAGCAGGGCGGTGACGGCGCCGGTGAACACGTCCATCGTGTAATGCGCCCGTAGCGTCAGGACCGCCGCCACCTCGAACAGGGCGATGCCAAAGCCGAGGACGCCCAGCCAGCGGCGGCCCAGGCGCGCCAGTTCGACCGCGCCGAACACGGCGATGGCCGTGTGCCCGGAAAAGAAAAGGTCGTTGGCCACGCCGTAGGTCACCACCAGCGAAGGGAAACCCGGATTGTGCCAGATCATTCCTTCCGGTGGCGGCAGGGCGCAAAGCGCCTGGCAAATCTGCCGCAGGGCAAAGAGCATCAGCAGGCCGATGAACGGGCGGAAGGTGGTCCCGAAAATGGCGCGGCCCAGCAGAAAAAGCGCGAACAGATCAATGAACGCCGAGCTGGCGATGAGCAGTCCGTCCGCCGCGCGCGGGTGTTCGAGCAGATACTGGTGCGCCGGCGCGGTCAGGACCTGCAGCTCATCGCCGATGGCCTGCCCGGAAACCGCCCGCTGGCCGATGAGCGACTGGGTCCAAAACCAGGCTGCCAGTCCCAGGACAACCAAAATCAAGCGAAACCACCACGGCGACGGAGCTGCGGCTGGTGCCGGGGGAAGTTCCGGTTTCGGATCGTTCATGGTGAATTCTCCGCGAGGGGCGTCGTTTCCTTCCCGCTCCGTTCGAGCAGCGTCTCCATTTGCCGGCGGATTTTTTCCATCAACGGGTCCGGGCCGCCGCCGCGCTCGCGCACCGGGCTGACGGGCAGCGCCTCGCCGACTTCGATGATGGCATGGAGCGGCCGGTGGATGCGCGTGCGGTCGGTCAGGTCTTCTTCAAAACGCTCGACGGTTTCCAGCAGGCGCTCGGGCGTGGGCCGCGAGCGGATGTAGTCCGGCGGATAACAGGACAGTTGCTGGGCGAGGTACAGGTCGGCCAGTTGACTCCAGCGGCGGGCGCGTTCGGCCTCGTCAATTTCGCCGCTGATCAATTCCGGCAGGATGGCCATGCGCAGTTTTTTTACCCGCGCCACGACGTCGCCCCCGCGCTCACCCTTGAGCCATTCCTTTTCCAGCGGTTGCAGGAGGCTGTTAATCAGGCGGTCGAGGCGTTCCGGCACTTCGCCGGTCTGCGACCGGCCGAGGTATTCCAGCTCCTTGAGGCAGAGCAGCGCCTCGCCGACCCGGTTGATCCGTTCGCGCAGCCGGCATCCGGGCTGCAGACGCCACGAAAAACGCGCTTCAATTTCATCCAGCACCGGCGTGAGTGTGGCATCGAGGTCGCCGCGAAAAAGATAGCGGATGACGATGGGATGGACGACCACCTGCCCCGGCGGCGTGGCGGCGGCGCGCTGTTTGGCGGCGGTGTGGGCGATGAAGGCCGTGCCTTCCATCAGGTTGTTCAGCCGGTCATTCGTGCGGGAGACGACGCCCTCGGGAAAGAGCACCAGCGGACGTTCGGCGCGGTTGAGAATCCCGATGGCGGTCTTTAAGGCTTCGCGGTCCAGGCCTTCGCGGTAAACGCTGAAGGCGCCAATGCGCGGGAGCACCCAGGTTTGAAAGCGGCTCTGCCGGAACAAGTGCCAGCTCGCCATGGTAAAGAACGGCTGCCGCACATCGAGCGACAACATCCCGAGTGTCATCGGGTCACTGGGGCGGCAATGGTTCGAGGTGAGGAGAATGCCGTGGCCGGCGTCGAGCGAGCGCCGCAGGTGTTCCGTGCCGCGGCATTCAACGGATTCGATGCCGTGGCTCCGGTTCAAATAACGCGGCAGCCAGAGTCCGAACACCGCGTACCAGAACCGGCCGCGGTGCGGCGGCACGAACCGATAAGGCTGGTCAATGACAATGTTCTGCATGGCGGTCGTTTCAGGTTCCGGTCGAGAATTTCATCGCGATTTCGCGCACCTGGCGCAAGTCCAGTTTGCCGGTGCCGAGTTGGGGAAAGGCGTCCACGCGGAAAAACTGGTCGGCACGCGGCTTCCACAAATTCGGCAGGTCGCACTGGGAAAGTTTTTCGAGGCAGGCCGGCAATGGGCCGTCCGCCAGCTTGTGCAGCACCACCAGGCGCTCGCCCTTTTTCTCATCCGGCACGCCGGTGACGACAAACGTCTGCTCCGTCACGCCGGCCAGTTCGTGCAATTTTTCCTCCACCTTGATGTGCGGCACCATCTCGCCGCCGATTTTGCTGAAACGGCTCAGGCGATCCGTGATTTGCAGGAAACCGTCCTCGTCAATCGCTGCCACGTCGCCGGTGGTGTACCAGCCATCGCGCAAAACCGCCGCAGTTATTTCCGGGCGGCCGAGGTAGCCCTGCATGATGTTCGGCCCGCGCACGAGCAGCAGGCCGGGTTGGCCGGCGGCCAGCGGCGCCTGCGTTTCCGGATCAACGATGCGTACGGAGACGCCGGGCAGCGGGTGGCCGATTTTGCCGCGCTTGCCGCCGACCTGGCGGAAACCGGCGGAACGGAAGTCCAGGGTGTTCACCGCCACCGCCGGCGCGCATTCGGTGCAGCCGTAACCTTCGAGCGGGCGGATGCCGAATTGCTCTTCGAAGGCCGCGGCCAGCCGGTCCGGCAATTTTTCCGCGCCGGTCATCACCACGCGCAGACCGCCGAAATCCTCCGCCGCACACCCGCGCAGATAAAGCTGCAGGAACGTCGGCGTTGCCAGCAGGAACGTGACCCGGTAGCCGCACACCAGCGGCCCGATGGCTCTGGCGTCGAGCGGATTCGGGTGATAAATCACACCGATGCCCAGTGCCGCCGGCAGGCAGAGTGTGCCCATGAATCCAAACGAATGAAAGAACGGCAGGACGCCCAGCACGCAGTCGCGGTGGCTCAACCCAAAGACCTGCTCCAGTTGTTCGATGTTCGAGCCGATGTTGTAGTGACTCAACATCACGCCTTTGGGATCGCCCGTGCTGCCGCTGGAAAAGATCACGGTGGCCAGCTCGTCCAGACCGGTTTTTTTCTCCGCGCCCAAAACCCGCTGCAACCAACGATCCGGCACCAGCCCGGCAATGAGAAACGCCGCGAGCTTTTCGCCGATGCTAGGAGCGCCAGCCTCCGGCACGGCAGGTTGGAGTTCACGCTTTAGCGTGCCTTCCGAACAAGCTGAAGCTTGAACTCCAACTCCTTCATGCCGGGTCGGAGACCGGCGCTCCCTTCCCATTATCTCCTCCAGCATCACTGTCTCGCACGGCACCGTGAGCTTCACCTTTTCCAGAAACGACTTCGAGGTGATCACGGTTTTGATTTCGCATTGCCGGATGCACGAGGCGAGCGTTTCTTCGGACACGGTGTAATTGAGATTCACCGGCACCTTGCCCAATAGCAGCGCCGCGTGATTGACGAGCGCGCCCGGCACCGACGGCGGCAATAATATGCCGATCATGCGCTGCCCCGCCCAGACGCGCTTCAAACGCCGGGCCAGGAAAATGGCTCGCACGAGCGCGGAATAAAAATTCACTTTCGGATTTTGCGCGTCGGCCATGGCAAAGCGCAGGGGATGCTTGCGCGCGGCATGGACGAAGGCGATGGGCAGCGGACGCATCCGCGCCTTCCGATGCTGCCAGGCCCCCACGAGAAGTTCCTGGACCGCCGAACGCACCTCAAACGGCGTGGCCGTGTGCGGCAGCGGCCGGCCGTAGTTGATGGTGACCGGATACGGCAGCCGCCGCGGCAGTTTCCACAAGAACCGGCCTTTTTGAAAACTGAAGATGCTGCCCCAAACACCGTCGAGGCCGACTGGAATGATCGGCGCCTCGACATCCTTCATGATGCGCTCGAAGCCGCGCCGGAACGGCAGCAGATGGCCGATGCGCGTGATCTGTCCCTCGGCAAAAATGCAAACCACTTCACCGGCGCGAATGGCGTCGCTGGCGGTCTGCAGCGACCTGATCATTTCGCGCGGGCGTTGTTCGGAGGAGATGGGGATGACGCCGAGGATGCGCGCGAACGGTTTGACATGGGGCAATTCGTAATGCCCCTTGTACATCATGAACCGCACCTGCCGGTCCGTGGAAGCGAGCAGCAGCAGGGCATCCACGAACGAAACGTGGTTGCAGACAAACAGCGCGCCGCCCTTGGCGGGGATGTAATCGCGACCGTCAATCCGGATGCGATAAAACGAGTGAGTGGCGCACCAGAGCAGAAACCGCAGCAAAGAATCCGGCAGCAACACGACGAGGTAAATCGTGCTGGCGAACGTCACGCCGGCGATGAGCAGGAAAATCGCGGGCGGCGAAAGGTTCAGCGGGACCTTCAGCAGATAAAAAACACCCGTCGCGAGCAGAATCCCGACCCAGGAGAGCAGGCTGGCGGCCGCCAGCACACCCCCTTTTTGCTCGCGCGCCGGGCGGTGTTGCAACAGCGCCGAGATGGGCACGATGTAAAACCCGGCGAAGAGTGCCAGCAACCCCAGATTCAGCGCCACAGCGGCAAACGACAGCCCATGCCGCCCCAGCAACGCGCTGAAGAGGGTCAGCCCGATGGAACCGAACGGGATGAGTCCGTATTCAATCTTGCCGCCGGACAGATAGCCCGCCGCGAAGCTGCCCAGTCCGATGCCGATAAGAGTGGCGTCCTGCAAATAACTGCTCCACGTGGGATCGTTGATGTGCAGTTCGTCCGTGGTGTAAACGACGATGAGCAACTGAATGAGTGCCGCGATGGCGAAGAAGTAGGTGTTGCCCAGCAACGCCAGCCACAACACGCGATCGCGCCGGATGATGCCGATCTGCCGCCATAAGTCGGCGAGAAAATTCACCTGGAATTTCCGAGCCGGGTCGGCGGCGGGCACGCGGGCGATGCCGAGGCTGGTCATCAATCCGAACACCGCCAACACAATCAAAATCACACCCGACCATGCCGGCTGGGTGGAAAACGTTTTGCACAGCCAGCCGCCCGCGACCGTGCCGCCAACGATGGCCAGGAAGGTGCCCAGTTCCAGCACGCCGTTGCCCCAGGACAATTTTTTCTCCGGCAGCAAATCCGGCAGCAGTCCGTATTTTGACGGGCTGAAGATCGCGCTGTGGACGCCCATCAAGAACACGCAAGAAATCGTCAGGTAAAAGTGGTTCGTCGCCAACCCCGCCAGCGCGAGCAGCATCACGAAAATCTCGAAGCATTTCACACCGATGGTCACCGTGCGCTTGCTGAACCGGTTGGCGAAAAACCCGCCCGTCATTGAGAACACGATGAAGGGCAGGGCGAACACCGCGCCGACGATGGTGACCAGCCGGTCGCGCTCCGCGACGGACAGACCCAAGCCCATGACCATGAAGGTGACGAGCCATTTCAGCGAATTATCGCTGAACGCACCCTGGAATTGCGTGACGATGAGCGCCCAGAATCCGCGCAGTGAGGGGGTAGGGTCTGGCGTTCCGGCATCCGGCATTGGGGGGCGTTGGCTGTATCACGACCGCAAAGCTAACCATTTGCGCGCCGAACTGTGAATTGAAAAACTTTCACCCGACATCGCCTGTGGCAATGGAACAGGAAAGCAAGGTTTTTTGACGAGCCGGGATTTGACTCACAGATGGACACGTCTGCCCCGGTTTTGCTTGGCTAAACACGAGCTTTTGAGCGTTTTCGGGGATATTTTCCCACCAAATCACCCGGATATTTCCCACCTAATCCAAAACACGGGGAATATCACTGTTTAAGGCCGAAGAGCCAAATGCGTTATTCTTTGTTCTATAATGCTGACTTATTTGGCTGGCAGGGATTGATTTTCCGCATGGCATGAACAGTGCTGTTTTTTGCTTGCTTTAACAAAGAGTGCCTGTAAACTGCTGTAACTTGAGTTGTAGCCGTGAAGGCGTGAATTGTGGCGGCAAATGTGATAAGAGACATGAAAGTCAATCGAACAATACTTTTTGTCGAGACTGACACGAACGTGCTGGCGACATACGGGAAGTTGCTGCAACGCGAGGGTTTTCGCGTCGAATCCGCGCAAGATGGTTTGGATGCGCTCAAGGCTATTTCCCAGCTTCGGCCCGATTTGGTCGTGCTGGAGTTGCTGCTGCCCACATTCGATGGCGCGGAAGTGCTAAAATTCATCCGGGCTGATCCCCGCCTGAAAGCCGTTCCGGTTATTATTTTCACTGATTCCTCGGCGACGGAACTGATGCAGGATCCTGTGCTGGCCAACGGCACCAAATATCTGGCCAAAAGCGATTGCACGCCCCCTGATATGCTTCAAACCATTCAGGATATGCTGGCTGCCACGGCCAGCGGCAGTTCCTCCCCCTCCACAGCCGAGGTTGTTCGTAATGATTTCGCGCCCGCAATCAAATTGCACATGGCCGGGCCCAGAACGTCCGACGACGAAGACGAGGAGGACGCGACTGAAGAACTTGGCAAAACTGCGACGACGAAAGAGCGCGCGGAGTTTTTGAAAGAAGCGCCAGCGGAAATCACGAAGGTCCGCGAGCTTTGCCTTGCTTACCTTAAATCGCCCACTTCAGCGCCCAAGCTGCAAACTTTCTCCCAGAGCGTGAATTCCCTGAGCGCCAACGCCGCCAAGGCTGGCTGCGCCCGCATTGTTCCTTTGACAAAGGCGTTCGAAGTGTTGCTCTCCCGGATCATGGCCAAGCCTTCGTTGGCGACGCCTTCCATACTGCAAACCATAGCTGAAGCGGCAGACTGCCTGGGTCTCTTATTGAGAAGTGCCGAAGCCAGTTCCACCGAACCGGCACCCAAAGCCAAAGTGCTGGCAGTGGACGATGACACGGTTTGCAACCATGTGATAGGGAGCACCTTAAAGCGTGCCAACCTTGACATTGTAAGCGTCGAAGATCCTTTAGAGGGACTGCGATTGCTGGAGGCAAACCATTATGACTTGGTGCTGCTGGACATTGACATGCCCAAGATGACCGGCTTTGAAGTGTGCGAAAAGCTCCGCCGTTTGCCTAATTATAAGACAACCCCCGTTATTTTTGTCACTGCCCACAGCAATTTTGAGAATCGTACGAAGGGCGTGCTCAGCGGTGGCAATTACTTCATTGCCAAACCGATTGACCCGTCGGAGCTGGCGCTCAAAGTGACCATCCACCTGTTCAAGGCGCAAGTGCAAAACGCCTCCCGACAGGAAACCAAGCCGGAAACTGAATTGCGCACGAACGGCGCCCCAGAACTCATACTTCCACCCTTGGCGCCAGCGGCACCCGTGGCACCACCTCCAGCAATAGTTCCGCCTCCGCCTGTGGCTCCGATCCAGGCCAGCCAATCCAAAAACGGCAACGGCAAGGCGGAGAGCGTGGTTTCCCCCGCTGCGACGCCTCCCGCGACCAAGCCACAAACGAATGGTGACTCGGAAGTCATCCCTCCACCCGTGGCTCCGCCTCCGCTCGTGGCTCCGCTCCAGGCCGGCCAATCTCAAAACGGCAACGGCAACGGCAACGGCAAAGCGAAAAGCATGGAGCGTCCCAGTGTGCCGCTGTCAACAGCCAGGCCGCGCACAATGGATATCCCCAAAAAGGCAGCGCCTCAACCCCCTCTGCCCAAAAAGGTTGCGGATGTCGGCACGATAAGTGGTAGCAGATTGTCAGGCAGTAGAAACCGAAACAGCGTTATGAACAATGAACAAGATGAAACATTCGAAAAGGTCGTCCTTGCGGTGACGCAAATCATCTTTGGGGACGATAACTTGACGGATATGAATGTGCGTCTGGTGCGCATCGCACTGGAACGCTACAACGTCCCTGAAATTATAAATTCACCTGTCGTAGCGTGACAAATCGTCGTAATATGGATTTGATCCGTTTTCAGTTCCGTCCGCAGGTGGACTGCGAAATGTGCTGCGCTCAATCGCAAGATTTGAGAGCAGCCCCCTCGTTAATTTGACGGGCCTAAAACCCGTCGTCTTGTTCTTCTTTCCCATAACCGTGAGTTTGGAATTCTTGTTGCCGCCATCAAAAAAATACGGAAGTATAAAGATTACGCAAGGGTTGGCAATCTGGCGGTTGACATCGTTCGGGTGTGGGCGATTGATGGATATGGTTTATTCTGTTTCCCGGCAGCAGGTCGAGGACGATCTAAAAAGAATCGGAAGTATAAAGATTACGCAAGGGTTGGCAATCTGGCGGTTGACATCGTTCGGGTGTGGGCGATTGATGGATATGGTTTATTCTGTTTCCCGGCAGCAGGTCGAGGACGATCTAAAAAGAATTTCGGAAGCCTTTAACAATGGCCGCCCGGAGAATAATCTGCCAAAACGCGCTGGCGTATTCTGGGTTAAAGGTGTCTGCGCCAAGCTCCGACCAAATATCGGAAAGCTGCTTGATTTTGGTAAGTCCATATTCCGACCAATCAAAGGTCATGGTGCCTGACGACTCGTTTTCGATATAAGACCGCAGCCATCCGGCCTGCACCATTTGGTCTAAAATTGGACGCTGGACAGCGAATCCGCTTTCTTCATTATTTGGAGGCATGACAGAATTTTGACCGCCAACCTCAGCGCGGCCAGCCTCCGGGCGGTTTGGGATTTTGCATGGCAGCACCAACCGCGTCTTCCCAATTCTTGACGCCGATTATCTGCAACCGCTCAGGCTCCGGGCCGCGTTCGGTGCGATGAGTAAGCGGCTTTCTCGCCTGCTTGCTTTTTGTCGGCTTCGTTTTCAACAGGCAGCAGCTTAACAAAAATCGAGTGGAAATTCAAGCGCGGTTTTGACTTGCTGCTGCGGGATGGCTGTGAAATTTTGATTGTGATGAACGGCACAAGGCATTTCAAAACGGCCCGTACATGGTGCGCCCTGTTGCTGGTTTTATTGGCGCTGGCATCGGGCTGCCACAAGCCGTCCACCAGATTGGAACCCCAAATCCAATTCTGCGAGGATATTGAACTCGGATGCCTTCCATGCGCCACGCCTCCTTGGGAAAATTATACCAATCACTGCCTTTATTACGAAGAAAAAGCAGATCGGCTTCTGGAACCGCTGTTTCCCCACAAAGGCGATGAAGGATGTAGCCGTGAATATCTCGTTTTTCGTCCGTTGGTCTTAGACGTACACAGTATGCGGGTTGGTTTTGTGTTCGGACACCTAGATTGGTCGGAAGCGGCGCGTGCAAGGGCTATGGACAAAGCCAAGATCGCTGCCGATATTTTACGGCAGATTCAGGCCAAAGAATAAATCACAAACCAAAACAAAAATATGAGCGGCAAAGAATCACCAACGGACAAGGAACGCATATCGCGTCTTGAGCAGGAAAATGCGCGCCTCGTTAAAGAGAACGCGAATCTGGTTGCGGAAAATGCGAAGCTTGTTGCAAAAAATCCTCCACCGTCTTTCAAGGGCAGAAAACGGGAGTTCGGTTGCGAGCAGGAGAGGGAATTCTGAATTTTTCATACCAGACCATCCTCCATAAACGAACATCCGCAAATCCCAACTTACCCACCCATGAGAACCAAAAAACAGCAGACCGGCGACAGCGGCGAAAAGGAAATCGCAAAACACGCTCCGTGCCCAAACTGCGGCAAGCGTTTGACCGAGTTGCCAAGGAATTACCCGCTTTACGATGTGCAATGCGAAGGCTGCTCATTCCGGGCGCAGGTCAAGACCAGCAGTTCCGCTTCAAAATCCATAGTGCGCGGCGCGGGCTGGGATATTATTCACAAGGTTTTGAAGGCGGGATTCATGTCGCCGCCATTGATCGTCAATTTCAAGCCGACCGGCGGCGATGCGGAAATCCTTTTCTTCCCGTTCGTTCCGCGCTCCTGCCTGATTCAATATCGCCTTTCAAAACATCACCGGCAGGCCAACTACGCCATGTTCGATTATCGCGGCCTTGATTCACTTCCCCACTTCCGGCTCGCAAAACAGGGCAAGAATCGCGTTTGGATTTAGTTCAATGCGTCTTTGCCTGTGAGCCGTTTTCCGCTTGCGCCCCTGATTGCCGCCACCGTGCGGTCGCCGTCGTTCATCTGGCGGGTGTTCCAGCGGAAATCGTATTCGCCAAGGTAGCGGTGCAAATGCTTCTTGCTGACCGCATGATAAATTCCCGTCAGTCCGCGTTTGATTAGCGCAAATGAACTTTCGGCGGTGTTCGTGAAAATGTCGCCGCGAGCGTATTCGCCCGTGCCGTGATTCACCGTTGCATGGCCGCCAGCGAATTCTTTTCCAATCCCGCGATAGGCCAAATGCTCGTCGGTTATAATGCGCGCCCGATTGTCCACGCATTCACGAATCGCGCTTTTGAGCGTTTTCGCGCTAACGTCGGCAACTACCCGGCGGTGAATGTTGCCGTTGCGCTGGACGATGCCGAACACCGGCGTCTTGGAGGTTCCGCGCCCGCGCTTGTGAAATCCTGTTCCCGGTCGGGGCTTGCCGCCAATATAGGTTTCATCAGCCTCAACCGTGCCGGACAACTTTGGGGTTGTGCCCCGCACCGGCGTCATGGCAAGGCGAATGCGGTGCATCAGGAACAAGGATGACGGGTAGGACAATTGCGTTTGCCGTTTGATTTCCAATGCGCTCACGCCCTTCTTGGAAGTGACCGCCCGCCAGAACGCATACGCCCAGTGGCGCAATGGAATTCGGGATTCTTCCAGCACCGTGCCAACCCGGACGGTGAACTGCTTCTTGCAATCATGGCATCGCCACAGAAAACGCTTGCTCCGCCCGCCCGTCTTGGCATCCATCATCTGGTAAACATTGGTGGATTTGCAATGCGGGCAGCGGGGCGTCCCGTTCCATATTTTCCGCTCGAAAAATTCAACCGCCGCAAGTTCATCCGAGCAAACCACCGGCATATCCTCAACGATTTCCGACTTTTCCATGTTCGCCGTCTTGTTCTTTCTCATGCCTCTACGTTAAACTTAACGCAAAGGCATCGCCATTATAGTCTCCGGCCAGCTTTATAATCGGTTTCAGGTGCAATTCCATTGGGTTTTCACCGCTTGACGCAGCTTGGTTTTTGGCGTCTGATTGCACCACAAGAATATGCCAAACCAAGATGTTCTCGCCGGAGTGATCGAAAAATTACAGGCTCAAGTCACGCTGGATGCTTCGCGGCGGGAGGAGTGGATGCGAGATTTGAAGAAGCGGAACAAGTATCTAAACGCCTTGCGTCAGCGATTGCTTTCAGAGTCCGTTCGTTTATCTCATCATATTGACGCACTTGCTCTGGAGTGGGCCTCCACCGGCAGACTTCCAGAATCCCATCAGGACACAGCATTGGAAACGCAACTTGCGTTTCTTCGGGAAAGAATTCACCGCGCTCATATCTTCGCCAAATGGCTAAAAGATGGCGGCTGTCAGATTTGCGGGGCGGACGAAGAAAATGTTGTCCTTTGGTTGCTGACCGATTTTTGGAAACTTTACGGTCAGTCCGCTTGGCTCGAAACGATTGCGAGTTCCGCTTAATTTTTTTCACGCCACAGCTTCGCTCAAAATAAATTCCCCGCAACCGCCAATTTACACCACCCCTTGCGTAATCTTTATACTTCCGAAAAAATAAACTCGCCTCCAGCCAGTTGGCGTGCCGTCAGTCCGATGGTTCCGAAACCGGGGAAGCCCCCGTCTCCTTAACAAGCATTGCCCCCTTCATATCAATGCCTCTGATTATTGGAAGGCGGGCCGGGTCGCGGCGGGAATGGCGCCGGTTTTGCGTATCATTTCGTCCGGCTTTTCGAACAGTTCATCCTTGCCAAGATGCTTCAGCACAAATTTCTGCAAGTCACGCGTCCCGGCCGTCAGAACGATGCGGTCGCCTTCCTGGTGATGCGCGAGGGCTTTCGGGTTCTTTTTGAGAAATTTCTCCAGCCAGCCAAAATCGAAGAGCGCCAGCTTCAAGCCGGGTTCAAGCTGTGGCACGCGGACAAGCAGATGACCGGGATACATCGAAGCCCCTACCAAGTCGGCCTGGTTCGTCGCGTAATGGCAGTCATCCGGAATAAGGTCGAGGAAATATTCCTGCTTGAGCTGGAAGAGATGAGCGTCGAACCTGCCTTGCTTGCCACCCTTTTCCGTGATGGTCAGCTTGTACATTTTGTTGGTCGTGCCGGTAAAGTTCCAGACATCCGGCTTGTCCGATTTGTCTTTTTCCTGCCACTCGCCGAGCAGACGCGCGTCGAAAACCACGTCCTGGTCGGTGTAGAACGGATTGACGGACGGGATGCAGGAGCAGAGCAGCACAGCGGCGCCCAAGGTTGCAATGAGATTGCGTTTTTTCATAACCGATTCTTTTCGTTGATGGTTTGTCTGTGTTTTCTGTGTGAATGGCTGTTTGGTTGCAGCGTTCATCACTGTTTCGACCGTGCCGTCACGGCATCGGCCCTTCATCAAGACAAAGCGGAATCGGCGGGCAAAAGGGATCACCCAAATCTGATTTTCGATTTACGATATACGATTTACGCGATGCACAGAAATTGTGGAAGAACTCGTAAATTCAGTCAGAGCCTCCTTGCCGCCTCCTTTGGGTGGAAGGGTTTGAACGGTGCGGATGCGATTGTCCTGGAACGACGATCGGCTTTTGGCTCGCGCCGGCGGGTCTGGCTGCTACAGTCAGTGCCGGAATTCCGTGTCCGATGGACTCATCTACGGCCAGCGCTGAAAATGTATTTGCCCGCGCAATCGAACTGCCCGCCGGCGCCGCGCGCGACCAATTCGTGGCGGCGCAGTGCGCCGGCAGACCCGGCGCTGTGTCGTGAAGTCGAGTCGCTCCTCCGCGCGCATGATGAAGCCGGTGATTTCCTGCGCGCGCCTTCCGAGCAGCCCGATGCCAATCGAAGCCGGGTTACCGCCATTTCACTCCAGGGCACGGCGAGCTTGAACGCAGCGTCGCACGCGGAAGCTTTCTTGCGCGATACCGGCGAAGGCGCGGGCGGGCGGGTTGAAACTTACATCGCGACATTGCCGGAAGCAGTGCGGCGGGAAGCCCGCGAACGCATCGAGGCCGGCCTGCGCGTGCGGCAATGGCGCACCCGCGAGGAACTTCCATCCGCCGAACGCGAAGAACCGCCGCCGCATCTGCCGGGATTCCGCATCGAAAGCAAACTCGGCGAAGGCAGCCTGGGGGTGGTTTATGCCGCGCACGACGAGAAGCTCAGCCGCCGCGTCGCCGTCAAAGTCCTGCGCCGCCGCGCGGATGAACCGGTCCGCCGCCGCGTGCTCGACGAGGCGCGCAAGGCCGCCGCCCTAGGCGACCCGGCCATCGTCACCATTTTTTCAGTCCTCGACGAAACCGATCCCCCGGCCATCGTCATGGAGCTGGTGGAAGGCTTTCCGCTCGACCGTTTCGCGGCGCGAACTTAACTTTGAACAAAAAGCGCGCTTGTTGCGCGAGGTGGCGCGCGGACTCGCGGTCGCCCACGAACGCGGCCTGGTCCACCGCGATCTCAAGCCGGACAACGTCATCGTCGGTCCCGACCTGCGGCCGCGCATTCTGGATTTCGGGCTGGCACTGTCGCTGGAGGAGGCCGGCCGGCAGGGAGGCGGTTTTGAAGGCACGCCGCTTTACGCCTCGCCCGAACAAGTTCGGGGCCAGCCGCTCACGGCGTCGTCGGATGTGTTCTCGCTGGGCAGCTTGATGTTCAAGGTGCTGACCGGGCGGCCGCCGTTTGCGGGCGAAACCGCCAGCCAGGTGCTCGAAGCCATCGCCACCACCGCGCCGCCGTTCCTTCGGGAAGTCGCCGTGGGCGTGCCGGAAGATTTGCAGGCGGTCTGCCTCGCGTGTCTGGCGTGGAGTCCGGCTGACCGCCCGACGGCTTCTGAAATCGTACTGGAACTGGGCCGCTTCCTTGTCGGTGAACCGGTGCGGCTCAAGCCCAAACTCTACGATGACCTGCTGCGTCGCAGCATCAGTGAGTACTCCAGCCAGGCCCGCGGGTGGGAAAGCCAGAGCATCATCTCGCGTGACGAACGCAACGCCCTGGAGGTCGTGCATCGCCGGCTGCTCGCCGACGAAGACCACTGGATCGTTGACGCGCGGCGAATCACACTTTTGCAAACGATTCTTTCCGGCGCCACCTGGCTGGCGGTGGTCGCGACGGTGTTGACCGTCTGGATGCTGCGGAAGGAACTCGGCCCAACGTGGCGATGGATTTTGCCGACGTATTTCACCCTGACGCTTTTGCTGGCGGGGCTGGCGGCACGCCGGCAACGCGAACCGCTGGCGGCGGCCACGTTTCTGGCTGGAGCCGTTCTCGCCATCGCGCCGAGCATGCTCGCCCTGCTGGCCGAGTTGCATGTCTTCGCCGTGCCTTCCCAAAACGTGAAACAGCTATTTCATGAAATGTTCACCAACCAGCAGGTGCTGGCGGCTTCGTTCGCGGCGCTGGCCGTTTCCATGTTCAGCCTGTGGCGTCTGAAGATGACGGGGTTCGCCTGGACCACGGCCACACTGGCAACAGTAAGTTATGTCAGCCTGCTGCTTTGTTTCAACTGGCTCGATAAAAAACCGGAAATCCAGGCGTTGTGGTGCCTGCCGCTGGCCGCCATGGAACCGGTGGCGCTCGTGCTGGAGCGAAAAGGACGCGTGCGCTGGACGCTGCCCTTCCATCTGGTGGCACTGCTTGCGCTTGTGGTGGGCCTTGATGTCATCGCGCTGAACGGGCCTACGCTGAAAATGCTGGGCGTGGACGGCGCGCGCTGGCCGTATTTCGATCACCAGCGGCTGGACGCGTTTTCGATTGTGCTGAACGGTCTGCTGTTTCTGGCGCTCATGTTGGTCACGGAACGGTCGGCGAGCCTCGATTTGCGGCGCGCGAGCAAACTGCTGGAGGTGCTGGCGATTGTCCACACCTTGAGCGCGCTGTTCACCAATGCGATGGAGCATCGCAACGACGCCCACGTTCGCGCCGATGTCTGGCTCTATCTCGGCGCGGCGGGGCTGTTCATGGTGCTGGCGCCGTTCCGTTCACGGTGGCGGCTGCTGGTCGGCGGACTGGCGGGTTGCGGACTGGGCAGCTATCTGCTGGTGGACTTGGGAATCGTAGACCGCAAACCATTCATCATCGGCCTCGGTTTTGCCGGGCTGCTCATCGCGCTCGGCACGTTCGCGTATGTACGGCGGCGGGCACAAGCAAAGAGAAGGTAATGCTGCCCGAGGGGAAAACATCGAACATCCGACATCGAACTCCGAACATCGAATTGAAAGACGGCGTAGCGGCGACTCGGCAGAGCGCCGCAGGCTTTTTCTCCTTCAGCGACATTAAATCCGACTCAGAAAACAGAAATGCGGCTTTCTGCCGAAAAGCCGCTACGCGCTTTTGATCTCACGATAAAGCCACGCCCGCGCGTAGGCCCAATGGCGTTTCGCTGTCGGTTCGGAAAGGCCAAGGACTTTGGCGGCTTCTTCGATCGTCAGACCCGCGAAAAATCTTAGCTTCACCAGCCCGGCCTTGACGGCGTCGTGCGCGGCCAGACGCTCCAGCGCATCGTGGACGGCGAGCAACTGATCGTCGTCCATGCCGACGGCGAGTTCCAAGCTGTCGGGATTGAGAGCCACGCGTTCGGCCTGGCCGCCGTGGCGCGCGGCTTTTTTGCGGCGCGCGTTGTCAATGAGGATGCGGCGCATGGCCTCGGCGGCGGCGGCAAAAAAATGGGCGCGATTTTGCCATTGAGGTTGTTGATCTCCACCCAACCGAAGCCACGCCTCGTGAACCAGCGCGGTGGCCTGAAGCGTCTGGCCCGGAGCTTCGCGGGACATCTTTTGCGCGGCGAGCATGCGCAATTCATCATAGACCAGCGGTAGCAGACGGTCGGCCGCCTGGGAATCACCCGATTCGATTTGTTGCAGTATGACCGTGAGATCGCTCACGCGAAAACGAATACCGGATTTCAACGCGGTAAAGAAGCCCGGAATCCAACCGTGAACGGGGCATTATACCGATTCAGCGCAGCCTGGCGTTGGAGTTCACGTTGGAGTTCAAGCTTCAGCTTGTTTCGGGCATTCGGTCAGGCAGCAGGATGGGCGCGGCGCCTGTCCCGCGGCACGGTTTTTACGCATGGTGTTTTATTCCGTCAACTTCTTGAAATCCGGGTCTTCGTGCAGGTTCTTGAAACC
Source organism: uncultured Verrucomicrobiae bacterium (assembly GCA_963820205.1). Lineage (GTDB taxonomy): Bacteria > Verrucomicrobiota > Verrucomicrobiia > Limisphaerales > UBA11358 > UBA11358. The sequence continues at coordinate 22,118 of CAWFZJ010000088.1, forward strand.
GGCTTCCTTGACGGCCTCGGCCTTGAGCGAAGGTTGCAGTTCAATGGCTTTTTTAAGGTTGGCCAGCGCGCTGGTTTTGTCACCTTTCCCGGCATACGCACAAGCGCGATGGTAAAACGAGTCCTCCCACTTGGGAGCGAGTTTAATGGACTGGTCGTAAGACTGGATCGCCTCGTCGTATTTTCCCAATCTTAGCAGCACGCCGCCGCGATCGTTCCAGGCTCCCTCGTGTTTCGGATTCAGCGCGATTGCCTGGTCAAAAGCTTTCAATGCCTCGCCGTCCCGCTTCAGCGCCACGAGCATCTCTCCCTGGCCAACCCAATTGCCGCTTTCGTTCGGCTGAAGCCCGGTAAGTTTCTCAAAAGACTTCAACGCCGCCTCGGGCCGGTCGCTTTGAGCTTCTGCCATGGCCTTGCACAACCAGCGCCGGGGATCATCGGCCTTGGCAGCCGCCCATTCGTCCAGGACTTTCGCTCCGTCATTCGCCCGGTTCAATTGCACGAGGCTGATGTATTGTCCGACGGCCGCCGGTTCGTTGTCCGGTTGAAGGGCGGAAGCCTGCTCGAAGGCTTTCAAGGCCTCACCGGGCTTGTGGTGGTTGATCAATGCCGTGCCTTTGCGGACGCAGGCATCCGCGGAATCCGCATTGGTGCCCGCTGCGGGAGCATTTTGTGCTGACGCGGCGGCGGCCAGCAGCGTGCCGCACACAGCGATCAACCATAGTTTGCTTTTCGTGGTCATGTTCCTTTCAATGATTTTGGTTTGGTTTCAAAATGTCCCGCCGGTTCGAGGCGCGCTCCGTTTCTTTGCCGGAAACTTCATTTCAGGTATCCGCCCAGACGCCTGGCGAGCAGTTGGTCGCAGCGGTCGCGGGAAATGATCCCGATGCTCCGGTAATCGGGATGATGCGAGTTTTGCATGTCCACAATCACCCACTCGCCCCTGCGGTCGCACACCACGAAATGCACGAATCCCTGCTCCGCGTTATGCGGATTGAAAGCGTAGTCGGCGTAAAGCGCGTAGTCGGTCGCGGGCGGATTGGTCCGGACAAAATCCCGGAACTCGCGCGCCAGATCCCAGAGCGCCTTCAGCTCGTTCGGGTCCGCCAGCGAAGTTTTGAGGGGAACCGGCTGTTCGGCCGGAACGGCTTTGCACAAACCCGCTTGGTTGAGCAGCCGCACGAGGTTGGTCGCGCCGGGGACGCTAACCTCGTTCCCGACAATCCGCGCCGGATAAACCAGCAGCGTCGCGCCGGGCAGCGCTCGTTTCATCGCCTGCTGGCGTTCGGGCAGGGCCGCTCTTTCATTCGCGGGTGGCAGGCCGCTCCGCTGATCCATGATGACCGCCATCTTGCCCGGCTTGGCGGCCTTGGCGGTTTGCTCGTTGAGGCCGAGTTGCGGACTCAACCGTTGGACGAGCAGAACGGACATCGTCATCGGGTCCCGGTCTTCCATTTTCTTGAACGTTTCGTCCTGCGGCGTCTGACGATCCGTCCAAACAACCGCGCCGGTTTGATCCACGACGACTGCGCGCAGTTCATTCAACCCGGTTTTATGATCGCCATTATATTCGGCGTAAAGCGCGTAATCGGTGCTGACGGGATTGGTCTTCACAAAGGCGCCGGCGGCGGCGGCCAAACTTTCCAAATTCGATTCCGCCGGTGTGAACGCGGTTTTCCCAAGCTCAATGTTTCGCAATCCCTGCTGTTCGAGAAGAAAGCCCACCACCTCGGTCACGCGATCCCAGGGTTTGCCCCCCAGGCGCACCGGGAGGATGGTCAGCGAGGCCTCCAGCCCCTTGGATTTCATCAACTCCAGCCGCTTCTGTTGTCCCGGCGCCAGGCCGGCTTGCGGTTCAGCGGCCATCGGGAAACGAGCGAAACACACCGCGAGCAGAACTATTGACAACGGCCTGGCCACCGCGCGGAATGATTTGGTTGTTGTGATTTGATTTTTCATGCTTTTGCTCCTGTAATTTGCGATTTGATTTATTTCATCAAGGTGCGGCGTTTCTTTTCAAGGAATCAATCTCTAATTTCGCGCCGGTTTTTCCGGCGCCGCGTGGCCGGAACGCCGCCAGCCATTCGCCGCTCACCGGCAGGCCAAACGCCACCAGCACCAGACCGAGCCGCGTCATGCCCGAAAATTTGACCACGGCTTTCAAGTTTTGAAACACCCGCCAGGCGGAATATCGTTTTGGTTTCATGGCCACGTTTTAACACCATTCGGCCGGCCGGCGTTAATTGATAAAAATTACCCCGGCATCGCCTCCATCAATGACCAGCGAAGCAGCCTGCGAGTGCAGATGTGAATGAGGCACGCCGGAGTGCGCCCTGTCCCCGGGCGCAGCAACTGGCTTCCTTCAACCCACGAAACATTTCACAACCGTCCGCCCACCTCACTGGGCTGCGACCGGGACGGCCGCACTCCGCCAACGCGGAAATCCAACTTCGGAGTTCGGGTTGAATCCGGCCCGGCGTGGGGCTGACCCCGCCGGTTTTTGAACCTGGCATTGACCTCGAAAGCGAAGTTGTCCAACGCCGCCAGGCTGACGGGATCGCCGTTGAACGCCAGGGTCAGACTCAAGACCCCCTCGCGTTCGGCCAGGTGATGGTATTGCGCCTCGGCGATTTTTGTGGGCATGCATTCCAATGGCCCGACGCAGACCACCGCATCAATCTGGCCGTGCCGCCATTCGTGCAGCGGCGCCCCCACGCTCAGGACCGCCTCGCCTTCCAGCGCCGGGTTGATATAAGGCCGGGCGGCCGCCAGCGACTCGGCGGCGGACGGTGGCGCGGCCCAGCCGAGTTGTGGCGCCATTGCCGCGAACACCGAGGAATCAATTTGCTGCCGCACCAGATGGCTGAACGTGTCGGCAACCCGGTTGCGTCCGTTGTGCCGCCGTTGCATGTGGCCGCAATAGTTGAGCCATTCGGATTTGGGCGCGAGATGGACGCGCAATCCGCGCGCCTCCAATTTTTCAATCAGGAAATCGTTGCTGAAATCCACGCCGCGCACGTAAATTTCGCCCGTCATTTCCACGAGCGGCAGATCGCCCGGCCCGCGCAAGGCGGCGAAGTCCCGGCCCGCGCGTTGCAGCAATTCGCGGATGCCAAACAGCCGGCCGCCGGTCACCTGCCACAAGGCCCCCGGCAGCGAAAGGTCGCCGCGCGCCGCCAACTCCACGCGCGCCAGCAGTTCGCGCTGGCAGCGCTCATACAGTTTTTCCACCGCCCCCGGCACCCGCTCCACGGGACGCACATCCAATTTGGCCTGGAGCAACCAATCGCTCGCCACGATCCCCGCAAAGACCAGCATCTCGGTGCCCGCCGGCATGTCGTCAAAATAGCCCGTGTCCTTCGGCGACCAGATGCGGACGCGGTCGCGCCAGCCGAGGCGTTCGAGGACGATCTGGTTGAGCAGATTATACGCGCCAAAGCGGCACGGGCCATCCGTGCATGGCATCAGATAGACAAAGCGCTCGCCGTCCCGTGCGCACTCCAGCCGCCGGAGCAGCGAGCCAAGCGTCAGCGGCATGGGCAGGCATTCTTTGCCGGAGGTATGGCGGCGTCCCCGGACCAGCGATTCCGCGTCCGGCATCGGCAGATTTTCCGTGTCCAGTCCCAGGCCGCGAAAAACCGACGCGACGACTTCCGAGGCGGGGCCGATGTAAGGCACCAGCAGCCGTTCCCGTGTGCCGTTGCGATGGATATGGTCCAGCCGCACGCCGCTGAACTGGGCCGTTTCAAAATCATTCAAGACCGCGCCGGGGCGCGCCGCCCGCCGGTCTTCTTCAACGCAATGCAGGAACGCCTCCACGCGCGTCTTCGTGCCCGCGTCGCCGGAATGTCCGTCGGTTTCGATGATGGCGAACGGTTTGCCCTCCAGCGCGAAGGCGGCAAAGTGCAGGTTGAAACTGTCCGGCCCGCACGAATAGTTGCTGCAATAAAGCGCGTACACACCCGGCATGCGCCGCACCTGGTGCGCGGCCCGCAGAAGGTTGTGGCCGTAACCCCAATACATGTCGGAGAACATCGGCACCTCCGCGTCCACCGGAAAACAATCCGCCGGAATTCCGATGGCGCCCTGCTCGCGCAGGATGGCGGGCACGTTCGAATTCAGCACCGGATGGTAAATCGTATAACTCCGGCCCAGCACGACCACGGGCACAATGCCCTGGGCGCGGCAAAATTCCAGCGCGCGCCGTCCGATTTGCAAACCCGCGGCGTCAAACTCCCGCTGCGCCGCGACGCCCGCGCGCCAGGCGCCGCGCCACTGGTTGCGGCTCAAACCCAGCTCCGAGGCCAGCCGCCGGCAGCCCGCCAGGAACTCTTTTGATTCGAGGTTGCCCTCGTCAAAATCCAGCCGGGGCGAAAGCATCCGCGGTCGTTGCTTTTGGCCGCCGCCCCGGGCCGCCGTCCAGCGGGTCAAGTCCGGAGCCGCCTGCACCACGGGGCAAACGACCGAGCAACGTTGCCCGTCAACGCGCGGCACGCTGCGCAGCATCGGCACAAAAATCCAATCCGCTCCCGTCGCGGCCATCTGTTCCATCAGCCCGTGGAACAGTTGCATCGGCGCGCAAAACGGCACATTGGCCGTCTGGATGCCGCGCTTGAGGGTGTCGTGGCCGGCGCCGCTGATGATTTCCAGATCGAACCCGGCCTGGTGAAAAAAAGCCGCGAAGAACGGGAAAATTCCCTTGAGCATAAACTCATCGTTGAGCGCGATGCGCGGTTTGCCGCGCGTGCCGGAGAAGGGGGCAATCAATTTTTGCAGCAATTCCCCCCGCTCGCGGAAGGGGTCCGGGGCGAGGTCGGGCAGCTTTTCTTTTGCGCGTGCCCTTGTCGTGGAGCGAACAGCCGCCGCCCCAGGTGAAATTGGAGCGCTGTTCGTTGACCAGGGTGCGCAGCCGTTCGATGCGGCAATGATTGCCCCCGCCGCCGCAGCCGCGCGTGGAGCCGCAAACAAACGTGTCCTTCTGTTCCACCTTCGCTTCGAGGAACCGCGCCGGATCGAGCGGCGCGAGCCGGGACGCATCCAGTTCGCGCGCCGCGAGCAGCGCGATGCCCAGCGCGCCCACCGTGCCGGGATTGGGCGGCACGACGACCTGACTGCCCGTCTGCCGCGCCACCGCCGCCGCCAGCGCGTCGGCGGAAAACGGCATGCCCTGGCAGAAAATCACCCGGCCAACGGAGCGATTGCCCTTCACCCGGTTCAAATAGTTTTTGATGATGGAATCGTAGAGTCCGGAAATGATGGCCGGCGGCGCCACGCCGGCGGCCACCGCCTCGTCAATCACCTCGGCCATGAACACCGAGCAATGCTGTCCCAGCGAAACGCCGCCGGTCGCATCCATGGCGGCCCGCCCCAGTTGGCGCACGTCCTCGATGCCGGCAAACTTGCGGCCCTGTTCCTCGATGAAGGAACCGGTGCCGGCGCTGCACGCCTCGTTCATCGCGCAATCAATGATCCGGCCCTCCGCCAGGCGGATGTATTTTGCGTCCTGCCCGCCGATTTCAAAAATCGTGTCCACGCGCGGGTCAAAATGCAGCGCCCCGGTGGCATGGGCGACGATTTCGTTGACGATGAACACGGCGTCCCGGCCGTAGCAGGACGTCAGGAGCGATCCGGCCACCTCGCGTCCGCTGCCGGTCGCGCCGAAAGCGACCACGGCGCACTTCGCCGCCGGGCCGGCGGTGAAACCGCGCAACAAATCCTGCGCGGCGCCGACGGGATTGCCAAGCGTCTGGCGATAGGCTTCCCAGACTGTTTCCCGGGTTGCCAAATCCATGGCCACCACCTTGGAGCCGGTCGAGCCGATGTCGAAGCCGAGGACCACCCGCCGGAAATCGCCGTTGACTTTGGCCCACGATTGCGCCGGCAGGCGGCGGACCTGGTTGAGCGAACCAGCCAATGCCGGCAGGCGCTCCAGTTTCAATTCCCGCAACGGCAGCAACAAGTCATCCAGCGCCGGCAGTTCCACGGGATTTTCAGCCGCAATCAGCGCGCCGCCCAGCGCTTCCAGGCCAAGCAAATCCTCCTCATTGAGCGGGATCAAACTCATGCCCTGCCGCGCCAGCATCTCGTTGAACACCCGGCGTACGCGCGGCGACCGGCTCACGCCGCCGGTCAGGAGCACCCGCGCCGGACTGACGCCGGGCTTGATGAGCACGAGGACATTTTCGCAAACGGCGTCGAACAAACCGGCCAGGATGCGCGCCCGGTCCTCGCCCTTGTTGGCGAGATGGGTCATGTCCGTCTTGAGAATCACCGGACAACGGCCCGACAGCGGCAGGGGATTGGTCACGCTGGAGCACAACTCGCCGGCTTCCGCGACGGTGAGCGAAAAACGCTCGACGAGCTGCCGGAGAAAATTTCCCGTGCCCTGCGAACAGCGGCTGTTTTCACGGAACATCGCCAGTCCGTTGGCGCGCAGTTCCAGCACCGAAAAACCGTGGCTGCCGATATTGACGACGGTCACCGGTTCGTCGCCCACAAAATACCGGCTGCCGCGAAGCAGCGCCTGCTTCGTCGGAATCCGCGGCAGCCGGAGGTGGCCGGAAAACCGTCCGCTGACCGCGGCTCCCCCGGCTTCAGGCCAATCCCACCGCCGCAACGCGTCGAGCAACACCGGGCCGGGCCGCTTGCCGTGCTCAAGGATTTCACGCCGTCCGACGCGAAGTCCGTCTTCGTCCCGCAGCAACTCGACCAGCTTGATGGTCTCCGCCCCGGCATCAATGCCGATAAAGCGGGACGAAGTCCGGTCCGCCGGGCTCACAGTGCAAACTTCTGAAAAAGTCAGGCTCGGTTGGTTCAATGTTTTCATAAACGTAAAAGAACGCGCCCGGCCGGGAAACCAAATTCTAAATATTTGTTCGTGCCGCCGGCCGCGGTTCATGCGGTCTTTTTTAACTCAGCTTGCTTGAAAGGCGTTAATTGATAAAACTGGAACCGACATCGTCTGGTTCAATGAACATTCATCACCTCGAACTGTTTTATTACGTCGCCCGCCACGGCGGCATCATGCCGGCGGTGCGGAACATTCCCTACGGCATCCAGCAGCCGGCGGTGAGCGCGCAGGTGGCGCAACTTGAGGAATTCCTTGGCGTGACGCTGTTCCAGCGGCGGCCATTCGCGCTGACACCGGAGGGCGGGAAACTTTACCAATTTATCCAGCCTTTTTTTTCGAACCTCGGCAAAATCGCCAACGAATTTCAAGGCGGGCAGGCGCGGCACATCCGCATCGGGGCCTCAACGATTATTTTGCGGGATCACGTGCCGCGTTTGCTCCGGGGGGTGCAGAAAAAATTTCCCGGCTTGAAAGTTTCGCTGCGGGAAGGCTATCCGGCGCACCTGGAGGAGTTGCTGCAAAAAGAGGAGATTGACCTGGCGGTCACCCTCATCGAGAAGAAGCCCGCCCCGGGCATCCACTCGCTGGCGTTGCTGGAGTTGCCGCTGGTGTTGCTGGCGGAAACGGGCAGCGCGGTCACCTCCGCCGAGCAGTTGTGGAAACGCGACAAGATTGACGAGCGGCTGATCTGCCTGCCGCCGGGCACGCCGCTTTGCAGAAATTTCCAGCAAAAACTCGTTGAACTCGGCGTGGATTGGTTTCCGAGCATTGAGGCGAGTTCGGTGGATTTGATTGAAACCTACGTGGCCAACGGACTCGGGGTCGGCGTGTCGGTGGCCATTCCGAAAAAAGCGCTGCCGTCCAGCGTGCGCGCCCTGCCTTTGCGGGGATTTCCCCCCGTCGTGGTGGGTGCGATGTGGCGCGGGCGCCTGACGTTGTTGATGCAGGCTTTTCTGGAGGAAATGAAGTTGAGCGCTCAACGGCTGACGTGAGCGGCGCGAAGACCGGTGAATTCGTTCACGGCTTGAGCCGCACCACATACCAGGGTTGCGGTCCCTCGGCGACTTTCAGAGTGGCATTGGTGGTGGCAATGAGTTCCGCGCCGGAGGATTGCAACCAGCCGTCAAGGGTCGTGTGGTGTTCCTTCAGGTTGAATCCGCCCAGGACGACGCATTGAACGTGTTGCCGGATTTGTTCCGGCGGATCGGCCAGGAAAAAATGCTCCACGCGCCGTTTGCCCAACGGCCGCCATAGCGAGATGTCGCAGTCGTCCTCCGTGCCAATGAAGCCGACCACCTTGAGGTCCGGCGGCAGCAGCGCGCGGACGCCGGCGAGCGCGTCGGAGCGTTCGGAATAAACGGTATACACTTTCAGGGCGCGGGCGGCCAAACGCTGATCGGGATGTCGCGACGAAATCCGGGATAAAATGGTTTTGGCCGGCCACAATGGCCGATCCGGCGACAGCACTAGGACGAGCAGGGCCAGAACCAGGACTCCGCCCACCATCATGCGCCACCAGCCGCGGCGGATGATTTGCGATTGCCCCGCGCCGGTGAGCAGCAGCGGCAGCAGCAGGGGATAGTACGGAGCGACGAGCCGCTGCGGCGTGACCATCCCGGATTTCATGCCATAAGCCAGCAGCGCAAACCACGGCGCGATCAAAACCCACCGGCATAATCGTGCGGGAATCAGCAGGCTGGGTTTTGACTTTTGTTTTGAGTAACGGCCTGTCAGAAACGACGCTGGAACGGAAATGAGCAGCAACAGGCTGAGACCAAATCCAAATCCAGCCCAGTCCTCCGTGGGCAATTCGGGCAGCGTTTGAAATCCCTGCTCGAAATTCGCCGCCATCGGAGCCGCCAGAAAATGCGGCAGGACTGTCAGCGCGTGTTGGTTCCACCAGCCGGCCAGAGGAAAAAACGGCGGAACAAAATTATTGAGCAGCAGCAGCAGCGCGTTGCCCCAGACGCCGACCACGGGATTTTTCATGTTCATGCCGGTGCGCTCGATGGACAAGCCCGACCAGTCGCCCATCAGGTAATGCGCGTTCAAAATCGCCGTCGGCAAAAATGAAACCAGCGCCGCCAGGAAAATCACCAGTGCCGTCATCACCGGTTGGCGGCGCAAAATCGGGAGCAGCGCAAAAACCAAAATCGTCCACGGCAGCAGCAAAGGCAGATTGCTGGCCTTGGCTCCCGTCAACAACGCGGCGGCCAATAGCGAGTGCCACAAGTCCGCGGGCCGCCGCGACACCCACGCGCGGCAGCCGAAGTCCAGCGCGGCCAGCGCATAGACGGCGGGAAAGGCGTCGTTGGCGATGCCGCCGGCCTGGAGGAGGAAATTGTAACCGGTGGGCAGCAGCCACATCCAGTGCCAGGCGACTCTGGCCCGCACGCCCAATCGCCGGAAGACGCTGAAAATCAGACCGGGCAGCAGCAGGAAAGGAATGAAGTTGATCAGAAACAGGGCGCGGTCGGATTTCGTGAACAGCAGCAGCGGCGCGGTCAGCCATTCGATGCCGCAGGCGCGGTCGTTCATCCGGAAATTGGGCGTGTGAATCCAGCACCATCGCCCGTGCGACAGCCATTGCAACACGCGCGCCACGCGATAGTTCAACCCGGTGTAATTGCTCGGCGGATAAAGGACGCCGCCGAGGAAAACCAACAGCGCCAGGACCGCGAAGCACATCGGCAAAGGCCGCCGGAACCGGCGCGGGAATTTTTTCCAGCGCGAACTTTTTTTACCCGCGACCAATCCCAATTCCTTGCGGCATGCGAAAACCAAGACGGCGACGGTGGCAAAGAAAACCGCATAGCCATGACGATTCAATTGCCCCAGCGGTGACAGGGTCCAGCCCGCAAGACTTGCGAGCGCTGAAATCCAAAGCCAGAGCCTGACGAGCGGAAGAAATGACATGACTGGTTACAAGTTGCCCGTGACGCTAGGCGGATTCGCCGCGCGCGTCAATTGCTTCTTTCCGCGCCGCGACGGGTCTGGTAAAACCGACCCAACCAACGGACATGAACGTTCACCATCTCGAACTTTTTTACTACGTGGCCCGGCACGGCGGCATCATGCCGGCGGTGCGGAACATTCCCTACGGCATCCAGCAGCCGGCGGTCAGTTCCCAGATTGCACAACTCGAGGAATTTCTCGGCGCGACCCTTTTTCACCGGCGGCCATTCGCGCTGACGCCGGACGGCAAAAAACTTTACGAGTTCATCCAGCCGTTTTTTTCGAACCTTGACCGGATCGCGGACGAATTGCAGGGTGGCCAGGCGCGGCAGATTCGCATTGGCGCCTCGCCCATCGTGCTGCGCGAGCATCTGCCGGATTTGCTGCAGGCGATGCGCAAAAAATTTCCGGGGCTGCGGGTTTCATTGCGCGAGGGGTATCCGGCGGATTTCGAGACCTGGCTGGAGCGCGAGGACCTCGATCTGGCCATCACGCTGATCGGGAAAAAACCTCCGGCGAATCTCCGGTCGCTGGCGTTGATCGAGCTGCCGCCGGTGCTGCTGGTGCATCCGGGAAGCGGCATCGCGGCGGTGGAAGAATTGTGGGAGCGGGACCGGATTGAAACCCCGCTGATTTCCCTGCCGGCGGCGGAAACGGTCGCCCGAAGTTTTCAGGAGCAACTTCGCCAACGCGGCGTGGACTGGTTTCCGAGCATCGAAGTCAGTTCGTTGGAGTTGATTGAAACTTACGTGGCGAACGGCTTGGGGGCGGGAGTGGCGCTGGCGCTGCCGGGGAAAAAATTCCCCGCCCGCGTTCGCGTCCTGCCGTTGACCGGTTTTCCGCCGGTGATATTGGGTGCGTTGTGGGGCCGGCGGCGGACCCCGTTGCTGGAAACGGTTTTGAACGAACTGAAATTACGCGCCCAGCGGCTGGCGTGAGCGGCGCGCGGCAAGTTCCGGGACACCAGCGCCTTGAGTCGGGACACCAAGGGCGGTTTCGGAAGTTTTTTCAGGCGCATCCGCTTGGCGCGGCAGTTGCTAAAAAAAGCCCGGTTATTTATTGCATTTATCGGAATTACTGCTTGCAATTGGAAAGTAAACCGTAGTAATTAAAAAGCACGCGTATGGCTTTGCCATTTCTAAACAGCGTATTGAGTAAAAAGCGCGCCCAGATAATGGCGGTGGATCTGGGCGGCCGAACCACCAAGGCCATACTCTTGGAACGACGCGGGGAGCTTTTGGCGCTCACCCGGTTCGCGCTGCTCGACACACCGATTTCCGAGAAAAAACTTTCCATCGAATTGCTTGCCGATCATTTGCGATCCGTGGCCCAGGCCCTGGGGTCGGAAACCAAGCTGCTCACGCTGGCCGTCGGTTTGGATGACGCGGTGGTGCGGCAGGTGGAATTGCCGCAGATTCCGATGGATGAAATGCGGATGGTGTTGAAAAACAACACCAAGGGTTATTTGCAGCAGGACATGCCGAATCATGTTTTTGATTGCCACATTTACCCGCCAAAGATGCAGGGCAAATCCGGCGAAGTTGCCAAAACGGTCACGATTCCAAAATTGAAAGTGCTCGTGGCGGCCATGAAGGAGCAAGTGATCAACGATTTTCAGACGGCGATCAAAAACGCCGGGTTGATATCGGATCGCATTTTGCCCGGGATCGTCGGTCCGGTGAACGCCTTTGAACTGGCGCTGCCCCAAATTTTTGCCGAGGAATCGGTCGCGCTGGTGGACATCGGTTTCAAACATTCCTCGGTTTGCGTGGTGGATCGCGGTGAATTGGTCTTGAGCCGCGTGGTCAACATCGGTGGTGACAAATTGACGGCGGGCCTCGCCGAGGCGATGAACATCAGTTACGCCGAAGCCGAGGGCATCAAGGTGGGCATGGCGCCGGAAGTCCAGGCCACGCTTGAATCTCAAGTGCAACCGCTGGGTCACGAACTGCGCGCGTCACTCGATTTTTTTGAACACCAGCAGGACCGCCCCGTGTCGCACATCTATGTCAACGGCGGGACGGCCCAATCGGAAATGATCATGCAGTTGCTGCACGCGGAATTGATCGTGGAATGCAAAGCGTGGAATCCGACGACCTCTTTGCAACTGACGCTGCCCGGGCAGCAGGCAGTGGAAATTGAACATGTCGGGCCGCAATTGACCGTGGCGGTTGGCGCCGCGCTGGCGGCCCTTTGAACCGAATTAAATTATGCCGATTCGCATCAACTTGCTGGCGGAGGCCAAGGCCGCGGAAGAACTGCGCCGGCACGATCCCGTCAAGCGCGTGATTTTTTGCGGCGCGTTCCTGGTGGCGGCGGCGTTGGTCTGGAGCAGCACGCTCCAACTCGATGGCATGCTGGCCAAGAAGGCCGTGACGGACCGGCAGACGGCGATTGAGTCGCGCACCAATGAATTTCAACACGTGATGATCAGCCAGCAAAAAATCGGCGAAGCGAAACAAAAGCTGGAGGCGTTGAAAAAGTTCACCAACTGCCGTTTCCTCCAGGGCAATCTGCTCAATGCGCTGCAGCAGGTCCACGTGGACAACGTGCGACTCACGCGGTTGATTGTGAATCAGAATTATTCCCCCACGGCAGGAGCGCCGGCAAAAACCAATGATGCAGGGGTCGTCACCCCGGCACGAGCCGGTTCGGTGACGGAAAAAATTGTTGTGTCGTTGGACGCGCGGGATTCCAGCGCCAGTCCCGGAGACCAGGTCAACAAAATGAAGGACGCCGTGGCGAATCAACCTTATTTCAAGGCGGTGTTGAACAAAACGAATGGGGTTCAATTGCTTAATTTGTCGTCGCCGCAGATGGGCGCTGATGGCAAACCGTTTGTGCTGTTCACTTTGGAGTGCAATTTCCCGGAGGTGTCCCGATGAAAATGTCCAAAGAAAAGCGCAATCAACTCGTCATTGTCGTCATTATCACGGTGGCGATACTGGCAGCGATTAGCTTTGGCTTGATCCGATCCCAAAAAGAATCCCTTTCCAAAATTAAGAATGATAAAGAGGCCGCCGACAACCGTCTTCAAAGGATCAAGAATAGCATCAAAGACGCCGATGCCGTAGCGAGTGAATTGACCGCCGTGACAAACGCCCTTTTACACGCCGAGGCGGATCTGGCTTCCGGCGATCTTTACTCCTGGACTTACGACACCATTCGCCGATTCAAAACACAGTATAAAGTGGAAATCCCGGATGTCGGCCATCCGACGGTTGGCAGCGTGGATTTGCTGGCGTCCTTCCCTTACAAACAAATCCAATTTTCGATTAATGGCACGGCTTATTATCATGACTTGGGCAAGTTCATCGCCGACTTTGAAAATAATTTTCCGCACTGCCGGATGGTTCACCTGTCCATCGAACCCGGTGGGGACAACAACGAGAAGCTTTCGTTTAAAATGGACGTCATCGCATTGATGAAACCCAACCCCTCATAAATGAAATCAAATGAACCGGCAAGTTAATTCCTCCAAAAGCGCGGTGGCCGCGTGGCTTGCAGCCGCGTTGGTGACGGTGTTGCCCGTGGCGGCAGCGCCACCGCCGGCGGCCCCCGCGGCCCAACCGGTCCCGCCGGAGGAGGTGTCACGTTCGGTCTTCGTTATTCCCAAGAATCGGAGTGAAGGGCGCGATCCATTTTTCCCCACTTCCACCCGGATGTACGAAACCATCACAAGCAAAAACCCGGTGGCCAGCGATCTGACAGCACTCGTTTTGAAAGGCATTTCCGGCACGCCGGATCATCGGCTGGCCATTATCAATAATCACACCTTTGGCGTTGGTGATGAAGGGGATGTCATTACCCCTCACAGTCGGATTCATCTCCGTTGTGTTGAAATCAAAACCAGATCGGTGATTGTTGAATCTGGCGGCCAGCGGCACGAATTGAGCTATACCAGCAGCCCCTGAAGCCATGAAAATACATGCAAATTACCGGCACGAAAGCAGCCGCTCTCATCGGATGAATAATGAATATGACAACATTTGCAACGGCCAGAAAAGTCTTGGCATTCCAATAAATTTTATTTAACTCATATTAACACAACAAGAATAAATTAGAGCCGGACCGGAGGTAACGATATGAAATCAAAAATGCTAATCGCCACACTGTTGGGCTGCCTTGTTTGGCAGCAGGGGGTGTTGTCTCAAACCGACACCACCGCCACCGCCACCAATCAAAACATCGGCGCGAGTACCATCAGTCCGCCAATGGCGCCCGCAGTTGCCACGAATGAATCTACCAGCGTGACTACCAGCAATGAAGCCGCCGGCGCCACCAGCGCCGCCAACCCGCCAGCGGTCGCTACCAGCACGAATGAATCTCCCAGTGTGGCCACCAGCAATGAAACCACTGCCGCCAGCGCCGCCACGCAGCAATGAAACCACTGCTGCCAGCGCCGCCATCAGCAATGAAACCACTGCTGCCAGCGCCGCCATCAGCAATGAAACCACTGCCGCCAGCGCCGCCATCAGCAATGAAACCACTGCCGCCAGCGCTGCCATCAGCAATGAAACCACTGCCGCCAGTGCTGCCATCAGCAATGAAACCACTGCCGCCAGTGCTGCCACTCCGCCCGCGGCGGCGCCCGCCGTCGCCACGAATGAATCTCCTGCGGCCGCCAGCAATGAAACCACCGCTGCTAGTACCGCCATCAGCAATGAAACCACCGCTGCTAGTACTGCCATCAGCAATGAAACCACCGCTGCCAGTGCCGCCATCAGCAATGAAACCACCGCTGCCAGTGCCGCCATCAGCAATGAAACCACTGCTGCCAGTGCCGCCACCCCGCCCGCGGCGCCCGCAGTCATCACGAATACATCTCCTGCGGCTGCCAGCAGTGAAACTCCCGCTGCCAGTGCCGCCAATCCGCCCGCGGCACCCGCCGTCACCACGGTTGAATCTCCTGTGGCCACCAGCAATGCAACCGCCGGCGTCAGCGCCACCAACCCGCCTGCGGCGGTTGCAGTCACCACCAATGAATCTCCCAGTGCGGCCACCCCCCCCCCCAGCCTTCGGGGCCTGCGAGCATCCCGCTGATTCAATTCCAGGACGTTCCGATTACCACGGCCATTGAAAACCTGACCCGGCAGGCGGGGATTAATTACCTGCTCGACCCGAAAATCGGTTACGGTCAGCCCGACGCCAATGGGCAGGTCAAACCCGAACCCACCCTGTCCATCCGCTGGGAAAACATCACCGCTGGGCAGGCTCTTGTGGCGTTGTTGGACAACTATGGTCTGCAAATTACAGAAGACCACCGAACCCATATTTCCCGCATTACCACCAAAGATCCCACAGCGCCGCCACCGCTTTCCACTCGTGTCATTCAAGTCAAATTCGCCGGCGCGTCAAACCTGGTGGAGGCGATCCAGTCTTCGTTCACGGACAAGCGCAGCAAGGTATTGCCGGATGGACGCACGAGCCAGTTGGTGGTCGTGGCCACCGAGAACGAGCAGGAAGCGACGGGGACGCTGATCAGCCAGCTCGACAAACCCACCCGACAGGTACTGATTGAAACCAAACTGGTCGAAATCTCCAGCAACCCCTCCACGTCGAAGGGCGTTGATTGGTCCGGCACGCTGGCGGCGCAACACGTCACCTTTGGCAACGGCTTTATGTCTGGGAGCACATCGGCCAAGATTCCTGGTGACCCTGTAACGACCACGGGTCCGAGCACCACGATTCCAGCCACGCCCGGTTCCACTACAACGACTATTATTCCTGCCACTCCTTCCACTCCTGGCACTTCGACCACCATCACGATTCCTCCCACTCCTGCCACCGTCATTCCTGGCACCAGCACCACCACCACGCCCGCTTCCACCGTGCAGACCCTCTTGAACATCGCCCAGGGCAACGGCGGCTTTTCCTATAATACCCTCAGCGGCCTGACTCCGGCGATTGGGTTCCTTAACGCCGACGGGGCGAGCGCCGTGCTCTCCTTCCTGAATGCAACCTACGATGCCCAGGTTATTTCCACTCCCCGCGTCGTCACTTTGGACAACCAGATGGCCACCATTGAAGTCACCCGCGGCTACCCGGTGATCAACATGTCTGGCGGAACTCAAAACTCCGCCGGCAGTTCGTCGGTCACCTATTCCAACGTCGGCACCATTCTGCAGGTAACGCCGCGGATTTCCGCCAATGATTACATCTGGCTTAGAGTCATCCCGGTGGTTTCCAGCCATTTTGGCGATGTCATCGTCACGGTCCAGGGCGGGTCGGGCAATGCCTCAAGTTCCTACGCGGTTCCGATATTTGACAGTCGCAAAATTGATTCGCAGGTGATGATTCCCGATGGCAATACGCTGGTCATGGGCGGCTTGATCCAGGATAGCCCGACGGCTTCTTACACCAAAGTGCCGCTCTTGGGGGACATCCCCGGACTGGGCTGGGCGTTCCGCAGCGAAAGCAAAAACATGACCAAGGACAATTTGATCATTTTTATGACGCCCACCATCATCAAGAATTCCGATTTCCAGCCGGCGACATCCGCCCCGGCCGATTATCTCCAATCCAAACCGGCGGTGATGAAATCCCGTATCAACCCGAATTCAATTTGGGACGGCTCCAAACCGCTTGGCGACTGGAGCAACCCGGCCCCGATCCCGGGCGAATATGATAAAAAATAGCCGTTGCGAACCCGTGTTCATCCCATCGGCAAACCAAAATTACACGAATGCAAATGGTAAATAACACCCAACTGTGCTAGATTATCTGTTAATGTTAATTCCCTTTAATTCCCTGTTAATGTTAAATCGCAACCAACCCTGTTTATGAGAACCACAATTCTCGAGCGCGCCTGGCGGGCCTTCGGGCCGGCGCATTTTGTCCCGCTGTCGCGGGGTGTCATCGTGACGGCCGCGTTGCTGCTGGCCGCCACCAATCTTTTTGCCACCGCCACCGTGATACTTCTGAGCGGCGGCCCCAATCCCCCCCTCAAAATCGCCAGTTCCGGTTATGTGAATGGCGACATTACCACCAATTCGGTATATAACATGCCAAGCGGCATTGCGGCGGATCTCAGCGGCAATTTTTTGTTCGTGGCCGACCGCAACAATAACGTGATTCGCCTGCTGGAGTTCGATATTAATTGGACCAGCACGCTCCTCACTCTTTCTCCGGATGGTCTGACCGTGATAACCAATCTCTTCAATAATCCGGTCGGCGTCGCCATTGACAGTGGCTACAACCTTTTTGTCCTCAACCGCGGCAACGGAAGCAATGGCTACGTCTTGCAATTCGCCGTTGATGAAGATCTGTTTGCCACCCTGGTTGCCACCAACGCGGCAAACTTGACCAACGCCGCCGGCCTGGCTTTGGATTTCCACGATAACGTTTATGTCACCATCAAGAGCAACAAGGTGCTTAAAATCACCTCGCCCGGCGTCAGCAATGTCGTCGCCACCGTCACCAATGCCGGCGCCAACCTGCAGGGCCTCGTGGTAAAATACAACGGCATGCTGGCCGTTTGCGATTCCGGGCGCAACGGCATTTATCTCATTGATCCCACCACCGGCGTCGTCACCACCAACGCCGGGTTCCATGGCCCCGGCGACTTCTACAGCACGCTCAATCATGATCCCCTCTCGATTGCCAGATTTTCCCAGCCTTCCGGCGTGGCCGAAATGGGCGATGGAAATTTGATTGTCACCGACTTCGGCAATCATCGCGTCAAGGTTGTGACCGGCACCAGCGTGACCAATCTCTATGGCATCCGGTCCAACGACTGGTACAGCGCGTATCCAGGTTTGGGGGGCGCGGGCGCGGCGACCTTGGTGGTGGTGCCCGACAATAATTATAATGATGTCCAGTCGCGCCAGCCTTTGGGCTTGGTCATCGCCCCGGACGGCTCGGTTTATGTGACGGAAACGTATTGGAGCGTCATCCGCAAGGCCACGGACAATATCAAACCGCCGCTATTCCCGCCGCTCGCGCCGGAAAACCTGATCGCGACGCCGGGCTATGGACAGGTCATTTTGACGTGGTCGTCGAGTGCCAGCCCCAATGTGACGAATTACTACATCAAACGCGCCTTGATCAGCGGCGGAAGCGGCGGAGCTTACACCAATAACATCATTGCCAGCACTGCCAGCACCACTTATACCGACACCAGCGTTGACGATGGCACGCTTTATTTCTATGTGGTTTCAGCCGTGAGCAGCACCGTCGGCGAAGGGCCAATCTCTTCGGAAGTGAGCGCCACGCCGATGTTTTCTCCCGTCCCGGTCAACTTGACCGCCACCAATCATAACTTCGGTCCGGTCATTTTGACCTGGTCAGCGTCTGCTGGCGCAACCAGCTACAACATAAAACAGGCCACTTCCAGCGGCGGACCTTACACAACCATTGGCAGCTCGACCAGCCCGACTTACAGCGATTCGAGCGCGCTCCAAGGGACGGTGTATTACTATGTTGTTTCAGCTGTGAATGGCGGAGGCGAGAGTACAAACTCTCTGGAAGTGAGCTACAAGCCGCCGGTCCAGCCGCCACCGTCGCCGAGAATCGGCTGGTTTGATTACGAACCGGATCCGTCCTTTCCCATGTACTCCATTACCGTGCTCCACCCTTTCGGCACGTACATAGCCAACAATGACCTGAACCTGGCCATTGATCCGACCACAACCGGCGTCGGAACTCTTTACATTACCACCAACGGGCCAGCGCAGCCGGTTTCCGCCGCTTTCATTGCGACGAACGGATTCACTCCGCAGGTTACTTATCAAGATGGAGTGACGAAATATATTCCGCCCCTGCAAGTGACGATCGAGCCGGACTTGGTGATCCAGGCGGTGAATACGAACGCTGGAGGATACAGCGCGGTGGTTACCGCCGAGATCCTGTATCAAACTGGCAATCCAAACATTGTCGGAGTCAACGCCGCGCAGTTCCAGGTCAACGACGTCACGACCAACGTGACGTTATGGTACACCATTGACGGCTCTGTTCCCACCAACACCGCGGTCCCGCCCAGCACCAGCATTGGGCCGATCTACATTACCAACGGCCTTCCGCGCACGCTTTCCCTGGTCATGGATACGGGCAGCAATATTCTTTTCCAAGCCCGCGCCTTCCGCCAGGGTTATTCCCCGAGCGGAATTGCCTCGCAAATTTTTACGCCAGCCAATTATGTGCCCAACACCATCTGCTTTGGTTTCGACTCGGGCGAGGCGTCCAGCGATTTCGTCGCATCGCCCGGCCAGACCTTTTACGCCCCGGTCACCTTGTTGCCGCTGTCGAGCAATGTGATATACAGTTTGCAGTTCAACCTGACGGTTACCAACGCCGGCCCCAATCCCGGTCCGGCCATACCCCAAATCCCGGAACAATTTACTTTTTGGTCCATGCTGGTTAAACCCATTTCCGGCGCAAATTTATATGAAGCGATTCCACCGTGGATGTACATCACCAATTTAGTGAACCCGCCGCTGCCGGGACAGATTCGGACCCTTGACGGGCAAACGGCGTTTGTAAGCTTGATCACCACCAACATAGCCGACAATTTGCTCGGCGTGGGCTGGGTGGAACGTGTGGGGAAAACCAATCTTTACGACACCACAAAACAGGATCTGATCGCATTCTCCATGGCGCATGACGATCTCTTTCTTCAGGCCAACGGGAAAGTCATATTGGGAGGCTTTAACTTCCAGGTGCCACAAGCCGCCACCAATGGCCAAACCTATCAAATCCAGATTGGCCGGCCCTCGGCAACCTTGGATGGCATCGGGGCGCCGGGTTCGTCCGTGTACATCTTCACCCCCACCAACGGCTCGCTGGGTGGCGGGGCAGTCAATGCCATCAAGAATGTCACCATGGGCCAGCGCAAATACATCGCCGGCAACGTGTATCCGTTTGGTTGGTTCAACGCCGGCGACTTCGGCAACACCAACCTGCAAAACGCCGACGTGGAACAGGTGTTTGAAGCGGCCATTTACGGGCTTAATTCCCCGGCTTTCCAGGCGCCGGGCAGCGACTTCTTCGATGCCATGGATTCCTGCGGCGGGTTCGGCGTGTACAACGCCGGCACCGGTTATTATACCTATACGGGTCCGCTCTCCGTCGCGCAGCAAGACGCCTTGTTCGACGGCAATGACACGACCATCAATCAAATCGCCTTTGGCGACGGCACATTGGACGTGTGCGACGTTTACGTCACCTATCGCCGTTCGGTGGACCCGTCCCTGACTTGGTTCCGCCGTTATTGGACCAATGGCGTCCGCGTCGCGGAAACCGTACCTAATGTATTTCAACCCTACATGGTTTCCAAGACGTCGTCAGTGGTCAGTAAAATAGCCCAAAAGGCGGACAACACCAGTGTCACCAACCAGCCAAAAGTAAATTTTGTCGCTGGGGATGTTCTGGCCACAGCCGCGCAAACCATCCGGAGCGCCGGGGCGACGATTCCCCACGGATGGCAGCCTGGTAATTCTCCGGCCGCAACCGCACAGACCACCACCGCACAGACCACCACCGCGCAAACCATCCAGGTGCCCATCACGGCCAATATCTTCGGCAACTATCCGTTGCGCGTGCTGATGCTGAACCTCAGCGTGGTGCCGCTCGACGGTTCGCCGGCGCTGACCACTCCGGTTTCATTCTCGTATAATCCCGCCCTCGGCTCGCCTTCGATGGCCGATCAGCAGGACAACGGCAACTATTCCGCTGCCTGGCTCAACAGCGGCATTTCCGGGCTAACGGGCAATGCCTCCCTTGGCACCTTGGCCGTCACCATTCCGACGAACGCCACCAGTTCGTCCGCCTATGCGGTCCATTTCGATCATGCCTCGGCTTCGCCCAACGGCATCGCTTCGTTCCCCAAACAGACGACCACCGGCCTGATCACCCTGTCCGACCGTTCCGGCTCCTCGTACAACGACGGCATCCCGGATTCCTGGCGGCTGCGTTACTTCGGCACCATTTACAATTACCTGTCGGTTTCCAACGCCGACGCGGATGGTGACGGCATGAACAACTGGCAGGAATACGTCGCCGGCACCGATCCAACGGATCCCAAGTCCTGCCTGCCGTTGACGGCGGCGCAGGCGCAAAGCCAGACCCGCTCAATTACTTGGCCCAGTGTGACTGGCAAGACGTATATCATTCAACGTTCAACGCTCCTCTTCCCGCCGCATTGGACGTCGGTGTCCACCAATACCGGCACCGGAACCACCATGGAATTTGATGACGCGACTGGTGGCAACACCTATTTCTATCGGGTGCAGGTGCAGTAAGACGCCAGGGCGGTATTTCCTTGTATTTCAACGGCGCGTTCCCCCGAGCGCGCCGTTTTCCTTTCAACCACCCAAATTTTCGCCGGCCACCCGCTTCAAGCAATCAATTGAATCACCTGGCCCGGAGCAGAAGAACCGGAACACTGACGCTGTGCTGCACCGTTATGGCCGTCGTCCCGAGAACCAGATCGGCCACGAACTGATGACCGTGCGTGCCCATCGCCACCAAGTCGGGTTTCTTTTGTTGAACCCAATGGACGATTTCCTTGACCGGTTCGCCACAAGCCAGTTCCGCGTCAGCCCGGATGCCGGCAGTGATAAATTCGGCCCGGACGCCGTCCAGATACGCCTGGCTCTCTTCGATCTCCCTGCCCGCTGCGTTTTTGCCGTGATACTTGGCCAGTGCGCCGGTGGCCACATGCAGGAGCACAACGCGGCTTTGCATCTCCTTCGCCAGCGATTTGATGTGTTCGATAATCGCCCGGTCAGCCGCGGTGCGGTCCAACGTCACGAGAATGGTTTTATACATGTGTCTGCCTTTCCTGGTGCGCGCCATCATCCGCCGGCGATGATGCGCCACGCGTCTTTGAGTGACTCCGGCAAACTATAGATGTCCATCAGAGTAATCAATATCGCACTGCCCCAGCCCAAGACCATCAAAAACCAGCCGTTGGCCCACCGGCCCATGATCTTGCGGGACGACGTGAAATGCAGCAGCGGGAACATCGCGAAGGGCAGGATGAGGCAGAGAATGACCTGGCTGAGGTTGACCAGATCGGTCACGCTGCCATTGCCGCGAATGCTGATAATCCAGATGGCCGGCACCACCGCCAGCAGGCGCGAAATCATCCGCCGGATCCACGGGCGGATGCGCCAGCTCATGAACCCTTCCATCACGACCTGTCCGGCCAGCGTGCCGGTGATGGTGCTGCTTTGTCCGCTCGCCAGCAGCGCCACGGCGAACAAGGTGCTGGCGGCCACTGTGCCCAGCAGCGGAGCCAGCGTCAGATAGGCGATGCGGATCCAGTCGCTGTCGGGATTGAACATGACCACCTGGCCGCCCGCCACCGTCACGCTCTGTTTCCCGTAAAAAACCATGGCCGCCAGCACCAGGATCGCCGCGTTGACAAAAAACGCGACGGTCAGCGCGACGCAGGAGTCAAAAGTGTTGAAGCGGATGGCGGTGCGGATGGAATGTTCGTCCCGCTTTAGTTTCCGCGTTTGCACCAGCGCCGAGTGCAGAAACAAATTGTGAGGCATGACGGTTGCTCCGATCATGCCGATGGCCACGACGATCATGCCGGCCTCGTGAAAGCTGGGCCGCATCAGGGCCTGGCCCATTTCCAGAAAACCGGGCTGCGTCTGCGGCAGGACGAAAATCTCGATGCCATAGCAGACGCCGATGGTGGCGACAAAGATCGTGACCACCGCTTCAATCATCCTCATGCCCAGTCCCTGCAAGGCGAGCAGGAGCAGCACGTCAAAGGCGGTGATGATAATTGCCCATGCCATGGGAATGTGGAAAAGCAAATTCAAGGCGACCGCGCTGCCCAGCGATTCGGCCAAATCCGTGGCCGCAATGGCAATTTCCATGGCAATCCAGTTCGGCCAGCGGGACCACTTTGGATAGTTGTCTCGACAGCATTGGGCCAGATCCCTGCCCGTGGCCACACCCAGCCGGGCGGCGATAATCTGAAGGATGACCGCCATGAAACTGGCCGCTGCCACCACCCAGAGCAGGCCATACTTGAACTGCGCCCCGCCCGCCAGGTCGGTGCCCCAGTTCCCGGGATCCATGTAACCGACGCTGACGAGGATTGCCGGCCCCGCGAACGCCCGCCACTGCCGCCAGAAACCCGCCTGGTGGTGCGGCACGGCGACCGTGCCATGCACTCCCTCCAGCGACGGGTGGCTGGCGCGGGCGGCGCCGCCGCCGGCTGCCGGCGGGCGCGCGTCGGCGGTCTCCTTTTGGTCAATTTCTTCCGGCATGCCGATCCATTTGTAGCCTGTGCTACAATTTAGCAGAAAGATTGTCAACCGCAATCCGGTCTGGTTTAGTTGGGAAGATGAATCGCCCGCCCGCCAAAGCCGCCAGGATGCGTCCGCCGCTCCAGGGCAACCCCCGCCGCACCCGGCAGGAGCATTCCCAGGAAATCGCCCTGGATTACGTGGAGTTGATTGCCGAACTCATCGCCACGACCGGCGCGGCGCGGGTGACCGATCTGGCCCGCCGCCTCGGCGTCACGCACGTCACCGTCAACCGCACCATACAGCGCCTCCGCCGCGGCGGACTGGTCAACGCCCAGCCGTATCGCTCCATTTTGCTCACCGAAGCCGGCCGGAAACTTTCCGAGGAATCACGCCGGCGTCACGAGATTGTGGTTGAGTTCCTCAAGTCGATCGGCGTTCCGGACGCCATCGCTCATCTGGACGCGGAAGGCATGGAACATCATGTCAGCAAGAAAACCCTCTCCGTGTTCGTTAAACACCTCCAACGCCGCGGCCGGCGCCGGCGGCCGCGGTGATCATTCAAGCCCGCCGGACTCCGCCGCCTGGCGTTTTCCTCACGCTTTGCCCGGCTGCCAATCTTTCGGACGCTCGATCAAATGCAGCAGATTGCCTTCGCCATCATTAAAAAATAATACTCTTCCGCCGCCGGCCGCATTCCGGATTTCGTCATCGAACTTCACCCCGCGCCGGCTCAATTCAGCCTTCGTCGCGTCAATTGAATCCACCCGCAACGCCAGATGCCGGAAACCGGCCAGCTTGTTGTTGCCGCGATCGGCCAGCGGCAAATCGGTGGCGTAAATTTCCAGCAAGGCGCCGCCGGGCAGTTCGATGAGACAGACCGGCGGGTTCTGGCCGTTGTCCCAAATGAGTCGCGCGCCGAGGACGCGTTCATACCATTTTTTCAAGGCGACGGGGTTTGTGGCGGGAATGGCAATATGTTCAAGGGAAAAGTTCATTATTTTAAACGTAAATTAACACAGATTTCACAGATTTTCAAAAATTGAAACTTAATCTCTGCGCCGCGGTGGCATCCGCTAACCCAGACGATTTCCAGAGACGCCAACGCCCTTTCGATCGGCGCGGCGGCGTTTTGGCCTGCGCGCGGCCCTCCGCCGCGTTGATTGGTGATTTCAATTTCATGTTCACTCGTGTCGGCCATCCAGTATCATCCATGCACGAATGCTATGAACGCCGAAGACTTTCTCAAACAACGGTTGCTTTGCATCGCGGTGGTGGACGATCCGGACGCCGCCGTGCCCCTCGCCGAGGCCTTGCTCGCCGGTGGGTTGAAGACCATGGAAATCCCCTTCCGCACCGCCGCCGCCGCTGAATCCATCAAACGCATCCGTCAGGCGTTTCCCGAAATGGCCATTGGCGCGGGCACATTGCTCACGGTGGAACAGGTGCAACACGCCATGGACGCCGGCGCGCAATTCGGCGTGGCGCCGGGTTTGAACGAGGCGGTCTTGCAAGCGGCGCGGGAACGCCATCTGCCGTTCTTCCCCGGAGTCATGACGCCCACGGAAGTGGACCGGGCGTTGAATCTCGGCTGGAAGCACCTGAAATTCTTCCCGGCGGAACCGGCGGGCGGCGTGGCCATGCTCCAGGCGCTGAACGCTCCGTTCGCGCACACCGGCGTGCAATTCATTCCGACCGGCGGCATCACTACCGCGAGGCTGGCGGATTATCTCGCCCTGCCCCAGGTCGCCGCCGTCGGCGGTTCATGGATGGCCGGGCGCAAGCTGGTGGCGGAAAAGGCATGGTCGAAAATCACCGCGCTGACCGCCGAAGCGCTGAAGATCACCGGATTGCGTTAAAACGGAAACGGAAACAGGCGCGACACTTGCGCCATAGCAGTTTCAGTTGACATCGGCATGGTTTGATATGCCTCCGGGAAAAAGCGGCAGCCCTCTGGCGCTTTGCCAGAAGGCGAAAAGCCCGCGAGATTTCCGCATGAACTATCCTGCGCCAATGAAAATATGAACTGTTCAATTTTCCATACAATGCCGGCCGGACGAAAAAAGTTTCATCCGGCCGGTTGAACAATTGTAAGCGACGGGGATTACGGCTTCCAGATCATGTCCGCCACCGTGCGGTTCGCCGGAACGAACGGCATCACGTGCGTGGTGTAAGGCACGATCACATCGAGCACGTACGGCTCTTTCGCGTCGAGCATCCGCTGGATGGCGGGGCGCAAATCTTTTTTGAACATCACGCGCTCGCATTTCACGTTGAACGAATTGCAGACGCGCACGTAGTCGGGATAAATCTGCTCGCGCACTGTCCGGATTGCCGAGATAGGTGTGGCCGCGGTTGCCGGCGTAAAACTTGTCCTCCCACTGCACCACCATCCCGAGGTGCTGGTTGTTCAGAATGATCGCCTTGACCGCGATCTTTTCAACGTAAGCGGTGGCCAGTTCCTGGATGTTCATCAGGAATGAACCGTCGCCGTCAATGTCAATCACCTGCTTGTCCGGCAGCGCGACCTTGATGCCGAGCGCCGCCGGGAAGCCAAAGCCCATCGAGCCCAGGCCGCCGCTGGTGATGAACTGGCGCGGGTATTTGTACTTGTACCATTGCCCCGCCCACATCTGGTGCTGGCCGACGCCGGTGGTGATGCAGGCTTCGCCCCGGGTCAGTTCGTAAAGCGCCTCCACCACCATCTGCTGCAGGATGACCTGGTTTTCCTGGCCTTTGAGATGGTCTTTCATGTGATCACTGTTGGCGATCTCCGGCGTGATGGCATAGGCGAACGGCCCCTTCTTCTTCCACTCGTCAATTTGCGCCAGCCACGGAGCGTGGGATTTGTTGAGCGGGCGCTTGGCCAGCATCGCGTTGAGCCGCGTGAGCGCGTCCTTGATGTCGCCCGTCACGGTGAGATTGGCGCGGCGGTTCTTGTTCAACTCGGACGAGTCTATGTCCAGGTGAACAATCGTGCCGTGCTTGCAAAATTCCTCGAACTTGCCGGTGACGCGGTCGTCAAACCGCACGCCAAACGCGAGCAGCAAATCCGCGCCGTCCTTGATCTTCACCATCGGGTCGTTAAAGGACTTGCGGTGCTCGTATTCGCCATTGACGGCCCAGTTCGCGAATGCCGCGCCGTGCATGCCCAGCCAGCGGAGCGAGAGCGGATGCGTTTCCGGAAAACCGCCGAGGCCCATGAGCGTGGTGGTCACGGGAATCTGTGTCGCCTCCGCAAACTTTTTCAATTCCTCCGCCGCGCCGCTGCTGATGATGCCGCCGCCGCAATAAATCACCGGTCGCTCGGCTTTCTCAATCAATCCCATGATTTCGTTCAACGCGAGATCATCGGCGCGCAAATCGGGTTGGTTGTAACCGCGCAGGCCTTTTTTGATTTGTTCGAGCGTCGGCCACACCGGCTGGGTCCTGGCCTGCTGGATGTTTTTCGGCACGTCAATCACCACCGGACCCGGCCGGCCGGATTGCGCGATGTAAAACGCCTCCTTCATGATGCGCGGAATGTCGTTCACATCCGTGATGAGATAGGAATGCTTCACGATGGGCAGCGTCACGCCGATGATGTCGGTTTCCTGGAATGCGCCGCGGCCAATCATATTCTGGTTGACCTGGCCGGTGATGGCAATGAGCGGGCAGGAATCCAGATAGGCATCGGCGATGGCGGTGACGAGGTTCGTCGCGCCGGGGCCGCTGGTGCTCATGCACACGCCGGCCTTGCCGGTCGCGCGGGCGTAACCTTCCGCCGCAAAACTGCCGCCCTGCTCGTGGCGCGGCAGGATGGTGCGGATTTTGGACCGGGTGAGCGACTGGTGGATTTCCATGCTCGCGCCGCC
>CAWFZJ010000089.1:0-19939 GCA_963820205.1 uncultured Verrucomicrobiae bacterium
TTTGTCGAGGAGTGCTTTTATCTTCTTCCGCTTGTCAAAGTCAGGATCCCATTTTTTCTTTTCTTCTATGGGCGCCGGCCGCCCCAATGCGGAGAACGTAATCTGGCTTCCACGGTCTTCGATTTCCTCCCCCCAGGTTTTTTCCACTTTTAACCCCATTTATCCGAGCGCCTCTTTCAGTAGCGATGATTTTCCCTTTTTCATCGTCAGTAAATCTTCTGATAAGATCTTTTTCCAATACCCTGGGTATTGGAAGAAATTTGTTCTTGAGGCGGAGGAAGCAGAGACAGATGCTTCAGGCGTTCGTCATGGGGAAGATTGGGAGACACTTGTTTTTCAAAATGCGGCCAATCGCCGCCGGAAATCACGGCCACCTTCACATCCAAGCAGAGCGGAAATAGTGCGGCCATCTCGGATCTAGAGTGCCTTGCTTTCGGCAAAGGTGCCATTGATCGAATACAATGAGTTTTTTCATTGGATTATTATGCCTTCCGGCAGCGAAATTTCCAACAAGGTAATGCACCAGCAGGTCGGCACAAACACGCTCCAACGACGGCGGGCAAGGGGGATGTGCTGCTCTTGCCCGCCGTGGTTGGAGCGTGTTTGTGCCGACCTCGCGGCGCCATCAGCTTGTTGGAAATTTCACTGCCGGAAGGAGAATAATCCCATGAAAAAACTCATTGTATTCGATCTGGATGGCACGCTTGCCGAAAGCAAAGCATCTCTCGATGCCGAGATGGCCAAACTGCTAACCGCTCTGCTGGGAATTGTGAAGGTGGCCGTGATTTCCGGCGGCGACTGGCCGCAGTTTGAAAAACAAGTGCTCTCCAATCTTCCCCATGACGAACACCTGA
The DNA here is from genome assembly GCA_963820205.1 of uncultured Verrucomicrobiae bacterium. Taxonomy (GTDB): domain Bacteria; phylum Verrucomicrobiota; class Verrucomicrobiia; order Limisphaerales; family UBA11358; genus UBA11358. The sequence goes on from CAWFZJ010000089.1 coordinate 855, forward strand.
AGAATCTGTCTCTGCTTCCCACCTGTGGAACAAAGTTCTACCAATACGCAGGCGATTGGAAAAAGATCTATTCAGAGGATTTCACTGCGGATCAAAAAGGGAAAATCATCAGCTCTCTAAAAAAGGCGCTCGAATCAGCGGGCTTCAAGGTCGAAAAGACCTGGGGCCAGCAAATTGAAGACCGTGGAAGCCAGATTACGTACTCCGCATTGGGGCAGCAGGCGCCCATCGAGGAAAAGAAAAAATGGGATCCTGATTTCGCCAAGCGGAAGAAGATAAAAGCACTCCTCGACAAACTGATCCCCGAATTTTCCGTGCGCCTGGGCGGCACGACATCGGTTGACGTCACCAAGCCGGGCATTGATAAAGCCTACGGGATTCGGAAACTCCGGGACACCCTTGGCATTGCCATAGATGAGATGATTTTTATCGGCGATGCCTTGTTCCCTGGCGGAAATGACTATCCAGCCGAACAAGCCGGTGTTGTGTCCATCCGGGTCCGGGATCCCAATGAGTCGAAACGGGTGATTGAAGCCATCGTCGCTTGTCTGGGTGGCGTTCAACCCACAAAGCCTGGTGAGGAGAAGACCGGATGAGTGACTTTCAATTACAGCGCCTGGGAATGTTGATGGAGCCGGAGCCGGGCAACCCGCAGGAGATTGAAGGCGTCCTGAATCCGGCGGCCACTCGCGGCCCGGACGGCAAGCTTTACCTGTTTCCGAGGCTCGTCGCCAAGAACAACTATTCACGCATCGGCATCGCCCGCGTAAAATTCAACGAAGCCGGCGACCCGTCCGGAGTCGAACGTCTCGGCATTGCGCTTGAGCCGGAAGCTGATTACGAGCGGCGATCTGACGGCAGCGGCGGCTGCGAGGATGCCCGCGTTACCTTTGTCGAGCCGCTCCAGCATTACGTCATGACTTACACGGCGCTTTCGCCGAACGGACCGCGAATTGCCCTGGCGATGTCGGAGGATTTGTTCCATTGGGAGCGGATCGGGTTGGCGACCTTTGAACCCTTTCAAGGCATTGATTTCGTCCACGTGGACAACAAGGACGCCAGCATCTTCCCCGTCGCCATTCCCAATCACGCCGGGAAGATGCAATTGGCCCTTCTCCACCGTCCGCTTTTTCCCGGCACCCGCCCCGAGGAAACCGCCTGCCAGGGCGAGTCCCGGATTGTGGATCGCGAACATGAAAGCATCTGGATTTCCTATTGTCCGATGCCGCCCGAGGGCATGGCGCCGCATCGTCCCGGCCTGTTCAACTCGCATCATCGGCTGGCAACTCCGGTGTCGCCCTGGGAAAAGTTAAAAATCGGCGGCGGCACTCCGCCCATCCTAACTAAACACGGCTGGCTGATTATTTACCACGGCGTGAGCAAAATGGCGGAACCGGGTAACGACGGACGCCAGCTATGCTATTCGGCCGGAGTGATGGTGCTCTCGAAGGAGCATCCGCGCGAGATTCGCTATCGTTCGGCGGAGCCGGTGTTGACGCCGGAATTGCCGCAGGAACGCCACGGGACCATCGCCAACGTCGTGTTCCCCACCGGCATTGACCGGCGCGACGATCTCGGCACGCCCGACCGCTTCGACGTTTATTACGGGATGGCCGACAACCGGATTGGCGTGGCGCGCCTTGACCTGCCGGAACACCTGCCACCAGGAGCAGCCGCCGACTCGCCGGAAGCAACGCGTAACACGCCCGTTCTCGAAAATTCAAGACCGTGAAAGGACACACAATCATGAAACCCAATGCCGACCAACCCAAGGCTCCCGAACCAAAACCGAGTGCATCAGCAGAATCGAAGCCCAACGCTACCGATGCCAAGACTGACGCGAAGCCCACAGCACCCGCATCCAAACCGGGCGCGAAGCCTGATGCCAAGCCCGAGGCCAAATCGGCTCCGCAGGACGATTTGAAAACCCTGCCGCTGGCGGAGGTGGAGAAAAAATTGGGGTCGTCGCCGGACGGCCTCACCCAGGCTGAGGCGCAGAAACGGCTCACGCAATATGGGCCGAATGAGCTTGTCGAGGAGAAGACAAATCTCCTTTTGAAATTCCTCTGCTATTTTTGGGGGCCGATTCCGTGGATGATTGAAATTGCGGTGATTCTGTCGGGCGTGGTCCGGCACTGGCCGGATTTTTTCATCATCCTCCTTTTGCTGGTGACCAATGCGGTGGTCGCTTTCTGGGAAGAACGCCAGGCGGGCAATGAGATTGCCGCCTTGAAAGCCAAGCTGGCGATCAAGGCCCGCGTGATTCGCGACGGCAAATGGATCAACCCAGCGGCTCGCGAACTGGTGCCGGGCGATGTCATCCGCTTGCGGTTGGGCGACGTCATCCCGGCGGATGCGCGCTTGCTGGCGGGCGACGAGGTGTCGGTGGATCAATCCGCGCTGACCGGCGAATCGTTGCCCGCCACGCGCAAATCCGGTGACGCCGTGTTTTCCGGCTCGATCATCCGGCGCGGCGAAATCGGCGCGCTGGTGTATGCGACGGGCGGGAATACTTATTTTGGCAAGACGGCGCAACTGGTGCAGGAGGCATTAACCGTCAGTCATTTTCAGAAAGCGGTTTTGAAGATCGGCAATTATCTGATCATTCTCGCGGTGGCGCTGGTGGCGGTGATCATTGGTTTCGCGATTTACCGTGGCGATGCGATCCTCACCACGTTGCAGTTCGCGTTGGTGCTGACCGTGGCTGCGATTCCCGTGGCGATGCCAACGGTGTTGTCGGTGACGATGGCGGTCGGTGCGCGGTTGCTCGCGAAAAAACAGGCGATTGTGAGCCGGTTGGTGGCAATTGAAGAACTGGCGGGCGTGGACGTGTTGTGCGCGGACAAGACCGGCACGCTGACGCAGAACAAGCTGACTTTGGGCGATGCGTTCAGCGTCAATAATATTCCCGCCGAGCAAATCGTCCTGACGGCTGCGCTGGCTTCGCGCGAGGAAAACAACGACACGATTGATCTGGCCGTTCTGGGTGGGCTGAAAAACAAGGACGCGTTGAAAGATTATCAGGTGGTTCATTTCATGCCATTCGACCCGGTGCATAAACGCACCGAGGCGACCGTCAAGAGCAAGGACGGAAAGACTTTCAAAGTATCGAAGGGCGCGCCGCAAGTGATTTTGGCATTGTCGGCCAATGCCGGGTCGGTGAAGGCGGCAGCGGAAAAAGCGGTTAATGAATTCGCGGCGCGTGGCTTTCGTTCATTGGGAGTTGCACGGGCCGAGGGCGACGGGCCGTGGCAATTTCTTGGTGTGTTGCCCATGTTCGATCCGCCGCGCGAAGATGCGAAAGCGACGATTGCGACCGCCTTGACCATGGGTGTGAAGATCAAGATGGTGACGGGTGATGCACTGGCCATCGCCAAGGAGACGGCGAAGACGTTGGGAATGGGCACGAATATTCTCGATGCCGGCACGCTCGGTGACTCGAAAAAACAAGAGTCGGCGGCAGTGATCGAGTCCATCGAGAAGGCCGATGGTTTTGCCCAGGTGTTCCCCGAACATAAATTTCACATCGTTGATGTCCTGCAAAAACACGATCACATCGTCGGCATGACCGGCGATGGTGTGAACGACGCGCCAGCACTGAAGAAGGCGGACTGCGGCATCGCCGTTTCGAGTGCGACGGACGCGGCGCGCGCGGCGGCGGCCATCGTGCTGCTCACGCCCGGCCTGTCGGTGATCATTGACGCGATCAAGGAGAGCCGCCGGATTTTCCAGCGGATGAACAGTTACGCGATTTATCGCATCGCCGAAACGTTGCGCGTGTTGTTGTTCATGACGCTGGCAATTCTGGTCTTTAACTTTTATCCGTTGACGGCGGTGATGATTGTGATGCTGGCGTTGCTCAATGACGGCGCGATTTTGTCCATCGCGTATGACAATGTTCATTACAAGGACAAGCCTGAGTCGTGGAACATGCGGATGGTGCTGGGGGTCTCCACGGTGCTGGGCGTCATCGGAGTCGTCTCCGCCTTCGGATTGTTTTATCTCGGTGAACGTGTTTTTCATCTCGACCGGGCGCATATCCAGACGCTGATGTATTTGAAACTGTCCGTGGCCGGACATCTGACCATTTTTCTCACGCGCACACGCGGCCCGTTCTGGTCCATCCGTCCGGCGAGGATTTTGATGATCGCGGTGTTCGGCACCCAAGCCGTGGCGACGTTGATCGCGGTTTATGGATTATTCATGACGCCGCTGGGCTGGGGTTGGGCCGGGTTCGTGTGGGGCTATGCGCTGCTGTGGTTCCTCTTGAATGACCGCGTGAAACTGCTGGCGTATCGGATTTTTGATCCTGTCAAGAAAGCCGGGGCGAAACCTGAAATCAAAGTTGCATCTCAGCCCGATGCCAAAGGTGATGAGAAACCTTCGGCTAAACCCGAAGCCAAAGCTGAACCTAAGCCGGAAGCCAAAACCGAGCCTCAGCCCGAAGCAAAAGCCAAGATACCGTCCGATTTGACATCGCAGATCGCGGCACGGGCCTATGAACTTTACGAGCGCCAGGGCCATCGCGACGGTCAATCCGCGCAGAACTGGGACAAGGCCGAACAGGAAATTCGTGCAACTCAAGCCAAGGCTGAACCCAAAGCCGAAACCAAACCAGCGGCCAAAGCCGAGTCAGCGCCGGAAGCAAAAGCTCAACCGAATCCTAATGCCAATTCCAAACCAGCGGCCAAGGTTGAGCCGACGCCAGCAGCAAAGGTCGAGTCTAAACCTGAAATCAAACCAGACGTTAAATCCGAGGCAACCTCCGAACCTAAACCAGAAGCCAAGACCGAGCCGGCTGCTGAAGTCAAAGCTCCAGCCAAACCTGACCCCACAGCCGTGCCGCCGTCCGCCAACAAAACAGAGCCGAAACCTGACATTAAAGCCGACGCCAAACCGACGGACAACGCTGAGCCGAAGCCGGATGCCAAAGTGGAAGCCAAACCTGACACGAATGGGAAACCTGCGACCGAGGTGTCACCGCAACTTGTCCAGCGAGTCCATAAATTTTACGAGCAATTAGGGCGCGAGGACGTTCGCGCGGTTCAGGAAGCGGACGAGGAGGAGCAAAAGACTCCAGAAGCGGAAGCCAAAAAATAAGTCGGCGCGCACAACGCGATTGACATGGCAGAATGAAGACAAATGAAAATCAATTAAAGGATTGGTCCTTTTGAAAAACAACCGCCAGATTGCAGTCAACATCGGCACAGAAATGGCAGCGTGTTGTTGAGGACGGCAACGCCGGTCACACTGGATGTTCCGTGTCATAAATTTACTTTGAATGGGGCGGGGATTGTTGAAAATAGCAAGCTGTGACGACGTTGTTCACCGTTGAGTTCTTTCAAAAGCTGCCCCGGCAAACCCGTGCCATCGTGCAGATGTGCCTTTACGGACTGGTCGCCGGCAGCGCTGCCGTCGTCTTCCAATTGGGCATGAACTGGCTTTACCGGTTGGGGCTGGTACAGCTTTCCCATCAATCCCTCACGACCTTTCTCATCGGCAGCTTTGTTGTCATCACTATCTCGTCATTGTTGGTGGGCTGGCTGTTGAATTCGTTTTGTGTTGAAGCGGCCGGCAGCGGCATCCCGCAACTCAAGCTCGCCTTCTGGAAGGATTTCGGCTTGGTGCCGGTGCGCGTGGCGTGGGTGAAATTCATCGCCGGCATCCTCAGCGTCGGCGGCGGGTCCAGCATGGGACGCGAAGGCCCCAGCGTGCAACTGGCCGGCGCCATCGCTTCCAATCTGGCCGGCCTGACCGGCGAGGCAAAACAGAACCGCCGGCCCGCGGCGGCAGCCGGCGCGGCGGCGGGTCTGGCGGCGGCGTTCAACACTCCGCTGGCCGCCACGACGTTCGTGCTCGAGGAAATCATCGGCGATCTCAACAGTCGGCTGCTGGGCGGCGTACTGCTGGCGTCGGTTCTCGGCGCGCTGGCGGTGCATGGCATCATTGGCAAACAACCCGCCTTCATCCTGGCAGGCGCGGACACGCCATCATGGATTGGTTTTATTCTTGCGCCAGTCGTGGCCGTGCTGGCCGGTCTGGTAGGAGTCTATTTTCAAAGAGCGTCGCTTGGTCTGCGCTCGCGGATGAAACGGAACCGCCGGGTTCCCGGCTGGCTGCTGCCGGTGTTCGGCGGGCTGGTCACTTGGGCGCTCGGCGTATTCATCTTTTGGCGCACCGGCCATCTCGGTGTGTTCAGCCTAGGGTACGACGATTTATCGGGTGCGCTGGCGGGCGACATCGGTTGGCAACTGGCGGCGGGGCTGCTGGTGGCCAAGTTCATCGCCACGTTTTGCTGTTACGGGTTCGGCGGTTGCGGCGGAATATTTTCACCATCGTTGTTTTTTGGCGGCATGACGGGCGCCCTGGTGGCAGGGCTGGTGGGACTGGAATGGCCGATGACGCACACGGACACGCTGACGCTGGTTGTGGTAGGCATGAGCGCCTGCCTGGGAGCGGTGGTGGGCGCGCCGGTCACGGGCATCCTCATCGTGTTTGAAATGACGCACCGAATTTGCGCTGGTGCCGGTCCTGATGATCGGCGCGCTGGTGAGCCAGGCCATCAGCCGCAAACTGAACCGCCAGAATTTCTACGACGCCCTGCTGACCCAGGACGGCCACCAGATCGAACACGTCCGGCCGCCGCGCGATTTGCAAAGCTGGCAGCAACTGCCCGTGTCGGCCATCGCCAGTTTCCAGCCGGTGACATTGCGCAGCCTGAACGCCGCCGAAATCGAGCCGATGCTGAAGGCGCATCCGTACCAGCGTTTTCCGGTGGAGCAGAATGACCGGCTGGCCGGCATCCTCACGCGCAAGGAAGCCGGGCTGGCTTTGGTGGAAAATCGCGCGCCCAAACTGGAACGGGCCACCACCTGCCTGCGCGAGCAGACGATCCGAGACCTGCAACATCTGTTGATCGAATCCACCAGCCATTTTGTTGTCGTGCTGGACCGTCCAGACGGCAAGGTTATCGGCCTGGTCACGCTCCATGATTTGCTGCGAGCGGAAGTGGAAAAGGGCAAGGGTGGCGACGATTAGGCTGTGGAAACAGGGCAGAGTTTCTTTCCACCGTAACTGGCAGCACGTTCAGAACATCACGCAGGGCGGCGGTAATGGATCAGGTCTTATTTGGCATCCGGAGATTCCAATTGTAGCAATTTGGTTTGTTGATTATTTCACCTGCCTCCTCGATTTGGCTTGAGACTTCGGCGAATGAGCTTGCCCTTCACCTTCATTCGGGCAAAATAAACACGCGATTATGATTCTACAGTATCAGATTGCAGTATCAGATTGTGATTTTTGACAACTTGAAATATCGCACAACCGCTTGTTAATTTACGGTTTAGTGCATAGTATTGTTTTGCAAGCGCACTTGTGCTTTTTTTAGATAAAAATCTGAGCATGGAATGTCGCACAGGAGCATTGATTTTATTGGTTCGGGGCGTAGCGTAGCCTGGTAGCGCGCTTGTTTCGGGTACAAGAGGTCGTGAGTTCGAATCTCACCGCCCCGACCATCTTTCAAATTACGATTTTCGATTGCCGATTGCCGATTTGAAAACTCAAACCAGCGTGCCGGGAAATCTGGTTGTGGAATTGCGTTCCATCGTCAAGCCGCTTGATCTGGCGGAGCTTTTCCCAAAACCGCAGCGGCTTGAGATCGAACTCGGCTGCGGTGACGCTTCGTTTTTGGTGGAATACGCCCGCCGACAACCCGACCGGAATTTCATTGGCGTCGAACGGTTGCTCGGCCGCCTCCGCAAGCTGGACCGCAAGGGCCGTCGCGCCGCGCTCACGAATTTGCGCGGCGTGCAGATCGAATCATCTTATTTTTTGAAATATCTCCTGCCGCCGCGCTCGGCTTCGGCACTGCACATTTATTTTCCCGATCCCTGGCCGAAAAAGAGGCACCGCAAAAACCGGCTCATCAATGAATCATTCCCGCCCCTGGCTGGCGCCGTGCTCGCTCCGGACGGCGTGGTTTATTTGCGAACCGATGATGAAGATTATTTTGCGCAAATGACCGATGTGTTTGGCGCGAGCCGGGAATTTCAGCAAATCGAAACGCCTTTCGAACTGGCGGAACTGCTCACGGATTTCGAGCGGGAATTTCACGCCCGGGGAATCCAGACGCTGCGCGCGGCTTACCGGACGGCGTGAATTCGACATTCAAACATCAATCACCGGACCGTTGCCGTCGTCGGATCCGTGGGATGGCGGCGGGCGGCGGTGGACGGTGACGCGCCCGCCTCCGGTCAGAATGTTCAGGGCCACCGACACGATGCTGATGATGAGCGCGCCGAGGAAGGCATAGCCAAAGCTGTCCACGTGAAAAAACGGGAGCAGCACGCTGACAAAGAGCAGCAGCAACGCGTTGATGACAAACGTGAAAAGACCCAGCGTGAAAATCAGCAGCGGCAGCGCGAAGAGCATCAGAATTGGCCGGACGAACGCATTGAGGATGCCCAGCAGCAGTGACGCCATCAGCAGGTTCACGACGTTGTTGCCGTAACTGATGTGGTTGCGCAAAATCATCACCGCCACCGCCACCGCAAGGGTGTTGATGGCCCAGTTTCCGAGAAAGCGCAGAATCTTTTGTGTGCCGGGCTGCATGTCGCGCGTTAAAAATCAGCGTTCTCCAAGCTGCGCCAGCCCGCGTTAAAAAACAAGGCGCGTTTTTTGATGGATTGTCGGCAACGGCCGTTGCAAATTGTCCGCATCATTATGAAAAATCCACGGTTTCTACCCGTTGCGTTGTCTGGTTTCGTCATTGCGGCATCGCCTTTCGCGTCCGCTCAAAGCGTCGTCGCCCCCGGGGCCAAACTCGAAAAGCTGTCCGGAGACTTTCAATTCACCGAAGGTCCGACCTGCGACGCCAGCGGCAACGTCTTTTTCACCGACCAGCCGAACAATCGCGTCATGGAATGGAGCGAGGATGGCAAACTGTCCACGTTTCTCCAACCCGCCGGCCGCGCCAATGGCATGTATTTCGACGCCAAAGGCAACTTGATAGCCTGCGCCGACGAAAAGAACGAGCTGTGGTCAATCACGCCCGACAAAAAAGTGACCGTGCTCATCAAAAATTATCAGGGCAAATACCTCAACGGTCCGAACGACGTCTGGGTAGTGCCGACCGGGGGCCTGTATATCACCGATCCGTTTTACAAACGCCCGTGGTGGGACCATGACACAATGGCGCTGGATGGCGAGCAGGTATATTACCTTTCACCGGACGGCAAAAAACTGGCGCGGGTCACCAATGATCTCAAAAAGCCCAACGGCATCACCGGCGCGCCGGATGGCAAAAAACTGTTCGTCGCCGACATCGGCGCGGACCGCACCTGGGCTTACGACATCCAGCCGGACGGCTCGCTCACGAATAAAGCGCTGTTCTGCATGAAGGGTTCCGACGGCATGACGATTGACGAAAAGGGCAACATTTACATCACCGGCAAAGGCGTGACGGTCTTTGACAAAACCGGCAAACAAATCGAACACATTGACGTGCAGGAGCCCTGGACGGCCAACGTCAGCTTTGGCGGCAAGGATCATCAAACGCTGTTCATCACCGCGAGCAAGTCGCTTTACTCCATCCGCCTAATCTTCAAAGGCGCGAATCCGTCCAAATAAGACGAACGGTTCAAACACCTGTTCGTCTGCCGTTTTATCAGCCTAAATCCATGGGAAATCCTCCGGCTTTGCCGGAGGTCGCTGACTTCCGCATCAGAATCTTTGCCCGCCACACCCAGACGCGGTCGCGTTTGCGCTGAAACGCCGGAGCATGCATGTCGTCAGCCACCACATCCTTCAATTCGGTCTGCGCCAGCTCCGGCTGTTGGTTGGCAAGGTACAGCTCGGCCAGTTGCACCTTGGCGCGCGCGTAGGAATGTTCCGCGGTAACCTGCCGCCACATTTTGAGCGCCGCATCGGTCTCGCCGAGCGCGGCCAGCGTTTCGGCCAGCGCCATCAGCGTGTAGCCATAATCGTGTTTGGGATTCTCGGCGACCACGCCTTCGAGCAGCGGGCGCGCCTCGGCGGCGCGTTTCCGGCGGAGCAGGCATTGGCCGAGATGGGCGCGGGTGTCAATGTCCCGCGCGTCCCGTTCGAGCGCGGCGCGGTAGCAGGCTTCGGCCTTTTCGAGTTTGCCCTGTTGAAAATAAATGTCGCCGAGTTGCGAGTGGTGGTGCGCCTTGTCGAGGTGATAAATTTGCGCCTGCAATTCCTTGATGCGGCGGCGGCTGTGCGCGCCGGGCAGTTCAAATCCGCGCGTGGCCGATGGCGCGGCCCGATAAACGAAGAAATAATACAACACGGAGGACAATCCCCAGCCCAGGACAATGAACAGCGCCCAAATCCATTCGCGCTGGCGGATGGCGTCAATCAGCATCCAGATCTGGAAAATGGACACCGCCAGCCAGAACGGACTGGTCAAAAGAAAGTTCCAGCTCTCGAGGTTGGTGAGCAGCGAGGCGAACATGTTTTGAGATTAAATGGCCGGGCAAAATGGGGCAATCAAACTGTAGCGTCGGCGCTGTGCGCCGATTTGATCAAGCCGCAGGCTCGACGCCACACGAAATTCAGACACCACTGAACTGCCGGCTTGTTTTTGGCGCGGCGCGCGTATAATGATATGGGCCGTCCGGCATGAATCCGACGCTCATCATCCTGCCAACCGTCAATGAACGGGAAAATCTCCCGCGCATGGCGCAGAAATTATTGTCGCTGCCGGCCGGCGTGGACGTGCTGGTGGTGGACGGCAATTCATCGGATGGCACGGGGAAAATCGCGGGCGAGCTCGCCGCGAAACACCCGCAAATTCATGTTCTGCACGAGCAGAAAAAAAACGGCCTGGGCCGCGCCTACATTTCCGGATTCAAATGGGCGCTGGAGCGCGGTTACGAATTCATCTTCGAGATGGACTGCGACTTTTCGCACAATCCTGATGATATTCCGATGTTTCTCGAAGCCGCGAAAAATCAGGATGCCGACCTGGTGCTCGGCTCGCGTTATTCCGGCGGCGTGCGCGTCGTCAACTGGCCGCTCAAACGGTTGATGTTGAGCCGCGGCGCGGAAATTTACGTCAGGATTATCACCGGCATGCCGTTTAGCGACCCGACCGGCGGTTACAAATGTTTTCGCCGGCGCGCGCTTCAAGCCATCAATCTCGATGCCGTTCTCTCGCAAGGTTACAGCATTCAAATTGAAATGACGCACCGGCTTTGGCGGCAGGGATTCAAAGTCATTGAGGTGCCGATCATCTTCACCGAGCGCACCGAAGGCCATTCCAAAATGTCCGGCCGCATCTTCCGCGAATCACTCATCATGGTCTGGCGGTTGTGGCTGCAAAACGGCCTGCGCCGCTGGCCGCGCAAGCAATAGGGGCGTCTTCAAGCCGTGTGAAGCGCATGGCGAAAAAAAATAGCCCCCCGATTCATCGGGGGTTTGGGATGCTAATCACCGACTTCACTTCATTAGTAATAATTTAAATCTTGATTCAACTCCGCAATTTTGCTTGAGTGCCAAGCGGAGCTTATGTCGAGATTGGGACGACACCCGCGGCGACGACAGCTACCGCCTCTGCCTGTGATCAAAGGCGACGGCAAAGAGGTGGCGGGCAATCCCGTCCTGGCTGCGCAGCCATGATAATGACGACCAACCCAGGCAAAAATATGAAAACTCAGAATTCCTTTTCGACCGCCGCCAACCCGAACACGCTGGCCGGACGTTTAAAAACCGTCTGTGCCGCAAGACTGTTGCCGCTATTGCTGCTGTTGACGCTGTCTGCTGCGGTGCAAGCCCAATTCACTTTCACGACCAATAACGGCGCGATCACCATCATCAAATACATCGGTTCGGGCGGTGCGGTGACCATCCCTGACACGACCAACGGCTGGCCGGTAAACAGCATCGGGAGTGGCGCCTTCTCCAATTGCACCAGCCTGACCAGCGTCACGATCGGCACCAATGTCACCAGCATCGGAAATTATGCGTTCTATGACTGTAGAAGCCTGACCGGTGTCACGATCCCCAACAGCGTCACTAACATTGGGAACTTTGCGTTCATCGCATGCTTCAGTCTGACCAACGCTATTATCGGCAACAGCGTTACCAGCATCGGAAATTATGCGTTCTGTGACTGTAGCAGTCTGGCCAGCGTCACGATCCCCAACAGCGTCACCAGCATCGGGAACTATGCATTCTGCTACTGCACCAACCTGAGCAGTGTTACGATTGGCAACAGCGTCACCAGCATCGGGGATCTTGCGTTTTATCAGAGCGGCAGCCTGACCAGCGTCTATTTCAAAGGCAATGCCCCCAGCATTGGTTCGTCTGTATTCTCATATGACAACAATGCGACCGTCTATTACCTGCCGGGAACCGCGGATTGGGGCACGCCGGGCACGCTGTTTGGCGGTTGTCCAACCGCGCTGTGGATGCTTCCGAACCCGATGATTCTAAATTTTGAACCCAATTTTGGCGTACGAACAAACCGTTTCGGCTTCACCATCTCTTGGGCAACGAACGTTCCAGTTGTGGTGGAAGCCTGCACGAATCTGGCCAATCCCACATGGTCTCCGGTAGGAACCAACACGCTCACCGGCGGCTCGTGTTATTTCAGCGATGCCCAGTGGACGAATTATCCCGTTCGTTGCTACCGCCTCCGCTCGCCGTGAGGTGTAGCTATTCAATAAAGGCTTTAACGCAATGGAGCCAAGACGCCAAGACGCAAAGAAAACAAGGCTCTTCTTGACCCCGCCATTCACTGCTTGGCGAGAATAATCCGTTCCGGCAACCGCTTTCCATCTCCTACAGCGCTAGATCCCAACATCGTCACGTTCCGCAAAGATTTTCCCGGAGTGCGGCTTGTCCCAAGCCGCAGCAGAACCGGCTGCGAAGGGAGGTTGAAGTTGTCGAATGGCCCGCCGCGCGCGCACCGGCTGCGGGTTGGGACAACCCGCGCTCCGTTTGAGTTGCGGCGCAAGCCGGGTTAAGTCTTTGCGTCTGCGTCTTTGCATTAATAATTGTTGCGGCTGAGGCGCAGGAGCGGCGTCCAACCAGGAAAACCAGCCTCAACCCGACGATTGGATTCCATTGCCAAAATCACCGGGTTCGTCTAAAAATTGATAAACAGCATGAAAACATTTCTCAAATCCTCGATTCTAATCGCCTTGGTTGTGGCCAATGGCTCGATTTTTACATCAACGGCTGCCGAATTTTTCCAAAACGTTCCGGCGCCGCCCCAACCGGCAAAGCCGATCCAACTGGTCGTGCCGGAAAAACTTAAGGATGGCATCGTTGTTCCCCTCAAGGACACATTCCTGAAGGTGGAATTCTATGGTGACAATGTGGTGCGCATCGCCTGCGCGAAGGACCGCGCGTTCTTCGTTCGCAAGAGTGTAATGACGGAACCGAAGCGAGCCGCCAAAACCGACTGGTCGTTGAAGACTGAAAATGGCGAGGCCATCCTCTCCACCGCCAGGCTTCAGGTCCACGTGAACCTCGCGACCGGCGCGGTTTCATTTTTCGATGCCAAGGGCCTGCCTGTTCTGGCCGAAAAGGCCGATGGCCGGATGATAATGCCCGCCGAAGTGCAGGGCGAACAAACGTTCCACGTGCGCCAGCAGTGGGAGCCGAATGCCGACGAATCGCTTTACGGCCTTGGCCAGCGGCAAATCGGCATCCTTGACATCAAAGGCTGGGACCTCGATTTGTGGCAGCACAACACGCACGTGGTCGTGCCGTTTCTGGTGTCGAGCCGCGGTTACGGCGTGCTGTGGGATAATCTCTCTTTCACGCGCTTCGGCGACCTGCGCGAATTTGAGCCGGTTCCCGCCAATTGCCTGATTGACGCCTCCAAACGACCCGGCGGCCTCACAACCGGCACGTTCACCACAGCCAATCCCGACCAGTTGGAAAATTCGCATGCCACCACCGATATCTCCTTCATCTCCAAAGAACGCACGCATGTCTGGCATCGCTGGGAAGGCGAAATCGTCCCGCCCGCGACCGGCGATTATCAACTCAAGACCTACTCGAACGGCCGCATTAAAATGTGGCTGGACGGAAAGGTCGTCATTGACCACTGGCGTCAGGGCTGGCTGACGGAAAACGATCAGATCAAGGTCCACCTCGAAACCGGGCAACATTATGCCATCAAACTCGAATACGGCGGCGACGAAGCGACGACGATGCAGTTGACCTGGAAAACACCCGACCCGGACCAGAATACTTCCCTGTGGTCCGAAGTTGCTGACGGCGAGGATTATTATTTCGTTTATGGTCCGGCGCTGGATCAGGTCGTCGCCGGTTTCCGCCAGTTGACTGGCCAGGCTTCGTTGATGCCGGAGTGGGCGTTCGGCTTGTGGCAATCGCGCGACCGCTACGAAACCGACCAACAAAGCCTCGACGTCGTCAAAGAATATCGCCGACGAGCCATTCCTTTCGACAACATCGTGCAGGACTGGCAATACTGGAAGCGCAACGCTTGGGGGTCCCATGAGTTTGATGCCAATCGCTTTCCGGATCCGGTCGGCTGGCTCAAAGCACTGCATGCGCTGCACGCGCACGTCATGATTTCCGTTTGGGGCAAATTTTACACCGGCACGGCCAATTTCAATGCGATGCAGAAGGCCGGCTTTCTCTATCAGCCCAATCTCAAGGAGGGAATCCAGGACTGGATTGACTTCCCTTACACGTTCTACGACGCGTTCAATCCCGCCGCCCGCAAACTCTTCTGGTCGCAAATGAACACCGGGCTGTTCAGCAAGGGCATTGACGCCTGGTGGATGGACGCCAGCGAGCCGGACATGACGCCTTCGCCGCCGACGCTCGAAGGCCAGCGCACGCACATGAATCCGACGGCGATGGGCACGGCGTCGCGCGTGATGAACGGTTACCCGCTGATGAACAGCCTGGCGGTTTATGAAGGACAACGCCAAGTTGCGCCCAACCAGCGCGTCTTCATCCTCACGCGTTCCGGCTTTGCCGGGACCCAGCGTTATGCCGCCGCCACCTGGTCCGGCGACGTTTCCTCGACCTGGACTGCCTTGCGAAAACAAATCCCCGCCGGCTTGGGCTTCTGCCTCTCCGGCGTGCCGTATTGGACCACGGACAGCGGCGGTTACACCATGGAATCGCGGTTCTCGGCGGAGAACCAGACGCCTGAAGACGCGAATGAATGGCGTGAGTTGAACACGCGCTGGTTCCAGTTTGCCACCTTCTGTCCGCTGACGCGTTTGCACGGCGAATTGAAACCACGCGAGCCGTGGACCTTTGGCGGCGACTCGCATCCGGCTTATCAAACCATTGTCAAGTTCGACCAATTGCGCTACCGGATGTTGCCTTACATCTATTCGCTCGCCGGCGAAGCAACCCAGGATGGCGGCACGATGATGCGACCGCTGGTCATGGACTTCCAAAACGATACGAAGGGCCGTGAGTCACCGATGAATACATGTTCGGTCCGGCGTTCCTCGTCGCGCCCGTCACCACCTATCAGGCGCGCAGCCGCGTGTCTATCTGCCACCAACGGGCGGTGACTGGTACGATTTCTGGACCGGCGCAAGCACGGGGGGCGGACAAACCATTGACGCCCCGGCGCCCTATGACTCGTTGCCGCTGTTCATCCGCGCCGGGTCCATCATTCCGTTCGGCCCGGAACTGCAATACACCGGCGAGAAACCGGCGGACCCGATTACGCTGTATGTTTATGCGGGCGCTGACGGCGCGTTCACGCTTTACGAAGACGACGGCCAGACCTACGGCTGAAAAGAGGCGCCTTCGTGCGCACTTCCGATTGGTTCGGATGACGCCGCCAAGACGCTGACCCTCGCGTTTGCCGAGGGTCAGCGTCTTGGCGGCGTCATCCCAACCAATCGGAATGCGCGCGAAGGCGCCTTTTTCGTAGCCGTAGGTCAGGCCGTCGTCTTCGTAAAGCGTGAACGCGCCGTCAGCGCCCGCATAAACATACAGCGTAATCGGGTCCGCCGGTTTCTCGCCGGTGTATTGCAGTTCCGGGCCGAACGGAATGATGGACCCGGCGCGGATGAACAGCGGCAACGAGTCATAGGGCGCCGGGGCGTCAATGGTTTGTCCGCCCCCGTGCTTGCGCCGGTCCAGAAATCGTACCAGTCACCGCCCGTTGGTGGCAGATAGACACTGCGGCTGCGCGCCTGATAGGTGGTGACGGGCGCGACGAGGAACGCCGGACCGAACATGTATTCATCGGTGAGCCACGGCCCTTCGTATCGTTTTGGAAATCCATGACCAGCGGGCGCATCATCGTGCCGCCATCCTGGGTTGCTTCGTCGGCGAGCGAATAGATGTAAGGCAACATCCGGTAGCGCAATTGGTCGAACTTGACAATGGTTTGATAAGCCGGATGCGAGTCGCCGCCAAAGGTCCACGG
This sequence comes from uncultured Verrucomicrobiae bacterium, assembly GCA_963820205.1. GTDB lineage: Bacteria > Verrucomicrobiota > Verrucomicrobiia > Limisphaerales > UBA11358 > UBA11358. The sequence goes on from CAWFZJ010000089.1 coordinate 17,260, forward strand.
TTCGCGCGGTTTCAATTGGCCATGCAAACGCGTCAGTGGACAGAAGGTGGCAAACTCGAACCAGCGCGCGTTCAACTCGCGCCATTCCTCCGCGTCCGCAGGCGTCTGGTTATCCGCCGAGAACCGCGATTCCATGGTGTAACCGCCGCTGTCCGTGGTCCAGTACGGCACGCCGGAGAGGCAGAAGCCCAAGCCGGCGGGAATCTGCTTGGCCAATGCCGTCCAGGTCGAAGAGAGGTCGCCGGACCAGGTGGCGGCGGCATAACGCTGGGTCCCGGCAAAGCCGGAACGCGTGAGGATGAATACGCGCTGGTTGGGCGCAACCTGGCGTTGTCCTTCATAAATCGCCATACTGTTCATCAGCGGATAACCGTTCATCACCCGCGACGCCGTGCCCATCGCCGTCGGATTCATGTGCGTGCGCTGGCCTTCGAGCGTCGGCGGCGAAGGCGTCATGTCCGGCTCGCTGGCGTCCATCCACCAGGCGTCAATGCCCTTGCTGAACAGCCCGGTGTTCATTTGCGACCAGAAGAGTTTGCGGGCGGCGGGATTGAACGCGTCGTAGAACGTGTAAGGGAAGCCAATCCAGTCGTGGATTCCCTCCTTGAGATCGGGCTGATAGAGAAAGCCGGCCTTCTGCATCGCATTGAAATTGGCCGTGCCGGTGTAAAATTTGCCCCACACCGAAATCATGACATGCGCGTGCAACGCATGCAATTCCTTGAGCCAGCCTGCCGGGTCCGGAAAGCGTTTCGGATCAAACTCATGGGACCCCCAAGCGTTGGGCTTCCAGTATTGCCAGTCTTGCACGATGTTGTCGAAAGGAATGGCGCGGCGGCGGTATTCTTTAACGACGTCGAGGCTTTGCTGGTCGGTTTCGTAGCGGTCGCGCGATTGCCACAAGCCGAACGCCCACTCCGGCATCAACGAAGCCTGGCCAGTCAACTGGCGGAAACCCGCGACGACCTGATCCAGCGCCGGACCATAAACGAAATAATAATCCTCGCCGTCGGCAACTTCAGACCACAGGGAAGTATTCTGGTCCGGGTCGGGTGTTTTCCAGGTCAACTGCATCGTCGTCGCTTCGTCGCCGCCGTATTCGAGTTTGATGGCATAATGTTGCCCGGTTTCGAGGTGGACCTTGATCTGATCGTTTTCCGTCAGCCAGCCCTTACGCCAGTGGTCAATGACGACCTTTCCGTCCAGCCACATTTTAATGCGGCCGTTCGAGTAGGTCTTGAGTTGATAATCGCCGGTCGCGGGCGGGACGATTTCGCCTTCCCAGCGATGCCAGACATGCGTGCGTTCTTTGGAGATGAAGGAGATATCGGTGGTGGCATGCGAATTTTCCAACTGGTCGGGATTGGCTGTGGTGAACGTGCCGGTTGTGAGGCCGCCGGGTCGTTTGGAGGCGTCAATCAGGCAATTGGCGGGAACCGGCTCAAATTCGCGCAGGTCGCCGAAGCGCGTGAAAGAGAGATTATCCCACAGCACGCCGTAACCGCGGCTCGACACCAGAAACGGCACGACCACGTGCGTGTTGTGCTGCCACAAATCGAGGTCCCAGCCTTTGATGTCAAGGATGCCGATTTGCCGCTGGCCAAGGCCGTAAAGCGATTCGTCGGCATTCGGCTCCCACTGCTGGCGCACGTGGAACGTTTGTTCGCCCTGCACTTCGGCGGGCATTATCATCCGGCCATCGGCCTTTTCGGCCAGAACAGGCAGGCCCTTGGCATCGAAAAATGAAACCGCGCCGGTCGCGAGGTTCACGTGGACCTGAAGCCTGGCGGTGGAGAGGATGGCCTCGCCATTTTCAGTCTTCAACGACCAGTCGGTTTTGGCGGCTCGCTTCGGTTCCGTCATTACACTCTTGCGAACGAAGAACGCGCGGTCCTTCGCGCAGGCGATGCGCACCACATTGTCACCATAGAATTCCACCTTCAGGAATGTGTCCTTGAGGGGAACAACGATGCCATCCTTAAGTTTTTCCGGCACGACCAGTTGGATCGGCTTTGCCGGTTGGGGCGGCGCCGGAACGTTTTGGAAAAATTCGGCAGCTGTTGATGTAAAAATTGAGCCATTGGCCACAACCAAGGCGATTAGAATTGAGGATTTGAGAAATGTTTTCATGCTGTTTATCAATTTTTAGACGAACCCGGTGATTTTGGCAATGGAATCCAATCGTCGGGTTGAGGCTGGTTTTCCTGGTTGGACCCCGCTCCTTCGCCTCAGCCCAACAATTAATAATGCAAAGAGCAGACGCAAAGACTAACCCGGCTTGCGCCGCAACTCAAACGGAGCGCGGGTGTCCCAACCCGCAGCCGGTGCGCGCGCGGCGGGCCATTCGACAACTTCAACCTCCCTTCGCAGCCGGTTCTGCTGGCTTGGGACAAGCCGCACTCCGGGAAAATCTACGGGAACGTGACAATGTGGGATCTAGCGCTGTAAGAGATGGAAAGCGGTTGCCGGCAACGGATCATTCTCGCCGAAGCAGTGAATGGCGGGGTCAAGAAGAGCCTTGTTTTCTTTGCGTCTTGGCGTCTTGGCTCCATTGCGTTAAAGCCTTTATTGAATAGCTACACCTCACGGCGAGCGGAGGCGGTAGCAACGAACGGGATAATTCGTCCACGGGGCATCGCTGAAATAACACGAGCCGCCGGTGAGCGTGTTGGTGACAATG
>CAWFZJ010000090.1:0-9823 GCA_963820205.1 uncultured Verrucomicrobiae bacterium
CGGTCAACGCCGGTGAGGTCTTCGGCTTGCTCGGCTCCAACGGGGCTGGCAAGACCACCACGATCAAGATGCTCACCACGCTGTTGCCGCCCTCCTCGGGCGAGGCGCGCGTGGCCGGTTTCTCCATCACCACCCAGGCGGTCGACGTTCGCCGCGCCATCGGTTATGTGCCGCAGGCGGTCTCCGTGGACGGTTCGCTCACCGGTTACGAGAACCTGCTCATCTTCGCCAAACTCTACGACCTGCCACACCGCGAGCAACAGGCGCGCATCCGCGAGGCATTGGAGTTCATGGGCCTGACTGCCGACGGCGGCCGGCTGGTGGGCGAATACTCCGGCGGCATGGTCCGCCGCCTGGAAATCGCCCAGTCCACGCTGCATCGACCGCAGGTGCTCTTCCTCGATGAGCCGACCGTCGGGCTGGACCCGATTGCGCGCGACGCGGTGTGGAAGCATCTCGTGGATCTGCGGGCCAACTACGGCACGACCCTGTTTTTCACCACCCATTACCTGGAGGAGGCGGAGAGCCATTGCGATCGCATCGCGATCATGCACCTGGGCAAAGTGGACGCGCTGGGCACCTGCAAAGAACTTGAATCCTCGCTGGGCGGCGGCGCCACACGTTGAATGACGTCTTCGTCCACTATGCCGGCAGCGCCCTGGATTCCGGCGGAAGCTTCCGCGACGTATCCGCCGAACGCGCTACGGCCCAGCGCCTTGGCTAGACCCAACCCTATGACCGCCACTTTCATCCACCCTTTGACCGGCTTCATCGAGAAGACGTTCGTCATCACCGAGTTTGAGTTGCGCAAGCTGCGCCACGATTTCACGGAACTCATCACCCGCGCCCTCCAGCCCGCGCTTTGGCTGCTCATCTTCGGGCAGGTGTTCTCACGCAGCGGGGCGATGCACACGGGCAACATTCCCTATCTGGACTTCATTGCTCCCGGCATCCTGGCGCAAAGCGTTCTCTTCGTGGCCATTTTTTACGGCATCAACGTCATCTGGGAGCGCGACCTCGGCATTGTGCAGAAATTCCTCGCCAGCCCGACTCCGCGCGCGGCACTGGTGCTCGGCAAGGGCTTCTCCGCCGGTATCCGCACTCTCTCGCAGGCGGCCATCGTTTACGGCCTCTCGCTGCTGCTTGGGGTGAAGCTGAATTGGAGTCCGCTCGCGCTTCTCAACGTGCTGGTCATCGTCGTCCTGGCCGCGACGCTGTTCTCGACGTTTTCGCTCATCATCGCGTGCATTGTGAAGACGCGCGAACGCTTCATGGGCGTCGGCCAGGTGCTCACCATGCCGCTGTTCTTTGCGAGCAACGCGATTTACCCCACCGACATCATGCCCGGCTGGCTGAAGACCATTTCCCATCTAAATCCGTTGACCTACGTCGTCGATGCCCTGCGCACTTTCATGCTTGCCGGCAGCACGAGCACCTTCGGTCTGGGTCTCGACTATGCGGTCATCCTCCTGACCACGACCATCCTGGTCTTCATCGGCGCGCGATTGTATCCGCGACTGGCAACTTAAAGCGTCATTCAGTAACGGATGCCAAAAATGGAAACGACCAACATCAGCCCGGCGGTTAAATCCGAACCGACAGCCAATGTTCAGCCCGCAACACCGCCGCCGGTGCCGGCGTGTTCGGGTATCACCAGGCGTTTGGCAAAGCCAGGGTCCTTCTGAATTTTCTATGGGGTGAACACCCCATAGCGCCAGCCAGGGATTTCGGCGTACAGTTAGCGCCTGATGAGAAATAAAGAGTTGATCAAATTTTTCCAATACCCGGATGAAGCCATTATTTAAAATTGTCGTTTTATTGTTTGTGTTGACTGGCACGGCCATATCCATGCGGGCACAAACGGCAGTTCCGCCCCCGATGACCGCCTATCAACCGCTGGCGGCCGCGCAGCTTGATCAGTTGCTGGGGCCCATTGCGCTCTATCCCGACCCGTTGATTGCCCAAATCCTGCCGGCGTCCACGCTGCCCACGCAAATCGTGCTGGCCGACCGTTATGTCAGCGGAGGCGGCGACCCCAGCCAGATTGGCCAGCAGCCGTGGGACCCCAGCGTCCAGGCTCTGGCCCGCTACCCAACTGTTTTGAAATGGATGGATGACAACTTGAATTGGACGACGGATCTGGGACAGGCTTTTATTAATCAACAGCAGGATGTGATGGTTTCCGTCCAACGGCTGCGCACGTCGGCTTCTAAAGTTGGCAACCTTCAATCCACACCGCAGCAACAGGTGATTACTGACGGCGGCAATATTGAAATTGTTCCGGCTGACCCGCAGGTAATTTACGTGCCGGTTTATCAGCCGGACCAGGTTTATTATCAAACTTGCTATGGCCCGCCCTTTATCACCTTCGGCATCGGCTTTCCGATTGGGTTGTGGCTGAATTGTGATTTTGACTGGGGTAACTTCAATATCATTTTCTGGGGTAACGGCTACTCGCGTCCCTCCAATTGGTGGCATGAATCTTCTCGTCAGCGGGATATGGGTCATGCTGGTGTCTGGCACGCGAATAATCATCCGGGCGCAGTCGCGGTGAATCGTGGTGACCGGGGCTATGGTGTTCCCTATAACCGACCCGGGGCTGCCACGGCAGTCCGGTTCGTGTCCGATTCAGCGGCAGCGCGACGGACGCCAGCCCCAGCAGCCCATCCGGAATCGCCGGCAACCCGTCCCTCGATATCCGTTGCCCGCCCCACACCGGCTCCAATTGAACATTCTCAACCCGTCAGCCGGCCGGAATCAAGCGGCGCGTTCATCGGCATCCAGAGTTCGCACGACACAAGAACCTATAGCAGTCGCGGCCAGCAAAGCATGCAGAGGCTACCCATTCAGAACCGGTCTCTCATTCAACACCCTCTTTCGGAGGTGGCGGAGGTGGCGGCGGCGGTAGCTCTGGTGGTGGCCACAGTAGCGGAGGTGGCGGCGGCAAGCGTTAATTTTTTCTCCCATGATTTCCAAAAAACATTTATTGCCAATGAAAATGAACTTGCTCACATGGTGGCGGCGGATGTTGCTGCTGGCGTCCGGTCCCGGCCTGACTCTCCTGACACTGACGCTGCCGGCACGCGCGGCGGCGGCGGATGAACAAACTTTCGCTACGCCACAGAAAGCCGTCAAAGCCCTGGTGACAGCGGCCGAGAATCATGACACGAATGCCATCCATTTAATTTTCGGCCCGGTAGGACATGAATTGATTTCGCCCGATGTCGTTCAAGCCACCGAGGAATTCAAAATGTTTGTCCAACGCCTGACCGAAAAAACGCAGTTGATCAACAACTCCGAATCCAATGTCACGCTTGAATTGGGCGCGGACGGCTGGCCGTTTCCCATTCCGCTGGTAAAACAGGGCGGCCATTGGTTCTTCGATACCGCCGCCGGCAGGCAGGAGATTCTCGCCCGCCGCATCGGCAGGGACGAAATGGGTGCGCTCAATGTCTGCAATGCGTATGTGGTGGCGCAACGTGAATATGCCAGTCAGGATCGGATGGGAGACGGAGTGCTTGCCTATGCCCAATTTCTGCGCAGCACGCCCGGCACCCACGACGGCCTTTTCTGGCCGGCAAAACTAGGCGAGGAATTGAGTCCCTTGGGTCCGCTCATCGCGCAGGCGCGCGTGGACGGTTATCAGCGCACGGCCAAAATGCTGAACGACGAGCTGGCGCCATATAACGGCTACTATTTCAAAATCCTGACCCGACAGGGAAAACACGCGCTAAGCGGCAAATATAATTACATCATCAACGGCCGCATGATTGCCGGATTTGCACTCGTCGCCTGGCCGGCCGAGTGGGGCGACACGGGGGTGATGACCTTTATCGTCAATCAAACTGGCATAGTTTCTCAAAAAAATCTCGGGCCCCAGACCGCGAAAATCGCCAAGGCCATGACCGTTTATGACCCTGACCTCACTTGGACTCCGGCACCGTAAAACTTGTAACGAATCCACACCGGATGTGGATCACTCAATGGGTGCCCGCTGACGATGCCAAGATCGAATGTCTATTGCGTCAAACCTATGAGCGCCGACAGCGCAAAACCAATGGAAAATGAGGCGATCGTTGCAACTGATCTGACCAAATGGTTTGGCGAAGGCGAGGCCAGGATGACGGCTGTGGATAATGTCGCACTGGTCGCTCACTTTGGCGAGATGCTGTTCATCGTCGGCCCCTCCGGCAGCGGCAAGACCACGATGCTCAGCATGCTCTCCGGCATCCTGCGCCCCAACGCCGGCAAGGTGGTTGTCAAAGGGGCCGATATCTGGACGCTGAACAATGACCAGTTGGCTGATTTCCGCCTGAACACAATCGGTTTCGTCTTTCAGGACTACCATCTTTTCCCGCGGCTGACCACGGCCGAAAATGTCGCGATCCCGTTGATCCTGAAGCAGCGCAACTGGAATGAATCCATCACCGAGGCCACCCAATACCTCGAGATTGTCGGACTGAAAGGCCGGGGCGGGATTCTGCCCGTAAAGCTCTCGGGCGGCGAGCAACAGCGCGTGGCCATCGCGCGCGCGATCATCAGCCGTCCAGAAATCCTGATTCTCGACGAACCGACCGCCTCCCTGGATGGTGACACCGGGAGGATGATCATCGCCTTCGTCAAAGAGAAAATTCTCAATGAAAAGCGCTGCATCCTGATTGTCACCCATGATGCGCGCATCAACGAATATGCGGACCGGATACTCCATATGGAAGATGGACATCTCACCGCTGAAGACAAGGGAACCGAATGAATCCAGACGAACCTAAACCTGAAGCCAAAGCAGCCGAGCTTAAACCTGAAGTCAAAGCTGCGAGCCTCAATCTCAAGTAAAGACTGAGCCTAAGCCTGAAGTCAAAGCCGATCCTAAAGCCGAAGTAAGCCTGAACCCAAACCGGAGGCCAAAGCCGAAAGTAAGACTAAAGCCGAAGCTGAACATAAATCTGAAACAAAAGCATCCGCGCCCAAGACGACAGTAGGAAACAAGATCATTTTTGCCCTCGCCATCATCGGCATCCTGGCCGGACTGGTCGCTGCCTACATTTTCGGCATGGAGCGGAAGGCCCAGCCGCCGGTATTTAAACCGGTCAGCAACCCTTACGAGTCGGCCATCTATGCCAACGGCATGATTGAGAGCGAACAGCCGAGCGGGGCCAACATCAATATTTTTCCCGAAGTTTCCGGCCCGATCACCCAGGTGCTGGTGCATGAGGGCCAGCAGGTGTCGGCCGGCACTCTGCTGTTCACCATTGAGGATTCCGTGCAGAAAGCAAACACGGAACTGGCTGAAGCCAACCTAAAAGCGGCCCGCGATCAATACGAAAGCATCTCGCCTCCTATGACATTGACCCGAAATCGATCAGCAAGGACGTGCTGGATACCGCGAAAGACGCTGTTAATCAGGCGACAGCCGCACTGAAGGCAGCTAACGCGCTGCTGCAAAAGTATTCGGTCAAAGCGCCTATTGAAGGAGTCGTGCTGGCCGTCAACGCCGCGGTCGGCAGCTATGTGTCGTCGCAGGGCGCCTATGACTCTTACACGGAGTTATTTGATCCGCTCGTGGTAATGGGAGCGCCCAAGATATCTGGCCGTGCGCTGTTATGTTGATGAGATACTGGTCTCACGGCTGCCATCGTGGCATATTCAGGCGCAGATGTCGATCACGGGACAATATCAAGGTGCCGCTGGAATTTGTTCGGGTGCAGCCTTATGTATCACCAAAGATCGAGTTATCCAATGAGAAACAAGAGCAAGTAGACCTGCGGGTGCTTCCGGTGATTTTCCGATTCGAGAAAAAGGATGCCCCTGTTTATCCGGGCCAGATGGTGGATGTCTTCATCGGGCAGAAATAGCGCCCGTCCGACCAGACACAAATCAGAGCGAATGCGATGAAAACTTCGTTCATCAGTCCAGCGAGGTGCAGGCCTCGGCGCGATTATTACAATGTCTGGCGGTTGTGCGGGCTGGTGGAACGGGCAATGCCCGACGGGAAAGGCGGGGCATCATGAAGTACAGTGGCATCCTGCGGATCGGGTTCAAGCTGCTGGTAAATGACCGGGGCAAGTTTTTCGCGCTGCTGATCGGGATCACCTTCGCCGTGTTCCTGATGATGGAAATGACCGCGATGTTCGCCGGAATTCTCAACCTCGCCTTTTCACCGGTCACCAATATCGGTGCGACGATGTGGATCATGGACCCGGCGGTCAGTACGGCCACCAGTCCGATCCCCATGCCGGGTTACGTGCTGGACGCGCGGCGCGCAGCATGGACGGGGTCAGCTACGCGGTGCCGCTCTTCATGGGTGGCGCGCTGGTGAAGCTCGCGAGCGGCACCTATCAAGCGGTCAGTGTCGTTGGTCTGGACGATGAAAGCCTGTTTGGCCGGCCCGAATTCTTCAACAGGGCAACATTCAGGACATCTATGCGGACAACACGTTCTTCGTGGTGGATGACGCTGAATTCTCAAGCTGGATAACCCAAAATCGGCACCTCTTTTGAAATCAATGATCACCGCGGCACGATTGTGGGCATCGCCCGGGTCGTCTCAAACGGACTGAATGGCGTGCCGACGCTTTATACCACCTACAACCGCGCGATCGAATACCTCCCCTCGACGCGTTTCACCATGTCCTACGTGCTGGTGCAACCGAAGAACGACGCGGCCGTGGCCGGCATCAAGCAGCAGGTCGCCAAGCTCGGTACGTCGCCTTTACCAAGAACGAATTCAATAAACGCATTTCCGATTACTATGTTTACAAGACCGGCATTGGCACCAACATCCTGCTGATGACTATGATCGCTTTATTGTTGGACTGTCCATCTCGGCCAGACCTTTTACACGTTGATCCTCGAAAACCTGGAGAAATTTGGCGCGTTGAAGGCCATCGGCGCCAAGGGGCGCGAACTGGTTTACATGATCTTGTTCATGGCGACCTTTACGGCGATGACCGGCTATGGCCTGGGCATCGGCCTGGTGACGCTGATGATTACCATCGCCAAATCCCGGCTGCCTAATTACGCTGCGATGATCACGTTCTGGAACCTGGGGCTGGCCTTCGGCATGGTCCTGCTGATCGCCGGAATCTCCAGCTATATCGGAATACGCAAGGTCCTCAAAATCGAGCCTTTCGACATCTTCAGGGGTAGCAATGAGCCATTCAATGAAAACCATAATCGCACTGGCATGTCTGGCTTTGTTCGCCGGATGCAGCTTCGCGCCAAAGTATGCGAAACCGTCCGTCCAAACACCGGCCGCCTTCAAAGAATTGACCCCGGAGCAATCAAAAGAAATTGGCGGCTGGAAAACCGCCGAGCCAAAGGACGACGTGATTCGTGGCCAGTGGTGGGAAATGTTCCATGAGCCGGAGTTGAATGCGTTCGAAGGCCAGGTGGTTGTTTCCAACCAGACCGTCGCGGCGGCGCTCGCCAATTTCCTCGCCGCGCGGGCCATGGTGAAACAAGCCCGGTCGCAGTATTTCCCAACCGTGAGCGCCAGTCCTTCGGTCACGAGATTACGACAGTCATCCGTGTCAAGTTCGCCAACCTCTTCCACGTTTACCGAATACTCGCTGCCATTTGACGCCTCCTGGGAGTTGGATTTCTGGGGCCGCATTCGCAACACGGTGAAGGCTAACTCGCTGGAAGCCCAAGCCGCGCTGGCCGATCTCGAAAACGTGCGGCTAACCGTTCAGGCGGAAGTGGCGGTGGATTATTTTCAACTTCGTGTGCTGGATGCGCAGAAGCAGCTTTTGGATGCAACGGTGCTCGCTTATCAGGAGTCGCTCAAGCTGACCCAAGCCCAGTATGACGCGGGTTTGGCGTCGGCCGGGACGTCGCGCAAGCCGAAACGCAACTCAACACCACGCTCGCGCAGGCCACCGACCTTGGCATCCAGCGCGCGTTGCTCGAACACGCAATCGCGATGCTCCTCGGCCAGCCAGCTTCATCATTTTCCATCGCTACCGATCCGCTGACCGCAAAACCCGTCGCCATTCCCTTCGGCGTTCCGTCGCAACTGCTCGAACGCCGTCCCAACGTCGCTGCTGCCGAACGCCGCGTCGCGGAGGCAAACGCGCAAATCGGCGTGGCGCGCGCGGCTTATTTTCCGACGATTACTTTGAGCGGCTCGGCAGGATACCAGAGCACATCCATAGAAAATCTTTTTTCCGGGCCGGGTCTGGTCTGGTCCGTCGGCGCGACGATGGCGCAAACACTTTTTGACGGCGGATTACGCAGAGCCGTCACCGAACAAGCCCGGGCGAAATATCAGGGCACCGTCGCAAACTACCGCCAGACCGTGCTCACCGTTTTTCAAGAAGTCGAAGACAACCTGTCAACGCTGCGAATCCTATCCCAGGAACTTCAACAACAGAATGCCGCCGTCGAATCGTCGCAGAGCTACCTGACGCTCGCCAACGCCCGCTACCAATCCGGCCTGGACATTTACCTCGACGTGATCGCCGCGCAAACCGCTCTGTTGAGCAATCAGCGGACGGCGCTGAACCTCCGGATGCAACAGTTGACGGCAAGTGTCCAGTTGATCAAAGCGTTGGGTGGCGGCTGGGATGTTTCGCATGGAACGACCGCAGCCATTCCTTGAGCGGCCACGCCCGGCCAGAAAAGCCGCACAACTTGACTCCACTGGGAGGGGGCGCTGGCTCGGGATTAGAAACGCCATGAGTCATCCTGGTCACAAAACGCATATGAAGAGCGCACACGAGCCTGACGCCTCCATTGAGACCAAAACGTCCACTTCGCTGCAAACGCTCCGTGGGCTGGACTGGTTGAATTTTTTCTCGCCAATGTCCAGATCGGAATCGGACCGTTTCTTGCCATCTACCTCGCGGCAAATTCGCGGAACGAGTAGCGCGTGGGAATTGCGCTCACTCTTGGCGGAATCGCCGGCATCCTGACCCAGACTCCGGCAGGCGCGCTGGTTGACCACCTCCGCTCCAAACGCACGTTGATTGCCGCAGGAATTGTGGCGCTGGCGATGTCGGCGTTGCTGATTGTGCTTGTGCCAACCTTCTGGTCCGTGATGTCGGCCCAGGTCTTGATCGGCGGCTCCTCAAGCTTTTTCGGTCCGGCTATCTGTGCTGTTTCGCTCGGGATCGTTGGCCACAATTGTTTGATCGCCGTCAGGCACGCAATCAAGCTTTCAGCGCGGCGGGTACCATTTTGGCCGCCGTGACGATTGGCCTGCTTGGTCATTTTGTCTCCAATCGCTGCATCTTTTTCTTCGTCTTGGCGTGTGCGCTCCCAACCGTTCTCATTCTGCGAATCATCCGTTCCGATAGATTGATTACGATGTGGCACGCGGCGGGAAGAAAGGCGACAAGGATGCCAAACCCGCCAGTGCGCTCGCGCTGCTGAAGGATCGGCAAGTGGTCATATTTCTCGTCTGCGCGGTCATGTTTCACTTTGCCAATGCGGCAATGCCGCCGCTCTTGGGCGAAATGATGACCAAGGCGCAGGGCCGAAACTCGATGATGTTCATGTCGGCTTGTGTAGTGACCACGCAGATCGTAACCCTGTCGCTCGCTGCTTGGACGGGACTAAAAGCGGGGTCATGGGGTAGAAAGCCGCTGCTGCTCATCGCCTTTGGAGTCCTGCCTGTGCGCGCCGTTCTTTACACGCTCGCCGCCAATCCCGCCGCGCTGGTCGCAATCGAGATTCTGGATGGTGTGTCGGGTTGCATCTTCGGCATCGTCTCGGTGTTGGTGATCGCCGACCTCACGCGTGGTTCTGGTCGCTTCAATTTCACGCTCGGCGTCATCGGCACGGCGTCGGCATCGGTGCTGCGCTCAGTCAGGTCATCGCCGGTT
>CAWFZJ010000091.1:0-13247 GCA_963820205.1 uncultured Verrucomicrobiae bacterium
TGGTAAAACAGGACGGCCATTGGTTCTTCGATACCGCCGCCGGCAGGCAGGAGATTCTCGCCCGCCGCATCGGCAGGGACGAAATGGGTGCGCTCAATGTCTGCAATGCGTATGTGGTGGCGCAACGTGAATATGCCAGTCAGGATCGGATGGGAGACGGAGTGCTTGCCTATGCCCAATTTCTGCGCAGCACGCCCGGCACCCACGACGGCCTTTTCTGGCCGGCAAAACTAGGCGAGGAATTGAGTCCCTTGGGTCCGCTCATCGCGCAGGCGCGCGTGGACGGTTATCAGCGCACGGCCAAAATGCTGAACGACGAGCTGGCGCCATATAACGGCTACTATTTCAAAATCCTGACCCGACAGGGAAAACACGCGCTAAGCGGCAAATATAATTACATCATCAACGGCCGCATGATTGCCGGATTTGCACTCGTCGCCTGGCCGGCCGAGTGGGGCGACACGGGGGTGATGACCTTTATCGTCAATCAAACTGGCATAGTTTCTCAAAAAAATCTCGGGCCCCAGACCGCGAAAATCGCCAAGGCCATGACCGTTTATGACCCTGACCTCACTTGGACTCCGGCACCGTAAAACTTGTAACGAATCCACACCGGATGTGGATCACTCAATGGGTGCCCGCTGACGATGCCAAGATCGAATGTCTATTGCGTCAAACCTATGAGCGCCGACAGCGCAAAACCAATGGAAAATGAGGCAATCGTTGCAACTGATCTGACCAAATGGTTTGGCCAAGGCGAGGCCAGGATGACGGCTGTGGATAATGTCGCACTGGTCGCTCACTTTGGAGAGATGCTGTTCATCGTCGGCCCCTCCGGCAGCGGCAAGACCACGATGCTCAGCATGCTTTCCGGCATCCTGCGCCCCAACGCCGGCAAGGTGGTTGTCAAAGGAGCCGATATCTGGACGCTGAACAATGACCAGTTGGCTGATTTCCGCCTGAACACAATCGGTTTCGTCTTTCAGGACTACCATCTTTTCCCGCGGCTGACCACGGCCGAGAATGTCGCGATCCCGCTGATCCTGAAGCAGCGCAACTGGAATGAATCCATCACCGAGGCCACCCAATACCTCGATATTGTCGGGCTGAAAGGCCGGGGCGGGATTCTGCCCGTGAAGCTCTCGGGCGGCGAGCAACAGCGCGTGGCCATCGCGCGCGCGATCATCAGCCGTCCGGAAATCCTGATTCTCGATGAACCGACCGCCTCCCTGGATGGTGACACCGGGAGGATGATCATCGCCTTCGTCAAAGAGAAAATTCTCAATGAAAAGCGCTGCATCCTGATTGTCACCCATGACGCGCGCATCAACGAATATGCGGATCGGATTCTCCATATGGAAGATGGACATCTCACCGCTGAAGACAAGGGAACCGAATGAATCCAGACGAGCCTAAACCTGAAGTCAAAGCTGCCGAGCCTCAATCTGAAGTTAAGTCTGAACCCAAGCCTGAGGCCAAAGCCGGGAGCAAACCTAAAGCCGAAGCTGAACTTAAACCGGAAGTCAAAACAGCCGAGACCAAAGCTGAAACCAAAGCAGCCGCGCCCAAGACGGCACTCGGAACCAAGATTATCTTCGCCCTCGCGATCGTCGGCATCCTGGCCGGATTGGTCGCCGCCTATATTTTCGGCATAGAGCGGAAGGCCCAGCCCCCCGTTTTTAAACCGGTCAGCAACCCCTACGAGTCGGCCATCTATGCCAACGGCATGGTCGAGAGCGACCAGCCGAGCGGTGCCAACATCAATATCTTCCCTGAAGTTTCCGGCCCGATCACCCAGGTGTTCGTGCATGAGGGCCAGGAGGTGGCGGCTGGCACTCTGCTGTTCACCATTGATGATTCCGTGCAGAGAGCAAATACGGAACTGGCCGAAGCCAACCTGAAAGCGGCCCAGGACCAGTACGACAAGCGCCGCGCCGCCTACGACATTGATCCGAAATCAATCAGCAAGGACATGCTGGATACGGCGGAAGATGCCGTCATTCAGACGACCGCCGCACTGAAGGCGGCGAACGCGTTGCTCCAATATTATTCGGTCAAAGCCCCGGTTGCCGGAGTCGTGCTGGCCGTCAACACCGCGGTCGGCAGCTATGTGTCGTCGCAGGGCAACTACGACACCTACACCGAACTGTTCGACCCGCTCGTGATCATGAGCGGGCCGCAAGATTATATGGACGTGCGCTGTTATGTTGACGAGATACTGGTCTCACGGCTGCCGTCCAAGTGGCATATTCAGGCGCAGATGCAGATCATGGGGACGGATATCAAGGTGCCGCTGGAGTTCGTCCGGGTGCAGCCTTATGTCTCGCCCAAGATCGAGCTGTCTAATCAGAAGCAGGAGCAAGTGGACCTGCGGGTGCTGCCGGTGATTTTCCGGTTCGAGAAAAAGGACGCCCCGGTCTATCCGGGCCAGATGGTGGATGTCTTCATCGGGCAGAAATAGCGCCCGCCCGACCAGATATCATGCAAAGCAAATGCGATGAACAACTTTCGATCATAGTAACGGGCAACGCCCGATGGGGAAAGGCGGGGCATCATGAAGTACAGTGGCATCCTGCGGATCGGCTTCAAGCTGCTGGTGAATGACAGGGGCAAGTTTTTCGCGCTGTTGATCGGGATAACTTTCGCCGTATTCCTGATGATGGAAATGACCGCCATGTTCGCCGGCATCCTCAACCGCGCTTTTTCGCCGGTCACCAATATCGGCGCCTCAATGTGGATCATGGACCCGGCGGTCAATACGGCCACCAGTCCGATCCCCATGCCGGGTTACGTGCTGGACGCGGCGCGCAGCATGGACGGGGTCAACTACGCGGTGCCGCTCTTCATGGGTGGCGCGCTGGTCAAACTCTCGAGCGGCACTTATCAAGCGGTCAGTGTCGTCGGTTTGGACGATGAAAGCCTGTTTGGCCGGCCCGAACTTGAACAGGGCAATATTCAGGACATCTATGCCGACAACACGTTCTTCGTGGTGGATGACGCTGAATTCTCGAAACTGGAGAATCCGAAGATCGGCACCTCGTTTGAGCTTAATGATCACCGCGGCACGATTGTGGGCATCGCCCGGGTCGTCTCAAACGGATTGAACGGCGTGCCGACACTTTATACCACCTACAACCGTGCGATCGAATACCTCCCTTCGACGCGTTTCACCATGTCCTATGTCCTGGTGCAGCCGAAGAACGACGCGGCCGTGGCTGGCATCAAGCAGCAGGTCGCCAAGCTCGGCTATGTCGCCTTTACCAAGGAGGAATTCAACAAACGCATTTCCGATTACTATGTCTATAAGACCGGGATTGGCACCAACATCCTGATGATGACAGTCATCAGCTTTATCGTTGGACTGTCCATCTCGGGCCAGACCTTTTATACCTTCATCCTTGAAAACCTGGAGAAATTCGGCGCGCTGAAGGCCATCGGCGCCAAGGGGCGCGAGCTGGTCTATATGATCCTGTTCATGGCGACCTTTACGGCGCTGACCGGCTATGGCCTGGGCATCGGCCTGGTAACGCTCATGATCTGCGATTGCCAAATCCCGGCTGCCCAACTACGCCGCGATGATCACATTCTGGAACCTGGGGCTGGCCTTCGGCATGGTCCTGCTGATCGCCGGAATCTCAAGCTATATCGGCATACGCAAGGTCCTCAAAATCGAGCCATTCGACATCTTCAGGGGATAGCAATGAGCCATTCCAAGTAAACCATGAACTCATTGCGCAAAACGAAAACCAGAATAAACGCAGAACCCATCTCACCAATGGCGAACGGAGCGCGGCGTTCACGCCGCTTCAGCTTTCAATGGTCAAATTCCCGACGAAAATCAACTGGCTTGCTGACGTTGAAGCGGGCTGAAGCCCGCGCTCAGGTATTTATGAGATGTCTTCCAGTTGCGCTTGCGTGCCTGATTCTGTTCGCCGGATGCAGCTTCGCGCCAAAGTATGCAAAGCCGTCCGTCCAAACGCCGGTCGCTTTCAAAGAATTGACCCCGGAGCAATCCAAGGAAACTGACGGCTGGAAAATCGCCGAGCCAAAGGACGACATGATTCGTGGCCGATGGTGGGAAATGTTCCATGAGCCGGAGTTGAACGCTTTTGAAGGCCAGATGGTTGTTTCCAACCAGACCGTCGCCGCTGCGCTCGCCAATTTTCTCTCCGCGCGAGCCGTGGTGAAACAATCCCGGTCGCAGTATTTCCCAACCGTGACCGCCAGTCCTTCGGTCACGAAATCACGGCAGTCATCACAACCAACTCAATCAAATTCGTCGCCGACCACTTCCACCATCACCGAATACTCGCTGCCATTTGACGCCTCCTGGGAGTTGGATTTCTGGGGCCGCATTCGCAACACGGTGAAGGCAAACTCGCTGGAAGCGCAAGCCACGCTGGCCGATCTCGAAAACGTGCGGCTGACCGTTCAGGCGGAAGTGGCGGTGGATTATTTTCAGCTTCGCGTGCTGGATGCGCAGAAGCAGCTTTTGGATGCGACGGCGCTCGCTTATCAGGAGTCGCTCAAGCTGACCCAGGCCCAGTATGACGCGGGCATGGCATCCGGCCAGGACATCACGCAAGCCGAAACGCAACTCAACAGCACGCTCGCGCAAGCCACCGACCTCGGCATACAACGCGCGCAGCTCGAACACGCCATTGCAATGCTCCTCGGCCAGCCGGCTTCGTCATTTTCCATCGCCACCGATCCGCTGGTAGCAAAACCCGTCGCCATCCCCTTCGGCCTTCCGTCGCAGCTGCTCGAACGCCGTCCCGATGTCGCCGCCGCCGAACGCCGCGTCGCGGAGGCGAACGCGCAAATCGGCGTGGCGCGCGCGGCGTATTTTCCGACGATTACTTTGAGCGGTTCGGCGGGATACCAGAGCACCTCCGTGGGAAATCTTTTTTCCGGGCCGGGTCTGGCCTGGTCCGTCGGCGCGTCGCTAGCGCAAACGCTTTTTGACGCCGGACTGCGCAAAGCCGTCACCGAACAAGCCCGGGCGAAATACCAGGGCACCGTCGCAAACTACCGTCAGACCGTGCTCACCGCCTTTCAAGAGGTCGAAGACAGCCTGTCAACGCTGCGAATCCTGTCCCAGGAGCTTCAGCAACAGAATGCCGCCGTCGAATCGTCGCGGGGCTACCTGACTCTCGCCAACGCCCGCTACCAATCCGGCCTGGACATTTACCTCGATGTGATCGCCGCGCAAACCGCCCTGTTGAGCAATCAGCGGACGGTGCTGAATCTCCGGATGGAACAAATGACGGCGAGTGTTCAGTTGATCAAAGCGTTGGGTGGCGGCTGGGATGTTTCGCATGGAACGACCGCAGCCATTCCTTGAGCGCCAGACCCGGCCGGAAAAGCCGTTCACGTGGCCGGCAATCAGGCAAGAGTGGTGAATATGCTACACTGGCTGCATTCTTTACTGCCCCACATTCCGCATTACGGATATGTGCTCGTCTTCATCGTCGCGTTTTTGAACAACATCGGTTTTCCTCTGCGGGGGAAACGATTCTTCTGGGGGCCGGATTTGTTTTGGGGAAAACTGAGGATTCGATATGGGAACCCGTGGTGGCCGGAACGGTGGCCTGCTTTCTGGGCGGCATCTGTGCCTTCTGGCTGGGCCGGCGGCTGGGCCATGGCGGCCTGGGAAAAATCGGCTGGCTCCATCTCACCCCCGAACGGCTAAAGTGGCCCGAACGGTTTTTCAAACATCATGGCGCCAGGACGGTTTTTATCGCGCGGTTTATCTTCTTGTTTCCGCCCGTCGCGGCGAATCTGCTGGCCGGCATGTCGAAAATGTCCTGGCGCACTTTTCTGTTTTACAACCTCACGGGATCGGCGGCCTATTCCACCACTTACATCCTGATCGGATATTTTTTCGGGTAGAAATGGAAGCTGCTCGTAGCCTGGCTGGGCCCCACGGCACTTTATCTGATTTTCGCGGGGCTGGTCATTGTGGTTTTCGCCGTGATTTTCAGACATTCCGTATCCGGGTTTTGGGCGCGCCTTTTCCTCAAAAACCGTCAGCAGAAATAAGCCTGAAAAAAGCAGTTGAAACCACGAAACCCACCAAAGACACAAAACTTTTCCGGTTGACAAATGTATCAATTTTGATACACTGCTTTACAGATGAAAGCTGAACGCCCGCTTAACGTCGTCTTTTTCAAGACGGAAGCGGGCAATGAACCGGTGCGGGAATGGCTGAAAGAATTGTCGAAAGAGGACTGCAAGGTCATCGGCACAGACATTTTGACGGTGCAATATGCGTGGCCGGTCGGAAAGCCGCTGGTTGACAATTTGGGTGACGGTCTTTGGGAAGTTCGTTCCAGGTTAAGCAACCGCATCGCGCGGACGCTGTTTGCGGTGGTGGATGAGGAAATTGTCCTGATGCACGGTTTCATCAAGAAACAGCAGCGGACGCCGCAAAACGAACTGGAATTGGCGAAAAAACGTAAAAAACAATACCTGCTAAATTTATGATCAAAAGAAAACATCGCGGAAGTGACTTCCGGAATTTCCTGAAAGAACAAGGCCTCCTGGGTGAAGTCGAGGCACGCGCGCTCAAGCAGGCCATGAGTCTGCAAATCAGCCGCCTGCTGGAGGAAAAATCGGTCTCCAAGTCGGAAATGGCGGCCCGGATGAAAACCAGCCGCGCGGCGGTGGACCGGCTGCTGGATGCTTCCAACTCCTCGGTCACACTGAACACGCTGGGCAAAGCCGCCCGGGCTTTGGGGCGTAAGGTTAAAATCGAATTGGTGCCGGCATAACATTTGCGTCATCAATCCCCGATGAAGAAAACCAGCTTTCCCCTGTCCGAAGTCTATCGGCTGCTCGAACCCGGACCGGTCGTGCTGCTCACCACGGCCCGCGCCGGGCGGGCGAACGTCATGCCCATGTCGTGGCATCTGATGCTGGAGTTCACGCCGCCGCTCGTGGGCTGCGTGGTCAGCAACCGGAACTACTCGTTTGCCAGCCTCAAGGCGGCCCGGGAATGCGTAATCAACATCCCCACGGTGGAGCTGGCGGAAACGGTGGTGGCTTGCGGGAACACTTCGGGCCGGAGCGTTGACAAGTTCAAGGCCTTTGGCCTCACGCCCGTGCCCGCCACGAGCGTCAAGGCCCCGCTCATCGCCGAATGTTATGCCAGCCTGGAATGCAAGGTCAGGGATGCGAAACTTGCCGCCAAATATAACTTCTTCATCCTGGAGGTCGTCCAGGCGTGGATTGACCCGGCGCGGAAACGGCCGTGGACGATTCATCATCAGGGCGAAGGCGAGTTCATGGTGGCGGGCCGGACGCTCCATCTGCCTTCGCCAAAAACTTCACTCGCCGGAAAATAAATGCCCATTCGGCAAATCCGGTCGCGCCAATTTTCAAGGGGACATGGACGATTCTACTTCTTCGTAGTGGCGCGTCGGCAGACCGCCGCAAATGTTTCCGCTTATTTTCAGATGGCGGCGCTCTGCCGAGACGCCGCTACGCCAAATGACACGCAGTTTTTCCACCATCCACGGCAGGTCGCGGACGACGAAGCCGCGTCCGGTTGTCGGAATTAAAGTTGGATTGAGCGCCCAGCCGGATATAAATTCAGGCGGCAATTAAGAATCCCAAAAATTGTATGATTGACGTTGAAAAGTATATCAAAAACCAAATCGCCATTTTTCAAGCCAACGAAGCCTTGGAAAATTGCGAGCAACGGCCCGGGCGGGGCAAGGAGGGCGACCTGTTTTATGGACCTTACTTGACCGTTTCCCGTGAGAAGGGCGCTGGCGGGAACGCCGTTGCCAAACTGGTCGGAAGACGATTGGGCTGGCAGGTGTTCGACAACGAAATCGTGGATGAAATCGCAAAAAAGGCGCACATTCGCCGCCAATTAATCGAGAGCTTGGATGAGCGGGATCAGGCAACGATCCAGGACATTATTGGCCAATTGCTGAACCCCGAGGAGATCGGCACATCAGGCTACCTGGTCTATTTGAAGCAGGTAGTGCTCACGCTGGGTCATCAGGGTGAACGTGGTCATCGTCGGCCATGCCGCGCGGTTCATTTTGCCCGCTCAGTTCGGTTTGAGTGTGCGGATGGTTGCGCCGATTGAGGTGCGCACCCGGCGGATCGCCGACAAAGCGCGCTTGAGTCTGAAAGCCGCCCGGGTTGAGATCGAAAGAATTGATCGCGAGCGAGCGAAATCGGTTCGCCGCCATTTTGGCCACGATGTGACCGACCCTTTGAGCCACGACTTGATCATCAACACCGCCGCGCTCAGCGTCGAGGCGGCAGCAGAGGTGATCGTAACGGCACTTCAGCAAAAGCTGGGTGTGCGGATCAAAGGGAGCGGACGGAAATAGCTTAAAACCGGCTGGCGAAATTCCATTGCATCCCCTTTTTGCATCCCGTTTGCTGTTTCTGGACGTTAAACGGTGTCACGAAACGAAATTAACAACCCGCCAGTGGTGATTGCCCCGCCTTGTGTCACAGATGCCCCTAGCGTGACAATTTCAAGGCATCGGCACCCGCGGCGGGACACCATTTTCACCCTGCAAAGCCAAGTCAAAAGAGCGGATTCGTCCAGCGAAGTTCACCGATGAAAACCGGCCATCCATGTCTTACTCCATGCCTTACTTTGCCCCCTAAATGCTTCTATGTTTTCACAAAAGCGTTGATTTTATTGGCGTTTATTGAAGTGGTGGCTGGGGGCGGAATTGAACCGCCGACACAAGGATTTTCAGTCCTCTGCTCTACCAACTGAGCTACCCAGCCAGCCGTTTATTTACAAGCACTTGCGAATAAAGTGTAACTTGCGATTTGACTTTGTGCTAGATGTTGTGCTAGTGTTGCGGCGTGCAATGACATGTCACCGCAAACACGGTTCACAATCACGTTATGAGCAATCAAAGTCATCAGAAAAGCGCAAGATACAACAAGGTTTTCGATCAACGCAAGCGCAGAGTTCGCGGATTATGGGAGCGTAACGGAACTTATTACGCGCAAATGACCGTCGAGGACGAGAACACTGGCAAAAAAATCGTGCGGCGGGTGCGCATGGAGGATGCTGAGGGCAAACCGGTCACCACCGTGCCTGAGGCGGTCAAAGTGATGCAAAAAATGAGGGTCAAAAGGGATGAAAGCGAATTGAAGCTATTCCCCAAGCGCACGCCTATACTTGCGGAGTACGGTGTGCAATATCTGGACTTCATCGAGGCGCTGAAAAATAAAAAGCCCAACACCATCAACCGCGAGCGTACGGCTATCAATGCACTTGGCGGATTGATCGGCGAACTGCGGTTGCGGCAAATCAACAACGCGGTGGTTATGCGTTACATGGCGGCGCGCAAAAAAGCGGGCAAGTCCGCCCGGAGCATCAACCTAGAAGTGATCACGCTGCGCAATGTGCTCCGGCACGCCAAGGCGGAAGGACATCTGAACAGCATTGCCATAAATGACGTGGAATGGCTTCACCAAGAACCGAAAAAGAAACGGCTGGTGTCATTGGAAGAAATCGAGCGCGTCTGTCAGGCCGCGCTGAAGCACCTGCCCGACGCTGGCCCGATGCTGGCGGACTTCCTCCGGCTGATGGCATTCAGCGGCGGGCGCTGGGCAGAAACCTTGCGTCTGAAATGGGCAGACGTGGATTGGGAACGCGAACAACTAACAATTGGCAGCGACGGCCTGACCAAAAACCGCGAAGCGCGGGTCGTGGATTTTAACGGGCAACTCAAGCGGCACCTGCGGGACATGGCGAAACGAAAGCAGCCTGATTCCGTATATCTCTTCCCGTCACCGCGCCGTGAGGGACGAGACGTTCCGACCGTTACGCTAAACATGGCACTGCGCAAGGCGCGGGAAAAATCAAAGGTGACAGATTTCACCTGCCATTTATGCCGTTATTTCTTCATCAGCTATTGCGTGATGAGCGGGATTGATTACATGACGATTGCCCGCTGGGTGGGTCACAAGGACGGCGGCATTCTGATTGGCAAAGTGTATGGGCATCTGTCCAACGAACATACCCAGCGGCAGGCTCAACGTGTCAATTTTGACTTATCAGGCGGCAACGCCTCGCTAAAATCCCAATGAGCGTCACGCCTAAGTTTGGCTGGCGTTCGCTTGGGCCTGGAATACCAGAATGCAGCGTCATCCCATTTGACGTAGTGCTCAAACTCGACTTCGACCGCATCGGAATCTTTCAACTTTTTGGAATCCTTGAACCGAAACTTAAAGGGATTGCCCTCGGCGATGGATGCACGCAAAAAACCAACATTGAAGGTGTCTTTGACGACATCAAAAGTGCGCTCCCGCAAAAGTTGATCCACTTCGTTAGCCAGGTTAAATTCGCAATAGACGTAGTTAAGCCACTCCTCAAGCGACTGCATTACTGCCGGAAACCGGTCTTTGCCTTTGATGCCTTGCCGGGTGGCGGCCACCAGCAAAACTTCAATCCGTTCTTTGGTGGCATCGAAATGAAATTCCGCCGCCCGTTCGCGTGCTGCCGGGTCATCAGGATCAGGGCCGTAAACAGATTTGCGCCAGCGCTCGAAATCTTCCTTCGTGTAAGGCTTGATTCCCCGCCCAAACCGGTCCCGGTCACCGGTCCAGACCTCGCCCGTGTTCTCCAGCAAATTCAACTGGTTGACACCCGTAGCAACATGGATGCGGTAGGCAAGACCCGGCGTGAGCCGGTTGCGTCCATTTTCGACGCTGACGATGGTGTCCTTTGAAACGCCCAGCATTAAAGCGAATTGCTCCTGTGTCTTGCCGATGATATTCCGCAGTTTGGCAACGGTGCGATTGGGCGACTTTTTCATTTCAGCAAGAATGTATCATACAAGGCTAAATACAAGTTTTAAGGTGTGCGCCCTTGAAGTTGTATTTCATGCGATGTAATACATTGTTATGGAAAATGAATCTGTAATCAATGTGCCCGGTTGTGCGGCGGTCATCCATTTGACCAAGTGGCTGGAACAAACTGGCATCACCGCCAGCACCGCGTGGCGCTGGCGCAAGGCCGGACTGCTCAAGACCGTAAACATTTACGGCCGGGTGTATCTCACCCAGGAAGCAATCAACGAATTCAGCGAACGAGCCAAACGCGGTGAGTTTGCCAAGCCTCACAAGGTCCCGGAGCGAAAGGAATGCTTGCAATGATCCAATTGCGAGAAAAGCAGGGAAACCCGTCCCAGGCGCGAAGCGCCGGGACGGGTTTCCTTCCTTGTCTCTTATTAACATCTCATTTGAGTTAAGACCCCATGAATACCAACGGACAACGATGGGCGAATGCAAAACGAAAGCGAGATTTGAATTGGTGGCTGGCTCGCAAGGCCGTTTTGCTCGGCCAGGCTGACTGGCTTTCCAGCGATGACTCGCTAGAACCCGTCAGCGCAATGCCCTCTTGGATCGCAGCTGAATTGCTTGGTGTAAGCCGTCCCCGGATAAAACAACTGTTGGATGCGGGGATTTTGCAACGCGGGAATTGCAATTCAGCGCGACGTGTTGGTCATGGTAGCGGTACAATGGCAGGTGTAACCGAATTGAGCGTATGGCGTCGGCTGGGAATCACCGAAAAACTTCCGCAAGAGATACCAGAAGGTGAAGGGGAATTTTTCTGTGACACCACAGAGTTGAATGAGCGTGTGGAAAAAGACCGCTTGCGACAGGAGAGGAAACGCCGTGCGGTTGGCATTCCTGCTCGTTCCCAATCCTTCATAAAGTCAATACAGGATGAAATCCAATCATTTAACCTGCGAAGAAGTGGTTGACGGTTTCATTCAATATGCGTCGAGATCGGCGGCGGGATTGCCGGGTTGGGTGGTTTTGTCGTTCAGTTTCAATCCGCGCCCCGGCCACGTGACCGGGGCGACGAAACTGTAAACAAAAACAAACCTGGCTTTGGCCAGTTTCAATCCGCGCCCCGGCCACGTGACCGGGGCGACTGCCCGTCCATCAAACACCAGCGCCTTGTCTTTTGGGTTTCAATCCGCGCCCCGGCCACGTGACCGGGGCGACAGCATCGCTTCTGATTCAACCAACGCTCCCGTTCTGGTTTCAATCCGCGCCCCGGCCACGTGACCGGGGCGACCGGCGAGGGCTTTGGAACCGGTCTTGAACATAATGAGTTTCAATCCGCGCCCCGGCCACGTGACCGGGGCGACTCTCGGCGGCTCGCGCATACCAATGGCGATTTGGTGTTTCAATCCGCGCCCCGGCCACGTGACCGGGGCGACTCAACCAGGGGGGGCCGGGGCGCGACCAATTGCTGTTTGTTTCAATCCGCGCCCCGGCCACGTGACCGGGGCGACTCGGCGACATGAAAATGCTGAAACAATGGTATCAGAGTTTCAATCCGCGCCCCGGCCACGTGACCGGGGCGACTTCTGGCGCGGCTCGCGCACGGCGATGCCGTGCTGTTTCAATCCGCGCCCCGGCCACGTGACCGGGGCGACAAGTTTCCCCACGCCGGCCGGGCCGGACAATAAAGTTTCAATCCGCGCCCCGGCCACGTGACCGGGGCGACTCTTCCTGATGGACGAAATCGCCGCGCTACTACTACGTTTCAATCCGCGCCCCGGCCACGTGACCGGGGCGACCGTCTGGGGCGGCGGAAAGGCGGCGCTCGTGATATGTTTCAATCCGCGCCCCGGCCACGTGACCGGGGCGACTCGTCACCCCGACAGCCGGGTTTGCATTGCTGGACGTGTTTCAATCCGCGCCCCGGCCACGTGACCGGGGCGACTGCTGCTACAAAAACCAGAAGCCTGCTGTGGCATGTTTCAATCCGCGCCCCGGCCACGTGACCGGGGCGACCCCGACAAAATCTCACGAATACATCTTCCTGATGTTTCAATCCGCGCCCCGGCCACGTGACCGGGGCGACCAAAACATCCAGCAGACGTACACGACCAAGGCGGAGTTTCAATCCGCGCCCCGGCCACGTGACCGGGGCGACAGTATCCATGTTTTTGTTTCTTTCGTTCCGCCGGGGTTTCAATCCGCGCCCCGGCCACGTGACCGGGGCGACCACGCGCACATATTTGGAAGCGGGGCATTAGTTAGTTTCAATCCGCGCCCCGGCCACGTGACCGGGGCGACCTATGCCATCGTCAACGGCACACAATCAGACATCGAGTTTCAATCCGCGCCCCGGCCACGTGACCGGGGCGACAAGCGCGGCGGGATTTATCACCCCGCCGCAATCGAGGTTTCAATCCGCGCCCCGGCCACGTGACCGGGGCGACGGCGAGATCAAT
>CAWFZJ010000092.1:0-43868 GCA_963820205.1 uncultured Verrucomicrobiae bacterium
TTTTTCGGGTTGCGGAAAATTCAGGGTGAACATCACGCCGCCGCCCGGACGGTTGGTGGCGGTGATGGTTCCGCCGTGCGCCTCGACGAAACCCTTGACGATGGTGAGTCCGAGTCCGCTGCCGCCGGTGGGCGCGGTGGGGGCGCGGAAAAATTTGTCGAAGATGCGCGGCAGCCATTCGGGCGGGATGCCCGGTCCGCGGTCCGCGACGCTCAACGCCAGATTGGTCGTTCGCCAGTTGCGCCGACACTTCAATCGGCGTGCCGGCGGGAGTATGGTTGGCGGCATTGAGCAGCAGATTGGCGAGGGCGTGTTGCGCGAGGGAAAAATCGAGCCGGACCAGCAGGGGCGCGGCCGGCAGGTCCAGTTTCACCGGGTGCGCCGCCAGCTCGCGCTGCAATTCGCGCAGCGTTGTCTGCACCAGGTCGCGCGCGTCGTGCCAGTCGAGGCGCGGGCGGACCTGGCCCGATTCGAGCCGCGCCACGTCGAGCAGGTTGCCCACGACGCGATTGAGCCGGGCATTGGCTTCCTGAATCTCGCCGATCAACGCGCGCTGTTGTTCCGGCGGCGCGGCCCCGGCGGCGGCGAGCGCGCTGGCGGCGCTGGTGCTGGCGGCCAGCGGCGTGCGCAATTCGTGCGAGATGGAATTCAACAGCGTGCGGCTGAACTTTTCCGATTCGGCCAGCAGGCGCGCCTGCTCGGCGGCGGTGCGGAGTTCCACGCGGTCGAGCACCAGCGCGGCCTGGCGCGCGAACGTCTCGAGCAAATCCCGTTGCGCGAGCGTCAGGCGCTTGTCCGGAAAACCCACCGCCAGGATGCCGAACACCTTCCGCTCGGTGGCCAGCGGCAGATGCAGCGCCTCCGCGCCGGGCAGATTGTCGGTGAACCGCCCGGCGGCCTTCCGCTGGCGGAACGCCCAGTCGGCGACGCTCAACTCCTTTTCCGAAAGGGCCAGGGAACTGTCGGGATGGGCGAAGAGCTTGTTGTTCTCGGGCAGCACGACGGCGATGGGCGCATTAAAACTGCGGGTGATTTGCGCCACGAGCTGCCAGACGATTTCGTCGCGCGAAGTCGCCTCGGCCAGGTCGCGCGACATTTCGTAGAGCGCCGTGGCGCGTTCCTCGCGGCGGCGTTCGGCCTCTTCCTGCAGCCGGATGCGCGCCACCAACTGGCCGAGCACAATCGCCACGACGAAATAAAGGCCGAACAAAATGCCGTCCTCAACGGTTGCGATGATGAACGTGAAGCGGGGCGGCAGGAAAAAATAATTCCAGGCCAGCGCGCTCAACGCGCCGGCGAACAGCACCGGGCCGCGGCCCACCTTCAACGCCAGCAGCACCACGGCGAGCAGGAAAACCAGTCCCGGCACCCGCGGGCCGGTGAAATTCATGAGCGCGAGATTCAGGACGCCCGTGGCGGCCACCGCGCCGGCGGCGAACAGGTATTGCTGAAAATTGGAGGCGAACGCCCGATGCCAGATCCGCACGGCGGGCGCGTTGCCGGCCGTCTTTTCGGAGCGGACGACGTGCAGGTCAATGTCGCCGCTTTCCCGCGCCAGCCGGCGCAGCAGGAGGCTGGCGCGCAGCCATTCCAGCCAGCCGGTGCCGGCCGGTTTGCCGACGATGATTTGCGTGGCGTTCTGCGTGCGGGCCACGCGCAACAACCCGCGCACGAGGTCGTCATCCGTGGTGGCGACGACTTCCGCGCCGAGTTCGCGGGCGGTGGCCAGGTTTTTTTCCAGTTGCGCCTGGGCGGCTTCCGACAGCGGACGCGGATTTTCGACATGGACGGCCAGCCACCGGCAGCGGAGGCCGTCGGCCATGCGGCGCGTCCAGCGGATGAGCGGTTCGGAAAACGGCCCGGGACCCACCGCCACGAGCAGGCAATGTCCCGTCTTCCACGCGCCAGCGTTGGTTTGCGCCTCGCGAAATTCCCGCGTGTCCACGCCCACGTGGTCCGCCACGAGCCGCAGGGCCAGTTCGCGCAACGCGGTGAGATTGGCTTCGCGGAAAAAGTTTTGCGCGGCGGCGGCGGCGCGGTCGGGCACATACACCTTGCCCTCGTGCAATCGCTGGATGAGTTCGGCGGGCGGGAGGTCCACGAGTTCAAACACCGCGCCATCGAGCACGCTGTCCGGCACCGTCTCGCGAATCTCCGCGCCGGTGACCTGGCGGACGGTGTCGGCGCGGCTCTCGACGTGCTGGACGTTGAGCGCGGTGATGACATCCAGGCCGGCGTCGAGCAATTCGGCCACGTCCTGCCAGCGTTTCGGGTGGCGCGAGCCGGGGGCGTTCGTGTGCGCGAGTTCATCCACGAGGACCAGTTGCGGATGCCGGGCCAACGTGGCGTCGAGATCAAATTCGGTGAGGGCGATGCCGCGATGTTCAAGCCGGCGGCGGGGAAGCTGCGGCAGGCCCTCGGTGAGCGCGTCCGTTTCCTTGCGTCCGTGCGTCTCGACGTAACCGATAACCACGTCTCGTCCGGCGGCGAGTTCGCGCCGCGCGGCCTCAAGCATGGCGTAGGTCTTGCCGACGCCGGGGCACATGCCGAGAAAAACCTTGAGCTTGCCGCGTTTCTTCGCGGCCTCCTCGCGCTGAAGCGAATTCAACAGCGCATCGGGATTGGGGCGGTCGCCGTCGTTCACGAATTCATCTTAACGAACCTTGCGTTAGATTCAGCATCAAAATGTTTGGTTTCGTAACTTAACCACGGATGGACACGGATTCCTGTTTTGCTCACTTCGCCAGGAAATGACGGAGAGCGAAGAATGCCAATACTTGGAACAAGAGGAACCCCACGCCGAGCAGCGTGCCGGCAATCACCGGGGTCTCGCGAAAACTCAGCCGCCAGTGCGGCGCTTGCAGGCGGTCGCAATAGCCGGTGAGACGCACCTGGCCGGGTTGGTCCAATTGAACCTTGAATTCTGCGGCGGTCTGAAACCGGTCCGCCGGATCGCGTTGCATGGCGTGCAGCACGATCTCCTCCGCCTGCGGGGAAATGTTGGGGTTCAGTTTTCGCGGCGCAATCGGGTCGCCGGTGACGCGGTTGTTCATCGCCATCCAGCAGTTGTCATTCTGGAAGGGAACCACGCCGGTGAGCATTTCGTACAGGACCGCGCCGAGGCAGTAAATGTCGGACCGTTCGTCGCCGCGCTCGTTTTTGACCTGTTCCGGCGACATGTATTCGGGCGTGCCCAGGGTGGCGGTTAGCCCGCTGAGGGTGATTTTTTTTGAATCCGCCGCGGCGGCAATCCCGAAGTCCATGATGCGGATGGTGCGGTCGCGGCAAATCATGATGTTCCCCGGCTTGAGGTCGCGGTGGATCACGCCCTGCCCGTGCAGGTATTGAAGCGCCTCGCAAACCAGGCTGGCGATTTTCAACGCGTCCTTTTCCGGCAACGTCCGCGACGCTTCGAGCAGGTGGGCCAGGGTGCAGCCGCGCAGGTATTCGGTGACGATGTAGGGCCGGCTTTTTCTTTCCACCGGGACAAACTTCAGGAGGTACGGATGATCCAGCTTGCGCCCGATCTCCTCCTCGCGTTGAAAGCGGGAAAAGAATCCCGGATCGGCCTCCAAACGCAGGTGCGGCACCTTGACGGCGACGATTTGATTTTCCTGCTCCTGGTCCCGAGCCTGATATATGGTGGCCATGCCGCTGCGGCTCACCGTTTCGACGATGGCGAACCGCCCGTCCAGCAGGTCGCCGGCATGCAGCTCCGGGCCGAAGTAAGGTTCGACCGGGTCGTGGTGTTCGGGCACGTTCTCGAAGCAACTGATGCCTTCCACGGCGTAGGTTTTGTCTGCGTTCATGCTTTTTTCGGTTCGGCGTTTCATGGGCGGCCGCATTGAATGACCGCGCAACCGGCCGCGATCAGGCCAAGCCCACACCAGATGGACCACGGAACGTTTTCCCGGAAAACGAACCGCCCAGCCAAAACACTCGTCAGCGCAAAGAATCCGACATAGACGCCCAGCAGTCTCGAGAAATCCCACTTGAGAGAATTCACCAACAAGCCGTAGCAACCCAGCGTCACGAATCCGGCGGCCACCACAGCCAGCTTGTGGCCGCGCAGACCGTGCCGGATGACGGCATCACCCCCGACTTCAAGCAGCGCCGCCACCACAAAAACCGCCCAGGCAATGACATTCATGCGTGTATCAAAACCCCATTCGTCTGCCGGACCGCATCTGACGGGGCGTCGCTCCGCGGGCGCATCGCTTGCCGGTACTGTTCCGGCGTGATTTTCCAGACTCGCGGCAACACCAGCGTTGGGCAGGGCGCGTTGCGGACCACGCGCTCGACCGTGCCCGAGCCGAGAAATCGCTTCCAACGCGCAGGCTTCGGGCTGGCCAGGATGATGAGTTCGGATAATTCCGCGCTGGCTTCGGCAACGATTTCCTCGTGCGGCCGGCCCACGCGCACATTGATGCGCACGGACGGGCTGTCGCTGAAAAAGTGCTTCGCCAGTTTCTTCAGTGTCGCTTCGCTCTCCGCGCAGACTTCGTTATAAATGCGGCCTTCCACTCTGACGACGTTCAGATTCACCACGTTGAGCAATGTCACGTGGACCGGGACTTCGTCCGCCAAACCTTGCGCGAACTGCAATGCGTCGAAAGGGCCTTTCGGCAAGTTGACCGGGATTAAAATGCGTTTGTCGTTCATAGGTTTGCATTCCTTTCCGTTTTCAGCGGAATGAGAGTTTACGTCCGCCCTCACCTTTAATCCTCTCCCCCAGGAGAGGAAATGGCTTTCGTTTGTTTCCAGTTTTGCGGATGAGCATCCGGCCAATCCAGTCATGTAAATTTTCGAAAGCGCGGCGAACAATTCTCCCTCTCCTGGGGGAGAGGGCCGGGGCGAGGGCGGATGTCATCCTTGTATTCATAACGCTGCGACACATGCTCATTTTGATGCATCCAATGCCAGGTTGAGTTCCAGAACGTTCACGCCCGATTCGCCGAGAAAGCCGAGGCTGGCGGGGTCGGTGTTTGCGCGGACCAGTTCCAAAACTTTTTCCACGCTGAGGTTGCGGGCTTTGGCGACGCGGGACGCCTGGAGTTCGGCGTTACGCAGGCTGATATGCGGGTCGAGACCGCTGCCGGAGGCGGTGACGGCATCGGCGGGCACGAGCGCGTTGGTGGCCAGTCCGCGTAAAGTTTCACCACGCGTCAGGCCGTTTTGCGCGCGGTAATCGGCGATGCGCTGCGTGATGGTGGTGACCAGGTTCGACGAGGTCGGGCCGAGATTGCTGCCGCCGGAACTTGTGGCGTCGTAGCCGTTGCCCGCCGCCGAGGGACGCGACTGAAAGTATTTGTCGGCGGAGAATTGCTGGCCGAGAAGTTGCGAGCCGCGCACCGTGCCATTGGCGTCCACGATGAGGCTGCCGTTGGCCTGGTCGTGGAAGAAAACCTGGGCGACGCCGTACACAACGAGCGGATACAGTCCGCAACAGACGACGGCGAAAATCAGCGTGACCATCACGGCGCTGCGGAGTTCAGAGAATAGATTTTTCATAAATTTTAGACACGGATTTCACGGATTAACACGGATGATAACGCGACCAAATCGTCCTCGTCGTCGTCCTCGTTCTCGTAATCGAAGCCGCATCCAATCGAGGACGAGGACGAGAACGAGGAGGAATGGAATTGCGGATCGGTTTCATATCAGACCAGTTTCAGGGTAGTGATCAGGACGTCGATGGCCTTGATGCCGACGAAGGGGATGATGACGCCGCCCAGGCCGTAGATGAGCAGATTGCGTTGCAGGATGGCGAGCGCGCCGATGGGTTTGAATTTCACACCGCGCAGCGCCAGCGGTATCAGCGCGACGATGATGAGCGCGTTGAAGATGATGGCGCTGAGAATCGCGCTCGCGGGACTGTGCAAATGCATGATGTTGAGCGGTGCGATGGCGGGGAACGTCGCCATGAGCATGGCCGGGATGATGGCAAAATATTTCGCCACGTCGTTGGCGATGCTGAACGTCGTCAGCGAACCGCGCGTGATGAGCAGTTGCTTGCCGATTTCAATGATCTCGATGAGCTTCGTCGGGTTCGAGTCAAGGTCCACCATATTACCGGCTTCCTTGGCGGCCTGGGTGCCGGTGTTCATGGCCACGCCCACGTCGGCCTGGGCGAGGGCAGGGGCGTCGTTGGTGCCGTCGCCAATCATGGCTACCATGCGCCCACCGGCTTGTTCCCGGCGGATGAGCGCGAGTTTGTTCTCGGGTTTGGCCTCGGCAAGAAAGTCGTCCACGCCCGCCTCGGCGGCGATGGCGGCGGCGGTGAGTTTGTTGTCGCCGGTGATCATCACGGTGCGGATGCCCATCTTGCGGAGTTGGGCGAAGCGTTCCTTGATGCCGCCTTTGACGATGTCCTTGAGCTGGACCACGCCGAGTACTTCGCGTCCGTCGGTGACCACGAGTGGCGTTCCGCCAGAACGTGAAACATTGTCCACGGTGTCAGACACCGCCTGGGGAAACAGGCCGCCTTCGCGGTCCACGAAAATGCGCATGGCCTCGGCCGCGCCCTTGCGGATACGGCGGATGGGAATGCGAGTTCTTGGTGTCCGCTCCCTCGCCTTCACCAAGGGAGGAGAGGGTTGGGGCGAAAAGGCTGTGATTGTTGGTTGCCCCTCACCCCGGCACTCTCCCCGATTGGCGGAGAGAGGGAGTGGATTAGCAAGTGTGTTTCCAAAAAAGTCCACGCCGCTCATGCGCGTCTGCGCGGTGAACGGAATGAACTGGGCGTGAGTTTCGGCGACGTCGCGTCCGCGCAGGTTGAACTTTTGCTTCGCGAGCACAGCGATGCTGCGGCCTTCGGGCGTTTCATCGGCGAGCGACGCGAGTTGCGCGGCGTCGGCCAGGCGTTCGATGGCGATGCCTGGCGCGGGAATGAAATCGGTGGCCTGGCGGTTGCCGAGTGTGATGGTGCCGGTCTTGTCGAGCAGCAACACGTCCACATCGCCGGAGGCTTCGACCGCGCGTCCGCTCATCGCCAACACGTTGTGCTGGAGCAGGCGGTCCATGCCCGCAATGCCGATGGCGCTCAACAATCCGCCGATGGTGGTGGGAATCAAACACACCAGCAAGGCAATCAGCACTGGCACGGAGAACACCGTGGCGGAATAAAGTCCGAACGGCTTCAACGTCACGCAGACCAGCAGGAAGATCAGCGTCAGCGCCGAAAGCAGGATGGTGAGCGCGATTTCGTTGGGTGTTTTCTGGCGTTTCGCGCCTTCGACGAGCGAGATCATGCGGTCAAGGAACCCTTCGCCGGGGTTGATGGAGACGCGGATTTTGATTTCGTCCGAGAGCACGCGGGTGCCGCCGGTGACGGCGCAGCGGTCGCCGCCGCTTTCGCGGATGACGGGGGCGGATTCGCCGGTGATGGCCGATTCATCCACGGTGGCCGCGCCTTCAATCACGTCGCCATCGGCGGGAATGACTTCCCCGGCGCGCGCGACCACGACATCATCTTTGCGGAGATCGTTGGCGTTGACCTCCTCGACCTGGCCGTTTTTGGCGAGGCGATGGGCGACGGTTTTCACGCGGGTGCCGCGCAACGCCTTGGCCTGGGCCTTGCCCCGGCCTTCGGCGACAGCTTCGGCAAAATTGGCGAAGAGGACGGTGAACCAAAGCCAGATGGCGAGCTGGGCGATGAAGCCGCGGTCGGCGTGGGCGGTAAAAATCCCGATGGTGGTCAGCAGCGCGCCGACCAGGGTCACGAACATGACGGGATTTTTGATCATCAGGCGCGGGTCGAGCTTTTTGAAGGCGTCGCCGATCGCCGGGCCGGCGATGTTCCAGTCGAAAAGAGATGGAGGTTTGGAGGTCATAAATTTTTAACCACGGATTAACACGGATAGACACGGATGACGGCGCGTTGAATTTTGGAGTGCGTTGGCTGAGCGCAGCGGCGACACCGCTTTGAGACGTCGAGCAAGGGTGTGAAAGCGGCATGGCGCTTCGCTTCCCGCCGCAGTCCAAATTGATGCAGTTCAATCGTCCTCGTCGTCGTCCTCGTTTTCGTAATCGAATCCGCATCCAATAGAGGACGAGGACGAGGACGAGAACGAGGAGGACAGGCTTTGCTTGTTGGGTTCCAGTTCATAAAAAATCCGTGTTTATCTGTGTCCATCCGTGGTTGATTAAAACAGTTTGCCTTGGAGCATGAGGAAGTGTTCGACGACCGGGCCGAGGGTCAGCGCGGGCAGGAAATTCAGTGCGCCGACCAATAATACCGTACCGAGCAGCAGGATGATGAATGTGCCGCCGGACACGGGGAAGGTGCCGGTGCTGGCGGGGACCAGTTTCTTTTGCGCGAGCGACCCGGCCATGGCCATGATGGGCACGATCATCAGGAACCGGCCAAAGAGCATGGCGATGCCCAGGGTGGTGTTGTACCAGGGCGTGTTGGCGTTGAGGCCGGCAAAGGCGCTGCCGTTGTTGCCGACGCAGGACGAATAGGCGTAGAGGATTTCACTGAGGCCATGCGGGCCGTTGTTGTTCAATCCGGCCAAGCCCCACTGGCTTACGGACGCCCAGGCCGCAAAGCCGAGAATGGTCAGGCAGAGAATTAACAGCGAGAGCATGGCCATCTTGACTTCGAAGGACTGGATTTTTTTACCAAGATATTCCGGTGTGCGCCCGACCATCAGGCCGGCGATGAACACCGCGAGCACAACGAACACCAGCATGCCGTAAAGTCCCGCGCCGACGCCGCCGATGATGATTTCGCCGAGCTGGATGTTGAACAGCGGCACGAACCCGCCGAGCGGCGTGAAGGAATCGTGCATGGAATTGACCGCGCCGCACGAGGCATCGGTGGTGATGGTGGCGAACAGGGCGGAATTGAAGATGCCGAAGCGGACTTCCTTGCCTTCCATGTTGCCGTCCGCGGCGGCGATGCCGAGTTGCTGATGAATGGGATTGCCCCGGGCCTCGGACCACCAGCACAGCAGCACGCCGGCGAGGAACAACGTCATCATCGTGCCCCAGACCGCCCAGCCGTGCGCCTGATTTTTGGTCATGCGTCCGAGGTAATATGTCAGGCCGCTGCCAATGGCAAAAATGGAGAGCATTTGCAGGAAGTTGGAGAGTGGCGTGGGATTTTCGAACGGATGCGCGGCGTTGGCGTTGACGTAACCGCCGCCGTTGGTGCCGAGCATTTTGATCGCGATTTGGGAAGCGACCGGTCCTTGAACGATGGTTTGCTCCTCGACGGTCTGTTCCTCCATGACCTGCTTGCCATCCTTGTCAAGGACCGGTGCCCCCTTCGCGTCCACCTTGGCGACGGAAACTTTCATCGGCTCCAGCAACCTGGCCTTCGTGTAGGGTTTGAAATTCTGGATGATGCCCTGCGACACGAGGAAGACGGCAAACACCAGGCAAATGGGCAGCAGCAGGTAGTAGGTGACGCGCACCAGGTCCACCCAGAAGTTGCCGAGCAACCGGGTCGAATGCCGGGCGATGCCGCGCACGAACGCCGCTGCAACCGCAATGCCGGTGGCTGCCGAGCCGAAGTTGTGTATCACCAGCGCGACCATCTGCGAAAGGTAGGACATGGTGGATTCACCGCTGTAACTCTGCCAGTTGGTGTTGGTGGTGAAACTCACGGCGGTGTTGAACGCGAGATGCGGGTTGAGCGCGCCGAAGCCTTGCGGGTTAAGCGGCAGATGGTTTTGCAGGCGCAGAATGGCATAGGTGAACCCG
The DNA here is from genome assembly GCA_963820205.1 of uncultured Verrucomicrobiae bacterium. GTDB lineage: Bacteria > Verrucomicrobiota > Verrucomicrobiia > Limisphaerales > UBA11358 > UBA11358. Next base: position 9,709 of record CAWFZJ010000092.1, read on the forward strand.
CAACTCACAAGGCTGAACAGCAGCATGGCCCAGGTATATTGCCGCCAATCCTGCTCCTCACCGGCGCGCACGCCCATGAGGCGGCAGGTGAGCCGCTCCAACGGACGGAGTACGGAGTCGAACCAGGTGCGACCATTGGTGTCGAGCACCTGCACGAGGTAAAGACCCATGGGTTTCGTAATCGCCGCGAGGGCGGCGACGTAGAGGGCGAGTTGGAGCCAGCCGGAAGTTTGCATAGGCGTTTCGTTAAAATTTTTCAGGATGAACCATCGCAATGAACAGATACACGAACAGCGCGAGGGCAATCAGACCGACGACCAGGTTTTCCATAAATGTCCTTAAAGTTTTTCGCACCAGCAGGCGTACAACCCGCCCGCCACAAAAAAGAGCGCGATGATGGCGATGTAAATGAAGTCAGTCATAGGCTTAATTCCAGGTTGTGCTCGTTCATGTCCGCACCATGACGCAACACGGGCGAAACGGCTAATCAAGAGAGGGGTGGTTGGCGTTAAGAAAGTATTAAGGACGATTTGCCCAAAAAACCTTTGCCAACGGGCGCGACAAAGCGTCTTATTTCCCAACTGCTTATGATGCGAATTCGATTTGGGGCCGTTTTTATCGGCTTGCTGCCGGCGATGTTGTTCGCAGCGGGCGAGGTTTATCGCCCCGTGGCCGTGACGCCGCCACCACCGGCGCGCGAGCTTCGCGGCGCATGGATTTCGGCCGTGGCGACGAATGCCGATTGGCCCTCTGAACCCGGTTTGACTGTGGCGGCACAAAAGGAGGCGTTGGTTGCGTTGCTGGATCGCGCGGCGCAATTGAAATTGAACGCCGTTTTTTTCCAGGTGCGCCCGTCATGCGATGCGCTCTATGCTTCACCCCTCGAGCCCTGGTCGGAATATCTCACCGGCACGATGGGCCGGGCGCCGCAACCGTTCTACGACCCGCTGGCGTTCGCGATTGAAGAAGCCCACAAGCGCGGACTGGAATTGCACGCGTGGCTCAATCCGTTCCGCGCCTCACGCGTTGAGGCCAGATCGCCCGTGGCGCCGAACCACATCACCCAAACGCATCCCGAACTGGTCCGCCGCTACGGGGAGCAATTCTGGCTGGACCCGGGCGAACCGGCGGTGCGGGAACACGTCCTGCAGGTGGTCATGGACGTCGTGCGGCGTTACGACGTGGATGGCGTGGTGTTTGACGATTATTTTTATCCTTATCCTAAAAAGGAGGCGGACGGGCGCGTGGTGAATTTTCCCGACGACGCCACCTGGCAGAAATATGGCAGGCCTAGCGGGCTGGCCCGCGACGACTGGCGACGGCAGAACGTCAACCTGTTCGTCCAAAAAATTTATCAATCCATCAAGACGGCAAAACCCTGGGTTAAATTCGGCGCCAGTCCGTTCGGCATCTGGCATCCCGGCTATCCCGGTCAAATCAAGGGCTTGAGCGCGTATGCGAGCCTCTACGCCGACTCGCGCCTGTGGCTCGCCAACGGCTGGCTCGATTATTTCGCGCCGCAACTTTATTGGCCGGTGGATTCGCCGCAACAAAGTTTTCCCGTCCTGCTCAACTGGTGGACCCAGCAAAATGCAAAAGGCCGGAACCTTTGGCCCGGTCTCAACGCCGTCGCCGTCGGCAAAGAATGGTCGGTGAATGAAATCGCGCGGCAAATTTCCATCACACGACAGCAACCCGGCGCCAGCGGGGAGATTTTTTATCACCTGCGCACCCTTGCGGAAAATCACGCGCTGGACAACTTGATTCGCACCCAATACGGCCAGCCCGCGCTGGTGCCGGCATCCCCGTGGCTGGCTTTTCTGCCGCCGGTCAAACCGAAGCTCATGGTTGTCGAAAATAACCGGTCCAGTTTGAGCGTGCGTTGGGAAACGACCGGCGAAGCCGCGTGGCTGTGGATTTTGCAATATCGCACCAACACGGTCTGGGCGACGGAAATCCTGCCAGCCCAACAAACGACGAGGAGGTTTGAAAATTCCAAACCGGATCTGATTGCCGTCAGCGCGGTGGACCGGGTGGGCAACCAGGGTTCATCTGCTGCGCTCAAAAAGACCCAGCCGGTGCGGACCGGGAAAAGCACGTGGATTTTGAATTGATTGGAGCGGGACTCGTGTAACTTGTCCCTCCGGACCTGGGAATTGGAATTGGTTTTGGAGGGGCTGTAAGCCGAATTCTGTCTTCCCCGAAAGCTTTCGGGGGAGAGAATCATTTGTCTGTGCAGCCGATACCCGGAATCCGTTTCGCTTTCGCGAAACCTGGAGCGGGCCGCTCCGGGATTCCCTATTTGGCCTTGCACCCGATGGGGTTTTCCGTGCCGCGTTGCTTGCGCTTCGCGCGGTGCGCTCTTACCGCACCTTTTCACCCTTGCCAACTGTAGCGGCGGTCTGTAACCGTCGCGCTTTTCCGGCGCTCACAGAGCGCCGCTACAATTTCGGCGGTTTGATTTTCTGTGGCACTGTCCGTCAAACCCCGACAAACTGTCGGAGCCCGCCCGCGTGTATCCCGGCCGCACAGGCCCGGGTTACGCGGCATCGCGCCCTTTGGTGTTCGGACTTTCCTCTCCCGACTTGCGCCGGAAGCGATTCTCCGCCCTTCCAAAACCATGCCCAATCTAACCGTAAAGTGCAGGATTGACAAGCAGGGTTTGAACGCCAGCGAACCCCTCCTCCCGCCTTCGCTTGAATCGAATTAAGAAAAAGTTCCACCGAAACAAAGGTGAAAAATCAATGGGAGTGCCGCTTCACCCGTGGACCATCAAATTTTCCAAGCATTTCTTCTCGCTTATTTTTGACAAAGTGGTAAGGGTATCTTCAAGCTCTCGAAAGATAAAGTTGTGAAGCATTCACGAAACGTTTTTACTCCATTCTTCGTTCCGGCCTTGGGAATTTGCATTGCCTGCAACCCGGCCTTGCGCGCCCAAAGCGGTGATTCAAACGGGTCGTGGCTGAAAATCACGCTGACCAATAACACCGCCGTCTTTGCCGTTTATGCCCCGGCAACCAATGCGAATGGCGTGTTTGATTTATATTTCAACACGAATCTTACAAATCCTCCGGGTTGGACATGGTTACAGCGAGGCGCTTCGGGGCAAACGAATCTGGTGGCAAGCAACCTGCCGCCGGCCCAGGGCTTTTTCACCCTGGGAGTTACCAACGCCATTCGCCCCGGCTTTACAAACTCTTCCCTTCCACGAGAGGACGACAAACCCAGCGTATTGGCATCCCTGCCATTTCCCATTAACTTTTATGGCGCAAATTATTCCAGTCTTTACATCAACAATAATGGCAATACGACTTTTGATGGTCCGCAATCGGCGTACGTTCCCGGGAATTTGATCGGTCTTGGCTTCAAAATTATCGCTCCCTACTGGGCCGATGTGGATACCTACAATCCTTTGTCAGATGTCGTGAAATATGGCAGTGGCATGGTGGACGGTCATAATGCTTTTGGGGTGGATTGGGTAAATGTCGGCTACTTTTCGGAGCACGCGGACAAACTTTTAAGCTGCCAGTTGGTGATCATTGACCGTTCGGACCTTGCTTCAGGCGACTTTGACATGGAATTCAATTACGACAAGGTGCAATGGCAATATGGAGATGTTAGCGACGGAGATCCTCCCTATGCCGGTTATGCCGGCGGGGTTTCGGGTTACGAATTGCCAGGCTCGGGCGTTGCCGATGCGTTTCTGGATTCGAACGTGGCGACCGGCCTGATCTATCACAATTTGAACAGTTCCGTGCCCGGCAGGTATTTTTTCTCCTTCCGAAATGGTCAACCCGCGCCTTGAACCAGCGACCCAAATGAATCAACCGGTTGAGGGGAAGCGTCACTCCGCCCCGGCCAGGACCATGTCGCGGGTGTAATACAAAATCCGGCCGCAGTTCGGGCAGGCCACAATTTCCTTCTGACCCTGGCAGGTGACCAGGATTTGCGCGGGCAATTTCATGTGACAGCCGCCGCAAACGCCGTGATGCACTCCCACGACGACGTTTTCGCCCTTGCTCTTGAACAGCCGTTCATAGCGCTGGCATACGGCTGGTTCCACCGCGGCGGCCAGCTCGGCCCGGCCGCGTTGCAATTCGCCAAGTTCCTTCTTCAAATTCTCCTCGCGCTGGTTGAGCTGCGCGATCTGGCTTTCCGCCAGTTTTTTTGTTTCGTCGGTCTCGCGCAAAAGACGGACGGCCTCCTTTTGCGCGGCCTCGGTTTGTTCCATCAGGACAATTTCCTGGTCCTCAATCTTCGTGATCTCAGCCTTGCACGTGTCAATCTCGTGGGACAGCGCGCGGTATTCCTCGTTCTTGCGCGTTTGCAGCTGCTGGTTGGCGTATTTCTCGATCTGCTGTTTCTTGGTCTCAACATCGAGTTCCAGCCGTTTGCGGTCGGATTCGATTTGTTTGATGCGGGTCCTGGCAGTTTCGAGCTGCGCCTGGGTGGCCGTGGCTTTGGTTTGGTAGGTGTCGCGTTCAGGCCCGATTTGGGCGAGTTCCTGTTGAACGCGGTGAATTCTGCGGTCGCGGTCCTGTAAAAGCAAAAGTTTCTCGATCGTCTCCAGCATTGAACGTTGGAGATTAACGATTGACCGCGCTCAAGTCAATGCGCGCAATTTTACTTGTCGGCTGAAGGTGTGGCGGTTGATGCCGAAGCCCACATCCCCGTCGTCACGACGATTCTGTCACTACGACGCGACAAGAGCGTGGTCTCTGGCATCTGCCATGATCACCAGATATGAAATAATAATGTTATTCTCGACTTCGGACACGCCTGGTGCAGACCGAGCAGCGCGCTCGGCTTCCTCACGCTCGAGACAACTGCCAAGCGTGCCGCGGAGCACCACCTTGCTTCCAGAAGTCTCCACCGTGATCTTCTGGGCGTCGAGCAGGGCGTGCCGTTCAAAGGCTGCCTTAATTGCCGTGTTCACGTCCGAAGATGTCGGTTGCTTCGGTCTAATTATGATGAAATTGTTTATCCCTTTGATCCCCGGCAAACGCTGCACCGCTTCTTCAGCGGCGTACTTCTGGTGCGCCCACTTGACTATGCCTTCCAAAGTAAGCCAGCCATCGTGGACCATTGCCGTGACGGCCCCGGTCGGAACCGCGAGAGTCCAGTCTATCGATTTGGCCGCAGCAGCAGCAATCTCGTCGTCGGTGCGGTGGGAGGAATCAGGCAGATGAACGACAACTTCATCCGCCACACCCTTCACACCGGCAACCCGTTTGGCCGCGTGCGCCGCCGCCAGTTTCGCGGCAAAATTGCTCACCGAGCCATTGAGCAATACAATCCCCTCCTTCACTGAAACACTGATGTCCGTGGCGTTAATGCTGGGCTCGTATGCGAGTTCAGCCAAGATGTCCTTTTTCAATTCCAAGTCGGTTTTCATAAACCAGTTCTTTCATCCATTGATTGTTTCTCTGCTTTCGCCACAAATCGCCTTTCAGCGACCCGATTACGCGGAGACAAAATCCCGCTCTTTTTCACGCACGACCAGAACTGGACAAGGAGCATGGCGGACCAAGTGTTCGGTTGTGCTGCCAAGCAAAATGTGCGCGAGCCCGGTGCGACCGTGTGTGGCGATAACAATTAAGTCGGCCCTCAGCAACTCGGCGGTGTTTGCAATTTCCTGATATGGGATTCCCACCTTGATCAGCGTTTCCCGAATGAGCCGAGGATTAATATTTTCCTTCTCACAGACTTGAACGACCGCGGCTCTGAGCGGTGGCATGATTTCCTCGGGTTCCTCAGCGAATGGGTAACCAGCGTACGGATAGGAGCTCGACGGTTCGGCGACATGCAGTAACGTAATTTTAGCACCGACCCGTTCGGCAACAGACGCAGCGTATTTCAAAGCCTTCTTTGAGTAATCTGAGAAGTCGGTTGGCACCAAAATCTGCTGTATGTTCAAAACCGGTCGTCCCGGTTTCGTCAACTCGTGGCTGTCAGGGCGGCTTTCCTGTGGTGAACGTCCTTGGACGGGATTCGTTTTTACTTCCGGTGAGTTCGACGTGGTTTTCATAATCAGTATTTTGGCGGAGGTTAATTTTTCAAGACAATTGCAGAACGCAATTCAGGCCGCCGAACGGATTCGATTTGTAAGCCGACGCCAGAGGATCGTTCATCCACTCACCATCCACGACGAACCGGTATTCATGCCTCCCCGGCTCGATCATCAACTCCACTACCCAACGGCCGCCGGATTGTTTTTGCAATGGCATGGCGGATGGCTGCCAATCGTTGAAAGAGCCAGCCACAAACACCGCCTGTGCATCGGGAGCATAGAGTCCAAGGCATGTGCGAGCTTTATCGGGGTTTGGAAACCGCTCGGGCAACAACAGAACTGGTTTGGTCATCGCCTCGTTCTTGGGACCGAAGATGTTGGCCGCGCTTCTCTTCGACGGCCTTTTGGATCTTGATGGAGCTGCCTTGTCAGCGACCGTCGCCCGACTTTTTTTCTCCCGTACGATTGCAGGTGTTTTCATTTTGGTATCCTTTGGTTCGATTGTTTGCTTGAATTTGACTGAGTATCTTGCTTGTCGTTTCCACACTGTATTCAGTGATCTTGCTCCGGTTCAGGGGTTTCTGACCGACAGACTCTTTGCCAAGCGACGCGCGGCCAGGGAGATCATCAATCGGGCAACCCCGCTGAAGATCATACTGACCCCCACCAGTGTGCCGATCACCCACATGGCGCTGGTTGGCCATGTCCGCCAGATCATGATTGCTAGAATGAGGGTGATAATCCCATCGAACAGCAGCCAGCCTGAACCGGGCATCGGGCGGAGTTGGAATGACAAAATGAACTCCAGGACCGATTCCAAAAGCAGGTACACGGCCAGCACGATCGTCAATGTCGCGAGACCTGCCATGGGATGCAGCAATAAGTAGCCGCCTGCGACGATATAGATGATACTCAGAAGTATTTCCCACAAAAGTCCGCCGCTACGGCGCGTGTGCCAGGCGTACACCATATGGGTGGCGCCTCTAAGCACCAGCAGCCAACCAACCAATATTGTTACGGCGATGCCGGAGACCGGCGGGACGATGATCGCCAGAACACCGGCCACGATCAACAGCACACTCAGCACGATTGACCATCCCATCTCTCGCTTGATTTCTGTGTTCACGTTCATATTGAACCGCCTTTCTTCGATGCTTTTGTTCCGCCGGTTTCTCGATCAACTCGCCATCGCTGGCTTGGCGGCTCCCAAAACATGTTCCTCCAGCACAGCTGGTTTCGTTGTCTTGAGGATATCTTTCGCCTTTGCAACCTCGACGGCAGTTCCGTGGGCCACCAGGAGATACTTGTTCACCTTGATTGCGGTTTCGTATCTCAAAACACTGTCTTTGGGTATGCCAATGCTGTAGAGGGCAGCGCCAAGAGCGCTCAGACCACCAACCACGACCGCACTCTCCAACGCAGCGACGAATGCGGCGGACAGGGGCCCGGCGATCAGTAGCGGGCCTATGCCAGGCACCCAAAAGAACGCGGCGCCGAACAGCAAGCCCCACAATCCGCCCCATAATGCGCCCAGCTTTCCCCAATACTTCATTCGGTCTCCCGCGTTGTAGTAACCCACCACCTGTTCGTCCGTGTGATAGTCTTTGCCGACGACCGACAGTTTCTTCATGTCGAAGCCACCCCTCTGGAGTTCCTTCACCGCCGCTTCGGCTTCTGGGTGGGTGTTATAAACCGCGATCACGGCTTTCGGGTCTGATATGGATTGGTTTCTATTTAATGTTGATTTCATAGTTATTTTTTTGTTTGTGTTTTTTTATGTGTTCTAGTTAATAGTACTTTTTACTTCGGCAGAAGTCTTAGCAACTGGGTGGGTTCTATAATCACTTGGTATTGGATATCCCATTCCATATCCGCCAGCTTGCTTTTGCATGGGGATTGCCTTCTCTTGCCAGTGCGTGAAGTCACCGGCCGGCATCGCACCCATCGCGCCAGGAGCGATGATGTTGAAGGTTTGCTGTTTGGCGTTTGTATCTCTGCGTGCCATGGAATTTCATTTTTTTCTTTGTTTTCAGTGTTTGAAACTGGCCCAATTCGCGGCCAAATATTTTCCCGTTTATTTCAATCCTTGCACCCAGCGCCACGCCATCAACGCCGCTGGAGCCCAGCGCGCCAGCCCGCGCCAGTGCCGCGCGGCCACCAAGCCGGCCACCGCGCTGCCGGCAAGCAGCCACGGACCGCCCGATCGAATGTCCGCGCGCGTTGAATCGAGCCGGGCGCGCAGATTGGCGCATTCCAACTCGACCAGACTGCGGTGCAAATCGGCCTCCAAGACAATGAGCCGTTTGCGTTCTGTCAGGTCGTTCAGTCGTTTCGCAAACATTTGTTGTCCTTTCTAAATTCCGCGACGGTCCAGGCAAACGGCGACGGACCGCTTTTGATCTGGCGGCGAACGCCCAACAAAATCCCCGCTGCTGCAGCCAGCGCCACCTGCGCGAGCACGATCAGCCCTGCGTAACCGGCGCTATTCCACAACCACACGGCCAGCGCGCCCATGCCAACCAGCAACCCGGCCGCGCCCAAAGTCATGGCGATGCCCAGCCACAAGAGCAGGTTGATCAACCGGAGTTTCTCTTCCTGCAACTCAACGGCAAACAGTTCGAACCGGCTACGAATCAGCGCCAACAACGACTTGCCGGCGCGGCGAAGCGAATCAAACCAGCCGTCTGTATGGGTTGTGGTTTCGTTCATGACGGTTACTTGCGCGTGACGAGCACTCCGATTAACAAGCCGGCCCCAAAGGCCACGCCGATGGATTCGTACGGATGATCGCGAATGACCGCGTCCGTTTTCTTCGCGGCGGCTTTCGCTGTCGCAATGGTTTGTTCCTGCGCGTCCTGGCAGGTGGATTTGGCCCGTTCCAGAGCAGCTCCGAGACGCGCCCGCGCCTCTTTCGCCTTCTCGCTCGCGTCACACGCCGTGGCCTTCAACAGGTCCTCGGCGTCGCGGGCGAGCGTTCTCAAGTCTGTCACCATGCGTTCTCGTGTAATGACGCCGTGTGCTTTTTCTACGGCCTCATGTTTTGTTTCCATAGTTCAGTGCTTTCTTCGGTTTCAGCCAATCCAATGTCTTACGTCTTATAAAAATTATGCCGCTATCGCAGTGCGGGTCATTCGTTAATGCCCCAATGGCTGCAAGAATATGATTCTTCCAGAACATCAACCGATAATTTCTTCATGTCGAAGCCTCCCCTCTGGAGTTCCTTCACTGCCGTTTCGGCCTCTGGGTGGGTGTTATAAACCGCGATTACCGCTTTCGGGTCTGACGTGATTTGGCCTGTTTCCAATCCTGGTGTCATTGTTTTCAATGTTGATGTCATATTTGTTGTCCCAATTTGGTTGTAAGTTGTGTTCCCGCCGTTAACGATTCGCGCCCTGCTGTAGTTTTTCCAACACTTTCTGGAGAACTCGTTCTTTCTGTTTCAGCATGTCTCGGAATGCGTGGTGGTCGGTATGCGCAACCTCGATTTCGAGCGAATCAAGGCAGCTTTGCAGGAATTCCTTTAAATCTTCCCTTTCTTCCAAATCAATATCCAGATGAATCATAGTCTTGTCTCCTTCTTTTGGTTGTTGATGATAAATGAGTTTTTACATGGAATTCAACTAACGGCAACGAGTGAAACCCGTCCGCGGCCGGTGATAGCGATGCCGCTTGCTTTCGGGTCAAGCACCGGACGGTCATCCACAAGGAACAGATACTCGTGGTAACCGTGTGTAAGTTCCAGGCTGGCCAGCCAGCAACCATCATGCATCTGTTGCATTGGATTTGCCGTGGGCTGCCATTTATTGAAATCCCCGACGAGGCAGACTCGCTCCGCGTCCGGCGCGTGGCAGAAAAAATCAACGTGATGGCGGGTTCGCTTCGCGAAGCAGGGCGACAAGGTCGCGTTTGGGCTCGGTTCACAGGTTGAGGCATTCATTTTCTTTCTCCGGGTTTGATTGGCGGGCAAGGTGTTTCCACCTCGGGCGTGATTAGCGGAAAATCCGTCTGCGTTTTGGCCACAGTGTTGAAGTAATTGGTGAAAATGTTCAGACCGATGCCGGCGAGAATCTCGATGATCTGGGCGTCTGTGAAGCCGGCCGCCCGCAGCATCTGGAATTCGTCACGGCTGATCTCGCCACGCTGGAGGACGACAGCTTGGGTGAAACGCAGCATGGCCTTGGTCTGAGGGTCCGACGCAGTGGCCTTGCGAGCCAGCCGGATGTCTTCCTCGCTCATGCCGAGAGACTGCCCGAGAACGTAGTGAGCCGAGAGGCTGTAGCTGCAACTGTTAATCTCAGCCACCGCGAGGGCGATTTGTTCGCGCTGCCGGAGTGTGATCTGCCCGTTTGCGAGCGCCTTGTCCACCAGTGTGTATGCCTTCAGCGCGGCGGGTGAATGAGCCAAAACCCGGATGAAGTTGGGAAGCTCTTCGAGTTGCGTTGAGGTCTCTTCCAGACTCTGTTTTAGTTCCCGAAAGGTTTGATCGCCAGCTACGGGAGCCAGGCGCGTCATGATTCGGTGTTTAACTTTCATATGCTCTGCCGGCATTTCCGGGCCGGACGAGCATTGTTACACAGAGATCGTGCCAAACGCCTGCTGTGGCGAACAAAGCATTGAAACACAGGTGGATGCTGAAGTTTCTGGAGCCGCATAAGCCGCTGCGAGGATTCGCAACTTGCAGAATCTCGTCACCGAACTGCGAAGTTTCGTTTTCTGGAAAGATCGAGAACCATTCACCTCAAACCCGGCTGCCTGATTTCAGCTACGGTGCGCAACGGCTTGTTCAGGCAGGCTTCTTGAGGCCCAGCTTCTTTATCCGCGAAATCAGCGTGGTCGGTTTGACGCCGAGCAACTCGGCGGCGCCGCCAGGACCGTGTATCTTCCAATCTGCCCGGGTGAGGGCCGCCAAGACATTGTTCCGCTCGCGCTGCCGTAGTTCCGCCTCAGTGAGAATTTGTCCATTCTCGGTTGTTGACACCTCGGCCAGGGCGGAGATCGGCGCAAGGACGGGGCCTCCAGCCATGGGCAACTCGAAATGCAACGAACCGCTTTGTGCGAGAATTACCGCGCGTTCGATGACATTCTGGAGTTCACGGACGTTGCCGGGCCAGTCGTAACTTTGAAGTTCTGTGATATGTGCCCGCGTCAACCGGGGAATTCGTAATTTCAGACGTTGTGCCGCTTGTTTCAAGAAATGCGTGGCCAGCGGGGGTACGTCATCCTTGCGCCGACGCAGTGGAGCCACTTCGATGGGAAAAACATTCAGACGATAGTAAAGGTCCTGACGAAAACGGCCTTCGTCCACCTCCTGTTTGAGGGAACGGTTGGTGGCAGCGATGATCCGCACATTGACCGAGCGGGTTCTTTCCTCACCGACGCGTTCGTATTGTTTCTCCTGCAAGACGCGCAAGAATTTGCTTTGCAAATCCAGTGGAATCTCGGCGACCTCGTCGAGAAACAGCGTACCGCCATCGGCGGCTTCAAAGCGGCCGGCGCGATCCTTGAGCGCACCGGTGAATGCGCCCTTGGCGTGGCCGAAAAATTCGCTTTCGTATAAGTCCTTGGGAATGGAGGCGCAATTGACGCGGATCAACGGCCGGTCGGCGCGCCGACTGCGCTGGTGAATTTCCCGCGCGACCAGTTCCTTGCCGGTGCCGGATTCGCCGAGGATTAAAACGGTGGCATCGGTGGGCGCGACCATGTCCATCTGGCGCATCAAATGTCGAAGCTCCCTGCTTTCGCCGACGATCTCACCGAAGGACTTGGCCTCGCGAACCTCCTCGCGCAAATAAGTGTTCTCCAGTTCAAGCTGTGCTTTGAGCCGCTCGTTTTCCTCAAAGGCCCGCGCGTTGACCAATGCCACCGCGACATGATCCGCAAAAATTCGCAACCAGGACGGCGATTGCTCTGGCGTTGGAATGTAGGTGTAAATGGCCCAGACCCCCAGCACTTGACCGTGGAAAACAATGGGCTGGCCGTTGAAACCGCGAATACCCTGACGGTGGATCAAATCTGCTTGAGTCAACAAGGCAGCAGCTTGTCCGGCATCGGGATCCTTGACAATTGCCTGTTGCCCGCTGGCAGCAATCTGGCCAATGGTTTGAAATCCAATGGGAATGCGATAAATTTCTTCATCCACTCGGGATCCACCTTTGCCGGATTCGGTGTGGGGTTGCTCGGCACTGGCGGCCAGATGCAGACAGGTTTTCTGGCTGGAACATTCCGACCGCATTGGGCAGGAGATATGACCGTCACACTTGTCCACCAGCCAAATCTGCGCCAAGGCGACATGCGGCCGTTCCATGAGATCATTCACCACCCGTTTAATCAAGGTGTCCACCGAATGGATTTGGGCGACTTCCAGGAGCCGGTCCTTGATGGACTCGAATTCAGGTTGGTAATCCGCCGGCAGATTCATGCAATGATTTTAGCGGCGTTGGCCAACAGAGGCAATCTCGCAAGTCGCACGACGAATCTTCGCAAGTTGCGAAATTTCGGAGCAAGTCATTTCGCGGATTGCAAACGCTCAAGTCATTTGAGCAAAGCAGGTTGCTGTCAGGAAAACAAGCTGGCACGGAAAGTGTAATGGGATAAAGGCGAACCCGAAAAATGGTTCGTGATGAATAACCCAACACAAGACAAACCAATGTACAAGGCGGAGGTCGCGTCGAATAGCAACCACGACCCCGGATATTTTCTTTATCGCAAATGTATGTATTGCGGGACGGTTTTTGGCACCACGCCTTGTGAGAAACACCTGCACGAGAAAATCAGCCATGGTATTTGCCCAAGTTGCGAGATCTGCGCGGCGTTTGTGCCGCTGATGCCAACTGAAGAGTGCTGCGCATGAGTGTTTCCGCATGACGAAAAAAGTTGTTGCGGGCCATGGGCCATCGTCAGGTCCGCATTGCGTCCCGCCGGACGCGAAAATATAAGTTAGGATTCGGTCGCGAATGAAATTTAACGCATTAACACGGTTGGAGCGCAATGTTCACCGGGCGGGCGAAATCATCGGTGTGCTGGCAAAGTATGGCCTGGCTGATTGGGTCAAGGGCTTGAACTTCCCATGGATCCAGGATCGAATTAAGAGCGTTGACGGCCAGCATATCGCCGACCTCAAAATCGAGGAACGCGTCCGCCTGGCCTTCACCGAACTCGGCACCACCTTCATCAAGCTCGGCCAGGTGCTCAGCACGCGGCCCGACCTCGTCGGCCCCGAGGTGGCCCGGGAACTGGCCCACCTGCAAACCGCCGCCCCGGCTGATCCGGCCGACACGGTTCGGGCCACGATTGAAGCCGAGTTCGGCAAACCGCCGGGCAAACTGTTTGCGCATTTCAAAGAGGCGCCATTAGCCTCGGCATCCATCGCCCAAGTCCATCTGGCCCGACTGCACTCGGGCGAACACGTCGTCGTCAAAGTCCAGCACGCCGGCATTACAGACAAGATCATGCCCGACCTCGATATCCTCGCCGACCTGGCCGAGTTGGCGGAAAAGCACGCTTCCCAGATTCGTCGCTACCAGCCCGTTGCGGTCGTCCGGCAGTTCCGCCGCACCCTCCTGCGCGAGCTGGATTTCACCTTTGAACGCCGCAATCTCGAGGAGTTCGCGGAACATTTCGACCAGGATGACACCGTCCATTTCCCCTGCGCTTACGAACAGTTCTCAACGCGCCGTGTACTGACAATGGAAAGGCTGGACGGCATCCTTGGCACCGACTCCAAAGCGCTCGCCGCCTCGGGCATTGACCTCAATGAATTCGCGCGGCGCGGCGCCAATATGTATCTCGAGATGATTTTCCGCGATGCGTTCTACCATGCCGACCCGCATCCCGGCAACCTGATGCTCCTGCCCGGCGGTGTGGTCGGCGTGCTTGACTGCGGCATGGTTGGCCGGCTCGATGAAGAACTGGCTGAAAGCATTAACGAATTGCTCATTGCCCTCGTGAACCACAACGCGGTGGACTTGGGGGACATCATCCTTCGCCTCGGCTCCGCGCCGCCCGACACGCGCCGCGACGAATTGCGCGCCGACCTCACCGATTTCGTCGCCGACTATGTGGGCCAGTCCATCCAGGACATGAACCTGGGCGGCGCACTGAGCAGCCTGTTTGAAATCATCCGGCGCTATAACATCACCCTGCCGCCGCCACTCTCGCTGCTGCTGCGCACGTTGGTCGAGTTGGAGGGAACCGCCCAACGGTTGAGCCCGGAATTCAGCCTCGCCGAAGTGTTCCACCCGTTTTACGACAAGATGGTCCGCCGGCGTCTCTCGGTCCGACGCATCTTTGGCCGGCTCCAGCACACTTATCATGACTGGGAGCGGCTCGCGCAGTCCTTGCCGCGCGACCTGGAGGACGTTCTCAAGCGCGTGCGCGAGGGCTCCTTCGCCATCCACCTGGACCTTCGTCATATCAACCCGGTGATCAACCGCCTGGTGCTCGGCGTGATGACCGCCGCGCTGTTGGTCAGCTCCGCCCTCCTTTGGAGCATGAAAGCCCCGCCAACGATTGATGGCGTTTCAGTCTTTGGCGCAGCGGGATATTTATTGGCGGCTTATCTCATTTGGCGCCTGCTGCGCGCCATCAAAAAGACCGGCGATATCAACACATGGGAATAAATGTTGGATTGAGCGCCTGGCAATATAAATTCAGGCGGACATTGAGAATTCTGAAAATTGTTATGATTGACGTTGAAAAGTATGTCAAAAGTCAAATCGCCGTTTTTCAAGCCAACGAACTCATGGAAAATCGCCTGGAAAATCGTGAGTGGCGACCTGGGCGGGGCAAGGAGGGCGACCTGTTCTATGGCCCCTACGTGATCATTTCCCGCGAGAAGGGCGCTGGCGGGAATGCCGTTGCCCAACTGGTCGGAAAACGATTGGGCTGGCAGGTGTTCGACAACGAAATCGTGGATGAAATCGCAAAAAAAGCGCACATTCGCCGCCAATTAATCGAGAGTTTGGATGAGCGGGATCAGGCAACGATCCAGGACATTATTGGCCAATTGCTGAACCCCGAGGAGATCGGCACATCAGACTACCTGGTCTATTTGAAGCAGGTAGTTCTCACGCTGGGTCATCAGGGAAACGTGGTCATCGTCGGCCATGCCGCGCGGTTCATTTTGCCAGCTCAGTTCGGTTTGAGTGTGCGGATGGTTGCGCCGATTGAGGTGCGCACCCGGCGGATCGCCGACAAAGCGCGGCTGAGTTTGGATGCCGCCCGGGTTGAGGTCGAAAGAATCGATCGCGAGCGAGTGAAGTCGGTCCGGCGCCATTTTGGCCACGATGTGACTGACCCATTGAGCCACGACTTAACCATCAACACAGCCGCGCTCAGCGTCGAGGCGGCAGCAGAGGTAATCGTAACGGCACTTCAAAGAAAGTTGGGTGTGCAGATCAAAGGAGAGCGTTATCTGCGCGACGAGATTCGCAAGCAAGTCTTGGCCGAGCCGGATCAAGGAGACACTTGAAAACAGGATTAATAAGAAATGATATGACCTAACGGCAGGCCGCTGGTTAGGCGGCAGATCCGCTTTTTGCAAATGTGTTTACATTCAGCGGCAAATTCATTTTGCAGTTTCAGCTTTCGCCGCTAACCTGTCGTCATGCGTTTCATTGGCAACGTCATCGAAAAATTACAGCGGCATCCGAAACGGGTCGTGTTCCCCGAAGGCGAGGAGCCGCGCATCTTGCAGGCCGCGCGGCAGTATTGCGCGCTGCGGCTGGGCGCGCCCATCGTGCTGGGCGAGCAGGAGAAGGTGAAGGAGGTCGCCGAGAGCTTGAATGTTTCACTTGAGGGCATCCGCGTCATCAATCCCGCCAGGAGCGAGGACACGGAGAATTTCGCCAAGCGCTTTCATGCGTTGCGCCGCGAAAAGGGGCTGCGCGCCACCGAGGCGCGCGAGGCGATGCTGCAGCCGAATTATTACGGCACGATGATGCTGGCGATGCACCAGGCCGACGGCGTGATTTCCGGCGCCTCGCACATCACCAGCAGCCTGTTGCGGCCCCTGTTTCAAATTATCAAAACGGTGCCGGACATCACCGCGGCGTCGAGCTGCATGGTCATGGAGGTCGAGGACACACGCATCGGCGAAGAGGGCGTGTTGTTCATGGCGGATTGCGGCGTCATTCCTGATCCGACCGCGGATCAACTGGCTGACATCGCCGTGAGCACCGCCTGGCTTGCGCGGCACATGCTTGGCGTGCGGCCTCGCGTGGCGATGCTTTCATTTTCAACCAAAGGCAGCTCCACCCATGCGTCGGTTGGCAAGGTGCAGGCGGCCACCGCGCAGGCCAAACGCAAGGCCGGGCAGTTGCGTTTGGAAGCGGATTTCGACGGTGAAATGCAGGTGGACGCCGCGCTCGTTCCTGAAATCGCCGAACGAAAATTGCACGACAGCAAGGTGGCCGGCCGCGCGAACGTGCTGATTTTTCCCGATCTCAATTCCAGCAACATCGCCAGCAAACTGGTGCGGCTCGTCGGCCATGCGAACGCCTACGGACAGATTTTATTGGGCCTGAACCGGCCGGCGGCGGACGTTTCGCGCGGCTCGAACGCGCACGACATTCTCGGTGTCGCCGCAATCGTTGGCGTGATGGCTGTTAATTACCAAAAGCTCTATCCGGGCGCTGACGCGCAGTTGCCGGGAGAATAATCCACAATGAACACGGTCACGCCGCGCGTCTTCATCGCCGCCACCCGGCAGAACGAGGGCAAAACCACCGTGTCGCTCGGCCTGGTTGCCGCGTTGCAGCAACATTTTCCGCTCATCGGCTACATCAAGCCCGTCGGCCAGCGTTTCGTTGAAATCGAGGAGCAAAAAATTGACGAGGACATCGTGCTCATGGACGCGGTGTATCAACTCAATTGTCCGCTTGGTGGACATGAGTCCCATCGCCGTCGAGCCGGCTTTCACCCGCAAATATCTTGAATCGGCAAACAACGAGGCGCTGGTCAAACGCATCCAGGACGCCTTCGACCGCGTGGCGTGGGAAAAGGATTTTGTCCTGTGCGAAGGCTCCGGGCACGCGGGCGTCGGCTCGGTTTTCGATTTGTCCAATGCCCAGGTGGCGAAAACCCTCGGCTGCAAGGTCATCATCGTCACGTCCGGCGGCATTGGCCGGCCAATTGACGAGGTCTGCCTCAACCAGGCGTTGTTTGAAAAGGAAGACGTCGAAATCATCGGCGTCATCATCAACAAGGTGCTCGAGGAAAAAATTCCCGAAATCACCCGGTTTGTAGGCCGCGGTCTCAAGCGCAAAGGACTGGAACTGCTCGGCGTCATTCCGCATCAGCAAATGTTGTGCAACCCGACGGTGGATTTGATCCGCGAAGAGCTGCACACCGAATTGCTGAATCAGCCGCCCACATTGGACACGCTGGTGGACGACGTGGTCGTGGGCGCGATGGGTGCGCAAAACGCGGTTCAATTCTTCAAGCCCGGCACGCTACTCATCACCCCCGGCGACCGCGAGGACATTGTGCTGGCCGCGGGCGCGGGCATTGACGGGCAAAGCAGCGAAAAAATGGCGGGCATTGTCCTGACCGGCGGTTTGCGCCCCAACGCGAGCGTGCTCAAGGTCATTCAGACCATGAAGATTCCAGTTTTGCTGGCGAAGGCGGACAGTTATCAGGCTGCGTCCAAAGTCCACAATCTGACGGTCAAAACGCGGCCAACCGACGGCGAAAAAATTTCCCTCATCCGCGACATCGTCGCCAAAAACGTGAACATCGAACAAATCACAGATTCTCTATGATAATTTTAAGTTTTGAATTTTTAGTTTTTAGTTGCAGCATCTGCGCGGCATGAAATCCAGCATCGTCAAAGACAAAAGTTATGCTTTTTTGAAATTAAAAACCAAAAACTAACAACTTTATGAACCTGCCAATTTCTCCATTTCTCAATACTTTGCCAACATATCAACCCGGCCGGCCCATCGAGGAGGTCGCGCGCGAACTCGGCCTGGACCCCGCCGGCATCATCAAGCTCGCATCGAACGAAAACCCGCTCGGCCCGTCGCGCCTGGGCTTGGCCGCCATGCGCGAGGCGATCAAACAAGTGAATCTTTACCCCGACGGCAACGCGTTTTACCTCAAACAAAAACTCGCCGCCAAACTCGGCGTGACGCCCGCCAACCTCATCCTGGGCAATGGCTCCAATGAAGTCATCGAATTGGTCGGGCACGCGCTGCTGGGTGGCACAGGCATCCTGCCTGTTCAGACCAACGAGACGGGCAAGATGCCCGTGCCACTGGAAGTCGTCGTGTCGCAATACTGCTTCGCGGTTTATCCCATCGTGACCGCCCTGTTCGGCGCGAAACTCGTTGTCGTGCCGGCGAAAAATCACGGCCACGATCTCGACGCGATGCTGGCCGCCATCACGCCCAACACGCGCATCGTCTTCGTTGCCAATCCGAACAACCCCACCGGCACCACCGCGAGCCGCGAGGAACTGGCGCGCTTCATCAACGCCGTGCCGGCCAACGTCCTGCTGGCCCTGGATGAAGCCTACATCGAATTCCTGAACGAACCGTTGGATTTGCTGCCGGAAATCCGGAACGGCGCCAAACCGAACCTGCTGTTGATGCGGACCTTCTCGAAGATTTACGGCCTCGCTGGTTTACGGATTGGCTACGGCATCGGGCATCCCGACTTCATTGCCGCGCTGGAAAAAATCCGCCAGCCATTCAACATCAACTCGGTGGCACAGGCGGGCGCACTCGCGGCGCTGGACGACACCAAACACGTCGAGAAAACGCGCAAGGGCAACTCGCGCGGACTCAGACTTTACGCGCGCACCTTCCGCAAGCTAAAGCTGGAATTCATTCCGTCACAGGCGAATTTCATCCTGGTGCGCGTCGGCGACGGCCAGCGCGTGTTTGGGGAATTGCAGAAGCTGGGCGTGATTGTGCGTCCGATGGGCGGCTACCAGTTGCCGGAATGGGTGCGCATCTCCATCGGCACGACGAAGGAGAACCAGCGGTGCCTCGAAGCGTTGAAAATCGTTTTGGGCCGGAAATAATTATTTGAATCCGGCCGAAAACCGAATACTTATCTCTGCGTTGAAACACCATAACGAGCCAAAGTGAAACTGACCGACCTGCGGGGCATCCTGCAATACATTCCGCAATTTCGCGAAAAGACGTTCATCCTCGCGGTGGACGGCGCGATTGTCACCGACGAGAACTTCGCCACGCTGCTGCTGGACGTGGCGGTGCTGCGGTCGTTGAACATCCGCGTCGTGCTCGTCCACGGCGCTTCCGCGCAAATCAAGGCGCTGGCCGACGAGCAGAAAATCCAGGCCTCCGATCTCGGCGGCGGCGGGGTCACGGACGCGGCCACGCTCAATCTCGCGCTCACCGCCGCCAACCGGCTCACGCATGAAATTCTCGAAGGTCTTTCGGCCAACGACCTCCGCGCCACCAGCACGAATGCCATCATCGCCCATCCGATGGGCATCATCCAGGGCGTGGACCATTTGTTCACCGGCAAGGTCGAGCGCGTGGACGTGGAAATGCTCCAGTCGCTGCTCAACCAGGGCGTCGTGCCGGTCATCCCGCCGCTCGGGTTTGACGGCGACGGCAAGACGTATCGCGTGAATTCCGACGGTGTGGCGGTGGCCGTGGCCGACGCGCTCAAGGCCATCAAACTGATTTTCATCACCTCGCAGGACGGCCTGATTTACAGCGGCAAACTCATCCGGCAGATGCTCGTAGCGGAACTGCAAAAGCTGTTGCAGCAAAATGCCGCCGGGTTTTCGCCGGAAACGCTCTCGAAGGCGCAACACGCCGCGTTCGCCTGCCTGGCCGGAATTCCGCGCGTTCATATCATCAATGGCAAGGTGGATGAGGGCCTGCTGGCGGAAGTTTTTTCCAACGATGGCATCGGCACGCTGATTTACGCCAACGAATACCAGCAAATCCGGCCGGCAAAGAAAAAGGACATCCGGGCCATCCAATTGCTGACCAAGGCATCGGTCGAGGCGGAAGAACTGGTCAAGCGCAGCAAGGCGGTGATTGAGAAAAATCTCGGCGACTATTTCATTTTTGAAATTGACAAGAATCCGGTCGCGTGCGTGGCGCTGCACGTTTATCCCGAGCAGAAAAAGGGCGAGCTGGCGTGCCTTTACGTCAGCGCGTCGAACGAAAACCAGGGCATCGGGCGGAAGCTGATTCAGTTCGTGGAAAACAAGGCGCGCGAAATGGGTCTGGGCGAACTCATCACGCTCTCGACCCAGGCGTTCACATATTTTCAATCCAAAGGCGGCTTTGCCGAGGGCACGCCCGACGATCTGCCGCCCGCGCGCCGCGAAAAATACGAGCAGAGCGGAAGAAATTCCAAGGTGCTGGTGAAGAAATTGGCGAAACCAGCGTAATATGTCAGATAAAACCCATTTGGTTGATTATTACGCCAAACGCGCAAACGAGTACGAACGCATTTACCAAAAGCCTGAACGTCAAAAGGATTTAGCCACCCTGCGGAGACTTTTCCAGCAAGCTTTTGCGGGGCACCGCGTTTTGGAAATTGCCTGCGGCACCGGCTATTGGACGCAGGTTGTTGCGGAGACCGCAAAATCGATCACTGCGACCGACATCAACGAAGAAGTTCTTCAGATTGCCCGGGCCAAAAATTATGCCGGAAACGTCTGTTTTCAAAAAGTTGACGCCTTTAATTTATCGTTCTCCAAAAACAGTTTTACCGCGGGACTCGCCGCGGCGTGGTGGTCGCATTTGAGAAAGGCTCAAATCAGAAATTTTCTCCTCCAATTTCACCGGCTGTTTTCATCCGGCTCAATCATTGTCTTTATGGACAACCGATTCGTTCCGGGCAGCAATACGCCCATCTCCCGGACGGATGCCGAAGGGAATACTTATCAGTTGCGAAAGCTTGAAAATGGAGACGAGCATGAGGTTCTTAAAAATTTCCCAAGCGAAAAGGAAGTCCGTGGAATTATTGCTGATTTAACGGCTGAAATTTCCTGGACTGAACTGCAATATTACTGGTTTTTGGCCTATAAATTGAAATGAAACAACCACACGATTTTCTTCGAGTTTGCAAGCGGCTCGGCATCGTTCCAACGCGCTTTGTTCTCGTTGTCAGCGTCGCAAACCAAACCGTTTCACTTTTTGGGAAAGTTTGGAGTTCCGCCTTCAGGCGGCCAGGACCGGCTAAAGCCGGAACTCCAAACGGATTCGGTTTTGTCCGGAAATTCCGCTGTTCCACTTCCCGCTTTGGCATCAGCCAGGTCGCCGGCTCGAACGGCACGCCGCTCGGATTGCATCGCGTTGTGGAAAAAATCGGCGGCGGCTGGCCGGTGGGGACGGTTTTCAAGGGCCGCCAGCCCATCGGCTACACCTGGCAGGGGATGCCGGACGCAAAAATCACCACGCGCATTCTCTGGCTGGAAGGACTCGAACCCGGCTTCAACCGCGGCGGCAACGTGGATTCCCACGCGCGCTACATTTACATTCACGGCACCGGCGACCAGACGACGATTGGCCGGCCCGCGTCGCACGGCTGCATCCATCTGGCCGACGCCGATTTGATTCCGCTTTTCGACAAACTGCCCAGCGGCACGCTGGTGTGGATTGGCGAGCGCTGAGACAATTGATTGGCAGCTCGATGGGGCGAGCGCTCGTCTGGGCGAAGTCTGACGAAGACCGATCCTCGCGAGCCGGCTCGTCGGCAGCCTCGCCCCATCCAAGTTGTTCCGTTGCCGGACTACTGCGTCCACGCGGCAGTGACGTGGCGTTTTTGATCAATCAAAATAGCAGAAAAACCGATTCGGGCGACAGTCGCCAAGGAGGTGGGGATGAAGAATCCCGCTGAAAAAACGACTGTCCGCCCGAATCAAAATCCTAAACTCATATTGCCTCCGCCGCGCATCAAAAAGCCATTGCGCAGCCAGCCTTAAATTGAAAAGAACCAATCGGACGCTTCCATACTGAAATGGAAGCCAGTTTCATCCTCATGACCTACCGGCCCCCGGTTTTCGATTGCCGCATGCAATTTCGCGATGATGCGAACCGGAAACCTGACCTCATGCCATGCAATCCACAGGTTGCCGGCAGATGACGACCCCATCGTTTGTTCGACGAAGCGTTCCACTAATTGGCTGTCAGCAATCATGTTACTACCCTCCGCGCCGGGGCGGAAATGCGCTCGCCGTTTTTTGGCAACAACTTGGCAATAATTGCAGAATCAGTCCGACCGGTTTGTCGGGCGCCCTGTGAAGGTGAAACGATCATCCATTGTCAAGAATGCTGGAAACTTCGCGCTTTTCACTTTGTTTTTTTGGCTTACCTTTTGCCACATGACTTTGAATGAGCAGATGACGCGGCTGGCCCGGCAGGCCAGGGTGGCGTCGCGCGAACTCGCCCAACTCACGACGGCGGGGAAAAATTCGTGTCTGCAAGCAATGGCGGCCGCGCTCGAAAAAAACTCCGACGCCATCAAATCGGCCAATGCACTCGACATGGACGCCGCCGAGAAATCCGGCCTTTCGTCGGCCATGCTCGACCGCCTCAAGCTCGACGACAAACGCATCGCGGGAATGGCGAAAGGTTTGCGCGAGGTGGCGGCGCTGGCGGATCCGGTGGGCAGAATCGTGGACGAACGCGTCCGGCCCAACGGCTTGAAGCTCCAAAAAATTTCCACACCCATCGGGGTGGTGGTCATCATTTACGAATCGCGTCCCAACGTGACGGCGGACGCGGCGAGCCTTTGTTTCAAATCCGGCAACGCCACGATTCTGCGCGGCGGCAAGGAGGCGTTGAATTCAAATCAAGCCATCGCGCGAATCATGATTGAGGCGGGCAAGCAGGCGCTCGCGAAATTTCCCGAACACGCCATCCAGGTCGTGCCCGTGGCCGATCGCGAGGCGATTCCCATTCTGCTGTCACTCACGCAATACATTGACCTTTGCATGCCCCGCGGTGGCGAGGGTTTGATTCGCACCGTGGCCGAGTGCTCCAAGGTGCCGGTCATCAAACATTACAAGGGCGTCTGCCACGTTTTTGTGGATGCTGACGCCGATTTGAAAATGGCCGGCGAAATCGCGCTGAACGCCAAGGTCCAGCGTCCCGCCGTGTGCAACGCGATGGAAACGCTGCTCGTGGACCGGGCCGTAGCGGAAAAGTTTCTTCCGCAGATTTCGCAGAAACTCGCAGATAAAAAAGTTGAACTGCGCTGCGACGCGGTTTCGCTGGGCTTGGTTCAATCGGCAATCGGCAATCGGCAATCGGCAATCCGGCCCGTGGCCGAGCAGGATTTTTACACCGAATACAACGACTACATCCTGAATGTGCGGGTCGTGGACGGCGTGAAGGCGGCGATTGACCACATCAATCACTACGGCTCGGCGCATTCGGACAGCATCGTCACGAAGAACGAGGCGCACGCGAAGCAATTTCTGGCCGAGGTGGATTCCGCGGCGGTGTATTGGAACGCCTCGACGCGGTTCACCGACGGCGGCGAGTTCGGCATGGGCGCGGAGATCGGCATCAGCACCGACAAAATCGGCGCGCGCGGCCCGATGGGCTTGGAGGAGCTGACCAGCTACAAATGGCTGGGCATCGGCAGCGGACAGGTGCGAACCTGATTTGTCAGATGCAAATAATCCGCCGGTTGTTTGATTTTGAATCAAGATTGCCGACCCAACAGGTGGATTGGCGTCCCCCTAATTGATTACACCCCAAAAGATGCGTTGGCACGATTTCTGGTGTATTTTTCCCGTGATATTATGTTTATGGAAACTCCTCATTTAAGAAGCTGGGCACGTTGCCAATGGCCGTGCTGGCTGGTGGCGGCCCTGGCACTTCAACTGGCGGCGCGTGCCGACCAGATCATTTACGACGACGCGCTGGAAAATGGCTGGGCAAATTGGGGCTGGGCGACGATCAATTACGCCAATACCTCGCCGGTTCATTCCGGCAGCGATTCCATCAGTGTCACGATTCCCAGCGCGTGGCAGGGAATTCAAATCTGGCATCCCGACATGGACTCCACGCCCTACACCAACATCAGCTTTTGGTTGAATGGCGGTTCCAGCGGGGGACAAAAATTACAGGTCTATGGCTTGCTCGATGCCGGTGGTTCACAAAACCAGGCGCAAAGCGCACGCTATTATTTGAACAGTCCGACACCAATAGCCAACACCTGGCAGCGGTACACGGTTCCATTGTCAGCTCTGGGTGTGGCAAACCAGGCCAACTTCACCGGCTTCGTCATCCAGGATTCCGCCGGTACGGCGGAACCCACTTTTTATCTGGACGACATTTCCTTGGTTACCAATGCGGTCGTGTCCGGCACCAATGCACCGGTTTCCATTGCCATCAACGCAGCGTCAAATCGAATCCCGATCAGCCCGCTGATTTATGGCGTGGCTTTCGCCTCGTCAAACAGTGTGTTGCAGGATTTGAACGCGCCCCTGCATCGCTCCGGCGGCAACGGAACAACCACTTACAACTGGCAGATTAACGCCTGGAACCATGCGGCGGACTGGTATTTTGAAAGCATTGCCGAAAGCAGCAGCGCTGCCGGCGGCGATGGCGATGATTTTATCCAGGAATCAAAAAGCGGCGGCGCGCAGGCGATGTTGACCATTCCCATCATCGGCTGGGTCGCAAAACTCGGAGCGAATCGCGCGAGCTTGGCGAGCTATTCCACCAACAAATACGGCCCGCAAACGGATTCTGATCCCTGGTGGCCGGCCGCCGGCAATGGTGTCTCGCTGGCCACCGGACTCGACATCACCACCAATGATCCAACCGATGCGAACTTGGCCGCCGGCACAAATTTTCAAGCCGGCTGGGTGCAGCATTTGACAAATCACTGGGGCACGGCGACCAACGGCGGTTTGCTTTATTACATCATGGATAACGAATGGAGCATCTGGGATTCGACGCATCGCGACGTGCATCCGGTCGGCGCGACGATGACCGAGGTCTTCACCAATTTTTGCAACTACGCGACGATGGTGAAAGGAATTGACCCGAATGCGCTGGTCGCCGGGCCGGAAGAATGGGGCTGGCCGGGATATTTATACAGCGGCTACGACCAACAATGGTCGGGCATAAACAGCGATTGGAACCCGGCGGATTATCCCGACCGCAAGGCGCATGGCGGACAGGATTTCGGCCCTTGGTTTTTGAGCCAGGTGCAACAGCGCAGCCAGGCGGCCGGCCGGCGGTTGCTGGATATTTTTACGCTTCACTGCTACCCGCAGGAAAACAACGTTGGCGGCAATGCGGTTGACTCCGCGACGGAGGTGTTGCGGAACCAATCAACCCGCGTGTTCTGGGACACCAATTACGTGGATCCCAGTTGGATCAATAGCGTCATCGCGCTCATTCCCCGGATGAAGAAGCTGGGTTACGACCAATTATCCCGGCACGAAGATCGGCATCACTGAATACAACTGGGGAGCCGAACCTTACATCAATGGCGCGACTGCCCAAGCCGATATTCTTGGCATCTTCGGTCGTGAAGGCCTCGACCTGGCCACGCGCTGGACGACGCCCGATCCGAGCACCCCCACTTACAAGGCGATGAAGATGTACCGCAATTATGACGGCAACAAATCCACCTTTGGTGACACGAGCATTCTTACGGTCGTGCCCAACCCCGACAACCTGTCCGCCTTTGCCGCCGTGCGGACCAGCGACGGGGCGATGACGCTCATGGTCATCAACAAGGACCTCAACAATGCAACGCCCATAACGGCAAACATCACCAACTTCAATGCCACCGGAACGGTCCAACGCTGGCAACTAACCTCCGCCAACGTCATCAACCAGCTTGTGAACATTACACTCACGAATAGAGTTCTCGGCGATATTGTTCCGGCTCAGAGCATCACGCTTTATGTTTTGCCTCCTCTGAACGCTTTCAATTTGCAGGTCGGCGCCAGGAACTCAACCAATCGACTGGCGTTTTGTCTCAATGGACAAACGGGGCTGGCTTATATTCTTCAATCTTCCACGGACCTCTTTCACTGGGTTGGCGTCAGCACCAACACGCTTTCCAGCAATTCCTTCCCCTATCTGGTCGGCACGACCAACCCGGCCAAAATGTTTTACCGCAGTCTTTATAAATCGCCGTAACGTTTCAGTTGATCCGGTAATTCGACGATGGCAACGGGCCCAGATTCAACTCTCGACGAGCACGCCTGGGTTGGTTAAATTTGTCCCATGAGACGAAGGGCAACGACACCGCGTTTATCCGTCGCTGCGTCGCATCGCTGGGCCAAAAAACTCGCTGGCGATGTCGCCGCGGTGATGTTACGCCATCCCGAGGCCGACCCGGAGGATGTGCGGCTCACGCTGATCTCCCTGCAATCACCGCCGCTCACGCGGCTCAACCGGAGTTTGCGCCGTGGCCGAGGTTTTGCCGCTTTCAGAAACTGAGCTCCGGCTGCTGGAGTCGTTGCTCCGCCATAAAATCCGTTTTATGGTGGTGGGACTTTCCGCCGCCGCATTGCAAGGCGCGCCCGTCGTCACCGAGGACATTGATTTGTGGTTCGACAATTTGAGCGACCCCAAATTAATGCAAGCTCTCGTCAAGATCGGCGCGGCTTACATTCCGCCGTTCGGCGACAATCCACCCATGCTCGGCGGTCCGGGCAGCGAACCGTTCGACGTGGTCATCCGCATGAATGGCCTGGGAGAATTCGCCGACGAATGGAAACGCGCGCTGGAAATCAAGGTGGGCAAACTAAAACTCAAGGTGCTGCCGCTGGAACGCATCCTGGTCAGCAAACAGGCCGCGAACCGTCCCAAAGATCAGCGCGTGATTCCCGTGTTGCAAAACACACTGCGCACGCTGCAAACACAAACACCCCGTCGCGCTAAAAAGTCAAAGGCCAAAAAGTGAACGAATTAGCCGGCTACAAATGGATTGGCATCGGCAACGGGCAAATCAGGACTTAAAAAACCATGAAAACTTTATGGAAGGCTGGTGTGCTGCTCGGCCTGTTGTTTTTCAATGCCAGTTCGTTTTCCCAATTCATTACCAAGGTTGCTCCCAAAATCGGCAGCACGCCACCGCCGCTCCAGTTCAGCCAGATGGTTCAAGGCCCAAATCTGAATGAAATCAGTTGGGACAAACTGAAAGGCAAAGTTGTGGTGCTGGAATTCTGGAACATCGGCTGTGGGCCTTGCATTCAGGTCATTCCTCATCTGAACACTTTGGTGGAGCAGTTCAGCGGAAAACCGGTCGTCTTTCTTTCCATTTCCGACGACAATGCCGACCGCCTGAAACAGTTCTTGCAACGGAAACCGATCAAATCCTGGCTCGCGCTCGATGGCCCTTTCAACCCCACCAAAACCGCGTTTGGAATAAATGGCATCCCGACGACTTTCGTCATTGATAAGTCAGGGACAATCGTTGCGATCACTCATCCGGCAAAATTGGAGGCCAAACACCTGGAAGAAACCCTCGCCGGCAAACCGTCCAGCCTGCCATTGCCAAGGCCGGATATCGATGCAGACATCCGTTCCGACAGTCCATCCACCGTGAACTCAAACTCAACGCCGACGGAAGTGTCCGTTTCCATTCAAGGACCGTTCCCTTTTCCAACTCATGGCGGGTACGACGGCATGGTTTGGAACAAAGAGCACACTGTTTTTGAGGCGAAAAAAGCTATTGTGCGAGATGTCTTGGTGGAACTTTTTGGCGTCAATCGAGAGCAGGTTCTGGTGGAAGGCAATTTGCCTGATGGATTGTATGACATCACTGCCAGCGCTCCGCCCGGCCAATTGCCGGAATTGCGGATGCGTTTTGCGGTGGTGGCCAGGACCAATCTGGGCATTTCCGTTCAACTGACCAATCGCGAGCTGGACGTTTATGCGATGACGCTTCGTTCAACAAATGTGTCGGGGTTAAAGCGGGCGGAAGCAGGCAGTGGTGGTGGCACATTTGATGGCGGACTCCGACGGGAAGGCGTTTCAATGGATTCGGTCGCCGGCGATTTTGGAGGCTTTTTTGGCAAGCCGGTTGTGAACGACACAAAGCTGGCTGGCTTTTGGAGCGTGGATGTGAAATGGAAAATGTCGGAAGAAGAATTGTTGCCATCTCAACTCGACAGGAAAATGAACATGCTTGCCATCAGCAATCCGAAGGCAATTATTGCGGGAGCTTTGCCGAAGGAAATGCGCGATAAAATCTCTGACCACGATCTCAAACTATTGCAAGCGGAATTGGTCAAACCTGATGACCAGCGATTTCTGCCTGATCCAGCGGAAGTCATCAAAGCGGCCCGGGAGCAACTGGGTTTGGAAATAAAACCTGCCCGACGAACGCTGCAAGTGGTTGAAGTGCGTTCTGTTAAATAAGGAAATCACAAGTGCTGCCATCCGACGAGAATTTCAAACGCGCAAATTTCATCCGCGATTCTTTGCCGCCCGGTGGACTGTTCGCAGGGCTGGACTGGCGCATTTCTCCGGCGCCGTTTCCGCTCGGCGAAAATCTGGCGAAAGAAATTGAATCGCTGGGCCGGGTGCTGCTGCAATTTTATCGCGCGGTCAATCTGCTTTACCGCAAAAGCGTCGAGGGCAAACAGCCGGAATGGGTCGCCCGCTGGCTCGATCTCGGCAAGCCGGCGGAACTCATCGCGCTCCAGCGTTCGTCCGCGTTCAAAAACGACGTGCCGCGCGTCATTCGGCCCGACATTTTGCTGACGGAAACCGGCCTCAGCATCACGGAACTCGATTCCGTGCCCGGTGGCATCGGCCTGACGGCGTGGCTGGGGAAAACGTATTCCGAAGTAGGGCAGGCGTCTCGCCTGCCCGGCGCCGAAGGCGCGACAACGGAAATTAAAACGGTCAGGCGAGACGCCCGCCCTACTTTAATCGGCGGCACCGATGGGATGTTGCGCGGGTTTGAATCCATCTTCGGCGATGCGAAGCAGGTTCATATCGTTGTGTCAGAAGAAGCGGCGACGTATCGGCCGGAGATGAATTGGTTGTGCGAACAACTTGGTTCACGATTCACGTTTCACGATTCACGTTTCAACGATTTTCCTGACGGCGACGCGGTGTACCGTTTCTTCGAATTGTTCGACCTGGCCAATGTGCCGAATTCAAAGAATATTTTTGAACTGGCCGCCGAGAAACGCATACGCCTCACGCCGCCGCCCAAGCCGGTGTTCGAGGAGAAAATGCTGTTCGCGCTGTTGTGGAATCGCAACCTGCACGACTTCTGGCGGCAGGAATTGGGCGAAAACTTTTTCAACCGGCTCAAAAAGCTGGTGCCTTACACATGGATCATTGACCCGACACCGCTGCCTCCACAGGCCGCGATTCCCGAACTGGGCCTGACAGACTGGCGTCAGCTCAAAACCCTGTCGCAAAAGGAGCGCGAGTTGATTTTGAAAGTCTCCGGCTTTTCCGAGCACGCGTGGGGCGCGCGCGGGGTTTTTCTCGGCAGCGATTTGTCGCACGAGGACTGGGCAAAGGCCGTGGACGATGCCATCCAACATTTCGGACAATCGCCGTGCGTCCTCCAGCGTTATCACAAGCCCGCGCTGGTTGAGGCGCAGTGGTTCGATTTTGCGAAGAGCGAGGTCGTACCGATGAAAGGCCGGGTGCGGCTGTGCCCGTATTATTTTGTTTCCGGCGAGGGCGATGCCGCGCGCCCGCAGCTCGGCGGCGTGCTGGCCACGGTCAACCCGGCGGACAAAAAAATCATCCACGGCATGGCCGACGCGATACTCGCGCCGTGTGCCGTGTAAATCGTAAATTGCAAATGACTGACAACCTGCTGCGCGCCATCGCCGTTGAAATTGTCCGCCGCCTCCAACGCGCCGGTTTCAGTGCGTTCTGGGTGGGTGGTTGCGTGCGCGATGTTTTGCTCGGACGCGAGCCGGGCGATTACGACATCGCCACGTCCGCGCGGCCGGAGCAGGTCGAAAAACTGTTCAAGCGTACCATTGCGGTCGGGCGCAAATTTGGCGTGATAGTCGTGATTGAAAACGGCCAGCAATTCCAGGTGGCCACGTATCGCGCCGAGGCGGATTATCGCGATGGCCGGCATCCGGAGCAGGTTGCCTTTGCCAACGCCAGGGCCGATGCGCAACGGCGCGATTTCACCGTCAACGGACTTTTCTACGACCCGATCACGGAGAAGCTTCACGATTGGGTCGGCGGGGAAAAGGATTTGCGCGCGAAAATCATCCGCACCATCGGTGTGCCGGAGGAACGGTTTGCCGAGGACCATTTGCGTTTGCTGCGCGCGGTGCGCTTTGCCGCGCAGTTGGGTTTTGAAATCGAGCCGCAAACTTTCGCCGCCATCAAACGGCTCGCGTCGAAAATTGAACTCATCAGCGCCGAGCGGATTCGTGACGAACTGATCAAATTGTTCAGTCCGCCAGGTTGGAGTTCAAGCTTTAGCTTGTCCGGGAACACGCTGAAGCGTGAACTCCAACCGCCCGCCGCGCGCGGGCTGGTGCTGCTGCGCGACAGCGGATTGCTGCCCGGCGTTTTACCCGAAGTCGTCACCACGATTGCGTGCGAGCAATCGCCGGATTTTCATCCTGAAGGCACCGTGTTCGAACACATCCGGCTGATGCTCGAAAAAATGCCGCCGGGCGCGCATCCATCATTGCCGTGGGCGGTGATTTTGCATGACATCGCCAAGCCGGCCACGGCCGAGCTGGATCCGGCCACGGGCAAAATTCATTTTTATGGCCACGAAAAAGTCGGCGCGGCGCTGGCGGAACGGATTTTGAGGCGGCTGCGTTTTCCGAAAAGGCAAATCGAGGAAATCGTCGCGTGCGTGCGGCAGCACATGCAGTTCAAGGACGTGAAGCAGATGCGCAAAGCGACTTTGCGGCGATTGCTGATGCGCAAAACCTTTCCGCTGGAACTCGAATTGCACCGGCTGGATTGCCTCGGTTCGCACGGCGACCTGGAACACCATGGGTTTCTGGTGGCGCAGGCGGCGGAACTGAAGAAAAAACCGGCGATTCGTCCGCCCCTGCTCACGGGGAAGGATTTGATTGCGCTCGGTATGAAACCCGGTCCGGCGCTGGGCGCGTTGCTGGCCGAAATCCGGGAAAAGCAGTTGCAGGATGAATTAAAAACACCGCGCCAGGCCACGGCCTGGGTGAAGGCGAAAATCAAGGAAACCGGCAAAACGCCGGTTAAAACCTGATTGTTTTTTCTTGAAGTGTTTGCTCCAGTGAGTGAGTTTTATTTTCGAATAAACGGAAGGACGCCATGAAAACAAATTTGCGCCATAGACACGCTGGCCGGACAACCGCCGGCTTTTTAAGAAGCGTCAGTTTGATATTGCTTGGGGTGTTTGTCGCGGGTTGTCCGGCAGGCAAACAAACGGCGGAAACACCGGAAGCCGCGTCGTCCGGGAAAATCATCATTCGAGGCTCGAACACCATCGGCGAGGAGCTGGCGCCGCGGCTCATCAGCGAGTACAAGAAGGAACATCCGGCAGCCATTTTTGATCTGGAATCCAAGGGGACATCGTATGGCATGGGGGCGTTGATGGGCGGTTTTTGCGACATTGCCGGGGCTTCGCGCCTGCCCCTCAAGGAGGAGCTGGAAGTGGCGCAATTTCGCAATGTGGAATTGAACGACTACGTCATAGGCGCCTACAGCGTGGCCGTGGTGGTAAATGCCGCCAACCCCGCCGGCAATCTGACGCGGGAGCAGGTGCGGGACATTTTTACCGGTGTGATCCAAAACTGGAAGGCAGTGGGCGGGCCGGACGCTCCGATTCACCTGTACATTCGCGACCCGATTTCCGGGACGTACATCGGCTTCAAGGAACTGGCGATGGACAACAAGCCTTACGCTTCGGAGCAAAATTTGTTTACGAATTACGCTGCCATCGTCGAGGCTGTGGCCCGGGATGCGAACGGCATTGGCTATTCCGGCTTCAATCTGGCGTCTCATTCCGGCGCCAAGGTCGTGTCCATTGAAGGCGTCGAACCCACCGTCGCAGCCGTGAACCAGGGCAAATATCCCTACGCCCGGGTGCTTCATCTTTACACCAACAAGGCCAAGGAAAGGCCGGCTGCGCTTGATTTCATCCAGTTTATCCGGTCGCCGCGCGGTCAGGAAGTTCTGGCGCAAATGGGCTATGTGCCCCGTTCTTGAAAACGCCGCGCCCGGCGCGCGTGGACGAAGCAACGGCTGCTGACGCATGGCTGACGAACCGATTGAACTGCCGATTGACGGCGTGCTGGATTTGCACACGTTTAATCCGCGCGAAGTGAAGAATCTCGTGCCGGATTATCTCGCTGCCTGCCGGGAGCGCGGCATCCTCCAGGTGCGCATCATTCACGGCAAAGGTATTGGCAACCTGCGGCGCACCGTTCACGCCATTTTGGCGAAACACCCGGATGTGGTTTTGTTCACACTGGATCACCCGCAATTCGGCGGCTGGGGCGCCACCGTCGTTCAATTGCGGAAGTTGTAACGTGAACCGGTTTACAGGCGTGTGATTTTTATCCAGCGCTTCGGCTTGCACGGCCACCAAGCCTGCAGCTTAACCGAGTTGCCGCCCGGAAGGCGTGATCCGCACGCGACGGCGAAAGTATTCTCTTGTCGAACGGCTCAAGGCTCACGAAGGGATTTTGGCGCGGACTGATGCTTGCGGCTACAGGTTCACAATCGCCGGGTCGCCATAGAGGGTGAAAGAACCAGCACGGGTGATTTTCACGTCCAGAAGCTGTCCGCGATGCCGTTCCGAACCCTCGAACACCACAATCTTGTTGCAGCGCGTCCGGCCGGTCATCCGCGCCGGATTCTTCCGGCTCGGCCCCTCGACCAGAATCTGTGTCCGCCGCCCGACGAACGCATCGTATTTGCGTTTGCCGATTTCATTGATCGTTTCGAGCAGGCGATGGTTGCGTTCCTCTCGGATTTTCAACGGAACCTGGTCCGGCATTCCGGCGGCGGGCGTGTCGCGGCGCGGCGAGTATTTGAAGAGGTAGGCGTTGTCGAATTCGACCTCGCGCGCGAGCGAAAGGGTTTGTTCAAAATCGTCCTCCGTCTCGCCGGGAAAGCCGACGATGATGTCGGTCGTGATGCCGATGTCCGGCCGGGCACGGCGCAATTTTTTGACGAGGCCGAGAAAGCGTTCGCGCGTGTAGCCGCGATGCATCAATTTCAAAATGCGGTCGCTGCCGCTTTGAATGGGCAGGTGCGCGCTCTCGACAAGCTTGGGCAGCCTCGCGTAGGCCTCGATCAAATCGTCGCCGTAGCCCTTTGGATGCGGCGAGGTGAACCGGATGCGTTCCAATCCTTCGATCTCATGAACGGCGTCGAGCAGTCGGACGAAGGGGGAAGGTTGGAGTTCACGCTTCAGCGTGTCCGGCGGCGATGAAAACCCTGGCAAGCTAAAGCTTGAACTCCAACCGCGTTTGCCATAGCTGGTGACGATCTGGCCGAGCAAGGTGATTTCCTTCACGCCCTGCGCCACCAACTGGCGGCACTCGGCGCTCGATGTCGGGAATGCCGCGGCTGCGTTCCTCGCCGCGCGTGTCGGGCACGATGCAAAACGTGCAGCGCTGATTGCAGCCTTGCATGATGCTGACATACGCGGTGACGGATTTCTGCGCTTTGCCGTTGAGCAAATGCTCGCGAATCGTCGCCTCGCTCCCCTGCTCTGTCCGCCACGTCCACAATTTTGTCGCGGCGACCGGCCAGGATTTCGTCAAGGTAATCCGCCGCGTGATGAAATTTTTGCGTGCCGAGAACGAGGTCCACGTCCGGCAGTTTATCAATCAATTCCTGTCCCCGGCTTTGCGCCATGCAGCCCATGAAACCGAGCACGACATTCGGACGGTTCTTGCGCACATCCGCGGCGAGGTTCTGCATCTTGCCGATGGCTTTTTTTTCCGCGAAATCGCGCACGCTGCAGGTGTTGAGCAAAACCACGTCCGCCACGGCTTCCGACGGCGCGAGGGTGTAGCCCTTGGCCACAAGTTGGGCGGCGACCGCCTCGCTGTCGCGCTCGTTCATCTGGCAGCCGTAGGTTTTGATGAAAACACTGGGCATGATGTTTCAGATAAGCAGGGTACTTTGAGGCCGCGGAGTTGGAAAGCCGAATCCATCCGGCGTTGATGCGGGAGCACGACATGCTGACCGGCTTCGAGACCAAAGTTTACCGCAAGGTCCGGCTATTCGGA
>CAWFZJ010000093.1:0-19429 GCA_963820205.1 uncultured Verrucomicrobiae bacterium
GCGGCGGGGCGCCGCCCTGCCCGGAAATTTCCGGCGGCAGGTCGCCGGGCAGGATGGCGCCGCTTTTGGCCATGACAAGCGCGCGGCGGATGGCGTTCTCCAGTTCGCGCACGTTGCCGGGCCAGTGATATTTTTCAAGCGCCTTGATGGCGTTGGCGGCGACGGACTTCGGTTTGCGTTGCTGTTCGCGCGCGATTTTTTCCAGAAAATAGTTCACCAGCAGCGGAACGTCGTCGAGCCGTTCGCGCAACGGCGGAATGTGAATGCGCACGACGTTGAGCCGGTAAAACAAATCCTCGCGGAACTGCCGCGCTGCCACGGCGGCCTCCAGCGGCTTGTTCGTGGCGGCGATGACGCGCACGTCCACCTTAATTGGCTGGTTGCCGCCGACGCGCTCGAACGTGCCGCTTTGCAGCACGCGGAGAATTTTCGTCTGCGTCGCCGGCGTCATGTCGCCGATTTCATCGAGGAAAATCGTGCCCTTGTTGCATTGCTCGAATTTGCCGATGCGTTGCGTCGTCGCGCCGGTGAACGCGCCGCGTTCGTGGCCGAAGAGTTCGCTTTCGAGCAATTGCTCGGGTATCGCGGCGCAATTGACCGCCAGAAACGGCTGCGTGCTGCGGTCGCTGTGATGATAAATCGCGCGGGCGACGAGTTCCTTGCCGGTGCCGCTTTCGCCGGTGATGAGCGCGGTGGCATCCGATGCCGCCACCTGGCCGATGAGCTTGAAGACCTGCTGCATCGGCTCGCTGCGGCCGACGATGCCCAGTTCGTAATCCTCGGATTCGAGCAATGGCTGATACGACACCACCTGCTGCATATCGTGCGCGGCCTTGAGCGCGTTGGCGACGATTTCCTTGAGCTTGGGCGCGTCGAACGGCTTGAGCAGATAATCGTACGCGCCGAGCTTCATCGCCTCGATGGCCGTTTGCGTCGTGCCATAGGCGGTCATCAAAATGACGAGGAGCTTGGGGTTGGTGGCGCGGATGCGGCGGAGCGTTTCGAGCCCGTTCATGCCGCCCATGCGCACGTCCATGAGCACGAGGTCGGGCTTGAATTTGGGGATGACCCGCAATCCCTCCTCGCCGGACGAGGCCGTGGCCAGTTCGACTTCCGGCGAATCAAAAATCCGCTGGAACGAATACCGCACGTCCTCTTCGTCATCAATCAACAGCAGCTTGCTCATTATTGCCAACGCGAGCATAACC
The DNA here is from genome assembly GCA_963820205.1 of uncultured Verrucomicrobiae bacterium. Classification (GTDB taxonomy): domain Bacteria; phylum Verrucomicrobiota; class Verrucomicrobiia; order Limisphaerales; family UBA11358; genus UBA11358. Next base: position 1,209 of record CAWFZJ010000093.1, read on the forward strand.
AATTTTTGCCGGACGCACAGTGAATTTTATGGATTCGCTGTTTGACCTTGCCTGGGTCATGGCCTATACTCACACCCCTTTAATATGAAAATTGTCATTTGTGATCCGGTTTCGCCGAAAGGCATCGCGCTGTTGCAACAGCGGCCTGAATTTCAAGTGGTCGTGCTGCCCAAACGTCTGCCCGAGGCGGAATTGCTGCCCGTCGTCGCCGACGCCGTCGCATTGGTCGTCCGTTCCGAAACCAAGGTCACGCGCAAAGTCATCGAAGCCGCGCCGAAATTGCGCGTGGTCGGCCGCGCCGGTGTGGGCGTGGACAACGTGGACATCGAAGCCGCCACGCAACATGGCACCGTGGTGATGAACACCCCCGGCGGCAACACCGTGACCACCGCCGAATTGAGCTTCGCCATGCTGCTCTCGCTCGCGCGCAAGGTGCCGCAGGCGCACGCCTCGATGGTCGCCGGCAAATGGGACCGCAAACTTTTCCAGGGCGCCGAACTCATGGGCAAGACCCTCGGCGTGCTCGGCATGGGCCGCATCGGCACGGAAGTCGCCAAACGCGCCATCGCCTTCGGCATGCGCGTCATCGCCTACGACCCCTATCTCACCGAGGACCGCGCGAAGGCCATCGGCGCGGAATTTGCCGACAGCGTGGATGAAGTTTATCGCGTGGCGGATTTCATCACCGTCCACATGCCGGTGACGCCGGAAACCAAGCACATGCTCAACGCCGCCGCGTTCGCCAAGATGAAACCCGGCGTGAAAATTGTGAATTGCGCGCGGGGCGAAATCATCGTCGAAGCGGATTTGATTGCGGCATTGGAATCGAACAAGGTCGCCGGCGCGGCGCTGGACGTTTATGCCACCGAACCGCTGCCCGCCGACCATCCGTATCGCAAGCAGGCGAACCTGATTTTGACGCCGCACCTCGGCGCGAGCACGGAGGAGGCGCAGGAAAAATGCGGCATCGAAGTCGCCGAAGTCATCGCGGGTTATCTGCTCACGGGCGAAGTCCGCAACGCGGTGAATCTGCCGTATCTGGACGCGAAGACCTACGAGCAGGTGAAGCCCTACCTGCCGCTGGGCGAAGCGCTGGGGAAATTGCTGGCGCAGCTCGCGCCGCCGGGCGCCGACCGCCTCTACATCACTTATGGCGGCCACGCGCGGCAGTTGCCGAACACCGATCCGGTGACGCGCTCCATTTTGCGCGGCTATTTGGAAAGCAGCGCGGTCAAGGACGTGAACAACGTCAACGTCCGCTCCGTCGCCGCGAGCATCGGCATCACCGTCGAGGAAAAAAAATCCGACGAGCCGGTGACGTTCAACGAATGGCTGCACGTGCAGGTTTTCAGCAACGGGAAAAAACTGATTTCGGCGGGCGGGACGTTTTTCGGCTCGCCGAACAATCCCCGCATCGTGCGGCTGTTCAGCACGCCGGTGGAAATTCCCATCAGCGGCACCCTGCTGCTGCTCAACAACAAGGACCGGCCCGGCATCGTTGGCCATCTCGGCACGCTGCTCGGCAAACACAAGGTCAACATCGCCAACATGAGCCTGACGCGCGACACCGCCGGCGGGCTGGCGCTGACGGTGTTGAATCTCGACAGCGCGCCGCCGCCGGCGGTGCTGGCCGAACTTCAGAAAGACCCTGACATCAGCAATGTGAAAGTGATAAAATTGTAAAAACTGTCAAATCGAAAGAGAAAAAAATGAAAAAACAAATGAAATTGATTTTCCCTGCCGTGTTCGCCGTGGCCTTGTTCGCGCTGCCGTGCGCGCAAGCGGCTTCCGCCAATGCTGCCGCCACGAATGCGCCCGCATCCACCCCGACCAACGCCAAACCCATCGCGCCAAACGCCAACGCCACCAACGCGATAACCGCGCTGTTTGGCGACCCGGTGATTGCCAAGGGCAAGGGTTTTGAAATCAAGCGCAGTGAATTGGACGAGGTGATGATGGGTTATAAATCCGCCGCTGCCGCGCACGGCCAGGTCATTCCGCAGGCGCGGTTGATCCAGTTCGAAGGCCAGATGCTCAGCCGGCTCATTCAGGTTCAACTTTTGCTTCAAAAAGCCACGGTCGCGGACAAGGCCGACGGCGCCAAAAAGGCCGGTTTGCAAATGACCAATTTGCTGGAACGGGCCGGTTCGCAGGAAGCGCTTGACCGACAGATGAAAGCCCTGGGCATGACGCCGGACGAACTGCGTTCCAGAGTCACCCAGGAAACCACGGCTCAAGTGGTGTTGACGCGGGAATTGAACGTCACCGCGACGGATGCCGAGGCGAAACAATTTTTCGACGACACCAATCATCTGGCGGACTTTGAGCAGCCGGAAATGATTAACGTCCGCCATATTCTTCTGTTGACCGTGGACCCGGTGACTCAGGCGCCGTTGACGATGGAACAGCAACAGAAAAAACACAAACAGGCTGAAGACATCCTCAAGCGAGCCCGCACCGGCGAAGACTTCGTGGCGCTTGGCAAACAATACTCCGAAGACCCCAATGCGAAGTACAGCACCAACGAAATCATCCTCGCGCGCGGCAATCCAGGAACACCGCCCGAGATTGAAGCGGCGGCGTTTTCGTTGACCAACAATCAAATCAGTGACGTCATTACCACTACTGTGGGCTACGATATCATCAAATTGTACGGCAAAACTCCGGCCAAAAAGTTGGACTATCCGTCCGTCGCCGACAAAATCAAGAATTACCTGATCGGGCAGAAAACCGAAAAACTCGCGCCGGCTTATCTGGACAAATTGCAGAAAGACGCGGATATTCAAATTCTGGATGCGGATTTGAAAGCGGCGGTGGCGGCGGCAACCGCCAACGCGTCCGCCGAGCCGCCGGAAAAGTAAAGCGGCGTTGAAGCGGGCTTGCCAAACAAGCCTGGGTGAGCCACTTTGGAAAGTGTTATGAAAACAAAAGTCGGAATGGTTGTTCTCATTGTTCTCTTCGTGGCTTGTGTTGGACTGATCATTGCCTTGGTTACGACGAAAAAGGCATCGGCCGAACGGTTGAGAAAGGACACCGACGCGATTATTGACTTTTCCAACCAGTTGATGACGGCCACCGCCAATCTCAATGAATTGCGCCAGGTCAATCTCATATTGACCAACGACCTTGCCTCCAGCCATCAGGAAGCGCTGACGTTCAGCAATCAATTCACCGAAGCCTCCGACAAGCTGGCCGGCGCCAACGCCTCGCTCCAAAACGCCCGGAACCAAATCACCAATCTCAACAGCCGCCTCGCTGATTTGGAGGCGCAAAATCAGGTGCTCGACCGGCGTGCCGCCGCGCTGACCAACGCCATCGCCGGCTTGAACGCGCAAATCGCCGGCACGCAACAAAAACTCGCCGGGGCGGAAACCAACAACGCCTTTCTCCAAAAAGAATTGCAGCGGCAAACGGCCGCCCGGGCCGAGTTGGAAAGCAAGTTCAACAACCTGTCAACGGTGCGCGCCCAGGTCAGAAAATTGAAGGACGAGTTGTTCGTCGCCCGCCGCCTGGAATGGATGCGCGAAGGCACCGAGCCCGGGGCACAGCTCAAAGGCGCGCAATTGCTGATGCAGCGCCCGGCGTCCACCAACACCGCGCGGGCGCCGCGCTACGATTTGAACGTCGAAGTCAGCTCCGATGGTTCCATCCACGTCATTCCATCGCCGACCAACGCGCCCGCGGCGACGACAAACCGGCCGCCGCAGTGACCGGCGCGGTTGAATCTTTCAATTTGAATTTGATTTGCCGCCGAAACGGGCCGTTCGCGACATCATGCCAACCTACGAATACATTTGTGAAAAATGCGGGCGCGAATTTGAAGCCTTTCAATCCATTGCCGCCCCGCCGCTGCGGATTTGCCCGAAGGGACTTTGCCTCCGGAAAAAATGGGGCCGCGGCCGGGTGAAACGCAAGATCAGCGCCGGGGGCGGGCTGCTCTTCAAGGGCGATGGTTTTTACATCACCGACTACCGCAGCGAGGGCTACAAACAGGCCGCAAAAAAAGATTCCCCCCCGCCGGCTTCGTCCGGCAGTGACGCGAAACCGGCGCCGGCAAAAACCACGCCCCAGGCCGGCAAAAAATGAAATCGGCGTTGCATCGCTGCATCAGGAAACGGTTGCATCAGTTCAACGGTTTGACGATTCGACGATTTAACGGTTCGACTTTTGGACGCCTGTCGTTTTTTTGCGCGGTGATTTTTTCGATGGTCGCCCGCGCGCAGGTTCCGCCTCCGGACACAACCTCGGCGCGCAGCGTTTCCGGCCAGTTCATCGTCATTGGCGCGCCGTCCCCCGCCGCCAGGGCGAGGCTGGCCGACCGGCCGGAAATCGCCACCAATGCCGATTTCGTCCGGCTGGAACCGGCGCTGCTGGCCGTCTCTGCCGAGCGCATCAAGGCATCATTGCGGCGGGAACTGGACCTGGACCCCAACGCGCCGTGGCACGGGCAAATTTTTCTGTTGCTGCACCCGGCGCAATCAATAGATGAGGACGTTGCCATCGTTTCCGAACGCTTCGCCAGCGGCTGGAATTATCAAGTCCGGCTGCCCGACGTCCTGCCGCGCACCCGTTTCGCCCGCGCGATGACCGGCGTGCTGCTGCTGGAATTCGCCAATCGCAACGCCCGTGCGCGGTCCGCGGAAATCCCCGCGTGGCTCACCGACGGTTTGTCCCGGCAATTGCTGGACGACGATTGGCAGAAAGCCATCCTGTCATCACCGGCCAAAAGGGTGAACGGCCTGTTGGTCAGCCGCACCGTCACCACCGAACGCGGCCTGGATCCGCTCGCCGGCACGCGGCGGATCTTGCGAAATGAGCCGGCGCTGACGTTTGAACAATTGAGCTGGCCCACCGGCGAGCAACTGTCCGGCGCGGACGGCGGCGTGTATCGCGCCAGCGCGCAACTGTTGGTCAACGAACTGCTGGCCTTGAAAAACGGGCGGGCGCATTTGCGCGCGACGTTGGAAACCCTGCCGGATTGCTACAATTGGCAGACCGCGTTTCAAAGCGCGTTCCGCGAAAATTTTCCGCGGCCGCTCGATGTGGAAAAATGGTGGGCGTTGCAAGTCGTCGGTTTTGCCGCGCGTGCCCCCGGCCCGGGGTGGACGCCCGCCGTCAGCCGTGACCAGCTCGATGAAATCCTCAGCGTGCCGGTGGAGATGCGCACGGCGTCGAACGCCTTGCCCGCCCACGCCCAAATTTCGCTGCAGGCGGTGATTCGCAATTGGGACCCGCCGCGGCGGGACGCCATTCTGCAAACCAAGTTGCGCGATCTGGAACTTGCGCAACTGCGCATGGCCGCGCCGCTGGCGGTCCTGGCCGACGGGTATCGCCGCGCCCTGGCGGATTATCTTGGCTTGGGCAAGCGCCCCTCGTTCGTGATGCGCTGGATTAAACATCCGTTTGCTTCATCGTCAAAAACGAACGCGAACGACATGATAAAAAAATTGGACGCGCTGGATGCGCGACGGCGGGCAATCGAATCCACCATCAAACCGGAGGGCCTGTCCCCCTGATTTTCAACCGCGCTTGAACGCGGCAAGCGCAAAAGCGGTCAACTTGACAGGGGGCAATTCCAACTTATAGTTTGTTACTGAAAAAATGATAAAGGATGACAATTCGCAGACGAATGGCGGGGAGCCGCCAGCGGACCACCGACTGCCAGCTTTGAAGGAATTCCACTCCGCTGGTCGCGGCTTCTGGCACGATGTTTCTAATTCCGATTGGAACAACTGGCATTGGCAGCTAAAACATCGCATCACGACACCGGAGCAGTTGCAACGGCTGATGCCCACGCTCCTGCCGGAGGAATTCGCCGGAGCAAAACTGGCGAATCACAAGCTCGCGCTGGCCATCACGCCGTATTTTTTCAATCTCATTGATCCGGCGGATGAACATTGCCCCATCCGCCGCCAGGTCATCCCGCGCATCGAGGAGACCCGCACCGCGCCGTGGGAGATGAGCGACCCGTGCGGCGAGGATTCCCATTCGCCCGTGCCCGGCCTCGTGCATCGGTATCCCGACCGCGTGCTGTTCCTGGTCACCGACCGCTGCGCCGCGTATTGCCGTTATTGCACGCGCTCGCGGCTGGTGAGCAATGCCAGCGGCTACGATTTTCATCCCGAATTCGACCGGCAAATCGCTTACATCGCACAGCATCGGGAAATCCGCGACGTGCTGTTGAGCGGCGGCGATCCCCTGCTGCTCAGCGACGACAAACTCGAACAGCTTTTGGGCCGGTTGCGGGCTATTCCGCACGTGGAATTTTTACGCATCGGTTCGCGCATCCCGACGTTCCTGCCGCAACGCATCACGCCCGAACTGTGCGCAATGCTGAAAAAATTTCATCCGCTGTTCATGAGCATTCATTCGAATCATCCGCGCGAGCTGACGACGGAGGTCCGCGACGCGCTGGGCCGCCTGGCCGACGCCGGCATTCCGCTTGGCAACCAGTCCGTGTTGCTCAAACACGTCAATGACGACGCGGCGGTGATGAAGGCGCACATCCAGAAGCTGCTGATGTGCCGCGTGAAGCCGTATTACCTGTACCAGTGCGATTTGATTTCCGGCTCGGCGCACCTGCGCGCCAGCGTGCGCAATGGCTTGGAAATCATGACCCAATTGCGCGGTCACACGACCGGTTACGCCGTGCCGCAATACGTCATTGACGCTCCCGGCGGCGGCGGCAAGGTGCCCATCAACCCGGACTATGTGTTGAGCCACAACGCCGACCGCGTGGTGCTGCGCAACTACGAAGGCAAAATCTTCGAGTATCCCGAAGCCCCGGACGGCACGCCCTTGTCCCAGCCGCCGAAAGAAATTGAAGCGCCGCAGATGGTTTGATTCCGGCCAAACCGCGGTTGACGTCGTCGGTGGCACGTGGCTCGGCGTGATCCGAACTACTTTCCGACGCCTTGCTGGCTGGTCTTGTTCTTTGCCTTGTCTGCGTTCACTTGGAGCAGCTTCGTGACAGCTTCATTCAGTTCCTTGTGTTCGGACATAGCCTGTCCCAATCGTTCCGCGAGCCCCACAAGAACTTGACGCACGCTCTTGGCCAGTTCAAGGCACTCGTCGTCAGTTTTGTCGTGAATTCCTGCGCTTAGCGCGCTATGCAGCAAAATCAACGGGTTGTGACCATTGATCAAGAGAACCTGCGGTATAGCCAACTTCACTCCTTCGATTGCCTGCGTGAATTGAAAATTCGTCTTGGCCATCGTCAGATCTTTGATTATGGCTGCAGGTGACGTCTCAACCTTCTGAACAACCTTAATGATTTCATCTAGCAAAAGGTTCTTCTGGTTCTCCACAACACGACGGTAGTAAGTAAATGCGCCAATTCCAAGGCCGTGGCACTCAGCTCGTCTGCCCCTGAGAAACAGTTCCTTGTCAGTCCCAAGAAGTCTAAGTAGGCGGCTTGGTGTCTTCGGGCCAAAAGGCGGCCATTCCCCCAGTTTGACAACAAGACCACTCCCATCGTCGAAAAGCTCGAATGTAAGAAATGAGAAACTTTTGAGGGTTTTGTTACAATTTCGGCAAACATACTCGACGAAGACGTCGTTTCTCTTCCCTCTCTGCGCGTTATACAGACCACCAGTCTTGGTGCGAAAGGCGAAGTAGCGAGGGCCACCACAGTCTTCATCATCGCAGTGTAACGTGATTGTAGGAGTGCTCAATGCAAGCGATTGTCTGTCCACCTCAAAAAGGCCCATAGCTCTGACTGGATGAAACGGAGGGCTCGTCTCGAGGAACTCAACATAGGAAACTTGCGGGTACTTAAGTTTCTCGTTCGACTGCTTTGCAGGCTCGTTTTGCTCGTCACTCATGCATTCCTTTTTTCAACTTCGGCCAACTTGTTTGTTTTCCGCATCGTCGTATTATAAACACGCCGATTTATTGAGCGGCATTATGGAATCTTAATATGCTGTCTCCGCACACAAAGCAACAAACTTTTCTTCGCCCCGCCGTTTCTTTGTTGTTATTTTCCGGTGGTAAATGTTCCGCGAATCGCTCCAAGCCAAAGCCGCGCGCCTAATAAAATCATCGCCGCGCTCGACCGGACTTGCCCCGTCGTCTGTTTTAAATTTACTTCCGCTCATTTTTTGCTAGGTTGTTTCAGTAATTTTATGCAAGTGACTCTGGACATTCCCGATCCGTTGGCGAAGAAGTTTTTTTAACGACTCCGGCGCGGCGGCGTTCCAGCACCGTGGCGCGGCTGTTGCGCCGCAAGGAATTGACCGCCGCCTGCCTCGCCGCCAATCGCGTCGCTCAACTAAACTGCGAAGTTGAAAGCTGGCGGTCGTTCAATGAACCCGCCGAAAGAAATTGAAGCGCCGGAGCTGGTTTGATTTATTTCAGCCTCTCTTCTGTTTCGCGTGATTTGATTTTTCTTGCTCGTCAAATCCGCCGCAAATGCTAAAGTGATTTTTGATGCGCACAGCGATTTATCCCGGCAGTTTTGATCCGCTGACCAACGGCCACCTGGACGTGATTCGGCGCGCGGCCAAATTATTCGACCGCGTCATCGTGGCCGTTGCGAAAAACGACGGCAAACAGCCGCTGTTCACGCTTGACGAACGGTTCGCGCTCGTGAAAAAAGCCATGAAACATCTGCCGAACGTCGAAGCCGACGCGTTTGACGGCCTGCTCGTCGAATATGTCGAGAGCCGGAAGGCGCAGGCGATTGTGCGCGGACTGCGCGCGGTGTCGGATTTTGAATTTGAGTTTCAACTTGCCTTGATGAACCGCAAGCTGAACGAAAACATCGAAACGATTTTCATGATGCCCAAGGACACTTACACGTTTCTCAGCTCGCGCCTCGTGAAGGAAATCGCGCGGCTGGGCGGCGACGTGAGCGCGTTCGTGCCCCTGCACGTGCAAAGCGCCCTGAAGAAAAAATTTGCCGCGACGAAAAGGAGCTGAGTCATGCCGCTGGTCGTCAATCTGCGTCATCTGGAGGAGCGCGATGTGATTTTGCGCGGCGAATTGCCGGTGGCCGAACTGGATCTGGACACGCACGACGAAATGATTCGCGTCACGCAGCCGTTGCGGCATGAGTTGGAGGTTCAATTGCTGGATCGCAGCCTGTTGCTTCGCGGCGCGTTGCGGCTCACGCTGGAGTGCCGGTGCGTCCGCTGCTTGAAATCGTTCGAGCGCGAGTTGGAATTGAATCCATGGACGTGTCATCTGCCGCTCGAAGGCGAGGAACGGGTGCCGGTCGTCAACGATTGCGCGGACTTGACGCCGTATGTGCGGGAAGATATGCTGCTTGAACTTCCGCAGCATCCATTGTGCAAACCGGATTGCCGCGGATTCGAGAAATTAACAACCGGCAAGGCCAAAAACACCGGCGGCAAGGAAGACGCGATTCCGTCCGTGTGGACTGAACTGGACAAATTAAAATTGTAAATTTGAATTTATGGGTGTTCCAAAACGCAAACCGTCCCACAGCCGGCAGCGCATGCGCCGCGCTTACAACAGTGTGCTCAAGTTGCCGCAACTCAGCACGTGCCCGCAATGCGCCGCGCCGTATGTGCCACACCGGGTTTGCCCGGCGTGCGGCTATTACAAAGGCCGGCAGGTGTTGACCATCACGGCGGGCACTTGATTCCGCGCCGGATCGCGGTAATTCCGCGTTATTTCATCTATGCGATTAGCAGTAGATGTCATGGGCGGTGACCACGGGTGTGCGGTCGTCGTTGAAGGAGTCCGGCGCGCGCTGGAGGCCGACCAGAAAATTTCCACGCTTTTCCTGGTCGGCGATCAGGCGGAAATCGAGTCCGCGCTGGTCGCGACCGGTTGTCATGATCTGCGCGTTCAAATCGTTCATGCCAGCGAAGTCGTGACGATGGACGAACGGCCCGTCACAGCGCTTCGCAAAAAGCGCGACAGTTCCATTGGTCGCGGCGCCGAACTCGTGCATGACGGCCTGGCCGATGCGGTCATTTCTCTCGGCAACACCGGCGGCATTTTTGCGGCGGCCACATTCAAACTGGGCCGCATCTCCGGCGTGGATCGCGGCTGCATTGCCACGATCATTCCGCGCCAGGAAAATGAATTTGTGCTTCTCGACGCCGGCGCGAACATCGAATGCAAACCCCTGCACCTCGCCCAATTTGCCGTGATGGGTGGTGTTTACTCGCGGGAAGTGCTGGGATACAGGAAACCCCGCGTGGGCATTCTCAGCATCGGCACGGAAGATTCCAAAGGCAATGAATTGACGCTCGAAGCCTTCAAGCTTTGCCAGCGGCTGGACTTGAATTTCATTGGCAATGTCGAAGGGCATGATTTGTTCAAGGACCACGTGGACGTGGTCGTGTGCGACGGCTTTGTCGGCAACATCGTTTTGAAGACGTGTGAAAGCCTGGCGGTGGCGATGTTTTCAATGCTCAAACGCGAATTGGTGCGCAATCCCAAACGACAAATCGGCGCCTATCTCGCAAAAAACGCCTTTCAAGCCATTCGCCGGCGCATGGATCCGGAGGTCTATGGCGGCGCGCCGCTGCTCGGTTTCAACGGCATGGTGTTCAAGGCGCATGGTTCGGCGCGCGAACGCGCCATTGCCAGCGCGTTGCGCGTGACGGCGGATGCCGTCAAGCATCACGTCAACGAAATCATCGCCCGCGAAATTGCAAGTGCCAATGAAAAGCTGGCCGCCGCGGGAATTTCCGTTCCGGCTTCCTCATGAACCCCAAATTTAAAAACCCGCGCGCCAAGTATAATTTTCAAGGCCGCACCTGTTCCATCACCGGCGTCGGCTCGTATCTGCCGGCGAAAATACTGACCAATGCCCACCTGGAAAAAATGGTGGACACGTCGGACGAATGGATTGTCACGCGCACCGGCATCCAGTCGCGGCGGCTGGCGGCCAAAGATGAATTCACATCGGACCTGGCGGCGCACGCGGCGCAGCGGGCGATGAAAAAGGCCGGCGTCACGGCCGACCAGATTGACCTCATCATTGTCGCCACCATCACGCCGGACATGCCATTTCCCGCGACGGCATGCATCGTCCAGCAAAAAATCGGCGCGCACCGGGCGGCGGCGTTTGATCTGGAGGCGGCGTGTTCCGGTTTCATTTACGGTTTGGAAATCGGGCAGCAGTTCATCATGTCGCGCACCTATGACACCGTGCTGGTCATCGGCGCGGAAAAACTTTCTTCGATTGTGGATTGGACCGACCGCAACACCTGTGTGCTGTTTGGCGACGGCGCGGGGGCGGCGGTTCTGCAAGGTCGCCCGAATTCGCACGGGCTTTTGACGGCGGTGATGGGCGCGGACGGGTCGAAAGGCGGTTTGCTCCACATGCCCGGCGGCGGCAGCCGTTGTCCGGCCTCCGTGGATTCGGTCGCGGCGAAACTTCATTATTTGCGGATGGACGGCCGGGAGACTTTCAAGAGCGCCGTCCAGGCGATGTACCACGCGGCGCAGGAGGCGTTGCGCCGTTGCGAGCTCGACATTTCGGAAGTCAAATGCGTCATCCCCCATCAGGCGAACCGCCGGATCATTGACGCGGTGGGCAAACGCCTGGGCGCCACTCCGGAACAATTATTCATCAATTTGGACCGCTACGGCAACACGTCGGCGGCGTCGGTGGCCATTGCGTTGGACGAAGCCGTTTCGTCGGGGAAAATTCAGCGCGGCGATTTGATTTTAATGATGGTCTTTGGCGCCGGCCTGACTTGGGGCGCGGCGGTCATAGAATGGTAAAATCTTATCCGTTGCATTGTAATTAATAATTTGACGACTAATCGGGACGTGCTAGTTTAATGAAGTTCTATGAGCGCCAAAAAATTTGAGAGTGCTGATTCGTTCCAACAACCTATCACCGTGGAAGGCCGGCAGTCGCGTTTGGAGCTTTCCGCCGAGTCGGTCGTCATTCACAAAAGCGGCATCGAATTCCGCAGCCCGACGCCGTTCAATCCGTGGACGGAAATGACGGTTGGCCTGCAATCGCCGGGCGACGGCGGGCGGATTCAATGCAGCGGCGTGGTCATCGCCTGTTCCGGCAGCAAACACACCGGCTACCATGTCTCGCTGGTTTTCACGGGCATGTCCAAGCAGGCGCAATCGCGCTTGAGCCTGATGGCGCATTCCGCTTTGGGCGCGGGTTGACCGCCGGTTTTCCAGGCCGGCAGTTTTTGAATATTTGCGAATCAGATTCGCGGCCTTTCTGTTTGGGCTGGCCATCCTGTCAAATGCAAGCGCATCAGGTTGTTTCCCGGTGGCGCAAAAGACATTCGCGTTTTTTGATTTCGGCGGACAACAACTGTTCCGCCGGCCAGCCGCGCGCTTGCGCGAGTTTGGCCGGCGCCAAAGATTATTTCGGCCATTCGCCTTGCGGCATGGGACGTAATTCCAACTTTGCCGGATCAATGACGACATGTTTGATGCGTTTGCGTTTCCAGGTGTAGGTGATGTGAACCAAACCATCGCTCGTCTGGATTACGGCGGGATAGGCGAAGCCATTCGGCGCGAACGGGTCGTCTTCCAGCACCAGCGCGGCCCGCCAGTTCAATCCGTCATCGGAAAGGGCGACGTTCAACGGGCTGCGGCCCTTGTTGGCTGTTTTGTCTTTTGTGTTGTGGTTGTAAACCAGCAACTGGCGTCCGTCTTTCAAGTTCACGGCGTCCGTGCCGGAATCGGGATTCGGCAGATCGGTCAACAACATCCTGCCCCACGTCACGCCACCGTCACCGGACCAGACTTTAAAAATTCTGCCGTTGCGTGTGCGGCCAATCGCTTCCAGTTTTCCATCGGTCTGAAATAAAATGCTCGGCTGGATTGCGCCGATTTGTTTGCCATCGTTCACCGGCGGCGTGGCCTGCCAGGTTTTTCCCAAATCGCTCGTGCGCTCGAAATGCACTAACCAGCCGGTTTTTCCCTCGGTGCTGCTTCCACAAAGGATGTCGCCGTTGGCCAGTTGCACGGGCTTGTTTTTGATCGGACCCAGAATGCCACTGGGCAGCCGCTGCGGCGGCGACCAGGTTTTACCGCCGTCGGGGGAAGTCATCAGCATTCCCCACCAAGCCGCCGTGCTGGGGCCGACTTTGTAGAACAACAACAGCGGGCCATTCCTCGGCTGAAACAAAACCGGATTCCACGTTGGCAGGCGGTCGCTCTCGAAACCCACCCCGTTTGCGACTTCGACCGGCGGAGTCCAGTGTCCATCCTCATTGCGCGAAACGTAAATGCACACGTCAGGATGGCGTTCGCCGGTGCCGCCAAACCACGCGGCGACCAGACCGGATTTTGTTTCAACGATGGTCGAGGCGTGGCACGCCGGAAACGGCGCGTGCTCGTAGATAAATTCAGATTTGAGCACGGCGTCCCGGCTGCTGGCCGTTGCGCCGCCGATGGCAAAAAATCCTGACATCAACGCGCAGATGAGCAACCGCGGGCGCAAACTTCGAGTTCGCATAAAATCAACTCAGGCTTTTTTCGCGACGGCGCAAAATTCGTTCCCGTTTCTTGTTTTCGCCGGCCAGCAATTCCTCCGCCGACCAGCCGCGGGCCTGAGCGAACGACGCCAGTTCAAAAAGTTCTTCTGCCAGTGCGCCTTTGGTCAGACGTCGTTTTGAATCGTAGCCGTCCGCAAGGATTTTGGCTTTGCGGGCTTTTTTCAATAGCTTTTCGGTACGGAGCAGCGCGGGCAGGTGCTTCGGAATGCCATCGAGTGCGGAATGGCGGGCGTGTTTGGTCCCATGCTTTTCGGCCTTTTTAATTTTTTCCCAGTTCGCCCAGACCTCGGCCACATCTTTGACTTTCGTCGTGCCAAAGACGTGCGGATGCCGCCGGACGAGTTTCTCCACGAGCAGGCGGCAAACTTTTTCAAAATCGAACGCGCCCCGCTCCTTCGCCAGTTGGCAGTGGAAAACGACCTGCATCAGCAAATCGCCAAGTTCCTCGGCCATTTCATGGTCGTCGCCGGCTTCGATGGCGTCAATCAATTCATAGACCTCCTCGATGGCGTGGCGGCGGAGCGTGCGATGATTCTGCTCGCGGTCCCACGGACAGCCCGTCGGCGAGCGCAGCCGGGCCATGACGCGCAGCAAATCTCCAATTGCCGGATGTTTTTTCATGTTGATTGGTTAAATTGGTTAAATAAGTAACTGGTTCAATCGGTGAATCGGTTTGTGATGGGGCGGCTTCCCACTGATTTAACTCATTTAACGGATCACCATTTAACACTCACAAAATCACCAAATCATCGCGATGCACGACTTCCACCCGCGCCAGTTTCCGTCCGCGCACCTCGGCGGCGCCGAACTTTGCAATGCCGCGCGCGAATTCCGTTCCGTTCAAATCGCAGATCCGCACGACATCACCGGCGGCGAACTCGCCTTCGCAGCGCGCCACGCCCGGCGGCAGCAGGCTCTTGCCCTTCTCGCGCAAGGCCAGCTTCGCGCCGTCATCCACGAAGAGCGCGCCCTGCGGATGATGGAAAAACGCAATCCAGCGTTTGCGTCCCTGTAGCTTCGTGGGATGCGCGACGAACAGTGTGCCCTCGTTTTCACCGGCCAGAATTTTTGCGAGTACGTTTTTCTTTTTGCCCGATGCAATCACCAGCGGGATGCCGGAACGCACGGCGATTTTCGCGGCCTGAATTTTTGACGCCATGCCGCCGACGGCGGTTTCGCTGTCCGTGCCGCCGGCGAGTTTTTCAATCGTCGAATCAATCTTTTCGATGACGGAGATGGTTTTCGGATTGGCTTTGCTGAAATTTTCAATCACGCCGTCCACCGTGGTCAAAATGACGAGCAAATCGGCAGGCAGCAGGGACGCCACCAGCGCGGACAAGGTGTCGTTGTCGCCGAACTTGATTTCGGTGAATGACACGGCGTCGTTTTCGTTGATGATGGGCACGACGCCGCGGCCGAGCAGCGTGACCAGCGTGTTGCGCGCGTTGAGATGGCGCTCGTGATGTTCGAGGTCGTCATGCGTGAGCAAAACCTGCGCGACGTGCAAATTGTGCCGCGCGAACAAGTCCGCGTAAGTGGCCATGAGCCGCGACTGGCCGACGGCGGCGCACGCCTGCAATTCGGCGAGGTCGCCCGGACGTTTTTCATAACCCAGCGCGCCCATGCCCGCGCCAACGGCGCCGGAGGTGACCAGCACGATTTCCTTGCCGGCTTTCCTCAACGCGGCGACTTGGGCCACGAGCTGTTCCAATTGCACCGGGTCGGGCTGTTTGCGGCTGTCGGTGAGCACGCCCGTGCCGAGTTTTACAACCAGGCGGGCGGCGGTTTTGACGGATTCACGATGCACGCGGTGAAGTTAGAGAAAAATCCGCGCGCGGAAAATGTAAAAATACGGAGGTTTTCGCCGGGATGCGCCTCAGTTGTTGTGCAGTCGCGGAGTAACGGTTGAAGGCAACGCCGGCAAAAGGATTCCAACGTCGTTCTGCGTTGGAGTTCAAGCTTCAGCTTGTGTCCCCGAAGCCAAGCTAAAGCTTGAACTCCAGCGGCCTGGGCAGCTTCTCAAACGTTGAGGGTCGCCCATTTCAATTTCCGAGCCAGCCATGCTTGGGCGAGCTGACCAGCGATCCAAAAAAATCCCCGCCACGCAGTGCGATGAGCACCGCCAGCCCGGCCAAGTCCGCCTGGGACTTCACATCTTTCATCACGCAGTTGTCGAGGCCGATTTTTTGCGTGCGATTATTGCGCTGGTCCTTCAGGTCAATGAACTTCGCCGTTCCGACGGAGACATTCAGCACGTCAATGGACTTGAACTCGAAGCCGGTCTGTTTCTTGAAATCCACCGCGCTTTTGCCGCCGCCGGATTTTTTTGAAGGCAGGGTCAGGCCGAGTGAAAAAATGTTCGTGCGGCCGGCCTCGTTTTTCACGATGTCCAGTTCACCGAGGTTGAAGCGCAGGAGGGTGAGGTGAAGTTCGTGCCGGGCGAGCGCGGCGCGGTCGTACTCGACGTGGATTTCCCGGATGTCCAGAAACGGCGTGCCGCCAAAGTCCGGCGGGTTGTAGAGCTTGAAATTTTGAATCGTCACCGTCGGCTCGGTGAGACCTACCG
This sequence comes from uncultured Verrucomicrobiae bacterium, assembly GCA_963820205.1. Classification (GTDB taxonomy): domain Bacteria; phylum Verrucomicrobiota; class Verrucomicrobiia; order Limisphaerales; family UBA11358; genus UBA11358. The sequence goes on from CAWFZJ010000093.1 coordinate 17,232, forward strand.
AAAATCTCCCAATCTCCGCGTCCATGCCGGTCTGCGCGCGGATGCGATGTTCAACGTAAACCCGGAGAATCGAATTGAACGATAGGAGCAGGATGACGATCAACACAGCCGCCAGAAGGAACAGCCGGAACAGCCATTTGAAAAGCCACTTCATAATTGCACGTCCTCCGGCCGCACTTCGAGACATTCGTCCTGATCCTCCCAGATGACGGCGGGATAAATGTTCAGCAGCTTCGGCGCGAGTTCGCGGCCCGCGCGCGCGAGCAAACGCTCGGCTTCCTCCGCCGCGTTTTCATAAGCATGGTCGTAATCGCTTGCGCGCCGGCGCTGATGGTCGTCCCAATGCGCAACCGCGTGAACCGGCTCATATTGCTGCGCCCACAAATCGAGTTCGGAGCGGACGTCGGCGGGGATTTCGTCGAAGGGCACGAGGGTTTCGCTGCAATGCTGGCAGATCAAACCGGACTCGCGCACATCGCGGGTGAACAACGGCAAAAACGGCGCCCGGCAGCACGGCGATTCCGCATAAGCCGCCGGCGGCGTGGCCAGCCGCTTGAACCAGACCTGCCGGTCGTGCGCGATTTGCGCTGCCAGCCGGTACGCGCCCATGAGCGGATGCGAGAGCCGCCACGCCCGGCCTTCGAGCTGGCCGAGCGTCTGCGCCAGCCAGCGCCCGAGCGTGAGGTCGTCCCAGCCCTGAAACGCACGGCCGTATTCCTTCCACAACGAGTCGAGCGGTGAATCCGATTCAAATGCCATTGCCCGCAGGATGATATGCGGGGGGAATTTTGTCGAGCGGCGTTGCGAAGGGAACCGGTGCCCAACCAGTTTTCATGGGTGCATTCGGGGGCACGCCACTGTAGAGGCAGCCATCCTGGCTGCCGTATCACCCGGCTTCCAGCCGGGAGTTTCTGTTGTGGAAACAAAGTTATGACGTGGGTTTCGTTTTGTGACCCGGGCGACAAGATGCCGCCGGATACGGCAGGCAGGATGCCTACCGCTACAAATTGGCGGCCGTGCGCAAAACGCCCTTTTTCATCAGCGCCATCCGGCATTTGACTATTTTCAGACAATTCACTACTGTCGCATTCTCAAAACCAACAACATAGGGACCTGAAAGGAAAAGTTATGCCACCGAAAATTGCCGAAAAACCTGCCACTGAAACCAAGGCCGGTGCGTCGCACCAGCGCGAACTCGAAGCCGCCATCTCCTCCATCACCAAAAGCTACGGTGAAGGCAGCATCATGCGCCTCGGCGACGCGCGGGCGCTGGTCAAGATTGAAGTCATCCCCACCGGCGCGCTTGCGCTGGACCTCGCCCTGGGCGTCGGCGGCATCCCGCGCGGCCGCGTCATCGAAATTTTCGGGCCGGAATCGTCCGGCAAAACCACGCTCATGCTGCACGTCATCGCCTACGCGCAAAAAGCCGGCGGACTCGCGGCGTTCATTGATGCCGAGCATGCGCTGGACCCCGGCTACGCGAAAAAACTCGGCGTGAACCTCGACGATTTGCTGGTGTCGCAGCCGGACTCCGGCGAGGAGGCGTTGACCATCTGCGAAACCCTTGCGCGCTCGAACGCGCTGGACGTGATCGTGATTGATTCCGTCGCCGCGCTGGTGCCCAAGGCCGAGCTGGAAGGCGAGATGGGCATGGCCACGATGGGCATGCAGGCGCGGCTCATGAGCCAGGCCTTGCGAAAGCTCACCGCCATTCTCGGCAAGTCCAAGACCACCTGCATTTTCACCAACCAATTGCGCGAAAAGGTCGGCGTGATGTTCGGCAATCCCGAAACGACGCCCGGCGGCAAGGCGCTGAAATTTTACGCCAGCGTCCGCCTGGACATCCGCCGCAAGGACACGCTCAAGGACGACGCCGGCAACGCCATCGGCAATCATGTCCGCGTCAAAGTCGTCAAAAACAAGGTGGCACCGCCGTTTGCCGAGGCCGAGTTCGACATCATTTACAATCACGGCATCAACAAGGAAGGCAGCATCCTCGAAGTGGGCATTGAACACGGCGTCGTGGACAAAAAAGGCGCGTGGCTGCAATTCGAGGGCGAGTTGATCGGCCAGGGCAAGGAAGCCGCGCAGAAGGCGATGGCCGAAAAACCCGCGCTGGCCAAAAAGATTGTCGAGGCGATTATGGCGAAACGGAACGCCGCGCCGGTCGCCAAATAAAAGAAGAAACACGAAAACCA
>CAWFZJ010000094.1:0-45408 GCA_963820205.1 uncultured Verrucomicrobiae bacterium
CTGCCGACGGTTGCCGGCAAAGCCGCCGCCACGGATGCCGCAGCGCTTGCCCGGCAATTGTTCCAGTGGGCCAAACGTGATCCGAAACTGAAAGTCATTCCCGCCGTCGAGCGCGAACTGATCATCCAGGCGCTCAAGGAAACGAACAACAACCAGGTTCACGCTGCGAAACTGCTCGGCATCACGCGCGCGACCCTGCGCAAACGCATCGAAAAATTCGGCATCCAGCGCGAGTTGAACGTGAAGTGAATTAGGTCAATCCACCCCCGTTCACTCCCGCCTTGTGTTTCGCGCTGTTTGCTGCAATAATGCGTTTGAACATATTTTCTAACATCATCCATGAGTCCAAAGACTGCCAAACCCACCAAACCCAAGGAAACGTTTGAGAGCCGCTGGCTCTCCTTCCGGCCCGAAATCAAAGTCCTCGATTGCACCATCCGCGACGGCGGATTGATGAACAATCACCTGTTCGACGACAAAATCGTCAAAACGGTTTATGACACCTGCGTCGCAGCCGGCATTGATTACATGGAGCTGGGCTACAAGTCGTCGCGTAAAGCCATCAAGCAGGGCGAACACGGCTGCTGGAAATACTGCCAGGAGGATGACTTGCGCCGCATTGTCGGCGACAACCCGACGAATCTCAAACTCACCGTCATGGCCGACGCCGAGCGTTGCGATTATCACGAGGATATCCTGCCGAAAAAGGATTCGGTCATAGACATGATCCGCGTGGCGACCTACATCACCCAGATTCCCACCGCGCTGGACATGGTCAAGGACGCCCACGACAAGGGTTACGAAACGACCGTTAATTTGATGGCCGCCTCGATCATTCCCGACCGCGAGCTGGACGAGGGCTTGGAAATGCTCGCCAAATCCGAAGCCAAGGCCATTTACCTGGTGGACAGTTTCGGGGCATTTTACAGCGAGCAGATTCATTTTCTGGTGAAGAAATATCTCGAGCATTGCAAACCCGCCGGCAAGGAGGTGGGCGTGCACATGCACAACAATCTCCAACTGGCCTACGCCAACACCATCGAAGGCATCATCGAAGGCGCCAATTTTCTCGATGCCACCATGGCCGGCCTGGGCCGGGGCGCGGGCAATTGTCCGATGGAACTGCTCATCGGTTTTCTTCGCAATCCGAAGTACCAGATTCGTCCCATCCTCGACTGCGTTGCGAATCACATCGAACCGATGCGCGCGAAGCTGCTGTGGGGTTACGATCTGCCCTACCTGCTGACGGGTCTCCGCAACCTGCATCCGCGCGCCGCCATCAAGTTCAAGGAAGCCGAACTGAAAGGCGAGAAGGGCGACATCCTGAAATTCCACGACGCCGTGACGGACCAGGAGTGAGAAGGTAGGGCCGGGCAGTCCTGGCACGCCGCTTGGCGAAGGTAATTGAACGACGGCGCGCACAGCTTGTCACGCCGTAGCATTGCGAAGGCGGAAGTGACGCGCCCCACCCATGTTTGAGTCGCGGTGGAACGCGTCCCTGCCTTGTGGTTTGCTTAAATCCCATGACAACGTCACCAATCGAGGGTAAAATGATATGACGTTGCACACGGCGTCCCGATTATGAAATGGATTGCAAAGAGTGCCTGTTTGTTTCTGATGATCTTGACGGCCCGGGCCGGCATTCCGGAAAACTGGCAGGACAAGGTGGACTCGCGCCTGCTGCAAGGCGTCCCGGCCACCAATGAATTCCTCGTCATTCTTTCCGAGCAGGCGGATTTGAGCGGCGCCGCGGCTCTGAAGACCAAGGAGGCCAAGGGCCGGTATGTTTTCGAGCGCCTGACGGAAACGGCACAACGCACCCAGCAGCCAATGTTAAAGACGCTTCGGGAACGGGGCTTGGAGCATCGTCCGTTTTGGATAGCGAACATGATCTGGGTGCGCGGTGACCAGCCGGCCATCCAATCACTGGCCCAAAGGGAAGATACCGCCCGCATTGTTGCGAATTCCGCATACCGCGTTCCCGAACTCCCGCCGTCGCCGTCGCCGAAAATAAGCCAGATGGTGAATTCGGTGGAGTGGAACATTTCCCAAGTCCATGCGCCCAGCGTCTGGGCGCTGGGTTATACCGGCCAGGGCGTTGTGGTGGGCGGACAGGACACCGGTTACCAATGGAATCATCCCGCCCTGATCAATCACTATCGCGGCTGGGACGGCACCAACGCCAATCATAATTACAACTGGCACGACGCCATCCACGGCCCCAATCCCAACAACACCGGCGACAATCCCTGCGGTTACAATTTGACCGCGCCGTGCGATGACAACTCCCACGGCACGCACACCATGGGAACCATGGTCGGCGACGATGGCGCGGGCAACCAGATTGGCATGGCGCCCGGGGCCAAATGGATTGGCTGCCGCAACATGGAACGCGGCTGGGGAACGCCGGCAACCTATACGGAGTGCTTCCAATGGTTTCTCGCGCCGACGGATTTCAATGACCAGAATCCCGACCCATCCAAAGCCCCCGACGTGATCAACAACTCTTGGTACTCTGATGCCTCCGAAGGCACCACCAACCTCCTCGTCTTCCAAACTGCCGTCGAGAATCTTCGTGCCGCCGGCGTGGTCGTCGTCGTTTCCGCCGGCAATGAAGGCTCCGGTTGCAGCACGATAACATCTCCAGCCATTTACGACGCTTCCTTCGCCGTTGGCGCCACGGACAGCGGCGACAACATCGCCGGATTCAGCAGCCGCGGCCCGGTCACGGTGGACGGCAGCAACCGGCTCAAACCCAACGTTTCCGCCCCCGGGGTCAACATCCGTTCCAGCGTGCCCGTCAACAGTTATGCCAGTGGCTGGAGCGGCACGAGCATGGCGGGACCACACGTCGTGGGCCTGGTGGCTTTGTTGATTTCAGCGCACCCGGAACTCCGGGGCCAGGTGGACACCATCGAACGCATCATCGAAAGCTCCGCCGTGCCCCGCACAGGTCCCCAGTCGTGTGGAGGCGTTTTGGGCACCGAAATTCCCAACAACACCTACGGCTGGGGTCGCGTGGATGCTCTGGCGGCGCTCAACTTTTGTGACACCAATTATCTTCACATCGCGTCCATCACCGTCGGCACCAATTGCGTCCTATCCTTCCCCTCGGTGCTCAACTGCCTTTACACCCTGGAGAGCCGGACAAATCTGACCGTGGGTTCGTGGACATCGGTGCCCGGCCAGGTTGACATTGCCGGCAACGCGGGTTTGCTCGAGTTGAGCCAGACGAACCTGCCTTCCGACACCGCCCGGTTCTATCGCGTCAAAGTGCAAATCGCGCCCTGATGCACATCAAGTTCGGGGAAACGGTCAACCGCAAAGAAAAGAAATCTTTGTTGGCTGCGGCTTGAACTGAAATGAAAGCGGTGATTTTACATCAGGCTAGAGCAGTTTAATCAAAACTGTAGCCATGTATTTTTCGAGAAATGCTCTAAAATAAAGGCGAATAGACTGTTTCGTGTGGCTACGAAGCGACTGAAAATGCTCTAAAACCTGGTTCCAAATTGAATTCCCACGACACAGGCGGGAAGTCTCTGCTGCAAAATCACTTCACTTCCAGATTGGCGAACGGAGTGTTCAATCCGGCGGACTGCGGTTCGGCTAAAACGGGCGCCTTGGCTCTCGCGGGGGCGGGACGGACGGGTTGATGATTGTCCGAAACCGGCGACGGACCGGCTTCGGTTTGACGGGGATTTTTGGCGCGCTTGTTGCGCGGCAGCGGGCTGACCATCACATTGATGCCGCGCCCGATGAGTTTCGGCGGGAAATCGGGATTGCCGTAGGGCGCGATCTCAGCCAGAAATGTGTTGATGACCTGAAAGCCGACCTCCGTGTGCTGCATTTCTCGGCCGCGGAATTTGAGCACGACCTTCACCTTCATGTCCTCGCAGAGAAAGTCCACCGCATGCGTAACCTTGATGCCGAGGTCGTGCGGGTCAATGCGCGGGCTTAATTGCACCTCCTTCACCATCGAGGCGTGCTGGTGCTTCTTGGAATCCTTTTCCTTTTTGGCCTGTTCGTAGCGGTATTTGCCGAAATCCACCAGCCGGCAGACCGGCGGCGTGGCGGTGGCGGCGATCTCGACGAGGTCCACCCCGTTCTGCCGCGCAAGATTGATCGCGTCGTTCAACGAGATGACGCCAAGCTGTTTGCCGTCAACTCCGATGACCCGGACTTCGCGGGCGCGGATTTTGCCGTTGACCCGGACAAACGAAGCAGGAGAATAATTACGTGGAGCAAAAGGGCGGCTCAAGACACCCTCGTCGGTTGTGGCATAACTGTAGTTTTTTGCATCAAGCAAACTGGCACGGCCAGTTCAAAATCTGCCATATCTATAAGCCTTTCTGGTTGGACGTGCAAGCAAATAATTGGTGGCAAATTCCCAATAAATCAAAACCCGTTTTGACATTGTGTCACACAATGTGTCCTTATCTGCGGCTCGCGACCCAGGCGCGTCTCCACAAATTCCAGGTCCTTCAAAATCATGTCCGCCCGGCCCTCCACCGACACCAGGATGGCGTCGGCGTCAATCAACTGGTCCTCGCCCACCGCGTCCACCTGCGCGTAGGTTTTCTTGTCCGCCTCGACCAGCTTGTCGGCTTCGTCGAACCGCGGGTCCTTGAGGTTATGTTTGCCGGTTTTAATCCCGGTCAGACCAAACAATGCTATTTTCATAAATTTTGATTCACCGGCTGCTCCAGGACCTGTCCCAAATACTGTCCGGTAAAACTTTCGGCGCAGCGGGCCACGGCTTCCGGCGGGCCCTCAGCGACAATGCGTCCGCCAGCATCGCCGCCCTCCGGGCCGAGGTCAATAATCCAATCCGCCGTTTTGATCACGTCGAGATTGTGCTCGATGACAACGAGGGTGTTGCCGGTGTTGCGCAATTTGAACAGCACTTCGAGCAGCTTGGCCACGTCGTGGAAATGCAGGCCGGTCGTCGGCTCGTCCAGAATGTAAAACGTGCGCCCGGTGGCCTTGCGGCTCAACTCCGCCGCCAGCTTCACGCGCTGCGCCTCGCCGCCGCTCAACGTCGTCGCCGCCTGCCCCAGGCCGATGTAGCCGAGTCCGACCTCGGCCAGCGTCAGCAGCGGATCGTAAATCTGCGGCACGGCGCGGAAAAAAGTCACCGCCTCGTCCACCGTCATCGCCAGCACGTCGGCGATGTTCTTGCCCTTGTAGGTGATTTCGAGCGTCTCGCGGTTGTACCGTTTGCCGCCGCACACCTCGCAGGTGACATAAACCGGCGGCAGAAAATTCATTTCGATCTTCAACAGCGCCGTCGCCCTCGCATTTTTCGCAGCGGCCGCCCTTGACGTTGAAGCTGAACCGGCCCGGCGCGTAGCCCCGGATTTTCGCCGCCGGCAGCCTGGCGAACAAATCGCGGATGTGATTGAACATGCCGGTGTAGGTGGCCGGGTTCGAGCGCGGCGTGCGGCCAATCGGCGCCTGGTCAATCACGACGACCTTGTCAATCACCTCAAATCCCTTGAGCGCGCGGTGCGCGCCGGGCGTTTCCTTGGAGCCGTAAAACTTGCGGAACAGCGCGCGGCGCAAAATGTCGTCCACCAGCGTGCTTTTGCCGGAACCGCTCACGCCGGTGACGCAGGTGAACGTGCCGAGCGGAATCCGCGCGTCAATGTTGCGCAGATTGTTTTCCTTCGCGCCGAGCACTTCGAGCCAGCCGCGTTCCTCCGTCGGCGCCAGGCGCTTTTTGGGAATGGGAATCGCCAGTTCGCCGTTCAGATACTGCGCCGTGAGCGAATTTTTGTTCGACAAAATTTCCGGCAACGTGCCCGCCGCCACCAGTTCGCCGCCGTGAACGCCCGCGCCGGGGCCGAGATCAACGATGTAATCCGCCTGCCGGATGGTGTCGGCGTCGTGTTCGACCACGAGCACGGTGTTGCCGAGGTCGCGCAGGCCCTTGAGCGTGGCGAGCAGACGGTTGTTGTCGCGCTGGTGCAGGCCGATGCTCGGCTCGTCCAGAATGTAAAGCACGCCCACCAGCCCCGCGCCGATCTGCGTGGCCAGCCGGATGCGCTGCGCCTCGCCGCCGCTCAACGTGCTGCTCTCGCGGTCGAGCGTGAGATAGCCCAGGCCGACGTTTTTCAGAAAGCCAAGCCGCGCGCGGATTTCCTTGATGACCTCGTGCGCGATTTTCTCCTCGAATTCAGTCAGCTTGAGGCCGGCAAAGAATTCATCCGCCCTCTCGACCGAAAGCGCGCAGACATCCATGATGGACAGGCCGGGAATTTTGGAAGGTTTTCAGTTTCAAGTTTTCAGTTTTCAGTTTTGCGGACTGAACACTTGAAACTTGAAACTTGAAACTCGCGTCACCGCCGCCCAGCGTCACGGCCAAAATCTCAGGCTTCAATCGTTTGCCTTTGCACACATCGCAAAACTGCGGGCTCATGTAGGGCTTGATGCGGTTGCGGACGAACTCGCTTTCGCTCTCGGTGAACATCCGTTCCAGGTTTGGCAGCACGCCCTCGAACGGGCGGCTGATGGTGCTCATTTTGCCCGCGCGCCAAAAATGAAAATCCACCGGGATTTCGCCCGAACCGTGCAGCAGGACCTTTTTGAAATCGTCCGGCAGATTTTTCCAGGGCGTTTCCAGGCTGACGTTGAAATGCGCGGCGATGGAGCGCAGCATGGCCTTGTAATAAATGTTCATCCGCTTGCCCGCGCGCCGCCACGGCTGCACCGCGCCGTCCTCGAGCGACTTCTCCGGGTCGGGCACAACCAGGCTCTCGTCAAAAATCATCTTCTGGCCCAGCCCGTGGCAGACCGGGCAGGCGCCCGCCGGCGCGTTGAACGAAAAATGTTTCGGCGTCGGCGGGTCGTAGCTCTTGCCCGTGGCCGGGCTGCACATTTTGTTGGAATGAAGCGTTTCAATCCATTCGTCGTCGGCAGGGCGCGGTGGGGCGAAGCTACTGACGAGCCGTTTTGGTGAAACCTCATCCCGTTGAGTCCGGCTCGCGGGGACGCTCGCCCCACCATCAGGAGTCTGATGCAACGCGAACATCACGCCCTCGCCCCAGCGCAGCGCGGTCTCGACCGAATCGCCCAGCCGCATGCGAATATTGCTGTCAATCACCAGCCGGTCCACGACGACCTCGATGTTGTGAAATTTCTTTTTGTCGAGCTTCACGCGCGTGTCGGCGGCGAGTTCGACAAATCCGCCGTCCACGCGGGCGCGGACGAAGCCCTCGCGCGCGAGGCGTTCGATTACGTCACGGAACTCGCCTTTTTGCCGGCGCACGACGGGCGCGAGCAGCATGACGCGCGATTTTGGCGGCAGCGCGAGGATTTTGTCCACGATGTCGCTGGTGGTCTGGGAGACGATGGGCACGCCGGTGTCTGGGCAGTGCGGTTTGCCGATGTGGGCGTACAGCAGGCGCAGGTAATCGTAAATCTCCGTGGTGGTGGCGATGATGGAGCGCGGGCTGCTGCCGGAGCTGCGTTGTTCGATGGCGATGGCCGGCGACAGTCCCTCGATGAAGTCCACCTCCGGCTTCTGCATCTGGTCAAGGAACTGGCGGGCGTAAGCGGAGAGGCTTTCGACGTATTTGCGCTGGCCCTCGGCATAGATGGTGTCGAAGGCGAGCGACGACTTGCCGCTCCCGCTCAAGCCGGTGATGACCACCAGCTTGTCGCGCGGGATGTTCAGCGTGAGGTTTTTGAGATTATGCTCACGCGCGCCGCCGATCCTGATGAATTCCTTGCTCACAATTGCGAAATTCTCGAATCAAACAATCGGTAAATTTACCGGAAGTTTTGGCGGAAGCAAAGGAGAACCGCGCAGACGGTCTGAGCCGCATTCGGAGCGCCGGCCTCCGGCACGGCAGGCATTGAGTTTTCTCAGAAACGCGCCGGACCGGAGATCGGCGCTCCACCATTAATTCACCAGCCGCAAGCGGAAAAAGCGTTGGGATGAAGCGCCAAAGTTATTGGTGAGCGTCAGCATTCCGCCAGTTCCGGTCACCGGCCCGCCCAACGGCGTCCATGCCGGCGCCCCAGGATCGTCTTTATATTCGAGCTGATAACTTTGACCCGCTACCGCCGGCCAGTTCAGGAACAGATTGGTGCCCGAAATCTGGATGTTCACCGGTATGGGCAGAATACTGGCCGAGAAACTCATGTTATCTATCCCCAAGCCCTGCGCTTTGCCGGTGTTATCGGTCATTTGCCACACCAGCCACAAGGCGGCGCCCGGCGGCCAGTTGGTGATGGCCTGATTCAACACGCTCAGGTTGGTCTGATTGACCGGCGACGTGCCGTCCACCGCCACGCCGCCTGTATCGGTGGAAACCGTCGGGAAATTCACATTCAAGTTTGGCAAATAGGCCGTCGCGGCGCTGGGGAAAGTATTTGTGCCGCTGGGATCAACGAAATAATAGAATTGCAGGGTCTTGGACTTGTCGGATTGACGCCACACTTCCCCGGTGAATTGCAGACTCATCCGGGTCAAGGTGATGCCCGTTCCGTTGATGAACCGGACGCCAAACGCGGTTCCGCCCGTCGTGCTGGTGGCCAGCAAGCCCAGCGCCCGGTTGGAGCTGTTCGGCAAACCGAAACTGAGCTGGCCGCCCGTGGTCTGGTCGCCGTCGGTCGCGCCGAAGCGGGAAAGCAGGGCGCTGGCGCCATACCAGCCGGCCAAAGCGGAGAGGCCCAACCCCCCGCTGCTGCCGCTGGCAATAGCCGGGTAGTCAAAGTCATAGGGATTGGCCAGGGAATAGGTCACGCCATTGATCGTCACCGGGTTCGCGGTGTTCACCGAAGTCGCCCCGGGATCGGGCAGCGAATCAAAGTTCTGGGTATAAACCGAACCCGGCGGCGCGTAATCAATGAACGAAGGCGGCGGCGTGGCGGTTCCGTTGTTGGCCGCGCCGGGCGTGGCCTGGAAAAATTCCTGGCGGAGGAAGCTCTGTCCGTCGGGGAACGAGCCATAGGAATCGTTGGGGTTGATGTCCTGGTAATCCACATAATCGAGCACCTGTTGCTGGCCGTTGGTGGCCAGCCGGGTCAATGCCAGGGAACCCGTGCCGCTGGGCAAAACAAAACTGGCGTGCAATTCATTCGTCGTCGAAAGGTTGGTCAGCGCATCGGCAAAAATCACCAGGAACTGGCCGGCGTTGATGCCGGCGTTGCTGGGAAACGCCCACTGCAGGAGGTTGGTATAGTTGTTGGCCAGATAAAGCCCGTTCAGCGAAATGACGTTGGTGCCGGGATTGAAAAGTTCCAGCCAGCCGGCGTGCTGACCCGCGCGGTTGGTGATGCCCGTCAGGTTGTCGGCCTGCAATTCATTGAGCCAGAGCGACGGGAAGGGTGTCAGCGCAGTTGCGACGCTGTTGAGCGCGCCGGGTGTGGCGGGCGTCGGCGGCGCCGGATTGACCGTGGCGACAATGCCAATACCGGACAAACAGATTGTCAAAGGCCCGCCGTTCGTGCTTTGCAGATACCAGAAACTCAAGGTGTAAGTGGCATTCACAGTCAAAGGCGGCGAGATCGTCTGCCAAATGGTGCTGCTCTGAGATGTCCCACCACTGGTAGAAATGACATGCAAACTGGCGTTGCCGGAATGTTTGATGCTGGTGCTCAACACCGAACCCGTCAGGTTGGCAGAAACCGTCCACGGCCCGGGAAAACCAGATTCAAAATCGCCGTCGGCCACGGTGTTCGTTCCGGCTCCCGGCACGCTGCCCGCGACCAGTTTGATGTCATCCACATAAACGTCGCCCGCCGACTGCAAATATATGGAGAGCAGGGAACTTGAGGCGTGGCCGGTGGCAGTGACATACATCCATTGCGGCGTCACAGAGGCGTTGGTGGACACCGCCGCCCAGTTGCCAACGCGCCAGATGTCCTGATGCGGGTCAATGAGTTGCAAGGACGCGCCGGTCCCGCTGGCATTCGTCGGCCAGGGCAACTGGGTTTCATATTTCACCTTGGCCACCGCCGCCTGGCTGGCATCGTTCAACGTCAGCGTCTCGCCATTCGGTGACAACGTGCCGTCGAACGTGTCAAACACCGGATTGGTCGCCCCATAAGCCTCGGCGAAGGCCGCGCCATCCGCCGCCAGAACCAAATAGTTGGTCGGCCCGAGGAGCGAACCGTTCGGAAACGTGTAGGCCAATCCTTTAAGCTGCCAGCCCGACAGGTCAAACGTCGCGTTGGTCGAGTTGTTGTACAGTTCCACAAACTGCCCGTTGCTGGCCGCCGGAGCGTACATGATCTCGTTGATGACCACCCGGCCGGCGGGCGACGAATTGGTCCCGTTATAGACGACGCTCACGCTGTTGCTGTCGCCCGTGATCGGCTGGCCGTTTCGGTCCACTCCCACCACGCTCAACTGGTTGGTTCCGCTGGCCAACGGCAGGGTGATGGTCCAGTTGGTCAGGGTCGTCCAGGTCAGCGGATACGCCACGCCATTGATCCAGACGGTGGCCACGTTCACCGGAGCCATGCCGGTCACATACGCCACATTATTGTTGGTCGTCACGCTGTTGACCGTGAAGCTGGTGGCATTCACGGCGGCCAGTTGCGAGGCAATGCTGGTCCCCGCCGCGGCAATCCAGGGCAGCATGCTGGCGTTGGGATCCTCGACGCTCAGGCCATTGGCGACGAAGGCGTTGTATTTGGCGTCGCACAGGGGCGCGGTGTTGGCGAGGGTCAGCGGCCCGTTGACCAGTTCCTGCAACGCCCGCCAATACATGCGCTGGAAGGTCGGGTTGCTGTAGATGTCAGCGGTATAGGGATCACCCGAGTAAACCAGGAAAAGGTTTTGTCCCGGGTCCCAGGCGCCGTGGTCCAGACAGATGTTGAAGTCAAACATCATCAGCGCATACTTCGTGCCCAGGGCACCGATGTAGCCGTAGAGGTTTTGTTCTGCTGTGGCGCCAAAACTGTCGCGATTGGCCGCGGCATGATTGGCGGCGAACACACGCATCCAGTTCTCCATGTTCGCCAGGTTTTCCATGTTCGCCACATAGTTCGGTGTGCCATAGGAATGGGCGGCGTCCACCAGCGCATAGACCGGGGCGAAATCATTGGCCGAATCGGCCGTGCGGCGGATCTCATAGTTGTAGCGGTAGCGCGCCGCCTTCTTCGCCCCGCCGGTGGTCGTGTAGGAGTTGAGCGTGACATTCTCGTTCCAATTGAACAAGATCAAATTCCAATCCGGGAAAGGGGCGAATTCAAACCAGGGCTGCATTTTGTACATATAGCCATCAGTGTCGTTCGGAAAATATTCCTTCACCATGTCGCCGTCCGGCACCTGGGTATCCTCCATCAAGACGCCGCGGCGGCTGCCGTTGACATAGACCGCCACCAGGCGTTTGTAGAGCCACGGGACCTTTAGCGCGCGCAGGAAGGTGTTGACGCACTCCTCCCGCTGGAGGCTGGCGTCATCGCCCGGCCAGTTGCCCGGCTGGTGTATCTTGTTGAAATCCGTCGCGCCCAGAAACTGATCGTCATCGTTAAATTCCCATTTGTAATGGCAAAGAGCCCCGTCGGGGGTGTCAAACAACTGATGATACGGACTGCCGGCGTACCGGCCCTGCATGTTGTAGATCACGCGCGGGCCGTTGACGAACGTGCCGTCTATCATCTCGTTGCTCAAATCCGACAGGTTCGCCCAGCGGGATACGTTGGTTTTGGTGAGCCACAAATGATACACGCCGAAGCTGCCGCGCGGATTGCCGTCGCCGAACCTGATCACACATTCGCGCACCGGTTCATTGTCCTGCGGACGCAACGCCGGAAAGCGCGTGGTTCCGCCCCGGCTGTCCGTGGCGGCAATATAAAACGCGGCGATATTGTTCGCAGATTGTCCGGGAATGGTCGCGCTATAAACGCCGTCGTGGGCTATGGCATCGCCGCCCGTGCCATCGTCCTTCATGGCCACGGGGTAGTAGTTCGTCGCCGGATCGTAGGGCCGGTAATATAGCGTCAGGCTTTGTATTCCATCCGGATCATGCACCTGCGCCGTTACCACCGCCGGTTGTTCCGCCGCCGGCAGGCTCGGAATGTGGGTGACGTTGTAAATCGCCGGACCGGCGTTGGTCACGTAACGGCTGTTGGGCAGGCCCGGCGAGCCAAGATTGGCCGGCACCGGCATCGCCGCCGTGGCTTCGAGCCAGTTGCCATTCAAGCGGAGCAGCGGTTCCGGCCAGCCGTGCAGCCACCGCGCCTTGAACCGCAGCGTCGCGGTCTGGCCGGCGGCCAGCGAGTTGGCATTCAAGGCCACCTGGCAGGAATTGACCCCCGTCCAAATCCGGTCGCTGCACCGGATGTGCAGGGAATGGCTGCTGACATAACCCGTGTTTTCCAGGCTGGAACGCACCATGCAGCCTTGAAACGACCAGCCATTCGTGCCGGTTTCAAACGTGCCGTTGGAAACGTAGTTGGTTCCGTTGTAATCCACTTCGATGTTGTCCACCAGACATTCGCCCGCGTCCAGCAGGCCAATCTGCGCGTAGTCAATCGTCGCGTCATAATTCGAGCCGTTATCCAGCACGCCGGTGAATTCGATGTTCGTCCAGGCGGATTTCTGCGTCTCGTCGCTGTCCGCCCAGTTGGCGGCCAGGCGGTGATTGGAATGGGGATCAATCAGTTCCAGGCTGCTGCCCCCGCCAGCCGACCATTCCCCCCACCGCCCGCCCGTGCCGTAGGTCACCTGATCTTCAACCACCAAAATGGCCGTGTTGGTGTAGAGCGTTTGCGGCATCGCCAGCACGAGCAGTTCGCCGTTGTGCGACAGCTTGCCGCCGTAATTGCCCACCGTGTTCCCGCTGTTCAAATTCGGATACTTGGCGAACAAATTCGTCAGATTGTTGGCCACCACCACATAGCCGTTCGGCCCAATCGTGATATTCGGAAAGGTGAACGTGACGCCCGCCGTAAACTGCCACCCCGCCAGATTGATCGTGTTGGTGCCCTGGTTGTACAGCTCGATATACTGATCGGCGTCGTTGCCGCTGATCGGGTCATACATCAATTCGTTGATCACGATGTCGCCGATTAAAATCGCGCCGTTGTTCGTGCCCGGCGTGTTGGCGGTGAAGGCGTAAAAATCGTTCGCGCCGTCCGGCCAGCGGCCATACGAAACGCCGTCGGCCTGCGCCCCGAATTGCACCGCGTCCAGGATCCGGCTGTTGTCCGGCTTGATGAAATACAGCGTCTCGCCCGCGCCGTTGAGCGTGAAGCCGAATTGCGCTTGCGGGAACGCCACAAATCCCGCCGGCCCGATCACCGTGCCACCGGGAATGACAAATTTGTTCGTGCCCGGATCATCCGTCAAAATACAGCCCGAAACGTCCACGCTGTTCGTGCTGTGATTGTAAAGCTCAACGAACTGCGGCACGGCCGGATTCTCCGAATGCGGCAGAATTTCATTGATGACCACGCTGCGCAGCGGGCTGGGATGAAACGCGTCCATCTGCCCCGGCGATCCGCCCACCACATCGCTGATGTCCCACGCGCGCGGGTCGCCCTCGCCGTAGCTGGGGTTGGCCAGCACGATCGAATGGCCCGTGCCATCGGCCGCCACCGGCCACGGATAGACATCGGTGTACGGTACCGTCAACAACACCGCCCCTTGTTCGTCTATCAACTGCAACGTCTCCGATTTCTTGAGGCTGCCCGTGTACGGCCCAAAGACGTTGGTCGTCAGACCGTAGACATTCTGAATGCCCTGCGGCGACGCAGCAATGACGAAGAACGCGCCGCCGGGAATAATGGTGTTCGAGGGGAACGTGTAATTCATGTCGGCGCACACGATCTGGTAGCCGCCGATGTCCTGAAACCACGGAGTGGTATTGTATATCTCCAGAAACTCCACGTTGTTGCCGTCCGTGCGCGGCGCGGGCTTCCACATGATCTCCGAAAACACTATCCCGGTCTTGCGGCTGGACGGCCCCAGCGGCTCATGCGGATTGACCTGCGTGCCCACCACCGCGTTGGCCGGCGTGGTTTCATAATCCACAAATTGCGCCGTCGTGGCCTGATTCGTGTTGTGGCTGCTCACCGCAAAGCCGAGGTAAACCTGGTTCGACATCGTAATGCTGACGCTGCCCAGTTGCGTCCAGGTCTGCCCGTCGTAACCCGCAAAACCGGTGAACACGTTGCCGGCGCGTTTCAGCCGCAGCCACGTGTTCGGATAATTCGCCGGAAAATTCCCGCTCGAACTGCTCGCGCTGCCCGCGGGATCGCGCCACTCAAAGAAACAGCCGTTCATCGCCGGCGTGGCCAGCGAAGCCGTGAAACGACCGCCGGCATCCAGCGTCTCCCGCGCCATCAATCCGGCCTTGGCCCAGACATCGGACGGACTCAGCCCCGCCACGCATACGCTGACATCGAAATCGCCGGTTGCCGTTTGATATTCAAAATTGAACTGATCCGCCGAACCGCCGATGTCACTGCCGGCGGCCGTCACCGTCAGTCCATTGCTGACGACGGTGATGGATGAAAAAATCGGCGGATTGCCGATGTCCTGCGGCGTATAGGCGGAGACGGTGAAACTGGCCAGCGTGTTGGTGGCAATGGTATTGGGCGGAACGGCTTGATCGCGAACGCCGTTGATGACGAGCGTGTAGTTGCTGCCGCCGGCCAATGGCGCGGTGGTGAGCAGGACCGTGGTGCCGTTCGCCGCCAGTGACGCGCCGCTGATAACGGGGCCATTGGTCAGCACGTAGTTCGCAAGGTTGGTTGCGCTGGCCGCTTCGAGCAACTTGGAAAAGTCCACTTCCACGGTCGTGGCCCCGATGTTCAACGCCCGCAACACGGCGGGTGGCGTGGTGTCACGGGTGACGGTCAGCGTGACCGGAGCGCTGGTCGCCATGCCAAAAGCGTTGGTCAACACCAGTTCATACGAACCGGTGTTGGTAATCGCCGCGTTAAGCGCCAGTGGGTTGGTGTTGGCTCCGGGGATGTCGGCGAATCCGCTGCCGCTGTCGAACTGCCACTGCAAATAAAGGGGCGGCGCGCCCGACACGCTGGCCGTGAAGGTCACCAGCGTCCCGACAAACACCTGGTTCGTCGGCGACACTACCAGTTGATTGATGCCGGGTGGCGTGGTGTCAGGAGTGACGGTCAGTGTGACCGGAGCGCTGGTTGCCGCGCCAGAATTGTTGGTCAACACCAGTTGATACGAACCGGTGTTGGTAATCACCGCGGTCAACGTCAGCGTGTTGGTGTTGGCTCCGGGGATGTCGGTAAATCCGCTGCCGTTGTCGAACTGCCACTGCAAATAAAGGGGCGGCGCGCCCGATACGCTGGCCGTGAAGGTCACCAGTGTCCCGACAAACACCTGGTTCGTCGGCGACACGACCAGTTGGTCGATGCTCAACACTGCGGTCAATCCCACGTCGAAAACCGCGTCACAGGCATGACTGCTGCCGAAGGTGATCGCCCCGCCGCCGGGAGGGAAAAGCCCAATCTCGCCTCCCGCGTACGGATTGCCGCTGGCCACACCCAGCGCTTCCGCGCCGGGGGTCGAACTCGCCTTGCCAAATGACCAGGCATAAGTGGCATTGGCCGCCAACGGGATGGACAAGCCGCTCCATTGCAGCCAGTCGCCGTCGCTGAAGGTGACATTGGCCGACGTATAGTTCGTGAGCAAAGTGGCGTTGCCGCCGGACATGGAATAAATGTGGAGGTAGTAAGGTTGGGGCGTGCCGATGCCGTAGTAGGCATGCAGCCCGGCGGTCATAAAAGATACTGACGTCAGGGTGTATCCCGCTGTGTCGGTCCCTGTGGTGAAGGTCTGGCCCGGTTCGCCGGTGCCATGGCCAGTCTGGCTGTCGGTGAAGTAATCCAGATCATCGGGATAGACCTGGTTGCCGGCGGTGCTCAACTGGGCAATGTCAGTTGATCCCGGAATTGGGGCGGTGGCACCCAAGTCCGCAAGGATTTGCGCGCGGATTGCCCCGGCCAGGACCATGAGGACACCAACCGCCAGCGCCATTTGCGTCCGGTACATTTTGGGAAGGTGGGGTCGAAAGCTAAAACTTGCAAATGACATGATAAAATCCATCACGGGGCTGTCGCTCACTCTGAAACACGCGCTGTACATCCGTTACGCTAACACTGGCTGCTGGGAACGTCAAGAACCCGGAGCATAGCCAACCCTTAATCTTCAACTCTCAACAACTACTGCCAATGATTATGCACAGTGAGAGGAGTTGAAGGTAATCAAGACTGCGGCGGAACGGTCTCTCCGGGAAATTCGCGCATCTGCCTTTTCAATGCCGCCCCGCCTGCGTAGAGTGGATGAACTGTGCCGGCCACGTTATATGATTTGATTCCGCGGGATGAGAAGCCCGGCAATGATGTCTTGCTGGGGCGCTTTCTGGATTACGTGGAGGGACGGCGGCTGCAACTCTATCCCGCCCAGGAATCGGCCATCCTGGAGTTGTTCGAGGAGAAGAACGTCGTCCTGAACACGCCCACCGGGTCGGGCAAATCGCTCGTGGCCACCGCCCTGCATTTCCAGGCCATCGCCCAAGGCCGACGCTCCATTTACACCTGCCCGATCAAGGCGCTGGTGAATGAAAAATTCATGGCTCTCTGCCGCGAGTTCGGCCCGGACAACGTCGGCCTCAGCACCGGCGACGCCTCGGTCAATCGCGACGCGCCCATCCTCTGCTGCACCGCCGAAATCCTCGCCAACATCGCGTTGCGCGAAGGCGCGGCGGCCAACGTGCAGGAGGTCGTCATGGACGAATTCCATTATTACGCCGACCGCGAGCGCGGCGTGGCGTGGCAGGTTCCGTTGTTGACGCTGCCGCAGACGCGGTTCCTCCTGATGTCCGCGACGCTGGGCGACACGACGTTTTTTGAGGAGGAACTCACGCGGCTCAACGGGCGCCCGACGGTGGGCGTTTCGTCCACGGACCGGCCGGTGCCGCTGGAACATGCGTATTCGGAATTGCCGCTGGCCAAGACGCTGGAAAGCCTCGCCGCCGACGGCAAGGCGCCGGTGTATGTGGTCCATTTCACGCAACTGGAGGCCGCGCAGAGCGCGCAGGATTTCACGAGCATCAACGTTTGCACCCGCGAGGAGAAAGCCGCGCTGGCCAATGCGGTCGAAGGATTCAAGTTCAGCAGCCCGTACGGTCCCGACATCAAAAAATGGCTGCGGCACGGCATCGGTTTGCATCATGCCGGGTTGCTGCCGAAGTATCGCGTGCTGATCGAGCAGCTCGCGCAGAAGGGTTTGCTGAAAGTCATCTGCGGCACGGACACGCTCGGGGTGGGCATCAACGTGCCGATCCGCACCGTGCTGTTCACCCGGCTGTGCAAGTATGACGGACAGAAGACCGGCATCCTCAGCGCGCGCGATTTTCATCAGATTGCCGGCCGGGCCGGGCGCAAGGGTTTTGATGATCGCGGCTGGGTGGTGGCGCAGGCGCCGGAGCATGTGATCGAAAACCTGAAGCTCGCCGAAAAATCCGCGCGCGACGGGAAGAAAACGGTTAAACGCCAGCCGCCGGAAAAGAATTTCGTCAACTGGGACAAGAACACCTTCCTGCGCCTGATCGCCGCGCCGCCGGAGCGCCTGACCTCGCGTTTCCAGGTGACGCACGGGATGCTGCTGAATGTATTGAGCCGCAATGGCGACGGATGCAAGGCGATGCAACAACTCATCGCGCGCTGTCACGAAACACCGCGGCAGAAGCAGGCGCACATCAAACGCGCCTGGCAATTGTTCCGCTCGCTGTTGGACCGGAAGATTGTGGAGTTTATTAATCCTCGTAGCAGCCGAGGTAAAGAGGCTCTAAAATCAGACTCTCAACCCTCAACCACCGACACTCAACCGGGAAGTCAGAGCCTCCTTACGTCGGCTGCTACGGGACAGAAAATCCGGGTAAACATCGAGTTGCAGGAGGATTTCTCGATGGATCAGGCGCTGTCGCTGTATCTGCTCGACACCATCCCGCTGGTGGACCCCCAGCAGCCGGATTACGCGCTCGTCCTGCTGACCCTCGTGGAATCCATTCTCGAAGATCCCGACATCATCCTGCGCAAACAGCTCGACCGGGTGAAGGACCAGAAAATGGCCGAGATGAAAATGGAAGGCATCGAATACGACCAGCGGATGGAAGAACTGGAAAAACTCGAATATCCGAAGCCGAACCAGGAGTTTATCTATTCCACGTTCAACGCCTTTGCCGACCGGCATCCGTGGGTGGGCCAGGAGAACATCCGTCCGAAATCCATTGCCCGGGAGATGTTCGAATCGTTCCGCTCGTTTTCCGATTACGTCCGCGACTACGAGTTGCAGCGCGCCGAGGGCGTCCTGCTCCGGCACCTGAACCGGGTGTACAAGGTCCTCGCCCAGAACGTTCCCGACGCCGCCAAGAACGACCAAATCCGCGAGATGGAACTGTATCTGGGCTCGATGATCCGGCAGGTGGATTCGAGTTTGCTGGACGAATGGGAGAAAATGCGCGACCCGAATTTCCAGCGCGCCGAAACGAAGGAAGTGCGTCCGCCCGGCGCGGAAGAGGCCGCCCAGGATATCACGCGCGACACCAAAGCCTTCACGGCGGCGATTAGGAACCGCATTTTTGTCTTCCTGCGCGGTTTGGTAATTGGCGATTACGAGGCGGCGCTGGCGTCTCTTTCGGAGGGTCGAGTTCCACGAGACCCTAAAATGGAATCTGACAAACAAAGTCAGGGGCTCGTGGAACTCGCCCCTCCGAAAGATGTTGGCAGAGCTGATCCCGCATTGCGGGACCAGGACGCGCGGCAGCGCGTCCCTACCGATGCCGATGGCCAGCCATGGACCGCCGACCGTTTGCGCGCGGCGATGGAAGCCTACGAAGCAGAACACGAGCGCCTCTGCCTCGACCCGAACGCGCGGAACACACGGCACACGTACGTCGTTCCCTCCGAAGACAAAAAGACTTGGCGCGTCCAGCAGATGTTGGTTGATCCTGAGGAAGCCAACGACTGGGTGGCGGAATTCGACGTGGACTTGGCCCAGTCCCGCGCCTTGGGCGAACCATGTCTCCAGTTGCGCCGCGTCGGCAGTTTGGTTTGAGCCGCTGGAGTTCAAGCTTTAGCTTGCTCCGGGGACACAAGCTGAAGCTTGAACTCCAACGCGGCGCCATTTTGAAAGCGCCGTCCGGTGATAATCCTTGATGGAAATTCGCGGGTCTGATTTCATTGGAGCATGACAGCAGGCAGGGTTGCAAAAAAACCACTCGGGCACACGGGGCATTACAACAACAATATTGTTAGCCCAAAACTGGCATGAGCTACGATCTATACTTTTGGCGGCAGACAAAGGATCTGTACATGAGCCCCGGCCAAGTCATAGAACTTCTCTCCGAGGACAGACCGGTTGAGGGGATTGCTGCTTTTCCACTTGACCGTGTGCGCTGCGTGCTTAAAGAGTATTTTCCTGGCATTCAGGATGGAGATTTCGATTTGACCTGGGAGGGTGCTGGCAGCTATTTCCAGATCGGTTTCAGCCATGCCACCGAGAAAGATGTTCACCTCATCATAGCGACGTGCGGTAATGAGTTGCTGAAGACTCAGGATGCGATCAATCGTCTCATTGAGGCTTGCACGAGTTTTGGGTGCGCGTTATACGATTCACAGACAGAGAAGAGGTATGAGCAGCCTGAACCAAAAGAGAATAGCTAACCAGATCGCTGGAGCTGGTTGGCCGTCTCAGTTCCGCTTTCGCGGTTGCCATCGCAGGATCGGCGCGGCTCAGTTCTGCACGAAACAATGAAGACGCCGCCATATTATTCCATGATGCACTCCGGGAATGTGGCCATCGTCTTGGACAAGGGCGTTGATTACAATTCGTTTCCCGCTTTCGCCAAGAAATGGACCTCCAAGTTATCGCTGAAAGTGAAGAGGCGAATTGACGGTGCCGGAGAACGCATTTGGGAGTGCGAGCACGATGGATACCTCTTTTGGCTTGCTCACGATGATTGGTTTCCGCAAATCTCACTTGAACCTCAGAATGCAGAAGCAGGAAGGCATATTCTTACGATCGGATTAGCACTGGGACTAACTGACAATACCGATCCAAGCGATGCCCCGAATGCTGATTCCGCAGGCGCTCCGCCGCATCGGTGACCTGATCATTAGGCCGCCGCATTTCTTCAGCAAATTGAAGAGTGCGGCTCTCTGCCGAGAAGCCGCTACGCTGGTTTGGCAGAGATTTCCTTCGGGATTCCTGAACCCGGCCAGATAATGATTGGCGTTTGAAGCGCCGATTCTTACCATTTGCCGCATCCTATGAAAATTTATTCCCTGCTTCTCTCCGCATTGCTCGTCGGCACCGCCTGCGCCAAAGACGCCGTCATCACCGGCAAGGACATCATTCCCGCCTGCCCGGAATGGGTGAACCACGCCGTGGTGTACCAGATTTATCCGCAGACGTTCTATGATTCCAACGGCGACGGCATCGGCGACCTGCCGGGCATCATCCAGAAGCTGGATTACATCAAAAGCCTCGGCGTGGACGCCATCTGGATCAATCCGTGGTTCGATTCGCCGTTCAACGACGCCGGTTACGACATCCGTGATTATTACAAGATCGCGCCGCGCTACGGCAGCAACGACGACGCCCGCCGGCTGTTTGCCGAGGCGCACAAACGCGGCCTCAAGGTCCTGTTCGATTACGTCATCACCTACACCGCGATTGACAATCCGTGGTTCGTCGCCTCGTGCGAACAGAAGCCAGGTCCGTATTCGAACTGGTACGTCTGGTCGGACAACGTCTGGAAAAACGAATCCGGCAACCAGTGGGTCCACGGCTACGGCCATCGCAACGGCAATTTCCTGAGCAATTTTTTCTGGAACGAACCCGCCGTCAACTGGGGTTACGGCAATCCCGACCCGGAGAAAAAATGGCAGTTGCCCACGGATCATCCCGACGTGCTCGCCATGCGGGCGGAGATGAAGAAAGTCCTGCGCTTCTGGATGGACATGGGCGCCGACGGCTTTCGCGCCGACATGGCGGGAGCGCTGGTCAAGGGCGAAGATCCCAAGCACGAGACCCTGGGCTACTGGCGCGAGGTGCGGCAAATCCTCAACGCCAATTACCCGCAAGCCTTCACCGTCTCGGAATGGTCCGGCCCGCGCAACGCGCTGGACGGGGCGTTTTACGCCGATTTCTATCACTGGGTCGATGGCTTCAATGACATTTACCAGAAAGAGGGCTATCGCATCGGGAACGGGATGACCGATGGCCACAGCTTTTTCGACCGCGAGGGCAAGGGGAACATCAAGAATTTCCTGGATGGCTACTATTCCGCCTGGCAGGACACGCGGGCCAAAGGTTACATCTGTCTGCCGCTGGGCAACCACGACATCGCGCGGCTGAATAATCAGCGGAGCGTGGACGACCTGGAAATGATCATCGCGTGGGGCATGACGATGCCCGGCGTGCCGTTCCTTTACTACGGCAATGAAATCGGCATGCGCCAGTTGGAGAACCTGCCGCAGATCGAGGGCTGCTACAAACCGCGCGCCGGCGCCCGCACGCCGATGCAATGGGCCGGGGGAAAGAACCTTGGCTTTTCGACCGCCGACTCTTCCAAGCTTTATCTGCCGGTGGACTCGGCCTCCAACGCTCCGAATGTCGCCGCGGAGGAGAAAGATCCCAACTCGCTGCTGAATCGCGTCCGCAAGCTCATCCGGCTCAAGCACACCGAACCGGCGCTAGCGGCCTACGCGGAATTCGTTCCGCTTTACGCAAAGGAAAACACATATCCGTTCGTCTATGCACGGGCCGGCGGCGGGGAAACGTTGCTCGTGATTCTCAATCCGGCGGCCAGTGCCGCCCCGGCTGAATTCAACTTCCCCGTCGAATACCGGGAGTTGAAATTGCTGGCCGGAAAAGAGGTTCACACGACCAAGGCGGGTCAGACGCTCAAAATCGAAGTCCCCGGCCTGACCTACGCCATTTACCAGGCGGTGAAGTGACCGGCTGTGGCTGCCAATCAACCTGATTTGTCGGCGCGTCAGCCTACCCCGACGAGCCGACGCCATCATGCCGTTGCGCGGAATGACTAATATCTAAGCCATAATGACTAAAGTATTCCCCAATGACCAATGAGCCCATCAAGTTGCCCATTCGAGCTTCGGGCTTCTTTCGTCATTAGGATTTCGGAATTAGTCATTCCACCAAGCGGCCCGCCTTGACTCCGTCCCACAACAAAATACGATTCACCGATGCACCGGAATCAAATCCTTAACTCCCTGCGCCGTGTCGTCCTATCGATTGGTTTCTCGGCCGCGTTGACGCCCCTGGCGATGTCCAGCCAGACCACCAACGTGCCGTCGCAGCCATACGTGTGGAAGAACGTAAAAGTGGTGGCCGGCGGATTCATCCCCGGCATCATTTTCAACACCAAACAGCCGGGACTGGTTTATTGCCGCACTGACATCGGCAGTTCCTACAAGTGGGACAGCCAGGCCAAACGCTGGCTCCCGCTCACCGACTGGTGCGGTGATTCCAATCTGCACGGCACCGAAAGCCTCGCGACCGACCCGGTTGATCCCAACCGTTTATACCTTGCCCAAGGCATGTACTCCCGCGACCCAGCGGCCGTCATGCGCTCGATGGACCAGGGCAAGACGTTTCAGGTGATCAAGGTGCCCTTCGGCATGGGCGGCAACGAAAACGGCCGCGGCGTGGGCGAACGCCTGGCCATTGACCCCAACGACAACAACATTCTTTACTTCGGCTCGCGGCACGACGGACTTTGGGTCAGCAAGGACACCGCGCTGACGTGGAACAAGGTGGGGAATTTTCCCGTCACCGGCACCAACAGTTCGGGCGGACGCCGGGCCGGCTTGAGTTTTGTCGTTTTCGATCCCGCCAACGGCACGCCCGGCAAGCCGACGGGAACGATTTATGTCGGCGCGACCGACCGCGGCGAGGCGCAGCTTTATTGGAGCACCAACGCCGGCGAGGCCTGGCAGCCGGTGCCGGGGCAACCCACGAACTTCGTGCCCATTCATGCGGCCTTCGACACGCGGGGCATGCTGTATCTGGTTTATGACAGCGGTGTGGGGCCGAATGGCGTCAGGGATGGGGCGTTGTGGAAATTCAACCCCAAGGACGGCGCGTGGGCCAACATCACACCGGTCACCGACACCAATCGTCCGCCGGGCGGTTATGGCGGCTTGGGCGTTGACCGTCAGAATCCCGGCACGCTCGTCGTGGCTTCGTTGAATCGCCAAGCCACCAATGAAAGCGACCACATCTACCGCACAACCGATGGCGGCGCGACATGGAAAGACATCTCCGCCAAAACCCGGCGCGATCCGTCGGCGTCGCCGTATCTCTTCTGGGGCCAATCCGAGCCGTCGCTCGGTTGGTGGATGGCCACGCTGGCGATTGATCCGTTTGATTCCAACCACGTCTGCTATGCCACCGGCGCCACGCTCTGGAACACCGATGACATCCATAACGCGGATTTGGACAAGGAAACACACTGGTCGGTCTGGGCGGAAGGCATCGAAGAAACGGCGGTAATGGAACTGGCCAGCCCGCCGACCGGCGCGCACCTGATCAGCGCCTTTGGCGACATCGGCGGTTTTACGCACGATAATTTGAACGTCTCGCCCAAGGACGGTATGCACCTGCACCCGCTGTTCACCTCGACGTTCTCGCTCGATTTCGCCCAGAAGAATCCGAAGATTTTCATCCGCAGCGGTTCGCCGGTGAGGGATTTTCCCGACCGCGGACCCCTATCTTATTCGCTGGATGGCGGACACCATTGGAAACCATTTTCGCTCGGCGGAACGAACACGACGGGCAGATGGGGCCGGGGCGGTGGTCCGACCGGCGGAGGCGTGGGCACCGGGGCGGTGATTCTTTCAGCCGACGGCTCCGTATTCATGAGCACCGTCGGCACCGTGCAGATTTCCACCAATCGCGGTGAGACTTGGACGCCCGTGCAGGGACTCCCGCCGGGCAACCGTCTGTTGGCCGACCGTTCCAACCCGGCGAAATTTTACGCCCTGAACATTGCGGACGGAAAAATTTACCGCAGCACTGACGGCGGAGCGACGTTCACCACCAACGACGTCGCCGGCTTGACCGTGACGAACGGCGCGGGAATGCGATTGGTGGCCGTGCCCGGCCGGGAAGGCGACCTTTGGTTGTATGGCCGCGGCCTGCTGTATCACTCCACCGACGGCGGGGCTGTTTTCAAGCCGCTGGTTAATCCCCCGGACATCACGGCGCTGGGCTTTGGCAAGGCGGCACGACGCAAAGGCTATCCGGCATTGTACATCGCCGGCTCATACGGCGGCCAGCAGGGCGTCTTCCGATCCGACGACACAGGCGCCCCCTGGGTGCGCATCAATGATGATCAGCACCAGTGGGGCAACCGCTTCCGCTGCATCGCCGGCGATCCGCGCATCTATGGCCGGGTGTATGTCGGCACCGATGGACGCGGCATCCTATACGGCGACATCGCCAAATGACTTTGCGACGGAAAGCGAAGCTGATAAATCCTCGGCGCGCACTCGTAGCCGCCGAACCAGCGAGGCAAAGGCGGCTTCCGAGCCTTGCCGGTCGTAATCCCGCAACAGTTCCATGTCGCTCACATCGGGCATTTGACTATTTATTGCCGATGGACGCGAAATCAGACATTTAATTTTTCGATTTTCTCCCGCTCATGCCGCAGACGACGCGCTGACGCTTTTGCGAATTCACAAGGCGCTGAATATATAGCAAAATATGCGCTGTAAAATGCGTTCCTTGAGAATGTGCGGCGATGATTTATTTACCAGGAAATGGTAAATTCATACCAATCTGCTCCGCCGATGCCGCCATCATCGACTTTGATTGCCAAGGTTCCGCCGTTCTCTGCCGTCGGCTTTTCCACGATGGAGATTGACCCGCGTCCGATGCACTTGGTCAACCTCAAACTTTCCGGATTGTACGGTTTGAACACCGGTTTTAACTCGTAAGAGGCGCTCGTGTTCTTGTCCCAAACCGGGTTCCATTTCTTGCCGTTAATGGACATTCTGTTTGGGAGTTGATCATCATGGTGCTCAATCCAAAGGTTCTTTCCGGATAATTTGACGACATCAACTCCGTCAACAAATGCCTTGAAAGTCACAGTCTTCGGTCCGGTAAGGAAGTGGATGGCCAGCCAAATGATTCCCCCCGCCAGCAAAACGCTGGCTCCAAGCATGGCAACCGCTCGCAGAGAGGAAGTTTTAATCTGAATCACCCGTTCGCCCGTTCCGGCAGCCGTGGGCGGCGGGATGGGCGGGACGATAACCGCCTTTTGGCAAAGCGGACAATTGATTTGCGAGCCAACATAACTCGCATCGCACTGGATGCGTTGCTTGCACTGCGGACAGGGGAATGTGAATTCAGCCATAGCGTGTTAATTTGTCCGCGTTAATGTCGTTGCGCAAGCCGTTTTGAATCCAGTCGCCGCTCATTTCCTTGCCGCCGTTGCGCAACCCGCCTTGAAACATGCCGAAGCCGGCCATCGGCATAATCTTCACCGGGGTTCGTGAAAAAGCGGTGGTGAACCGGCCGCACTCCAGACGCTGCGCGACCAACTGAAACGGGTAGCGAAATGAAGTCAGTAGTAAATGGAAGAATCCTGATTCAGTGTGAACTGGCGCGATCATTGCGGCTTTCTTAAATCCACGATAATGTGAAACACTTTTCCCTCCTGCAAATGGAATGTCAGTCCAAGCGGTTTATATTCCAATTGCTCTCCTCCGGCGGCCTCCGGCTCTGCCGAAGTCGGTTGTCCAAATGTTTTGATAAGATCAGCCCGGCTGGAATCAATGCCAATGCCCTCTTTGGTCCGCCCTTTGAAAGCAACGCCGCCGCCAAAAAACAGCGCCGACCATCTTCGTTTTTTGTCCACAAATAACAGAGAATCCCAATTGGTTGTCATAACTCATTGAACCGCCCTGCATCTTATCCGGCTTGCCCAACGCTGCGACAACTTCATCTTCGCTCATGCCGGCCTTCACCTTGCCGACGCTGACACCTGGTGTGATAAGGATTGTCTCGTCATTTTTGGCATTGGCAGTTGCGTTTGGGGTTTGATTTTGGGTTTGGGCGAGCAGCACGGTTGAGGCAACGACAGCCGTCATCACCGCTGCGCCAACTGTCATTGCCAGTTTCATTTTCATCCAAATCATCATTTTCATGGTTCCTTTCACGAGAGTTAAAGTTGAAACAGCCGCCGCCGCCCCTTTGGCCACCGTGATGGCCGTCACGGATTTTGCCAGCGCCACCGGCGCGGCTTGAACGGAATAGGCCGAAATGGCCCCGGTAATCAATTCCACCGAATGTGTCACGCTGCGCTTGGCGAAAAATTTCCGCAATCGTCCTACGGCACGGGTGATGCGCTTTTGCGCCGTGGCAGGGTCAATTCCAAGGGCAACACCGATCTCAGCCGCCGATTGGTTCTGGAAATATCGCAACACGACGACGTTGCGGTCGTTTTCGCTTAAATGCCCCATCGCATCGTCCAACAACGGCGCGATTTGCTGCCACAGGTTCGGAGTGGGTTCGTTTAGCAGCGATTCCATATAGGCCTCCTGTTCGCGCTTTTGACGGCGGATTTCCGACCGCAAAAAATTTGCGGCGGCCAGTCGTGCCGTTTGATAAAGCCAGCCGGACAAAATCGTCCGGGGGCCGAGCGATTTTGCCTTCCGCGCCAGAATGATGAAAACCGCCTGCGTGATTTCCTCGGCCTGAGACGGATTGCCAACCTGCCGCAGTGCGGTGGAATAAACCAGATGGACATACCGTTCAACGAGCACGGCGAAGGCGGATTCGTCGCCTTCGACATATTGTTTCAACCGCGTGATGTCATCGGACTCCGGCATTTACCCAATTATGTTCGCCGAAACAAAATTGGGACAGGTTTTTTGCGATTTAGCGCCCGGCCTGTGCCTTGCCCATTTTCTGAAGCCTTATTTCCCAGCCTGATTTGCTTTTTCACGACAAACCAACCCGGCAAAGGCTGTTTCCGAGCCTTGCCGGTCGTAATCCCGCAACAGTTCCTTGTCGCTCACATCGGGCATTTGACTATTTATTGCCGATGGACGCGAAATCAGACATTTATTTTTTCAACCTTTTGCTGCCAGCGCTAACAAGCCTCTCGATATTCTATTTCAAATAAGTGCAATGATTCTGCAACCACTGTACGTCGCGGTCGGTTGACGAGGTGTACGTAACATTATGCGCTTGCCCCAACGGCACCAGGGTTCTTGGTTCCAGCCACCGCTGCCCGTCCACATGACCATCGGCAAAGGAAAACCGGCCCGATCCATTGTGATAACTAGCCGGAAAATCAACCATCCAATAGGGATTGGCCGGGCCGATTCCGTCCGGGTTGCCGGTGTTGCTCATGTCCACGCAGAAATTGGCGTCGTTGATGGTGTCGCTGCGTTCGTCCAGAGTGACGAAAATCTGCGCTGGAATTCGTATTTGTGAGATGGTCTTGAATCGCTCGTATTGGGCACCGCCGCCATTGAGCCATCCGCCGTCGATGGTGGCGTTCATGCGCCAATTCATTGAGACGCTGCGCACCAGAGTACTGAGGTCTCCGGGACACTTGTAAAGCGCGGGATTGTTAATGTATTTGGCAAAAGTGGATACTTTCGGATCAATTAACAGCGATGAATTGGTTGCATCAAAGGGATCGGTCATGTCACCGCCCACCCAGGTCGTGGGGTGCGGCACCCGGCCGTCATTCTCTTCGCCGTAGAGCATCCAGGTCAGAATCAGTTGCCGATGGTCATTCGCGCATTGCGCTCCCTGGGCTGTAATTTTGGAACGGCTCAGAACCGGAAGCAGCAGCGCGGCGAGTATGGCAATGATGGCAATGACCACCAGCAGTTCGATGAGCGTAAATGCCCGCTGGCGTGTGTTAGTGCCCGAAAGGTTCATGGCGTCTGCTCTGTTGGCGTGCAGTCAATGAAAGGTCAATCGGGAAAATGTCGCGTTACAAGGATAGTCTCCCGAACCAAAGATTCGCAGGCCAATAAAGCCCGAGCTGAAGTTCGTGTCCGCGACCCGAAAAACTGTGACATCGTTCAAGCGAACCTCCATCCAGGGCCCTCTGGCTGTGACGGCGATCCTTGCCGCCGGACCCAGGGCCGAAAATATCCGCCCGTTATACGACCTGAGGGTAACTTCTTCGCCGGCTGTTTTTCTTATCAGGGCGATGAACCCGTTTTCGTTCCAGGGACAGGGCGTGCCGGCCGGAGCGAAGATGACAATATAACCGTTGTCGGCGTCCCGCATGCGGATTGCCAGACTCGCTTCCCGATTGGTGGTACTGGCCCAGGCCGACAAGGTGACATCGCGATATTCCCGGGTCGAGGCCAGGATGGTTTCTCCCGCACTGCTATGCGCGTTGATTGCGCCATCGGCCCAAGTCCACTGGTCCAGATCGCCGCTTATCGTTGACCAATTTTTCGGAATGCCTTGAACCGGCATCTCCCGTATGTAAAACATGATGATCGCCGTTCCTGCCACCAGCAACATACAGGCACCGGCGACAGCTGCCGTTTTCGCGTTGGTCCAGGCCATAAGTTTCAAAGTTCTTTGATGAGGGTAAGATTGAACCGCTGGTTACCGCGCCTTTGGCAATCCACTCCCCCGCTCATGCCGCGCACAACGCGCTGACGCTTTTGCGAATTCACAGAAGGACCTTATACAATGCGCGGGCGGCTGTAAAATGGTTTGCGAAATATCCGTTAGTAAACGGTCAAATTGGAGAACGTGGCATCGCTCGGTTTGACCGGATCACCATAGACTCGAACCCCGATGAAACCGGAGGCGAAAGTCGAATCGTTGGTCTTTAAAACCGTGATGTCATTCCAACGAACCTCAATGCGTGGGCCCTTGGCAACGACGGTGAGTTTTGCCGACTGTGGCAGTCCTCGTCTTGTGAATGTGGCGACATCTGATTCATCCCCGGATATTCTCTTTCTCAATTGAATGTGGCTGCCGTTGTCCGCGGCCCACGGGGTGCCATCGGGCGCGAAGCAGACGACGTAGCCATTATAGGCATCCTGCATGCGGAACACCAGGTCGGCGTCGCGGTTGATAGTATTGACAATTGCCGAAATTGTGACGTCTCCATATTGCTTGGTAGAGGCCAGAATGCTGTCTCCGTTGGTGCTATGCCCGTTGATAGTGTTATTGCTCCAATTCCATTGGTCGCTGTCACCGCTCAAGATTGACCAATCTTTTGGGATGCCCTGAATGTGAGCGGGTTGGTTTGCTTTAAGGACGGTGATGGTCGTTGTTCCCGCCGCTACCAGCACACACGCGCCGGTAACCACCGCCATTTTTGCTTTTGTCCATGCCATAATTTTCAAGACTCCTTTCACGAGGGTTAAGGTTGAACCGCTGGCCGCCGCGCCTTTGGCCACCGCAACGGCGGTCACAGATTTTGCCAGCGCCACCGGCGCAGCTTGAACGGAATTGGCGGAAATCGCTCCGGCAATGATGGCCGTGGTTGAACTCATACCGCGTTTTGCGAAAAAATTCCGCAGCTTTTCCAGCGCCCGGCTCACGCGCATTTTCGCGGCGTCTTCGCTCGTGCCTATAGCCGCGCCGACCTCCCGAAAATTCCGGCCTTCAAAAAAGCGCAGCACGACGGCGTCGTAATCTTTTTGTCCGAGCTTTTCCAGCGCACCGTCGAGCAACGGAGCGATTTGAGTCCAGGTTTCCGCCTCCGCTTCGCTTCGGCGCGACAAGTCGGATTGCGGCTGGTCGAGTTGCGATTGCATAAACGCCTCCTGTTCGCGGCGTTGCCGCCGCCGTTGAATGGTCAGGGCATTGGCGCCCGCGTAACGCGCCGTGCGGCAGAGCCAGCCGCTTAAAATGGTCTTCGGCCCGAGCGACTCGGCCTTGCGCGCCAGAATGATGAAAACCGCCTGCGTGATTTCCTCGGCCAGATGCGGGTCACGCACCTGCCGCAGCGCCACGGAATAAACCAGATTGACGTGGCGCGACACGAGCGCGGCAAACGCCTCCTCGGAATTGCACCGTGCGTATTCCCGCAGCAGGGTCAGGTCGTCATTCATGGGTTCATTTATACATCTACGCCGCCGCGAAAAAGGTAACAGATTATTTTTGGCGGCGGCGGTTTTTTACCCATCTGACAGATCGTCCTCGTCCTCGTTCTCGTTCTTCGTCCTCGAAAAAGCCAAAAAACCGAGGACGAGAACGAGGACGATTTCGAGGTTTGAAATGCACCTCCCAAAAAAACATTTAATTGCGAAACAGCTTAATTTATGTCAAAGATAAGAGAACAAAAGGCGACAAAATCGCCGGGAAATGACCAGTAAAACAACGCAGAGACTCAACCAACCGGCGCGGGTGCAAGCCGTCGCGCCACTGAAACAGGGGCTTTACGATCCACGCTTCGAGCATGAAGCGTGCGGTGTCGGCTTTGTGGTCAACATCAAGGGCAAAAAGTCGCACCCCATCGTCCAGCAGGCGCTCCAGGTGTTGCGCAACCTCCAGCATCGCGGCGCGTGCGGTTCCGAGGCGAACACCGGCGACGGCGCGGGCATTCTGATGCAGGTGCCCCACGCGTTCCTGGAGCAGGCCTGCCGCGTAATGAAGATTGCCCTGCCCCGCCCGGGCGAATACGGCGTCGGCATGGTCTTTCTCCCTCCGCATCCCACGGAACGCTACAAGTGCGAAGTGCTGTTTGAAGAAATCGTCGCCACGGAAGGTCTGCGCCTGCTCGGCTGGCGGACCGTGCCCACCGAACACAGTTCGCTGGGCGAAACCGCCATCGCATCCGAACCTGTCGTGCGCCAGGTGTTCATCGCACGTCCCGATGGTTTGGCCGACGATCTCGCGTTCGAGCGCAAGCTCTATGTCATCCGCAAACTCGCAGAGCGGGGCATCCGCGCCGCGGGCATCCAAGGCGGCAACAAATTTTACGTCTGCAGCCTGTCCGCCAAAACAATGATCTACAAGGGCATGTTGATGCCCGACCAGGTGGAGAAATATTTTCCCGACCTCGCGGACCCGTCGCTGGAAAGCGCGCTGTGCCTCGTGCATTCGCGCTTCAGCACGAACACGTTTCCCACCTGGGAACGAGCGCATCCGTACCGGTACGTGGCGCACAATGGCGAAATCAACACCCTGCGCGGCAACATCAACTGGATGCACGCGCGCCAGTCGCTGTTCGCGTCCGATTTGTTCGGCGACGATCTCAAAAAGCTGCTGCCAATCGTCAACGAGGACGGCAGCGACTCGGCCATGTTCGACAACGCGTTGGAATTTCTCGCGCTCTCCGGCCGGTCGCTCCCGCACGCCGTGATGATGATGATTCCCGAACCATGGGAACGGCACGAGAGCATGGACGCGGAAAAACGGGCGTTCTACGAATATCATTCCTGCCTGCAGGAGCCGTGGGACGGCCCCGCCTCCATCGCGTTCACCGACGGTGTGCGCATCGGCGCGACCCTGGACCGCAACGGACTGCGGCCTTCGCGTTACTACGTGACGAGGGACGACCGGGTGATCATGGCCAGCGAAGTCGGCGTGCTCGATCTGCCGCCGGAAATGATCGTTCAGAAAGGCCGCCTGCAACCCGGCCGGATGTTCCTGATTGACACCGAACTGGGTCGCATCGTGGCGGACGAAGAGTTGAAGGCCAAGGTTGCCCGGGAGCATCCGTACCAGGTCTGGCTCGATCAGAATCACGTGCTGCTGGAAGATTTGCCCGAGCCGCC
Source organism: uncultured Verrucomicrobiae bacterium (assembly GCA_963820205.1). GTDB lineage: Bacteria > Verrucomicrobiota > Verrucomicrobiia > Limisphaerales > UBA11358 > UBA11358. The sequence continues at coordinate 31,741 of CAWFZJ010000094.1, forward strand.
GCACGTTCATGAACCGGATCATCAGACGGTGTTCCAGCGCCAGCAGGCATTCGGCTACACGTTCGAGGACTTGCGGTTTATTCTCGGCCCCATGGCCAGTGACGGCGTGCAGCCGCTTGGTTCGATGGGCACGGACACGCCGCTGGCGGTGCTCTCGAACAAGCCGCAACTGCTCTACAACTATTTCAAACAGCTTTTCGCGCAGGTCACCAACCCGCCGATTGATCCCATCCGCGAGGAAATCATCACCTCCACGGAAACGATGGTCGGCTCGGAGGGCAACCTGCTCAAGCCCACGCCCGAAAGCTGCCGCATGATCAAGCTGGAGCATCCCATCCTCACCAACGAGGATCTGGAAAAGCTCCGCCACGTGGACCGCACCGGTTTCAAGGCGGTCACCCTGCCGATTTTGTTCAAGGCGGCGGAGGGCGCGAAAGGATTGGAAGGCGCGCTCGACCAATTGTTCGCCGCCACCGACAAGGCCATTGCCGGCGGCTCGAACATCATCATTCTTTCCGACCGCGGCATCAGCGCCGAAAACGCACCCATTCCCGCCATGCTCGCCGTGTCAGGCCTGCATCATCATCTCATCCGGCAGGGCACGCGCACGCGCGTCGGGCTGGTGCTCGAATCGGGCGAGCCGCGCGAGGTTCACCATTTTGCGCTGCTCATCGGCTACGGTTGCAGCGCCATCAATCCCTACCTCGCGTACGACTCGCTCGACGACCTGATCCACGAAGGCCTGCTGCCCGGCCTCGACCACAAGACCGCCGTCAAGAAATACATCAAGGCGCGTCGTCAAGGGCGTCGTGAAGACGATGGCCAAGATGGGCATCTCGACGGTGCAAAGTTATCGCGGCGCGCAGATTTTTGAGGCCATCGGACTGAACCACAACGTCATTGACCGGTATTTCACCTGGACGGTGTCGCGCGTCGAGGGCGTCGGCCTGGAGGTGCTGACTGAAGAGGCGCTGGCCCGTCATCGCCAGGCATTTTCCGACCGCCCGGTCAACAACGTGGCGCTGGACACCGGCGGCCAGTATCAATGGCGCAGCGACGGCGAGTTTCACCTGTTCAACCCGCAGTCCATCCACAAGCTACAGCTCGCCTGCCGCCTCGGCAGCTACGAGCGGTTCAAGGAATATTCCGCGCTGATCAACAATCAGGCGCAAAACCTCTGCACGCTGCGCGGCCTGCTCGAATTCAACTGGGCGGAAAATCCCATTCCGATTGAAGAAGTCGAGCCGGTCGAGGAAATCGTGAAACGGTTCAAGACCGGCGCGATGAGCTACGGCTCGATCAGCCAGGAAACGCACGAGGCGCTCGCCATCGCCATGAACCGCCTCGGCGGCAAAAGCAACACCGGCGAAGGCGGCGAAGACCCGGAACGCTACATCTGGACGAACGAGCGCGGCGACTCGAAGAACAGCGCCATCAAACAGGTCGCCTCGGGCCGCTTCGGCGTGACGAGCAATTATCTCATCAACGCGAAGGAACTTCAGATCAAGATGGCCCAGGGCGCGAAGCCGGGCGAAGGCGGCGAACTGCCGGGCCGCAAGGTTTATCCGTGGATCGCCAAAACGCGGCTCACCACGCCGGGCGTCGGTCTGATTTCGCCGCCGCCGCACCACGATATTTATTCCATCGAAGATCTCGCCCAGTTGATTCACGACTTGAAGAACGCGAACCGCAACGCGCGCGTGAGCGTGAAGCTGGTCGCGGAGGTCGGCGTGGGCACCGTCGCCGCCGGCGTCGCCAAGGCGCACGCCGACGTGGTGCTCATCAGCGGTTACGACGGCGGCACGGGCGCGTCGCCGTTATCCTCCATCAAGCATTCGGGCATTCCGTGGGAGCTCGGCCTGGCCGAGACGCACCAGACGCTCGTGCTCAACAATCTCCGCAGCCGCATTTACGTCGAAGCTGACGGCCAGCTCAAGACGGGCCGCGACGTGGCCATCGCCGCGCTGCTCGGGGCGGAGGAATTTGGTTTTGCCACCGCGCCGCTCGTCACGCTGGGCTGCCTGATGATGCGCGTGTGCCATTTGAACACCTGTCCGGTGGGCGTGGCCACCCAGGACCCGCAGCTCCGCAAATTTTTCTCGGGCAGCCCCGACCACGTGGTCAATTTCATGCGGTTCATCGCCGGTGAATTGCGCGAGATCATGGCCAAACTCGGCTTCCGGACGATAAACGAAATGATTGGCCGCACGGACAAGCTGGCCCCGCGAAAGGCGATCGAGCATTGGAAGGCGAAGGGCCTCGACTTCACGAGCATTTTGCAACGGCCGGAGGTCTGGCCGGAGGTCATCCGCTACCGGCAGATTGACCAGGATCACGGCATTAAAAAGTCGCTCGACGTGACGCGGCTGCTCGACATCTGCGAGCCGGCCATCGAACGCGGCGAGCGCGTCCACGCCGACCTGCCCATCCGCAACGTCAACCGCGTCGTCGGCACCATCACCGGCAGCGAGGTGACGAAGAAGTGGGGCCCGAACGGCCTGCCGGAGGACACGATCAATCTCAAGTTCACCGGCAGCGCGGGCCAGAGCTTCGGCGCGTTCATTCCCCGGCTCGGTTTCCGGACGATAAACGAGATGATTGGCCGCACGGACAAGCTGGCCCCGCGAAAAGCGATTGAGCATTGGAAAGCAAAGGGCCTCGACTTCACGAGCATTTTGCAACGGCCGGATGTCTGGCCGGAAGTCATCCGCTACCGGCAGATTGACCAGGATCACGGCATTGCAAAGTCGCTCGACGTAACCCGGCTGCTGGACATTTGCGAACCGGCCATTGAACGCGGCGAACGCGTCCACGCCGATTTGCCGATCCGCAACGTCAATCGCGTCGTCGGCACCATCACCGGCAGCAAAGTGACGAAGAAATGGGGCCCGAACGGCCTGCCGGAGGACACGATTAATCTCAAGTTCACGGGCAGCGCGGGTCAGAGCTTTGGCGCGTTCATTCCCAAGGGCATGACGCTCGAACTCGAAGGCGACGCGAACGATTATCTGGGCAAGGGCCTCAGCGGCGGCAAAATCATCGTCTATCCCTCGAAAGGTTCGACGTTTGTCGCCGGGGAAAACATCATCATCGGCAACGTGGCCTTCTACGGCGCCACGAGCGGCGAGGCATTCATTTGCGGCATGGCGGGCGAACGGTTCGGCGTGCGCAACAGCGGCGTGAATGCGGTCGTCGAGGCCATCGGCGATCACGGTTGCGAATACATGACCGGCGGGCGCGTGATTGTGCTGGGCCGGACCGGACGCAACTTTGCGGCGGGCATGAGCGGCGGCATCGCCTACGTACTCGACGAAGCCGGCGATTTCCCGGCGCATTGCAACCCGGAAATGGTCAGCCTCGAAAAACTGAAGGACGCCGATGAAATCGAGATGATCTGGAAGTTGATCCAGCGACACCAGGCTTACACGAAGAGCGAACGCGCCGCGAAGGTGCTGGCGGCCTGGCGGCAGCTCGTGCCGAAGTTCGTCAAGGTGATGCCGAAGGATTACCAGCGCGTGCTCGAATCCATGAAGAAAGTGAAGGAACTGGGCCTGACCGGCGACGAAGCCGTCATGGCCGCGTTCGAGGAAAACGTCCGCGACGTCGCCCGCGTCGGCGGAGGCTAAAATAAAAGGCTGAAGGCTAAAGGCTGAAAGAAACGCAAAATCCTAATGACTAAAGAAATCCGAATACCGAATATCAAATACCGGCCCAAGCACGGTCGCCTCTCATCCGAACGATGGCCTTGTTCGGATTTCAGGCTTCGAGCTTATTTGGGAATTAGTGCTTAGGAATTCGGATTTGCATTACTGCGTCACGACGTGAAAACTGATTTCTGACAAGTATGGGCAAACCCACAGGATTCATCGAGTATTTGCGCGAGCTGCCGGCGGACCGGCCGGCGGCGGGGCGCATCGCGGACTGGAAGGAATTTCACCTGCACCTGCCGGAGGCCGGCCTGCGCAAGCAGGGCGCGCGCTGCATGGACTGCGGCACGCCCTTCTGCCACACCGGCACGCTCCTCAGCGGCATGGCCAGCGGCTGTCCCATTCACAATCTCATCCCGGAATGGAACGACCTCATCTATCGCGGCCTGTGGAAGGAAGCGCTCGAACGGCTCCACAAGACGAATAATTTTCCTGAATTCACCGGCCGCGTCTGCCCCGCGCCTTGTGAAGGCTCGTGCGTGCTTGGCATCAACGCCCCGCCCGTCACCATCAAAAGCATCGAGTGCGCCATCATTGACCGCGGCTGGGACGAAGGCTGGGTCACCGCCGAACCGCCGAAGCAGCGCACGGGCAAAAAGGTGGCCGTCGTCGGCTCCGGTCCGGCCGGACTGTGCGCCGCCGCGCAACTGAACAAGGCCGGCCACGCGGTCACCGTTTTCGAGCGCGCCGACCGCCCCGGCGGGCTGCTCATGTACGGCATCCCGAACATGAAGCTCGACAAGGAACTGGTCGTCCTGCGCCGCATCAAACAGCTCGAAGCCGAAGGCATCCGGTTCGTCTGCAACACCAGCGTCGGTCCTGCTGATGGTGGAACAGGCTTCCAGCCCGTTAAAGGCGAGACAGGCTGGAAGCGCTGCCCCACTGTAGTTCCCGCCGAAACATTGTTGAAGGAATTTGACGCCGTGATTCTCGCGACCGGCGCGACGAAACCGCGCGATCTGCCAATTGAAGGCCGCCAGTTCAAGGGCGTCCATTTTGCGATGGAGTTTCTCACCGCGAACACGAAAAGCATTCTCGACGGCAAAAAGAACGGCAATTTCATTTCCGCCGCCGGCAAAGACGTCGTCGTCATCGGCGGCGGCGACACCGGCACCGATTGCGTGGGCACCTCGATGCGTCACGGCTGCGCGAGCTTGGTGCAGGTGGAAATTTTGCCCAAGCCGCCGGAATGGAGCGCGCCAAAGACAATCCGTGGCCCGAATGGCCAAAGGTCTATCGCATGGATTACGGCCAGGAGGAAGCCGCCGCGAAATTCGGCGCCGACCCGCGCATTTATCTCACCACCGCGACAAAGTTTGAAGGCGACGCGAACGGCCAGGTGAAAGCCGTCCACACCGTGCAGGTGAAATGGGAGAAGAACGACAAGGGCCAGTTCATTCCGAAGAACGTGCCCGGCACGGAAAAGGTTTTGCCCGCGCAACTGGTGCTGCTGGCGATGGGATTTCTCGGACCGGAACAGCCGTTGCTCGATGCGCTCAAGCTCGAACGCGACCCGCGCACGAATGTGAAGGCTGAATTCGAGAAATACTCAACCAACATCAAGAGTGTGTTCGCCTGCGGCGACTGCCGCCGCGGCCAGAGCCTGGTGGTCTGGGCGTTCAACGAAGGCCGCGGCGCCGCGCGGGAGTGCGACCGCTATTTAATGGGCCACACCGATCTGCCGTAGGGTGGCAAGGCTAAAGGTGTTTTCAGCCTTAATCTTTACATCACCCCTTTGTTTTAGCTTTCAGCTCTTAGCCTTACTGGGCCGCCTCCGGTTTCTCAATGCCGAGCAATTCGACTTCGAAAATTAACACGCTGTTCGGGCCGATGACGCCGGGGCCGTTTTGGCCATAGGCGAGCTTGGCGGGAATGACCAACTGCCACTTGTCACCCACCTTCATGAGTTGCAGCGCTTCCGTCCAGCCCGGAATCACACCATCGACGGTGAAGGTGGCCGGCACGCCACGTCGTACCGAGCTGTCGAAGACTGTCCCGTCAATCAACGTGCCTGTGTAATGCACCTTGACCGTATCGGTCAGTTTCGGCGATGCCCCGGCGCCGGTCTTGATGACCTTGTATTGCAGGCCGCTGGCCGTGGTTTTTATGCCATCCTTCTTCGCGTTTGCGGCGAGGAAATCTTCACCAGCCTTGAGATTTTTATCGGCGGCAGCCTTGTATTTATCCTCCGCCTTGGCCATGAGGCTCTTTTGCAATTCCGTTATCGCGGCCTTCTGTTGCTCCTCCGTGAGCGCGGGTTTGCCGGCCAGCCCATCGGCGATGCCGGCGGTGAGCGCCTTCACATCCAGGTCAATCTCCTGCTGCTTGAGCGATGTGGCGATGTCCAGCCCAATCGCATAGCTCGTCTTCTGCTTTGGATTCGCGAGGTCGGGTTTGTCCTGTGCTGGCACGGAACTCACGAATAATCCGAGAGCGAGGACCGGGATAAAATATGATTTCATACAGTTCAGTTATTTGGCCGCTTTGGTTATAGCGCGGTCGGCGGAGAATCTGGAAATCAGGCCCCGACGTCAAGCAGCGAAAACGGATCGTGGATACTGAATTGATGCCGCGTGAGATAAAACCTTTTCCGCGGCCCGCATTTTCCTCCTCAATTCCACCCCCCCCCAGGCGCAACTCACCCCTAAAATCACGCAATGTGTCCCATATTCATTACTTTTTGTCTCTTTTCTGTTAAATACAGTACAACGAATTAGTGGGTTGGTTGGCTGATGAGAAATTTGAAAACGAGAGAGGAAAAAATTATGAAAAAATCGCGAATTTTGTTTTTATTCGGCTCCCTGCTGGCGGCCGGCACCTTGGCCCTGTCAGCGCGGGCACAGAACAATGACGTCTATGCCGTTGAGTTCAACACGGGCGACAACGGTTTCGGCACCATTAATCTGATGAACGGTGATTTCACCGAAATTGCCGATCTGGGCTCGACGCTTTACAACGACATTGCCTACGCGCCGGACGGCACATTGTACGGCATCGCCAATAATGGTTCCTCCCTGGTGACATTCGACAGCACCAATGGCGCAGTCACCACGGTGGCCTCTTTGAATGTGCCGGGCCTGGAATCCATCGCTTTCAACCCGAATGACGGGGTATTGTACGGCGCGGCCCAGAACGGCCTTTACACCATTGATCTCACCACCGGGACGTCATCCTACATTGGGAGTTTCGGCAGCCCATACAACCTCAACCTTGCGCAGAACATCCGCTTTGACTCGGATGGCAACCTCTATTTGAGCAATACGGGTGACAGCACGGGCACGGACCTATACCAGGTGAACACCGAAACCGGCAATGCCACCTTGGTGGGAGTGGCGGCGGGGTACTCGGACCTGGTCCTCGAGAACGGAAGCCAGTACATGTACGGGGTGAGCATTCCCTCAATCAATGGAGCCAATTCGGCGCCGGTGTTGCTTTCATTTGACCTGAGCAGCTTTGTGGCCGGCGGAACCAACGCCGATGGCAGCATCCATCAGATATCGGTTGCGATGGTGGGCGCTGGCGGCCAGTTCCCCATTAACTTCAATTTCTCGGGTAACGCCCCCACCGACCCGTTGCCGGCAAATATTCCCAACGCCAGCACGGTTTCAATCGCCGTACAACCGGATGGAAGCGCAGCCGTTACCCTGACCGGGAGCACCAACCAGCTTTACGTGCTTCAGGCTTCATTCGACATGCACAGTTGGACGTCGTTGAGCACGAACTGGACCGATGCCAACGGACTGTTCACGTTCGTTGACGGGGATGCAATGCAATATCCCCAACGCTTTTACCGGGGCGTCTCACCGGCGCAAGTTCCGTAGCGTAATGCGAAGAGAAAGTCTGTTTTAAAAGAGACTCGCCCCAAAGCCGATTGAAGTTCCCCCGAAATGGTTATCGGGGGAATTTTTTTAAGTATTTTTGCATCGTGGCGTCCTGGTGTTGAAAAACGCGCGCCCGAAGGTGAAAACGCAATGCAACCTGAAGTTTTGGAAACCAAACAGGTTTTGGCGTTTTTCTTTTGGTGGTTAACGGATTCCGGCTCCTGTATCCGCGCCCTGTGCCTTTTTGCGGTGAGGTCTTCTGCCCCGGATTTCAACCCCCTAGTCTCATGAAAACGGGTGGCCGTTTGTCTCAAGCGGTGAAGCTGGCTGCCGGCATGACCTTGGCGATGGCTTCCCGCAAATGTTCCAGCAGGAAGGGTTTGGCAACGACGAAATCCACGTCGGGTGACGGTAGCAAGGTCCCGGCGTGGCCGGTAATCAATACGACCGGCTGATCCGGCGCATCCGCCTTGATGGCGGCTGCCAGTTGATGGCCATTCATTCCGGGCATGGCAAAGTCGGTGAAAACCAGGTCGAACCGGCCAGGTTCAAACAGGCCCAAAGCCTCCTGGCCGCTGTTGGTTGTCTCCACCTCATGTCCATCAATTGCAAGCATCATCTTGACGGTATCGCCAACATCCGGTTCGTCATCGACGACTAAAATCCGTAGTTTTGATGCGTCTATTGATGTCATTTGAACAGAAATTACCTTTGTAACCCTTACGAGCGCAAAAGCAACATTAAGTTATTCACAGTTATTCACAACCTCGAATCAACGCAAAAAGGGGACAAAAATGTGTCTGTCCCTGTCATTCGCGTCGGAAATCTACCTGTTTATTACAGTCCAAGGCAAAATCGGACATTCTTTATTCGGGGTCAGTTTGCGGCGCATTTCACGACAAGCATTTCAATCAGCTCGCGGCCGGGCACAAGTTTGACATCAGGCTGGCACGGTATCATTGAAATATCTGGTCCACCTTCCATTCATCGTCAATCTTCCTCACGGTGATTTGGTGCTCCCCTTTTTCTCCCAGAGCCAGAACCCGAAACTCGATCTGGTCCGCCGCGACCGGCAATTGACTCAGGATGCGGATTCCGGTGGTGCTCTTGAGACGCGCCGGCAATTCGTCAGCCAGGAACTCACTCAGGGTTTTGCCTTTCGCTTGCGCCTGTTTTCCGAAGTTTTGTTGGAAATTCTGCTGAAGTTCGGGCGTGCAGCCGGCCAGGATTTGCTCACCATCCGCCTGCCTGACCGCATACAGAAACGTCAGCATGGCGGATTTTGGGTCGCTATATCCCGAAAATACCCATGACGTTCTGGGAACATCATTTCGCGTCGCCACGTGGCGCTGATGTTGAATCGCCAGGGTGGTTGTGCCTGCCGCGAGCAACACGCTCGCGCCGACCACGATGGCCGTTTTTGCCTTGGTCCATGCCATAATTTTCAATGCTCCTTTGATGAGGGTTAAGGTTGAACTGCTGACGGCGGTTCCTTTGGCCGAAACCGCCATGACGGAAGCCGCCAGATGGGCCGGCGCGCCGTGAACGGAATTGACCGAGAGCGCGCCGATCAATGCGCCGGCTGAAACCGTCACACCACGTTTGAGAAAATAGGCGCGTAACTTCTCCACCGCGCGGTTCAGGCGCTTTTGCGCGGCGGATTCGTGGACGTTCAACGCGGCGGCGATTTCCCGCGCGCTTTTGTTTTGAAAAAACCGGAGCACCACGGCGTTGCGGTCGGCCCTGCCCAACTGGCCGATGGCCTCGTCCAACAGGGGCGCGAGTTGTTCCCAGGCGGGGTCGGCGGACGATTCTTGAAATTGTGATTGCATGTAGGCCTCCTGTTCGCGGCGGCGGCGGCGTGATTCGCCCCGCAGAAAACTGGCCGAGGCAAAGCGCGCGGTTTCATGGAGCCACGAGGCCAGGACCGTGTCCGGGTGCAGGCGGGCGGCTTTGCGGGCGAGGATGAGGAAGACGGCCTGCGTTATCTCCTCGGCTTGAACCGGATTGCCAACCTGCCGGAGCGCAACCGAATAGACCAAGCTGACGTGCCGGCGGACCAGCGTCTCAAAGGCCGGTTCGGAATTCCGGGTGGCATATTCCCGCACCAGGTCCATGTCATTCGCATCGGGCATCTACCTATTTATTACCGCCCAAGGCAAATTCGGACATTCTTTTTTCCAGGGTCAGTTTAGAACTCATAAATCGGAGGGCCGAGTTACACGAGGCCCCAATATGAAGCATTACCAGACAAATATGGGGACTCTCGGAGCTCGTCCCTCCGAGGCAAACCATTTGTGAGGTTCCACCACCAGCATTTCGACCGGCTCGCTGGAGCGCAATGATTGGCAGCCCGTTCAAGAAATTGTTCTTTCGTAGCAGCCGAGGTAACGAGGCTCAAATTGAAATCTGGAGCCTCCTCACGTCGGCTGCTACGGTTTTGAAACGGAGTTGGCTACATCCCGCCGTCGAAATACCAGCGGTGTTCGGAATTGTCACAGCGGATGGCCAACTGCCATTTCCTGACGTCGCCATTCTTGAGCTGGATTTCATAAGGCACATACACGCCGGGATATTCAAAGTCTTTTCTTCCTCCTTGTGCCCCCATTCGTTTGCGTTCCCCGGCAGGAATGCTGGCAAGAATTATCCGACCTTTGAACGGCTTGCCCAAACTGACGATTTCCAAGCCTCCGAAATAGTTCGTGAAACCGTTCATAAAATCGGGCCGTCGCTTGAGCAATCCCGGCGGCCAATACTTGGCGGCTTCAGCCCAATCCTCTTTCGCGCAGACGTCGAAAAAAGTCCGCGCCACCTCCGCCGGCGTCGTGCCCGTCTGTTGCTGATAATTCGCATTATCCGCGTCGGACAATTCCGTCTTCGAAGAGAAAAGCGAGGCCTCCGCCTGTTTCTGATGAACGACGTGAACGACGATGGGAGTTGCGGTTCCCGCGGCCAGAATCACCGCCGCGCCCGCTATGATTGCTGTTTTTGCCTTGGTCCAGGCCATAAGTTTCAATGCTCCTTTGATGAGGGTTAAGGTTGAACCGCTGACAGCCGCGCCTTTGGTGACCGCAACGGCAGTAATGGATTTGGCCAGCGCGACCGGAACGGCCTGGATCGAATGGGCTGAAACCGCGTTGGCGATGATGGCCGTGGTGGAGGCAATGCCGCGCCGGGCAAAGAAGGCGTGGAGCTTTTCCAGTCCGCGCGCAACCCGTTTCTGCGCGGCGCGTTCCTGCAATCCCAGCGCGTCGCCCACTTCGCGCAGGCTTTTGTTCTCGAAATACCGCAGCACCAGGGCGTCGCGGTCCTGGTCCCGCAGTTGCGCCATGGCCTCGTCCAGCAGCGGCGACAACTCCTGCCAGGCCGCGTCCATCGGGTGATCCTCAAGCGTGGATTGCATGTATGCCTCCTGTTCGTGGCGTTGGCGGTGGCGCTGGACTTTCAGCGCGTTGGCTGACGCAAAGCGGGTGGTGCGATAAAGCCAGCCGGGAAGAATTGTTCTGGGACTGAGCGACGCCGCTTTCCGGGCCAGAATGACGAACACCGCCTGGGCGATTTCCTCGGCCAGATGCGGGTCGCGCGCCTGCCGCAACGCCGCCGAATAAACGAGCGGGAGGTGACGCGAAACCAGCGTCTCAAAGGCCTGCTCGGACTGGTGGACGGCGTATTCCCGCACCAACGCCATGTCGTCGGTCATCATTCACCTTATACATGTATGACCAACCCGGAATGAGACAATTATTTTTTAATTCTTTGTCCGCTCGACCACGAGCATTTCAATGGACTGGCAACCGGTAGCGGAAGCCGATCCGGAATCTGCCGTTTGGCGGAACGATTTTGTCTATTCGCAATTTGATTCGACCGGCGTCGGTGGTTTCATCCATTCCACGATCTTTCCCTAATAATGTCGCGCCCGCCGGCAAACGCCACACTTGGACAAGGTGCGCCTCGGTGACATTGCCTAAATCGCCTGATGTCTCAATTTCATATTCACCCGTGCCGTTTTCTTTGATAGAACCAGCCAACCTCCCTTCCACGGTGTAGGAAACTGTTCCTCCCGGCGGAACCGCCTTGTTCAGCATCACGAAAACGCCGCCTCGAGGCCGTTTGGTAATTTTCATTGGCTTGTCGGATTCATCCACGGCTCGGGAAATTCCATCAACATCATTGATGTTGTCGGTGCTGATTGTCCGACTGGTGATGTTTGTTTCTTCCACCGTTGCTTGAAAAAGAGCCGTGCCGTCCGGCTGAATGTCGGCCGTAACAGTCTGCATGATGGGCGATAAACCCGTCGTCGGTTCGACGGTCGAACGATGTGCCCGCGCCAGTTTGATGCCGATGACCGTGGTTGAAGTCGCAGCCAAAATGGCGACTACGCCCACCACGATTGCCGTTTTTGCTTTGGTCCATGCCATAAGTTTCAATGCTCGTTTGATGAGGGTTAAGGTTGAAGTCGAAGCCGCCGCGCCCTTGGTAATCGCGGCAGCCGTTGCCGCTTTGGCCAGCGCCACCGGCGCGGCTTGAACGGAATGGGCGGAAATCGTTTCCGCAATGATGGCCGTGGTTGAACTCACGCCGCGTTTTGCGAAAAAACTCCGCAATTTTTCCAGCGCCCGGTTCACGCGCTTCTTGGCGGCTTCCTCGCTCGCGCCCAGGGCGTGCCCGACTTCATTCAGGCTGCGGCCTTCAAAAAAACGCAGCACCAGCGCGTCGCGGTCAGTCTGGCCCAGCCGCAACATGGCTTCGTCCAGCAGCGGCGACAATTGGTTCCAGGTTGAACCGGCCTGGGCGTCAAGTTCGGATTCCATGTAAGCCTCCTGTTCGCGGTGTTGACGGCGGAGTTCCCGTTTGAGCGCGCTGCCGGAAACGTAGCCGGCCGTGCGATAAAGCCAGCCGATAAGAATGGTCTTCGCCCCGAGCGAGGCCGCCTTGCGCGCCAGAATGATGAACACGACCTGGGTGACTTCCTCCGCCAGTTGCGGATCGCGCGTCTGCCGCAGCGCCGCCGAATAGACCAGATTGGTGTGACGCGAAACGAGCGTCGCGAAGGCGCTCTCGGACTGGTGCGCGGCGTATTCCCGCACCAATCGCATGTCATCGTTGGTCATCCACCTTATTCATGCACACCGAAAGGCAAAAGGGGACAATTAAAAACAAATTGGCGCATTGATTAGCGGCCTGCCCTTATTTTTCAATCCTTCGACCATGCTTCCGGGATTGATCAACGGGAGATGGCTGCCGGCTCACTCATTCTTCGGCCTTAATTCTTCGAGCACGCTGGCGCTGACCCAATAAATGCCGAAATTTGCCCCGCTGCGCATCCCAAAGAACAAATACTTTCCGTCGGGCGTGATGGTGGGCCGCCAGTTGATGTCCGTGGCGCCGATGTGCCTGCCATAATTGACCGGCGGCGACCAGCCGCCATCCGCCGTGCGATAGCTGAACATCACGTCGCATTGGCCGGACGCGGACTGGCTGCCACGATTGAAAACCAGATATCGGCCGTCGGCGGAAACGAACGGCGAATCATCGTTCATCGGCGAACACAACGATGAAATGGGGACGACCACGAAATTGCCGCGCCGCTTGGTCAGCTTGTAAATGTCCGTGCCGCCGCTATTGCCCGGCAGGGCGCAGGAAAAATAAACATCGCCCGACGCATCCTCGCTGTAGCTGAACGGCACGGCCGATTGGGTGGGAATGGGAGGTTTGATGATTTGGGGCGCGGAGTATTTTTCGGCGGATACTTCACAGCTGCAATAGTCCATCCGCCCGCCGGCAAATCTTGAAAAGATGATGCGTTTCCCGTCCGCGCTGAATACGGGGTTGATGCAGGAGCTGGCGCGGGAAAATTCAAGCACGACGGGATCCGTCCAACGTCCGTCAATCTGCCGCATGTAGGCCAGGCGAACCCCCTTTTGCTGGCCTGCCGGGTCATCCCACATATAAACGAGTTGCTCGCCGTCCGGAGCGAATACCAACCCGTGGACGCTCTGGGTTTCACGGGAGATGAATTCGGGAGCGAACTTCTCCGGCGTGTTGCCGGGCCGGGGCAATCCCAGATAATCTCCCTTGTAGCCGGAGAGAGTAAAATGAAACACATATCCGCCGGCTCCGGTGGCGTGTTCCCGGTGACT
>CAWFZJ010000095.1:0-63148 GCA_963820205.1 uncultured Verrucomicrobiae bacterium
TTAGAGACTCCTCACGTCGTCTCCTACAAATGCATGGAGGCTGAACCGCTGACCGGAAAAACACACCAGATTCGCGTCCACGCGGCGGAGAGCGGATTCCCGATTCTCGGCGACACACTTTACGGCGGCACACCGGCGGCGCGGGTGTTTTTGCACGCGGCGGAAATTTCCTTCACCCATCCGGCAACGGGCGAGCCGGTGACGTTTCGCGCGCCCGCAAATTTTGATGCGATTTCACAGTTTGGTGGGACGAGCTTCCTCGCGAGCCGGAAAGATGATGGTTCCAGCGGCTCGCCGGGAATCTCGCCCCACCTTTTGGATTCGCGCCTGGCGCTGCGCGCCGCACTGATTAACCCTCAGGAAACGGACGCTTTCCGCGTAATTCACGGCGCGAGCGATGGCTGGCCGGGGTGGTACGTCGAGCGGCTGGGAAAATTCCTGCTTTCGCAATCCGAACAGCCGCTGCGCGCCGAACAGCGGGAAGAATTGACGCGGCTCGCAAAACTTTTTTCCGCGCGCGGGGCTTACCACAAAATCCTGTCGCGCCAGGTGCGGCGCACGATCGCGACCGAGGCGTCACCGCAACCGGCTTGGGGCGAAGCCGCGCCGGAGCGGTTTGAGATTTGCGAGAATGGCGTCCGCTTCGAGTTGAGTTTCAACGAAGGTTATTCCACCGGATTGTTTCTGGACCAGCGCGACAACCGCCGCCGATTTTTGACCGGCCACGTCGCCGCGGATTTCTCTCCATTGAAATCGGAAATCGGAAATCGGAAATCGGAAATCTTGAATGTGTTTGCTTACACCTGCGGCTTCTCGGTGTGCGCGGCGCGGGCGGGCGCGAAAACGACAAGCCTGGATCTCTCAAAGAAATATCTCGAATGGGGACGGCGCAACTTCACGCTGAACGGCCTCGACCCGGCGGCGCACGATTTCATTTACGGCGACGCGTTCGACTGGCTGCGGCGGCTGGCGAAGAAGAGGCGCGCGTTCGACGCGGTGGCGCTCGATCCGCCGACGTTTTCTCAATCGAAGGAACACGGTGTATTCCGCGCGGAAAAGGATTACGGAAAACTGGTGGCAGCCGCGCTGCCGCTGGTCAGGCCGGGTGGAGTCTTGTTCGCCTCGACAAACGCGGCGGACTGGCCGCCGGAGAAATTTCTCGCGGACGTGGAAAAGGCGATTCACTCGACGCGGCGGAAAATTTTGCAGGGGCATCATGTCCCGCAACCGCCGGATTTCCCCATCAGCCGCGCCGAACCCGCGTATTTAAAAACGGTGTGGTTGAGAATCGGGTAACAACCAGCTGGCCAGTCGGCCTTACTTTCAGGAGTTCAATTACTTATAAAACATCTGCCTTGACTGTTCTACGATGACATGTAAACTGACGGGGTCATATTCCCCCATGAATATTTTCACCGAGGGGAAGTGTTGTTATCAAAAGTTAGATGTAAATTCTATGCAACGAAATTCATTGGGTGGCTTCCTCTTCACCAAATCTTTGGCCTGGGTCAGTTGTTTGAGCTTTCTGGGACTATTGGCCAGCGTCTCGTTAACCGCCGCCGCCACCCGTGAGCGGGATCTGCTGGATGCCGGCTGGCAATTCCAGTTGAGCGATCCTGTGGGCGATCCGAATTTGACGTCCAGCGTGACCAACTATACCGAAATCCCAGACCTCATGAAACTGGAAGACAGTGGGTCGGGGGCCGAATTCACCGGGGCAAATTCGGAAACCAATCTGATGACGCTGCGGCCGGATCCGGTGGCGACACACGCGGGGGAAAATGTTTCGTATGTGATGACCAATTACAATGACAGTGCCTGGCGCACAGTCAATCTGCCACACGATTGGGCGGTAGAATTGCCTTTTAATAGTAACTATAGTTCGACAAACAGTTATTATCCATCGCATGGCTACAAGCCGGTCGGTGACGCTCTTTATCCAACCAACAACATTGGCTGGTATCGTCACACGTTCACTCTGCCGGCCGGAGACGCCGGCAAGGTGATGTGGCTGGAGTTCGACGGGATTTATCGCAACGCCCTGATCTGGCTGAACGGACGGTGCCTCGGGCGGGATGTCAGCGGGTATGCCCCGATTTCCTTCGATGTGACGACCAATGTCATTGTTGGCGGGACCAACGTGTTGGTGGTGCGCGTGGACGCAAGCCGATATGAAGGCTGGTTTTACGAAGGCGCCGGCATTTATCGCCACGTCTGGCTGGTGAAAACCGCGCCGGTGCATGTGGCACACTGGGGAACCTGCGTCGCCACCACGTCCCTGGTGGGATCCAACGCCACCATCACCATGCAAACCACGGTCACCAATCAAAGCAGCTCCGCTACGGTCAATGGCACCCTGACTTCGACCATTCTCGATGCCAACAGCAACGCGGTGACCACGGTCACCTCGAACCTCAATCTGGCCGCCGGCCAGGGGGTGATCGTGACGCAAACGCTGGCGGTGGCCAATGCCAATCTCTGGTCGCTGCAAACGCCGTATCTTTACAATCTGGTGTCCACGGTCAGCAATGCCGCCACTCAAGCGGACCTTTATCAGACTACATTCGGCGTGCGCACGGTGAAATTTGACGCGACCAACGGTGTGTTCATCAACGGGCAGCACGTGTGGATTCAAGGGGTATGCGACCATCAGGACCACGCCGGCGTGGGTTCGGCGCTGCCGGATCGCCTACAGTATTTCCGCATCGAAAGACTGAAGGAGATGGGCGTGACTGGTTATCGGACTTCGCACAACGCGCCGACGCCCGAATTGCTGGACGCCTGCGACCATCTGGGCATGCTGGTCTTGGACGAAACCCGGCGGGTGGGCACCGATCCGGAATCCCTGGGTCAACTGCAACGCATGGTGCTCCGTGATCGCAATCATCCCAGTGTGTTTTGTTGGTCGCTGGCCAACGAAGAATGGTACGTTCAAAATGACGCCAATGGAACGGTTGTCATGACCGCCATGCAGAATCTGGTTCACTCGCTGGACTCGACCCGTCTATGCACCTGCGCCATCAACGGATCGTGGGGGGGGACAGTGGGTTTCACCGCGGTAATTGATGTACAGGGCTTCAATTACAACATCAACGTCGGCGGCGACAGCATGGACCCTTACCACACAAGCTACCCAACGAACTATATCATCGGCACGGAAACGGCCAGCACTGTGGGGACGCGCGGCATTTACACGAATGACACCAGTGCCGATTATTGCGCGGCTTACGACATCCAGAACAGCGGGGTAAGCTGGGGCTCGCCCGCCGAATACTGGTGGCCGTTTTATAATTCCCGTCCGTGGTCTTCCGGGGGATTCTGCTGGACCGGTTTTGATTATCGCGGCGAGGAGACGCCCTACGGCTGGCCGGCGGTCAGCTCGCAGTTCGGCGTCATGGACACGTGCGGTTTTCCGAAAGACAATTTTTATTATTATCAGGCGAATTGGACACTCAAACCTGTGTTGCACCTTTTTCCACATTGGAACTGGTCAACCCCGGGGCAACCCATCAACGTCTGGGTTTTTGGGAATTGTCAGGCGGTGGAATTGTTCACCAACGGCGTCAGTCTGGGGCAAAAAACGCTCAGTGTTACCAACCATGTCGAATGGGACAACGTGCTTTATGCGCCGGGAATGCTCCAAGCCGTGGGTTATCGCAATGGCCAGCCTGTGATGACCAACACGGTGCAAACCACGGGAACCCCCGCGAAAATCGCGCTTTGGCCGGACCGCAGCACCATTTTGGCCGACGGGCGCGACGTCTCAGTCGTGACCGTGGCCGTTCTTGATTCCTCGGATCGTGTTGTGCCCATCGCCACCAATCTCGTTAATTTTACGATTACCGGCGGAGCCATCATCGGCGTTGGCAACGGCAACCCCAGTTCACACGAACCGGACAAGACGAATCAGTGGCAACGGCAGGTTTTCAACGGCCTTGCACAGGTGATCGTCCAGTCCACCAACCAGCCGGGGTCCATTGTATTGACCGCTTCTTCGTCGTCAGGATTGACTTCCACGAACATTACCATCACGGTGGCCGCCAGCGCGCCGGCGCCAGCCGCTCCGGGCGGTGTTGCGGCGGTCGCGGGTGCGGATGGACCGGTGACAATCAGTTGGGATGTGGTGCCCGGTGCGGTCACTTATAAGGTCAAACGCGCAACCGCCGATGGCGGGCCTTACACAGTCATTGCCAGCAATGTCGGGTTGCTGGGTTTGATTGATACAGCCCTCACGAACCTTACAACCTATTACTACGTGGTGTCCGCCGTGAATGCGAACGGAGAAAGTGCCGACTCCAGCCAAGTCAGCGTGACGACGCAATTCCCGGCTGCGCCGCCCGCGCCAACGGGCCTGACGGTCATAACGGGCGATGAGCAGGTGTCATTGAGTTGGACGGCTTCCTCCGGGGCGACCAGTTACAACGTCAAAAGTTCGACAACCAGCGGCGCGTCTTACACGACTATAATGAATGTCGCCACCACCAACTTCGTTGCCACGGGCCTGACCAACGGCACAACGTATTACTTTGTGGTGTCGGCCCTCAACATGGGCGGCGAAGGCGCCAATTCCAGCGAGACGAACGCGACGCCGAGAGCCGTGGTTTCGGGGCTGACCGCCACTGTCGTCAATTATCAGGTCCAGTTGCAATGGAACGCGCATGACCGAACGACCGGATACAACGTGAAACGCGCGCTGGTCAGTGGCGGACCTTACACCACGATCGCCGCGAGCCTCTCCACCACCAACTACACGGATGCCGCCGTTAACACCTGCCAGACTTATTTTTACGTAGTTACGATCACCAATGCCGGTAACGAAAGCATCCTCTCGACCGAAGTCAGTGCCAGCGTACCGGGCGTGCTGTCACCCCAATTCACAAGTGCGGACGTTGGTGCCGTTGGTCTGACCGGCAGCGCTTCGTTCTGCGGCGGGCAATTCACCGTTGCCGGTTCCGGAGCCGACATCTCGGGCGCCACCGACGCGTTCCAGTTTGTTTATTGTTATGTTCCGATCAGCACCAATTGCGACATTCGCGCCCGCGTCGTCAGCGTGGAAGGCACTTCAAGCAGCGCCAAGGCCGGCGTGATGATTCGCGAATCGCTGGCGCCCGGTTCACAAAATGTGTATATGGCCATTTTATATACGAACGGCGCAACCTTCCAGGATCGGACCACCACGAATGGCACCACCGCAAACACCCCCAAAACCGGCATTGCGGCGCCGTACTGGGTGCGCCTGACGCGCACGAATAATACCTTCTATGCCTTCCTCTCCCCTAATGGGACTTCCTGGACTGTGGTCAACGTCCCCACGATTTCGATGGCCGGCACCGGCGCTTACGTCGGCCTGGCTGTGACGGCACATAACAGCGGGATGTTGAATTCGTCGGTGTTTGACAATGTCAGCGCGAGCTTCATGACCAATGTGCCACCGGTGATCAGTTGGGTGGTTCCGGCCAATAATTCAACCTTCATCCAACCCAAGACGATCACCCTGACCGCATCGGCCACTGATGCCATCGGCACGGTGACGAATGTGGCGTTTTTCAACGGCACGACCCTGCTGGGCAACGTTACCAGCAGCCTCGGCAGCCAGTACAGCCTGACGTGGAGCAACGCCGCGGTCGGCAGCTATACACTGAGCGCGTCTGCCACGGACAATTCCGGAGCAACTAACAAATCCCCCGCCACCATCGCCATTGTGGTGCAACCGCTGACCTTGACGGCGTCCGGGATGCAAACCAACGGCCAGTTTCGCCTGACATTCCAAGGGCAAAATGGGCAGAATTACGTGTTGGAAACGTCCACCAACCTGACAGATTGGGCTCCGGTGTGGACCAACGCTCCGGCCAATGGAGTGCTGACGTTTACCAACACCACCGCAACCGACCAGTCACGATTCTATCGCGTCAGTCAATAATTAGATGACGGCGCAATGTTATAATCGTTGCGCCGGCCTGTCTCGCATTGCACCAATCCCGACGCAACCCGCATTGCAGGACTGAGGAGGGCCGACATTATGCGATGGTGGCGGCTCGCCCAGCCCATTACCACGGCTTCCATTCGTTCATTGTTTTTTGTATGGCTCGCCTGACCGCCAATGTCGTCAACAAATTGAGGATTGAGAGTTGAGAGAAGAACAGGACCAGCCGATGCTGAAAATCCAAGGGTGCGCTTCATTGCCGCCCGCAAATCAATCACTTGACACACACGATGACGCATGGTTGATTTGCATTGCGTTCAGGACGCGTCCGAGTCCGCGGAAAGGGCTGAACCCACCTATGGAAAGTGTTAGTGTCAAAATATCAACCTTGATGCTGCCTGAAAGCGGACTACGGGCAATAGCAGAAAGGTTATATGTCAAAGTCGTTTCCTGTCCGGCCAAGTCTTGAGCAACTCAAGAAACAGGCCAAAGACCTCCTGAAATCGCACAAGTCTGGCGATCCTGATGGCCTCCGGCGTATTCTGGAAAACCATCCTGATTGGGGCAACCGTTCTACAGAGGAACTTCGCACAGCCCGCTTCTCACTCGGGGACGCTCAACTGGTGATCGCCCGGGAGTGCGGTTGCGCCAGTTGGCCGAAACTGAAGGCGCAAGTGAAACCCATCATGGCCGCCACAGGCGCCCCAGCCGTCAAGAAGGGCACGGGCATCACCTGGAAAACCATCATTTACGAACGCCGCTTCAGCAAGGATGACAAGCGGAATTGGGTAAGGGTCGCCGCGAACCATCAACACGCCTACAAACCGCCGGGCCTGTACCGGACGACGGACATCGGCGGTCAAGGACAATCTGCCGGGTGCAAATCTCGGACACCGTGAACCGACGGGAAATAGAATGGTGGCCAGATCAGAAAAAAGCACGTCCCTGGGAAAACGAGCAGTTGCCGCCCGAGCAGTTACCGCTGGACCCGCGCGGGCCGTTTGTCTGGATCACCGAGGCGATGAAAAAGGAAAACCTTCAATGGGTGGAAACACGCGTGACGGCCACGGGAGAACTAAACGTCTTCCGACACTTCATCAAAGACGAGGTCCGCTTCGCGGTTGACATCAACCTAAATTCCGCAGTTAAAGGTTGAGTGTTCATGCCGGGGATGCCTCCGAAGGGAAGGGCATCGGCGCGGCCATCAACCCGTTATTCAACTGCGGCGCAGTTGCCGCCAACCGCGCGCACACCCGCTGGCAGCCAGTCTGCCATGGCTCCCACCACTTCCCGCTGACACTCACCTGCAAGGTTTTCTGCCGTCCGCTTTGGACCCGCCGCGCCGCGATCAGCAGAAACCACCGCCGCCCGCCCGCACTCTCCACGTGGCGAGCCGGTTCCAGCAAGCGCAGAAACAGATGCCACAGGTTGTAGATCAACAACCCCAAGCGCGCCGCGCAGCCCAAACAACTCGTTGAGCGGATCTTCCCGCAACCGTTGCACCTGCGCAAAACGGCGTCCGGCGCACAGCACGGTCAGAGCAAAACGGGTCAGCTCGTCATCCCCCGGCGCGGCGTTGGGACTGGTGCGCGCCCCCGGACAGGTGGCCGCCAGCACTTCGCGCCCGCCGGATCGTTTCTGGAATGCGGCCCACGGTCCCAAGCCACCAAAGGGGGTGAGCGCGTCTTCGGGAGGGCACAGACGGACGTTGCCGCCATCGGGGGGAAAGGTAAAAACAACTTCACCCGCCGGGTGAACCATGGACCAACGGGAAGATTTCATGCCGAGGATTTACCGCCCATGATTTACCCGCGCAATCTCGTATTCGCCTCTTTCTTAATTGCGAAATTTAGGTTGAAATTTTCATCTATGAACCGTTTGATTTCGCCGCTGAATTTTCGCAGGCTGCCCGGCTGGAAGTTTGTCCCGGCGTTTTGGCCCCGGTGGTGACACTGGAAACGCTTCTGAAAATGAAGCGTGCCGCCGGTCGGCCGCAAGATTAGACGGACATTGAAGAATTGCAACGCGCCCGATGAAACAACCGTTCCACATTGAGCCGGACAGGCGTTGGGGCACGCCGGAGGGCAGCCGTGAATTTGACCGGTTGCTCGACCGCAGTCTGACCTTCCGCGAAAAGCTGGAATGGCTGGAAGAAGCCGAAACCCTCACGTTGCAACTGCGCGCCAGCCGTGAAGAGGCCCGAACGAGGAAATCCCCGGCGCGCTGACAACCCCGCGACCGGCGGGTTCGATTTGATTTTGCAGCCTATGATTTTAAATGCGCGCGAAGCGCAAGTCAAACTTGCCGTTCAACTTGCCGTTCAAGGGGGCATTATTTGATTGAAAACCGACGAGGGCTCACTATTTTTTGCCTGACTTAACAAACAAGAATGAGCATCGCCATTGTTCCATGACTGATGCCGGATTCATCGCGCGCAGAGCAACGGGGAGCCTTCAACCTGGCCCGGCGGGGGGACCCTTGCTTGACGAAATCGCGGACCCGGCAAGGAAGCATCCCGATGGGCTGGAAATTTCGGCATCATGAATGAGCCATCCCTGCCCCAACTTGCGCTGCTCTCGGTCGTCATTCCGGCTCGTGATGAAGAAGGCTGCATCGCCTCGACCGTCGAGCATCTGCATCTGGAATTGCGGTTGCAAAACATCCCCCACGAAATCGTGGTGGTGGATGACGGCAGCACGGATTCGACTTGGAAAATCCTTGGCGAGTTGAAACCGAAGGTCCCCGGGCTGGTCCCGGTGCAAAACCCGGGCCTGCATGGGTTTGGCCGCGCCATCGTTTTGGGGTTGAACCAAAGCCAGGGGGACGCGGTGGTCATCATGATGGCTGATGAATCGGATGATTGCCGGGATGTGGTGCGTTACTGGAACAAGCTGAACGAGGGTTATGAGTGCGTCTTTGGCAGCCGGTTCATGGCCGGTGGCGGGGTTATTGATTATCCGCGAATCAAACTTTTTTTAAACCGCCTGGCAAATTATTTCATCCGCCAGCTTTTTCGGATCAAACTCAACGACACCACCAACGCCTTCAAGGCCTACCGGAAAGAAGTCATTGATGGCTGCCGGCCATTGATCGCGCCTCATTTTAATCTCACCGTCGAGTTGCCGTTAAAGGCCGTGGTGCGGGAGTATTCCTGGACCACCATCCCCATCACCTGGAGGAACCGGCGCACCGGGGTGGCAAAACTCAAAATAAAGGAGATGGGCAGCCGGTATTTGTTCATCTGCCTTTATGTCTGGCTCGAAAAATACTTCAGCCGGGGGGATTATCGGAAACCGTCAGGTCAATTGGACCGCAAAACCGGGTCGAACGCCATTGCGGCGAAAACGTCGGGCAGGAATTAAGATGTCATCCGTTGGGGAATCTCTTGACGGCCTCACCCCGGGTCAAGGCCGCTCAGTCCCGGCCCAACTTGTGCCTTGACCTTGCAACACCCACTTTCTACACGCAATTGCGCCTCTTCGCATTATTTGCGCAGCGGCGCCCTGTGAACATTGGACTCCGACACGGAGCATCGGGCAGTGCAAAAGCCGGGCATAAATGGCACGACTTTTCGCCATTCAATCTTGCCCGACGTCCAATTCCCGTTAGCATGACTGCGAACAACAAATGTTATCGTTGGTTTCCAAAGCGTTTCAGGAAATTGTCCCGTTAAGACTTTTGAAGAGCAAGCTGTTTCAGCAGTCCGGCCTTTATCTGGTCGGTCAGATTCTCCAAAAGGGCGTTTCGTTTCTGCTGCTCCCGCTCTGGACATACTATCTGACACCGTCGGATTACGGCATCATGGGAACGCTCACTGCTTACAGCAATGTGCTTAACATCCTCCTCATGTTCGGAATTTATGGTGCGGTCACACGCTATTATTTTGATTTCAAACAGGATCATGAAGCACAGCGTCGCTACGTCAGTTCCAATTTTTTATTTATGGCCGTGGTGCCCGGGACAATCCTCACAATCCTGATTGTGTTTGGCCGCCCCCTCTGGCTGCACATGACTTCAGGTAAAATTCCTTTTCAGCCCCTCGTGGTGCTGATGCTGATCACGGTTTACGGCGGGTTACTCTACCGTCTGCCGTATACCTTGTATCAGGCGCAACAAAAGGCGTGGAAATGTGTCACCCTTGACCTGGCCGGATTCTTTCTTTCCATCGGGATTAGTTTGCTTCTGGTCGTCGCCTGGAAAGAGGGAATCTATGGCATGATGTTGGGCGGTTGCGTAGCCCAGACCCTGACTACGCTCATCATCACGGGGTTGCTGTTGAAAGAATGGTTCGTTCCGAGACTGGAATGGCGGGACATTTCCAATACTCTGGCGTTTGGCCTGCCCATCGTTCCGCATCTGCTTTCAGGGTGGGTGCTTGGTTTTGTGGGTCGCATAATGCTCGAACGCATGGTTCCACTTGAAGAGGTGGGACGTTACACCCTTGCCTATAACCTCGGAATGGTCCTGCTCATAATGATCACCAGCATCAATCAAGCCTACCAGCCCCATTATTTCAACTTGATGACCTCCTCGCCAAATCCGCAGCCCAAAATTCTGCGCATCCTCTCATTTTACATTGCCGGAATCGGTTTCGTCACGCTGGTGGGGTCATTGTTTGCCGGCGAACTTGTTCAACTGCTCACCCCCCCACGCTATCACGAATCTGCGCGCTATGTGCCGCCCATCCTGCTGGGCTACTTTATGGTCGGACTCTATTATTTCGTATCCAGCCCCATTTTTTTTCATAAAAAGACCTTTCTTCTCCCGTTTATCACCGGCACCGCAGCCGTTCTCAACATCATTCTAAACTATTTGCTCATCCCGAAATTCGGAGCCATCGCTGCCGCGTGGGTCACCTTTGTCTGCTACTTTTTCATGCTTGTGATTTATTACGTCGTCACGCAGAGGCTGGACTCCTTTCCATATCCCCTGTGGCGCACAACGCTGATCCTGGTATTTCTCCTTGCGGCATTTTCCGCGTCAGGATCGGTTGGGATGTTCACCGTGACTGCTTGGATCACAAAAGTCACCATCACGGGAGCCTACCTTGCTTTCGCCTACCTTCTATTTTTGAAGCCAAAAACACCCGACCAAGAACAGCCAACTGAATGACCTTATGAACCCATCTGGCGTTCCCAAGAACAATTGTCTTGCCATCATTCCCGCACGGGGGGGGTCCAAGGGCGTCCCCGGAAAAAACATCCTGCCGCTCCTAGGCAGGCCCCTCATTGCTTACACGATTGAAGCAGCTCGCAAGGCATGTTTGATCGGGCGTGTTCTGGTTTCAACCGATGATCCGAAAATCGCGGAAGTGGCCGCCCGATCCGGAGCGGAGGTTCCTTTTCTGCGTCCCCCGGAACTGGCGCGTGACGAAACGCCGACGCTGCCAGTGCTGCAACACGTTCTCAACCAACTCAAAGCAACCGAAGGCAGCGAGCCGGAAATCATCGTGTTGCTTCAACCCACTTCGCCCCTGCGGCGGGCGCAAGACATTGATGAGGCCATGGCGCTGCTGGGGGAAACCGGGGCTGATTCCGTAGTGAGTCTTTGCGTGACGGAGCACCCTCCATTTTGGATGAAACAGCTTGAAGGCGACCGGGTTTTGCCTTTCCTAAAAAATGCGCCGGAATATACGCGCCGCCAAGACATGCCGCCCGTGTATCGCCTGAATGGCGCAATCTATGTCACCCGCCGCCGGGTTTTGATGGAGGAGAACCGCATCCTTGGCCGGGACACGCGCGGCCTCGTGATGGATGCCGAGTCCTCCGTGGACATTGACACGCCGCTTGACTTGAAAATTGCGGCTCTTATTATGCAGGAACGACAAAATGCGAACGTTTAAAATCAGAAATCGTCTCATCGGCCCGGATCATCCTCCTTTTGTCATCGCCGAAATTGGCATCAACCACGAAGGCGATTTCAACAAGGCAATAAAGATGGTGGACGACGCCGCTGCGGCTGGCTGCGAATGCGTCAAATTCCAGTGTCACGTCATTGATGATGAAATGATTCCGAACTCCGTCGTTCCGGGGAATGCCAAGGAGAGCATTTGGGATATCATGTCCCGTTGCGCCCTTTCCGAGGGCGAGGATAGGCGGTTGAAAGAGCATGTTGAAACCAGGGGAATGATTTACCTTAGCACCCCCTTCAGCCGGGCGGCGGCGGTAAGACTCGATAAAATGGGCGTGCCCGCTTACAAGATTGGTTCGGGAGAATGCAACAACTACCCCCTCATCAAACATATTGCCCGCTATGGCAAGCCCGTGATTTTGAGCACCGGCATGAACAACATCGAATCAGTGCAGCCGGCTGTTGCCATCCTGCGCGAGGCGCACGTGCCGTTCGCTTTGATGCATTGCACGTCCATGTATCCGACACCCTACGACAAGGTGCGCTTGGGTGCGCTGCACGATCTGGCGAAAGCCTTTCCAGATGCCGTCCTTGGCCTTAGCGATCATTCACTGGGCAATTATGCGTGTTTCGCCGCCGTTTCACTCGGTGCGGCCATCTTGGAAAAACATTTCACCTCGAACCGCGAATGGCCAGGGCCGGATGTCCCGATTTCCATCACTCCATCGGAATTGAAAGAGTTGGTTGAAGGGACCAAGGCCATAGGGTTGGCGCTTGGCGGCCATAAGGCGATTCTTCCCGATGAACAGCCAACCATTGATTTTGCCTATGCCTGCGTCGTCTCCATTTGTGACATCCAGGCCGGCGAAGAATTGACGGAGAAAAATGTCTGGGTCAAGCGCCCCGGCACGGGAGAGGTCAAGGCGGTTGATTACGAGCGGGTTCTTGGCCGGAAGGCGCGCGGGGGGATTGCCCGGAACACCCAGATCAAATGGAGCGACTTGCAGTAGCTGGATCATGCGAAAAAGCGTTCTTTTTATCACGGGCACGCGGGCCGATTTCGGCAAGCTGAAACCATTGATCAGCCGGGTTGCGGCAACAGAGTCTTTCGACTACCGCATCTTCGCGACGGGAATGCACATGCTTTCACGGTATGGCGCAACCGTCACGGAAATCACCAAGTCGGGCTTTCAAAACATTTATCCTTACCTCAATCAGGACCCTTTCGGCAGCACCGGCATGGATCTCGCGCTGGCCAATACCATCCAAGGCCTCGGCCACTATGTCCGCGAATTTTCGGCGGACTTGATTGTGGTTCAGGGGGACAGAATTGAAACCCTCGCGGGCGCAACAGTCGGGGCGTTGCAGAACATTCTGGTGGCGCATGTTGAAGGCGGCGAAGTTTCCGGCACGGTGGATGAACTCCTGCGACACGCCATCAGCAAACTTTCGCACCTTCACTTCGTGGCGAACGAGGAAGCGCGGAACCGGCTGGTTCAAATGGGGGAGCAGCCCGACACGATTTTCGTGATCGGCTCGCCAGACATTGACGTGATGCTTTCCGGCTCGCTGCCTTCGCTGGACGAGGTGATGAGCCATTACGACATCCCGTCTGATGATTATTGCATTTTCATCTATCATCCGGTAACCACCGAACTGGCGGGCGCCGAGGAAAGAGCCCGCCGGATGTGGGAGGCGTTGGTGGCTTCAAAACGAAACTTTGTTGCCATACATCCCAACAATGATTCAGGGTCGGAAACCTTTTCCCGGGAATTGTCCAAACATGCCGGAAACCCGCGATTTCGCTGCCTGCCTTCCATGCGCTTTGAATCGTTCCTCACGCTGTTGAAGCATTCGAAAGCCATCGTTGGCAATTCCAGCGCGGGTATTCGCGAAGCTCCGGTTTACGGCGTGCCCACGATCAATATCGGCACCCGGCAGTTAAATCGCTTCACGCACGCCTCCATTCAAAATGTCCCGGATGATCCCGCCGCCATCCTGGAGGCGTTGCGGAACATCCCAACGCACTTTGCCCCCTCGCATCATTTTGGCGACGGGAACAGCGCCGACCGGTTCATGGATTGTCTGCGCAATGACTCCCTGTGGAAGATTAGCAAGCAAAAGCAATTCCGCGATCTCGTTGCAAGGCCGGCCGCCAAATAAAGGTTCTGGTTGGCTCTGGTTGGCTCCCGTCAACCGCCTTCAACCTGTTCACTCGAGGGAACACAACGGAGGCGCAAAAAGACCGCACCGAAGGGCTTGCCCGGTTGCGACGCATCTTCGCAAAGACGGTGATGCTTTATCATTACACCTTGTGGGCGGTTTTAGGCTTCTCCAATCATCCAGCGCCGGCTCAATGAGTTGGAATTGTATCGCCGTGCTCGTGATACGCTACTTACAGTTCTGGTCACACTGCCGCTGGGCGGTTTCCAATCTGGCGGCGTTGCTGCGCTGGAGTTTGTTTACTTACCGAAACCTGTGGGAATGGTTGAATCGCCCGTTTGACACGCCTCCGCTGGCTCCGGACCAACTGGAACTCAAGTTGGACAGCATCCGCACTTCGGGATGACCAACCGGTTTTGGAAAATGAGAAATGTAACCTATACACAGCGTCATAAATAATTGCGCATCATGAAAAGGCAGAAGTTTGTTTTCATTGGCATTTCAAGGTGTTTATTCGCAGACAGTTTAGACGCCGTGTATAAATTCATCAACAATACTGGGGCTTCCCCCGTCCAAAAAACGCTATTGTGGACAGCAGTGATGCGTTGACAAAAACTTCATCGCCCGATTTGCGAGACTTAACCCCGAACTCCGAAATAGAAAAAGGGTCGTTTTGCGGAAAGGGATATGGGCATAGGGATTGATGCTTAAACAACCCGAGCCGACCCTGCACAAAACGACCCGCACCGAAATTACCTCACTCTTTGGCGATGCCAAGCTGGTTCTGGACGAAACGCCCAAGGCGATCTCGCCCTTTGGCGGTCTGGCCAGTTTCATTTCCTTCCTGGGCCAGATCGGCTTCGTCCGGCAAGTGCAACAACATCCGCCCTTTGCCGAACCGACTTCCAACAACGCGATCCCGCTGGCCCATTCGCTGACCGCGTTTCTGCTGTCGGTGGTGGTCGGGGCGCAACGTTTCGCCCACTGCGAGTGGTTGCAGGCCGATCGCGTTTGGCACGCGTTGCTGGGGCTGGAGCGTTTTCCCAGTGATGACACCATCCGCAACTTTTTCCTGCGGTTCTCCCAATGGCACATTGAGGCCTTCTGGCGGCCGCTCTGGCGTTGGCTGTTGCGTCTGGTGAAGTGTCCAGCGACCGGCTTTGCGTTGGACCTGGATTCGACCGTATGTTGCCGCGAGGGCCAACAGGAGGGAGCGCGCAAAGGGGTTCAACCCCGGCGCAAAGGCCGCAACAGTCATCATCCGCTGCTAGCGGTGCTGGCCGAGGCGCCGTTCATCCTCCACGGCTGGTTGCGCAGCGGCAACACGGGCGCGGCGCGCGGAGTCGTCCCCTTCTTGCAGGAAGCCCTGGCGCTCCTGCCAGAGGGGACGTGGCTGCGCACGGTGCGGGCCGACCGCGGATTCTTTGACGGAAACTTCCTGGAATATCTGGAGGAACGCGCGTTGCCGTATGTGGTGGTGGCGCGCCTGACCACGACGCTCAAACGGAAGTGCGCGGGGATTCAGGAGTGGACGCCGATCGATGACCACCACGCGGCGGGAGAGTTCACGGTGAAATTGTTTGGTTGGTCGAAGGAACGGCGTTTCGTTGTCCTGCGCGAGCGCATCCGGGAGACCCAGGCGGCGGTGGGACGCCTGTTGATTGACGTGCCGGGTTACACGTTTCGGGTCTGGGTGACCAACCGGAGCCAAGGCGCGCCGGAGTTGTGGCGTGATTACAACGGACAAGCCTGCGTGGAGCAACGCATCGAGGAGTTGAAGCACGATCTGGCCGCCGACGGGTTCTGCCTGCAACCGTGCTTTGCCACGGAGTCAGCGTTCCTGGCGGTTTTGTTCACGTTCAACCTGTTGAGTCTCTACCAACACCAGACCACGCCCGACGCGCCGTATCGGCAGCCGGGGACATTGCGCGTGGCGGTGTTCCTGTGCGGTGCGATACTGGGCGTGATGGGCCGCAACGTGGTGGTCAAACTCTCGGCGGCGGGGGGCGGATTGCGCAAACACAAACCGCTGGTGGAAGCGACTTTGGACTGGCTCAAGCGCCCGTCGCCGAAGTTGATTCCGCCCGAAGACCGGCTGGCCATCGGAGGCGGTATGATCTGAGGTCAAGGGCGCGATCCCTTGAAAATTATCGCTCTACTTCGGTGTTCGGGTTGAATTGGACCAGACGGCAACCGACGCACCGTTTGAGTTGACGGCCACAGCCAGTTCGGGTTTGACGGTGCAATTCACGATGGCAAACTAGCCGGCGACTGGATCAAAATCGGCGAGTTTGTGCGCCAAATGCTGGAAAGGTCGGAGAACTCCCGGAAATCGCCGCTGACATCAATCGTCTCCCGCCGGTGGGTTGCGCCGGCGATCAAAAATTACGTGATGCGGGGCTTTCCCTGCGCTTGGACGGTCCCAGCCAGGTCGCCCTGTTCGCCTGCGACAACAACACGTTTATCGTCGAGTCCAATCTGCCCATGGAAACCGGCGTGACGGTCCCGGTTTGCCGGGGAATTCACCAAACTGCGCGCAATCGGTGTCATCTGTTTATGCGACAGACAAACGTTTTCAAATGCACCAAACTTTAACTTGTTTGGCATAAACGTGAAAAAAATTAATTTTATGAAAAAAATTCTGTCCCTGTCATTCGGAATTGTCACATTGTTTTTACAAACCGCCGCGGCGCAGTATCTTGAGTCCTGGGAAAACACCCTGGATGGATGGACGGTGGATCCTCTTGGGAAAAACCCTACCTACACCGCTTCTTTCAGCACCACCACCGGAGTGACTGACGGAAGTTATAGTTTGGCGTTAACCGGATTGGTTTATCCCAATTACGCCCAATTGCTTTCAGCCCCAACCTCCACAAATATGACGGCATTGCTGGCTGGTTGCGTCTTAATCAGTATTGATGTATATGCTCCAACCGGGTCGTTTGGTAACATTTTGCAGTTTGATATTGACATAGACAATGCGGACACGGGTTATGTGTCAATTGACAACTTCATTTACGAAAAGGCTATTATCGGAGGCGAATCGAACATAACATTTACCGTGCCGTCCGACATTCAAGCGGAATTGGCGCTGTCCACAAATCCGACAACGTTGTATATTCAAATTGGCGGCAGTGACACTATAGGCAATGAAACGATGTATTTGGATAATTTCCAAATACATTTCCCGCCTGATGGGACTATTCCCACTCCCACCCAGCCATCAATTTTGCCCACGAATACTTTTTATGCCTATTCTGTATCAGGGGTGACTCTCTCTGAATCTTCACGTGGCGCCAAGCCTCTCTATTATCAGTGGCAAACCGACGGCGGGGGGGGGAGGCAGTCTGACCAACATTCTCGATGCCACCAACAGAACCTATGTTTTTAACACAACCAATGCGGGTGCTTATAATTTTGACGTTGTCGTCAGCAACAGTTATGGGCCCGTCTCCTCCCCGTCGGCTACGGTATATGTCCTCCCGCCTTCCGCGCCCATACTTACCTACTGGATATAAGTCCGTATAGCACGAATGTTTATAGCTTCATTGGAGGGAACGTGAGCTTTTATGCGAATTTCGGTCTCGGCACAATGCCGCTCACCAATCAGTGGCTGTTCAGCAGCGCTGGCAGTGGATATGCTCCCGTCGCCGGGGTCGGAAATAATCCGTGGACCTGCACCAATGTTCAATCCTCGTCGGCTGGCTATTATAAGCTGTCGGCCACCAATGCCTTCGGGAATTCCGACAGCACGCCGGCGCATCTGACGGCCCTGGCCAATCCGGCGGCGCCGCCTTCCAATGGCGTGACGAACATGTATGCGAATGACGTGATGACGAACCGCCCGTGGGCTTACTGGAAATTTGAGGAGACGAACGACACCCTCAACAGTTCCATGCAGGCTTTTGATTACAGCACCCATAATTATGACGCCACTTACGGCAATGGCGATGGAAATCCGGGGAGTGGCTGCAAGGACGGCGGTGAAAGCGTCCCGCAATATGGACCGATTCCGTCCGGCGGATATGCCGGGTTTCCCGCCAACAACGGGTGTGCGTCGTTGTCATACAATCATGATAACGGATGTCTAACCGTGCCGCCGTTAAACCTGAACACCAACACGGCAACCTTCACGATGTGGATCTATCCCAAAGCGTCGTCAATCGCGCCTAGCACCGGGCTGCTCATGAATCGCAATGGCAGGGATGCGGCGGGGATTGGCTTTGGGACGACGATTAACGGGGCGCACATGCCGTGTTTGGCGTACACGTGGAACAACAACAGCTCGGCGACGTTTGGCTGGAACTCCGGTCTGTTTCCAGTTGCGGGCGTCTGGAATTTTGTGGCCTGCGTGATCTCGCCCGCCAACACAACAATGTACCTTTATTATATCAACGGTAATTCGACCAACCTGTTCAAGAACGTGAACAACGCCTCAACCAACGGACCGGAAGCCTTTTCTGGTGGAACCACCTGGCTGGGCGGGGACAACGGGGACAACAGCCGCACCTTATTTGGTTGCATTGACGAAGTGGCGATCTTCACCAATGCCATGAGTGAAGGCCAGATTCAGGATCTCTTCCTGAAAGCGCTTGGGTTGAACACCGGGATAGCTCCCGCTTTTTACCAGCAGCCGACCAACGTGGCAGTATTCCAAGGCCAGACGTTGCAGTTAAGCGCCCTGGCCAGCGGCATACCGAGCCCGGCGACTAATTCCCAATACCAATGGCAGTATATTACCACCACCACGAACAGTCTGGCCAGCACACTTCCTTCCAGATTGACCACCAACGCCACGTTTTACTGGCAGTATTTCAACGGCGCTTTTACCAACTATAGGTGTATTGCGATAAACGGCACCGGCAAGGCTACGAGCAGTGTGGCCCAGGTGACGTTCGTCCCGTCGCCGACGAACGCAGGGTTGTGGACGATGAACTTTTGTGTCCCCTCCACAGCAAATGGCGGCCCCGGCACTCCTTATGTTGGCCCCGGAGTTTTGGCGTCCACCAATACGACGGCATATTGGAACCTCCTGAGTGGCGTTAATATGCAAAACACCACCGGTTTGCTGGATGATGGGGTTGCTCCCAGCGGAGTCAAAGTTAGCGCGACCAATGGCAACCTTTACACGTTCTCCAGCGGGGCGCCCTGCAACAACCTGCTGTTGGATCAATACTGCCAAATTATGGACACGAACAACGGGGTGAATTTCTTCTTCACCCAGGTTCCGAGAGGCATATACAACCTGGCCCTCTATGGTTGTACGGCATCTTATGCGAATCGCGGCATTGGCTTTACGGTCATCACCAATGGGGTGATTGCCGGCGCGACCCAGTGGGTAACCAACAACCTGTGGAACGCGCAGGACCTCTTCTTCACGCCTTACGACAACACGGTGGTCTTTACCAACCTGCTGGTCGTGAACGGGAAGCTGCAGGTGAATGCCAGCATTGCGTTGGCCGTCCCCGCATTCACCAACAGCGCGGAGGCCGACTTCAACGGGGCGCAACTTCAGTTGGTAACGGCCGGGCCGGACTTTTGGAATTGTTACAATAAGGGCACGAATGTGGTGCTGAAGTGGGGCGGTGGCGGGCTCCAGCAATCCACGAACCTGACGCCGGGAGTGGGGTCGGGATGGGTGACGAACACGGCGGTGTCGCCGTACACGTTTGCCCCCACGGGAGCCGTGAGATTCTTCCGGGTGGTGAATGGGGCTCCCCACTGGCCCTGAGTAGGCGACTGGTGAGAACCTCCGGTCTTTGGGCCGGAGGGCGGAAACAAATTACGGTCGGGGCAAGAAGCCCCGGCCGTTTTTTAGTTCGGTATGAAAAAGCCCCTCTATTTTTGCGTTTTAAGTTCGCCAAGAATTGACCATCTTTTCACGTCGGCCACCAACGAATCCGAAGGCGCGGGACTAGACACGGTCGAAGAAGGCATTTAACAGGATGGCCGGCGGGTGCCCGACCGCCGGTTGAACGGCGACGAGGTGCCGGAGTGGAGAGCGTTGCGCTTCCGCAGCGACAAGTACGGCGTCCAGCATGTCAAGCTGTTACCGCTGCCGATGAATTCATCTGCGACGTTGTTTATTCGGCCGATAACCGGGCAAAATCGTTTTTTACATATTTAACACCATGAACAGCCGCCTACATTTTTTGCCCGCGCTTGGTCTGTTATTTGCAATTTCCGCCGCCCCGGTTCGCGCCCAATATCAATATCCGTTTCAAGATCCAAACCTGCCGGAGGAAGTGCGCGTCACCAACATCGTTTCGTTGATGACGCTGAACGAGAAAGTGGCGTTCCTGAGCCAGCGTCCCGGCGTGCCGCGCCTCGGCATCAAGCCCCAGGGCCACGCGGAAGGACTTCACGGCCTGGATCAGGGCGGTCCCAGCAACTGGGCGCCCAAACCGCCCTATCTCACGACCATTTTTCCCCAGGCCATCGGCATGGCCGAAACCTGGGACACGGATGTGATGCATCAAGCCGGCGCGGTGGAAGGTTACGAGGCGCGCTATCTGTTTCAGAGCACCAACTACCACCACGGCAGCCTGATCATGCGCGCACCCAACGCCGACCTGGGCCGCGACCCGCGCTGGGGCCGCACCGAGGAATGCTACGGCGAAGATCCGTTCTTCAACGGCACAATGGCCGTGGCTTTCATCAAGGGACTTCAGGGCGACAACCCGAAATACTGGCAGACCGCGTCGCTGCTGAAACATTTCTTTGCCAACAGCAATGAGAATGGCCGCGATGGTTCTTCATCCGATTTCGATGAAGCCTTGTTCCGCGAATATTATTCGGTGCCCTTCCGCATGGGTTTCGAGGAAGGCGGCGCGCGGTGTTTCATGGCGTCGTACAACGCGTGGAACCGGGTCCCCTGCACCGTTCAGCCGGTCATCAAGGACGTGGCGATCAAGGAATGGGGCGTGGACGGCATCATTTGCACCGACGGCGGCTCGCTGCGGAACCTGGTCAACCATCATCATTATTATGCGACCACGAACGAAGCGGCGGCGGCCTGCGTGAAAGCCGGCATCAACCAGTTCCTGGACAATCACCGCCCGGGCGTCCTCTACGCGCTGACGAATAATCTCCTGACCGAAGCCGACATTGACCAGGTCATCAAAGGCACGCTCCGCGTCTTCATCCGGCTCGGTCTGCTGGACCCGGCGACGAACAATCCCTACGCCGCCATTGGCGCCGGCTCCGAACCCAAACCGTGGAACACGCCCGAACACAAGGCCGTCGCGCGATTGGTGACGCAAAAATCCATCGTGCTCCTGAAAAATTCCGAAAACCTGCTGCCGCTCGACAAGACAAAAATCAAATCCATCGCCGTCATCGGTCCTTTCGCGGACGAGGTTCTGCTCGACTGGTACAGCGGCACGCCGCCTTACACCGTCACACCGTTGCAAGGCATCCGGGACAAGGTTGGCCCCGGCGTCATCGTGAATTTCGCCACCAACAATGCCAACGGCGAGGCGGTCAAACTCGCCAAGGCAGCCGACGTGGTGATTGTTTGCGTGGGCAATCATCCCACGGGCGGCCTCACCAATTGGGGGAAGGTCGCCCTGCCCAGCTACGGCAAGGAAGCCGTGGACCGCAAGTCCATCAAGCTGGAGGACGAGAAGTTGATCAAACAAATGTACCGGGCAAATTCCAACACCGTCGTCGTGCTCATTTCCAGTTTTCCGTACGCCATCAACTGGTCGCAGAAACACGTTCCGGCGATTGTTCACCTGACGCATTGCAGCCAGGAGGAGGGCAACGCGCTGGCGGACGTGTTGTTCGGCGATTACAACCCGGCGGGCCGGCTGGTGGAAACCTGGCCCAAATCCATCTACCATCTGCCGCGCATGATGGATTACAACATCCGCGATGGCCGGACCTACATGTACTTCAAACACCAGCCGCTTTATCCGTTCGGCTATGGCTTGAGCTACACCACGTTTGATTATTCCGATTTGAAGACCAGCGCGCCAACGCTCGCCAAAGACGGCACGATTACCGTGAGCGTGAATGTAAAAAATACCGGCAACCGCGCGGGCGAAGAAGTCGTCCAGCTTTACGTCAAACACTTGAAGTCTGCGTTGGAACATCCGATCCAGGAACTTCGCGGGTTCAAGCGGGTGGCGTTTCAGCCCGGCGAGCAGAAGACGGTGGAAATCCCGCTGACGGCAAAATCGCTGGCTTATTGGGATGAAAATAAACATGCTTGGAATCGTCGAAAGCGGGACCATTGAAGTCCGCGTCGGAGGTTCTTCCGCCGACGAACGTTTGAAAACCACCGTCACGGTTGAGTAATTGAATATGCAAAAAATCTTGAAATTTCACGGCGCTGCCGGGCTGGTCATGCTGTGTCTGGCGTGCTCCGCACTAGCAGAATCCCCGGCTTCCCAATCGCCGCCGTCGGAGCCCTATGTCTGGCGCAATGTGGTCATGGGCGGCGGCGGATTCGTCACCGGCATCATTCCTCATCCCCGCCAAAAAGACTTGATGTATGCGCGCACCGACGTGGGCGGCGCCTACCGCTGGGATGAATCGGCGCAACGGTGGATTCCCATCACCGATTGGATAGGGATGGCCGATGCAAATCTGATGGGGATTGACAGCCTCGCCTTGGATCCCAGCGATCCCCAGCGCGTTTATCTGGTCGCCGGCGCCTACAGCGGCTGGGTCAACGGGGCCATTCTTTGTTCGGACGACCAGGGGCGGACCTTCCGGCGGACCGACCTGCCCCTCCGGATGGGCGGCAACGAGGCCGGACGTTTCAACGGCGAACGGCTGGCCGTGGATCCGAACCAGGGCGAAATCCTTTTCTTCGGCTCGCGGCGGGACGGCTTGTGGAAGAGCGCCGACCGGGGAGCGTCGTGGCAGAAAGTTGAAAGTTTTCCAAACATCATTACCACCAACCAAACGCCGCCGGCCACTGCCGGCACAACCACCAATTCCCGTCCGCGTTTTCCCCAGCAGGCGGTCGGCATCGTGAGCGTGGTATTTGACCCCGCCAGCGGCAAACCCGGCAGTCCGACTCTCACGCTTTACGCGGCGGCGTCCGCGACGGGCACCAACCTTTTTTGCAGCACCGATGGCGGCGTCACCTGGCTGGCCGTCTCGAACCAGCCGGTCGGGTTACGCCCCAATCACATTGTGCCGGCGCCGGACGAAATATTTTATCTGACCTACGGCAAGGAATCCGGACCCAACCAGATGAGCGACGGCGCGATTTGGAAATTCAACGCCAAAAACGGCATCTGGACCGACATCACGCCGGTCCACCCTGCCGATACCGACCAGCATTTCGGCTATGGTTGCATCGCGGTGGACGCGCAACATCCGCAAACCCTCATGGCCACGACGTTCACCCACTGGACCCCGCACGATGAAATCTACCGCAGCACCAACGGCGGCGCGAGCTGGACGCAGCTATGGGACGACGACACCCAATGGGACCGTTCCAGCGCGCCTTACATCAAGGGCCGCAACCCGCATTGGATGGGCACCATCGTGATCAACCCGTTCAATTCGGACCAGGTTCTGTTCACCACCGGTTACGGCATCTGGTGCTGCACCAATGCGACCGCCGCCGACGCGGGCAAATCAACCCATTGGGTTTTTCTGGATCAGGGTTTGGAAGAAACCGTGCCACTGACGCTGATCAGTCCGCCGGAGGGCGCGCATCTGTTGAGCGGGGTGGGCGATGTTGACGGCTTCCGGCATGATGATCTGGATCAATCACCCGCTGAAGGAACTTTCCATGGCCAGCGTTACGGCAACACGGAACATCTGGCGTTTGCCGGAAACAAACCAAACTTCATCGTCCGCACCGGCACCGGCGGAGACCGCGGAAGCAACCGCATCATCCACGCCTCCATCTCCAAGAACGGCGGCAAGACTTGGAAAACCCTCGCCAGCGAACCAACCAACAGCCCCGGCGCCGGTGCTATCGCAATTTCCGCGGACGGCAAGACCATCGTGTGGACGCAGCGGCGCAGTGCGCCGCACTGCTCTGTGGATGAAGGCGCTCACTGGCGCGTTTGTGCGGGGCTTTCTTCCGGCGGCGTCATTGCTGATCCTCTGAATCCAAAACTGTTTTACGCCTGCGACGCGCCCGCCGGCCGCGTCCTCGTCAGTACCAATGGAGCCGTTTCCTTCACTCCCACGGCGGCGGCATTTCCACCGGCGGAAAATCCCGGCGGCTGGGGCGGCCCGGGCACCGCGCTGTCGGCAACGCCTGGTCTGGAGGGCGATCTCTGGCTGGTGTTCCGCAGCGGTCTTTACCACTCCACCAACGCCGGCGCGACCTTCACAAAGCTCGACCCCGTGCAGGAATCTTACTCGCTCGGGTTTGGAAAAGCAGCGCCGGGGAAAAACCATCCCGCGCTGTATCTCGCCGGCAAAGTAGGCGACCTCAAGGCGCTCTTCCGCTCCGATGACATCGGGAAAAGCTGGGTGCGAATCAACGACGACCAGCATCAATACGGCTGGATCAGCTCCGTCACCGGCGACCCGCGCATTTATGGCCGGGTCTATTTTGCCACCGGCGGCCGCGGCGTGATTTACGGCGACCGGGCCGCGAAATGAACCCACGAACGGGTTTCAACGCAGCTTGCCGCGCCGACTTGCCGCGTCAAAGTACAACGACGACGGGAATATAATGAAGGCGGGAGACGCCGAGAACGCAGAGAGCCGCAAAGATTCTTGAACGCTGATAACGTAGGACAGTGCGTCCCGCCTGTCTGGGCAAGTGGGAAATAATCGGCGCAAGCCGTTCCATAAGCGGCAAGATGCCCGCCCTGCTTTTCCAACCGCGAACCACACGAAATTCGCGAACGGGTTTTAACGCAAAGGCGCAAAGTCACAAAGATTTTATCCGCTGATGGACGCCGAAGAACGCTGATTCATTTGGCGGAGGCTTGGACGAGGGCTTTTTCTTCCGGGGTCAGGCCGTAGAGCGCATACACCAACTCGTCTATCTCCCGCTCCAACGCGCTCGTGTCCGCCTCGGCTTCGCGCTGCTTCGCCGCGAGGATGCGGTCAACCAAGGTGACAATCGCCCCCGCTTGTTTGCCTGGTCTGGCAACGGGTATTTCGCTCAAAGGTCCTTTGAAAAGCTGGAGCAAATCTCCCTTCCTCTGTCCTTTGTGATACAGCCAGAAGTAACATAGTTTCGAGTTCAATAAACCGAGCAAGTATTTTAACTCGATCTCGCTTCCCCTCATCTTTTTGATGAAGTAAACGTCTGACGCGGCGAACCATGCGCGATTGTCGAAAGCGAAAGTGTTTAAGGGACTGAATTGCGGACACACAATTTTCTCTCCGGTAAAAACATGTTCGTCCCTTGCGTAAGAAACGCAGTAGAATTTTCCAGCGGCAAAGGCTGATTTGATCATTACGTAAGGGACATCACCGCAGCCACGCACGAAATCGTCGTATTGCTTTACGGTGATCGATCCGGTTCGAACATTCCTGTTTACCAACTGTAGTTTGAACTGTTTGAAATGCTTCAACAAGTTCGGCATGTC
Organism: uncultured Verrucomicrobiae bacterium; assembly: GCA_963820205.1. Taxonomy (GTDB): domain Bacteria; phylum Verrucomicrobiota; class Verrucomicrobiia; order Limisphaerales; family UBA11358; genus UBA11358. Next base: position 25,459 of record CAWFZJ010000095.1, read on the forward strand.
ACCTTCGTCAAATTTTGAATCTGCCCTTATGTAAATGAGTCGCTTATCCGTTTCACGCGCTGTCACCCATCTATCAATATCTGAGTTTTTATACCACGGCTTGATAAAGGTGGACTCGGTTCTGTTCAATTGGAGGCGCTTCACCTCGACTTCGGACAGAACGAAGATACCCTCACCCGCAGTCGCACTAAGCCCGTATTCCTGAATCTGCCTCTCGGTGGCCTGATTCGCTCCCGTTACAATCCCCTGAACTATTTCTGCGACGGTTACCAATGGTGGTCCACCGCGTCGAATCTTGGACAAAATTAACTGGAGCGCCTGCTCATTGTTGTTTCGGTCGGTGACCAACCTGATGTAGTTAAGCGGCCCATCGAATAATTGCTGATTAGAGATGCGGGCATACGAAGTCTCGGCATCCTTTCGACGGAGAATGGCGTTTAATGTTTCACCATCGATATTACCCTGCCGTCTTGTCACCGCAACTTCAGCATCAATGTTCTCAGAGCGATCTTTCATCAGCATTGTGATCGCGTTGTGCTGACCTTGTGCGCTGTGAAAGAGTTTCACCTTCTCGAAATTCACCACACCTAAGACGGCAGCAGATTCTTTTATGTGTTGGCGGACTTTGTCGGCGTAGGTAGCAGTGAAATAATAGTTCGTTGTTATGAAATTCACGATTCCGGTTGATCTTGCGAGCAGCAATCCCTTGTGAAAGAAGAAATAAAAGTAGTCCATGCGTCTTTGATGGTAGCGCTTCCCAAAGCCTGTTTTTAGGACTTCCCTGAACATGTCCTTGTTGCCGCTTTGGCCTACGTAGGGCGGATTCCCAAGCACAACATGAAAGCCTTGATATTTGTGAAACACCTCAGAAAAGTAGATTTCAAAATCGAAAATCTCCTTGTCGTTCGTGAGACTGTGAATCAGATCATCAATCTGCCGCTGGAGATTGCTTTTCTTCTTGGGATCGGTTGCATCGAAGTATTCGGGCTTCAATTCTTCCAGCTTTCGAAATTGTTCTTGATTGAAAAGCGTCTCTTCCACTCCAACGAGGGAGTTCCCAACGACAATTTTATAGTTTAAGTTTGGCAGCGGCTTGATCTGCTTTACGTCTTGCTCATCCACGACGAGCGAAAGCCAAAGGCGGAGCTTGGCGATCTCGACCGCGCCGGGGTCAATGTCCACACCGTAAAGACAGTTCTGAATGGCGTGACGTTTGAAATGGTAGGCGGTGCGTTCGTGAATGTCGTTGAAGTAAGGAGTCAGCGAGCAACGAGCGCGGACAATTTCTGTCATCATGCCCACGGGATAAGCGCCCGAACCAACGGCGGGATCGCAGACGGTGATGGTGGCGAGCTTTTCGTCAATGAGCCGGGCGTTTTTCTCGATGCTCGGCGGCATTTTAATCGGATACTCCGCATCCACCGCCTCGTAGTGAGAAATCTGTTCGCCGAGGTATATGAATGTTTCGATGTCTTTGCGGGGAACGATTTCCTTCTCGTCATTGAGGGAGGTATCGAGATACTGGATGAGGCACTCCTGACACTTGTAATGGACAATTTCGCGCGGAGTGTAGAACGCGCCGAGACCTTTGCGGCGGTTTTCCTCAATCAGATTCTCAAAGACTTTGCCGAGCATTTCCGGGTCAATGGCCACTTCCTTTTCCAGCGGCTCTGCTTCGTTGACGGTGAAGTTGTAGCGGTCGAACACGTCGAGGATACCTGTGCCGATGTCGCCCGCATCGTTGCGCTCGGCATTGGTGAACAGTTTGTTTGGCAGGATGATGTCGGTATTGCGCCAGTCGTAATCGGCTAGCGGCTCGAATAGTCCGCCGTTGAGGAACGGAATGCGGCGTTTGAAACGATTACACCACGCTTCATGTCCGCGGTCGGTGGCCAGCGTGTCGTAAAAGAGCGGTTCGAGAACGTCGTTGAATAAATTCTCGTAAGCGCCGTAGTCGCCACGAGCGAGCTTCCGGAGGAAATCATGCGGGCCAGTGCCCCAGTCCTCTCCTTTGGCCACGCCCAGCCAACCCTTTTTTTGGATGAAGTAAAGGAACACAATCTGGCCCATGAGCTTCTTGGCGAAGTTCACGGCGCTGACGTTCTTCTTCTTGAACTCATCGCCGATGGTTTTGTCTTTGGCCGCGAGTTTTTCCAGCGCCTTGTGAATCTCTCCGAACAACTCGGCGTATTTGTTGAAGAAATCCCAGGTGACGGCTTCGACGCTGAAGGCTTCCTCAATTTTCGCCAGCGGCGGTTTGGTCTCGGTGTCCTGCAACAAATCGAGAAACCGGCTTTGCGCGGTGTGGCAACTTTCATTTTCGCCGACGATGTAGGAGAAACGGCGGGCGGGCGTGAGGCGTTCCTCGACGGCGATTTTTCCCGTCTTGGGGTCGCGCTTGGATTCGTATTCCATGAGGACAAAGGAGAACCGCCACGAGCGCGCGTCGGGCGCAACAAAGGCGACGAGTCCGGCTTCCTTGTAGCTGTCGCCGCGTTTTAGTTTGTGCGCGACGAAATCGCGGAGCGCGGTGCGGGTGCGTTCAAGTTTCCACGGTTCGGTGGTGTTGACGATCAGCACGTCGGCAAGTTCGCCGTCGGGCGATTCGTAAGTGCCAAGACGCGCGCAACTGCGGACGTGCGGCGCGAAAGCATCGGGCACGGCCATCGGCGCGGCTTTGGTTTCGTCAAAGCCGTTCAGAAGTTCTTTTACAAAATGATGGAAGCGTCCCTTGTCGAAAGGTTGTGGAAAAGTTTCGGTGACGAGTGCGCGTGCTTGTTCAGGCTTCATGGCGGTTCACAAGAAATGACGAAAGGATGACTTCACGCGGCGCGAGCGCCTGACTCGCGTGCGAGGCCGGGCTGGCCTGGAACAATTCGCGTTTGATGTCGTGGCGCAGAATCGCCAGGACTTTGAGCGGCTGGATTTCGTCTTTCAATTTTGCGGCGAGTTCCTTGGCGGTGCGTTTGGGCAGCGAGCCTTCCTCCACCAACCGGATGACTTTGCCGATAAATTCCTCATCGTCTTCCGTGAATTGCTGGCAACGGCGAATCTCTTTTGGTTTAAGGCGCTTTAAGATGTAGGTGGCATTGCGGTCGCCGCGATGCGTTGATTCGGCTTGCTCGGCTTCGGCGGTGGTGGCGGTGACGAACGCGGCTTTGTTCTTGTCGAGCAAATCGTAGAATTCGCGCGGGATTGATTGGCGGACTTCTTTGGTGTCGGCGGGTTTCAAGATTTTCGCGGCGGACATGAAGTCCAGTTCGGCGGTCGGTTGGTTGCCGGATGCACCAAGGAAGAATTTGTCCAGCTTGCCTTGGCGAAAATAGGTGAGAAGGGCGGGAAAGGAGTCGGGCAACTCGGCTGGGAGCGCTGGCGTCTCGCCGGCGTGTTCGTGAGAGGCTGGCCGGCGAGACGCCGGCGCTCCCAGGAGGCGCGTTGAACGCGCCTTCTTGGGCAGGCGCTTGATGCGCTCAAACAAATCCTGCTGCTTATCGCGAACGGTGCGAATTTCGGTGAGAAATTTGAGTTCAGTTTCCTCGTTCTCATCCTCGCCGGTGATGGTCTTCTTGGAATTCCATTTGGCGAAAAGGTCGTGCGAGACGATTTCCTCGCCATCGGTCAACAGGCGGGCATCCGCACCGAGCATTTGGATGAAGGCATGGATTTTCGCCTCGGCTGCTTCCTTGAGCTTGATGAGGTCGTTGCCTTCGTCGGTTGGGAAAAAATTGTAGGTGTGAATCTTGTCGAACTTGGTGTCCACGCGGTTGACACGCCCGACGCGCTGGATGAGACGCGTAGGGTTCCATGGAATGTCGTAATTGATGACGACGTTGGAGCGGTGGAGGTTCACGCCTTCGGAAAGAACCTCCGTGGCAACGAGGATGCGATAATCGTCCTTGGGGCGAAATGCCTTGGCGTCGAAGTTGGTGGTGACTTCCTCGCGGATGCTTTTGAGTGATGCGCCTGTGAAGATCAAAGTCTTGGGTTCAACTTCTTCACGGATTTTTCCGGCGAGATAATCGGCGGTCTCCTTGGACTCGGTGAAGATGATGAGCTTGCCGGTTTTGAGCAGTGGAATTTTTTTCAGGATGTCGCGGAACGATTCCCACTTGGGGTCGCGGGTGACTTTTTTCCAGATGCTGCGAATTTTTACCAAGGCTTTCAGATCGTTTTCGAGGTCGGTGATGAACGTCGGCAGGAAATCCTTGGCGGAAAGTTTCTCGGCCTTTTCCTCTTCCAAGCAGCCGTTCGATGCCTTCCTGATCGTCGGATTCGAGCAGTTCAAAAATTTTGCCGATATGTTTCTTGCTGATGAATACGTGGCCTTTGTGAAACTCTGCGATGACGCGTTCGTAGGTGTGAATGAAGCGTCCGAGTGTGGACAGGAACGCGGTAAAACTGCTTTCGAGCCGTTTCACCGTGAGAATTTTCATGAACTTGGCGAGGTTGCGCTGGCTCTGGACATCCTGCTCGTCGTGGTCGCCGGTGTAGTAGGCAAGCGGTGTGTAGCGGGCGTATTTGAAGTCGTGCGTCAGCGAACGGATGGTTTCGTTGAAAACTTCGTTCTCAATTTTGTTCAGCTTGTAAAAAAGCGGTTCGGGGTTGGCGACTTCGGGGAACTTCAAGCCCTGGCGCTTCAAATCTTCGCCGTAGTATTTGTCAATCTCTGTGCGGGTGCGGCGGATCATCAGGAACTTGAGGATTTTCTCGCGGGTCTCCCGGGCGTTTTCGCGGACGATTTTGAAGTATTGCTCGCGGTCGCGCTGGCGATCCAAGCCCTTGAGCTTTTGCTGCATCTTCCCGAAGAAGGCTTCGAGATTGCGGACATTCGGGATAGTGCTGTTCTTGCCGGGCTGGAAAAGTTTGATCTGGCTCAAGATGTCCTGCGGCGTGTTGTTCAATGGCGTGGCGGAAACCAGAACGACGCGCTTGCCGCGACAAATCTGCGCAAGCATCTCGTAACTCTGCGTGTCCTCTGTGCGGAAGCGATGCGACTCATCAATGAAGACGGTGGTGAATTTCTGGAGGTCGCGCTCCAGCAGGGATTCCAATTTGCCGAGGGATTCGCAGAGAAAGCCGCGCACGCCGAAGTCCCGGAAAACATTCGGCCACGAACCGGGATTGTGTTCGTCGAGCAGATGCGGCGGCGCGATGACGAGGCAAGGTTCGTTCAACTGCTGCGCGAGCAACGCGGACATGAAAGTCTTTCCCAAGCCAACCACGTCGGACAGAAACGCGCCGCCGTATTCGTCAAGAACCTTGCGTGCGTTCAAAACGGCCTCTTCCTGATATTTCAACTTCTTGAAGCCGGTGGGCAAATACATGTCCTCGATTTCGTCGGGCAAGTTAAGTTCGCCACGGAAATACTCGTAAAGAAATTTCAAATACAATTCGTAGGGCGTGAACTGTGCGAAGGGGGATTTGACTTCGATGGTTGTGACGTAGTCCTTGGTCACGTCAACTGACTTGGCCCAAAGCTCGTTGAATTTCTGGAGCGCGAAGTCGTAGTCGGAACGGTTTTTCAATTCGACATTGAATTCGAGATTATTCTGCAAGCCCGCCTCGGTGAAGTTGCTCGAACCGGTGATGACGCGGCCTTTGTCACGGTCTCCCTCGTGGAACGTCATGATGTAGAGCTTGGCGTGTACGTGCTCCGACGGATAAGCGCGGACTTCCAACTTGCCGGATTTAATCCACTCCACGAACTTATGAACGCCATCTTCAATGTCCGAACTGTCGCCGGACTTTTGGAGTTCACCCAAGATTTCGCCCGGCACGCGTTCCCGGACTTGGGCGTGAGATTCCAAAACAAACTCCTGTTGCTCCTTCGCGTTTTGAATCAATTCATAAGTCGCCCAGTCGGTCTTGATGCCGATGAGAATTCGAATCTTCTCCGTTTTCGTGAGCGCGGGATGAAGCCTATGAAAGCCGCTGATGAAGAAGTAGCCGACGAGACAATCAAACAAGCGCGTGTCGTCACCGAGCAAGACGCCGAAGCGGTCGCGCAAACTTTTGCCGGACTCGTTCGTGATGAAGGTTAGGTCGGAGGACATTGCGCACAAGCGCAACTGCAAACCACGGGAAATCTAAAAAAACGAAAAGGCGCGGACTCAACGCACCCTGTCCTGAGGCACCGCGAAGCGCCTGTCAAACAAGCACGCCAAGCCGCGCCCACTTGGGCGCGCTCGGTCGGTTGTTTGACGGGCTTGGAAAATTCGCGGTTTTCAGGACAGCCCGTAGCCGAAGCTACGCGAAATGATTTTGGTTAAATTTTGATTCTGGTCGTTTTGGTTTTTCTGGACGCGGCGAGAGTAACGCGGCGAGGCAACCGGAGCAAGAAGTCAGAAATCCACGTAAAAGATCTGATTTGATTCCCCCCTTCAACCCGGCTCAAGGATCGGGGGTTACCGTGGTTGCGGGGGAATCGTGTACTTGGCGATGGCGCGCGCGCGGGAGCGCACGTGGAGCTTCTCGTAGATGTGGTGAACATGAGTGGCGACCGTATGCACACTGACGCCGAGAGCGTCCGCGATCTCCTTGTAGTAATCGCCGTGCGACAGCAACTTAAGCACGTCCTGTTCGCGCGGGGTGAGGCCGTGCGGCTCCGGGTTTTCCGGCTGGGGTTGGTGGAATGATTGTACCACCTTGCGGGCAATCTGGCTGGTCATGGCGGCGCCACCCTTGTGGGTCAGTTTGAGTGAAGCGATTAATTCTTCGCACCCGGTTTCCTTCAGCAAATAACCGCTCGCGCCGGCCGCCAGCGCATCGAAAATGTGTTCGGTGTCCGCATACACGGTCAACATTAGAAACTGGGTTTGGGGCATCAACGGTTTCAGTTGGCGCACACACTCGATGCCGTTCAGGCCGGGCAGGTTGATATCCACCAGCAGAATGTCCGGTGCTTCCCCCGGCGCTGACGCCAGGGCGCTTTCGGCGCTGCCGTGGGCGCTCAAACAACGAAATCCCTTCGCCGCGTCAATCCATCCGGTCAGGATTTGTCGCACGGGAGCATCGTCTTCGATTATGGAAACAGTAATGCTCAAGCTGGGTCTTTGTAATTTATCAGCACTGGGGGAACGGGAGGAGTCCCCAATTCCGATGATACGCCGGTTGACCGGCGATAAATGGGCGGCGCGCCGCCGGCTTCGGGCTTTTCATGCGGGAAGCCCTTTCATGGCAACCGTGAACGTCACCTTCGTTCCTTTTCCCGGCGCACTCTCAATTTCGCAACGTCCGCCAATTTCGGCCAGCCGCTGGCGCATGTTCGCCAGCCCGTTGCCAGTTCCGCGACCGGTCTGACCGTGTGGTGTCCCGGCCAATAATGCTTCCGACTCAAATCCCTTCCCGTTATCCTCGACCGTCAGGGTGAAGGCGGCCGGCTCCACCGTGAGAGCAATCCGCACTTCGGAGGCCCCGGCGTGCCTGATGGCATTGTTCAACGCCTCCTTGAAAGCCAGGAATAAATTGTGCCGCGCCTCGGCGGTCACCACCCGGGCCGGGAATTCTGATGGCATGTCCATTTTGCACCGGATGCCGGCGGTTCTCAGCAAATTTTGCCCGAACTCCTCCAGATAGTCGCCCACACTGTCGAGCGTATCATGCCGGGGATTGACCGCCCAGACCACTTCGCTCATCGCCCGGGTCAACTCGCGTGCGGTGTTGTGAATCTGATCGAGATGGCCGCCCACCTGCCGCAGGTTGTTCAAATCACTCCGGGCCGACTCGCTTAACATCGTGATGCGCGTCAGGTTCGCGCCCAAGTCATCGTGAATGTCTTTGGCAATGCGGGCGCGTTCGCGCTCGACGGCCTGCTGCCGTTCCAGCCGCTCCAGCTTGCGCCGCATCCGCCTGCCGGGCGTCCAGCCACACGATCCCGCCGCCAGCCAGCGCAATCATCGCCACTCCCGAGGTTCGGAACCACCACGTCTGCCAGAACGCCGGCTCAACCGTGAACGCCAGCGTGGCACCCTGCTCGTTCCAGACGCCGTCGTTGTTGCAGGCCAGCACTCGAAACCGGTAGTTGCCGGGAGAGATATGACTGTAGTACGCCCTTCGCGGCGATTGCACATCAACCCATTCGGGCTCCACTCCTTCGAGCCGGTACCGGAAGCGCACTTTTTCCGGCGCGTCAAAACTCAATCCGGTAAACTGGAATTCATACCGGTGCCGGCCCGGCGCGATCCGCAGCGGAGATTCGGGCGCCGCGCCTTCTCTCACCACTTGGTCATCCACCAGCAGCCGCTCAATGACCACCGGCGGAACCAGGGTGTTGGTTCTGACTTTGCCCGGATCCACGGCCACCAGCCCCTTGCCGGTTGGAAACCATAGCCGCCCGTCTTCCGTCCGGCAGGAGGCTGGCTGGAATCCACCCGAACATTCCAGCGTCGGCAAACCGTCGCTCAATCCATACGTCAGGCAGTGCAATTGCTTTATCTGGCCATCCGCGCAACGATTGAGTTCGGTCTGGCTGACCTTCAGGATGCCGCCATGGGAGCTGATCCAGAAGTTTCCCCGGCCATCGTCCTCAATGGCGCAGATGATGTCGTTCTGCAGTCCCTGTTCTTTCGTGATGGCAACGAAGCGGCCATCCTTGAGCCGGTTCAGTCCATTGAACGTGCCAATCCAAAGCGTTCCGTCGCTGGCGAGGTGGAGGCAGCGCACGAAATCGCTCAACAGACCGTCGCTGCGGCGAAATTGTCGCAGGATTCCCTGCTGGAGGCTGGCCAGCCCGCCGCCGGACATGCCGAACCACAAAGTGCCGTCCGGCGCCTCGATCACCGTGCGCACGTCCGGTAATTGAAGCTCCGGCTCGCGGGCCAGCCAGGTAATTTTGCCCGGCTCATACCGCATCAGGCCAATGCCGGTGCCGATGAGCAAGTCTCCGTTGGGCAGGGCCAGCAAGGCGGGAATCGGGGCGTCGAAATCTTTCAATTCCGGCGGCAATTCGAACCGGGATCCGTTCCACCCAAACAAACTGCCACCCCAGGTGCCGGCCCAGGTTCGGCCTTGCGCGTCCAGTACGACCGACCAGACATAGGGATGCGTCAGGCCGTTGCTGTCACCCAAGTTCGTCCAACTCCCATCGTGAAAGCGGTACAAATACGCGCCTTCAGTGCCAATCCACAACGCGCCATCCGGATCGGCGGCAACGGAGAGAACCCTGTGTCCCTGCCAGTGATCGGGCGGGCTGAGGGTGGTGACGTTCCCGGGGCGCAGCATGGCCAGGCCGCTGTTGCCTGTCCCCACCCACAGATTGCCTTCGCGATCTTCGCAGAGAGAACCGGTGATCCAATCATCCGGAAACCCGTTCGTGCGACAGAACTGCAAAGATCCCTGGCCGGGAAAAATAAGATAAAGCCCGTGGTCGGCGGTTGCCGCCGCCAGGGATCCGTCCTTTGTTTCAATCAACGTGTGAATGACAGTCATGTCCCAGGGCGCCGGCCCGAAGTCTTCAGTCCACTGGCCGTCTTTCCACTTGCACATCCGGCCTTGTGTCATGACCCAGAGACCTCCGTCGCGGCTGGCGCCGACGCCCTGGATGTAGCGGTCGCCGGGGGTCTCATCAAAGCGCACGGGTTGCAGTTGGCCGGCCACCAACTCCCACACCTCGTTGTCCCGTTGGATCCAAAAGCCGCCGCCGGGTTTTCTGACCATCGCCAGCCGCAATGCTGTCTTGCCGGGTGGCGCCGGGATGACAAACCAGTCCCTCACCCGGGCCAGTTCGCCATTGCCATTCAAAAGCCAGACGTCGCCCGCCACATCGGCGCCCATTCCGTAAATCCTCCCGGCGTGCCAGGCAGCCTTGACGGGAACCGCGCGAAATTTTCCATTCTGATAACGGGTCAACTCCCCGGTTTGATGCCCGATCCAGATCGCGCCTTCTGCATCTTCAAACAGGCAGGTCACGTGCGGGCTGGGCATCTCCGGCGCGTTGCCGGCGTCAAAAACCGTGAAATGCACGCCATCGAATCGCGCCAGACCGCTGTACGTGCCCACCCACAGATAACCATCGTGTGACTGGATGACGTTCATGACGCTGCTGCCGGGCAGGCCGTCGTCCATTGTCCACAACCGTGTGATGTAGTTTGGCAGCGAGGCGGCGAAGCTGGCGGAGGCCATGCAAACACACCAGAGCAACCCGAACGAACCCGCTCTTGCGCACAACTTGAGCCTGCGGCTGACCGATGGCATCAAGCCGTCGCGGTGCGGCTGGAAACCGCCACCAGAAGGCTGCGGCCTTGCCCCGATTTGGCGGTCAGGTTGTGAATGCATGAGGCATGGATGTTATAGTTGAGTTGATTTTCAATGTCCACAGGGGATTGGCGGCTGAGAAAGTTGTGACACCGCTCCCGGTTGCAGCTTGAGCCGGTTGAAAGCACGGGCGGGAAATTCCACGTTGCTGAAAAAGGGTCGTTAAAATACAGGATTTCCCAGCCCGCCGGAATCCGCTAACCTGCCGGGGACATGATGATTGATTTGATTTGCCGGCGGCCATGCAATGTGAACCGGCAACAGCATGGTTAAAATCGAGATAATCCCCTGGCTTTATGATTATGAAAAACCGAAACCGTTTCAGTGGACTGCTGCTCGGGAAACTTTTGTGCGCGTTCCTGCTCCCGTCCGTGTGCCAGGCGGGCAATTACAGCAACTTCGTCGTGTCCGTCTATTGCCGCGCCTATGAAGTCCGGCAAATGACCAATCTCGTCTGGCTTTCCAACGTCTGGAACACCGTCGGCAGCCAGTTGAAGGTGGACAAGGTCTATTTGGAAACCCACCGCGACGGCGTCATCCCGGACCGGCAGGCGATTGCCACGGCCAAACGGTTTTTTGAGAGCCGGGGCATCCGCGTCGCCGCCGGCATTGCGACGGTGGCCAACGAGCGCAACCTCTACCAGTCGTTCTGTTACAGCACGCCCAACGACCGCCGGAAGCTCAAGGAAATCGTCGAATACACCGCCAGTCAGTTTGATGAAATCATCCTCGACGATTTCTTCTTCACCAACTGCAAGCGCGATGATTGCGTGAAGGCGAAGGGCAACAAAAGCTGGACGCAGTTCCGGCTGGAGCAGATGGACGAGGTGGCTCGCGACCTGGTGGTGAGGCCGGCCAGGAAGACCAATCCCAAAGTGAAAGTCGTTCTAAAATTCCCGAACTGGTACGAACATTATCAAGGGCTGGGCTATAACCTGGAAGCTGGAGTAAAATATTTCGACGGCATCTACACCGGCACGGAAACGCGCGAGCCGTTCAACAACGCCCAGCATCTCCAGCAATACCAGGGCTATTTGATCGTTCGCTATCTTGAGAATGCCGATCCGGGCCGCAACGGCGGCGGTTGGGTGGACACCGGCGGCATGCGTTACGCGGACCGCTATGCCGAACAACTCTGGTTGACGCTTTTCGCCAAAGCGCCGGAGATCACGCTCTTCGACCTGCGCCAGCTACTGCGCCCGATGCAGCCATCTGACCGCGGCGCCTGGCAGGACCGGCATCCGAGTTTTGATTTCGATCAAATGATGGCCTCGGTCCGGACGGATGCCGGTACCTCGGCGGCGCCCGCCACGATTTCCCGCGCCGCCGGATTCACCTTCGATCAGGTGGATGTCTTCCTCGGCCAGCTCGGGCAGCCGATGGGTTTGGCAAGTTACAAGCCATTCAATTCGGTCGGCGAGGATTACATCCACAATTACCTGGGCATGATTGGGATTCCGCTTGAGCTGACCCCGAAATTCCCCACCAACGCCCGCACGGTTTTTCTGGCCGAGTCAGCGGCGGCAGATCCCGGCATCGTGGGCAAAATCAAAAAACAGTTGATGAACGGCAGGAACGTCATCATCACGTCCGGCCTGCTTCGCGCCTTGCAGAACCGGGGCATTGAAGGCATCGCCGAGATTCGTTACACGGACAGAAAGATTGCGCTCAAGGAATACCTTCGTGGTTTTGGGGGCGTCATCGAAGGGAAATCGGAAATCACCATTCCCGAACTGGACTACATCACCAACGACGCGTGGGCGCTAGCCTCCGGTTCCGCTGCCGGCATTCCCTATCCGCTGTTGCTGCGGGCCGGCTATGCCAAAGGCTATCTCTACGTGCTGACCGTGCCGGAAAATTTCGGCGATATTTACAATCTGCCTCCCGAGGTGCTAACCCAAATCAAGCGCGCTCTGACAGAGGATGTATTTGTGCGCGTCGAAGGGCCTGCCCAGGTGAGCCTTTTTGCCTACGACAACCACACGTTCATCGTGGAATCATTCCTGCCGGATGAAACGGACGCGAAGGTGGCCGTTGCGGGCGGGTTCACCCAGATTCGCAATCTGGTCACCGGCGCGGTGATCACCGGCGAAATGGAGGCGCAGGGTTCCGGTCGGTTCGGCGGCAGCGACCCGCGCATGACCTTCACCGTGCATCTGCCGCCCCACAGTTACGCAGCATTCGCGGCGGAAAAATAAAAGCCGTTAGAATACTCCCTGGCCGCTACAGCGGAGGGATCTCTTGTTGCCCTCCGGCCGAACCGCCCAGCTCCGTTTTGCCGGAGTTATCACGTCCAGTTCCACGCCCCGGCAACATTGGTCCTGAGTTCGCACTGAAGAAAAGTTGTTGACTGTGATTACATTGAAATTTAGCGCGGGATGTGGTATCTTTTATGCTAGAATAACGATGTAACGTCGTAAATTCCATGAACAATTTCAGCCGCAACCCCCGCTCATTCTTTTATCCGTCTTTTATTGGAAAAAACCTGCGTTCCGCCGTTTTAGTGTTCACCGCCGTTGCCGCCATGACTGGAGTTGGCTATGCCCAAACAACGCTTACGGACATCGGACCCGCCGCGCCAAGCCCGGGCGCGAACGACATCTATCAACTCTCGACCAGCGGCAACACGACCTGGCCTGACGGAATGAATTACTTCACCGACAATGGTTCACCCGCCGGTCAGACCTTCACCACCGGAACCAACGTGATGAAGCTCGTGTCGGTCGCCATCAAGACGGCGGGATTGAATTCCGGCAACGGCTACGGCACGCCTGCGAGCACGCCGACGTATTACCTGCGCATTTATTCGATGAGTGGCAGCACGGCGACGTTGCTCGTCACGGTCAGTGCGCCAAACCCCGGTTTCACCGACGGCGACTGGCTGAAATGGAGCGGGCTGAACGTGCAGTTGGCCGCGAACAGCACGTACGCATTTTCTTTCGGCATCAAGCCGGACGGTGGCGGTTGGGCGGCGCTGGCCGTGGCCTCAAATGCCTACGCCGGCGGCGAAGCCGCGCTTATTCCCATCAGTGGCGGCACGATCACCACCGGGAGCAGCCACAATTTTGACGCGGTTTTCGATTTGGGGCTGGTGTCGCCCACCACGCCGGGTATTGGCGCCATCACGCTATCGCCAGCGGCCAATGTGCGTGCGGGAATTCAAATGGCATTTACGGCATCGGTGGCTGGCGCGTCACCGATTTACTATCAGTGGCGATTCAACAGCGGCAGCGGTTTTGTCAATTTGTCCGGAGCTAACACGAACACACTTTCGTTCGTCGCTGCCGTTACCAACACCGGTTCGTATCAACTGGTGCTGACCAACAGCTACGGCGCCGTGACCAGTGCGCCGGTTGCCCTCGCGGTGGCTCCCGCGTTCACAAACATCCCGGCCTCCATGCCGTGGCCGAATCCAACCTACGGGATGAACGTCGGAAATGAGCTGGAGTTGAACTGGGGTCCGCCCAACGCGGCGCTCTTCTACTCGGCCGCCTTCGCTGGTTTTAATGCCGTGCGCATCCCGTGCGCATGGGACATGGCCGGCGCCACCACCAACATCAGCGGCGGCGTCACCAACTACGTGATCAGTCCTGGCTATATGGCGCAGGTCAAACAGACGGTGGACGGGGCCATCGCTGCGGGAATGTTTGTCATGATCAACGATCACTGGGACGACGGCTGGCTGCAAAGCAACATTGGGACAACGGTGGATCCCGTCATCAACGCGAAGGTGAAGGCCTATTGGACCCAGATCGCCACCACCTTTGCCGGTTACGACAACCATTTGCTGTTTGCCGCCTGTAACGAACCCAGCGTGACCAGTCCCGCCGAATGAGCACGTTGATGTTTTACTACCAGACGTTCGTCAACGCGGTTCGGGCTGTGGGTGGCAACAACACCAACCGCTGGCTGGTGCTGCAAGGCGGCGGGGACACGACGTGGTTGAATTCGCTTCCAACGGACACGGTTTCCAATCGTCTGATGGTTGAATATCATAACTACACGCCGTTTCAGTTCACGCAATTGCAGGGCGACGCGTCGTGGGGCGCGATGCAATACTACTGGGGTCCGCTTACCATTATCCCGGAGATCCGTCTCATGACTGCGGCACGCCCGAAGAAGGCGCGACAGACTCCGGATTTCAACAATTGGTTGACCAGTATGTCAGCAAGGGGATTCCGGTGATGATCGGCGAATTTCAGGCAGCGGGGAAGCAGGTCCTTTCAACCAATGCGACGGAGGCAAACTTGGAATAGTCGTTCCCGTTACTATTGGAACAAGTATCTGGTTGATTCCGCCATTGCCCACGGAATGAGCCCATTTTATTGGAGCACTGGCGGCAGTCCATTAGACTATGGCACGGGCGCGGTCATTGATACGAACGCTGTCAGGGTGTTGACGGGTGGAGTTGCGTTTCCGCCACCCAATGGCGCTCCTTACGCCGCGTCCGGTCTGATCGCGACGCTGAGTAACAACACCAATGTTAATTTGTCCTGGACCGCCGGCAGCGGAGCCACCAGCTACAGTCTCTACCGGGCAGCGGAATCCGGCGGCGAGAGTTCTATTGCCCCATTCATTACGGGCATTACGGGCACATCCTATACGGATACCAATCTCAACAGCGGCACCACTTACTATTATCAAGTGGTCGCCGTCAATGGCTCCGGACCGTCAGGGTTTTCACCCGAGGCCCGCGCGACAACCTCCGGCGTCAACCTGGATCCGGCGCAATATAATTTTGAAACCGACCCGCAAGGTTGGGCGGGCGGCGGCGGCGTCATTTCCGGAGTGGCGACTTCCACCGCACAGCACTATGCCGGCAATCAGTCGCTGGCCGTGAACATCAACAGCACGGCATCGGGATCATCGTCAGTGTCGATTGGCAAAGTGAGTGTCCTTCCGGGCCAGACGATCACCTTTCATGTCTGGATTCCGAGCGGCTAGCAAAATCTCCAACCTCCAGCCCTACATGCAGGACAACAACTGGAGCACTGGGCCAGTAGTTCGATATGGAAGTTTCACGCCCAACGCCTGGAACACGCTGTCCCTGACCGTGCCGGCGAACGCCATAACGCCATTCCAATAATCTCGGCATTGAGTTTAACACCAGTGCCGGCTGGACGAGCACTTGCTACCTTGATTCCATTTCTTGGAACACGCCCGCGCCGGATTTCAGCCTGTCGGCGAATCCAACCAGCCTGACCGTGAATGGCGGAACGAACGGGACCAGCACGATCACCGTGACTGCGAGCAATGGCCTGAACGCAGTGTTATACACTGAGCGTGAGCAATCTTCCGAGCGGCGTCTCCGCCACATTCACCAACAATCCAAGCACCGGCGGCGCGAGCCTGCTGACGCTCACGGCGTCGAGCAACGTCATCTCCGGCACGACGAACGTGACCGTCATCGCTACCGCCGGATTGATCGGCCACACCAAGACCATCGCCCTCACACTCAATGCTGTCACACCTCCTAACACGCCGCCGGTGCTGACGGCCATCGCCAACCAAACCGTGAACGTCGGTCAGACCGTCGCCTTCACCGCCAGTGCCACGGACACCGACCAGCCGCCGCAAACCCTCACCTTCAGCCTTTTGAGCGGCATTGGCAGCGCAACGTTGAATGCCAACACCGGGGCATTCGCATGGCGGCCGGCGGTGACCAACGCCAACACAACCAACTCGTTTGCCCTGAAAGTCGCCGACAACGGCTCTCCCATCCTGAGCGCCACGCAGAGCTTTACCATCACGGTGAACCCGCTGCCCCAGCCCACCGCTGCCTCGATTGTGCTCAACAACGGTCAAATCGGATTCCAGGTCAGCGGCCAGCCGGGACCGGACTACGCCGTGCAGACTTCCTCGAATCTGCTTGATTGGAACACTTTGTTCATCACCAATTCGCCGGCCATGCCGTTCTCGTGGACGGATACCAACCCGGCAACGTCGCCGGCGCTGTTCTATCGCATCAAAACCGGCCCACCGCTGCCGTAACCGGAATTTCAGCGCGGCGTTTCCGTTACATCCGACAAAGAAATTGCCGGGGGTTCAAGTTGCCGCTCATTCGCACGCGGCTTTCATCATGCATCTGCCGTCTCACAGGTACGCAGTATTCGAGGCGGAAAAGTGAGAAGGAAAAACCATCAAAACACCTTCTGATTGCCTTGGTTGCATTGACAATTTAGCGCCGGATGTGGTATATTTCATGCTAATAGCGTGACAATTTTGCCGTAAAAACTCGTGAAATATTTTAACCACAACCCCTCAAGTCCATTCACCCGTCTTTCAATGAAAATAAACATCCGGATAGCCGTTTTAGTGTTTGCCGCCTGCGCCCTGGCCGGGGTTGGCCACGCAGCCGTAACACTGACCGACATTGGCGCCGCCAATCCAACGCCGGGGGCAAATGATATTTCCCAGTTGAGTACCGCAGGCAACCAAACCTCTCCCGACGGCCTGAATTACTACACCGATAACGGAGTGAACCATTCGACCGTTGGCGAGCCGGGACAGACCTTCACCACGGGGACGAGTTCAGCACAATACATACTGACGTCAGTTGCTTTTAAGACCGCCGGACTGGGCTCTTACAGCGGCATCGGCACGGCCCAGCAGTATTACCTCCACATTTATTCCGTGGCCGGCGGCAACGCCACATTGCTGCAAAGTTACACCTCGGCCAGCATCACCTTCAGCGACGGCGACTGGCTGCAATGGAGCGGCTTGTCCATACCGCTGGCGACCAATGTGTCCTATGCCTGGTCATTTGGCCGCACCGGTTCCGGAACCGGCTATGAAGCGCTGGCCGTCGCCACCAACAAGTACGCGGGAGGCGAGATTGGGCTTTTTCCCACTGCCGGCGGGGCGGTCACCTCTGGCAACAGTCATAGCTTTGACGCGGTTTTCGACCTTGGGATAGCAACAAGTTCGAGCCAGCTCCTTGCCGGCGCGCCGGTCGTCTTGCCCGAGCGGACCAATTACATCGGCATGCCGGACCTGTTGGTTGCCGCCGCGGCGGGGACGCCTCCGCTTTCCTTCCAATGGCAGACGGATGGCGGCGGCGGCGGCAGCCTGACCAACATTCCCAACGCCACCAACGTGAGTCTGACGGTGACTCCACCCGGCACCGGCGCCTTCAAGTTCGGCTTTATTGTGACCAACGCCGCTTCCGGCAGCGCCAGCAGCAGCGTGGCCGTCGCCAACGTTATTTCGCCCGTTACAGTCACGGCGAACGTTTCCCAGCACATGGCGACGATGCCGTTGCAAGGGCTGGGAGTTTGCACCGCAATTTATGACAATGTTCTGATTAATTATCCCAGCATCGCCACGCAATTGAAAGCGGCTGGAATCAGTGCCATTCGTTTTCCCGGCGGGTCGGTCTCGGACGTTTACAATTGGCAGAACAATTCCGGCATTGATGGACAATACGTCAATTCAAATGACAGTTTTGACAATGTAATGAATGACATCGTCAACCCGGCGGGCGCCCAGGCGATTGTCACCGTCAATTACGGTTCCAATCCGGCCAACAACGCCGGTGGCGACACCAATGTGGCTGCTGCCTGGGTGGCACATGCGAATGTGACCAACAACTGGGGCGTTAAATACTGGGAAATCGGCAATGAAGTGGGCGGCAACGGGTATTATGCCGGTCAGGATTGGGAATATGATCTGCATTTTTTGGATCAAACCGCCGCCGACCGCGTCGGCCAGCCCGCGCTCTCTCCCGCCGCCTACGGCACAAACTCGATCCCATTCATCAGCGCGATGAAGGCAAAGGATCCCACCATCAAATGCGGGGTTGGTTTTAATACCGGCTATTCCCCGTATAATTCTTCATTGTTGGGCGTGTGCGGCAGTGTGGTGGACTTTGTTATTATTCACTACTACCCCGGCGGCGACGCCGCCGGCCTGCTGGCCGCGTCCAGCACGATTTCCAACACCGTCAAACAAACCTACATCCAATTGACCAACGCCGTGGGAGCCACCCACGCCGGCCAAATGCAAATCGCCGTCACCGAAACCGGGGCGGGAAGTGTTACGGGCGTCCCCGTGTCGCTTTTTGCCGCGGACAATTATCTGACCTGGATTGAGAACGGGGCCGTCAATGTGGATTACCAGATATTGCACAATGACATTCTCACGTCCGGCCAGACCCCGGGCCACGCTTATTACGGCGCGATGATGGCCCACCTGCTGGCGAACGTCGGTGACACGTTCCTTAAAACCACGTCCAGCCAGCCCCTGTTGCGCGTCCACGCGACGGCGCGACAGGATGGGAAGACGGGCATCATGCTGATCAGCACGGACCCGATCCGCACCACCCCCGTCAATATAACCATCAGCGGGGCGACGCTCGCCGCCTGGGGAACCCGGTATCAATTCGGCCTCACCAATTTCATCGGCGCCAACGATTATCCCAGTTATCCTGTTTCCACCAACACCGTGACCGGACTGGGAAGCGCGTTCACCATCAACGTTCCACCCTACACCATGATTGACTTGTTGCTGTCGCCCGGTGCAACGACAAGCGTTGGTTTGGCAACGAGCGCCAATCCTTCGACCTACGGTAATTCGCTAACCTTCACCGCAACCGTCCAGACGAACAATGTGGCGGTCGGAGGAATCAGCGGAGAAACAATCGCTTTCTTCAACGGAGCGGTTCAATTGGGCACAGGAACACTGAACGGCAGCGGTCAGGCCACTTATGCCACCAGCGCCACCCAACTCCCTGCCAGTACCTACTCAATCACGGCCGGGTACGGTGGCGACTCCGCTTACATCGGCAGCACCAACTCGCCCGCTTTGTCACAAATTGTAAACCAGGCGTCGCTGACTGCGGGATTAACCGGAACGGTGAGCAAGAACTACGACGGAACGACGACCGCCACGCTGGCGGCGGGCAATTACACCCTGGCCGGCGTGGTGAGCGGCGACACGGTGACGTTGAATAATCCGACGGGCGGAACTTACGACACCAGGAATCAGGGCAGTGGCAAAACGGTGAACGTGACGGGTCTGGCGATTTCAGGCGCGTCCGCGACCAACTACACCTTGTCGAGCGCCTCAACTTCCGGGGCGGTTGGCACCATCAACAAGACCAACATCACCGTGACGGCGGCGGCCAATATCAAGCCCTATGATGGCACGATCAGCGCCGCAGCTTTACCCACCGTCACATCGGGCGGCGTGCAGACCGGTGACACGGCCAACTTTGTGGAGACCTACGACACCAGGAACGTTGGCGCCGGCAAGACGCTCACCCCATCCGGCACCGTCACCGACAGCAACAGCGGGAACAACTACAACTACTCGTTTGTTCCCGGCGCGAACGGGACGATCAGTGCGGTGACGCTGACCTATACAGCGAACCCGGCGAGCATGACCTATGGGTCAGCGGTGCCGGGCCTGAGCGGTTCGGTGGGCGGATTTGTGACTGGCGATAATCAGGCGAATGCGACAACCGGAACGCTCAACTTCACGACGACGGCGACTTCATCGAGCGGTGTTGGCAGCTACGCCATCAACGGTTCCGGTTTGACGGCCAACAACGGCAATTACACGTTCGCGCAGGCGGCGGGGAATGCGACGGCGCTCACGATCAACACGCTGGCCGCGAATTTGACGGGCAGCCGGCCCTATGACAAGACGACGACAGTTGCGGCGGGGATATTGTCGGTGACCAACAAAATCGGCAGCGACAACGTGACGGTGGCTTCGGGCAGCGGCTCATTGGCGGGCGCGAATGTCGGGTCGCAGGCAATCACGTCGTTTGGAACTTTGGCGCTGGGCGGCACGGCGGCGGCCAATTACACACTGTCGGGCGCCAGCGGCTCGGTGAACATCACGGCGGCCGGACTGGCAGTGACAAATCTGCTGGCCCTGGACAAGGTGTATGACGGGACAACAAACGCCACGCTGGATGCGACCAATGCCGGCTTGGCCGGGGTATTGAATGGTGACAGCGTGATGCTGGTGACCAGCAATGCCGTTGGATATTTCGCCAGCCCGGATGCGGGGACGAACAAGCCGGTCACGGTGAGTGGTCTGGCGTTGGGTGGAAATGCGGCGACCAACTACGCGGTGGCGGCGCCGACGAATTTGGCGGCAAACATCTGGCCCGCGCCGGTGACGATTGAATCCGGCATTACGGCCAACAACAAAACGTATGACGGAACGGAAACGGCTACGATCAGCAGCAACAACGTGATGCTGGACGGTGTAATCAGTGGCGATGTGGACGGCATCAGTTTGTCCACCAACGCTTATACGGCGATGTTTGCAACGGCGGATGTCGGGTCCAACATTGTGGTAACCGTTGGCGGCTTGAGTCTGACGGGCAGTGCGGCGGCCAATTACACGCTAAACCAGCCGACCGGGTTGATGGCGGACATCTTGTCGTCGCTGATACCGGCCTTGACGGGGATATCCATGGAATCTGAGGGCTGGCAGTTGAGTTTCAGCGGTCCGGCTGGACATAGCTATCACGTGCTGGCCACCGACGATCTGTCGCTGCCGTTGAACCAGTGGACGGTGCTGGCGGGCGGAACGTTTGGATCGGGCGCGGTGACCTTTACGGACAGTGCAACCAACCTGTCCCAAAGGTTCTATCGGATTGTTTCACCGTAAGATTGTTCTTGAAAGTTTGATGCGTGGCCGGGGCTTTGTCCGACATCAAGACCAACCCTGTGGATGGCTTGAAAATCAGCAACGCCGCGGCGTTCCTGGAGTGCGCGCCAACGAGATTGCCGGGCTGCTCAAGTTGCCGCTGATTGGTGCGCGTCTTTCGACGTGCATCTTCCGGTCGTTGCCTGTAGTTTTTCCGTCCCTAAATAAAACATACCGGATAAAATGAAAAAATTATCAAATTGGTTTCTTGCTGTTGCAACAATCGTTTCCATTGCTGCCCCCCTGACGTCAACCATGGCTCAAGTTTCGCCGACTGCCGTCACCCCGGCTGTTCGCGAGCGGTTGCTCATGGACTCCGGCTGGCGCTTTGCTTTCGGCCACCCGTCTGATGCGCAGAAGGATTTCAGCACCGGCACGGGTTATTTCTCCTATCTCGCCAAGACCGGTTATGGCGACGGCGCGGCGGCGGCCAATTTCGACGACCGTTCCTGGCGGATGCTCGATCTCCCGCACGACTGGGCTGTGGAAGTGCCGTTTGACGGCCGGGGCAGCCACAGCCACGGTTACAAGGCCATTGGACGAAATTTCCCCGACACCTCCGTCGGTTGGTATCGCAAATCCTTTTTCATTCCCGAATCCGATCTCGGCCGGCGCATCCGTGTCGAGTTCGATGGCGTTTACCGCGATTCGATTGTCTGGGTCAACGGCCATTATCTCGGCCGGGAAGAAAGCGGCTACACCAGCTTTGGCTACAACCTCGGCGAATTCCTGAACTACGGCGGCAACAACGTCATCGCCGTGCGCGCGGAACGCCACGATGGAGGAAGGCTGGTTCTACGAGGGCGCGGGCATCTATCGCCACGTCTGGCTGGTCAAGACCGGCCCGTTGCATGTCGGGCGCGATGGCACGTTCGTCACGTCCGAGGTGAAGGATAATGCCGCCGACGTCACCGCGCGGGTTACGGTCGTTAACGAAGGCGCCAACGCCGCCACCTTTGATGTCGAACAGACCATTGTGGATGCAGACGGCAAGACGGTCGCGCAAGGACAGGTAAAACAGGCCGGGCTGGGGGTGTGGGACACCGGTGAATTTTCCTGCGTGATGAAGCTTGCCAATCCAAAACTCTGGTCCATTGAGACGCCCAGTCTGTACAAACTCATCACCACGCTTCGTGTGGGCGGAACGGTCGTGGACCGCTACGAAACGCCCTTCGGCATCCGCTCGATCCGGTTCGATCCCAACCTGGGATTTTTCCTGAACGGCAAGCACGTCGAGTTGAAAGGCGTCAACAATCACCAGGATCATGCCGGGGTGGGCGCGGCCATCCCCGATGCGCTTCAGGATTTTCGCATCACGCGCCTGAAGACGTTTGGCTGCAACGCCTATCGTTGTTCGCACAATCCGCCCACGCCCGAACTGCTCGATGCCTGCGATAAACTCGGCATGGTGGTGATTGACGAAAACCGGCTGATGGGAACATCGGAAGATCAACAGGATCACCTCAAGCGCCTGATCCTGCGCGACCGGAACCATCCCTGCGTCATCCTGTGGTCGGTGGGCAATGAAGAATGGGGCATTGAAGGAAACGAAAAAGGCGCCCGCATCGCTTCCACCATGCAGGCGGTGGCCAAACATCTGGACCCCACCCGGCCGGTTACTGTTGCCATCAGCGGAGGCTGGGGCGGGGGAATTTCCACCGTCATTGATGTGATGGGATACAATTACATCACCGGCAAAAGCACGGACAATCAACACGCCCAATTCCCCAAACAGCCGGGGGTCGGCACCGAGGAAACCACCACCCAGGGAACCCGGGGCATCTATTTCGACGACCGGGCCAAAGCCCACCTGGCGCCACTTGAGCACGGCGACTCCGGCGGCAACTGCGAGATTGGCTGGAAACATTATGCGGCCAGACCATACCTTGCTGGATTGTTTTATTGGACGGGTTTCGATTACCGCGGCGAGGAAACCCCCTTCAGTTATCCGGCCATCCTTTGCCAGTATGGCATCCTCGACGCCTGCGGCTTTCCCAAGGACAGTTTTTATTATCTGAAAGCCTGGTGGATGGACGAGCCCATGGTCCACGTTTTCCCGCACTGGAACTGGCCGGGCAAGGAAGGCCAGGAAATTGACGTCAAATGCTTCAGCAATTGCGAGGAGGTCGAACTTTTTCTGAACGGCCTGAGTTTGGGCCGGAAGACCATGGAGAAAAACGGGCACTTGGAATGGAAGGTGAAATACGAACCGGGCACGCTGCTGGCGCGCGGCTACAAAGACGGCAAGGAAATCGCCAAGGACCAGGTTGATACCGCCGGCGAGCCGGCGGCCATCCAGCTCATTCCGGACCGCACAATCATCAAAGCCGATGGTGAGGACGTTTCGGTCATCACCGTCCAGGTCAACGACCCGCGCGGGCGGAGAGTGCCCGTCGCCACCAACGAAATCACCTTCGGCATTCAAGGCGCCGGCAAAATCATCGGCGTCGGCAACGGCGATCCGTCATCCCACGAGCCGGATGTCTATCTGGCCAAATGGCCGGTTCATTCCACCGCAGTGACCGATTGGAAATGGACCCGGATCCCGAACGCGCGTCTGACAAACCTTCCCGAGGTCGCCGTGAATTTTAACGACTCGGCATGGGAAAAAGACGATGTGCGCTCGGACACCGGCCCGCTGGTGGAAGGCGAAAACGGCGTCTTCCGCGGCCACGTCACCGTGTCGGAGCAGGACCTTGCGGTGGAAACCGTCAAACTGAGTTTTGGCATGATTGACGATGAAGGCTGGGTTTATGTGAACGGGCAAATGGCCGGCGAATCACATGACTGGCAGGCGGCGCCGAGTTTTGATGTCAAACGCTTCCTGCATCCCGGCACGAACACCATCGCGGTGGCGGTCGCGAACGGCGCCGGCGCCGGAGGTGTCAACAAGGGGGTCACACTGCTGTTCCAGGAAAAAATCGAGCTGCCGGTATGGAAGCGGAGCGTCTTCAACGGCCTGGCGCAGGTGATTGTGCAATCCACCGGACAACCCGGCGAGATCTTGCTGACCGCAACGTCAACAGACCTGTCGCGGAAGGTGCTGGCGCTCCAAGCCCAGGCTGCTCCGTTGCGTCCGGCGGTTCCGGCGCAACTGAAATGATTGAGCCATGAGTGCTCGCTTTGCCCGTGGCGGGAATGGCACGCCCTGCGCCCTTGAACCGGGGGCCGTTTCTGGAAGCGCTGGCGTCTCGCCGGCGAGCTCCGACTTTCGGCTCCTGACTGGCCGGCAGGGACGCCGGCGCTCCCAGGAAGATTTCAGGGCAGGGCCGGCGTGAGGTCTGTTTTCAATTCTGATTATGAAAAACCGATTTGGATTTGTTTCCCTGTTCCGGGGATTGTTATGCGCTCTCATGTTCCCGGCTGCGGGCTGCTTCGCCGGCAATTACACCAATTTTGATGTCGCCGTTTACATTCCGGTGGGTGCCGTTCGATCTTTCGAGAATCCGAGAACCCTGAGCAACAACTGGAGGCGCATCAGCAGCCAGTTGAAGGTGGACAAGGTCTATATCGAGGTGCAGCGCAACCGGGAGCTGGCCGGCGACGATTTGCTGGAGCGGGTGAAAAAATTCTTTCTCGACCGCGGCGTGCGCGTGGCCGGCGGCATGGCGTTGTCGGATGGCGGCAGCGGCCAGTTCCGCTCCTTCTGCTACACCAATCCCAAGGACCGCGAGTTTGTCAAAAACGCGGCCCAACTGGCCGCCCGGCATTTTGACGAGGTCATCCAGGATGATTTTTTCTTCGTCACCACCAAATATGATTCCGACATCGCGGCCAAGGGCAAAAAGAGCTGGACCCAATTCCGGCTGGACCTGATGCGCGACGCCGCCAAAAGCCTGGTGGTCAAACCGGCCAGGGCGGTCAACCCCAAGATCAAGATGGTCATCAAATTCCCCAACTGGTACGAGCATTTCCAGGGTTTGGGCTATGACCTCGATCAGGAACCCAAAATTTTCGACGGCATCTACACCGGCACGGAAACGCGCGACCCGGAGATGACCGACCAGAACCTGCAGGCATACGAAAGTTATCAAATCTTCCGTTACTTCGAGAACATCGCGCCGGGCCGCAACGGCGGCGGCTGGGTGGACACCTTCAGCGTGCGTTATGTGGACCGTTACGCCGAGCAGCTTTGGGACACAATGTTCGCCAAGGCGCCGGAAATGATGCTGTTCAATTGGACGGCCATGCTGCAACCCGTCAACCCCGGCGACCGCACAAACTGGCAAAGCCTGCACACGAGCTTCGACTACGATCAGTTGTTGCGGTCTTACCAGTCACATGGTCTGGCGGGATCAACCAATCCCAACATGGCCAGCGTCGCCGGTTATTCTTTGGAACAGGTGGACACGTTTCTCGGCCAGCTCGGCAACCCGATTGGCATCCAATGTTACAAACCGTATCAATCCACCGGCGAGGATTTCCTGCACAACTATTTCGGCATGATCGGCATTCCGATTGACCTCCATCCTGTTTTCCCGACAAACGCGAACCTGATTCTGTTGACCGAATCAGCCAAGTTTGATCCCGGCATCGTCGCCAAAATCAAACGCCAGTTGGTGGCCGGCAAATCCGTCGTCATCACGTCCGGCCTGTTGCGCGCGCTGCAAGACCGGGGAATCGAGGACATCGTCGAGGCGCAATACACCGGCCGCAAGGTGCTCGCGCATCAATACACCAGCGGTTACGGCTCCGGCAATGGCCGGAACATCGGCGGCGAAACGAATGCCGATGTCCTTTTCCCGGAAATTGATTTCCTCACGAATGACGCCTGGGCGCTTGTGCGCGCCATGGCCGATGGCCGGGGTTATCCGCTCCTGCTCATGGACCGGTATGGCAAGGGGATCCTTTACATCTGGACCATTCCCGACAATTTCAATGACCTTTACAAACTGCCAGTGACGGTGACAACGGCGATCAAAAATTACGTGATGCGGGGCTTTCCTGTGCGCCTGGACGGCCCCAGCCAGGTCGCCCTGTTCGCCTACGACAACAACACCTTCATTGTCGAATCCTATCTGCCCACCGAAACCGACGTGACGGTTTCGGTGACCGGGGAATTTGCCAGCCTGCGAAACTTGGTCACGGGCGAGGAAATCACCGCCGAAGCATCAGGGGAAGGCCGCTGGCAGGCTGGCGCCGACCGCGCTGCTTTCCGCGTGCATCTGCCGCCGCACAGTTACAGCGTGTTCGCAGCGGAGAAATGATGCGAACCGCCAACCGCGCGTAATATGCGAAA
Organism: uncultured Verrucomicrobiae bacterium; assembly: GCA_963820205.1. GTDB lineage: Bacteria > Verrucomicrobiota > Verrucomicrobiia > Limisphaerales > UBA11358 > UBA11358. The sequence continues at coordinate 51,614 of CAWFZJ010000095.1, forward strand.
GGCGGGGCGCGTCAGTCCATGCGCGCCGCTTTCTGATTCGATGTTCAGCGTTCGATGTTGGATGTTCGATGTTCTCCATCTCCAGGCTCGCCACCGCATCACTTCCGCCGTCACATGGCCATGGCCTGACAAGCCGTGCGCACCGTCTGTCGCCGGAAAACGGGTCTGAACGGTCTGAAGTAGTTGACGCCACGATTGGTTCAGGCTAAAGATTCAATTAAGCAACCTGCGCAGCCGCCAAAATATCCCGGCATTTGCGGGGGACGACACTATGGAAACAATTCTGCCATCCGAGTTCAAACGCCAGATGGTTCTGCTGCTGGATGGCGCTCCCCATGTCATCGAGGATTTGCACACCAGCGGCACCGCCCAAACCCGGCACAAACTCCACACCCGTCTGCGCCACCTTACGACCGGGCGCCTCATTGACCGCGTTTTCGCCGAAAACGAGCGCGTGACCGTGGCCCCGCTGGAAACCCGCCGCGTGACTTACAGTTACGCCCGGGCCGACGGTCAGGTTTTCATTGATACGGAGACGTTCGAGGAATTCGAGTTCACCAACGAACAACTCGGCGAGCGCCGCGGGTTTCTCAAGGAAAACGAGGAATATAAAGCCCTGCGGCTCGATGGCCGGCTTCTCGACATCGTTCTGCCGCAGCAAATCCCGCTCAAAGTGGTGGACACCGCTCCGCCCAGCCGGGGCGACTTGGGCTCGTCTTGGAAGGAGGCGAAGCTCGAAACCGGCCTCTCCATCATGGTTCCGCTGTTCATCGCCAACGGCGAAATCATCCGCGTTGACACCGCCGAAAAGAAATACGTGGGCCGGGAAACATCCGCATAAAAGGCTGAAGGCTGAACGCTAAAGGCTAAAACGATAACTGCGAAATACGCGAATATTCAACGCAGAGAACACAAAGACTTGAACCGCAGATGAACGCGGATTGACGCGGATTCTTTTTCCTCTCCGCCTCGACCGGGGAGAGGAATCAAAGGTGAGGTGTCGAAACCAACTGCTGGTGAACACCGCAGATGAACGCGGATTGACGCTGATATTCTCCCTCGCCCAGCGGATGGAAGAGGGTGGCTGGAAGCCAGGTGAGGGTTAACGCTGGGGCAAACTCTCTCTTTTCAAATTCCTGCCTTTGGCGCACACTCGCTGCGTCCAGAAAAACCAAAACGACCAGAACCATAATTTAACCAAAATCATTTCGCGTAGCTTCGGCTGCTGTCCACATCGAAACTAGCAATTTCCAACTTGGAAGACAGCGCTTGAAAGCACGCCCCAACCGGGGCGTGCCCAAAGCGTTCTTCCAAGGGCATGCTAGTGCCTGATGTGGGACGTGAGTAAGCACGTCCCATTTATTTTGGCACAACATCCCTTGGAGACAGTCAACCAGACAGGGCTGATTCGCGCGCGAGCGAATAGCCATGTCACGACCCGAACGACAACAGAACGTTCAGGATTTGCTGAAGGAGTTGCGCGGCATTGAACCGCTCAAAAAACTCTTTTGGTCGGAACTCAATTACCAGCGCGTGAACCAGCCGCTTTCACGTCGTGGTTGGACGGAATCGGCGAACAAGGCTCTGGCGGATGACCCGGTGTTGTTCGCCGGTGGCGGCGAGGACAATGCTTCCAGACACAGCGGGATTACGATGAACGCAGTTACTACTCGAGCCGGAAAGTGAACAGCACTTATCACCCAGAAGTGCGCGGGAAGCACCTTCATCCTTACCACCTAGACGACCCTGACGAGTACATCAGTTGGGGCAATTGGCTTGCGGAACCACGCGAGTTTTCCTTCTTCCAAGGGGAGCGCATATATCTGCGAAAGATCGTTGGGCCAACTTTGTATGCCTGTTACGTGAAGGACACAATTGTCGCGGATCAGTCCGTGTATATCGCCGTGCCGAACAACACCAAATACACAGCCAAATACCTCCTTGGAGTTCTCAATTCTCGGCTTCTCGCGTGGTATTTCCGGAACAAACACAATGAATTTGATACACTCTTTCCGCAGATCAAAGTCACCGAGTTCAAGAAGTTGCCCATTGTCAAAGAACCGAACAACCAGGAATCAATTGTGGCATCGGTTGACCGCATCCTTGCCGCCAAGCAGAAGAATCCTGCCGCCGACACGACTGAGTTGGAGCGGGAGATAGACCGACAGGTCTATGCCCTCTACGGCCTGACGCCGGCGGAAATCAAAATTGTGGAGGATTCAGCCAAATGAAATCCTGCCTCTCAAAACAATTCGTCGAACTGGTCCTTGGTGATGCCCGCCTCGCGGATGAGGGCGCGAAGCGTGCCTTTGGCCAGTTCGCGGTGGTTGGGCACGGTCAAACGCCGGCCCGAAGCCTGGCGCAGAATGATATGGCTGCCGGTCTGGTGGTCCACCTCGTATCCGAGCTTCCGGAAAGCTTTGACGGCTTCTGCGCCGGAGCAGACGGGCAGGCGGCTCATACGGCAACTTCAACGATTTCCTCCGCGACCGGGCCGGGAACCGGTTCGTTGTGCTTTTCCAGACTATGAAGATAACCCTGGATGGCATCCCGAATATTCGCAACAGCTTCGCCGCGGGTTTTGCCCTGGGAAATGCAGCCCGGGAGCGTGGGGCATTCCGCCACAAACACACCATCCTCGTCCGGCTCGATCATCACTCGGAATTTCATATCCTCACCATAGCCGTTAAACGCGCCTTTCACAATGCAGATCGGCGGCGGGGTATTCCGGCTCGTTGTCGCCGTAGGCTTTCGCCAACTGGCCGGCGGAAAACCGTGACCAAGCCTGGCGTTCGTCGTCGGGCGGGAGCACCACGACCACCAGCCGCGCATTGGCGTCAAGCTGGCAGGGTTCATCGAATTGAACCTTCTCGCCGTCAAAATGAGCAGTTAGCGCCACGGTTGTCATTACTGCGCAATCTAGCAGAGATTTCAACCGCTGGCAACCGGGGACTCGCATGAATCACGACATCATAGACAATCGCAAGGAAAAGCTGGTCTGACCACATCAACCGCATCCTGTCGTCAACGGAGTCGGCGTGGCGACAGGTTCATATGTGTAATGCGGTGCGCCTTAACCGGCTAAAATGGCTTTATGGCGCATTATGTTGCGCTTTCCATTTGACTAAAGAAGCGGCCTTTGGCAGGGTGCAGCCATGAATTTTGAAGCCATGAGCGAGCAGGCGGTGCTGGAGGAACTGGGCCGGCGGTTGCAGGACCAGCGGCTCAACGCGAACCTGGCGCAGGCGGAGGTGGCGCGCAAAGCGGGGGTTTCGCGCCGCGCCTTGCAGAACCTCGAGAGCGGGCGCGTTTGCACCTTGCCGCTGCTGATCCGGGTGATGCGCGTGCTGGGCAAACTGCAACAACTTGAGGCGTTGCTGCCAGAGACCGGGCCAAGCCCAATCCAACTGGCGAAGCTGAAGGGGCGCGAGCGACAGCGCGCCACGGGCCTTCGCCGCGCCGGAGTGCCTACTGGCGGTGCCGGGGGAATGGCTGCGGCCACGCAGGCGGGCCGCCGTAAGGGCGCGGCAAGGGAGCATTGATCTCATGGCCGCCCGCATCCGCAGAGTCAACGTTGCGACCGTCCGCCTGTGGGGACGGGACCTGGGTGCGGTGGCGTGGGATGAGCCGCGCGGCACGGGAAATTTTGAGTATGACCCGCGGTTTGTGAAACAAGGCTGGCCGGTCGCACCGCTGATGATGCCGCTGCGCGCCGGGATTTTTTCGTTTCCAACGCTCAATCACGAGACGTTTCATGGATTGCCGGGGTTGCTGGCCGATTCACTGCCGGACCGGTTCGGCAACCGGTTGATTGATTTGTGGCTGGCGCGTCAGGGCCGCGTGCCGGGTGATTTCACGCCGGTGGAGCGGCTGTGTTACATGAACACGCGGGGCATGGGGGCGCTGGAATTCAAGCCGGCGCTCGGCCCGGCGGCGGGGAAGTCCGTTCCAATTGAGGTGGCGGAATTGACGCAATTGGCGGCGGACATCCTCGGCCATCAGGAAAGCTGGGCGGTGAAATTCAAGGGGGCAAAGGCGGACGCCTTGAACGCAATTATCCGCGTCGGCACGTCCGCCGGCGGCAACCGGGCCAAGTCGGTGATCGCGTGGAATCCGCAGACGCAGGAGGTGCGCTCGGGGCAGGTGGCGGCGCCGGCGGGATTCGAGCCGTGGATTTTGAAGTTTGACGGGGTGAACGACGTGGCGCTCGGCGATCCGAAAGGTTTTGGCAGGATTGAATACGCCTACCACAAAATGGCCGTGGCGGCGGGAATCGAAATGCGCGATTGCCGGCTGCTGGAAGAATCGGGCCGCGCGCATTTCATGACCCGGCGTTTTGACCGGGACCATCGCGGCGGAAAAATCCACATGCAGTCGCTGTGCGCGATGGGGCATTACGATTTCAACGCGGCGGGGGAACACGGTTATGAGCAGGCGTTTTCCACGATTCAACGCCTGAACCTGGGACATGAGGCGATGCGGGAAATGTTCCGGCGGATGGCTTTCAATGTTTTTGCGCGGAATCAGGATGACCACACACGGAACATCGCGTTTTTATTGGAGGCGGGCGGGCCGTGGCGGCTGTCTCCGGCGTTTGATGTGATCTGGGCGTTCAATCCCAGGGGCAGTTGGACGAACCGCCACCAGATGAGCATCAACGGCAAGCGCGACGATTTCACGCGCGCCGACCTGTTGACGGTGGCGCGGCAATTCGGCGTGAAAGACGGAGCGGACATGATGGAACAGGTAGCGACGGCGGTTTCCGGCTGGCCGCGTTTCGCCAGGGAAGCGGGTGTCCGCAACGACCAGCAAAAAGCCATCGCGCGAACGCATCGTCTTAAACTTGCGAGCACGCATCACCCTTGATGCCACCGCGACCGGAGAAAACCCATGCCCACACATGACATCATAGACAATCGCAAGGAAAAGCTGGTCTGCCACATCAACCGCATCCTGTCGTCCACAGAGTCGGCGCGGTTTGCGGTCGGGTATTTTTTCCTGTCCGGGCTGGAGAGCATTGCGCACCGGCTGGCGGGCGTGAAGGAATTGCGGTTGCTCATCGGCAACACAACCAACCGCGAAACGCTGGAGCAACTGGCCGAGGGCTACCGGCGGCTGGAATTGGTGGCGGAGGCGGCGGAAGCCGAGGCGTATCCCAAACGCACGGACACAAAGAAGATGGCCGGTGAAACGGCGGGCAACATCCGGTCGGCCATCGAGTTGATGGACCAGACGGACGAAGCGCAGGCGGTGGTGACGACGCTGGTGCGGATGGTAGAAGAAAAGCGGCTCAAAGTGAAGGTCTATACCAAAGGCCGGTTGCACGCAAAGGCTTACATTTTCGATTACGGCAAGGTGTTTGATAAAAGCGGAAAGCCGGTTGAGCGTCACGAGGAGGGTATTGCCATCATCGGCTCGTCGAATCTCACGTTGTCCGGCGTCACGCACAACACGGAGTTGAATGTGCTGGTGCAGGGCAACGACAATCACGCGGAGCTTGGGAAATGGTTTGATGGCCTTTGGGATGAGTCGCAGGACTTCGACGAGGCGTTGATGCAGGAGCTGAAGCAGTCCTGGGCGGTGGTGTCCGTCCGTCCGTATGACGTTTACATGAAGGCGCTCTATACGCTGGTGCGTGACCGGCTGGAAGGCGAGGACGACAAGGATATTTTGTGGGACGACGAAATCACGAAGCGGCTGGCGGATTTTCAGAAAGTGGCGGTGCGGCAGGCGGTGCAGATGGTGAAGGATTACGGCGGCGCGTTCGTGGCGGACGTGGTTGGCTTGGGCAAGAGCTACATCGGCGCAGCCATTGTGAAACATTTTGAGCGGACTGGCCATGCTCGTGCGCTTATCATTTGCCCCGCTCCGCTGGTGGAAATGTGGGAGCGTTACAACGAGGTGTATCAACTCAACGCGCGTGTGCTTTCGATGGGGTTTCTGCGCGAGGATGAGGACGGCTCGGTGAACACGCTGCTGGAAGACGTGCTCTTCAAAGACCGGGATTTCGTGCTGATTGACGAGAGCCACAATCTTCGTCATCGCGACACGCAGCGTTACAAGGTGGTGGAGGTGTTTTTAAGCACGGGCCGGCGGTGCTGTTTCCTCACGGCCACGCCGCGCAACAAGAGCGCGTGGGATGTTTATTCCCAAATCAAGTTGTTCCATCACAATGATAAAACGGATTTGCCGATTGATCCGCCGGATTTGAAGCAATACTTCAAGCTGATTGAGGACGGGGAGCGGAAATTGCCGGACTTGCTGGCGAACATTCTCATCCGCCGCACGCGCAACCACATCTTGCGCTGGTATGGGTTTGATTCCGTGACCCACCAGCCGGTTGACCCGGCACAATTCCGTGATTATCTGGACGGCCGCAAGCGCGCGTATGTGTTCGTTGGCGGTCGTCACCAGTTTTTCCCCAAGCGGCAACTGGACACGATTGAATACAGCATCGAGGACACGTATCAGGGGCTTTACCAACAGTTGCGCGGTTATCTTGGAAAAGCCAAAAAGGGAAAATCGGCGGGCGCGTCAGACAAGGAACTAAAGTATGCCCGGTATGGCCTGCACAATTATGTGCTCAAGGAAAAACAAAAACGCGAACCGTATGCCAGCCTGCATCGCGCCGGCTACACCTTGCGCGGATTGATCCGCATTTTGTTGTTCAAACGGTTTGAATCGTCCGTGTATGCGTTCCAGGAAACCGTGCGGCGGCTGATCAAAGTGCATACGCGCTTTCTGGAGGCGCTGAAGCAAGGCTTCGTGCCGGCGGGCGAAGACGCGCAAGAACTGCTGTATGAACCGAAGACTTCAAACAGCCTGAATGCCCAGGAAGAACAGGCGTTGATGGACGCGCTGCGGCAGGTTTCAAAGCGATACGACATTGCGGATTTCAACGCCGAAAAATTGAAGGCGGACATCGAGCATGACTTGAAGTTGCTGCAAAAAATTCTGGAGCTGGTCGCGCCCATCACGCCGGAACAGGACGCGAAGCTGCAAAAGTTGAAAGAGCGGCTGGCGGCGAAACCATTGAAAGACGGCAAGCGGCTCATTTTCACCCAATACGCGGACACGGCCAAATATCTTCACGACAATCTGAATCCCGGCGGCAAGCGGGATGACATTGACGTGATTTTCAGCGGCGACAAAAGCAAGGCGCGGGTGGTTGGCCGCTTTGCGCCGAAGGCGAATCCCGAATACAAATTCACGGCGGGCGAGAAGGAATTGTTCACAGTGGTCGCAACGGACGTGCTGGCGGAAGGTTTGAACCTTCAGGATTGCGACAACATCATCAATTACGACCTGCATTGGAATCCGGTTCGGCTGATTCAACGCTTCGGACGCATTGACCGCATCGGCAGTGACCATGATGTCGTTTATGGCTTTAATTTTCTGCCGGAGACGGGACTCGACCGGCATCTGGACTTGAAGGCCAAGCTGCATCGTCGCATCCAGGAAATTCACGACACCATTGGCGAAGATTCGGAAATTCTCGACCGGACGGAAAAACTTAACGAAGAGGCCATGTATGCCATTTACGAGCAAAGGAACGGCGCGCAGTTGAGCTTGTTTGAGGATGAAGAGGATGAATTCCTCGATTTGAACGAAGCCGAGGAGATTTTGCGGCAGTTGCGGAAGGAAAATTCGGCGGAATACCAGAGAATTGCTGATTTGCGGGACGGCATCCGCGCCGCCAAGACATCCATGGCCAAGGGCCAATTCGTCTTTTGCGAGGCATCGTATCCCGAACGCGAAACTTCAAAAGGATTTCAACAGCTGTTCCTGCTCGACGGCAGCGGGTCGGTGGTGTCGAAAGATATTCCAAAAATTCTTGGCACGATCAAATGCAGCCCGGAATTGACCGGCCAGCCGTTGCCGAGAGATTACAATGCCGCCGTTATGCGAGTGCTGCGCCAGTTCACAGAAGAAGTGAAACACCGGCAGGCGGAACGCGCGCACACGTTGTCATTGAGTCACGGACAGAATTATGTCCTGCGCGAGTTGCGCGTCCTGTTCGCAGCGAGCACCGACGAAGACCAAAAGGGCAACATCAATGTGTTGGAAAAGGCGTTTCGCGGGCCAATCACACGGGCGGTTAATGGCGAATTATTGAAACTGCGGAAAAACGGCGTGACCGGAGAAAATCTATTGCGGTCACTGGCGCGCATTTACGACCAGCATAATTTGCGAGATTGGGTTGGCCGGCGAAACCTGCATCCCACAACCCGGTCTGTGCCCAAGATCATTTGCAGCGAAGCTTTGGTTTGACGGGGTGCGTTTCGTATGGTTCGCGGTTTCCGGTTGAAGTGAAACAGGCTGGAAGCGCTGTCCCACTCTATTTCTCTATCGTGGTTTGCGCTAGACGGAAACTGTCCTGCAAACGGATGTCCCGTGACGAACTGCCGACCAGGATCTTGAAATCGCCGGCTTCGGAGACCCAGCCGGCTTTTGCCGGGTCGTAGAAAGCGAAGGCGCGCCGGTCGAGCGGGATGGAGACGGTCTTTGTTTCGCCCGGTTTCAGTGAAATCTTCGTGAATCCTTTCAGTTCCTTCAACGGCCGCGACAGGCTCGGATGGTCCTGATGGATGTAAAGTTCCGCCACCTCGGCGCCGGGACGCGCGCCGGTGTTGGCAATGTCGAATTCGGCCGTCACCACCGGGCTGTTGGTGTCCTGGCCGGGAACGAGTTTCAGGTTGGAATATTCAAACGTGGTGTAGCTCAAACCGAATCCGAACGGGAATTCCGGCTCGATGTCTTTCGCATCGTACCAGCGGTAGCCGACCAGCAAACCTTCCTTGTAGAACAACGTGCCGTTCGTGCCGGGATAGGTTCCCAGCGCGTGCGCCGGTGAATCCATGAGTTGTTTCGGATACGTGCAGGTCAGTTTGCCCGACGGATTCACATCGCCGAACAGGACGCGGGCAATCGCCGTGCCGCCTTCCATGCCCGGATACCCGGCCTGCAGGACGGCCGGCACTTTTCCGAGCCATGGATCCATTTCGATGGCGGGACCCGAAATCAAAACCACAACCGTCCGGGGATTGGCTCTGGCAACCTGCCGGATCAGTTCGCCCTGGCCGAAGGGCAGATGCAGATTGGTGCGGTCCCAGCCTTCATCGTCCAAGTTTCGGGAGTGATGCAAACCCGCGATGATGACGGCGACGTCAGCCTGCTTGGCGGCGGCAACGGCGCGTTCAATCAGGTTGGAACCACCCTGACGTTCATTGTAACCTATCGAGTAGGTAATGTTCATGTTGGTGTCCGCGCGGTGCAAAATGCCGTCCAGCGGCGTGATTTCGTGCATGGTCTTGACGCCAGCGCCAAAGAGGCCGGTGGCGTGGTGATGCACGGCGTTCTCGCCAATAACCGCGAGCGACTTGATTTGGGAGATATTGAGCGGGAGCGTGTTGTCCTGGTTCTTCAGCAGGACGATGGATTCTTCGGCGATGCGCTGCGCGGTGGCCTGGTGCGCCGGCGTGTTAAGCGAGCCGGTTTTGCGCGTTTCGGTGTCAAAAGCGCGCGTGGCGAACATGACGCGCAGACTGCGCCGCACCTTGTCATCCAGGAGCGACTGGGGATACTCTCCGTTGCGAATGCCTTCGAGGAACGGTGTGGCCAGGTAATATTCGTCATAGGGCCGTTCTTTTTCCGTGCCGGTAATCAGCGTGCCCATCTCCAGGTCCAGCCCGCCGAGGACAGCTTCCTTCGTGCTGTAAGTGCCGCCCCAATCCGACGTGACCAGTCCTTGAAAACCCAATTCGCCCTTGAGGATTTTGTTGATCATATAATCGCTGTAGGCGCAGTGCTCGCCGCGGAATTTGGTGTATGCGCCCATGACCGTCCACACCCCGGCCTCTTTGATGGCCGCTTCGAACGGCGGCAGGTAGATTTCCCGCATTGTGCGCTCGTCCATGTCCATGTCAATCGTGGCCCGGCCCAGTTCCTGATTGTTGCCGGCAAAGTGCTTGATGCAGGCCGCCACGTCATTGGTTTGCACGCCGCGGACATAGTTCACCGACATGCGCGCGTTCAGGAACGGGTCTTCGCCAAAGTATTCATAAACCCGGCCGCACAGCGGTGTGCGTGTGATGTCGGCAATCGGGCCCAAAATGATGTCTTTTCCGCGCTTCCGTGACTCCTGGCCCAGCACGTTGCCGAAGGCAGTTGCCAGATCGAGGTTCCAGGTCGAAGCCAGGGAGCACAAGGCCGGCATATAGGTGGCATAATCGTCCGTGTGCCCGGCGGTCCTCCAATCGAACGGACCAACGTCTTCGCGCACGCCTTGCGGGCCGTCGGTAAGCCAGCGAACGGGAATGCCCAGCCGTGGGATCGCGGGGGTGGTGAACATCGAATTGCCATGAATCTGGGAGATCTTTTCCTCCAGCGTCATGCGGCCCAACAAATCCTCGACCCGCTTGTCAATGGGTTGGTTGGTGTCCAGATAAAGCGGCGATGGTTCCTGGACCGGCGCATCTTTGGGTGGCTGATTCTGGGCGCGCAGGGTGTCCGCAAACGGTTCCCAGCCCCAGCAGGGCCAACGCCATGACAATGGGTGAACGACGCGGGGTGCGAACGATGGATTTCATGGTTCTCATTCCAAAACAATTGGACAAGGTCGGGATTAACCCATTATTTCAACTTTACCTTCAGTTCTTTGCCGAGATAAGTGACGGATTGATCCGTCTTGGGAGTGAAGGAAAAAGCGACTGGCTTGTCCTTGGCAACCAGCACGACGTTGAACGTGCGTTTGTCCAACATGCCGGGGAACTTGCCCTCGCGTTTGCCGATGGTCAGCGTCTTGGCGGCGTCATCCCAACCAATCGGAATGCGCGCGAAGGCGCCTTTTTCGTAGCCGTAGGTCAGGCCGTCGTCTTCGTAAAGCGTGAACGCGCCGTCAGCGCCCGCATAAACATACAGCGTGATCGGGTCCGCCGGTTTCTCGCCGGTGTATTGCAGTTCCGGGCCGAACGGAATGATGGACCCGGCGCGGATGAACAGCGGCAACGAGTCATAGGGCGCCGGGGCGTCAATGGTTTGTCCGCCCCCCGTGCTTGCGCCGGTCCAGAAATCGTACCAGTCACCGCCCGTTGGTGGCAGATAGACACTGCGGCTGCGCGCCTGATAGGTGGTGACGGGCGCGACGAGGAACGCCGGACCGAACATGTATTCATCGGTGAGCTCACGGCCCTTCGTATCGTTTTGGAAGTCCATGACCAGCGGTCGCATCATCGTGCCGCCATCCTGGGTTGCTTCGCCGGCGAGCGAATAGATGTAAGGCAACATCCGGTAGCGCAATTGGTCGAATGCAACAACAAAAATGCCGGGCTTGACAGGTTGCGAAATAACACTCCTGGCTGCAAGAAGTGTCAGGGCACGACTTCAGTCGTGCCGTAAGTGCAACAAAACAAACGTTGGGCTTTAGCCCCTGCGGTATGCATTTTTTCGGATCTGTTTGAAAACAGGGCTTTTCCGCAGCCTCCCTGGCCCGAAACTCCGGACCGAGGAGCAAGACCAACCGAACCAGTACAGTAC
>CAWFZJ010000096.1:0-5188 GCA_963820205.1 uncultured Verrucomicrobiae bacterium
TAGACGACCTGCCGGGCAGGCGCTTGGGCGATGTCCAGCGCGAGCCGAAAGATGTCCGCGTCGGGCTTGCGGACGTGGACGAAGCAGGAGGAAATAAAAGAATCCACGAACCCGCCAGCTTGAACTTCCGAATCCGATACGCATTCAGTTCGCGCGCTTCGTTGCTGACCACGGCGATCTTCAGTCCGTACTGTGCCTTGAGCTTGCGGACCAACTCGATCATCTCGGGGTAGGGTTTCGATTGCGCGAACATGAAGCGCCGAAACTGAGCCCGGGTGAACGGTCGCTTTTGGTAGAAGACCACCCGGCCCAAATATTCTCCCAGAGTGAGCTTTCCCTCCTCGTAGGTGTCGAAGGTCAGGTGATGCCGATCCTCCATCTCGGCCAACTCCAGCTTGAAGTGGGTCGCCGCCCGTTTGCGGGCATGATGATCCCACCCGTCGGTGAGCAGGACGCCGCCGATATCCAGAAACAATGTTGTGATGGGATGCGCTTCTTTTCATTGGGTCGGGAGTGGGGAAGTCTGGAGGATGGGCTTCATCATGGCCTGATACATCATTTCTTCGCTGAGGAACGGTGAACCATAGAGTTCGTACCCGGCGTTTAATTTTTCGTTCACTTTCCGCGCCAGCTCGTCATGGGTGTGCGGCATCGGCGTGAAAAGGCACCGCGACCATGATGTATTCGATCGGAGTTTTCATATTATTGGCTTCAATAAGATCATCGTTGCCAGAGAATTCGTGGGTCTTCCAATGGAATTGCAACTCCGTCGCAGCGCGGCATCACTCGCGCCGTGTAGTCCGCTGGCGGTCGGGCCGCAGACACGGTCGCGCTGTAAACGTAGCCGCCTGATTCGTCGGCCAGTGGGTGAAGGCAGGTCATCTCCTGCCGCACAGGAGGACTGTCTTTGATTCCATCGGCATAAAGCTCCACCCGCACCGCCTTGGGGTCGAGGCCATGGAGACCGACTTGAACTTCAAAGATATGTTTCCCGTCGCGAGTCTCCACCTTCACTGCGCCAAAATGCAGCGTGGCCCATTTCTGTTCCAGAGCTGTGCCGCCAATCCACCATTTGCCTGCCGATGGCGCCTTTGTTGGCCACGCGCGATTGGCAGGCGGTCGCCGCCGGGAGATAATGTTGTTCGGTGTATTCGCACACGGCGCGGTCGGCGGAAAAGCGCGGAGTCAATCGCGCCATGCTTTCCCGCATTCGCGCGACCCAGGCCGTGGGAATCCCTTTCTCGTTGCGGTTATAAAACTCGGGGATCACCTCGCGTTCGAGCCGTTCGTAGAGCGCCTCGGCTTCGGCCGCGTCCCAGGCTCGGATCGTTGCCATGTTCCTGACCGTCGCCCAGCGCCCAGCCCAAGTCCGGCACATAAGCTTCGGCCCACCAGCCGTCCAATTCCGAAAGATTGATGCCGCCGTTGACCAGCACCTTCATGCCGCTCGTGCCACACGCCTCCCAGGGTCGCCGTGGCGTGTTGAGCCAGACATCCACGCCCTGCACCAGGCGTTCGGTCAAGTGCATGTCGTAATCGCTGAGGAAAATCGCATGCGGCCGAACCTCAGGTCGGCGAATAAACTGTATCCATTTCTGGATCAGGGCCTGTCCCGCCAGGTCCGCCGGATGGGCCTTGCCCGCAATGATGAGTTGCACCGGGCGCTGCGGATTGGATAACAGACGCAGCAGTCGTTCCGGGTCGTGCAGCAGCAGATTCGGTCTTTTGTAGGTCGCAAAGCGCCGCGCAAAACCCAGGGTCAATGCGTTGGGATCAAACAGATGTTTCGCCTCTTCAACCGTCTCGGGCGATGCGCCGGCGGCGGCATAGTGCCGGGCCAGACGCTCGCGGGCGTATTCCACCAGCGACTTGCTGGTGGCGAGGCGAAATTGCCAAAGGCTGTCGTCGGAGACGCGGCGAATGTCCTGCTCCAAATTTTCCGCCGTTCCCAGCCAGCGGTCTTTGCCACAGGCCTTCGTCCAAAGCTCATCCGCGGCCGCCGAGTCCCAGGTCGGCATGTGAACTCCGTTGGTCACATGGCCGACGGGCACTTCGTCCGCCGGCCAGTGCGGAAACAGCGGCTCAAAGAGATGCCGGCTGACTTTCCCATGCAAGCGACTCACGCCATTCACCGACCCGCTGCCGCGGATGGCCAGATAAGCCATGTTGAAACTTTCCGACGCGTCGTCCGGATTCTGGCGGCCCAAGGCCAGCAAATCATGGAGGGTGATGCCGAGTTTCTGCGTGGCATAACCGCCGAGGTATTGTTCGATGAGCGCCGGAGTGAAACGGTCAAACCCGGCGGCCACGGCCGTGTGGGTGGTGAAGAGATTTCCCGCCCGCGTGGCGGCCAGCGCCACTTCAAAAGGCTGCGCGTTCTCCTGCATGAAACTGCGGGCGCGTTCCAACACGGCAAAGGCCGCATGACCTTCATTCAAGTGACAGACATCCGGCTTGATGCCCAGCGCGGCGAGCAGCCGCCAGCCGCCGATCCCCAGCAGCATTTCCTGCACGAGGCGCAACTCCGGTCCGCCGCCATACAACTCGCTGGTAATTCCGCGATGCGCGGGAAAGTTCGCCGCGTCATTGCTGTCCAGCAGATAAAGCTTCACCCGGCCGACTTGCACCTGCCATGCGCGCAGCCAGACCGAGTAACCCGGCAAGGTGATCTCCAATCGCAACCACTCGCCGTTCGGCTGGCGCAACGGCGTGATCGGCAATTGTCCGGGGTCGTTATACGGATAAAGGGCTTGTTGCGCTCCGTCCTTGTCAATCACCTGGCGAAAATAGCCTTGCTGGTAGAGCAGCCCCACGCCGACCACCGGCACGCCCAGGTCGCTGGCGGCTTTGAGCTGGTCGCCGGCCACGTTGCCCAGTCCGCCGGAGTAAATGGGCAGCGCTTCGCTCAACATGTATTCCATGCTGAAATACGCGACACACTTCAAGGGCGACTGCGGATGATTTTTCTGAAACCACGCGGGCGTCTCCGCCGCCTGACGCTTGGCCCGCAGCAGGTCATCAATGTTCTTGCGGAAGGCGGGATCGGCCAGCACGCGCTGGAGTTTGTCCTTCGCGACCGTCTGCAGGACCACCCAGGGGTTTTGCGTGAACTCCCACAGCGCGGGATCAAGCTGCCGCCATACTTCGTCGGCGGAATGATTCCACGACCAGCGCAGGTCCAGCGCCAGCTCCGCCAGGGAATCGAAGCCTTCGATTTCCGTTGGCAGACAATGATCGGTCGGGTTCCTGGCCGGTGATTGTTTGTTTGTCATAAATATTCCTTCGCTCATGGCTGGTTTTCCAGATTGGCCACCTTCGCCAACCGGCGACAATGACGCTCCGCTCCGGTGAATTTTGCGGCGAGAAAGGTCTGCAACAATTCCCAGGCAAGGGCGTGGCCGACCACGAGGCCGCCGAAACAGATCAGGTTCAAATTGTCGTCCTCGACGCCCTGATGCGCCGAAAAGTTTTCGTGAATCAAGCAGGCCCGAACTCCCGCCACTTTGTTCGCGCAGACCGACGCTCCCACCCCGCTGCCACAGATGCCCACGCCGCGGTCCACAGTCCCGGCGGCGACCGCGCGCGCCAGCAGCACGATAAAATCCGGGTAATCATCGTCCTCTTTCGGCCGGCCGTCGCCGAAGTCAACCACTTCATATCCGGCTGCGCGCAATTTCCCGGCCAGAAATTCCTTCAACTCGTAACCGCCATGATCGGCGGCGATGCCGATGCGTTTCGGCGCTTTAAGCGCGCCCTGGCGAACGGGTTTAAAAGGATTGGGTCTGTTCATTTCTTTGCCCTAAAGACACTGTCGCTTTTGACCGCCGCGAACAATGGGGTGAACACCCCATAGCTAACCGCCGGCCTGCAACCTAATGTGGCACCGGCAATAAAACCAATAAAGCAAAACGAAAGAAAAAACTATTATGACCAAGAACAATTCCGTCGTGGCGATTTTCAAATCGCACATCGAAGCTGAAGCCGCCGTCAAGGAACTGCAGCAAGCGGGCTTTGACATGAAGAAACTATCCATCGTCGGCCGCGACTATCACACGGATGAAAACGTGATCGGCTATTACAATGCCGGGGACCGCATGAAATACTGGGGAAAACTGGGAGCGTTCTGGGGCGGGTTTTGGGGCTTGTTGTTCGGCTCCGCGTTCTTTTTGGTTCCCGGCGTCGGGCCGTTGCTCGTGGCCGGGCCGCTCGTCGGTTGGATCGTCGGGGCACTGGAAGGCGCGGTGGTGGTGGGCGGTTTGAGCGCGCTGGGCGCCGGACTTTACAGCATGGGCATCCCCAAGGACAGCATTCTGCAATACGAGACGGCGGTGAAAACTGGCAAGTATGTCCTGATCGCCCACGGCTCCGATGTAGAAACGACTCACGCCCGAGAAATCATCAGCCGCACCAACCCGGAGGCGTTGGAAGAACATCAGCCCTCCTGCGCCAGCAAGAAAGCGTGCGCGGTGGGAGCATAGTTTGCGCGGCATATTTAATAATTCTGCCGGAGCGCGGCTGTGTTCCGTTGAGCGGGACCAGCCGCAGTACGTTTGCAAGGCTGAACGGCGACGTTGTGAGTTTGTTTCAAATGGCTGTGGCGATTTTACTTAACCGTGAGTGGGAGACGAAGCGAGGAGGCTCTTTCAAATTCGGAATTTTGAATGCGGAATTGAAATAATGAGTCTCGTCACCTCGACTCCTACAAAATTAAGGTTGTTCTATTTCCGTCCGCTCCCTTTGATCCGTACACCCAGCTTTTGCTGAAGTGCCGTTACGATCACCTCTGCTGCCGCCTCGACGCTGAGCGCGGCCGTGTTGATGATCAAGTCGTGGCTCAAAGGGTCGGTCACATCGTGGCCAAAATGGCGGCGGACCGATTTCGCTCGCTCGCGATCAATTCTTTCGATCTCAACCCGGGCGGCCTTCAAACTTAAGCGCGCTTTGTCGGCGATCCGCCGGGTGCGCACCTCAATCGGCGCAACCATCCGCACACTCAAACCGAACTGAGCGGGCAAAATGAACTGCGCGGCATGGCCGACGATGACCACGTTCCCCTGATGACCAAGCGTGAGCACTACCTGCTTCAAATAGACCAGGTAGCCTGATGTGCCGATCTCCTCGGGGTTCAGCAATTGGCCAATAATGTCCTGGATCGTTGCCTGATCCCGCTCATCCAAACTCTCGATTA
>CAWFZJ010000097.1:0-4921 GCA_963820205.1 uncultured Verrucomicrobiae bacterium
ATGGACGGTTCAAGCCGCTGCATCTGATCGGTCAGCGCGGCAATGGTGGTGCTGGAGGTGTGCTCGGCCAGTTCTTTTTTCAGGTTGATGTATTCCTCCATGCAGGCCTGGAGAAAAGCCTGGGTGTATTTCGGATTTTGCCCGGTCGCCCGCAGCAGAAAAATCGTTGTCTTCGGCAGGACGGAGACGTTCAGCAAAACCGGCTGGGGCGTCAAACCGAGGTTTTGGCCGGCCACACGGTCGCGCGCGTGGTTGAGCACCTCCCCGCCCTGCATCAGCGCGGCTTGTGTGCCGATAAAGTTCCCCAGCTCCTCCGTGTAAAGCGAGCTTTGCTGGATGTTGAGCCTGACGTTGACGATCATTTGTCCGACGGAGGCGTATTCCGGCGGCGAGAGCCAGAGGTAAACGGCTTCTCCCCCCAAGGCCAGCCCGGCGCAAAGGAACAGCACCCACCAGCGTTGGGCCAGCAAATTGCGATACCGTTGCAGACGGGCGAAATATCTCGCCGTCCATGCCGGGCGATCATGCGTTACCGGGGAAGGTTCTTCGTTCATGCGTAGGGTTCAGGAGTTGCGTTTTAGAAATTGACCAGGCGGGAAGGCACGATGATGAGGTCGTTGGGCTGCAAAACGATGTCCTTGTCAACCTTGCCATCTTCGAGAATCTGCTGCATGTCCAGTTCAAAAGTCTGGGACTTGCCCTTGGCGTCCGGCGGGCTGCGCACCACCTTGACCTTCCGCTTGTTGGCAAAATCCGCAAACCCGCCGGCGCGCAAAATGGATTTGCCCGCCGTCAGGTTTTCGTTGACGACGATGTCCAGGGCGCCTTGATTGCGAACCTGCCCCCAAATATAGACGCGTCCGAGAATTGGGCTGGCGACGTTGAGCGACAAAACCACGGTCGCCTTTTGGTAGTAATCCTTTTCCAGGGCGGTCTTGATTTCCGCGGCGAGTTGTTTGCTGGTTTTGCCCACCGCCTGCACCCGCCCGATGTAAGGCACGTCCATCTCGCCCGAATCCACCACCACCAGGCTTTGCGGCGCGTTTTGCGGGTTCCAAATCCGGTCTTCCAAAATCCGGAAACTAATCATGTCGCCGACGCGCAAGGTGTAGGTTTCGTCCGGCACAAAACCATTGAGCAGGCCGGCCACGGCGGCGGACGGCAAAGCCTGGGGAGTTGAGGCGGCGGGCCGGGGCGTTTCGGTTGCGGGTTGGTTCATCGGCAGCATGGGCACCGGAAATTGCGCGTTGGCGGCCCAGACACCCGCGAGAAGGACTAACGCCAGCTTGAGCCACGAGAAGGTCTTCATAATAAATGCAGTATTCAAAATCGGTAGGAAAAACTCAAGCTGATAATATTGTCAGTGAAATTCCAGTATGGCTGGCCCGACGTTTCCTTGACGAACTGGTAGGAAATGCCACCGGAAAGCTTTTCCGTCAATTGCCGCCGGATGTCTAATCCCGCGCCGTATTGATCATAACTGGCGGTTTGGTAATAGATTTCCGTGCCGTGCTCCCACCACAGCGGAGTGCTGATCGTATATTTCCTCAAAAAATTCCAGTTGGGCTGCCACCGCGCGGTGTAACGGTCATAGGGCTGCCCGCTGTATTGCAAATCCATGCTCCGGCCGGCGGAGAACGAATAATTGAAGAACTGGTTCACCCGGTGCGTAATCAGGAACTGCAGATAAAATCCCGAGGACCCCGCGCTGGAAAAGTTGGTGGACGTCGAGTCCGGCGTGAACACGGTATAACCCGCGTCCAGACGCGCATCCAGATAATCGCTGATGGTGGCGGTGCAAAACGCGCCCACGTTCCACTGCTTCGCGTCCGGCTCGGTGATGGAACTGGCCGCGCCGGAACGGCTGTAATGAACCAATCCAAAGCCGGTTTCCAGTCCGGTTAGGATTTCGGGAACCAGGCGCACGCCGCCGTTGAGGAAAAAATTCTCTGAAGCCGCGTCCGGCAGCCCTTGGCTGGCCCCTTGGCTGGAATCCAGCGCCAGGTAGTTGCCGTGATCGTAACCAAACATTACCAGCGCCTTGTTCAAATCCCACAGCGCATTCGCGCCCAGCGTGTTTTGTAGGGAGTCATTAATGGTGTTCCCGTTGACCGACTGGTTTTGATAGGCATTTTCGGTGATGGAAATCCGGTCGTGCAGATTGATGACAAAGTCGCCGGAGTAAATGTTGAAGGCAAGCCCCGAGCCGGGTTGATATAAAACCGGTTCAATTCCTGATGCTGCAGGTAGTCCGAATAACCCGCCGCCACGGACAGGTTCAAATCATTGACCTGTGTGACCGGCCAGTGCATCTGCGCGTTGACGTTCGGGATGAAGATGAAATCGCCTTGGGCATTTTGTTGGTCCTGGATGTTGTCGTTGTAATCCACCGCCAGTCCGGATGAAAACTGCCACGCCACCGGCCCCAACAGCAGGTTGTAATAGCCAATCGAACTCTCCGCCTGCCGCTGCGCTGCCGCCGCCAGGTCGCCCGCCGTCGAAATCCGCAAGGCCTCCTGCCCGCAGACGGCGCCCGCGGTGGAAAAAAAACCCGCCAACGCAATTAGTGTCCGAAACCCAATGCGCCGCCCGCTCTGAATGGTATAGTTGCCTGTCACACCCGATTGCCCGCGTCCGGATTAAAGACCGTAATTTGACCGATATTTGTGAAACGGCAAATAAAATCAGCCGCGACAATAAAATCGGCCGAAACCGACACGTAGCGGCGTGCCATCTTTGGCTGCCGGATGTTCTGGTTTCGAGCCGGAAGGTCTGATGCGGAAACGAAGTCATGACGTGAGTTTGGCTGTGTGGTCAGGCGGCAAGATGCCGCCGGATACGGCAGGCAGACCCAATGAAGCAAGGCTTCACGGGCCAAGGATGCCCGCCACTACAGATCGGGAAAACATTTTGTTCATTTTTTGTTGAACAAATTGGGAAACCGGCCAGACTTGCCCCGTGAACGTCGGTTTTGCAGAAAAGACGTTGGCACCCGGGAGGCCCGGGGCGGCGCCCTTGAACCCGGTGGAAGTCGAGGTCATCCACCTGTTCATCCAGTTTTCCCGCGCGCTCGGCCAGCCGCGTTCCGTTGCCGAAATCTACGGCCTGCTCTTCATCTCCCATCGGCCGCTGCCCATGGACGAACTCATCCGGCGGCTGGAATTGAGCAAAGGCTCGGCCAGCCAGGGCTTGAGGTATCTGCTGGATTTGGGGGCGGTGCGCACGGTTTATGTCGCAGGCGAGCGGCGGACGCATTATGAAGCCGTCGCCGAACTGCGCAACCTGGCCGGACGTTTTTTGCGCCAGCAGATTCTCACGCATTTTCAGGACAGCGGCGCCCGTCTGGCCCACATTTCAACCGAGGCGCAGAAACTTTCGGAAGAAGAGCGCAAGCACGCCGTCGCGCGCGTGAAGATGCTCCGCAGTTGGGAGAAAAACGCGAAGCGGATGTTGCCGCTGGTGTTGAGAATTTTGGGCAATGGCGGGTGAGGGCGGACCACAAAAATGCTGAAGGCTGAAGGCTGAAAGGGGAACGAGAGAGCAGAAGCTGGAGGATGGAGCGGCGAGGACGGAGGCAAAGATGCCTCACGCAAAACATAACTGTCGGGCAAAGGAGTTGTGGGCAGCCCGCAGGTTGGCAGCGAATGGCTTCTGGCGGAAAATTCCGCCGGATGGCCACGTGCGGCAGCTTGTCTCATAAAAAAAGCAGAAAATAGAAAGCTGAAATCTGATATGAAAGGACGCCTTTATGATGAATTTAGGAATCGGACTAAGGCTTTTGCTGCGGGCATCATTCGCCTTTTCGTCAAGCTTCCAAAAGCGAGGGAAGAAGTAAGGGTTCTGGGCAAGCAATTGCTCCGCTCGGGAACTTCCGTCGCTGCTCACACCCGTGAGGCCTGCCCATGCTCCAGTGGCACAAGGATCTCCTGGATGAACGCGAGCGGCTGATTCGTGACGGCAAAGCACGGTTTCCCGGCCCGTGAAATGTTGAGCTGCTGCACCGGGCAGCTCGCGGCAATGAAACCGCGATGTTATAATCCTTGCCATGAGCACATTGGCTGAAATTGAAACCGCCGCCGAGGCGCTGCCGCCGGAACAGAAAGAGGAATTGTTTCGCTTCCTCACCGCGCGCTTGCGCCCGGCCGAAGAAGTCAGAAAAAGGGCCAGACTGGTAAAGGGTCCCGACGGAACATTGCTATTGGAAGCTCCACCGGACGCACCACCCATGACCACTGAAAACGTGAAGCGGATGCTTGAAGATTTCCCTTGAACGGATGGCTTTTAGACGTGAACGTATTACTCGGCTGCGCTTGGAAAAGTCATGCCGACCACGCGGCTTTGTTGCAGTGGCTCTTACAAACCAAGTCGTGGGCGACATGTCCGCTTACGGAATCCGGTTTTGTGCGAATCAGCATGACGACAGCCTATCGAGCGTCCTTTGAAGACGCGCGCAAATCACTTGCGACGCTGCGAGCGCTCCCCGGACATCACTTTGTGGCTGACAATGTGGATGCCGCTTCGCTTCCGACATTGACAAGTTCCAAAGACACGACCGAGGCGCATCTTGTGACCCTGGCGAAACGGCATGGATTGAAGCTGGCCACACTGGACGGCGGCTTGATTGGCCAACCGTGGGCGGCGGGCATTGCGGAAAATCCGCTCTTGTCGCCGAAACCTTCGTCAACGAATGGATAACATTAGTGGTGTTTGAGTTTTCGGTTTTCCGAATGTCAGCCTTTCAGCTTTTGAAAATGTCCGTCGTCCTATAGTCCGTAGTCCGTGGTCCCGTTGTCTCGTGAAGTCGAGCAATTTACCGGGGACTGGCCCGTGAATTTGTTGGCCCGGGAATGCGAAGCATTTAGTTGCTTCACCGGGCAGCGTTTCAGCATTTTCAATTTGTCCGTGGTCTTGTTGTCTCATG
>CAWFZJ010000098.1:0-8895 GCA_963820205.1 uncultured Verrucomicrobiae bacterium
TTCCTGCCCGCAGACTGGTCCCGTTTTTGACTGAAATTTTCGACATCTGAATAAACTTAGACTATTATTTCGTCACAAGCGCCAACCCCGGTCAATCAGAAAGCAAAGAAATTTATGCACACACGTGGGTTGGGGACGGCTGATTGGCGGCTGGCCGGGCGTGTTTGATTGCCGGCCTTGCCATTGCAAGGGACGGACGAGCTTGCCATATCGAGAATGTCCCTGTTGTTTCAAACGGAGCGTCAACCGGACAAAAAAACAAATTCATTGCGGGAAGACGCGCCACCCGTGTTGAGTCAGGCCGGTGGCTTGACCGCAGATGGCGTTGTTTGATTCATCTGGTTTTTGATTTCCGCGGGGGAACCCATTTCCAATTGCGGATTTCCGGCAGGTCTTCGCCGTGTTGATCAATGTAATTCTTATGGTCAATCAGCCGGTCACGGATGAATTGCTTAGCATACGCCGCGTTCGCACTTAGGCCCGGCACGCGGTCTATCACGTCACCCACCAGATGGAAGCGGTCGAGGTCGTTCAGCACCACCATGTCAAAGGGCGTCGTGGTCGTGCCTTCCTCTTTGTAGCCCCGCACGTGCAGGTTCCGATGATTGGTCCGGCGATAGGCCAGACGATGGATGAGCCACGGATATCCATGAAATGCGAAGATGATGGGTTTGTCCCTGGTGAACAGGGCGTCAAAATCCTGGTCGCTCAATCCGTGCGGATGTTCGCTCTGCGGCTCGAGCGTCATCAGGTCCACCACGTTGACGACCCGAACCTTCAACTTCGGAAAATGTTCCCGG
Organism: uncultured Verrucomicrobiae bacterium; assembly: GCA_963820205.1. Taxonomy (GTDB): domain Bacteria; phylum Verrucomicrobiota; class Verrucomicrobiia; order Limisphaerales; family UBA11358; genus UBA11358. The sequence goes on from CAWFZJ010000098.1 coordinate 801, forward strand.
AGAATTTGCACGGCCGCCAGTGTTTCGAGCGTCGGCACGTCGCCCGCGCAGGCCATCACCACGTCGGGCTCGCCGCCGCCGTCGTTGCTGGCCCATTCCCAGATGCCCAGCCCGGCCGTGCAGTGCTTGACGGCGGCGTCCATGTCCAGCCATTGCAGTTCCGGTTGTTTGCCGCTGACGATCACGTTGACGTAATTCCGGCTGCGCAGGCAATGGTCGGTGACCGACAGCAATGTGTTGGCGTCCGGTGGCAGATACACTCGAATCACCTCGGCCTTCTTGTTCATAACGTGGTCAATGAAGCCCGGGTCCTGGTGGCTGAACCCGTTGTGGTCCTGCCGCCATACGAGCGAACTGAGCAGGTAATTCAACGACGCGATGGGCCGCCGCCACGGAATATGCCGCGTCACCTTCAGCCATTTGGCGTGCTGGTTGAACATCGAGTCCACAATGTGAATGAATGCCTCGTAGCAGGAGAAAAATCCGTGCCGGCCCGTGAGCAGGTAACCTTCAAGCCAGCCTTCGCATTGATGTTCGCTCAACATCTCCATCACACGGCCATCCGGCGCGACATGGTCGTCGGCCGGAATGATTTCCGCCGTCGAGCAGCGGTTGGTGATGTCGAACAGCGCGTTCCAGCGGTTTGACGCGGTTTCGTCCGGACTGAACACGCGGAAGTTATCCGGATTGAGTTTCATCACGTCGCGGATGAACCGGCCCTGGACACGAGTGGCCTCGGCCACCACGGCGCCGGGCTTCGGCACGTTCACCGCGTAATCACGGAAGTCCGGCAGCTTCAAGTCGCGGAGCAGCAAGCCGCCATTGGCGTGAAGATTCGCGCTCATGCGACGCGTGCCCTTGGGCGCGAGTTCCGCCAGCTCCGGCCGCAGCCTGCCGGCGGGGTCGAAAAGTTTCTCCGGCTGGTAACTTTTCATCCAGCGTTCGAGAATCTTGACGTGGGCTGGCTTGTCCATGTCGCCCATCGGGACCTGATGCGCGCGAAAGGTTCCTTCGATTTGTTTTCCATCCACAACTTTCGGGCCGGTCCAGCCTTTCGGCGTGCGCAACACGATCATCGGCCACTGCGGACGCTGTTTGAAACCGTTGCGGCGCGCGCCGGCTTGGATCCGTTTTATTTTGGCCAACACGGTGTCGAGGGTGGCGGCCAATTGCTGGTGAACGGCTTTCGGCTCGTCGCCTTCCACAACGTGCGGTTCGTAGCCGTAACCGCGGAACAACGATTGGAGTTCGTCGTGCGGCAGGCGCGCCAGCACGGTCGGACCGGCGATTTTGTAGCCGTTGAGATGGAGGATGGGCAGCACCGCGCCGTCCCGGACGGGATCGAGAAACTTGTTCGAGTGCCAGCTCGTGGCCAGCGGGCCGGTCTCGGCCTCGCCATCGCCGACGACGCACGCGACCAGCAAATCGGGATTGTCGAACGCCGCGCCGAACGCGTGCGACAGCGCGTAGCCCAGCTCTCCGCCTTCATGGATTGAACCGGGTGTTTCCGGCGCGACGTGGCTGGGGATGCCGCCGGGGAAGGAAAATTGCTTGAACAACTTTTTCATTCCGGCCTCGTCCTGGGAAATGTTGGGATAGACTTCGCTGTAAGTGCCCTCCAAATACGTATTGGCGACCAATCCCGGCCCGCCGTGGCCCGGGCCGGTGATGTAAATGACGTTCAAATCCTGCTCTTGGATGACTCGGTTGAGGTGGGCGTAGATGAGATTCAACCCGGGCGTCGTGCCCCAATGTCCGAGCAGGCGGGGTTTGATGTGCTCGCGCTTGAGCGGCCGCTTGAGCAGCGGATTATCGTATAGATAAATCTGGCCGACGGACAGATAATTGGCCGCGCGCCAGTAGGCGTCCATCTTGCGCAGCAGATCGGGTGACAAGGGTTTGTTGGTGTGGTTGGTCTTTTTTGCATTCTTCATAATTTTTCCTTCGTCATTTTTCATGGAATGAGCATCCGCGCTTCCGGTAATTTTGGCCACGCTCCGATGGCGCGTCAGCGTCTTGGATTGCGGTGGCCCTCCACCGCTTTTGCCGCGGACGGAGTTCCAAAGCGCCAGAGGGCTGGCGCACTCCAAGACCTGGCGGCAATTCGGATGGCGCATGAAATGGGAATGGCGGTAAAGTCATGATGCCTCCTTTCCCATCCCAAGCTCCAACACACGGCCGACCGTTTTGGCGATCATCCATTCCTCGTCGGTGCGGATGACCCGGACCGCCACCCGGCCGATCTTTCGGGCAATCACGGCGGCGTTCGCCGCGTTTTGTTTCGCGTCGAGTTCAATTCCGAGAAATTCCAGCCCATCGCAAATCCGCGCGCGGATTTGGGGCGCACGCTCCCCAATGCCGCCCGCGAAAACCAGCGTGTCCAATCCTTCCAGCGCCCCGGCCATTCCGCAAATCCATTTCTTCGCCTGATAACAAAACAGGGCAACAGCTTCGGCGGCGCGAACGTCCTCCTTTTCCCGCAAAAGCAGTTCGCGCATGTCGGAGCTGGTTTCCGACACGCCCAGCAATCCCGACTCGTGATTGATCATGTGGTGAAACTGCCGGGCCGTGACATTTTCAGTTCGCGACAAATACCAGCCGAGACCGGGATCAAGATCGCCCGAACGGGTGCTCATGGGCAACCCGGCGGTCGGCGTAAAGCTCATGCTGGTGTCCATGCTTTTGCCGCCGCGCACGGCGGTGATGCTCGCGCCGTTGCCGAGGTGCGCCAGAATCACGCGGCCTTGCGCCGCCCTGGCCCCGGCCACGCGGGCGAGTTCCTCCATGAGATAAGCGCAGGACAACCCGTGAAATCCGTAACGCCGGACCCCCTTGGCATCGTAGCGCCTCGGAATCGGCAGCAAATGGGCCACACGCGGCAGGTCGTGATGAAACGCGGTGTCGAAACACGCGATTTGCGGCAGGTCCGGGAACCGCCGATGAAACGCCTCGGTCAGCAAAATTTCCTCCGGCAGATGCTCGGGATCGAACGGACTGAGTTGGTGCAGCTCGTCAATCATTGCCGGCGTGATGCGCTGCGGTTCCCAATACTTCGGTCCGCCATGCACGACGCGATGGCCCACAGCGGCCAGCGCGCCGCATTCGATTCGTTCCTGGACCCAGTCCATCAGGATGGCAACCGCCGCCGTGTGATCCGGCGCAACGATTTGCTTCGAGGCGTTATCGGCATCGTTCGAACCTTTCACCGTGAAGCGGCCCTGCGGAAAGCCGATGCCTTCAATCCGGCCCGCCAAAATCCGCCGAAGCGAATCGCCAGCCTCAAACAGCGCGAACTTGATGCTCGACGAGCCGCCGTTGATGGTCAGGATGCACGGCGCCGGCAGTTCAGGCCGCGGGCGGGCCGCGCGATGTTTGTTCTTTGCTCGTTTCGCGTTCATGGTTCAGGGCTTCAGGTCATCAGCGTCACCCACGCCAGCAGGCCGGCAATGGCCGCCAGCGTCACCGGCACGCCCAGGCGCGCGAAGTCGCGAAACGAAATGTTCACGCCCAGTTCGCGCGCTTGTTGCACCACGATGATGTTGGACACGCTGCCGATGATGATCAAGCTGCCGCCAAAGCTGTTGGCCAGGGCGAGAATGTAGGCCGTGGCGGGATGGGAAAGATCAACGACTTTCAGCAACAGCATCACCGCCGCCGAGTTGTTGATCAGGTTGGACAAAGCCGCCGTCGTCAGCGCCAGACAATGCGGCTGGTTGAGATTGAACCCGCCGTGCGCGAGCGATCGCACCACCTGGTCGCCATAGCCGGTGGATTGAAACGCGCCGGTGACGACGAATAATCCCATGAAGAGCACGAGGATGGGCCAGTCCACCAGTTTCAACAAATCGTCGGTGCGAAACTTGGGGCTGGCCAGGTGAATGCCGGCGGCGGCCAGCGCGATCACCTCCTTGGGCAGGGATGAAAAAAACAAACCGATGACCACCGTGAGTATGACCAGACCTTTGATCGTGTGCAGCCGGTTGAATGGATACGTTTGTTGGTCTGACTCGCTTTGCACGGGCAAAGCGGATTCGAGTTGCTTCCGCGACATCAGCCAGATGATGCCGTAGGCGGCGGCCATGGCGAAAATGACCGGAACGCCGCACCAAAGCAGGTAATAGCCGAAGTTCAAATGCGCAACCTGGCCGATCATCATGTCCTGCGGATTGCCGATGATCGTCGCCGCCGCGCCGATGTTGCTCGCGATGGCCAGCGCGACCAGGAACGGAATGGGATTGAGCTGTTTGCGGAGCAGCGCGGTGCCGACAATGGGCGCAAAAACGTAACAGACGATGTCGTGATTCAGAAACGCCGAGAGGCCGCCGGTGGCCAGCATCAAGACGAGCAGAAACCGCGCGGGATGGCCAAGCCGCGCAGCAATGCCGCCGGCCACCCAGTCGTAGAATCCGGACAGGCGGAGTTGAGCCGAGAGCACGAAGAATCCAAACAGCAGAGAAATCGTCGGCCAATTGACGTAGGAAATGACCTCGCCGGAGCCGAAGCCGCCGAAAATCATCAGGGCGATGGCGCCGAGCAGGGCGATGCCCGTGCGATTGAGCTTCAGGCCCGGAACACGCCCCACGGCGATGCCAAGGTAAGTCATGGCGAAGATCGCCAGGATGACCGGTTGGGGATGGGCCTCGACGGCCGCGTTGGCAGGCAGCGCGTTCATGCGGCGGGATTCAATCCGAATGCGGCCAGCGCAGCGCGCGTGGATTTGCAATTGACGTGGTGAATGCCGTGAATGTCCAGGGTTCGCGCGACTTGCACGAACATGGGCCGGTCTTCGATATAAACCACTTGACCGGCAGGCACTTGCGCGACATCCAGTGCCAGCCGGTACATGTCAATATCCGGCTTGCGGAAATGAACGAAGCAGGAGGAAATGAAAAAATCCACAAAACCATCGAGCTTGAATTTGCGAATCCGATGCAGATTCAGTTCGCGCCCTTCATTGCTGACGACGGCGATCTTGAGTTTGTGCCGGGCCTTGAGCTGGCAGACCAGTGCGATCATCTCTGGAAAGGGTTTCGACCGGGCAAACATGAAGCTCCTAAATTCGGCCCGCGTGAACGGACGCTTCCGGTAAAAGACGATCCGATCCAGATATTCCGCCAACGTCAGCTTGCCGACCTCGTACGTGTCGAACGTCAGGTGATGCCGGTCTTCCATTTCCCGGAGGTCGAGGTTGAACCGGTTCGCCGCCGCTTTACGGGCCTCGTGGTCCCAGCCGTCGGTCAGCAGCACGCCTCCGATGTCCAGGAACAAGCAGGTTATGGCAGTCGTTTTCTTCATTGTTTCGGTCTTTTCAAGGAACCCTTCCGGTTCGGTTTCCAGGCGATCATTTCACCACCATTGACCCCAAACAAGTTTGAACCGCTCCGTGGCTGCCGCGGACCATTTTTAACGCAGCGACATGAAATCATCGCCGCCAAAGAATTTGGCCGGTCTTCAGGGGAATCGCAACCCCGGAAAACTGCGGGGCGATGCGTGGCGTGCAGGCTTACAGGGCAATTGACGATTGCGCGGAGTCTGCTAAACTTGTTGACCATTTATGAATCCAAAACCGCATGTGGCCGTGGTCGGCGCGACCGGCGCCGTCGGCATCGAAATGATTAAAACGCTGGAAAAGAGGGCTTTTCCGGTGGGCAAGCTCACTTTGCTCGCTTCGGCGCGTTCCGCCGGCAAGAAACTCAAGTTTCGCGGCCAGGACATTGCGGTCAAGGAACTCACCAAAGATTCCTTCAAAGGCATTGATATCGCCCTGTTCAGCGCTGGCGGGAGCATCTCGAAAGAATTTGCGCCCATCGCGGCCAAAGCCGGCTGCGTGGTCGTGGACAATTCCAGCGCGTTCCGGCAGGACGACAAGGTCCCGCTCGTCGTTCCGGAAATCAACGCTGCCGACGTGAAATGGCACAAAGGCATCATTGCCAACCCGAATTGCACCACGGCCATCACGCTCATGGCATTGTATCCGCTGCATCAGGCGTTCGGCGTGAAACGGATTTTTGCCTCAAGCTACCAGGCCGTGTCCGGCACGGGCGCGAAGGCGATTGAAGAATTGAAGCGGCAGGTGGGCGAGATCGTCGCCGGCAAGCCGGTGACGAAGGAGGTTTATCCGCACCAGATCGCCTTCAACGTGCTGCCGCAGGTGGATGTGTTTCTGCCGACCGGCTACACGAAGGAAGAAATGAAGATGGAAAACGAAGGCCGCAAAATCATGCATCACCCGGCGTTCCGCGCCAGCGTGACGTGCGTGCGCGTGCCGGTCTATCGTTCGCATTCCATCGCCGTGAGCGCCGAATTTGAAAAACCCGTGAGCGTGGACGCCGCGCGCGCCGTGCTCAAGAAGGCGTCCGGACTGGACGTCGTGGACGAGCCGGAGAACCAGAAATATCCGATGCCGCTGTTCACCTCGGAAAAGGACAACTGCGAAGTCGGCCGCATCCGCAAGGACTGCGCGCTGGACAACGGGTTGTGCTTCTGGGTGAGCGGCGACCAGTTGCTGAGGGGCGCGGCGCTCAACGCCGTGCTCATCGCGGAAGAGTTGCTCAAATGAATTGAACCGCCGAGGCGCAGAGGCGCGAAAAAGTTTGTGTGGTAGCACCCGCGTCCCGCGGGTTGTTTCGGGCGTCACGCCCGAAACCTTTGCCGACACAGATTGCCGTCCTTCTTTTGAACCACCGCAATAGTGCGTCTCCCATACAATTCGGCGGGACGCCGAATTGAACCCGCGAGACGCGGGTGCTACATCATCTTTCTCACGGTGTTTTGAGCCGGTAAAAGCCGCTGCGGCCGGTTGGCGACAGAATCACTTCATTCTGCAAATTCGTGAGATTGAGTACGGGTGGGTTTGTCATTTCTGTCCAATTGGTCTTGGTCAAATCCAAATTCTGCTGCAATACGAAATTCGTAGAAGGAATAATCCAAGAAACGGTGAGAATATGGCCCGACGGCGCGAGGTTCAACCGCGGAGCCGGTGTGGTTTGCAAGGTGTAAAGGCCGCCGCCGTATCCGACCGCCGCCACCAATTTGCCGCCATCGGCCGAAGATGCGACCGATTGCCAGGTTTTTGGTGGCGCATCGTTTGTTTGCCAAGTGGCTCCTGAATCCGATGAGGTGTAAATCGAGGCCGGAACAAAACCGCCTCCGGCCCAAACGACTGCCACCAACTTGGTTCCATCCGCTGACATGGCGACCGAAGACCAGCTTAAACCAAATGGGGACACACTGTTTGAAATCCATGTGACTCCCGAATTCGTCGAGGTATAAATTCCAAAGCCGCCAATTCCTGTGTAATCCCCAGCCATCAATTTGGTTCCATCCGCCGAAGAAGCGACCGATTCCCATTCTGTGCTGGGCAGGCTGGCCTGCGTCCAAGTGCCTCCTGAATTTGTTGAAAGGTAAACCTCTCGGTTGTAATTGAGGGGGGGATTAATATTTCCTCCGGCTGCCACCAGTTTGGTTCCATCGGCCGACGAAGCGACGGCGTCCCACTCTTGGTTGGATGCGCTCGTTTGAGTCCAAATGGCCCCCGAATTTGTTGAGGTGTAAATGCCGCCGGGAAAAGTAATCGCCACCAGTTTGTTTCCATCAGCCGACGAGGCGACGCCATGCCATCCCATATTCGGAGCATTGGTTTGTTGCGTCCAAGTGCCTCCTGAATTCGTTGAAGTATAAATCCCGCCACCATCAACCACAGCCACTAATTTCACTCCATCGGCCGAAGAGGCGACGCCTCCCCAAGCATTATTTGGCGAGCTGGTGTTCGTTGAAGCATAAATGCCACCGCCATTTGCCACAGCTATTAATTTCACTCCATCCGCCGATGAAGCGACGCCTTGCCAATAATTATTTGACGCGCTGGTCAGCGTCCAGGTTTGGGCAAACGCAAGATTGACAGCGGTGAACCAGCCGGTTGAAACGGCTGCCGTCAGCAGCAGGATTTTGAATGGTTTCATAAGTTGTTTTGGCAGATCAACTCGTTATACACCGGATGAAGAAATTCCAACAAGCTGATATTGCGGCAGCGGCGGACGTGAGTCCGCTCATTATTTTCCGCTTTAAAATCAGAACCGATTCACGTCGGCTGCTA
>CAWFZJ010000099.1:0-14318 GCA_963820205.1 uncultured Verrucomicrobiae bacterium
AAAATAATCCTCAAGCGCCAGCCACGCCCGCTGCGAATCCGGGCACGTCGGCGAAAGTCTTCAAAAGGTCCTCGCGCCCGCCGATGGTCTCCTTCGAGTCGGACAATTCCGGCGCAAATCGGCGAACGCGCCGTAGGTTTGCAACAGCACCTTGTGGTGCGCGTCGTATTTCGTCGTGCTCCCGCCGTGGCGTGACGCGCCGTTTCCATTTCTGGCAGAAATTTTCGGCATCTGAAAAGATTTAGACTAGCATTTCGTCATAACCGGCAACCCCGGTCAATCAGAAAGCAAATAATTTTATGCACAGGTGAGTTGGGGAAAACCCGCCAGTCAGCCGGTTTTTGCCGGCCACGCGCAGGACAGGGGCATTCCAGGCGTCGTTTCAGGTGTCGAATTCTCCCCGCTGACGAAAAATCCCAAGCGGAACAACGCCCTTCCCGCGCCTTGGCGGCAGCAAATCTTATCCGATCCATTCTAATTAGTTATATCAATGTGGAGGCTGTATTTTTCTAAAATAAGTTGTTGACTCAAGCCGGTTGGAATCTAAAATCGCCTTGTCTCTTTTATGAAGGCGACTTTGACATCCGGTAACCGGGTCTGCGCCATGAAACGCCATCGGCGGACTGTCGCCGCGCGGCGCCGAGCCTTCGGCACACGATCCTCATTCGCCGCCGGGAAATCACGAAGCTCTGCCGCGCTTCCGCCACGCTCCGGCATTGCGTCCCTTGCCTCGGCCACGTCATCGTTGACATCGGTGACGCCATCGCTGACATCAGTGACGCCTTCACTGAAGTCAATGACGCGGTCGCTGATGTCAGTCCCCCGGCCACTGATGTTAGTGGCCCGGTCACTGACATCAGTGACGCCACGATTAGTGTCAGTGGCCGCGTCATTAATGTCAGTGACGCCTTCACTGACATTAGCAGCCGGACGCCGATGCTCCGTAAAACCAGTTCAAAACCAGCAACTTGTATGAAAAACAGCCGAAACAACAAATCCCCATAACCTATAACCACCCCCAAAACCATGAATAAAGACTCCCTCCCCAACAAAGATCCTGAATTCAACGATTGGTTCGAGAACTTTTTCGGTTACGCCACTGGCAACGCCGCCGATTTGGGGCTGACGCCCGATCAAGTCAAGGGGCTGACCGACGCCCATGATCAGTGGAGTGCTTCTTATCCGGCCCTCAATACCGCCGAGGCCGCCTATCATGCCGCTACCGTGGTCAAAGACCAGACCCGCGCCACTGTTGAAAGCGTCGTGCGCCCGCTGATTCAGCAGTTGCAGGCCACCTCCAGCGTGACTGATGAGCACCGCAAGAAACTGAAAATCACCGTGCGCGCCACCACACGCACGCGGTCGAGTGCGCCGACGAGCGCGCCAGTGGCCAATGTGGACACCAGCCAGCGGTTGCGGCACATCATCAGCTACAAGGACGCGGTCGGCAACCGGGCCAAGCCGCCGGGCGTGGCGTATTGTGAGATTTGGAGCAAAGTGGGCAGCCCCGCGCCGACGGATGTCAGTCAACTGACGTATATGGGCAACGCCAGCCGCACGCCGCAGTTGGAAGATTTACTGCGGCTCAATCCGGTCAGTTGGTAACCTACTGGCTGCGCTGGGTGAGCACGCGGGGCGAGAAAGGCCCCGTGGAGCGAGCCAATCAGCGCCACCGTGCCGGGCTGAAAAGCCAAAACAAAACTTGTTTTCACATGGCGATTCGCATAACAAGGTCATAGCTCTTTACCAACGCCGGGGATTTCCCCGCCCGGGTCTTTGCGTTGCGAGGACTCGAATCTCTAACCAAAACCACGACCAATGGAAGCAATACATTTATCTCTCGAAATCCACCTCAAAGCGCGCGAGTCGCGCGTCCCGGTGTGCTTTCGAGAGGGGGTCAGCTGGTCGTCGTACTGCGTTAAGAGGGTGCGCTGGTGCGCGCATTCTCTTTCAGGCAATGGCAGGAGGTTCGAGTCCGGGCAAAACAAGGCTCGGATTACAACTAAAAACTGAAGCTTATGAAAACGTTGAAACTAGCAATCATCGGGGCAGTTGCGTTGTCGTTCGCCACTGCCATTCACTCCTTCGCCATGGACGGACTTCAAATCGTTGCCCAATCCGGCAACGCGGTTTTGTTTTGGCCGAGCCTGACGAATGAAACCTATGTCGTCCAATATCGCCAGACGCTCGCTGAAACCGATTCTTGGGCGACGCTTGCCAATTATCTCCAGGCAGCGAATGATACGAATGTAACTTTCTTCACCGACCCCAACGGAATAAATTATCCGACTGGCGCGAGTGGTGGAACCAGCAGCGGTGGAGGAGGAATTCCATTGCCCAGCAGCTTGTCTGGTGCTTTCGGTGGCGGCAACAGCATAGAGGAACTTATGCCGCCTCCGCCTCCGCCTCCGCATAGTGGCTCTGGCATCAGCGGGGCTTTGTCACCCAGCCCACTGTATGGCAGTTCTGATGAAACGCCGGGCACGGGATTTTACCGCGTGTTGGGCGTCCGCGTGGAGAATGGACTGACAAACGGCGTGACGGCGAGTGGTTTATTGAACGTCCAAACCCGCCTGGAGCCTGGAGCAAAATATCTGCGCCTCATCGCAAACGGGCAGACTTATCCGATGCAAGACTTGCTTTTGCCCCCGTTCACGGACACGAATTCAGTGACCTTCAGCTACGTAGATACAGCAAGATTGGCGAACAGCGGGCCTTACACGCTGCAAGTTGAAGGAGTTTGGCAAGACCCGAACGCTTCCTTACGTGATGACGGCTTGCTCAAAGCCTACAGCCAGCCTTTCGCAGTTTACACAACTAATGAACTTTCCTATCCCGATTGGGATGATTATGTGAACGACGATTCCGATTCATTTTATGTCCAATCTGCTCATGCGGCGGTTGATTGGGAAATTGATATTTACAACTATTACGACTATTTGAATTGGTATTACGGCTACACGAATTCCATTTATCCGATTCACATTGCAACCGGCAGCACAACGAACGGCCTTATCGAATATCACTGGGATTTGATGGACGATTATGGAACTTATCGCACGAATGAAGATGTTGATCCTTATTTTATTTCCTTCACTTACACCACCTGGCAGGGCAACGGCGGGTTGAGCGGTGCCGGCGTGCAAGCAAATGGAGTTCAACCAAACACTGGCGGCGGCGGGGCTGCAACCGGGAATCCGCTTCAAAAGCAAAGCGCCCCGTGGCCGGCTGACGGCGGATATTGGGTTGTCGCATATCAAGATATGTTCCGACATTACTATGACGACGGGAATTTGATGCACGCAATGCTCAACGGCTGGCTGTCTATGGCTGGTAATGTAAATCCAGTTTTTTACCAAACGCCGATTGGCGGGACAAACGCGCAGACTTATCCCATGAGATACCAGTATCCTCAAGGCCATCGGCTTTTCGACACGAATTTTAGTTATCAAGGGCAAATCTATGACGACAATCTTTTGCATTTGATGATTCATGATTCCCGCGCGCGGAATTTTTATTATTTTGGTCACGGCAATTCGGAATGGATTGGGAACGCGTTATATGCTGCGCTGGAACGGCAATATGGAACGCACCGCTATCGGTTTGTCTGGCTTGATGGTTGTGAGACTGCAAACGGCGATTGGGACAAGGTTTTCAACATCAATGGGCCGGGCAGATTTAGCTTGGATTACTACAAGCAGCGTTCCAAACGCCCAGCCGTTTTCATGGGGCACGGTCAAACGATTCCGCTGGGGATTTTTGGCCAAAGAGTTGTTAATGGCACAACGTATGACGGAACAATCCCTGACTCTGTGCCCTATTTCCGCTCAAATTTTGTATTCATCTGGCAGCTTGAAAATTACAAGCTAAATGACGCCATTCAATACGCCGTAGATAATACTCCGGACGAAAATATGCATTACGAAGATGGACCATTGGACGGCCAGCATTACGCCCCCGGTGACGCGCTTCAAATTGAAGGCTACGACGAATTGAAGTGGAATGAATACAATGGCTACGGTGAAATTCCACGGCCATGAGGTGATTTTATGTTTCAACTGGTTCATGTCACGGCGTTGTATTCCAACGCCGTGCTGGTAGCGATTCTTCCGTATTTCACGGACGTGGCAAAGAAACTGGATTTGCCGATTCCCACGCCAATTGTGCAGGCACAAATCCGCCATTTCTTTTGTGATCCGCGCGCCGGAGAAATTGGCGGCTGGGTGACATTGACCAATGGCTATCAATTTTGGTTTGAAAAAGGCCACGTGAGTCAATTTGAAAGTCCGCACGCCTATTTTTCATTGCAAGACCCCGACCTTATTCCAAAGTTTCGCGGTAAAATGCAGATGACGACAAATGAAGCAGTGGTCTTGGCGGCACAAACAATAGTCAAACTCGGTTACGATGCAAACGTGTTTCAACGGAACAAGTTAAAAGTCACCCTGGCACCCAAAGACGAGGGTTTTGATATTCCTCACTGTAAAATTCAATGGTTCAGCGTTGGCATGGACAACCGCACAAATCTCGTCGCGGAATTTGAGGTGAATCTGGATGCCAAGCAGATTGAACAATTTGCATTTTTTGGAAAACAATTCTGGCGCGACAATCCAGAAGTTGGAATCAAACCGGACCTCTTGCCAAAACCGAAACCTCAATACACTGGCGGTAATCGGCTAACACCAGTTTCAGCAAGTTATTCGAACGCATTTATCAATGCCGCGCTCCCGCAAATCTCTGATTATGCTGAAAAATTAAAACTGCCGGTCAGCCTGCCGCTTCAACCAGCCCAATTTCGTGACGTCCAGATTGGACTGTTGAGCGGAGATACAATTTTGCAAATCATTTTGACCAATGGATACCGCTTCAATTACGGCAACGGATATGTTGCCGGTTTCTACGCGCCTGACTGTTTTTTTACTTACGATTGGGAGCATGACGGCTCCATGAAGTATGAAGATTTTCTTGGCCCGCTAACTGTTCCGCAAAGCGAATTGATTGCTGCCGCGCGAGAAACTGTTCACAAGCTTGGTTACTCGGAAAATCTGTTACACATGGAAGGCAAGCCAAAATTATTAGGCGGACCGGATGAAAGACTCACCAATGGTATCACCCGTTATTTGTATGGCTGGGACGTGAAAAATGTTGGCACAGGCATTCCGCAGGTCACGGTATCCGCCGAAGTGGATGCCAGAACGAAAACAGTCAAATCATTGTTCTTATACAGCACCACTAGTGTCCGGATATTAGTAGCTGAATACCAACTGGTTGCAAGTGTCACCTTCTGGAATTGGCGATGCTGAATCTGCAAGCAGTTGATGCAGAGGCTTTTGCTCAAATGAGTTCACGCTCAAAATTTGCAAAATGCTGTAGAGGCTTTTCTCGGACTCCAGTTGTTTTTTCACGATCGCCACCAGCACATAAACACAAATGGAAATCCAAATCTGGGTTTTGACGGCGTTGTCGCTGGTGCCGTAAAAGTGTCTGATGCGCAGGTGCTGCTTGATCCATTTGAAGAACAACTCCACCTTCCAGCGGCCCTTGTAGAGCAAGGCGATGGTCAGGGCAGGGAGCGCGAAGTGGTTGGTCAGAAAGACCAGACTCTTGCCGGTGTCCTCGTCCACATAATGGATGCGCCGCAGCTTGTCCGGGTAATGTTGGATGCTGGAAAAATGGCGCAGCCAGATAATTTGATCGCTGCGCACCCCGGTCGAGGAATCCACCGGGCGGGATTCCAGGCGGGTGAACTGGAGGTTGGTTTTGGAGCGGGTGACAAAAAAGGCGGCGGCCAGGACAAAGCCATAGAGCCGTTGGAAATCCACGTAGCCGCGATCCATCACGTAGAAGGCTCCCGGCTCCAACACCAGTTCATCCAGGACGCGGACATCGGCCTGTTTGCCCTGTGAGATCGAGATGAAAGTGGGGATGGAGCCGCGAAAATCCAGCAGCGTGTGCAGCTTGATTGCCGCCTTGGCGCGACGGAAGCGCGCCCAGGGAAACAGGTTCAGGCACAGGTCAATCGTCGTGGAATCCAGCGCGTAAACCGTTTCGTTGAGTTCCAACCCGATGGGTTCATTGGCGTAGAGGGCGCGGGCGCGCTGGATGAGCAGTTGGGCCAGATCATGATAAATGCGCCAGTCGCGCTCCCGGTTGGCGTCGGAGAGAACACTGCGGGAAACTTCGCCGCGAAGGCCCAGGTGGTAGAGTTGGTCCGGGCGCGAACGCAGACAGGTTTCCACATCGCGGAGACTTTCCCGGAAGGTCAGCTGGCCAAACGCCATGCAAAGAAACTGGTTCCAGCAGGAGAAGCTTTTTACTTTGTAGTCCCCCTTGTAGCGTCGCACACAGCGGCGAAATTGCTCCGGGTGGATCAGGTCGGTGAGTTGGGCGAAAACAAGTTTTCCGGCATACATCCGGGCAGTTTGGCAAAGGGATTGCTGGGCGAAAACCGCATAAAAACTTCAAGTCGCTCACACCCCATCACCCTCACCAGAACCCCATAAACATTTGACATTTACGCCGTCGCCCCTCTCAATACCCGGACAGTAGTGATATCGGGTGGCATTGCATTCGTTTAATTTTTTGACCGCAGAGGGAATCAAGCCGCCGCCGGTCAAAACCATAGATGACGTGCATCTTGTCCATGTGGACTTGAATTTTCTTCCCCGCGATTCACAAATATCAGGTGGCCGGGTTATCTTAACGGTCAACAATATCACCAAGTATTTTGACGTTCCGAACCAAAATGACACCAATTCCAATCTGGCGTTCCCGATTGAGTTCCCGTGTTGGTTCGTTGCCACGAATGGCGTCCAAACTTCGGAAAAACAATTTTTATACCGTGCGAAACTGAAAAGGCCGTCTCCATGCCCGAAAATTGCACAATTTGACCCACTTGCAGGAAAAAATCCAAATTAGGTGACTACATTTTTTTTGTTGAATTTTACAGACAGCGGATTTATATTTGGCCGGTCGAACCAAACAACTTTATGAAAAGCATTTATATTTCCACGGTCTTGGCATTGGGCCTCGCTGTTTCGGCCCGTGCCGCGGATGTAACGGTCACCATCACCGATGTTCACCTGTGTTGTCAGTCTTGTGTCAATGGCGTTGCCAAGGCGATGGCCAATGTCAAAGGCTTGACCGCCAAGGCCGGTCAAGATGCCGAAACCGTGACTCTGACCGGGCCGGACACGGCCACGGTTCAAAAAGGTGCGGACGCGCTCGTGGCCGCCGGTTATTTTGGCAAGAGCAGCGATGCCTCAATCAAAATCAACGCCGATACCGGCGCGAAAAATCAAAAGGTGCAATCCATCAAAATTGAAGGCCTGCATCTATGCTGCGGCAAATGTGTCACGGCGGTGAACGAAGCCCTTGGGACCGTGCCTGGCGTCACCGGCAACACGGCGGCCAAAGATGCCAAGACTTTTGAAGTGACCGGCGATTTTAATGACAAAGCCGTGTTCGATGCGCTGCAAAAGGCCGGCCTTACCGGCTTGGAGAAGTAATTTCACCTTTTGATTTCGAACGCTCCGATGACCGAATCGTCGGGGCGTTTTCCTTTAACCTTGGCCGCCGATGTTCGCCGGCCAGCTTTTGGCTGTTTCACTTTATTCGTAAGCATCTAATATTTTCATCACGAATTTTCCAGCAGCCGGTTCTTTTGATCCCCTCGTTCCAGCTACATTCAGCACCTGGAGGAGTCCAAACTGACACCGAAACAGGCCCCGCTTTTACGCTCCGTGAGAAACACGCCTCATGTCATTTTCACTTCAGTTTTGGTTTGCAAGCAATGCCAGCGGAAGTTATAAAAGGATGTCCAATGTCTGCGGGCATGAACATCGCGCGTTCGGCTCTTTCAGCGAAGCGGCCTTGCAAAGCAAAAGGCATTTGCCATGAAAAAGATTATAAGATTCTCGCCGGGGAAAATCTTGTTGGCCACATTCGCCATGTTCGGGGCGCTGGCCGCAATTCAAGCGTATCCGCAAGCGGTTCCAGCCATCAGCAACTTCAGCCCCAATAGTGGATCGGTTGGGACAAGCCTGATTATTTCCGGCGCGAGTTTCAGCGCGACCGCCGCGTCGAACATTGTTTATTTCGGCGCGGTGCAGGCGGCCGTTTTGTCCGCGAGCACGAACAGCCTGACGGTGGCCGTTCCTTCCGGCGCAACTTATGCGCCCATCACGGTGACCGTTAACGGCCTGACCGCCAGCGCCAGCATGCCGTTCATGCCGACGTTTGCCGGGAACGGCTCCGGAATCACCGCGTCCAGTTTTGGCACGCCCCAGAATCTGGCCACGCTCAACGGCCCCGAACAGACCGTCATCGCCGACCTTGATGGCGATGGAAAACCAGATTTGATTGTTGCGGACACCTACAACAACAGCATCTCCGATTTTCCGGAACATCAGCACCAACGGAACCTTGGCGGCCAGTTCCTTTGCGCCGCGCGTTGATCTGGCGGCCACATCAGGAACTTACAGCCCCTTTGTGGTGGCGGTGGCGGATGTGGATGGCGATGGCAAGCTGGACATTATCGCCACGGAATACGGCGACAACCTGGTTTCGGTTTACCGGAACAACTGCACGCCCGGCAACATCAGCTCGAACTCCTTCGCGACCCGGGTGGATTTTGCGACCGGCGCGGGATGCCAGGGTGTCGCGGTCATGGATTTGGACGGTGACGGCAGACCGGACATCGTGACCGCGAATGCGAGTGACGGCACCGTTTCCATTTTGCGCAACACCAGCGTGGCGGGAAGCCTGACGACCAATTCCTTCGCACCGAAAGTGGACATCGCCACCGGCGCCGGCTGCCAACGTGTGGCCGTGGGCGATTTGAACAGCGACGGCAAGCCGGATATAGTTGCCGCCAACAATGACGGCACCATTTCCATCCTGCAAAATATCATCAGCTTCCCTGGCAGCATCACCACCAATTCTTTTGCCCAGAAAATCAGCCTCGCAGTTCCTTCCGGCGCGGTTTCAGTGGTAATTGTTGATCTGGACGGCGACAATCAACGTGACCTAGCGGTGACTTCCTATCTGCCGCAAACCCTCTCCGTGATTCGCAACCTCAACGCCGGCGGAAACCTGACCATAAATTCATTCGCTCCCAGAATTGATTTTCCGCTCAACGGCCGGGGCCACACGATTGCCGTCGGCGACCTTGACGGCGACGGCAAACCCGACCTCGCTGTGGATACCGAATTGAACAGCTTGGTCTCGCTGTTCCGCAATGTCAGCATGCCGGGCAGTTTCACGAACAGTTCGCTGGCCGCCCAAGTGGAACTCGCGACGGGCTGGAACGCCTGGGGCATATCGGTGGGCGATCTGGATGGCGACGGCCGCCCGGACATCGTTTTCGGCAACGCCTACGACGCCAACATCCAAATCTATCAAAATCAGACGCCGTTCGGCACGCCGCCACCGATCTGCTCGCCCGCGCCGCCCGGTCTGGTTGGCTGGTGGAAGGGTGAAGGCAATGCCAACGACAGCGCTGGAATGAACAACGGTTCGCTGTCCGCCAGCGGCGCAACTTATGCCACCGGCGAGGTGGGACAAGGTTTCCGCTTCGATGGAACCGATGGCTATGTGCAGATACCCGATTCAGACGCGCTCAAGCCGGCCAACGTCACCTGCGAGGCCTGGGTTTGGCTCGACCCTGGTCTGCCTTCAAATAATGGCGCCGAACAAATTGTGTTCAAGAAAAACACGTGGTCCGCGTGGTTTGAAGGTTATAGCCTTGCAAAAACCACCATCGACAACGGTGACGGAACTTACTCGGACTGCTTCCAGTTTTGCGTCTCACGCTATGGCAATCAAGTCGCCATCAATTCCCAAACCATCGCGCAGCGTGGCGTCTGGTATCACGTCGCGGCAACTTACGATGGCAACCAGTCCAAGCTGTATGTCAACGGCGTGCTGGAGGCGTCGGCGACACCCGGCTTCGCGCTGGATTACGACACAACTCCGATTTTCATCGGCACCACGGGCACTTGGGCACCATACCTGTCCATGTTCGGCGGCATCATTGACGAGGTTTCGATTTACAACCGCGCGCTTTCATCGAATGAAATTGCCGCCATCTACAATGCCGGCAGCGCCGGCAAATGCTACGCCCTGACCGCGCCCGTCATCACTTCGCAACCGACGAACCAGACGGTATTGGTGAGCAACGCGGTGACATTCGCGGTGACGGCGGGCGGCACACAACCGTTGAACTACCAGTGGAATTTTAATGGCACAAATATTTTCGGCGCGACAAATTCTTCACTCGCCCTTTACAACGTCTCTCCCGCGCAGGCTGGAAATTATTCCGTCCTCGTCACGAACTTCTTCGGCGCGGTCACCAGTTCCAACGCCGTGCTGACGGTTTATGTTCCGCCGACGCCTCCGACAATTGTCGCCCAGACGCCGAACCGGGTCGTGTTGGTCGGCAGCGCGGCAATCTTCAGCGTGACCGCCAGCGGCAGCGACCCTTTGAGTTATTTCTGGGAACGGAACAACGCGTTGGTTCCAGGCGCGACGAATTCATTTTACATTTTGGCGAACGCGCAATTGTCCGACTCCGGCAGCAAGTTCAGTTGCCTCGTCACCAACGCCTACGGCGCCGCCGCCAGCACTAATGTCTCGCTTAAGGTCATTGACACTATTTCCAACGATTTGTGCAGCGGCGCGGTCGTCATCACGAGTTACAATTACACCAACGCGCAATCCACCTTCAACGCAAGTTCCTATGGCGATCCGGCGCCCGATTGCATTGACGGCTTCGGCAATGGCGTCTGGTATCAGTTTACTTCGCCGGTCAACGGCCTGCTGTTCGTGGACACGTTCGGCAGCGACTTCGACACCGGGCTGGCGGCCTACGTCGGCTCGTGCGATTCGCTCATGGAAGCAGTCTGCAACGACGACGCTGGCGGCGGCGTGACTTCGCAAGTCATCCTGCCGGCGACGGCGGGCGCGACGTATTATTTCCTCGCCGGTGGTTACGGCGGACACGTCGGCAATCTCGTATTCCATCTCAACTATCTGACGCCGCCCGTGTTTGCCGTTCAGCCAACGAACCTTTCTGTGATCGTCAGCAGCAACGCGATTTTAAGCCCGACGTTGTCCGGCACGCAGCCGATGAGCTTTCAATGGTATTTTAATAACTCACCGCTTGTGGATGACGGGCGTATCAGCGGCTCGACGAATTCAACTTTGACCATCGCCAACGTGCAAACGAACGACGGCGGCAATTACCAGCTCGTCGCGTCCAACATTGTCGGCGTGACGAGCAGTTCCGTCGCCGTGCTGACGCCAATCATCTTGCCGCCGGCATTCACCCAACAACCGGTGGATCAGTCCGTGCTCATCGGCTCGAATGTCAACTTCTTCGCCGTGGTGGCCGGCACGCCGCCTTACAGTTACCAGTGGTTTTTAAACGGCAACGCACTCGTGGATGATGGCATTCACATTGTCGGTTCCACGACCAGCAGCTTGAACATTTCCAACCTCACCACGGCGGACGCGGGCAGTTACAGTTTGACCGTCACCAACGTCTCCGGCGCGACCAACGCGGCGGCGACGCTGACCGTGCTGGTGCCGCCGGCATTCACAACCCAGCCCGTTGGCCGCTCCGTGCCGCCGGGTTTGCCGACGACGTTCAACGCGGCGGCGTCGGGCAATCCCGCGCCGAGTTATTATCAATGGCAGTTGAACGGCACGAACATCCCCGGCGCGACAAGCGCGAGTTACACCGTTGCCGCCGTCGGCACGAATGATCTTGGATTTTATCAAGTGGTTGCCAGCAACTCGGTGGGCGTCGCCACCAGCGCCGTCGCGCAACTGACCTTCGGCCCGGTCGCCGCGTGGGGCAGAAACATTTCCGGCGAAAGTTTGCCGCCGCCGGGATTGAGCAACGTTATTAGCGTCGCGGGTTGTTACGGCGCGAGCTTCGCGGTGCGGGCAGACGGAACGGTCGTCGCTTGGGGCAGCGGCTCAATAACAGATATTCCGGCCAGTGCGAGCAACGTTGTGGCAGTGTCGGCTTCTCCGGGCGGTTTGGACGGAGCCGTCGCGCTTCGGTCTGATGGAACTGTCGTTTCTTGGGGTCCGGTATTAGCGCCGACAACATTGAGTAATATCGTATCCGTTTCCGTGGGAGATTTTCGCTTCGGCTTCGCGTTACGCGCTGAAGGAACTCTCGTTGGCTGGGGTGCCATTCCTTACAGCATGGCTCCCGCCGGATTAAACCATGTCACTGCCATCGCCTGCGGCTACACTCATTCGCTCGCGTTGCGAAACGACGGCACCGTCGTCGCGTGGGGCGCGGGTGTTGCGACAAACGTTCCGGCAGGACTGGCAAATGTGACTGCCATCGCTGCGGGCTATTCGCACAGTCTCGCGTTGAAGTCCAACGGCACGGTCGTCGCTTGGGGCAGCGGCACTGGCATCAACGTGCCAGCCGGACTGACGAACGTTGCGGCGATTTACGCCGGCGGTTCTCCACAAGGGCAAAGCTTGAGCCTGGCCATTCGTTACAACGGCACCGTCGTGGCTTGGGGCGACAATTCTTACGGCGAAGCCAATCCGCCTGCTGCGTTGAGCAACCTGGTTTCCGTGGCTGGTGCCGCTGCTGCGTTTCACAGTCTCGCGCTGGTGAACGACGGCAGCCCGGTCATCTTGCATCCGCCCGTCGGCCTCACGGCTTACACCGGTCGCGATGTGACGCTGCAAGCCAGCGCCGCCGGCGCACAGCCGTTGAGTTACCAATGGCTGTTGAACGGCACGAATGTTCCCGGAGCCACGAACGCGACTCTGCTCATTCCCAACATCCAATTCGCCAACGCGGGCAATTACCAATTGTTCGTGAGCAACTCCATCAACACGGCAATCAGCCTGCCCGCGCCGGTGAACGTCATCAGCAACAACACGCTGACGTTCCTTACCCAGACGACGACCGGCGTGACGAATTATCAAGGCTCGAAAATTTCACTGGACGGCATCACGGTGCTCGGCAGCGGCCCGCTGACCTACCAATGGTTTTTCTCAACAACAAATAAAAATTACGCCGCTGTTTCGGGCGCGACGAACGACGCGCTGATTCTTGATCCCGCGCTGGCCGTGCAATCCGGCAATTATTATGTCGCCGTCAGCAACTTGGTCAACGGCATCACCAGCGCGCCGGTGAACGTCAAAGTGCTCTTCGCCCGCGCGTGGGGAATCCAGGCCGTCAGCAATCCGCCGGTCAACGTGACCAACGCCATCGCCGTCGCGACCGGCGGCTATCTAACTTCATACGGCGATTATTTTGCGCTGGGCGCGGATGGAAAACTCGCGTCGTGGGCGAATTACACGCCGATTTACGGCGAGACGAACGTCTCGGCCTTGAGCAATTCCTTCGTCATCGCCATCGCCGCCGGCAACCAGCACACTCTGGCGTTGAAATCCGACGGGACGGTTTATGCCTGGGGTTACGGCGGCTATGGCCAGACCAATCCGCCCGCCGGTCTGAACAGCGTTGTGGCCATTGCGTGCGGCGGTTATCACGACCTCGCGTTGAAGACGGATGGCACGGTCGTTGGCTGGGGCGACTTACAAGCTACTAACTATGGCCAGGCAGCCAACAATCCCGCCGCGACCAATGTTGTGGCCATTGCCGCCGGCAACCTGCACAGCCTTGCCTTGCGCGCGGACGGAACCGTGGTCGGTTGGGGTTACAGCCAGGATGGATCAACCACCATTCCGCCCGCCGCCACCAATGTCATCGCCATCGCCGCCGGTTCCGGCTTCAGCGCGGCATTGCGAGCGAACGGAACGGTGGTGCAATGGGGCGACGGCATTTTGCAATATCCCCAATTTCCCATTCCGTCCAATTTAAGCAATGTCGTCGCCATTTCCGGCTCCGCCACGCATTGCACCGCGCTGCGCAACGACGGCACGGTTGTTTCGTGGGGTTATGAATACACCGGCAACGCATCCAACAATGTTCCGCCTGATCTGGCCAACGTCAGCGCCATCGCCAGCGGCGGCAGCCACAACTTCGGGTTGCTCGGCACGCGCGCGCCGACATTCACCGTCCAGCCGTGGAACCGGACAGTGTTCAACACCGCGACCAGCGTGTGGTTTGCCGCCAAGTGCGCAGGCGTTCAACCGGTTCGTTACCAGTGGCAGCTTAATGGCGCCAACCTCCCCGCCGCGACCAACGATACTTTGATCGTGACCGGCCAGAGTTCCGGGCAGGGCAAACCGCCGCTGCTTGCGTCCGGCAGTTATCAGCTCATCGCCAGCAATGCCTATGGCGTGGTCGCCAGCAAATATGCCAAGCTCACCGT